>NZ_JBDODG010000046.1:0-289272 GCF_039830195.1 Acetobacterium sp. | reverse complement strand
GTACGGTGGTGTGGGAGGTCGGCTGATCAATTAATGGTCAGCCTCCTACCCGATTTAATAGGAAATTACGCAAAACAAGAAAAAATAAAATAAACGGCCAAAAGGAAAAAAGGGTATAACAAAGAAAGCCTTCAAACGAATGAAAAAAGATCAGAAAAAGAGATCATCCTCAAAGAAAGCGTCATTAAAAAGATCATCATCTTCATGAAGAAAATAATCCATATCGAGCAGATCATCGACAGACATCTGGCGGATTTCATCCGGCGAAATGCCTTCAGGGGGATTTTGGATATAAATGTTTCGCAGCGCTTTTACATCGGCGGGTGATGTCATGGGAAACCTCCAGGTAAAAAAGATATCCCATTATAGCATAAAAAGGGTGAGTCAGGAAGAATCGAGATACTTCAGATAGTGATGGAAAAGCGCTGTATGGTGGTGATAGATTTCGAGAATATTCATGGTATGACCGCAGGAACAAAGAAGCGGGTCAAGGCCAAAAGAAAGTGCGATGGAATCACGCCAGCGATTGAAGGAACGGAGGATCTTACGTTTTCCGGGATGAATCGCATAGCGGAAGTAAGGCATCTGGGGGTGGTGTTTGGCATAAAGGCCATAATAGCGGATCATTTTAAAATGTTTGTCAGGAATATGGCGGATAAGCCGCTTGATAAAGTCCATGGCGGAAAGGGTTTCATGAACAAGAACGCCGTCTTCGTGGCGGTTGTAATGAAAGGTGACGGATTGGCCATCATAGGAGTCAATCCGGGAAGTGGCAATGACCGGTCGTCCCAGATAGCGTCCAATATAGTTGGCAACCTGATGGGGATTGCAGACATTGGGTTTGGCATAAACATAAAACCCCTTGGGGCAGAGTTTATAAATCAGGGATTTCATGGGATTAAAAGAAGGACCGAGACGGGCGGCCAGATGATCAAGCAGAGCCGTCCGGAAGGCAAAGCGGAGGAAGTTGAAATTGAAATGACTGACTTTGCGCCAGGGAGTCCTGTTGCCGGCAGCCCCTTCTGAAACAAGGACATGGATGTGAGGATTCCACTTGAGATCACGGCCAAAGGTGTGAAGGACAGCGATGAAACCGGGGGTGAAGTTTTCAGAGCGGTTCATTTTTGAAAAAAGGCGCAGAATGACATCCCTGACGGAATGGAAAAGATCAGAGAGCAGCGAGCGATCCTTCAAAAAGAAAATGCGTAATTGTTCAGGAATCGTAAAAACACAGTGGCGATGACGGCAGTTGAGCAGTTTAAAGGACATGGCGGTGGAGCGTTTCCGGGAATAGAGATTGCCGCAGGTGGGGCAGAAACGGCTTTTGCAGCGGAACGGTACAAATTTTAACTTGCCGCAATGACTGCAGCCGTATAAAGCAAAGCCGCGGGAAAAATCTCCGCAATGAACCATTTTATCAATATTTTCAACAACAACAAGTCGCAGTGTTAAGGTACGAATCAGGTCATAATAATCAGAAAAAATATGCTGTAAAATACTCATGTTTGAATTTTACACCAAATGAAAGATAAAGAAAACCCCAAAAACCCTCAAGATTGAGGGGCAGGGGTGTTGACGTGCCGTAGGCACTTTTTTATTGCCGGGAATATAGGAATAATCCTATATTCCCCTGAAACAATGTCGGGATTTTACTATTTGACAAAATGGCGGGATGATGTCCCGGAAAATAAGCGGGAATTTTCATAAAATGATGTGATTTCGTCCATATCTTCATCGTTTTCATTCGGATATAATGCAGATATTACAAAACGCTTGAAAAAGAGTGATCGTAAGATAAATAGATAGGAGAACAAAACATGATCATCATCGGAGAAAAAATCAACGGCGCCATTCCCGCCACGGCGAAAGCCATTGCGGCCCGGAATGCCGAGTATATCAGGCATTTGGCCCGGATTCAGACGGCGGCCGGGGTGGATTATATCGATGTCTGCGCCTCAGTGGAGAATAACGTCGAGTTGGAGACCATGAAGTGGCTGATTGACATCGTCCAGGAAGTCACCGAGACGCCGATTGCGGTGGATAGCCCCAACGAACAGACCTGCATTGCGGCCATGAAGTACTGCAACAAACCGGGGCTCTTTAACTCGGTTTCGATGGAAGGCAATAAGGTCGATGTCGGCTTTGCGGCCATTGCGGAGACCGGCTGGGAATGTGTGGCACTGCTTAACAGCGACAAGGGCATCCCCAAAACTGCCACCGACCGGTTGGAGGTCTTTGCCGATATTATGGCCAAAGCCAAAGCATACGGGATTGCGCCATCGCGACTACATATCGACCCACTGGTGGAAATGCTCTGTACCTCGGAAGAGGGAATCGCGGTGGTGACGGATGTGATCCGGGAAATCAAGAATCAATACCCGACCATCCACGTTACCGGGGCAATCAGCAACATTTCGTTTAATTTGCCGGCCCGCAAAACGGTTAATATGGGCTTTACTGTCATGGCGATGATGGCCGGGCTGGACAGTGCTATCCTTGATCCCACTGACCGGGATTTAATGGGGATCATCTTTGCCACCGAGGCCTTGATGGGTGACGACGAATATTGCGTCGAATATATCCGGGCTTACCGCCAGGGAATTCACGGTGCGGTAAAAAAATAACAGTTTAGGGTTAACGTGTTAATCACACATTTATATAAAATCGACTATAATAGGAGGAAGAAAACATGTCAAAAATTACAGAAGTCAAAGAATTGGTGGAAGCAGGGAAGTCCAAGAAGATCGGGGCAGCGGTCCAGGAAGCGTTGGATGCTGGTGGCCAGCCGGCGGAAATTCTCCAGGCCATGGTGGATTCAATGAGCGTGGTGGGGGATAAGTTCTCGGCCGGCGAAATTTTCGTTCCGGAAATGCTGATCGCGGCCAAAGCGATGTCCAAAGGGGTGGATGTGTTACGGCCCTTGATGGCCGGTGATAACGCCGCTTCATTGGGAACCTGCGTGATCGGAACGGTCGCTGGGGATCTTCATGATATCGGCAAAAATCTGGTTTCGATGATGATTGAAAGCGCCGGCTTTACGATGGTGGATCTGGGGGTGGATGTACCGGCTGAAAAATTTGTGGCAGCGGCCAGAGAAAATGACAATGTGACCTTAATCGCCTGCTCGGGACTTTTGACCACCACCATGCCCGCTTTAAAAGAAGCGGTTGCCACCATTAAAGCCAGTGGCCTGAGCGGCTGCAAGGTGATTGTCGGCGGCGCCCCGGTAACGCCGGAGTTTGCGGCGGAAATTGGGGCTGATGGCTATGCGGGTGATGCCGGATCGGCGGCGGTTAAGGCTAAAGAACTGGTTAAGTAAGAGCTAATTGCTAAGAACAAAAATATAGAACAAGAATAAGGGGAGGATACAAGATGAATCAGAGAGAGAATTTTTTTGCGATGATCGAGGGGAAGAAACCGGAGTTTATTCCAAATATCATGGAATTATATAAAATCTGTGTTGGCGGAGCTGATTGTGCTGATCAGCCAACAATGGGAGGCATAGACGTTTTTGGTGTCAATTGGATTTTGACAAAAGAAGGCGAAATGCCTGAGCCAAATAAATTTTTATTTGATGATATCGCCGACTGGAAAGAATATGTCAGTTTTCCAGATGTGAATACTTTGGGCATTGAACAAGCAGCCAAAATGGAACTGGAGGGTGTGAACCGGGACGAGGTGATTATCAATGTTTACAGTCCAACCGGATTATTTGAACGGCTGGCCGCTTTTATGGGCTTTGAAAATACGCTTTGTTCACTGGTTGAAGATCCAGATTCTTGTCGGGAATTTTTCGAAGCTTTTGCCGACTATAAAATTGCCTGCATGAATCGTTTTATTGATGCTTATCAGCCGGAGGTCATTACTTATCTAGATGATTTAGCGACTGCCAACGGACTATTTATGTCACCAAAAGTCTATCGTGAAGTCATCAAACCGGCTCATCAACGGATTATTGAGGCAGTGACGTCCAGAGGTGTAATATTTTGCCAGCACACCTGCGGAAAATGCGAAAAGATTATTGAAGATTACGTGGAAATGGGGGCAAAAATCTGGAGTTCGGCCCAGATCAGTAATGATCTGGAAGGAATCCAGGAAAAATACAAAGGTCGCCTGATTATCGAAGGCGGCTGGGATTCATCAGGACCAGCCAGCTATATTGGCGCTTCAACCGAAGCTGTCATTGACGAGGCTATCCGCTGCGCCAAACAGTATGGAAAATACGGCAATTTCATACTCTTTCCAACTTTGCTGAATGAAAATGGAAACTCACTATTTGTTGGTGATTCACGGATAGGCCCGATGCTTGAAGCCTGGCATGGAGTTGAAAAACTTTAAATAAAACAGGCAGCAATTACCGGACTTAAACCTTTAACAACACGGCGCTTCCAACCCGCTGTGTTGTTTTCATTTTTACAAAAAACAACGCTTTTATTTTAATATTGTTTTTAGAAAAATCATGCTATACTGATAAAAAATCACAGATTAAACTAAACAGGTGAAGCAATGAATCAATCCGAACCCCGGAAGCCCAATCAAAAACGCCTCAGCGACCTGGTCGACATCAAAACCCTCCAGGAAATTCTTGACGCCTTTACCACCACTACTGGCCTGATGGCCAATATTGTCGATGGCGAAGGGGTCTCAATCTTTCCGCGCAAGGGGATTAAGAAATGCTGTAAATTCTGTCGCATTATCTATAGTCTGGAAGGCGGCAAGAACCGCTGTCAGGCGGCTTATAAACGGGCCGGCAAGCAGGCGGCGCTGTTTGGCGAGCCCTATATTTTCCGCTGTCCCTCAGGTCTGATTGAGTGGGCGGCGCCGATTGTCTTAAATAGCGAGCATGTCGGCACGATTATCTGCGGCCAGGTGCTGATGTGGGAGCCGGAGGAATTTTTCTGGATTGAACTCAGGAAGATGAACCAGGCGATCACCGATGATTTTGAGGAATTATTTGAAGCGGTGGGGGAGCTGGCCATTGTTACCGGCAATCAGGTCCAGGCCTCAGCCTACCTGTTGTATGTAGTGGCCAACTATATTATGAAAGCCGGCTGGGAAAATTTTGAACAGTCCCGGGAGTTTGCCCGTCAGCGGACCCTCTATCATGCCGAAATTGAAAACCACAAAAGCCGGGAAGAACAAGCGGACAAAAGCGAAAGTCGGTCACTGATTGATGAGGATGAAATCATCATCCAGCTGCAGCAAAACCGCAAAAAAGCGAAAGCCTATCTGGAGGGGCTGATCTCCGGGCTGCGTTATGAAGCCCATCAGAATCTGGCGCCGATGCGAGCCAAAATGACCGAGCTGCTGGTGGTGCTGTCCCGGGCTGTCAATCGGATCGGGCCGGCGATGGCGCCGTTTCTGCAAATCAACGATCATGCCATCGGCCTAATCTATCAGACCACTTCGCAAGAAAACATCTCGGTCATCACGTCCAAAGCCGTGGATGCCTATCTGGAACAGCTTGAGGCGGCGGCAGTCAAACCAGAAAACCCCAATATCGCCCTGATGACTAACTATATCGAAAATCACTACCCGGACAACCTGACGGTGGAGGCCATCGCCGATGCCGCCTGTCTCAGCCCCGGTTATGCCGGCCGGATTTTCAAAGAGCAGCTGGGCATGCCGATCATGGATTATGTGTTAAAGGTTCGGATTGAAAAATCCAAGAAACTGCTGCTTAATCCGCATTATCAGATTCAAGCCATTGCCGAAAAGGTCGGCTATGGGGATGCCGGCTATTTCACCAAGGTGTTCCGTAAATTTGAAGGGATCACCCCGACCCAATTCCGGAAAATTCACAAACGATAAGGTGCCGAATATGGAAAAAGTATTAATCGAATTACAGCAGGCCATCGAAAACGGGGAAACCCAGATCGCCATGAATAAAACCAAGGAAGCCCTGAATTATGGCATCCGCACTGATAAGATTATCCAGACTGCGATCAACCCGGCTTTTAAGGATCTCGGTCAGAAAATGTTTGACGGCGAGATCTATGTCACCGATGTGCTGATGGCCTCCCGGGCCGCCCACGCAGCGATGTATGTGATGGAACCGATGCTGTCCCGTTCAACCGGCACCTCCAAAGGGATAGTGGCGATTGGCACGGTGGCCGGGGATCTCCACGATATCGGCAAAAACCTGGTCATCATGATGCTTCAGGGCAGCGGTTACACGGTCATTGATCTGGGTATTGATGTGCCGACGGAAACCTTTATTGCAGCCGTCCGGATGCATAAACCCGATGTGCTGGCCTTATCCTCGTTGCTGACCACCACCCTGCCGGAGCTGGACAATATGATCGAGGCCCTGGTGGAACAGGGGCTGCGCGCCCAGGTCAAGGTGATCATCGGCGGCGCCCCGGTGACGGCTGAATATGCCGGCCGGATCAAAGCCGATGCCTACGCCAACGACTTGTTTGAAGCGACGGAAGCAGTGGCGGATCTGGTTAAGAATCGGATTGGGAAGTATGCCGTGTAACGGGTTCAGGCAACCAATACCATTGATTAAATAGTCTAATTATGATATAATTTGACTATTATATACGGGAGGTTTAATTATGGGAATTATCAGACCATCAGCCGATTTAAGAAATCATTACAATGAAATTGCTAAGATTTGTCATGAAACGAGACAGCCGGTTTTTATTACGGTCAACGGTCGGGGCGATACAGCCGTACTCGATTTACAGACCTACCATCAGATGGAGTCGGAGCTTGAATTACTGAGAACTCTTGCCGAAGCAGACGAGGATGTTTTGCAGCAGCGGGTTGCCCCGGTTGAAGAGACCTTTGAAGGGATCCGCCAATCGCTGCTCGCCAGGAAAAAGTGATCATGAAGTACGCGATTAGCAGAACGGACAAATTCAACGATCAGCTTTATGAAATCATCAATTACATCGCCGATGATGCCGACGCAATTGATGCGGCGCTTGATTATCTTAAAAAAATTGAAAAAGCAGTGAAGATTCTGGAAGATTTCCCGCTGAGCGGAACCAGTCCCCGCTATCGCATTTTGAAAAAGCAGGGATATCGGGTTTTAATTGTTGAAAAGCACATCCTTTTTTACAAGGTAAATGAAGATAAGCGGCTGGTGATACTTTATGCCGTGGTCGATAGCAGAAGAGCATATTTAAATTTGATCTAGCATAAAAAAGGGTGGTCACTAATCAATTTATGGTTAGTGACCACCCTTTTTTCAGTTTGCAGCCAGCTGGATCAGTTCAAATGAAAGATCCAGGTGCAGCAGATCATTTTTATTTTTTAAGTCAGTTTGACCGATTTCTTTGATCCGTTCCAACCGGTAAACAATGGTGGCCCGGTGAATAAACAAGTCTTTGGCAGTCTGAACCGCATTAAGATTGTTTCCTAGAAAAATCCGCAGGGTTTTAACATAGTCGGTATGGTTTTTTTGATCATAATCCTGAAGCCGCATTAAAATCGGCGAAATCAGCAATTGGCCCGGTAATTCGGTGGTGATCTGATCGAGCATATAGGGGAGTACCGCGTCACAGAATTTATGGATCGCTTTCGTGGGATCGTTGCGGGTGCCGATTTCCAAGGCGATTTCGGCCTCGAGAAAATACTCTTTCAGTTGGCTCAAGCCAACCGCGTAATTGCTGTAGCCCACTCTAAAATTACCTTCTTTGACTAGCCGATTAAATTTCTTGAAATACTCGTCCCGGGACCCGTCAAGGTGATCCAGGTTAATGATGACCAGGATACTCTGGTTGTGTGAAAAGGCAAAGGTCTGCCTAAAATCCTGCATGATCACATTGCAGAAATAGGTTGCAGTGGTGTGATAAATATCCTGACTGCTGGGCTTGATATGGACGACGCAATAACGATTGGTTTGCGACCAACCCATTTGTTTCAATTCCTTTTCAAAAGCCGTCTGGTTATAAGCATTTCCAATCATAATATTTTGAAGCAGGGTCGCCAATTGACTATTCTTAGTGCGATGAAAGGTGACAAGATAGTCAGGATCCTGAACCAACTGACGCGATAAATAATCTAAAATTTGGGAATCGCTGTCGTTGAAGGGTTTGACGGTTTCGGGCACAATGATCCGAAAAAGAAAGGTATCATTGAGAAAAATGTTTTTACAAAGGGTCCGAAAAGGCAATACCTCGGAAGGATAGATAAAAACATTTTTTTCGTTCTTTATTTTTTTGTAGACCGCATCGTTTTTAAATAAATTGACCTGCTCGATGGGGATCCGTCCTGATGCGTCAAGATGTAAATTCGGAGAGTCATAGAGTGCATGCATCGCTGAATGGGCAATCATATAAAAGTCGCCATTCATGATAAACATGCCGTTTCCAAAAATTGGTTCGGATATATCCGCCAGATACTGTAGGGAGTTTTTCTCGCGAATACAGCGCTGCAGCTTTAAATCCCAGGTAACATAAATATCGTAAATTTCATGAATGGCATTGCTTAGTTCAAAGATGTCGGTAGCATCGGTAATTACCAGCAGATCCAGCGCATCATTATAATAGCTGGGAGGGGGATCACCAATGGAGATTAAGGCCGAACCCGGCATAAAGGTCAGGTCAGACGGCAGTTTTTCGGCCATGGTTATATATAATATGTGGGAAGCTAAACAGGCTCCACCGGCATAAAAAACCGGATGGGGTAAATGCAATAAAGATCCACTTACACCAATGTTGTCATCTTTTACAAGAGCAGCCAGTTTTTCTTTCAATAGCGTTAAAGACAGATTCATCGCTGTTCACCTCATTATACACAGTGTATAGGTTATAACAAGAAAAGTCAATCAGCTTGTATAATTTACAGTTTCGTAAATTTATCGTAAGATTTAAATATCAATATTAGCAAAAATTTTAGGAGGACTATTGATATGGCACTTACACCGAAAGAAAACTATTTAAATGCAATCAATCACCAAGAAACTGAATGGACCCCGGTACACCTTGCCGACTGTGGCGTGCTGGGATTTGGCGCCCTGCCAGGACCCTGGATTGAAAAAGGACCGCTGGGCGGTGGCTATGATGGCTTTGGTATTCGTTGGATTACCCCAGCTTCTGGCGGTGGCGCCCCGATCCCAGCCCCCAACGAACATATTATGGATGCCGATACCATCATCGACTGGAAAAACATCGTCAAATTTCCTGATCTGGAAGCCGTCGACTGGCAGGATATGGTGGATGCGGAACTAAGCATGATGCCCGTTGACCGAAATGTGCAAGCCATTGAATTTGGTTGTGGCAATGGTGTGTTTGAGCGACTAGCGGCCTTGATGGGTTTTGAGGAAGCCCTGATGGCACTGGCCGAAGAACCAGAAGCCTGTAATGAATTAATGACCGCCATTACCGATTACAAGATTGAGTTTGCCAAAAAAGTAAAACAATATTACAATCCGGATCTATTTACCAATTACGATGACATTGCCACTGAACGCGGTCTGTTTATGTCACCAAGTAGCTATCGTGAACTGATTAAACCCCATCACAAACGGCTTAACGACGCCGTCAGAGAATTGGGGATGATCCCGGTACAGCACACCTGCGGTTACTGCGAACCCCTGATTGAAGATATCATCGAAACCGGAGCTGCTGTCTGGACTTCCGTTCAGCCGACCAATGATATTGTCGGGATGCAGAAAAAATATGGCGATAAAATTGTCTTGATGGGTGGCTTTGACACCAACGGTGCCCCCGGCGCTGCCGATGCGACCCTGGAAACCCGAATCGCCGAAGTGCACCGCTGCTTTGATGAATATGGCCAACAACCAGGCTTTATCTTTTTCGGACATGTGTTGGTTAATAGTTTAGATCCCGCCGAAATGGGTGCGCAAATGATGCCTATTATTCAGGAAGCGGTTCGTTATAGTCATCAACTGGCAACAAAATAGCAGTACCAGAAAAGGAAACCATTGTGAAGATATTAATTCTCGGGGGCTTTTTAGGCTCCGGTAAAACCAGCGTCTTGCTGCAACTGGCAGAATATCTCGTCAGTCTTGAAAAAGAGTATCATTCTGAAGTAAAAGTTGCGATTGTGGAAAATGAAATTGGTGCCATCGGAATTGATGATAAAGTTCTAAAGAAGGCCGGATTTATTGTTAACAATCTCTTTAGTGGATGTGCCTGCTGCTCTCTCACCGGAGAACTGGTTGCCAGTATTAAAAAAATCCAGACCGAACTTGATCCCCAATGGCTGATCATTGAAGCCACTGGGGTTGCTTATCCAGGCAGTATCAGAAAAGTAATTTTAGATGAGGTGGGTATTGACGCCACAATCCTGATCATCGCTGATGCCAAACGCTGGCAACGATTGGTTAACGCCATGGAATTGTTGGTAACCGGACAGCTGGAGGACACTTCGATCGTATTACTGAATAAAGTGGATCTGATCAGCAGTGCCGAACTTAAACAAGTTGAGCACAGCATATTAAACTATAATCAAACCGCGGAAGTCATTCCAATATCCGCAAAAGCGGTAATTCAAGAAGACATATTGAAAAAAATAGTCAATCAAGCGGAGGATTTATATGATAACAAAGCATGACCACGCTGAATCCTGTAACCATCACCATCACGCTGGTCACCATCATCATGGGATTGAATCTCACATGCATGATGATGCATTGGTATGCTCCGGGAAGCGGGATATTATTGGAGATTTGGAAACCATAAAACAAAATTTGGCAGATGAAATTGAAATCCTGGCCAGGTGGATACAGGAAATGAGCGGGATTATCGGTCATGTCAAGGCTTTGGTTGAATGCGATTCCCCGGCAACCATGATCTCAACCACTGGGGTCGATATAACAGTCAAAGAAATGGTAGGATCAACCGTTCAGATAAGTATTGTTGCAATTGTATTCAATACGAATGCACAAAGCCTGGAATGCCGTATCTTATCATTATTTGACGCTTTACAGAAATAAACAGATTTGTAAGAGGAGAAAGAAAATGATTATTATTGGCGAAAAGATTAATGGTGCCATTCCCTCAACCGGGAAGGCCATTGCGGCAAAGGATGCCGAATTTATCCGGAACCTGGCCATTAAGCAGGCCGAAGCCGGGGCGAATTTCATTGACGTCTGTGCCTCAGTGGATGATGACATCGAACTGGAAACGATGAAATGGTTGATCGACATTGTTCAGGATGCCACCGACGTACCGATTGCGGTGGACAGCCCCAATGTTTATACCTGTATTGAATCGATGAAATACTGCCACAAACCGGGACTGTTTAACTCGGTATCACTGGAAGGCGGTAAGGTTGATGTGGCTTTCAAAGTACTGGCCGAGACCAAATGGGAATGCGTGGCCTTATTAAATAGTGACAAGGGCATCCCGAAAACCGCCAAAGATCGTCTGGACGTTTTCACCGATCTGATGGCAAAATGCAAAGAATACAAGATCGACCCCTCCCGCATGCATATTGATCCCTTGATTGAAATGCTTTGTACCTCTGAAGATGGCATCGCCATGGTGACCGAAGTGATCCGGGAAATTAAAAAACAATATCCAACCATTCATGTGACCGGTGCCGTCAGCAATATTTCCTTCAACCTGCCAGCTCGACGGATTGCAAATCAGGCCTTTGCCGTACTAGCCATGAGTGCCGGGATGGACAGCTTTATCCTCGATCCGCTGAACAAGGATATGATGGGGATGCTGTTTGCTACCGAAGCGATGAGGGGTGAAGACGAATATTGTATGGAATACATCAGCGCCTTCCGGGAAGGTATTTTTATAAAATAGTAACATTTTAGCTTGGACCATGCACATGTTCCGGGCAGATTAATAAAAACAAGAGTTTAAATTTAAATCAAAGGAGAAAAATATGTCAAAAATAGCAGAAGTAAAAGTTTTGGTCGAAACGGGTAAATCAAAGAAGGTGGCCGCTGCGGTTCAGGAAGCCCTGGATGCCGGCGAAAAAGCCCAGGATATTCTGGATGCGATGATCGCTTCCATGGGTGTGGTTGGCGATAAATTCTCTTCCGGCGAAATCTTTGTCCCCGAAATGCTGATTGCTGCCAAAGCGATGTCCAAAGGCGTGGAAGTGTTAAAACCAGTGATGTCTGGTGATGTATCCAACTCTTTAGGAACCTGTATCATCGGAACGGTTGCTGGGGATCTCCACGATATCGGTAAAAATCTGGTCACAATGATGATCGAAAGTGCTGGATTCGACATGGTGGATCTGGGTGTCGATGTCCCAGCCGTCCGATTTGTGGAAGCAGTAAAAGAAAATGATAACGTCGTCCTGGTTGCCTGTTCAGGTCTGTTGACCACTACCATGCCAGCCTTAAAAGAAGCGGTTCAAACCGTTAAAGCAGCTTTACCGGATATGAAAGTCCTTGTCGGCGGTGCCCCGGTTACTCAGGCTTATGCCGACGAAATTGGCGCCGATGGTTATGCCTCGGATGCTGGCAGTGCCGCTGTTAAAGCAAAAGAACTGGTTGCCTAAAAAAATGGAAATAAGCTTAAAAAAAGCGACAAAGAAATGATGAAAGGTGGTAATTTAGGATGAGGGATGCTGTAATAACCGGTATTACCGGAGGACTGATGGGTTGTCTGATCAGTTTTTTGATCAATTATTTCCTGATGCCAATCCCGGAAACGGTTCTGGCTAATGCGATTGGAAACGGAATAAGTGGACTGTTCAGCGGATTTTTGGCTGGCTATATTGGACTTTATATGTATATGAAAAAAAATAAAGAGAAAGCGTAGTATCATCAGAAAACTGGATTCAAATCGCGGCCGATATTGTACCAAAGAAATCGGCTGTGATAAAGACGTTGAGGCGAAGAATTATTTTAAAAATTTTGAAAAAATGAGAAAACTAAAACAACGATTGGCGTATGTTATAAACAATTCGGAAAAAAGGCATGGGTTTTAGCTCAATTGACTAAAGATAACAAGATCTGGTTTTTCAACCAGGTCTTTTCTTGGTTACTATTATTCTTGAAAAGGTTTGTTTTTAAAAATTGATGTTTAAAACTCTATAAAAGCTGGCAGCGAACCATTAGAGATAGGATGAATGTCGTAATATTGGGGGAAGGAATTTAGACCTGGTAAAATGAGGCAGACTGGTCTGTTCAACAGATCAAGTTGATGAAAGGAAATGAAAATGGATGATGTAAGGTCAAAATACGGTAGTAATCACCAAAAAAACTATAAAACTGGTATGGCTGGAAAAATAGCACTGCTGGTGATTGTCTTCGTGGTTATTGGTATTGTGATTACTGGGATGGCCGCTTATCTAGGGGTTAGCAAGGTGTTAACGACGGCACTCGCAGAAGAAAAATTGGCACAAGCGTTGCATTCCCTGGGACTGACAGTCGGGTTGGTTGCGTTGGCAACCGTTGTAATAAGTGTTCCGGTGGCAATTATTTGGGGTAGAATATTGATGAAACCCGTCATCCGGTTAAACGAGGCATTCGCTCATATGGCTGATGGAGAAATTGAATTTGATGACCAGTTATTCAGTGATTTAAAAATGAGACCAAAAGATGAAATCGGTCAGATGATGACATCTTTCACGACGATGAAGGAAAGTCGACGACAGTTAGTTGAAGCGGCTGAAGCCTTGGCCAAAGGAGATCTGACTGTTGAAATCAAACCGAGTTCTCAACAGGATCGGATGGCCGATGCACTTATTGATATGGTAGATCAACTTAATCTACTTTACAAGGAAATAGAAAAGGCTGGATATGAAGTCGCTTATTTTGGGCATTTTGATTACAAGGGTGATCCGGAGGTTTTAGCTGGTTCCTACCAGGATTTTGTTTCAGGGATCAATCAGGTTATGGAAGGTCTTATTCAACCGCTTCGAAATGCCAGTCGATGCATCAATCAGATTGGTGCCGGCGTAATTCCTGAAAAAATCACTGAAAATTACAATGGCGATTTCAATATTCTAAAAGACAGCATTAATGCTTGTATTGATGGACTGGGTGCTCTAACTGCAGGCAATGAGGTGCTTGATCACATTGATCGAAATGATTTCTCCAGAAAAATTGCAGGAAATTATAGTGGACTTTATGGATCGATTGCTGGATCAATCAATCGGGCGGTGGATCAGTTTAATCGAATTATTATGATAGTTGATAGTATCGCACAGGGTGAATTTACTTATCTTGACGAATTGAAGGAGATGGGAAAACTCAGTGATGCTGATACCTTGACGCCGAGTCTGATCGAGATGATCGAGACGATTCAGCGCCTGGTTGAAGAAACAAGAAAAATGACACAAAGTGCGGTTGCCGGGGATTTAAGCAATCGCGGTGATCCGGATCGTTTTAAAGGTGGTTATGCCAAAGTCATCAACGGCTTTAATCAGACTCTGGACGCTGTTATCGCTCCGATCAATGAAGCGTCTGAAGTTATGACAGCACTGTCAAAAGGAAATCTGCAGGTAGAGATGACAGGGGATTACGCTGGGGATCATGCAGAAATTAAAA
The DNA here is from genome assembly GCF_039830195.1 of Acetobacterium sp. Lineage (GTDB taxonomy): Bacteria > Bacillota > Clostridia > Eubacteriales > Eubacteriaceae > Acetobacterium. The sequence goes on along the minus strand of NZ_JBDODG010000046.1, from coordinate 274,832 downwards.
CAGCCTTAAATAAGACTACGTATTTTTTGAAACAGGTTGTTGGTGAAATCACGATGGTTTTAATAAACATGCAAAAGGGTGAGCTGAATCAGGAAATTACAGCCTACTATCATGGTGATTTTTTCGAAATAAAAAAAGCCATAAATGATATCACGACTCAGCTCAGCAGTACGCTTTCAGAAATTAATGCGGCAGCAGAACAAGTCGAAAATGGTGCCCGGCAAATTTCCAGTGGTGGTCAGGGGTTGTCTCAAGGGGCAACCGAGCAGGCCAGTGCCATTGAGGAATTGACAGCATCCATTGAAGAAGTGGCAGAAAAGACGAAAAAGAATGCCATCAGTGCCAATCAGGCTAGTGAACTTACCCTGTCCGTTCAAGAAAATGCCCAGTTGGGCAATGGTCAGATGAAGAAAATGATGGCAGCCATGGATGAAATAAATAACTCATCCAAGAATATTTCGAGAATCATTAAAGTTATTGATGACATTGCGTTTCAGACCAATATCCTTGCGCTCAATGCAGCGGTCGAAGCTGCCAGAGCTGGACAGCATGGCAAAGGTTTTGCTGTGGTGGCAGAAGAAGTACGAACTCTGGCAGCCCGGAGTGCCGAAGCCGCTAAGGAAACCACCGGTCTAATTGAAGGTTCAATAAATAAGGTAGTGATGGGTAACACCATTGCGGATGAGACAGCAATTAGCTTACAGACGATTCTCGAAAAAATTGAGGAAGTCACCGGAATTGTCAGTAAAATTGCCGAGGGTTCCAATGAACAGGCATCAGCGATCGCCGAAATCACTCAGGGAATTGAACAGGTCTCCGTGGTGGTACAAACCAATTCTGCTACTGCCGAACAAAGTGCCGCCGCTAGTGAAGAACTATCCGGGCAAGCAGAAATGCTTAAGCAGATGATTGGGGCATTTAAGCTGAAGGATCTGCAAAAGATTGGCAAAGAATCAGGAAAGATTGAAGTTTCAGCGCACTACAATTTAGAACAGCGACAGAGTGTACCAGAGATTATTCTGGATGAGGCTGGAACAGACAAATACTGAATAATTTAGATTTTCAGCTGATAATAATTCTAAAATAGTGTCAATAATCTCCTGAAATCCTACCAAACGTTGTGAATCTTCTGAATGACCAGATCAGGAAAGATGTGGTGTGAATAAAAAGAGCACCCCTGTTCCTCATAATAAGAACAGGGGTGGTTTTATGGGCTAAGCATTATTATTTTCTTCGGGGAATTTTTTCGACATCAAATGTTTCATTTCGGAATTCGGCATTAAAATAAGGGAAACGAGCGACTTTAGCCCGGATCTTTTTTTGCGGCGTACCGGGGGATCCCCAAAGAACAACCACAACGGTTCCTTCTTTGGCATATTTCTGATCGATGGAGGCCAGTGAAATCATCCGCTGTTCATAGAATGAGTAGGTTTTTCCGGTGGCGACACCGATTTTTTGATCGTCCACTAAAACATAATCGCCGCGAATGGCTGCACCTTGAGAAGCATCAGAAAGGCCGGAAATATGCTCGATCTGTTCATAGGGTTCAACGTCAGTTCCTCTAAACTGGGAGGCAAAGACATCGGCCACATCATCCGCATTCCATTCTAATGTTACCATGGTACGTGATGGTTTTTGTGCAATTTCCATCAATGCTTCTTTTCCGATAAAATCGTCCTTGTTAAAACTGATCAGTTTTTCCCAGCCTAAATCATAGGGGGTAGAGTAGAAGTTTTCGTTGTTGTCGGAGGCACTGCCCGCAAAGGGAGCATTTAAGCCACCAATTTTTTCGGCAAATTCTGCCAGGCCGACACCACTTGACTGAAATGGATACCAAAAATGCTGGAATTGATTGGGATAACCGGCTGGGGTGTGTTGAATTTGCACATAGTTGCGGGCACCCTGAAGTTTACCGCCATACTTAAACAGCACTTCGCGAAGCTTTTTGTATGCCATTTCGGCATTTTTAGCAGCACCATGTACTTCGTATGCTAAAGCGCCGGTCATGCCAAGACGATAGACAATCATGTCAGTACCACAAATTTTTACTTTCTTATTTTGTCCAAATTTCAGATCGTGTAAATCGGATTCAGTTGCTTCTTCGAGAATTTCCAGCGATTTTGGTCCGTCAAGTTGGTAAAAATATTCATCATTTAAGTATTCGCCTTTTACATCAAGACCACTCGTCATCAGAAAATATTGGATTGCCGGAGCTAACCAATAGGTACGATAGTCGCCATTTTCTTTTTTAAGAATGACACCGCTGGCTAAAAGTTGTCCCTTATCATTACAGATCAGACCATGTCGTGAGCCGCCTGGTTTCATCAGATTGAAATCACGGTTGACACAGACTTTATTGAGAAATTTCTCAGCATCTTTACCCGAAATATCATAAATGGGGCTGCTGTTCAGAAACACACCTAAAGAAGCCGTGGTGCGGGTAGCCATAAATTCGTCCCTGGGGCCAGTAAATTCATAAGGTAGAATGTTTCCGCCAAAGTCTTTCCAGAAGGTGAAAGCACCTTCCATAATTGCACTATCAAGATTAAACTTCATTTTTATACCTCCGCTATTACAAGATTTTTTTATAATTATTTTCGAAAATGCGCATTTCGATTATTAGGTTTATCATAACAAATTGTTTTTTACAAAGCACTGTGCAATAATGTAGATAATTATTTTTTCCGTTGTGCACTTTATCAAATTCAAAGTTTGAGGTGAAAGTCAGATGAAATTGAATCTTCACATCATTGGGGATGCATTAGCCATCGAAAAATCAAAAATAATTTCCGACAGCAACATTGAGATGGAACTGGTAAATGTCCGGTTGCTACCGGATGATCCCAGGCAGTGTGGTGATCAATATCTTTATCTGATCGATCATCAGCTGTCGGAAGCTTATTTACAAATTGAGAAGCTGTCTTTAATTATTTTAAATGACAACGGTGCAGATTTGAAAATCAACCATTCCTGGAACGTTATTTTGATGGCAAAAAATGAGCAGCTCTGGGATGTTTTTGAAAAAGTGCAGGGCATTTTCGATGATTTCAATCGGTGGCATGAAGCATTGACCGATGCAATTCTGAATCGACAGCCCATTCAGCAATTGCTGGATCTTTCGGCTCAGGTATTAAATAATCCGATAGCTTTATTAGATATATCCTTTATTATGATTGCCAAATCAGGAAATTTTCCGGATCGGTTTAACGATCCGATTTGGGAATCGGTACTGTACAAAGGCTATGGTGCGGTGGAAAACATTCCGCAACAATACCGTAATTTATCTGATTTAACCATTAAAGAGCGAAAACCCGTTTTGGTTCCCCCTTTAAGCGATGACCATCAAAAACGTATTATTTGTGCGACCCTCGTTCAGAATCAGGTTCCTTTTGCTAATCTGGCCATGACAAATCTGGTCAGCGAATTTACGGTTGGACAGCATTCACTGGTATACCATATTCAACAGCTTTTGGAGATTTCACTGCAGCTGCCCAAACCTGATCAGAATGTCAACAATGACATTTGTTATCTCATTTCACAGTTAATACAGAAAAAGTATGTCGATCCTGATCTCGTCAAACATTTTTTTGCCGCACGGAAGTGGGATGAAGATGATGCCTTTTTTTGTGTAGTGTTTGACCTGAACAGTGATTTAACGTTGACGGAGTACAATCATCTGGTTTATCTCAAACATCTACGCGAAGCCCTGCCCCATGCCTATACCTTGTTTGTGGACAATCGCATTGTTTCGATCTGTCTCTGTAAATATGGGATGGCGTTTCCGGCAACAATTGCTCAGATGATTTCGCCGAAACTCACAAAACTGGCGCTTTGTGCTAGCGTCAGTTTAAAACAACCCAGTTATGAATTTTTGGCGGCAGCCATGCATCAGGCCGAAATGGCTTTGCAGCTCGGTCGCAAAAAGACGATGGATCAGCAGATTTATACGTTTAAAGAAGTTTACGCCGAGTACATCATCCAGGTTTTAAGCAAAGACCAGGATGCCTATTCATTGTGTCATCCGATCGTCCAGAAAATCGTAAAAAATCATGATCAATGGTCTCTGGAACTCATCCACACTTTATGGATTTATCTCCAAAATGGAAAGCGGATTTCGCAGACCGCCGATAAACTGTTTATTCACCGTAATACTTTGGTTAATCGTCTGCAATCAATTGAAAAGATTCTGGAGATCGATTTTGAAACCATAGATGATGAGGATCTGGATATGCTGTTGATCTCCTGTTTTATTGTAAAAACCAAGCATCGTTTGCTGTAAAACCTAAATTTCTTTGCGTATTCGCTTGATCAGAAAAAAGAAAGTGTCAGCAAAAATTATTCCCAATCATCAAAATTTATTGACGTGATTTGCTGAATTTTCTGTATCCATATAAAAAAGAAGATCACAATCAGCAAGATTTTGAAGTCTATCTTTCTTAACCACAAAAAAAAGGGCTTTTGCAAAATTGCGAATATGCACTGGTGCAAAAGCCCCTTTCGGTTATCAGACATGGTTTTCAAGCTTAGAGTAAAAATTGATCGTTATGCTGTTTCTTGGTTAGTTTCGGCAGTTATACCGGCACATTTCATCGAAAGTTTCATAATTAAACCGCTGAAAACCATAAGTAGGATCAGACCAATAAAAAAGAATGGTAAGAAAAGTGCATAGGAGTTTGGAAGAACTGCTGAAATCGGTTCTCCCATGAGAACACTGCCCATAAAAATGGTCAGAGCTGGACACATAAACAATAAAATCAGGATAAGAAGTACGGTATTCATGATGAGGTTAAATAAAAAGGTACCTGGTTTTGAGAGTTTACCGGCTACTATAGCACCAATTTTGACGATGGGAATGATAAGGCCGATTACAAAGCCTGCCATGACACCGACCAGCGCGGAAATGGGGAAGCTTGCCCAGTCGACGGCTCCAGTTGTAATCAAACCGCCAATAATTGTGAAGGTTATACCGAAAATAATAGAATTAAATAGGTTGTTATATAGATTAACTTTAGTTTCAAGTTTCATGAAATTTACCTTTCAGCGATTATTAAATTCCGTGGGGTTTTATTAAATTTTTACCCCACGGCTGAATAACCAGATCTTTAATCAAAAATCGGGCGTGGAATGGTTTCAGTATCAAAATTTTCATTTCTATTTTCTTTGATATACGGGAACAAGGTGACGGTTACACGAACCCGAACCTGGTTGCTTTCCGGGTTACCCCAGAGTACTTCGACCACCTGTCCTTCGATCGCATAGTCTGAATTGATCGAACCAATAGATATCATATCTCTTGTTTTGGGTGAAAGCATGCGACCAGACGAAGCTCCAATCATCTTTTCTCCGTCATATACTGCATCAATATGCATGCCAGCATTATTACGGACATAGTCGTAATCGCAAGCCAAATCCATGGTATCATATTGCTTCTCCGGATCCATGGAACCAGCCATTACTTTTAACACATCTTCCTTATTCCAGATAAGATGAACAGCCGTGTTATGGGGCCCTTCCAGCTCTTTTTTTAATGCTTCTTTACCAGGAAAATCATGGTTGAATTTTACGAGTTTTTCCCAGCCAAGATCAACTGGACTTCGAAAAAGAAGTTCAGAATCTCTAGGAAGACTACCTGATAAAGCGACCGGATCCATTGGGGTGGCAAAATGTTCGGCAATTTGCGGAATACTCCCTTCACAGTGGGCGTTGACATAAGCTAAACGACCAAGTCTCTGTATCCCATATTTTTCGCCGACTTCTAGTAACTTATTATAAACTTCGTGGGCATCTTTAGTTTTACCATGAACTTCATAACCCAGGGTTCCCGCCATCCCTGTTCGGAGAATAAATACCTCTTTACCAGCAATTTTAGCATCAGCAGTATGCATGAATTTTAAATCATGAAGATCCTGTCGTGCTGCTTCCTCAACTATTTGTAAGGATTTCGGTCCACACATCTGATAAAAGAAATTGGAATCTCCGATATACTCGGTAGTGATCTTGAATTGATTGCCCAGCTGAGTGTTAAACATGGCAGGATCCGGTAAGCAGGCACAAATAAAGTCTTCTTCTGAACGGCGGATGATGATCCCATCTATTATAATCTTGCCCTGATCATTGCACAGAATGGTATGACGGGCTTTTCCTATCGGGAAATTACGAAAGGTATTAACGCTGACCGCTTCCATCAGGTCCAGAAATTCTTTCCCTTTTACCGCGAATTGCAGAAATGGATTTAAACCGGCATGGATATAGCAGGTATCATGCCAACTCAATTCCTCAATCTCCCATTTATCATAGGCAAAAGGATGTAACGGCCAAGTGCCATCGGTCATGGGATGCCATAATCCTTCAGGTGCGACCATTACTTTTACTTCCGGTACATTGTTGGGAATATGTGGAACAAATTTTAAAGTGTTTTGGGAATTCATCAAAAATACCTCTTTCTTTATAAGATGAAATTATAATAACTTAAAATTGAAAAGTACGATATGTAATATCTTCCATTGCTTTTGTTTTATTTTGAACTTTTGTACAAGTGGATCATTTGTCCTTTTTTACTGTTATCTTAAATAAACCAATGGTATAATTGTATAAAGGTTTAGACAGGAGAAAATTCGATGTCCGTTAATAACGAAACATATTCAGAGCGAAAAGATAAAATTCTAAATGCATTAATTGATAGAAGAGGACTACAACATTTTACTGATTTAGCTGCAGAAGTAATGAGTAATCCAATTTTTATTTATGACGTTAGTGGGAAAATTTTAGCTAAAAGTCAGATAAATGGACATCAGGAGATTTGGGAAGAGTTATTACCTCAAGGTTACCTAAATGCTGAGAAAGCTATTATTACAGAAAATTCAGGGGTGATGAAGAAATTGATGGAAGAGGATACCCCTGTTTTAGGAAAATTCTCTTATAGTCAGTTTAGGTTTTTAGGATGTCGAGTACGTGATAAGCACGGTGTGGTTGCAATTGTGACGATAATTGAAAAGGAAGCACTTCGTAGCGAAGATTCCGATTTATTGGTGATTGTCTGCAAATCCGTTTTATTTGAATTACTGTATCAAGAACGTACAGCAATGCAAACGATTCCGTATTTTAGAGTTTTGAAAGATATTATTGAAGAAACGGCTTCTATAAGCGAAATCCGGGAACGTTGCCGGGCTCTGCGTTTAGATTTTCCTGAATCAATGCGGCTGCTTGGCATTAAAATTTATGATAATAATAATACGCTATCATTATTCTTTCTTCGAGAGACGTTATTAGCATCAGTTCCATCTTGTCATTGTATCATCTATGATGAAAGTTTGATTATGATAATTTCTGAAAAACATTTTAGCCAGTCTTTCTTGAGCATCGTTCAAGATATCTTTAGCAACTATGAAATTCGAATCGGTGTGAGCACCAGGTTCACGGACATATTAGAAGTAAAAAATGCCTTTCAACAGATGCAGGCGATACAAAGTGTGTATCAAAAACTAAATCTTGAAAAGCCATTAACGTTTTATGAGGATATACTTTTGTATCATTTTATGGAATTAGCTTCAAAAGAGCATGATTTGAACAAATTTTGTTTACCAATTTTAAAGAAAATAGAAGAATACGATAATGTGAATGGAACTCTATTGAAGGAAAGTCTTGAAGCGTATCTCGAGTCAGGGAGAAATATCCAAAAAGCAGCTGAACGCCTATATATGCATAAAAATACACTTTATTACCGGTTAAAGCGGATCGAGGATTTTTTTAACTTGGACTTAAATGATGAAAATCTATGTTTTAATTTGCAATTCTCGCTTCGGATGAAGCGAATGGCAAGATGATTTATGAAAAAGTTCAAAAGTAAGATCGAAACTCTGTACAAATATACGTATACATTACCCCTCTTCCTCAGTAGTATTATACTTGAGAAGAGGGTTTTCTTATGCGAAACTGTCTAACTCATCGAAATGAATCTTATTGTGAGAGTGAAAAATTTAGGAGGCGTTAAAATGAAAGAACAGTTTGAAACATTGGATTTTACACCATTTTGTCCGAAACCAGAGCATGCATCATTATATGCACCAGCTTTTGTAGGGGTTTCAGCATATGAATATACCAATTGGCGAGATGAAACCGTGTCGTGGAAAACAACGGCTTATCTGCACGCTGGTCTGAACCCGACTGACACCTATCGACTAAAAGGACCGGATGTAATTAAATTCCTGTCACGTATATGTGCGACGAATTTCAACGTTTTCCCTGTTGGCAGGATTAAACATGGTCTTGTATGTGATGAGAAAGGACGAATTGTCCAAGATGGCGTTTTGTTACGAACAGCAGAAGATGAGGTAATGACGTACTGGATGGTACCAATGCTGAATTACGCCCTGGAAAGTGGGAAGTACGGAAAATTTGATGTTGAAGGTGAATTTCTCACAGGAAAAGTATTTCTGTTTCAGATCGGAGGGCCAGTATCGATTGACATCGTAGAACGTGCCAGTGGTAAAGATTTGCGGGATCTAAAATTCCTTCGTTCAATAGAAGCAGAGATTGCCGGAAAGCCCGTTCGTATCCTTAGAATAGGAATGTCTGGGACGCTTGGCTATGAAGTGCATGGTGCTATTGAAGATGCACATGACGTATACAATGCACTCTATGATGCAGGCAAACCTTTGGGTTTAAGAAGACTTGGATCCCATTGTTATCCAATGAATCATTCTGAAAATGGATTTCCACAGTTTGGTGTTCATTTCTTGGAGCCGAAGAGTGAAGATGAAGATTTAATGAACTATCTAAAAAGTACACCAGGCATGGAATTCCAACTTTTCGCTGCCGGACCCATGAACCCTCATGGCAGTGCCTCAGATGATGTACAACTTTTTTATCATGATCCATACGAATTAGGATGGGGAAATATGATCCGTTTTGATCATGATTTCATCGGAAAAGAAGCGCTTGAGCGAATTAAAGAAGAAAATATACGTCAAATGGTTACCTTAGAATGGAATGTCGAGGATATTGCGGACGTGTTCGCCTCTCAGTTTAGGGATGAGGAGCCGTATAAGTATATTGAAAACCCGACAGATCTCAATTTCTGGCCAGATTTCTCAGGAACGATTTCCCATGATCGCATATTAAATAATGACGGGGAAACAATTGGAACAACATTTGGCAGACAAAATTCAGCATATTTCCATCGGATGATTTCCATTGGTTGTCTGGATACGGAGTATACAGAATTAGGCACTGAAGTGTTTGTGCTTTGGGGAGAACCTGGTAAAAGACAAATGAAAATCCGAGCAAAGGTTGTCAGATTCCCATACAACAATATCCTGCGTAATGAAACAACAGATGTAGCTGCGTTACCAAAAGCAGTAGAGACAGACTGTAAATAGAAAGGTCGAAATGAGAAAATATAAAAATTTAGCCAGCCCCTACACAATTAGAAATATTACGTTTCGTAATCGAATCGTGACGACGCCAACCGGAATGACATATCCCGATGAATACAGTGGTGCCCCTGATTTCAAAACAGTGCTTTTTTACGAAAAAAAAGCCAGAGGCGGTGCCGCCGGGATAACCTATGGAGAAACGCCTGTGAATAACGTGGATGCAATCAGACGGCCAAATGTTGATTTAATTCGCCCTGATTTTTCACGAATGATTCTGCCAAACAAGGATTGGATAAAATTCACCGATGCAATTAAGCGTCATGGCGCAGTGCCTTCGATTCAGTTAGCCCATGCGGGATTATTTGCCGAACCCTTTTTCAACCAGGAACAGGGCACACCCATCGGACCAGTTTCATTTGTGAAAGAAAATAGAACTGCGGTAAAAGCCATGGATGAAGAGGATATGAAACGGATCGCCAATGATTTCGCTGAGAGCGCCTTTTGTGCGAAGTCGGCCGGTTTTCAGGAGGTAATGATCCAGTGCTGTCATGGATGGCTGTTGGCGCAGTTCTTGTCACCAGTATGGAATACCAGAACAGATGAATACGGTGGATCCATTGAAAACAGAGCCAAATTCCCATTGCAGGTTTTAAAAGCTGTTCGGGAAAAAATTGGTGATGATGTTGTAATCGAAATTCGCATCAGTGGCGATGAACATCAACCAAATGGTTGGTCAGTTGAGGACTGTATTGCATTTTGTAAAATGGTTGATGGCATTGTGGATATCATTCAGATTTCTTCCGGGGACTATCATAATTCCGAACATTACTGTATGACGTCAACCCTGATGCCACATTTTATCAATGTGCCTTATGCAAAACTGCTAAAAAATGCTGGCGTTAAAACGGCAATTTGTGCGGTTGGAGCGAATGATGATCCTGCCGAAATGGAACGGTTGATAGCCGATGGAACGCTTGATTTTGTTGCAATTGGAAGAGGCACCCTGGCTGATAGTGATCTGCCAAGAAAAATATTACAGAATAAAGAGGATGAGGTACGACCCTGCATTCGCTGTAATGATTGTATGGCGGGGCTCTATGATGGATTCTACCAATGCAATATCAATCCCACAGCAGGACAGGAAGCTTACCTTTTAAATACCCCAGCGGTAGAAGAAAAGAAGAAGGTACTTGTCGTTGGTGGTGGCCCGGGTGGCATGCAGGCGGCTATTACAGCAAGTGACCGGGGTCACCAAGTGATCCTGGTAGACAATCAAGAAAAATTAGGTGGAACGCTGCGATTTACCGATTACGATGCGCATAAGCAAGACTTGAAAAAGTATACGGACTATCTTGTGAGACAGACATTAAAACGTGATATTAAAGTACGATTAAATACAACCGCAAGCAGAGCGTTACTTGAAGAACTGCAACCTCAGTCAATAATTGTAGCGGCCGGCGCTACGCCTCGGGTACCCAATATTGAAGGGATTGAACAGGCATACCATGCGACGGCAGCCTATTATCAGCCAGAAAAGATGGGGGATAAAATCATTCTGATTGGTGGCGGATTAATTGGCTGTGAATTAGCGCTTCATTTAGCAGAATTTGGGAAGCACATAACAATTTTAGAAATCATAAACGAATTGGCACAGGATGCGAACATGTTACATCGACCGACCCTGTTTGAATATATGGATCAAAAAAAGGATCAGATTCAAAGCATTATTGGTGCAAATACCGAGAGAATTCTGGAAAATGGCGTTATTTATAAAGATAAGAATAATGCAGAACATTTTGTTGAAGCTGATACCGTTCTATATGCGGTTGGCAGTGCGGCCAATTCTGGTATTGTGGAAAAACTTCGTGAATGGGAGGAATGGGAAACATTCATGGCGATAGGCGATTGTACTGGCGCCAGCATTGTAAAAAAAGCGGTCCACGGAGGGTATTTTGCCGCTATCGATATTATTTAATCACGTAGTTGCCCAGCCAGCCCCATGCCGCCGCTGTTTTTCTTGACAAACCCGGCCCGGATGGGGTTTAATGTTAAACAACGACAAAATCCGGGAGGTTTGACAGATGGAGGCATTTTTAAGACTTGAGGGCAAGGCCAAGGAGGATTTCTACCAGGCCAAATACGATTATTACCGGCGTTTTAATCTGGGCGTCTTGTTTGCTTCGGCCTTGATGTTCTTTAGTCTGCTGGTGCCGGACTGGCAGGTTTACGAGCAGTTTACCTGGCGCTTGCTGGTGATCCGCAGCATGGTGGTGATTCCGCTGGCGGTGGTGGTGCTGGTCTATCGCCAGACCAGCAATTACCGGATCATGTCAGTCGTTTCTCTGCTGATGGTTCATGCGATGATCTGGGGTAACATCTGGGCTGGTTCCTATGGGGCCGATCAATCCTATGTTAATGAAGGCTTTTTGATCATGAGCTTCATCCTGTTGCTGGCCTCCTTCAGTGCGCCGCCGCTATACGCCATCGTCGCCCAACTGGGACTGATTGGCAATATCCTGCTGGCTGATCAGCTCTACCATTATACCAATCTCGATGTGATCCTGTCCTTCAACATTCAGGTGATCATTCTGCTGGGCCTGGTCGATCTGATCGTCACCGGTTTTTATTATGATCATTATATTATCCAGAAAAAACTGGAGTTTGCGCTGTTCCACGATCCGTTGACCCAGGTGTTCAACCGCCGGCAGCTCCATAAGATCATGGGAGCCGGGCACGATCTGTCCTTTATGAGCCCTGACATCGCTATTGTGATTATGGATGTCGATCATTTTAAACAGGTTAATGACAGTTACGGCCACGATGAGGGTGACCGGATTCTACAGTTTGTCGCCGACTGCATCCGCCACAGTTTGCGGGGGCCGGATCTGGTGATTCGCTGGGGTGGCGAGGAGTTTGTCGCGATTCTGTTTGACTGTCAGCGTGATCAGGCCACCCTGGTGGCGGAGCGGATCCGCAGCTCGGTGGAAAAGTCGGTTAACGGCGTCTGCAAGATCACCATTTCGCTGGGGTTGGCCATTTATGAGGGTGGCGACTGTTTCGAAACGATCAAAAAAGCCGACCAGGCCCTCTTTGTCGCCAAGCGCAACGGCCGCAACCAGGTGGTCAGTTACGAGGCCCTGGATCAGGACACGCTTGATTTGGACGAGTACAACCGGCGCGCCGACGCCTGAAAGGGGCGGATGCACCTTAACTAAACAGTTTTTATTGACAGACCCGTCCAGATGGGGTTAAATAATCAGTAACTAAGAAAACAAGGAGGCTCGACATGGGAAGAATCTCAGGTAAACCGCTATCACCACCAACCGTCTCATCGCAGAAATAGCTTTGAGACCATAAAAAGACATGTTCTCCAATGGCTGATTCTGCGATTGCTATAATATTGCTGTTAGCATCATGCAACTTGGCATAAGTATTTATAGAAAGCGAGAACAGTCGTGAAATCAAAATTAATGTTTATTCTGGCGATGGTCATCTTCGGAACCATCGGCATTTTTGTGCGGTTTATCAATCTGGAATCCAGTGAAATCGCCATGCTCAGAGGCCTGATCGGCAGTCTTTTTCTGCTGCTGATCAGCCTCATCCGGCGCGAGAAAATGGCGCTTTCCAGCGTCCGCGAAAACCTCTTTCCATTGGTGTTTTCAGGCGGTGTCCTGGCTGGCAATTGGATCTTTTTGTTTGAAGCCTTTAAGCACACCACCGTTGCCAATGCCACGCTGAGTTATTATATGGCACCCGTCTTTGTCATTGCCCTGTCACCATTGGTGCTGCAGGAAAAAATCATCCCCCGCAAGGTTGTTTGTCTGGGGGCGGCCCTGGTCGGGATGTTGCTGATCTTAAAAGGCAGCAGCCAGAGCGGCACCGCGGGGAATGATCTGCTGGGCATTGCCTGGGGGATTGCCGCGGCGGGCTGTTATGCCAGCCTGATGCTGACCAATAAGTTTATTAAAAACATGAACGGCATGGCCACCACGCTGGTGCAGCTTAGCATTGCCACGGTGGTGTTATTTTGCTATGTGAGTCTAAGCGGCGGCATCGCTTTTTCCGGCCTCACCCCGGTGGCGGCGATGGCCGTAATGGCGCTGGGCCTGGTGCATACCGGGCTGGGCTTTTTTCTCTTTTTTACCGGCATGAAAGGGCTTAATGGCCAGAGCATTGCCACCCTCAGTTATATCGACCCGATCACCGCGCTGCTGGCGTCATTCCTGATTTTTGGCGAAGCCATGAATGGGGTCCAGATGCTGGGAGCCGTGTTGCTACTGGGGGCCACCTTCCTGGGGGACAAAACCGCGAAGAAGCCGGAGCTTGTCGGCGACGAGCAGATGTAGTTATCAATCAAACTTTTACCAGAAACGTCATTCAGTTTAGTGAATGGCGTTTTTTTTTATGGGGAGGGGATGGCGTTGATTTTTAATGGAAACGGTTCAAACAAAAAAAAGTGTTAGCTACAAACATATTATTAGCCATGATCATGTTATTTACTGGTACAATAATGATAAAAGATCCTTAGCAATTGTAGTAATATCTTTAGGAGGAATATGATGGAGATAATAAAATGGCTATTGGCAGGAGACCCTTATGTGGCGTATGCCACCCGTAAAAATCTTTTGAATTTACCGGATCATGACTTAGTGGATTTAAAAAAAATGGTTTTACATGATGCCCGGATTAAAAAACAGTTGGGTGCTGTTGCCAATTTCTCCGGTACGGAAGTGAGTAATCATAAAAACCCGGATCTGCCCATTCATCTGCTGATGTTTTTGTTGGACATTGGCTTAAATCGGGAGGTGCCGGAAATTGATCAGGCAATCCGACAGATTATGGGTACAGCTGATGAGAATGGCGTTTATCGCAGCGTCGTCAAGGTGCCCAAAAGCTACGGCGGAACCGGTGAAGAAACCCTGGGCTGGTTTTTTTGTGATGCGCCACTGATGCATCTGGCGTTACTGCGGGCCGGGGTTTCTTATCAAGAACAGCTCAAACCGGGGGTCGATTTTCTGGTTGGACTTCAACGGGAGAACGGCTTTCCCTGTGCGGTTTCACAAGAACTGGGACAATGGCGGGGCCCGGGAAAGAAAGCCGATCCGTGTCCCTATGCCAATCTGGTGATGCTGAGACTTTTGGCCATGATTCCCGAATACGTCAGTTCCCGCGTCGCCGGGATTGCCATTGAAGCGCTCCTTTCGCAATGGGAAAACAGCCGGGAATCTCATCCCTATCTGTTTTATATGGGCACGGATTTCCGCAAACTGAAAGCACCGGCGATCTGGTTTGATCTGGTTACCGTGTGCGACTGTCTGAGCCAATACCCCCAGGCGCGCAGTGACCAGCGCTTTGCGGAAATGCTGGCACTGCTGGAAGCAAAGGCCAATGAGCAGAACCAGTTTACACCAGAATCCATCTACCTCAAATGCAAGCTTTGGGATTTCGGCCAGAAAAAACAGCCATCGCCCTGGCTGACCTATTTGTGCCTGCAGATCCTGAAACGTTGTGGTCGGTTTGCTGAACTGGTCGAAGGATAATGCAGCTAAAATAAAAGTGTGTCAGGTACCAACAATGATACCACAATGAGAAACAAGACGAAGTCTTATTTTGACAATTCAGTCTTTATATGGTACTATATATGCACTGAATCAAGGAGGTATTCCCATGAGTATCAATCTAAAAGAAGACATACGACCCATTTCTTATATTAAAACCCATGCCGCAGATATGCTGAATTATATCAATGATCATAAAAATCCCATCATTGTGACCCAAAACGGCGAGGCCCGGGGGGTTTTGCTGGACGTTGAATCCTATCAAAATATGATCGATGCCCTGTCATTGATGAAATTGATCCAGATTTCGGAAAATTCCATCAGTGAAGGAAAGCTGCACAAGAACAAAGATGTTTTTGCTGAGTTGCGCAAGAATATCGAAGCGATCTGAAATGGAACAATTTACAATTTTTTGGTCGGACCAGGCCAAAATGGATTTGACTGAAATTATTGAATACATTGCCTTTGAGGATAAAACCCTGGCGATGCAGATTCTGGGAAAAATTGAAGAGCAAGTAACACGACTGGAACAGTTGCCCAAAAGTGGCAGGTTTGTGCCAGAGTTAAAAGCATTTGATTTGTTAACTTATCGTGAAGTTGTTTTTCCACCCTGGCGCATCATTTATAAAATTGACAAGCAACAGGTGGTGATTATTTCAGTTCTCGACAGTCGTCGCAACCTAGAAGATTTGCTGCTGAAAAAATTGCTGTTAAAATAAAAAAGAAGGACTACCTGTCAAATGAACCGCTGCCTGTCAAGTAGACAGAATAAAAAATAAAAATGATGCCGCCAATCATATGGATTTATGGTTGGCGGTATTATTATGCAACCGAACCCAAATAACTCCTGTATTCGAGTGGGGTGGTTTTGCTAAAGCCGTTACTGATAGCGGATGGCTTTCTGGTGGCAGCTTTCCAGACACTTCAGGCAAACCAGGCAGTCGTGATGATGAATCTGATGTTTCGACTGTTTTTCGATGGCGCCCGCCGGACAGGCTTTTTGACAGGCCCCGCAATTGTTGCATTTTTCAGGGTCGATGACCATAGCGTGGCGAGCTTTCATCCCGCTTAGACTTAAGATCGCCCCGTAGGGACATAAAAACCGGTGCCACAACTCGGCCGGAAAGAAAAGGGTGAGGATGACGCCGCCGGCAAAGAGCAAGGGTAGAATCGGCAGCTTTTGACCGGTCTGCATCACAAAGACAAAGACCAGGAAAAACAGAAACAGGATCACCAGGCGGAGCCAGGGTTTTGACAGCCAGCGGGGAATATTAAAACTTTTTAAATGGCTTTTCTTTTTCACAAAGGTGATCCCTTCCATCACGGTATTGATCGGACAGATCCAGCCACAGTAAAGACGGCTCCAGACCAAAGAAGCCAGCACACCCAGCACAAAAACGCCCATCCACAGCTGAATCTTACCAGTCGCCAGCAGGGCCAGAAACAAGCCCAGAAAAGTTAGCTGGATGACCCGGCGCCACACTGTTGTCATTGCTTGTCCGGATGATAAAAAGCCGGTCCGGGGGCTTTGATCACAAAAATTTCCAGAATCTCGGGATCAAGGTTATTAACATTCATTTTGATCTGGTAGGGAATATTGATGATCTGTCCCGCTTCATAGCGGTGGGGTTCCTGATTA
This sequence comes from Acetobacterium sp., assembly GCF_039830195.1. GTDB lineage: Bacteria > Bacillota > Clostridia > Eubacteriales > Eubacteriaceae > Acetobacterium. The sequence continues at coordinate 258,261 of NZ_JBDODG010000046.1, read as the reverse complement.
TCCAGCTGCAGGGTAACCGTCCCTTTAAGCACGATCATATAGACATTGGAATTGGAATAATGCTCCTTCAAGCCTTCGCCTTCCGGGAAAATCATGTGGTTGATCATTACCGGCTGGTCATCAATAATTTTTTCAATCTGTTTTTCATTGCCATTGGCAAATGCATAAATTTTTTCTATCATTATAATCTCCTTTTATTCCTGAATATAATCTAGTATAATCGATAAATAAAAGAAAAGGTGTTACCATGGTAACACAAGGAGATAAAAAATGAAGAATGATGATCTATTACAATTATTGACCAGCGCTAATTTATTTCATGGCTTTTGTGAAGCCGAGCTGGTAGAAATAATCCGCTCACCCGAAACAGCGGTTAATCAGTTCCAGAAGGATCAGGTAATCCATTTGAAAAATGAACCCTGTCATCGGATGGACGTGATTCTTTCGGGCCGGGTGGCTGTTTTGAATCTTGATGAAAACGGCAATATGCTCACCGTCAACGTCTTTGGGGTCGGGGAAAGCGTCGGCGAAAATCTGCTCTTTGCAGTCAAAAACGGCTATCCAATGACGGTGGTGGCAGCCACCCAGGTGACGCTGCTACAGCTGGAACGGGAGCTGGTGGTGGCTCTCTGCCAAAAAAATGCTGATTTTCTTAAGAGACTGATGCAGTCCATTTCTCAAAAGACAATGATTCTGACAGATAAGCTGACGGTGATTTCCTTAAAAACAGTTCGCCAGCGGATTTATGACTACCTCAGTCATCAATACCAGTTGCAGAAAACACTGGTGATCACCTTAGGCTGCTCAAAAAAAGAACTGGCGGAACGGCTGGGAGTGCAGCGAACTTCCCTCAGCCGGGAACTGGCCAAAATGAAAAAAGCGGGTTTACTGGATTATGACGCTAAAACCATTACGATTAAATCGGCGTTTTTCAGTCCCAGTTAACGGCTGTTTTTTTAGATGTGTTTATTGATCATGGCTATACGCTGGTCGCGATAGCGGTTTAATTCACTTTAATAAAGATCTATTGCGCATTCTTAGTGGGTGAGTTAAAATGAATATGTCAGATTTGACAATATAACCGGTCTGAGCAATGATGAATATTGCAAACAATACTTGAATAATTTTCTTTTGAAAGGGTGTAAATATGACAGATACCGAGAAGCGCGCAGCGGCGAAAAAATTTGCCGAAATCTGGAAAGATCAGGGCTACGAAAAAGGCCAGAGCCAGCCGTTCTGGATTTCGTTGCTCCGAGATGTTCTGGGGGTAAAAAATCCGGAACAGTTTATCATCTTTGAAGACCAGGTGGTGCTGGACCATACCAGTTTCATCGATGGGATTATCCCCGAAACCCATGTCTTAATTGAGCAAAAAGGCATTAATAAAGATCTTCGCAAGGCCATCAAACAATCTGACGGCACCATGCTCAGTCCCTTTCAGCAGGCTAAACGATACTCGGCCGACCTGCCTTACTCCAAACGGCCGCGCTGGATTGTCACCTGTAATTTTAAAGCCTTTCTGATCTATGATATGGAAAAGCCCAACGGCGAACCGGAAGAGATCTTACTGGAAAACCTGCCCGGGGAAACCTATCGGCTGGAATTTTTAGTCGATACCGGCGACAGTCATATCAAAAAAGAAATGGAGATTTCGATCCAGGCCGGTGAATTGGTCGGTCAACTCTATGACGAGCTGCTCAAGCAGTACCTTAATCCCGATGATCCCGACAGTCTGAAAAGTCTGAACATGCTGTGCGTCCGGCTGGTGTTTTGTTTGTATGCCGAGGATGCCGATATTTTTGGCAAGCATGGCAAATTTCACAGCTATCTAAAGGATTACGATCCCAAGGATGTCCGCCGGGCTTTAATTGATTTGTTTAAGGTGCTGGATACCCAACCGGCCGACCGGGACCCCTATCTGGAACCGACCCTGGCTTCCTTTCCCTATGTCAATGGCGGCTTGTTTTCGGAAGCCAACATCGAAATCCCCAATTTCAATGAAGCGATTGTCAATCTCTTGCTGCAAAATGCCAGCGAAGATTTTGACTGGAGTGCCATCAGCCCGACTATTTTTGGGGCCGTCTTCGAAAGCACCTTAAATCCTGACACCCGACGCTCCGGGGGGATGCACTACACCTCCATCGAAAATATTCATAAGGTCATCGATCCGCTCTTTCTGGATCAGCTCAAGGACGAATTTGCGGCCATCAAAGCTGTTCAAATCGAAAAAACCCGCAACCGCCAACTGGAAGATTTTCAGACCAAACTGTCGCAGCTGACCTTTCTGGACCCGGCCTGCGGCTCGGGAAATTTCCTGACCGAATCTTACCTGGCCCTGCGAAAGCTGGAAAACGAGGTAATGAAGGTGCTGCTGGGCGATCAGATCCGCATCGGCACCGATGCCCATACCCCGATCAAAGTCTCAATCAATCAGTTTTATGGCATCGAGATCAATGATTTTGCCGTTTCGGTTGGCAAAACGGCGCTGTGGATTGCCGAATCTCAGATGATGATGAAAACCGAGGACATTATCCATATGCATCTGGATTTTCTGCCGCTGAAAACCTATGCCAATATTGTCGAAGGCAATGCGCTGCGGCTGGACTGGGAGACCGTGGTGCCGAAAACGAGCCTGGATTATATTATGGGGAATCCGCCGTTTGTGGGCTTTACGTTTATGGAAAGTGAACAAAAAGACGATATGCAGAATATATTTCCGGGCACTAAAAATCTTGATTATGTATCATGCTGGTATAAACTGGCTAATGATTATATTCGAGATACCCAGATTGAATGTGCGCTGGTCTCAACCAATTCAATCACACAAGGTGAAACTGCGACTGCTTTATGGTCAAAACTGGATTGTAAAATAAATTTTGCCTACCGCACTTTTAAATGGGAAAGTGAGGCGAAAATTAAAGCAGCCGTTCACTGTGTCATTATTGGTTTCGCCGATTTTGACCGGCCGGATAAGTATCTTTATGATAATGGCATAAGTGTAAAAGCAACTAATATTAACGCTTATTTGATCGATGCCCCCAATCTTTTGGTTAAAAGTAGAAACAAACCACTTTGCGATGTTTCTAAAATGGTTTATGGCAACAAACCGGCAGATGGCGGCTTTTTAATCATCGAAGATTCGGACTATGAAAAGTTTATCAAGGATGAGCCGCAGTCAGTTAAATATATCCGCCCCTTATTGGGAGCCGTCGAATATCTCCATAATAAAAAGAGATGGTGTTTGTGGCTGAGAAATGCCGAACCTGGTGAACTGAAAAAAATGCCAAAAGTAATGGAGCGAGTCCGTAATTGTCAAAAAATGCGGGCAGACAGTATTGCGGCGGGCATTAGAAAATTTGCGGATACACCGACCTTGTTTGCGCAGATTACGCAGCCGGACAATGTCCCATACATCATTGTCCCCAGAGTTTCTTCAGAAAAACGAAGGTATATCCCGATGGGTTTTTTAGATCCAAACATCATCGTCAGCGATGCAGTACAGATTATTCCCAATGCGACCTTGTATGAATTTGGTGTGATTTCATCAAATGTTCACATGGCCTGGATGCGGGCAATCGCTGGCAGGTTAAAAAGCGATTATCGTTATTCAAAGGATGTCGTCTACAATAACTTTGTCTGGCCGGAACCCACTGATAAGCAAAAAGCTCTGATTGAAAAAACTGCCCAGGCCATCCTCGATGCCCGGGCCTTATACCCCGACAGCAGTTTTGCCGATCTTTATGATGAAACGGTAATGCCGCCGGAACTCCGCAAAGCCCATCAGTTAAATGACCGGGCCGTGATGGACGCCTACGGTTTTGATAAAAAACTAACCGAGTCAGCCTGTGTCGCCGAACTGATGCGGCTGTATCAGGAAAAGATCAGCGCCGCTGCAGCCGGCCAGGCGGCAGGGAAGACCGCAAAGCGGCCAAAGGCCAAAACAATCGCGGCCATTGCCGAAGTTGAGCAAATATCGCAGCAACCCCAGGCGCATCAGGGGTACCAAGATGCCGCAGAGATGATGACTGAACGCTAAAAAAACAATCCGGGCTGGACAGTAGTGACCAGTTATAACAAATACGTAACGTCTGTTCTAAGGGCATACCAGCATTATAAAAAAAGCTAACCCAGTACCGACAATTGTTATATCATGTTGTGTGCCTCAAGGCGAACAGTTGCAAAGAAACACTTGGTTAGCCGAATCTTAATTGCAACTGTACGAATTGTGCGCATACAACAGATTAACAATTGGTCGGTACGGTATGCTTATCAACACCCATGAAACGCCCCCTCCCACGGGCGTTTCTTTATATTTTGCGCCGCCACTAACGCCTCAAAACCACCGTTAACCCCATTTATCAAGCATCCGCACCCCAGCCGGTTGAGATAAGTGCTCAACTGCGCAATTTGATTTAAGAATTCATGGGAAGAAATAGAAATACTCTCAGTAAGATATTAATTGTTTCATGTTAAAAAACAAATTAGACTTGAATTTACTTAACACTAATAATGTCAGGAATCCTGACGAAATAGATTGTGTTTTTTTGCGCAGGGCAGTATAATATTCATAAGAGGAGTGAGTAAAATGAAAACTATTTTTGAAAGATTGAAAGGTTACAGAAAGGCGTTAGGTCTTTCTCAAGATTATGTTGCAAAACAGATCGGGGTTTCTCGAACTACCATTACTGCAATAGAATGTGGCGAACGTAATGTTTTAGCGAATGAATTGGATATGTTTGCTCGGATTTACGGTGTAACGGTAGATGAAATCCTTCATGAAACAAAACCTGAAGATGCTGAAGTTAATATGTTTGCCAGAGCTTTTTCAACGCTTTCCGACAATGATAAAAAAGAAATAATGAATCTGATTGATTTTAAAAGGAAGTTTAAGGAGTCAATGATTTAGATGCTGAGAGATTATAAATATGAGAAATATTTAGATTCACCGCAGCAATTAGCTAAAAGAATCATCGACAGGTTACAGGAAGAAAATGAGATAACATTTCCGATTGATCCCTTCAAGTTATTGTCTATGAATGGTATTGTTTACCAATTTCGAGACTTCAAAGAACTTGAGGGGATTTATATTGCTCCACTAAATCAAGAGGATATCCCCATTGTTGGTATCAATTATAATCGACCGATTCCGCGACAGCGTTTTACAGCTGCGCACGAATTGTGTCATCATATTAAAGATCGTTCGAATGAGGCTTGTCCGATTGGCGGACATAAGGATGTATATTCCGTCCGCATCCCCATGGAGTTCGCCGGTCGGAATATACAATTGGGCAGTAACATCAACTCGTTGTCGTTCCACTTGGTTTCAATCGTGATTCTTTAAAGCTCATTGAAAAGCATTGACAAACGAACTAGAAAGCGTCAATGTAATGTTAACAAATCCCTCGGGCCTCTGTCGTAGACACGCACACTCGGTGGGCTTTTTATTTTTAAGGAGAGTTTTATGAGTACTAAACCATAAAAAACCGCTCCAGTTAAGACCCGGGCTGGACACCAAAAGCACAATAGTGATCAGTTATAACAAATATGCAAGAACCAGAAACTCCCGCTCCCACGGGCGTTTTTTCAATTTTTTGCCCCACCACTCACGCCTCAAACCTACCGTTAACCCCGTTTATCAAGCATCCGCCCCCCAGCCCAAAGCGGCCACTGCCGCCGCTGATTTGAGCTGGTAGAAGGTGATCCCCTAGTGAATAAAAGAAAGTTCCAGCGGATAATCCTGATGGTTATGCTGGTTAATGGTCAGGGTTTGACCGGCGGCTACGGCCAGCGCCCCGATGCTCTCATAGACATGGACACTGCGATCGTTGCCGTAGATTGAAATCTGCTCATACTGGTTTAAGCGAATCAATTCTTTGTTAACGATTCTTTATCCCTTGACACCCTGGTAAAAAAGGAATAGAATTAGAAAAAGAAAACCATTACAACCGAATTCATGACAATAGAATAAACATGGGACAAGAGTTTAAGAGATGTCCGTATGATACTGAGGGTGCACCGAGCCGGAAATTTCTGGCTGGCGTCCTCGGTATGATGCGGACTTTTTTATGTTTAAAAAGTCACCGCGGTGTTACGGGAAGGAAATATGATGCAAATAAAAAACGGCGTGACAGTCAATGGCTGTCAACAATTGAAATTCAAAGCGGTTATTCCGTCGGTTCATCAACGGAAAGAATTGCTTTACGCCATTGAAAAAACCGACGCGGATTGGATTATGCTCAAACTGGGGGATATCAATACCCTGCCGCAACTGGTGGGATATATTCATCGGGCCGGAAAAAAGGTGATGGTCCATCAGGATTCAATTAAAGGAATAGCCCGAGATAAAATGGGTATTCAGTATATGGCGAACTGTGGGGTCGACTGTGTCATCACTATGAAACCGCTCTGCGTCAAATATATTAAGGAATCCGGGATGATGGCGGCCTTCGGCTTTTTCGTCATCGATTCGGATGCCTGTCGAACCGGCCTGATCAATATTAAGGAACATCAACCGGATGTGGTTATTCTGATGCCCGGTACCATTCCGGAACAGCTGATTCGGGAGATAAAAGGTGAAACCGGGGTGCCCATCATCTTAGGGGGATTAATGACAACCAGTGAACAAATCAGCAAGGCGATAAAAATCGGTGTTGCGTCAGTGGCCACCAGCAATCTGGAACTCTGGGATCAACAGGCTTGACAGCTTAACATGGTATCAAAATATTTATATAAATGGAGGAAAATTGATGAAAAACGTGATGATTTTTGGCGATTCAAACACCTGGGGATGGGACCCATCCAATGATTTAGTGGCCGCAATTAAACGCTGGCCGGACGAAGTCCGCTGGGCTGGGGTGCTCCAGGCCGAATTAGGCGATGATTATAAGGTCATCCCGGAAGGCTTAAACGGCCGGACCACGGTTTGGGACGATCCCATTGAAGAATACCGCTGTGGCAAACAGCAGATTATTCCTTTGTTGGATAGCCATGCGCCGCTGGATTTAGTGATTATCATGATCGGCACCAATGATTTAAAATGCCGTTATACGGTGACCGCTCAGGATATTGCCAATGGCGCCAGTCTGATTCTCGATAAAACGCTGGCCCAGGTCGGGGCGTTTGGCCCCGCGGGACCAAAGGTGCTGTTTATTGCACCACCGCCGCTGGGGCCGATTGAAGATGGGATCTTCAAATTTATGTTTGCCGGCAACCGCGAAAAATCAATTGAGATGGCCGAATTTTATCAAGGCGTCGCCGCCAGCCGGGGCGTGCCCTTCTTTGATGCCGCAACCGTGGCCCAGGCCAGTGCCATTGACGGCCTTCATTTAGATGCCGCCAGCCACGCCGCGTTGGGTAAAGCCGTCGCCGCTGAAGTTAAAAAGATCTTGGCATAAGTTAAAAACCAGGCGGCGTAAGCCGCCTGAACTTTTATCAGTATCGATCAGAATGAGGAAGGAGGCAGCAATGGAAGAAAAACTTGCCCTCATTAACGGAATTGGCATCACCATGGATGAAGATCATCCGGTTTGCCAGGGAATTTATCTTAAAAATGGGTTCATTGAAAAAATCGGCACCAGCTCAGAGATAGAAAAACAGGCCGAGTTCGAACAGGCAGCGATTATCGATCTCAACGGCCAAACATTTTTACCCGGTCTTCATGATTGCCACGTGCATATGATGAGCACCGGCCTGGCGGCGATCGGCATTAACCTGTATGACTGCCGATCGATTGCCGCGGTGCTGGAAAAACTGGCAGCCGACAAGAGTGCCAACGAACAGGAATGGATCTTTGGCTATGGGCTGGATGAATCCCGGTTACAGGAGAAAAGACCGCCCACTGCCAGCGAATTGGATCAGGTTTTTAGAGACCGGCCCGTATATCTGGTCGACCGGGGCCTGCATTATACCCAGGTCAATACCATTGCCATGGAATTGATGGGATTTTTAGAAGCTGAAGAAGGCCTCGGTCGGGATCAGGCGGGAAAGCGAAATGGCCGGCTTCACAGTCATGCCAACAGTCATGCCCGCAAATATTTTTTTGATAAGCTGACCTGGGATCAGCGGGAAGCGGCCATTCGCCATACCGCAAAAATGGCGGTGGCAATGGGCGTCACCACCATTCATGCAATGGAAGGCGGCGATCTGTCTTCGGATTCCGACATCCCGGTATTTTTAGAACTCATCGACAGTTTGCCGCTCCATGTGGTGCTGCACTGGTGCAGTACCGCGGTGCCGGAGGTGGTGGCCAAGGGGCTGACAATCATTGGCACCGATATCCTCCTGGATGGCTCGATTGGTTCACGCACCGCCGCATTTAAGGAACCCTATGCGGATGATCCCGAATCGCTCGGTGAACTTTACTATACTGATGAGTGGATCACCCATTACATCGAAACCGCCCATCGAGCGGGACTGCAAACCGGTTTTCATGCCATTGGTCAACGGGCCATCACCCAGGTGCTAAACTGTCTGGAACGGGCTTTAAATAAATATCCGGTTGATGACCATCGCTTTCGGATTGAACATTTTGGTTTTCCGGATGACCGCGATATTAAACGGGCGGCAGCGCTGGGCGCGGTGATTTCGACCCAACCGGCATTTACCTATTTGCGGGGCGGTCCCGCTAGTGTCTATGAAGAACGGGTCGGGGCGGAACGAAATCACCGGGCTTATCCGATTCGTGAGTTTATCGATGCCGGGCTTGTTGTGAGTGGCGGATCGGATTCCAATGTGACCCCCATCAATCCGGTCCTGGGGATTCATGCGGCGGTCAATCCGCCCTATTCGCCAAACGCCATCAGCCCCGGCGAGGCACTGCGGCTGTTTACCATCGATGGGGCCTTCACCGCCAAAGAAGAACTGCTCCGCGGCAGCTTAAGCCCCGGTAAAGCCGGCGATATCACGGTTCTGGAGCAAAACCCGCTGGCGGTCGCACCGGAAACCATCAAGGATATTGGGGTCGTGATGACCATTTATCAAGGCAAAATTGTTTATAAAAAATAAAGGAGAAGCGCGATGAAGTATATTTTAGGAATTGATGAAGGCACGACCGGCGTCAAGGTCATGATTTTTGATAAAGCCGTGAACGTTATTTCCCAGGCTTACTCGGAATTTACTCAGCATTTTCCCCAATCTGGATGGGTTGAGCATGATGCCAATGAAATTTGGGAAGTGACCCTGAAAATGGTGGCGGAGGCGCTAAAAAATGGTAACGTCAAACCGGAAGCGATTGAAGCCATCGGCATTACCAATCAACGGGAAACCACGGTGTTTTGGGACAAAACCACCAGCCAGCCGGTGTGTCGGGCGATTGTCTGGCAGGACCGCCGCAGTCTGGACATCTGTGAAGCCCTGGAAGCCAAAGACGGGGCCGGGATTGTTGATCGCACCGGGATGATCATTGTCCCCAATGATGCCGCCACAAAAATTCGCTGGCTGTTGGACAATGACCCCAAGGTGAAGGCCGGCGTCGATAACGGCGAATTGCTTTACGGCACTATTGATACCTGGCTGGTTTGGAAGCTGACTGGTGGCCGGGCCCATGTGACCGATTACTCCAATGCCTCGGTTACGCTGCTGCAAAACGCCAGAACCCTGGATTATGACGAATGGATTCTCAATGAATTACAGATCCCCCGGGAAATTCTGCCGGAGCTGCGAACTTCCAGCGAGGTGTATGGCATGACCGATCCGGCCGTGTTCTTTGGGGCCGAAATTGCAGTGGCCGGTATTTTAGGTGATCAGCAGGCCGCCGCATTTGGCCAGGGCTGTCTGGAAAAGGGGATGGCAAAAAACACCTATGGAACCGGATCCTTTATGGTGATGAATACCGGCGATAAGTATGTGCCACCGTCTGACGGTCTGTTTTCACCGGTGCTATGGAGTGCCAAAGGACGAACCGATTACGGCCTGGAAGGCATGGCTGATGTCTCAGGCGCTGTCATCCAATGGCTGCGGGATGGTCTGGGAATTATTAACGACGCCAAAGAGGCCGAGGAACTGGCGCTGCAGGTGGAAGACAGTCTCGGGGTCTATTTTGTGCCGGCTTTTGTGGGCTTGGGGGCGCCCTATTTTGATTCCTACGCCCGCGGCACGATTATGGGGATTTCCCGGGGGACGACCAAGCATCACATTGCTCGGGCGGCCCTGGAATCGATGGCCTTTCAGGTGAAAGATGCCTTTAATGTGATGGAAAAGAAATCGGGTTTTAAATTGACCAAACTGCGGGCTGACGGCGGTGGCGCCAAAAGTGATTTCATGCTGCAGTTCCAGGCCGATATTTTAGGCATTCCCGTCGAGCGCCCGGTGATTACCGAAACGACGACCCTGGGGGCGGTTTATGCAGCCGGTCTGGCTGTGGGCTATTGGGACAGCTTTGCCGAAATTGCCGAGTTCTGGAAAATTGAACGGCGCTTCGAACCGCAAATCAGTGCCGAAAAACGTCAGGAATTGTGTGGTTTCTGGGATCAGGCTGTGCAACGATCGATGGGATGGCTGAAATAAAAATGGTTAAATTGCTGTGACCGGGTTTCACAACGACGCGGACTACACTAAGAAGACACGTTGTCAATGGCGCATTAAGCCATTGCCAGCGTGGTTTTTATTTTAACGCCAGCCAGCGTGATAATTCTCTCCAATTGGGACCTGATTTCTGTTAAAATAGAGACAGAAATAAGCAGTGAATCGCTTGGAAAACTGAACAGTTTTGTAATAAGGAGGAAAAAGATGAACGTAATAGTTTTTTTAGCACCGGGATTTGAGGAAGTGGAAGCTTTAACCGTGGTCGATTATTTAAGACGCGTCAAGCCGATTACGGTGGAAATGGTTAGCGTCGGCGACAGCCTGATGGTTGCCGGCAGTCATCAGATTGAAGTCAAAGCGGACAAACATATTGATGAGCTGGACAACCTTGATGGTTACGCGGCGGTTGTTATACCTGGTGGCATGCCCGGAGCCGCCAATCTGCGGGACGATGCCCGGGTCGTCAAAATCGTCAACGACATGAATGCGGCCGGAAAATTAGTGGCCGCCATCTGTGCCGGGCCCATCGTGCTAGCCAAAGCCGGGATCATTGCTGGCAAAAAAGTGACCTCTTATCCCGGCTTTGAGGCGGATCTGCCCCAGGCAATCTACCAAACGGACGCCGTCATCCGGGACGGCAACCTGATCACCTCCCGGGGCCCGGGCAAAGCCGTCGATTTTGCCCTGGAACTGGTGACGGTTTTAGTCGGCGCGCAAGAAGCCGAGACGCTGCGCAAAAATATTCTTTATGATAAGTAGGAAGACAATACGAGCGTAGTGCCGGGGATGACAGTCATCGCAATCGTGAAGATCTGTGGCTGAAAATTTCTGATAAATATAAAAAGCTGCTTGTTACCTAAATTGAAAGGGAGAAGCGATGATCAATAATCAATGGTACGCCATTCTGCCATCTAAGGCAGTGAAAACGGATGAGATAGTTAGCGTTAAACGTCTGAATCAGGAACTTCGGTAACTAGACTGTCGATTGGCAGATTAAAGTTTGCGACTGTCATAGGCCCAGTGCAGCAGGGCCTGTCGCTGTTTTTTGCGACAGCTTTGATCCATATTGTCGCAATTCTTTTTAATCGCGCCAATATGGCGCACCATCGCTTTCCAGCGCTTAATCTGGCGGCGGTCTTCGTCAGGAACGCGACGGCCATAATAATAGCGGCAATACCATTGAAACCAGCCCCGGGGATCGATGGGGTTGATCCAGCCGTTGGCCTGCCAGACGCTAAGCGGCTGCGAAGCATCGACCTGATAATAATTTAAGGAAATATCTTTTCGGGCTGGCGAGAGTTTGGCATGGTCATACCAATCCTCCGGAAACTCAGATCGACAATCAGTCATGTACTTGCCTCCGAAAAGGCCCAAAGCTAATAGTTCTTTGGGTGAGAGCTCTGGTGTAAAATCAGGATCAAAATTTGCGCCCATCGCTTCACTTAAGTAATAAGAGCCTTGTTGCATGGTATCGTCGATGATTATTTTTTTCATCACAATCGATTCCCTCCCCAATATAATGTCGGTTATTAAATGAATACCCTCTCTGGCACATTTAAAAAAAATTTGGTCAATATTTTCAGAATGAACGTCACAGTCCATTGACAACCATGTGAAAGCTGATATACTAATTACATAAATACTAATTTAACAAATAGTAATTTGATAATTAGCAAGGAGGCAAGAGTGTGTTTGTCGGAAGAAAACGGGAATTAAAAAAGCTTGCAGAGTTGTATCATCAGGATCAATTTGAATGTGCTGTATTTTATGGTCGAAGGCGGGTGGGAAAGACCACCTTGATCGATCATTTCTGTCAGGGCAAAAAAACCATCTATTTCACCGCCACCGAAGGAACGGCTAAAGATAATCTGGCGGCGATGTCCCGGGCCATCCTGAGAGAGACATCGCCAGGCTTACCGTTACCGGCCTTTGCATCTTTCGCTGACCTCTTAAATTTTCTTGACAGCGTATGCGAAAAGGAACGGCTGATTTTGGTCATTGATGAGTATCCTTACCTGGCGGAAAGCTATCCGGCGATCTCATCAATGCTTCAGGCGCATATTGATCACGTCTGGAAAAACAGCCCCTTGTTCCTGATTCTCTGCGGGTCATCGATGAGTTTTATGGAGCATCAGGTATTGGGTTACAAAAGTCCGCTTTACGGTAGAAGAACGGCCCAGTTCAAGATTCATCCCTTTACTTTTTTTGAATCCCGCGAAATGCTGGGCGGGTTTGATCGTGAGGACCAGGCGGTGCTTTATGGTGTGACTGGGGGAATCCCGGAATACCTGTCCCGGATCGATGCTAAAAAGAAACTGGAAGATAATCTGATCAACTTATTTTTCGAGGAAAGCGGCCGCCTGTTCGAGGAACCGGGTAATCTGCTAAAACAGGAACTCCGGGAACCAGCTTCGTATCATTCGGTCATCTCGGCGATTGCCGGAGGCGCCAGCCGGCTAAACGAAATCGCCACGAAAACAGGGCTAGAAACCAGTGGTGCCAGCAGTCGGCTGTCCTCGCTGATTGAACTGGGGATCGTCCGAAAGGAAATTCCGGTGACCGAAGTCCGCAGTAAGAAGACACTTTATCGGCTTGAAGATAGCATGTTTACCTTCTGGTACCGGTTTGTCCGGCCCAACATCAGCGCCATCAGCCGGGGCATTGGTGCCGCTATTTTTGAAAACCAGGTCCGATCACAGCTCAATCATTTTATGGGAAATGTCTTTGAAGAGATCTGTAAACAATATCTGTATTTGCCAGAGATTTATGAAAAGGCGCCCTTCGCCTATGGTGAGGTGGGACGCTGGTGGGGTAATAATCCTGTGGAAAAACGTCAGGAAGAAATCGATCTGATGGCCTTCCATGAAAATCAGGCACTATTCGGCGAATGCAAATGGCAGAATGAACCGGTGAAGATGGACGTGGTATCTGCCCTGAAACGGCGGGGAGAGCTCTTTTCCTTTGCACAAAAGCACTTTGTTATCTTTTCCAAAAGCGGCTTTTCCCAAAATGTCGTCAATGACTGCCGGGGTGAAGAAATTGAGTTGATCGATTTTAAGACGATGACATATTTAGAAACTTCCCTTAACTGAGCGGAGCTTCCCGGTTTTCAGAAATAGTCACAAATAAAAGACACGCTGTCAATGGCTGATTAAAACCATTGACAGCGTGTTTTTTATGTCTAGATATCAGTTGGTCAGCGGAGCTGCGACGCATCAATGACCACGTAGGTACCATCGGCCCACTGATCCAGCGCGATTTGGATCACCGGCGAGCCGTCCGTATCGATAAAGGCCTGGACAATTTCATCATCCATTTGCGATTCAATAGCGACTTCAGTCACTCCATTAAACGAAAAGCCATCGAATGCTTTAATGATGTCCCGCCAGATATCCCGGGAACCATCAATTTTTTTCAGGTTCTTGATCACTTGTTCAATATTCATTTTTTTACCTCCCCAATATTATGTCGGCTATTAAATGAATACCCTCCCTGACGCATTTTAAAATTATTTGATCAAGATATTTTAAAAATCAACTTTACAGATCATCGACTACCATATAAATGCTGAGTTGCTAATTGAACGAATAATAAGTGAACAATTAGTAAAGGCGGGAATAATGTGTTTGACGAAAGTGATCGAAGCTTAGCGGTTAAAGTTTGCGACTGTCATAAGCCCAAGTGCAGCATAGCGTTGGCCGATGCCCATGTCCGGTTCATCACCGACCCCAAAACCGATCGAATCACCCCCCGGCCATATGAATGCCACAGTGATGGAGGCCATGGCAGATTTCGCCGTGTCTCAAGGCTTTGGGGTGATCCGTTATCCCGATGAATTGTTTTGCCATTTTCAGATTCCGCTGCGGAATTCGATAGCTTATTAGAATAGTTAAAACCCTCGTCAATGTGGCGAGGGTTTTGTGTTTATCTGTAAAAAATGGATTTAATATTTGAATTTCAAAAAGTTCAACTCACCCATAAATATTAAAATTTTCAGTGACAGATGATAATGAAAAATGTGCTCATTATCGGTCAACTCCGAGTTCAAGATTTTTTTTATCCGATCGAGACGATATTTCATGGTGTTTCGGTGAATACTCAGAAGTTCGGAGGATGCCACGATGTTTAGTCTATTTTCAAGGTAGATAAACAGTGTGTACAGGTATTCTGAGTGTTTGGCAGCATCGTGTTGTTTTAAATCAAGCAGAGATGGGTTACAAAAATCCATTAGGTTATGTTCCTTTGACATCATTTCAAGTAAATGATAGGTTGCATAGTCTTCGTAATAAAAAATTGTTTTTCTTTCATCACTTATTTTTCGTCCTAATTCGATGGCTAAATTTGCCTGAGCGAAGAAATTTTTTAGATCAGAAAATTTAGTGAACCGTCGACTGATACCTAAGCGCATTTTATTTTTCAAAAGATATTTCTTCAGTTTTTCCAGCTCATTTGCAAAAAATAAAGTCTCGCTTTCTGAACTGACAAGAATGACAATTTGATTGTTAAAGACAATCGAGTAATCGATATCAAAAATTCGCTCAAGTTCATATTTGGCATAAGGGATCGTCGTATTATAAACTTCAAAATTATCAATAAAAATGGTCAATAGGAAAAGATTTTTCTTTAAGTTGGCAAAAATAATTTTCTCCTGTTCAATAATTTCTACCTCATCTGATATTTTTCCTGTCAGCATGTCTGTAAAAAAATACTCCTGGATATGACTTCGCTTATTACTGTATCGATGATCTTCTTTGAATTTGATGGTAAGAGCATTGCAAATAATTGTATTTAGCGCAAAATCATCTTCTTCAAAATTATGAGTGATATCAAAAATCCCGAGATGGGCAACGAGCTTATCTTTAATTTTAATTTTAGACATAATAATGGTATTTTGCCAATTTGGAAGTTTAGCAAGAATCGAAAGATCATTATTATATACCTTTTCGATAATACGTTTGTTTTTAATTGCATTGAGAAACTCAGTTGAGCAGTGGCCATCGTTTACTATATCATTCCAGATTTTATTATCTGTCACAACACTGGGTGTGCTTGCAATTAATTCATAAGCTTCATCAAGAAGAATCATTGGATTATTAATCAATTGAGACGAAACATTGATAATTTCATGAATTGGACTGTCATTAGAGATCATTTGTAACAGTTTGGCAGAAAAAGAATAAGACAGGGGGTTTCTTATTTCTTTTAAGTTTTTAGACATTTTAATCTCCATTCCGCTGCTATCGCTTGCGGCACAAATAGTAATGAAAAATGGTGTGCGATTTTCACCATTTTGTTATAATTTTTATAGGAGTGACGATACTACAAAGCACGGGAGGAGGAGTCGTAGATTACGTCTCGTTCAAAACAGTATTTTAATCAGTGTAAGTTCCATCTTTCAAGCACAAATAAGTGGATCCACGAGACCGCACACTAAGAATTGTTTTAACGCCTGTTAATTTGTGTGATGGATCAGTCAAACGTTACTCCAACCTTTATGAAGGGAGTTGTTTTGCTGTGAAAGTTGTTTATCCGATTTGTTGTGGCATTGATGTTCATAAAACATTTCTGGTTGCCACGATGATTAAAACAACCAATGCCATTGAACCGTCGTATTCTAAAAAGCGTTTCTCAACTTTCAACAATGCCATTCTACAACTTAAACAATGGCTTCTGGAAAATGATTGTCATGATGTCTGTATGGAATCCACCGGTAAATACTGGGTACCCGTCTACAATCTGTTAGAAGATGTCATCGCTGTTACCATTGCCAATCCCAAGTGGGTCAGGGCTGTGAAAGGGAATAAAGATGATGTCAAAGATTCCAAATGGATTGGTGATTTATTCCGTCTTGGGATTGTTCCCGGTAGTTTTATTCCTGAAAAAAACATACGTATTCTCCGTGAGTATACCCGCTATCGGGCTAAACTTGTTTCCTGCAAGTCGAGTGAAAAAAATCGTTTCCAAAATGCGTTCACCGTTTGTAATGTAGCCCTTGATGCTGTCGTTTCAGACATGTTCGGCAAATCTGCCACCGCCATCACGGACTATTTAATGACTTCTGACACGTTTGATTCCAAAACATGTACTTCTTTTCTCAAACGATCACTTAAGAAAAAATCAGATGCCGTCATTGAATCGATCCAAGGTTATCAAATGACGTGTGAACAAAAGGATCGTATGATTATGATTAAATCCCATCTTGATTTTGTTGAAAATTCCATTTCGGAAATCGATCAAAAACTTGACCAGATGATGGTGCCTCATGAACATCTCATCACTTTACTCAGCACCATTCCCGGAGTGAAGCGCAGCTCTGCGATTACCATCATCTCCGAGATTGGCACCGATATGACACAATTCAGCTCTTCTAAGCGTTTATGCTCCTGGGCGGGATTAACGCCTGGAAACAATGAATCTGCCGGTAAGAAGAAATCGGTTCGAATTACACGTGCGGGTATCTACCTGAAACCTGCATTGGTACAATGTGCCCATGCAGCCGTGAAATCCAAAGATTTACCTTACTACAGAATAAAATACGAACGTATCTTTAAACGACGCGGTAAAAAAAGAGCCATTGTTGCCATCGCCAGAATGATTCTTACTGCAATCTATCATATGTTGACTACAGGAGAATCGTTTAATCCTTGTGATTTATACAAGATTGACATGCCTCAAGAAATCAAAGATCAACAAAAATCCAAAGCAATCAAACAAGCCTTCAAACTTTTAATTTCCAGCGGTTATTTAGCTTCTGATATTCAGAAGCTCTCGACCGGAAGCTAAGAACTTTACTTTTTTTCTTTTCTTTATTAAGTTCGGCCTTTTTTGAGGGCCGGGGTTATTTTTCACACTATCACTCCTCAAACTATTTATAGCTCAAAATTTCATTACATATTTTTAAAATCAGAGTAGCACAAAACCCGGTTATAGACAACGTTTATAAAAATTATTGTGCAACAAGCATAATATCAGCGCTTTTATTCTCAGTTTCCATCAATTGTCAGAAAAAGTCGATCATGATATCGTAATGTCATAAGAAATTACAGAAATTAGCGCGATTTCTCAATTTTGACAAGATTAGCCTTCATAGCATTCGATTATGAAAAGCTTATCATCTAGCACATGTGTATATTTTTGGTATGAATGAAGAAACAAAATAAATTGCAGGAGAAATGAAATGAGTGATTTAAGCAAGTTGTTGAATGAAAGAATCGAGAGAATTGTCAAGACATCACACCACATCGAACCCGACCGTGTTCCAGTAATGGGTTTGTATCAATCATGGGCATTGGGATATTCAAAGATAAAATGGGATGACGCACAGAATGATTTTAATAAGGAGCTTGAAGCATACGGTAAAGTTCTGGAGGACTTTAATTTTGACTGTACCTTTGTGGCAACAACAACCCGGGCGACAAAAATATTCGATCCCTTGGGAAGAAACTGTTACATGGGGTCAGAAGACGGCTACACGATGCAACACATCGAGTACCCGATGATGCCGGATCCGGAAGAGTATTCAAAACTCATCGAAAATCCATTTGAATTTACTTTGAATGAATTGCTTGTACGTAAATATCCTAACCTGCAAAAAGGTGATGCTGAAAAATATCAGGCATTAAAAGAATCTTTGATTGAAGGTCAGAAATTTATGGGTGATGTTTTCAAGGGTATTAATGTATCCATGGAAAAATATGGTATGCCGAGTATGCTGGCTGGCTGGTATGTAGCACCTGTTGATCTGCTGTTTGATTACTATCGTGGATTCAAAGGGATCAGTCTGGATATGCGAAGAAGACCGGATATGATCATTGAAGCAGCGGACAAATTGGCCGATATTTTAATTCGCTATATTTCCGGGATGAATGAAATCAAAGGCCAGGAATTCCCGTTTTTATGGCTACCCATTCATTTACCAACTTTTATGAGTGCGAAGCAATTTGAAAAGCTGTATTGGCCATCTTTCAAAAAAGTGATTGATGCGGTTCATAAAATGAATATCCGTATCATGTGCTATCTGGAAGGGAATTGGGAACATCTTTATGAATTTGTTAATCAGTTTCCCAAAGACATGTTTATCTGCTTATTGGAAAAGGATGACATCTGCAAAGCTAAAAAGCTGATTGGTGATAATGTGACAATTGCCGGTGGGATGAACACCGAACAATTATTTTACAATTCAAAAGAACAATTAATTGAAGAAGCTAAACGTGTTGTGGACATCTGTGCCCCAGGTGGTGGATTTATTTTCACAACAGATAAAATTCTGATCGCACCCAATGATGTGAACATCGATAATTTTAGAGCGGTTAATGATTTTGTCATGACTTATGGAAAATATTAGGAGGTAGAGAAATGGAACAAGAACGCACAGTTTTAGAAATGATGGATGACTTAAGAGAAGAATTTAATCTGTTTCCAGATGATGAGGACGGTTTTCAGTATTTTCTCGATATTATGTTTTTTAACCTGATTCAATAAACTTATTTTCAACCAGCCAGTTTTGACTCGTCATTCATGCATTATTGCCTTTGGTTGATGATTACATTTCACCCAAAGGCAAAAGCATAATTACATCTAAACAGCAGAAATAAAATAATTCAGCAAAGAAGAAACGAAAAGGAAAGTATTGATGAAAATGATTAAGCTTAACATTGATGGAAGGAACGTCGAGACAGAAGAAGGCAAATCGCTTCTTGAAGTGGCACTGGCGTGTGGCATATATATCCCGCACCTATGTCATCATCCCGATTTACCGGATGCCGGGAATTGCGGTATGTGTGTCGTCGAGATTGACGGAAACCCTGAACCCATCAAAGCATGTAAAACAAAAGTATCAGCAGGAATGCTGGTAAAAACAAAAACAGAAAAACTGGAGAGCATCCGCCGATTAGTTGTTGAACTTCTGCTTGCATCACATGTGGACGATTGTACAGAGTGTCCTAAATACTTGAAATGTGAACTGCAGTCGATTATTCAGTATTTGGGAGTCAGTACTTCCAGAGTAAGAAGAACTATGAACAGTCAGGCGATTGAAACGGGCAATCCATTGATTATTCGAGATTTGGATCGCTGCATCCTCTGCGGCAGATGTGTTAGAATGTGCCAAACTGTCAGAGCTGCTCAGGCAATTGATTACAATCGAAATAAAAAAGGTGAAGTAATTGTCTGTGCTGAAGGAAACGGAAGCCTAGCCGATGCTGGTTGTCGTTTTTGTACAGCCTGTGTTGCCGTCTGCCCAACTGGGGCACTGAGGGATAAGGATAGTATCATGCAAGATGGATTTTTATCTGGCGAAGATTTGATCCCCTGTACTAAAAACTGTCCAGCAAATATTGACATTCCCCGGTATTTGCGATTAATCAGAGAAGGACATTATGCTCAAGCAGCGGCAGTCATCAGAGAGAAAGTGCCGTTTCCGCTTATACTAGGCCATGTCTGTATGCATTTCTGTGAGACCAATTGTCGCCGGAATGAACTTAATGATGCAATATCAATTAAAGAATTAAAACGGTTTGCCGCAGAAAATGCAGATAATGAATGGAAAGCTAGAGCAATCCGAAAAAAACCGTCCAATAAAAAAGTGGCAGTCATCGGGGCAGGTCCCAGTGGTTTGACAGCAGCATATTATCTGTCCAAATCCGGACATGATGTGACCGTATACGAGCAGCTGCCCCAGGCCGGGGGAATGTTGCGTTACGGGATTCCGGAATACCGATTGCCCAGTGCTGTGATTCAGAAAGAAATTGAAGAGATTCAGGATTTTGGTGTAAAAATTCAGACCGGGAGAAAAATTGAATCGCTGGTTGAACTGAGAAAAGACAGCGCTGATGCGATCGTTGTGGCAATTGGTTCACAACAAGGCAAACGTCTGCCGATCCCAGGTAACGAGTTGAAAGGTGTTCTGGAAAACCTTGACTTCTTAAGAAGCGTTCGACTTGGAGAAATGGTTGCAGTTGGCAGAAATGTTGTTATTTTAGGGGGCGGAAATGTGGCCTTTGACTGTGCACGAGTGGCAAAACGATTGGGAGCCGAATCGGTTCAGATTATCTGTCTTGAATGCGGAGAAACGATGACCGCCAGCAATGAAGAGATCCAGCAGGGGCTAGAAGAAGGTATTGTCATCCATAATTCTCGAACCTTCAGTCAAATTATAGAGTCAGCTGGCCATGTTGCTGGTGTTGAATGCAATATTGTAGAGTCATGCAGCTTTGATGAAAATAAAAGACCACAGTTAGTGATTCAACCAGATTCAACACATATCATTGCAGCGGATACGGTTATTTTCTCAGTTGGTCAAAGGCCGGATATACCAGAAGCTTATCAATTGGCGACAAAACAAGATGGTACCATTATGATTGATGATCAGACCAGGATGACTTCAAGCGATGGTGTCTTTTCAGCTGGCGATGTTGTCACAGGGACGACGTCGGTCATTGAAGGAATACAACAAGGTCGTTTGGCTGCGATACAAGTCGATAAGTATCTGGGCGGTGACGGACAGATTGATGAAGTTCTGGCAGATGTGGAACCACTAAACGGTTATTTGGGAAGAAGGCCGAATTTTGCAAATGAAAGCCGCTGTGAATGCAGCTTTTATGCAAAAGACGAGCGAATTAAAAATTTTGATCAAGTTGATAACGGATTATCGGAAAAGGTTGCTCTTTGCGAGGCAAATCGATGTCTGCAATGTGATCTGAGAAATAAAATTACCAAAGTAAAATTCTGGGTCGATTATTCCAATACAGAAGCTGAGTGCCCAACATGTGAGGAGTGATGAAATGCCAGAGAAAATAACATTAAAAGATTTAGATGAAAACCAGTTGAAAACAACTGAAGTTAGAAATAGTGAAACCGTTGTTGTCTGCACGTGTCTGGATACTGATCCGACACTTGAGATCATGGGGTACATTTTAGAAAAGTATGAAAAAACGATCATTGATGAGCTCGTGAAGATGATCAAACGCATTAACGGCTACGGTGGGGTAATCGTAATGGATTCCCAGAATCAACCGGCGATTGAGGCCATGAAAGATGCGATTGCCCAGAACCAGACTGAGGTACAGCTGGAAATTAAACTGGCAGAGCGCAAAATGATGTTAGCTGAGCCATCGGCGCTCATCTCTTACCTGGAACTTGGCAAAGCACTTGGATTTGATTACCAGAGTGAGACAGAAAAGCTGACCTTTAAGGATAGACCGGTGCTTATCATCAGTGGGGAAGCCCTAATAAACCAAGATACGGATGGAATTCAGAACAATCCTAAGATACGCTGTTATCAGATAACCGGTGAAGGAATTGGAAAGTGTATTGTTGAAGACCGGGCTGATTTAAAAATCAGTACGCTACTAGAAAAAAATAACATCAACTTGGAAAGTGTCAAAGCAGTCAACGTCGGTGGTTTGTGTGGACAATTACTCAATCGCACTGGCTCAGAAATAGCAATCGATGATAATTTTTCTGGCAGTATTCAGGTTCTTACAGAAAAGAATTGCATGGTTGATTTCTTGAAGAATGTATTGGAGATCTTAAAATCAGAAAGCTGTGGTACCTGTTCGCTGTGCCGACAGGGACTTTTACAAATCTACTTTATGATTAAGGATATTACCGCCAAAAAAGGCAGACCTAATGATGTGAAAGACATGCTGGAAATTGCAGAAGCAATCGCAACAACGGCGAATTGTGATTTTGGTAAAAACGCAGCAGCATTGATTATCAGTTCGGTTGTAAATTTTGAAGATGAATTTGAAAAACACATTGATCGGGGACGCTGCGATGCCTTGGTATGTAAAAAAATGATTACTTACCATATTCTTGGCGAAAAATGCCAAGGATGCGGCGCTTGCATCAGTGTCTGTCCACACAATGCAATTGCGGGCAGTGACAAGATGATCCACGTGATCGATCAGGAAAAATGTGATCAATGTGGGGACTGTCTGTCCGAGTGCATTAAGGCTGGTTATCTTGCCATTGTTGCTGCCGGTGGAGTCAAACCTAAAACACCCGCAGAACCGGTTCCGGTTGGCAGTTTTAAAAAACAGGGCTTGGGATTAAGAGGAAAAAAGAAGAGTTAAAATTCTTTTAAATAAAAGCATAATTTGAGGAGGAAATTATTTTGAAACAAATGGAAGCAGACGTAGTAGTGGTAGCAGGCGGTGTTGCAGGTCTTGCAGCAGCCATAACAGCAGCAGAAAAAGGCGCAAGTGTTATTATTTTGGAAAAAGCCAACACAACCGGTGGAACAGGCAACATGGCAATGGGAATTTTTGGAGTTGAAAGTCGACTGCAAGCAAAAATGCTGGTTGGTTTAACCCCAAAACAAGCTTTTGATAAATTTATGGAATATACCCATTGGCAGGTTGACGCCAAACTTGTAAAAGAATATGTTTACAAATCAGGCGATACAATCAATTGGTTAGAAGATATGGGGGTAAAATTTACCATTCCGTCTAAATATTTTCCAGGTTCTGAAGCAACATGGCATTTGGTAAAACCCAAAACGGGCGATCCTGGTGTGCGTGGTGCGGCAATCATGATGACAATCATGACAGAAAGAGCCCAGGAATTGGGTGTAGAAATTTGCCTGGAAACGCCGGTTAAAAAGATCATTAAAGAAGACGGCGTTGTTGTCGGTGTAATAGCAGAGGATGCCAGCGGTGAAGAAATTGAAGTAAAAGGTGGGGCTGTAATCGTCGCAACCGGTGGTTTTGGTGATAATCCGGAAATGATCAATGAAGGTACCGGTTTAGTATGGGGAGAAGATTTATTCTCATACAGAATCCCAGGTTTAGCAGGTGAAGGGATCAACATGGCGTGCGAAGCAGGAGCTGCGCAAACCCCATTAACCATGGAATTCTGCTATTTTTCACCAGACACAGGCGGCTATGCACCACTTGAAATACCATTCAGACAGGGTGACCTACTGGTTAACTATAATGGCGATCGTTTTATGAATGAAGAAGTTATGGAAAACCCACCTTTTGTTTGTAATGCCATTAAACGTCAACCGAAAAAGTTGGTTTGGTCGATTATCGATGAAAATATAAAAAATCATTACGAAAAAAATGGCTTGGATCTCACCAATGTCGTTACGGCTTATGCTGATTTTGATCTGGTTAACAAGGAAATTGATGAAGCTCTTGAAAATAGACCAGACATTATGGTGTGTGCGAATTCCATCGAGGAACTGGCAGAGAAAACAGGAATCGATGTGGATGGATTGAAAAAAACTTTGGCAGAATATAACCATGCCTGTGAAACCAGAGACGAATTATTCGAAAAGAACTGGAAATATTTGAAACCTATCAAAGGGCCAAAATACTATGCGTGTAAGTTTGGTTTGATGGCTTATGGAAGTTTAGGCGGGGTTCGAATTAATCACAAGGCTGAGGCAGTAGATAATGAAAGTAATCCAGTACCAGGTTTATATGCAGCCGGAATTGATGCAAACTCGATTTGTGGAAATGATTATATTTTTATCCTACCAGGTAACTCCATGGGTTTTGCAGTAAACAGCGGTCGGATTGCTGGAGAAAATGCAGTTGAGTACATTCAGGAAAATTTAGTTTAAAAAAGTGGGATACTAACAAATTTGGAAATGCTTAGCGAGTAAATGTATTTGAAGAGGCGTGTCAGTTACCTCATCATTTTAATGGATCGTAAAAAAAGGAGAAATTATGTTGAATTTAAAATTATTAACAGAAGCCCTGGGAGATTTGGAAGAAGAACAAGTAATGGAAATGCTGCAGGAATTTGTCGCGACTAATCCGGCTGAACCGGAAGCATTGGAAGCAGTGGCAGCCTGTCAGGCCGGAATGGCAATTGTCGGTGAACGCTTTGAAACTGCACAGTATTTTGTCGGCGATTTAATCTTTGCCGGTGAATTGCTGACCGAGGCGATCGGAGTACTCAAACCGGCTTTAGGCAGCGGTGCTTCAGCGATTGCCGGAACAATTCTATTAGGAACCGTTCATGGTGATTTACATGATATTGGTAAAAATATCTTCAAAAGTATGGCTGAAGCGGCTGGTTTTGAAGTGGTGGATATCGGCATCGATGTGGCCGTCGAAGAATTTGTGAAACAGGCGATAGCGGTGAAACCGCAAATCATTGGGATGAGTGGCGTATTAACCTTGGCGATTGACTCAATGAAAGAAACTGTAGTTGCACTTCGATCTGCAGGCATCGATTCAAAAATTATTATTGGCGGAAATCCGGTAACAAAAGAAGCTTGTGAATTTATTGGCGCAGATGCTTTTACTACGAATGCGGCAGAAGGCGTTAAAATCTGCCAGGGTTGGGTTTAGGTATAACGATGATTATTATTGGAGAGAAAATAAACGGTACCATACCAGTGGTAAAAGAGGCCATTGAAAAACGTGATGCTGCTTTTATTGCCGATCGGGCCGTTAAGCAGACAGAAGCAGGCGCTCATTTTATTGATGTATGTGCCAGCACTGCCCCGGAATACGAAATTGAAACCTTGAAATGGCTGATGGAAGTGGTTCAGGATGCCACCGATACCCCAATATGTATCGATAGTCCGAATCCTCACGTGATTGAAGCCGTATTTAAATATGCCAACAAACCTGGGATGCTTAATTCCATTTCAGAGGAAGGCGATAAATGCGAGGTGCTTTTGCCATTGATGGAAGGGAATACCTGGGAGGTTGTCGGCTTAACCTGCGACAATAATGGGATCCCCACTGATCTTGAGACGAAGGTGAACATTACTAAATCGATGGTGGAAAAGGCAGCTAAATATGGAGTCACTCCGGATCGTATTCACATCGATCCATGTGTGATGGCATTGTCAACCGAAAATAATTCGTTGTTAAACTTTGCTGCTGAAATTAAAGCAATCAAAGAAATGTACCCCACCATTCATGTGACTGGGGCAATCAGCAATATTTCCTTTGGTTTACCAGTTCGGGCATTACTGAACAAAACCTGTATGGCCTTTGCAATTCAGGCGGGAATGGACTCGGCGGTGATGGATCCTATGAATCGGGATATGATGGGAACTATTTTTGCGACTTATGCGCTTCTGGGAAAAGATAAGCATTGCAGAAAGTACAGCAAGGCTTATCGAGCCCAGCAAATTGGCCCGGTAACAAAGTAAATTTAATAATTAAAAATTTATCCACTTCTTAAGATTGTAACTTTTACATTTAATTGGGAATGATGGATCAGTGTTTAAATAGTCAATCTTAACAATAAGTTTAAGATTGACTATTTCTGGTTATCCAGAAAACAAACGAAAAACGGTTAAACATGTTGTCTGTTAAGCAGAAGTTGCTAAATTTATTTAACCGAGATTAATAGCGAATCAAGATCAAATATGGAAATAATGATGTTATTTTTGGAGAAGAAAAATGAAAAAAGATAAAAGTGGTGCAGGAAGAATTCGGCGTTTAATAGCGTTACCGGTATTAATTAATTACTTGATTTTAACAGCGGTAATAATTTATGTAGTAGACCAGAATGGAATGGGTATTTCTAAGCTTTCTTTTCTGGTTACCTTGATTATGGGAATAGGGTTTCTGTCTATTGCTGGGACAATTGCTGTCGTCACAGTCAGTTTATCGAAAAAAATCCAGCATTTAACAGAAGTCGCCCGATTAATGGCTTACGGCAAGATGGTGGTGATGATTGATGAGGTTAAAAACCACGATCCATTAAGAGAATTAACGGAATCCCTGAAAATGATAGCGGTTAATAGTAAGTTACATTCCGAAATGCTTAACAGGTTGGCTGATGGCGATCTGACTGCTGAAATGGAAGTACCGGAAGCTGATTTAATTGGCAAAAATTTACAAAAGACACGAGATGCAATGGCGAGTATTTGTGAAATGATTGAAAGAACTGCTGCAGATGAAGTTTTGAAAAGCGTTGACAAATTTCATAATGAGAAAGCGTTGCCGGGGGATTATAATCAGGCAAGAGAAAATTTCGCTAAAATTGTGGTTGCAGCTCAGGATAAAATTTACTGGTATGAATCAGTTATTGATGCAATTCCTTATGCTGTACACGTAATGAATAAAGATATGAAGTGGCAATTCATCAATAAATCGGTTGAAAAACTGCTAATTCAGTTTGGTTTTGCAACCAGCAGAGAATCAGTTATTGGAATGGATTGCTGCAATTCTAATCTGGAGATATGTAATTCGGAAAATTGTGGAATCGAACTTCTTAAAAAGAAAGGTGTGCCAGATAGTCCTTTCAAGTTGGGTGATAACTATCTCAGTATGCATACGGTGGAACTTAAAAACAGGAATGGTGAAAGCATTGGTTTTGTTGAAGTTGCCACTGATTTAACGCCAATCATGAGTGTGAATGACTATACCAAAAAAGAAGTGGCAAGACTTGAAGATAATCTAGAAAAACTTGTGCTGGGTAATATGGACTTTAATATGACTATTAATGAGCCAAATGAGTATAGCGGTGACGTTTACAGACAATTCATGCTAATTGATAAAAATATTGAAGCTGTAAAAAAATCAATCAGCAGTTTGATTGAAGATGGAAATATGCTGACCCAAGCAATAATCGAGGGAAACCTGACAGTACGAGCCGATGTAAGCAAACTTAATGGGGCATGGCGAGAATTAATCGGCGGAATGAATGGAATTATGGACAAGATTGCGAGTCCACTCGAGGAAGTCTCGGAAGTTATGACTGAAATTTCAAACGGTCAGTTGAATGCAGCAGTTCATGGTGCCTATCAGGGACAATTTGAAGAATTGAAAACAGCGGCTAATTTGATGGGGAGCAATCTCAGAAAGATTATATTTGACTTCACCAATATTTCAAGAGAAATAGGAAGGGGGAATTTAGATTTAGAAAAACTTGACGACTTTGGTGGTGATTTTTCAGAAATTTCAAGTGCCATCAATGACTTTGTTATAACACTAAACCGTATATTGAGTGAGATTGCCGATTCGGCTGAGCAGGTTAATATGGGATCAAACCAGATGTCAGCCAACAGTCAGTCTTTGGCTCAGGGTTCTACTGAGCAAGCCAGCTCTATTCAGGAATTAACGGCCTCAATTACAGAAATTGCAGTTCAGACTCAAAATAATGCGAGTGATGCGAACCGCGTCAGAGAATCTGCTTTAGATGTTATGGATAATGCCGAAAAAGGGAACGATCATATGACCGAGATGCGGAAGTCAATGATCGAAATCAATCAGTCGTCAGTTGAAATTTCAAAAATCATAAAAGTAATCGATGATATTGCTTTTCAAACGAACATATTGGCCCTTAATGCAGCAGTGGAGGCTGCCAGGGCAGGACAGCATGGAAAAGGTTTTGCAGTGGTTGCAGAAGAGGTGCGAACCTTGGCCGCCCGGAGTGCTGAAGCAGCAAAAGAAACAACAAATTTAATTGAGGGAGCAATCAGCAAAGCTCAGCATGGGTCAAAGATAACAGATGAAACTGCTGCTGCATTAATTGACATCGTGACAGGCATTGCAACAGTCAACGATTTGATCAGTAACATTGCTAAGGCTTCGAATGAGCAAGCTTCAGGTATCACGCAGATTAATGTGGGTATTGAGCAGGTTGCCCAGGTTGTTCAGCAGAACTCAGCTATTGCAGAAGAAAGTGCTGCAGCAAGTCAGGTGCTTTCGGCACAAGCAGGGACATTGAAAAATATGATCAATCAATTTCAATTAAGAAATTAATTAGTGTTATGCAAAATATCGAGGAAAAATTTTAACGAAAACGGTAAGTGAAAATTGCACAAAAATGAACTTTTCAAGAACTAGAAAATATGTAAAAAATAATATTCGCCACAAGTAGAAGGATATCCCAATTCTTTTAATATTATACGCAAATAATTGAGTAAACTTTGAAACTGCGGTATCCCGAATAGTACGTGTTGGTGGTGTGGGAGGGAGGCTAACCAATTGATGTTTAGCCTCCTACTCGATTTGACTTGTCTCAGAAACAAAAAGAGATTTAAAAGTCGCTTTCTTAAAAAATTAAATTTTATGAATTTAGTGATTGACAAAACGTTTACAAAGGTTTATATTGTATCCATACTTACTTGTACGTATAAGTTGAGCTGGAGGTGAATGATGACAGATACCAAATTAATACTTTTTACCGGTTTTCTGGGTTCGGGGAAGACATCATTACTTTTAAAATGTGCAAAATATCTGGCCTGGAATAAAAAGAAGTGTGCCATCATTATTAATGAGATTGGTGAAATCGGCATCGACAATTTACAGATGAAAAAATTGGGTTATGATGTCTGGGAACTATTTGGCGGCTGTATCTGCTGTACCATGGCAATCAGTCTGGAAGAGACCATCCAACAATTAATGGCAAATTATGAAATCGAGTACATTCTGATGGAGCCTTCCGGTGCGGCTGACCCGACAAACTTATATCAGCCCCTTTTGCACAGCGGTTTTACAGCGGCACAGATCAATAATATTTTTATCATGGATCCGACCCGGGTGGAAATGTTTGAAGCAGTTCTGGAACCTTATCTGCAGTCGGCGATTCCGTTGGCAAACCGTGCGGTCATTAATAAAATTGATCTGGCGAGTGCAGAAGAAATGAAAAAATCTAACCAGATCATCAAAAAATATAATGAGAAAGTCCCGATTTTTGAAATAAACCTGAACGAATTGACAGAAAATCAAATAGAACAGCTACTCAATTAAGGAAATGGAGCAAACCATGTATCAGAATACTTTTGAAACATTAGCGGTCGAAACAACATTAACGTCAAGACAGGCAATTAAAAACGAAAAGTGGCAGGAAATCGGTAAATTCTTCTTGCAGAGTTATATTGAACAAATTGGCAAAACAGAAACAGTCGTCATCGGACACATTAAAGGGTTAATTGAACTGGGTGATGAAAATTTTATAAAATTAAGCTGTACCAGCCAAAACCAGCCGATTAACAGTGAAATCATTACAGCGGATGGTAGCAGCCGAGCCGGACGATTGACCTTTAACGGGATCGTCAGCGGGGTTCCAAAAGACAAGAGCATTCAGTATTTTCATATGGCATTGGAAAGAACCTGCAGCGTCTTTGAGTTATTGACGGACTATCGCGAGTCGGTACATGGTGATTCTAAAAGTGATGAAAACGAAGCGGAGGCATGTCCGGTCTGTCATGGACACCATCATCACCATGACGAAACATGTGGGCATCAACACTAAAGGGTAATAACCGATTAAACCGTCGGTATTATAAAGTAGATAAGTTAAATCTGGAGGTAAGGTGAATGCAAAAAAGAAAAAAAGAGAATCCTTAAAATTCCAAATGTACAGGCATTGCTGGCCACATTGTACAAAGAAGTGTAAAGGAGTTCTCATTATCATTTTAACATAAATCAGGATAAATAATAAAGTAATATTTTAGATTGTGAATCATGTTGAAATGTTCTTTTTAATGGTGATGAGTTTCTCCTGCTGTCATGTTTGGTTCGAATAAAAACAATCATCTAAACAGAAATATGGAGGATAAAAAAATGGCAAAAATTAGTGAATTACTGGCGAATCTGGAAATGGATGAGCTGATGGAAGCTGTCCAGCAGGAATTAGATAACGGTACCGATCCCTTAGAGATTCTTAAAGAAGGCGAAGCCGGAATGATCAAGGTTGGTGAATTGTTCAGTGCCGGAGAATATTTTGTTTCAGATTTAATGATGTCCGGGGAAATGTTCAAGGAAGTGGGCGAAATGTTGGAGCCCCATTTGGCTGGAAAAACTGGGACTATCCTGGGTAAGGTTGTTTTAGGAACCGTTGAAGGGGATATTCACGATATCGGCAAAGACTTAGTTTATATCATGCTGAAATCTGGCGGATTTGATGTCATTGATGTTGGGGTGGATGCCAAACCGGAAGCATTTGTCAATGCGCTCAAGGAATCCGGAGCGCCGATTCTGGCTCTTTCTTGTCTGTTAACGACCTGCTATGATTCAATCCTAAACACAGTGAAAGCGGTTGAAGCAGCCGGATTACGAGATCAGGTCAAAATTGTGATCGGTGGCGGTCCGACCGATGAATCAGTAGTTAAATATACCGGTGCGGATGCAGTTGGCGATGACGCCCAGTCCGCAGTGAGATTATGTAAGGAGATGTTATAAAATGGCTGATTACGATAAATTTAATGCGAATTTAGACTTGGTTTATCAAACGATCCACTGTGAAAATGAACGACCAGTCAGTTGCTACATGGGGACTGCACCTGCTCCTATTCAAATGGGGATGACGTTGGCTGAATTCGTTGCCGATCCTGTTAGAGGTGCCTATGCCCAATACGATTATGTAAAGCGACTGGAAGAAGAAGCAGGTCCGGTTGGGTGTATTGACAGTGATCCAATGGGTTTTAACATTGCAGCATATCTGACACTACTTTGGTTATCAAAGATTCAACGACCTGGTATTGAATTGCCGGAGACCTCGTTATGGCAAGTTCAGGAAAAGAAAATAATGGAAAAAGATGAATATGATGTTTTATTAACTCAGGGGTATGAAACATGGTTCAACTCACTGCTACCTAAAGTAATCGATATGGAATACTTTGGGAATGCTTTAAAAGTCTTTGGCGAAAATGTGGATGCGATCAGAAAAAAAGGGAGAGAAATGGGAATTGTAAGTATCAATTCACCGGATATTCTTTCAGCCAATGTTCCCTTTGAAATTCTTTGCGGTGTTCGTTCCATGAGTGCTTTTTATATGGATTGTTATAAAATGATCGATAAATTAGTTGAGGTATCAGACATTATTTTTGCAGCGAATAAGGCAAGCGCTCAACGTGCTTTGGAAGCAGTCAAAGACGATCGTAAAGTTGTCAGCGGTTGGATTGGTGGCTGGCGAACCGCTTCGGCAATGTTATCTCCAAAAATATGGGATAAATTGGTTTGGCCATATATGAAAGCTTCAGGGGAGCAAATGTTGTCCTATGGGAAAAATCCAACATTCCATTTAGACCAAAGCTGGGATCGTGACATCCATCGTTTTGCTGAATTTCCTGAGAAATCAATTATCCTGAATCTTGATGGCATGACAGATATGCGTGAAACTCGAAAAAAATTAGGAGAAAACTATTGCTTAATGGGGGACGTTCCAGCACCTTTACTGGCAACCGGTACCCCTGAAGAAGTCCGAGATTATGTCACAAAGCTCATAGACGATCTCGGTCCAAAAGGTTTGTTTATTACTGCAGGCTGTGATGCACCAGGGAACACCAAACATGAAAATATGGTTGCCATGTTTAAAGCAACTAATGACTGGAAATAGATCGGAGCTACTATGATATTTATCGGAGAAAAAATAAATGGCACCCGTAAAGCCATCCAGGAAGCCATCATCAACCGGGATGCGGACTTCATCAAAAAAACGGCCCTGGACCAGGCCAATGCCGGAGCCGACTATCTGGATGTGAACGCCGGCACCGATCCCTCCCGGGAGAAAGAGGACATGCTGTGGCTGCTGGAGGTCGTGCAGTCTGTCACGGATACCCCGATCTGCATCGACAGCTCTACCCCGGAAGTGATTGAATCAGCCATTCATGCGGTCAAAGCAACACCGATGATCAATTCCATCAATGGTGATCCACAACGGCTTACAAGTTTTATTCCGTTTATCAAAGAACGGGATTGCAATGTCATTGCGTTGGCTCTGGATGAATCACAATCCGGGATGCCAAAAACCGTGGCCGAACGGATGGCCGTATTGGAGCGGATTTTTGAGGCCACCCGGGCAGCCGGGATCGCTGATGATAAAGTCTATATTGACCCGTTGATTATGGCCGTAGCCACCGATCAGCAGGCGGGCCTGATTGCTTTTGAATCGATCCGGGCCATCCGGGAAACCTATCCGGAAGCTCATATCACCGGGGGACTGAGCAATATTTCCTTCGGGCTGCCCAATCGGGCGCTGGTCAACCGCACCTTCCTGACTTTGGCAGTGGCAGCCGGTATGGATTCGGCGGTGGTCAACCCGGAAAACGTGCCGCTGATCGAGTCTCTAAAAGCCACCGAGCTGCTTTTAGGTCGGGACCGATTCTGCCGGAAGTACACAACCGGCGCAAAAATTGAGTTTGTGAAAAAATAGCGACAACGACCGTATTCCTATCTTTTGGCCCTTTTCCTGAACTATTCAGGAGAAGGGCTGCTAATGCTTATAAGCTAAAAAAATTATTAGGAGAAGAACATGAAAAGCTACCTTGAAAGCAGAAATTTTACTGAAATCGCAGAAGTTGATGACATCAATAGCATTCATATTACTCAGGAAGTGCGAGACCGTTGTGCTGATAACTATTGTGGATTTTACGGAAAAAATCACATGTGCCCTCCGGCGGTGGGAGATCTGGAGCATTATCGGCAAGTGATAAAGGGCTACGGCAAAGGGTTGGTGTTTTCCAAAGCCTATCCGGTAAAGAGTCGTTATGATTATCAAAGCATGGTGGCGGCCGGGATCGCCTTTCGGGAAGAAATTCAGGAAATCAACAAACGGGCAAAAGCGGATCAGCTGGACTGTCTCTTTTTCTCCGCCGGTACCTGCAGTATTTGTGAAAGCTGTGCCATCCTGACTGACGAACCCTGTCGTTTCCCCGAGGACGCCATTCCCTCCCTGGAAGCTGCCGGCATTGATGTCGTCGGGTTGAGCCGCAGTCTGGGAATGACTTATAATAACGGCGCAGATAAGGTGACTTATTTTGGGCTGGTACTCTATCAGGCTGGCTGAAAATGACTAGGCTGAAAAAAGTAATTGTGCTATAATCAAAGATACAGAGCTGTACGTAAGAGTTGAGGGGAAAAGATGAAGGAAAATTTGATCAAATTGATTGTGGATTTAAAACTGGATGAAGCAGAAGCCTTTGCGGATGAATTAATCCATCAGGGAATTGAGGCCCAGGAACTTTATGACATCGTGATGGAAGGTTTAAACGAAATTGGGAAAAAGTATGAAAATGGTGAATGCTATATTGCTGATCTGATTGTCTCGGGCATGATTGCAAAGAATATTTTTGCATCAGCCAATCTTCATTATGGGAAAAGGAATGCTATCAAACCACTGGGAACCGTCCTTTTTGGGACGATTTTTGATGATATTCATGATATCGGGAAGGATCTGATGATTGATGCTCTGGAGAATCGCGGGATTGCCGTCATTGATCTGGGGGTGGATGTTAAAGTCGAGAAATTTATTGAAGCGGTTAAACAGCATCAACCGGATATTATTGCGGTCAGCTGCGTCATGACCAATTCAATTCCCTATCTTCAGCAATTGGGGAATGCCCTGGAAGAACAAAACCTGCTGGAGAATCGTCGCTTTTTACTGGGTGGGGCGGTGGTCAGTCATGATTATGTCAAAATCCCCCAAATTGATTTTATGACCAATAATTTTTATGAAGGTATCCGCTACTGCGAAGTTTATCTGGAAGAGAAAAATAACGGAGCGAAAGATGAATGAGTGATGTTTTATATTTAGCAATTGTGGCGAGTTTAAAGGATAAAATCTTGAAAAGTCAGCTCAAACCCGGCGATATGCTGAATTCTGAAACTTCACTGATGAATGAGTATTCCGCCAGCCGAATGACGATCCGCAAAAGCCTGTCGCTACTTTCCAACGAAGGCTATATTTATTCGGTTCCCGGCAAGGGCAATTTTGTCTGTAAGCCTGAGGTCGATATTTTCCAGTTTAAATTTAATAAATATGACGGCTTAAATACCCATATCGATGAGGTCAAACTGATCTCGGTCAAAGTGCTGTTTCCTTCAAAACAGATTGATCGGATCTTAAATTTAGAAGAAAACCAGAAGGCCGTCGAAGTGAAGCGGATTTTATATTCGGATCAAAAAGAAATCGCCATGGAAATTATTTATCTGCCCTATGTGCATCATCAGCCAGTCATTGAAGACATGCTGAAATTTGCCAACTATCTGAAACCGGTGGAAGAAAAACTGGCTTTTGTGCTGGATAAATCACTGAACATTACGGTGACTATGCCTTCAGAAGAAGTTCGAGAGAAACTTAATTTGAACGAGAATGAACCGATTTTTGAAATCACCGAAATGATCAAGAACGAAGCCACCCTAAAAATTCTGGAATACGCCTGGTTTTATGTAAGTCCCAAATATTTAACCATTAAAGCGGCTACCCCGAAAGACAGTGATGATAAACGGATCTTTTAAGCCTGATCGAATTTGTTCTGATCAGGCTTTTACAGTGGTTTTTAGCCATGCCAAAATTGCATCCGCCGCTGTTAAATTCAAAATGACTGTATAAGAATCACGCCTAACAGTCCCCAGGCGGTTCCCAGCATCGCCCCGCCGAGGACATCCCGGGGGTAGTGCATGCCGACATAGATCCGGGTGATCCCGACCAAAAATGCCAGAAGATAGCCAGCCAACCCGATTAAATAGGTGGTGTGAAAATAGGGTAAGAGAAAGGTTGCCATAAAAAAGGACTGACTGGTATGGCCACTGGGAAAAGAACAGCCTCTGGCTGGTGACCCGACAATGCGACTATTTTCAATCTTTTTATAGGGACGGGTGCGATGGACCAGCATTTTTATCAGTTCCACCACAAACCATAAGGATAAGGTGCCTAAGACAAAGGCATAGGCGAGGACGTGGTACCCCAAGAAATACAAAAGAGTGGCCAGGATCATCGCAAAAATCCCGTTGCCAAGCTGCGTCAAAACCAGCATCGTCCCATCAAGCCAGCCCCGGCGGCGGCCATGCATATTAAAATAAGTAAAAACCCCGACATCAATCCGTTGACCAACCGACCACACCAGCGAAATGGTGGTTAAAGCAAAAATCAGGACCAGGATCAGCAGCGATTTTTGGCTTTTTACCGCGGCTGAAAAAATGATCCAGACATCGTCAGGAATAACGAGCAAAAATGAAACGAGGATAATCGCAACCATAATTAACCAGTAAAGCGGGGGGATATGGCGGATCCCAGTTATGATTTTCTGCCCAACGTCGCGAATTTTAGCCACCGGAAAGGGGCTTTTTTTAGTTGCTTTATGGCCATTGTCAGTACCGGACTGATCCGGCTTATTGCTCTTCATGTGACGCGGTCGCTCCAACCATGACTGACAAAGCCTGTGGCTGGACTTGGATACGCACCGACCCTTCGCCCAAACTGATGCCATCGGCCATCACCGCCATGGCTGGTTCGGTGTCGATGACCATTTCACGGACCTGATAGTGCAAAATCCGGGGATCCTCGGGGTTATCGGTACCGACGCCAGTCAGAATATAATTGATTAAATCGAGTTTGGACAGATCGGCAAAAAACATCACATCCAGTAAGCCGTCAAGATATGCATCAGGCGCACCGACTTGATAATTTCGACCGATATAGGGCATATTAGAAATTAATGCGGCATGACCCAACTCGCTGATTTCCTGATTATCGTCCAGAAAAAGATGGATGTCCGAGGGCGGAGCAGTCGTCAGAATGCCCAGAAAATCGCCGATCCGGGTGATGTTACCGTGCTGAATGTCATCCCCGGCGGGGAACAGGGTCGAAAATAATCCCACCGAACAAAGTTCGATAAATGGTGTACTGACACCGTTGCAAATGACCAGGCCGAGATCTATTTTTAAACGCTGTCCTTCGCTGAGGATGGCGACGGCCGCCGCAATATCGGTGGGGATACCGAGACTCAAGGCGATATTGTTGCGGGTTCCGGTGGGAACAATGCCAAGCGTCGCCGCTGAACCGTAGAGTGCCTTGGTGACCGAAGAAACGGTGCCGTCGCCGCCACACACGACAAACAGCGCAATGCCCTGGGCAATGGCCTCATCGACTACTTCCTGCAAGTTACTGTCGGGTTCAATTAAATAAAGTTCCGGGATTAACTGCCGGGTCTGCATTTCTTTAACGACGGCCATGATTTGCAGTGGGGATTCGTCGTTGGCGCCAGAACCGGGATTAAAAATAAGTTTAACACGCTGTGGCTGCAGCTTGGTATTTACCGTTTTCATCGCTTTGTCCTCCGTTTTTTGGTTTTTATTTCCTGACTGGGATCGTATACTCAATATAACGGTGCATTTTTCCGTCAGCATGGACCCGAGTCAGGATTTTGCCGATGATATCACCTTCCGGCACAATGCCGTGGTCGCGGATATAGGCCACCAGCGGGTCAAACTGGCGTAAGGTTAAATTGCCATAGTCGCCTAGATCCATCACCGTACACAAACATAAACTCGCCGGCCGGATCTGCACCTCCGCGTTCAGCGGCAGATTTAACAGCGCGGCGTCAGCGCTTTCGACACACAGCCCCCAGGCATCGCGGTCGATGCTGGGGTCGGCGATGTCAGCAAAGGAAATGTGATGGGTAAACTCGACAAAGGGAATCTGCTTGAGCCAGTTGGCAAACAAGGGCTTTTCCTCGACCTCGCCATAATGATCACCGTCTTCGCGTCGGACATAGGTAAAATAACGATACTCGGGGGTATTGACGAACCAATAGCACCCAACATTATAGGGCAGACTTGCCAGTTTATCCTTGTAGGCGGAAATCTTGCGCTCCAGCATCTGATAATAGCGCAGTTTTTCATCGATGACCTGTTGTTTAAAGCCAATCCGCTCGACAAAAAAGTCCAGCGAATCATTATGAAGCATCTTGGAAATATCTTTTAACGAAATGTCAAAGCTGCGATAGCGCATGCATTCCATCAGAAAAAAGATATCCCAGGTCTCATAGGTGCGGTAGTCACTGTTTTCCTGACGTTTGGGCGCAATAATCTGCTCTTTTTCATAATAGCGGATGGTCTCCACCGGCAGACCCAAGAGTTTGGAGACTTCCCCAATGCGATATGACATGATTTTCCTCCCTATAGTGGCTTCAGGTTTTTTTCATTGTATCACATTTATATACTAAGACAAATAAAAAAGGATAGGGCTTTTACAAGCACCGATCCTTTTTTTATCTTTAATTGTTAGCGGTGTAGTGGTGGTTACAGCGATAAGCCGGCATTAAAGCCGTCATTGATCGCCACCATGGCATTGCTGGTTTTGGCGGCCCCGCCAATAACGATGACGTGGTTGTGAACAGCTGATAATGCTTCGGCCAGCTGGTTGTTGGGACGGTAGCCTAAAGCGATGACGACAGTATCGGCTGGCAGGGTCTGCTGGCCCCGGCTGTTTTCGATGATTACCCCATCATCCAGAATTTCGACCACTTTGGTTTGGGTCATTTGGTTGACCTCATATTCACGGAGAATTTTCATCAGATTGAATTTGTTGACGCCATCGAGATCGCTGCAGATCTTGGGCAGCATTTCGATGATGGTCACATCCCGTTGTTGCATCGCCAGATGCGCCGCCGTTTCTGAACCGACCTCGCCGCCGCCAGCGACAACAATTTGATCACCGGTAGCCACGTTACCCAGTAGGGCATCCTCAGCGGTGACAACCAGGGCCTTGTCGATCCCTTTGATGGCTGGTTTGCAGGGGGTTCCGCCGGTGGCGACGATAACGGTATCGGGTTTTTCAGCGGCGACCAGTTCTTTGGTCACTTGGCAGTTGAGATGAATCGTCACCCCTAACTGATCCAATTCGTGAGTGATCCAGTTGGTATAAGTGGCCAACTCACCCTTGCAGGGGGGATAAGCGGCGGATTTAAACTGACCGCCTAAAAAGCTGCCCTGCTCATAAAGCGTGACCTCGTGGCCTTTGATCGCCGCAGCGCGAGCCGCTTCCAGGCCACCGGGTCCGCCGCCGGCAATCAGGACTTTTTTTGGTGCAGCGGCTTTGCTGTAATCCAACTGATATTCTTGACCCAGCGAGGGATTAACTAAACAGGTGATCGACTCGCCGACTAATAATTTACCAACACAGCCCTGCATACACCCGATGCAGTAGCGGATCGAGGTTAAATCGCCGGCCTTGGCCTTGTTCGGCAGATCGGGATCGGCCAAAGAACCCCGACCCATTCCGATGAAATCGGCTTTGCCCATTTCCAGCAGACCATCGGCCATGCGGGGATCATTGATACGGTTGACGGTAAAGACCGGGATATCGACGAGCTGTTTGATCTCAGCAGCAAAATCGACAGTCCAGGCATGGGAGACATACATCGGCGAAACAATCCCCTTATTATGATCGCCATAGGCACCACTGGAAACATGCAGGGCATCAAAGCCCCATTCGGCAAATAATTTGGCCAGCACCCGGGATTCCGAAATGTCCCGGCCACCCTGGACCACTTCGTCAGCCGAAAAACGGATCATGACCGGGAAATCGTCGCCGACCTTGCCGCGGATATTGGCATAGATTTCTTTAACAAAGCGTAAGCGATTATCCAGACAACCGCCGTATTTATCAGTACGTTTGTTGACATAGGTGGACATGAATTCGGCAATTAAATAACCATGTCCGGCATGCACTTCGATGCCATCAAAGCCGGCCTGTTTAGCCCGTAAGGCACAGTCGCCAAAATCTTCAACAATCTGTTCAATCTCCGGAATGGTCAGCTCCCGGGGCAGTTGCCGCAACCATGGACAGGGGATTGCCGACGGCGCCACCGGCTGAACGCCGCCATTAACAAAGCTGGCGCTTTGACGGCCGGCATGATAGATCTGAGCAAAGATTTTGGAGTCATACTGATGAATGGTGTCGGTCAGTTTTTTGTGACTGGCAATCTGATCATCATTCCACAGCCCGGCAATAAACTGATAGCCCATGGCATGCTCGCTGACGGCATAATCTTCGGTAATAATCAAGCCCCAGCCGCCCTTGGCTTTGGCTTCGTGATAGGCAATATAACGATCGGTGGCGGTGCCGTCTTCATTGCAGTAATTGGCCACCATGGCGGTAACTGCCAGACGATTGGGAATCTCACACTGATTGATTTTCTTGGGCGTAAATAATTTAGTAAACATCTTGTACCTCGTTTTCATTTTTGGATTTACTGATAGGATAAACCCTCAAGTCACTTCAAGGTCAAGCTGTTAATTAAAAAACTATCAAAGTTTTTTTTGGTTGCTTAATTGTTTGATCATTAGCCAAACATCAGCTATAATAAAAGGAAAAGACGGAACGGATCAGGTCTTTTATCAAATCCAAAAATTTAGGAGCGACGGCGATGGTTAAAAATGGCATTGGGAACGATGAGAATTACAATCATGTTGAAAAAAATCTGAAAAATGTGCTAAATCTGGCCAATACCAGTCAGAATGCCAGGGCAGTTGAGGAAGAAATCTACTATAACACAGCTAAAAATGTCGGCCGCAACCTGAATGTGACCGATTATAACAGCTTATCCGAAAAGATCACGGCCTTGGGAATTGGCCAGATTGTCATGACCAACATGTCCGATGAAAAAATTGTCTTTCGGCTGGACGACTGCTTTACCTGCAGTGAGATGGAAAATATCGGTAAACCGGTCTGCTATTTTGAAGCTGGGATCCTGGCCGGGGCTGTCAGTACCATCAGTAAGCAGGATATGGATGCCGTGGAAGTCCGCTGTAACGCCCTCGGCGACAGCTATTGCGAATTTGAAGTCACCAAAGCAAGTGCTCATAAAAAGAGCGTGAATCATGACAGCGATGGTGGCAAAACCGATATTAATATGCTTTACCTGACCATCAACTCCTTGAAACTGGCCAAAAGCAAAAATCAACTGCTTGATAAAATCTCCGCGTTGGAAGAACAAATTGATGAAAAAAGCAAGGCGGGCAAACCGGACACCGTCACCTTACACGATCCCAACGTGTTGGTCGCCAGCGCTGAAATGATTGACCTGGTCAATTACATCAAGAAAGTAGCTAAGACCGATGCCTCAATTTTAATGCGCGGCGAAAGTGGCACCGGGAAAACGATGTTTGCCGAAGTGGTCCATCAGGAGAGCCCCCGAAGTCACAAACCCTTTATTTATATTGACTGCACCACCATTCCCAAGAATTTTTTTGAAACCGAACTGTTCGGCTATAGCCCCGGGGCCTTTACCGGAGCCAATAAAAAGGGGAAAATCGGAAAACTGGAAATGGCCCAGGGCGGCACGGTTTTTTTAGATGAAATCGCCGAGATTCCCATCGAAATCCAGTCCAAACTACTCCGTTTTCTGCAGGAAAAGAAGTTTGAAAAAATGGGCGCCGTGACAACCCAACAAGTTGATACCCGGGTGATTGCCGCCACCAGTCAAAACCTGGAAGCGATGATCGGGGCCGGTTTATTCCGAAAAGATCTTTACTATCGGCTCAATGTAATCAACATCGTGCTGCCGCCACTGCGGGAAAGAAGTCAGGAAATACCTGGTTTGGCGGAGCGAATCCTGACGCAAATCAGCCGGGAAACGGGAACAGCGCTGAAAAAAATTGAGGCCGCCGGTCTGCGGGAATTAATGAATTACAGTTGGCCGGGAAATATCCGCGAACTGGAGAATCTAATCAAAAGACTGACTTTTTTAGTCGATGATCCGATCATTTCCAGGGCCGCGATTGAAAAAGAACTGAACACGGCAGAATCGTTAAACGTCTTTGCCGGGGTCGCTAAAAACGAAATCAAAGAAAATGAGAAAGAGCTGATTGTCAGAGTGCTGCAAAACTGCCGCGACAACAAGTCGGCGGCAGCGGCCAAACTGGGGATCACGCGCCAGACACTTTATAATAAAATCAAAAAGTATAACATCACATCATGATGCCCAGGCTCTTGTCGACTTGTGTCAAATAGTGTCAAAAAGTGTCAAGACATATTTGACAGTGTCAAAAAAATAGACACCACTGATGCTGGAATTTTAAACGAAACCCGCCTGTATGGAGAATCTGGCGGGTTTTATTGATTGGCACAAAAATTGCTATACATTTAGAGATGAATAAACACTAAAAAAATTTTCTTTGAAAAGGAAGAGTGAAAAATTATGAGTTTGACAGATTTAATTTACGCTGGTTCGAATGCGGTTGCCGGATTAACGGAAGGCGCAGTCAATGATGCTATTGCAAAATATGGCGAAGGTCATGCAGTTGGATACCCGGATACGGCTTATTTTTTACCAATTATTTACGCCGCCACCGGTGTTAAAATTAAAACCCTGGGTGATTTACCGGCGGCAGTGGGGATTCTGAAAAGCCTGATCACCAACAAAGAAGATCTCGGCGACGCCTTAAACGCCGGTCTGGCCACCGCCGTCGGCGCTGAAATTATTGAAGCGATCCGTTACCTGGATGGTGACCCTTACGCCAACGATACCGGTATTGGTTTTGTCGCCGATCCGATTATTCGTTCTTTGGGTGTGCCGCTGGTAACTGGCGATATTCCCGGGATTGCCGTTCTTTTAGGCGAATCCTCCGATCCTGCCGCTCTGGCTGCGATTGTTAAAGACTATCAGGAAAAAGGCTTACTGACCTTTATGGTTGGTAATATCATCGAGCAAGCTTTAGAAGCCGGTGTGAAAATGGGGCTGGACTATCGTGTCATTCCCTTGGGCCATGAAGTAACATCGGTCATCCATGTTGTCTCCGTGGCGATTCGGGCCGCCCTGATCTTTGGTGGTATCGAACCAGGCAAATTGCCAGAATTTTTAACCTACACCAAAGAACGGGTGCCAGCC
This sequence comes from Acetobacterium sp., assembly GCF_039830195.1. Taxonomy (GTDB): domain Bacteria; phylum Bacillota; class Clostridia; order Eubacteriales; family Eubacteriaceae; genus Acetobacterium. The sequence continues at coordinate 216,200 of NZ_JBDODG010000046.1, read as the reverse complement.
TTTGTCAATACCTTTGGTGAATTAAACGAAGTGATTGTTTCGGTTGGCGCAGGCGCCATTGCCCTTGGTTTCCCAGTTATCGCCGATGTTCCGGTACCGGAAGTACCCGGCGCCTTAATGACCCAGGCCGACCACGCCAAAACCGTGGAGTTCTCTTTAGAAGCCCGGGAAATTAAAATCAAAGTCACCAAAATCGATGTGCCCGTTTCTGTGGCCTCGGCTTTTGAAGGCGAACGGGTCCGTAAAGACACCATGTTTGCTGAATTTGGCGGCAATAAAACCGAGTGTTGGGAACTGGTCACCAGTGGTGATCCCGCCGAAATGGAAGATCACAAAATCACCCTGATCGGACCGGATATCGATGATGCAAGCTTTGCCGATGCCGACGTCGTCCGTTTACCACTGGGGATTGTTGTCACCGTTGGCGGTAAAGCGATGCAAAAAGATTTCGAAACCGTACTGGAACGCCGCATCCACTACTTCACCAACTATATCGATGGCGCGATGCATGTGGGTCAACGAAACATTGCCTGGATCCGCTTGACTAAAGAAGCCTTTGAAAAAGGATTCCGCTTAAAACATATCGGTGAAGTGCTCTATGCTAAAATGCGCTCCGACTTTGAAAAGGTTGTTGATAAATGCGAAATCACCATCTACACCAAAGCCGAAGATGTCAAACGCCTGGGCGAAGAAATGGTTAAACCGATTTATGCCGAACGTGATGCCCGGATGAATGCCTTAACCGATGCCAGCGTCGATGAATTCTATACCTGTTTATTATGTCAGTCATTTGCGCCGAGTCATGTCTGTGTCGTTACCCCGGAACGTCTGGGTCTGTGCGGCGCTGTCTCCTGGTTGGATGCCAAAGCCACCAAAGAACTGGATCCATTGGGACCCAATCAGCCAATTGTCAAAGGTGAAGCCGTTGACGAACGACTGGGGATCTGGAATTCCGTCAACGAGGTGGTTAATGCCGCGTCCCAGGGCGCCGTTGAAAAAGTAACCCTGTATTCGATCCTCGAAGATCCGATGACTTCCTGCGGTTGTTTTGAATGTATCTGCGGGATCATGCCCGAAGCCAATGGCGTTATTATCGTCAACCGCGAATTCAGTGAGTCCTCTCCGGTTGGTATGACCTTTGGCGAGCTGGCCTCAATGACCGGCGGCGGCGTGCAGACTCCTGGCTTTATGGGCCATGGCCGTTTCCTGATCGGTTCAAAAAAATTCATGTCGGCTGAAGGCGGCTTATCGCGAATTGTCTGGATGCCTAAGGAATTGAAAGACGATGTGGCCGAACGGTTAAACAAAGCCGTCTTTGAAATGACCGGCATCGAAAACTTTGCCGATATGGTCTGCGACGAAACCATTGCCACCGACTCCGAAGCGGTTCTGGAATTCCTGGAAACTAAAAACCATCCCGCCCTGGCGATGGACCCGATTATGTAGACAATTTGCCAAAAAGTTTATCAGTGACATCAGCGGGTACCAGCGCCGGTCCGGGGAGGGAACGACGCTGGCGGATTAACCCATAAATAGACGAAATATAAAGACAATATCAATAAATAGTGGGGAACAAAACCACTAAATGATGACAAGAATCAAAAAACAGTAACCTACGCGATTAGCGGGTTACTGTTTTTGATTAGTTGCGATCTTTTTGGGTAAGAATTAACTATCCGTGCCTACTTGTATTCTTGAAAATCATTGATAGAATGATAAAAGAATAAAAGTATGATGCAAGCAATTGCAAAATACGATGATAAAATTTATTGGAGGAAAAAAATGAGCGCAATTTTTAGCCGAACCAGTGTTAGAAAGTATCAAAACAAGGAAGTCGAAACGGAAAAAATCGATGCGATTCTCAGAGCTGCGATGGCGGCTCCATCAGCTGCCAATCAACAACCCTGGGAGTTTTATGTGGTTAAAAACAAAGAAACCCTGACTGCCCTGGCTGGTTGCAGTCCCTATGGCGGATGTATCAAAGACGCTGCCATGGCGATTGTACCGGTTTACCGTAAAGAAATGATGATGCCGGATTTTGCCGATATCGATATGGCTGCCGCCACCCAGAATATCCTGCTGGAAGTCACCGAGCTGGGCCTGGGCGCCGTCTGGATTGGGATTGCGCCAATGGCAGACCGGATGGAAAATGTCCGCAACGTCTTGCAGGTGCCGGATCATTTGAGACCCTACGCGATCATTCCGATCGGTTATCCGGTGGAAGGTGCCGAACAGAAAGACCGGTTTGATGCCGAGAGGGTCCATTTTGTATAAGTTTGGAAGATACTAATAAAACAGTCAAAAGCCGTAGCAACTAATAAAAAAGGTTGCTGCGGCTTTTTTAGAATTTTCGTCATATCAAAAGATTCACAAGATATCTGAAAGCGTTGACAGAAAAATTAGAATGTAATATAATACATTCTAAATTTAACCGGTAAAGTTTTGACGAATTGTTAAATTTATCAGGTGAATAAACGCTATCATTGTTAGGAGAAAGTTTTGGAAAAGAAAAAAATTAAAGTTGCGATTCTGGCGATTTCATCTTTGTTGATGATATCAATGACCGCATCAGCGATCCTGGCCGATATTCAGGCCTATTTTGAGGGCGTCGATCCGTCGCTGATTTCAATGGTTTTGACCATTCCGGCCTTGATGGGGCTGGTGTTTGCCTTTGCCTCCGGCCCACTGTCACTGCGGATGCCGAAGAAAAATCTGGTTGTTTTTGGTTTGGTCTGTGGCCTGATCGGTGGGATGGTGGCCCTGCTTTTCGGCGCCTCCAGTATTTATGTGCTGCTGGGCTGCAGTTTGCTGGTCGGGGTGGCCCAGGGGATCAACTCCACCATGTCAATGGCCCTGATTGCCGATTATTTTGTGGCTGAGGAAAGCGGGGCCCTGATGGGGCTGCAGTCGGCCTTTGTTAATGGCGGCAGCATGCTGCTGTTATTTTCCTCCGGGATGCTGGCGGGGATTTCCTGGCAGATGTCCTATCTGGTCTATCTGGTTTTTATTCCGGTAATCTTTCTGGTCGTCAAAAACCTGCCCAAGGATCAGGCCCCGGCCCATGCCGAAGAAAAGCACGCCGAGAAAAGTGCCAAGCTTAACGCCCGGGTTTATTTTACAGCCCTGACAATGTTTTTGTTTGGCGTCTTCCTGTTTGTCTTTCAAACCAATATTGCCCTCTACGTTGCTGGCAAGGGATTGGGGGATGCCTCCACCAGCGGTTTGATCAACACCTCCATGTCCGCCGCCGGGATGCTCACCGGGATCCTGTTTGGGCGGATGCAGCAGGTCCTGAAAAAGCTGGTGATTCCGGTATCGTTGCTGGTTGGTGGCATGGGAATGCTGCTGATCTTTGTGCTGGGTAATTTACCATCACTCTTTATCGGGGCGATGTGCTGTGGTTTCTGTCTGGCTACCATCAATCCGGCGGGAACCTTCCAGGCGGCCAATGCCGTTCATCCGTCGATCAGTTCGTTGGCCATAGCCATTGTTACGGCCTCCACCAGCGTGGGGATCTTTGTCTCACCGATTGTTTCTAATGGCGTCGCTAATTTAGCCGGTGGCAATATCGAAATTAAATTTCTGCTGGCGGCCGTTGGGCTGGCGGCGGTTGGGGTGATGTCCTTTATTGGTAATGCCATTCTCGACAAAAAACAAACGATTTAATAACGGTTCTCAACTTAATAATCGTTATCAACGCAAAAACCGCCTGGATTCATGAAGAATCCGGGCGGTTTTCGTTTTTGGGGGGATGCGCTTAATCAATTTGAAAATAAGGTTTAAAGGTAAAGGGGACTATTTCCAGCACCTTTTTGCTCTCGGCGATTATTTCATCAATCCGCTGATTATCGATGTGCATCAGCACAAAGTTGACCCGAGTAATATAATCCAGACAGTCCTCCTGGGTACAATTGAATTCACCCCGGTCGTAGGCCCATAAAACCGAGAAAGAGGCCCCACGGGCGGCATTGGCAATCATCGCCAGCTCATCGGATTCCCGGTTAATGTTCAGGTGATAACGGCGATCATGGATTTTATAGAGGGTAATGCTGTCTTGGCTAAAGAGGTCTTCATATTTGTCGTCAGCCAGTTCTTTCAGGAAGCGCATGGCTTTGGGATCCGTGAGAAACATCTGGTTATACATCCGAATTTCCACCGCCGTACTGACCTGGAGATCAGCCTTCCGTCCTTTGAAATAGTTAGTATAAAGTTTCAGGGCGATTTTATTTTTAAGTTCAAAAAGGAAGGTATCACTGACCGACCGGGCTAAACTGGATTTTGATTTAAAATAATAGGAAATCAGGGGCTTGGTAATCTCGCAGATGTCGGCAATCTGATCCAAATAGGTTTTTTTATAACCCTGTTCATAGAATAGCTGGCTGGCCACCTGGAGGATATTTTCTTTCTGGTTGTTCATGGTCATCTCTCTCATGTTGGGATTTTTAGTATATTATTTTATTTTAACGCTTTCAGGCGATGGATGCAAGTTTATTTTACTGTACCGGTTCAAATTAAATTAATTTAAAATCTGTTGACTTTTCGTAAAAAACCGATTACAATACAATTATTGAACCGGTTAAATTAGTTGAACCGGAAGAATTTTTCGGGATGGAATACAGTGACCGTCGTCTATTTGCGATTGTAATGGGTTTAAACGTTGCTGACAATAGAAATGATGGAAACGATTAAAAACAACCCGAATAGTTTTATTTCGTAAGAACATTGAATTCATTTAACAGGAGGAAAGAAGATGTCAAAAGTAGCAGAAGTCAAAGCCAAGGTTGAAGCCGGTAAATCCAAGCTGGTTCCCGGACTGGTTCAGGAAGCTCTGGATGCCGGTGTTGCACCAGCAGAGATTCTCCAGGCAATGGTCGATTCCATGGGTGTGGTCGGGGATAAGTTCTCAGCCGGAGATATTTTTGTACCGGAAATGCTGATCGCCGCCAAAGCCATGTCCAAGGGTGTGGAAGTTTTAAAACCATTGATGGCCGGAGACGGATCAGCTTCTCTGGGAACCTGTGTCATCGGTACGGTTGCCGGGGATTTACATGATATCGGTAAAAATCTGGTTTCGATGATGATTGAAAGCGCGGGCTTTGATATGGTCGATCTGGGTGTTGATGTCCCCGCTGATAATTTTGTCAAGGCGGTTAAAGATAATGATAAGGTTGTTCTGGTTGCCTGCTCCGGTTTGCTGACCACCACGATGCCAGCATTAAAAGAAGCCGTTCAGACCATTAAAACGGAATGTCCGGATGTTAAAGTAATTGTCGGGGGAGCCCCGGTGACCCCAGAATATGCAACTGAGGTAGGTGCCGATGGTTACGCACCCGATGCCGGCAGTGCTGCCGTAAAAGCTAAAGAACTGGTTACTGCGTAAGAGTCAGTGTTTTTATTTATCACTCTCGACTGTATTCATAATTTTGTCGGAAGTGCGCCGTTGTCAGTAACGAAATTGACCGCATGAGTACTGCGCTATTCTAAATCTTCCCCGATGTAATTCATTTAATTTCAGGTATTTGCGAAATGCATGATTGTTTCGCGAATACTGAATATAAAAAATAAGGAGGAAAAAATGAACAAAACAGTAAAACCCATCTCTACCTTTACGATTTTGGCCATGGCGTTTTTCGGAATGGGTGTCGGGACCATTACCCCAGCCCTAAATGCAATTTTTGTACAGTTTTCAGATTTGCCGATTACCACCCTTTTACTGGTGTCCACCCTGCCCTCATTAACCGTTATTCCAGCAACTCTGATTGCCGGGTCGGTTGCCGGCAGTAAAGTGAAATACCGAACCCTGGCAATTATCGGGATGACCCTTTTTGTCCTCGGCGGTGTTGCACCCTATTTTGCAACTGACTATACCGTGATTTTACTGGAACGAGCTATCTTTGGTATCGGTCTGGGGATCATGTCACCACTGGCCAATTCTCTGGTCATGGGCGTTTATGAAGGCGACAAAGTTGCCAGTATGACAGGTATGGTTACCTTGGCCATGAACATCGGTGGTATGGTTCTTCAATTCATGGGCGGCTATTTTGCCGGAATTGGCTGGAATTACAGCTTCCTGCCCCATGCCCTTGGTATTATTTCTTTACTAATGGTTATCTTCTTCTTGCCAGAGCCACCAAAGGCTCCGGTAACAGCCGAAACTCAGGCCGCTCCCAAAGAAAAACTACCGGTTAAATTGTTTATTATCGTACTGGTCTATGGACTTTACACCTTATCTATTTATCCGATGCTGGTCAATATGTCTACCCTGATTGTTGATCGTGGACTGGGAACAACGGCCACCGCGGGGGTTGTCCTGGCACTCTTAACCATCGGTGGGATGGTAGCCGGTTCTGTTTTCGGTAAGGTGTTTAAAATATCAGGACGCTTTATTATGGCAGTCGGTTATGCCCTGGGTGCTATCGGTCTGGCACTGGTTGTTTTTGCCAGTAATATTGCGATCTTGTCAGTTGGCGTCTTCATTGAAGGTTTTGCGATGTCAACCCTGATTCCTGCCAGTATGATGCTCATTTCAATGACTGTTAAACCAAGCCAGATGGCTCTGGGTGTATCCTTCTTCATGGCGGGTATGAACCTCTTCGGATTCCTGTCAACCTATTGGATTGGCGCTATTGCTGCCATTACTGGTGATGCCGTAACCGCTCCAATTGCGGTTGGTGCCTGTGTAACAGCTGCTTTCTTTGTGATCTATCTGATTATCAATCCGTTAAAATCAAGTGCACCAGTTGCCCCTGAACGCGGATAAAGCCATTAAAAAATAAAACTGTTCTATTGAATAAAACTGAAATAAGACCTTCCATTTTTTAATTATGAAATGGAAGGTTTTTTCCGTAAATTAAGGCGATACATTGTTTGTAAACCTGTATTCCGGGTAATGGTTAAGTAAGAATGAATAAGGGGGGCGGGCCTTTTGAATAAAATCTTTGTCTGGATCTGGATGTTTTTTATGATGATGTTCTTTTCTGTTCCGGCGAATGAAGTGGTGCTGCGAGTCGAAGATTATTTTCCGATTCGGGAAAATACCCGGTCGGTCTTTGCCGGGCAGGGCAATGAATTTGCTGCCTTCGATGTCTTCATTGATTATGCAACCCCAACCAGGGTTCAACAGCGCATCAGTAATGGTGGCACCGTAATTGTTGAGGTCATTGAAATCGTCGACGGCCAGCTGGTCAAAACCCTGTCGCAACCGGAAACCTATTATCGGGAAAATTTGCTGGAAAAAGGCAATCAGGAAGAGATTCTGTTAATGGAGCCGCTGAAAGTTGGCACGACTTGGGTTCGGCCCGATAACCGGACCAGCAGCATCACCAATCTTGCCGCCGCGGTAACCACCCCCTATGGCAACCTTCAGGCGCTTGAGGTGACCACCACCGGAGATCAATCCAATCAGAAACAACGGGATTATTATGTGAAGGATCTCGGTCTGGTGAAGTCGGTCTATGAAGTCGGCGAGAATGGCGAAGAAATCAGCTCATCACTAGCAGCAATAGAGGACGGGGTGGCAATGACCCAAGCTGTTTCTTTCTTCTATCCCAATCTCAATGATGGCAAAATAGTTTATCAGATCAAAGCGCTTGATTTTTACACCAACGACATTACCCGGGACCGCTTGGCCACGGCCTATCAAACGGCAGCCCCGGTTACGGTGTTTTCACCAAATACCAGAATCAACAGCCTGTACCTGAATCAGGATGGCATGGTATATCTTGACTTGAGCAGTGACTTCCTGACTGAAATGAATGCCGGAGCCGAATTGGAGGCAATGATGCTGCAGTCAATCGCCAATACCTTTGGAAACTACTATGGTGTCGAGCGGGTGCTGTTAACCATTGATAATCAGCTCTACGAATCCGGTCACCTGGCTTTGAAGCAAGGGGAATATTTAACGGTTGATCTTAATGGGACGGTTTTAATGAACTGAGTTATTGTTCAAAAAAAACCAGGCCAAGGCATGATATTAGTTGATATCAATGCATTGACCGGACCTTTGCGGCCTCACTGGGTCAGAACTTCGGCGGCTATTATGAGGTGCTCGCAACTACGGAAAATGGTGGAACCATCAGAATCAATACCTGTCACCTCTGGAAGTCGACGGTCTGGGATTACCATCCGACCGACCCGATGATTTTAGCCGTTGACTTTGGCAGTCCCGGCGATAATAAAATTATGGTCACTGAGAGCGGTGCCAGTGATGCCCCCTATGACATTTACAGCAACAATGAGTGGACCGCAGCCCAACCCCTCGGTGCTGACCGGTACCAGTTTCCCAATGTTATGTTCGGGGAACTGATCGAAACCACCGATGTCATCCTGCGCGATAGCAATATCACATACCATCTGGATCATAACTTCACTGATTTTGACTGATTTTGGATTTTAACGGATTTCTGATTTGATGAAAGTTTGGCTGAAGGGGATTATAAATAGTGGTCATAACTGGAATAAGATTCCTTAATCTTGCCGTCTTCAAAGTCATTCATCGCCAGATTATAGTTGGACAGAAACAATTGCTCAAAGGCTGACAGCTTATGTTTGCTGGCATTGAGGCATTCCTGACACTGGCTGTCAAGGGTTTCGGGGATCAGAATATCCGCAGGTTTCGTGACCGTTTCAAAATCAATATTGGTCAGCTTACAGTGACTTTCAATATCGACTTCAGTCCAGAGGCTTTTCAAGAATTTCATACAGGTTTTTTGTGGTTGTTCAAACAGTTGTTTAATCTGTGAGCGGTTTAAATTCTGACTAATTTTAGTCATGGTATTTTCCAGATCGGATAGGGAAAAATAGTTATTTAAAGTTAATTGATTCATTTTTATTCTCCTAATTTATATGATTATCAGGCAAAGCTAAATTCTGATCAGCATCTTTGCCGATTATTACGGATTCAATCGCCATCTCTTAACAAGGAATTGCTAGGTTGATTGCATAAATAAATAATAGCAGATGAATGTGAACTTTATGTTAACGAGAGATTAAGACTTTATGAAGAATTAAGCTGCGGAGGTTTATTTGTTGCGGGAAAAATGGTTGAGCAGGCGTAAATAATTGGTTGGTAGGATTATTGGTTGATCTTTAGTAGTAATGCAGTCGACAAATAAAAAAGAACCATTTGGGATCGATTTGGTAAATTATCCCAGAATGATTCTTCTAATTTTGCATAATACTACCGATATTGGTTCGTAATCCCTATTTTGCGGTATAAATACCGATGGCATCGCTCATAAACTGGGCCAGACCCTCGGCGTGGGTATCGATGTTTGCTTTGAACCGGTCATCATGAACGTACATCAGCCCCAGCCCGGATAAGATTTCGTTGCTACAGTCGTAGTAGTGCCGGCTGATATGGGCCTGCCACTGGGCCACCAGCTCCTGGACCTCGGGGTCTGCGGCATCCTGATCCATTTTGGCGACAAAGCCAGTATAAATGGCTTCGGCTTCAGTGTGGATCGCTTCCCATTGGTCCGGGCTATAGCCGTTGGTTTTCTGCTGGCTCTGACGGTAGGCGTCAGTTTTGCCCCAGCGCTCTTTCACCTCGGTTTCGTATTGCTTCTTGTTCGCTTCAATTTCACTCATATCAAATGGTTTAAAATTCATGGTTTTTTCTCCTTCTAATTTTTGGTCAAGCAAGGCAATCAGTTTGTCTAAACGGCGCCGTTTGAGCAGCAGTAGATGACGCTGTTTTTTAAAAGCATCCATTTCGTCATAATCGGGATCGGCCAGAATCCCTTTGATTTCCTGGATCGAAAAATCCAGCTCCCGTAAGAACAGAATATTCTGGAGCTGGGCCAGATTGGCCGCATCGTAGTATCGATACTTATTTTCGGTGACCTCACTGGGAATCAGAATTCCTTCACGATGATAGTAGTGAAGGGTGCGCACACTGACCCCGGTAAGCGTCGCCACTTCCTTAACTGTCATTTTCATTGGCTTCTCCTTGCTGGATGTTTTCGGCTCGGTTTTCCCTGACCTGATTCTATCATAAACTATGACCTAAGGTTAGAGTCAAGGGGGGAATTAAAAAAGTTTTCGCCGGCCTGAAAATATTTACAACCTGCGGGATTGATTTGTTCTGCTTTATTGATCTATTTACAGGTTTATGTCATAATAAGAGATGAGTTTATTAGAGATTAAGAAAGTGATAAAAAAGAAGGAGATTAAAATGGGTAAGACAATAGCTGAAAAAATATTTGATGCACATCGGGTAGACGAGCCGTTTCCAGATACACATGTGTTAAAACTGGACCGGGTTTTCTGTCATGAAATCACCACACCAATTGCCATCACCGATCTGATGGCCCGGGGGATGGATCGGGTTTTCGATCCCACCAAGATCAAGGCCGTCATCGACCATGTGACCCCCGCCAAGGATTCCAAAACCGCCGCACAGGGCAAAATCCTCCGGGATTGGGCTCGGCGACACGATATTAAAGACTTTTTCGATATCGGTAAAAACGGCGTCTGTCACGCCATCTTCCCGGAAAAAGGATTTGTCCGACCCGGCTACACCATCATCATGGGCGACTCTCACACCTGTACCCATGGAGCTTTTGGGGCCTTTGCCGCCGGAATCGGTACGACTGACCTGGAAGTTGGGATCTTAAAAGGGGTTTGCGCCTTCCATTTTCCTAAAACGATAAAAATTGTTCTGAACGGCGCTCTGCAACCAGGCGTTTACGCCAAGGATCTGATCCTCTTTATCATCAAAGAACTGACCGTCAACGGCGCTACCAATATGGTCATTGAATTTACCGGTCCGGTCGTCGATGCGATGTCGATGGAATCCCGGATGACTTTGTGTAACATGGCCATTGAAGCTGGCGGCACCTGCGGGATCTGCTATCCCGATATGACCACCGTCGATTATCTCTGGGACTTCATCCAGGACGAATTTGCCACCAAAGCGGATGCCCTGGCCGATTATTCAAAGTGGGTTTCCGATGCTGATGCCGAATATGAACGGGTACTGGAATACAATGTCTCAGCACTGGAACCGATGGTTACCGTGGGTTTCAAGCCCGATCAGGTTAAAACCGTGGCCGAAATGACCGGCACCAAAGTCGATCAGATCTATATCGGCAGCTGCACCAACGGCCGGATTGAAGATTTGCGCATCGCTGCTGAAGTCCTTAAGGGCAAAAAAATCAGCGATAACGTCCGCGCCATTGTCAGCCCGGCGACACCAGCTATTTATTCGATGGCTTTAAAAGAAGGCATCATCGAAATCTTCCAGGATGCCGGTTTCTGCGTTACCAACCCCACCTGCGGCGCCTGTCTGGGTATGAGCAACGGGGTCCTGGCTGAAGGTGAGGTCTGTGCCTCCACCACCAACCGTAATTTTAACGGCCGGATGGGCAAGGGCGGTATGGTTCACCTGATGAGCCCGGCCTCAGCCGCGGCGGCCGCCATTAGCGGAACGATTGAGAATTCTTTTTTATACAAGGCTTAGAGGGGAGATTGAGATGAAGACATTTAAAGGAAACGTATTATTTTTAGATCGCAGCGATATTAACACCGATGAGATCATCCCGGCCAAATATCTGACCGAAATTACCAAAGAGGCTTTAAAACCGAATTTGCTGGAGGATCTGGTTTTGCCAGGTTTTTCCCGGACCGATACCGAGGATAAGGCCGTGATCGTGACCCGTGAAAACTTTGGTTGCGGTTCATCCCGGGAACATGCGCCCTGGGCCCTGGAAGTCAATGGCATCAACGTGGTGATTGCCGAAAGTTTTGCCCGGATTTTTAGACAAAATATGTACAACTGCGGGATGTTCGCCATTGAACTGCCCAAAGAAACGATTGACGGCTTGTTTGCCAACTATGCCGGCAAAGCGGTGACCATGGCAGTTGATGTGGATCGTAACCAGATTACTATTCAGGCTGATGGGAAATCTGAAACGATCGACTTCAAGGTTGGTGAATTTGATCAGACCCTGGTCAAAGAAGGCGGTTGGGTTGGCTACGCTGATAAGAATTACTAGAATCAGCCGGTATTAAATTAAAAAAAAGTTTCATAGAAAATAATAAAAGACTGCCAAACCTTTGGGTTAGCAGTCTTTTTTGTGGTTATTTACAAATTGGTTAACAGTGCATGGCAGCTCTTAATGTAAGTTGCTTAAATTAATAAAGCACCATCATAAAGAAACCGACTTTTTTGTCGCCGCCGTTATAGGTCATTCCCAGTTTTCGTGACATCGTGACAATATCCATTCCGCTACCCTCTAAAGAATAACGGCGCTCGTCCGGAAAACGGCAGTCTTCGCCAGTTTTAGCCGAACATTCGGCACAGAGATTACAGCCGCCAGGCCCGGCAATCATCACCGGTTCGTTCTCCAGTTTATCCCGGAGCTGATCAAGTAAGGCCAGAACCGCAAGGGTACTCGTTTCCATTTGCTCATAATACTCCCCCAGAAACATTATTTTATTGAGGATGATGGCGTGGTCGTATTTTAAAAAGCGGGCTTTATTTTCGTCCATGTCGCCGGAAAGCGGGGGACAGGAGTAATTCTGGCCGTAATTGCCACAGGTGTTGGCCTTGCAGCTGGCAAACACAGCGTCAGCAAAGATTATCTCAGCTGAGGTAATTTCCTGGTACTCGTCGAAACCGACTTCATTGATGGCGGTGATAATTTTTTCTCTTAACATTGTTCCTCCAAGATTATTCAGGATTAAAAATTGAATCGATTGTTAAAAATGAATTACATTTAAATTGTTAATGCCATTCTATTACAAACCTTTCCTGTTGGCTATAAATAAATCAATTATTTTTAAAAAAAGGCTGATAGTAAATATTCTTGTCCGAAGCCCGGAACTTGTCCTGATCCTGCAGACATTGCTGGTAAAGATTGACAATGGCGGTATCAGGCGGTTGATTGAATTCAGATCGAAGCAGTGCTTTGAGATGATCGTAATGGTCGATGAAGGCTTCAATGTTATTTTCAAAGTTAAATGGTGGTGAATTATTCAAAATTTTATCCTCCATTGATTATTCGATAAATGACCAAAGTTGCTGTTGAGAATTTGTTGAGTCATCTATAGTATAATGCCATTTTCAATGGCTTTCAAGTGTAAATCGGAATTAATCCTAAAGATGTTATTTTACTAACATTTTCTGAAGAATGGTCGAAAAGAGTATTAACAGGAATTGTCGTAGAATTTATTTGCGTTTATATTAAGCTTATCTGCAAAACAACTACTCAAGAGAATTGCTATTTTCATCATGGGTCAATTATTATTTCTGAAAAATCTTTTTAAAAGGAGCAAAAAAATGAAGACAAAAAATCAAACACCAACAAACAATCGCGATGACCATGCAAAATTCGTCGTAAAAATGCGCCTCTCAGTCAAACTGATTCTAATGACGGTCCTGATTCTGGCGGCGGCCATTATCACTCTGGCTATCCTGGTCATTAATACTGGGGCCAAGATCATCGACCAGGGTAGCGAAGCTGATGCTCTGGAATATGTGGAAGAAGCGGCCAATCACATTGGCCAGGCCATTGCTGGCAATCTGGCGACTTTAAATGAGGTAGCCCGACGTGAATCAATTACCAGTATGGATTTTGCCACTCAGGCGGCAGCCCTTGCCGATAGTATGGAACGGCTGGGTTACCAGGATATCGCCGTTATGGATTTAAACGGCCATGCCAAATATCTGGTCGGCGGCGGGGAGTTTGATTCCTGGGGCGAATTCTGGTATGAAGAAGGGTTTAAAGGCAATAACAGTGTCTCCGATGTGGCTATCAGTAAGGTCACCAAGGAACCGGTAGTTTTTGATGTTGCCCCAATTATGAAGAATGGTCAGGTGGCTGGGCTACTGGTTGGTCGCCGGGATCCCACTTTTCTTAAGAATATCGTCAATAATCTGGGCGACGGAACCAATAAATATGGTCTGGTGATCAGTGAAAATGGCGTTATGATGGCCCATCCCAACGATCAACTGATACTGGATCAGACCAACGTCTTTGACAACATCGAAAAGGATGGCCCCAACGCCATGGGCGCCCGGCTCAAAGAAATAGCGTCCCAAAGTGTGACCCATATCAGCTATGACTTAAATGGCGATACAAAGCTGGCCTATGTGGCCCCAGTGCCGGGAACCAGCTGGAATTTACTAGTGACCGAATCAGAAGCGGTGATGCTGGCGCCGATTAATCAGCTGCGCAACACCATAATTATTTTAGGGCTGGTGATCATGGTGGCGGGAGCGGCGGTTGCATTTGTTATTTCAAAACGGATCGTTAAACCAGTCCTGGCCGCCAACGGCTTGATCAAAGAAATTTACGACGGCCACCTCAGTCAACGTTTGGAGATCACGTCACAAGACGAAGTAGGCGAGATGACAGATTCCCTTAATCAACTGGCAGACACCCTGCAGTATGGGATTATGGGCCTGATGAAAAAAATCGCTGACGGAGATCTGTCGGCTGATATCATGGTAACAGATCCATTAGATGAAGTGAAACCAGTATTAAAGCAAACCGTTGAAACCATTCGGGCCTTGATTGCCGAAGCGACCATGCTTTCAACAGCAGCTTTAGCAGGTGACTGGAAAACCAGGGGAGATGCTGAGGCTTTTAAAGGCGGTTTTAAAGAAATTGTCGAAGGGGTCAATAACACCCTCGATGCAGTAATTAGCCCTTTGAATGTGGCGGCGGATTATGTCGCTCAGATTGGTAAAGGACAAATTCCGGAAAAAATTACGGAAACTTATAATGGTGATTTTAATACCCTTAAGAACAGTATTAATGCCTGTATCGATGGCCTGGGGGCTTTAGTGGAAAGTAATCGGGTCTTGGCAAAAATGAGCCTCAACGACTATTCTGAAACGATGTCCACCAATTATCAGGGCATCTTTGCTGAAATTGGCCATTCCATCAATGACGTCCATACCCGCTTAACCCGGATCGTGGAAATTTCGACCAATATTGCCAATGGTGATATGCGCGATCTGGAAGTCTTGTCAAAAGTTGGCAAGCGCAGTGACAATGATACCTTAATTCCGGCCCTGGTAGGGATGATTCAGAACATTATCAACCTGGTTGATGAAACCGAAAAAATGGCCAGGATTGCCATTGAAGGTAATTTAAGCAACCGCGGTGATGTCTCCGGATTCCCTGGCGAATACGGGAAAATAGTCACCGGTTTTAACCAGACACTGGATGCCGTCATTGCTCCCATTGAAGAAGCCTCGGCGACCCTTACCCAATTGTCCCAGGGGAATCTACATACCAAGATGCAAGGTGATTATCGTGGCGATCATGCTCAGATAAAAGAAGCACTAAATGGAACGATCACATTTTTAAGTGAATATGTTGAAGAAATAACGCATACGCTTGAGCAGATCGGTCAGGGTGATCTGGATCTGGAAATTACCAATGAGTATCTGGGAGATTTCCAGGCTATCAGAACCGCACTTAACGATATTACCAGCAGTCTCAGTACAACTATGTCCGACATCAATGATGCTGCTGGGCAGGTCGAGGCAGGAGCAACCCAGATATCTGATGGTGGCCAGGCTTTGGCTCAGGGAACAACTGAACAAGCCAGCTCCATTCAGGAACTGACCGCATCGATGGAAGAAGTGGCTGGGGAGACCAAGCAAAATGCCAAATTTGCCAATCAAGCCAATGAGCTGGCAAATAATGTCAAAGCAAAAGCCGAGATCGGCAACAGCCAGATGACCAATATGGTAGCGGCTATGGTCGAAATCAACGAGGCTTCCAGCAATATCTCAAAAATTATCAAGGTTATTGACGACATCGCCTTCCAGACCAATATTCTGGCCTTAAATGCGGCGGTGGAAGCCGCCCGGGCTGGCCAACATGGCAAGGGCTTTGCCGTAGTGGCCGAAGAGGTCCGGACCCTGGCTGCCCGCAGCGCTGAAGCTGCCAAGGAAACTACGGCTCTGATTGAAGGATCGATCAGCAAGACCGACGCCGGTACTAAAATTGCCGATGAAACAGCCGAAAGTTTGAAAGAAATTCTCAGTGAGGTGGAAACAGTCACCAGTCTAGTGGGGAATATTGCCCAAGCCTCTAACGATCAGGCTTCCGAAATTGCCCAGATCAATTTGGGAATTGAGCAGGTTTCGCAGGTGGTTCAAACCAACTCGGCCACAGCGGAAGAAAGTGCCGCTGCCAGCGAGGAACTTTCTAGTCAGGCTGAGTTGCTTAAACATAAGGTTGGTGCCTTCCGTTTAAAGGGAAAGAACCCCGGTCGGAAGCCAACTATCAATCAGACAATTACAAAAAAACCAGAACCGATCATTGAACCATCGATCGATATCATCCTTGATGATTTTGAAATGGATAAATACTGATTAATGGGGTATTATAAGACTAACACACAAGAGAAATCTGGGAGTTGATCCTTCCAGATTTTTTGTCTATCACCATGACCGAAAAAAATGCCGGCAGGCTACAAGCAAGGGCTCGAATCAAAAAAAGGGGGACCAGGATATGACAGAAAAAAACAAGCACTTATTCATTGGGTTGATCATCATCTATACGCTTGCCTATCTGTTGACTTTCGCATTGGAATATCATCAACTAATGATACTTCTGAAACCCGGAGCCAGCCTTTTGGCCTGGGTATCGATGCACTATTTCACCACGATGATGAAAGACAATCAGGTTGTCAAAAGGCTGGTTGCCTATGCTTTTATGGCCTGGTTTATCGCCGATGTCATTGCGATGGTGGGAGAACTCATTATTTTTTCAGAAGGTTATAATCTCGTCAGTTTTTACAACCTGGAAGTCGTCCTATATGCCATCAGCCGGATTTTGATATTCATAACCATTGCGGCCTTATATAGTTTTGTGACCCAAAAAACCAGCAAATTTCAGGTAATGGCAGATCTAATGACCTTGATCATCTGCATGGGAATTACCGTCTGGTTGTTTTTTTTCAAGCCAGCCCCCAATCTACAGTGGGGACTGATGATAGCGGGTGATCTGATTGCGATCTTTTCTTTCTTCTATATCGGCCTCAGCCTCTTTGTTCACGGTCTCTTGCTATTAAACTGGCTGTACTTTAAAGAACGGGGGATTACCCTGGGTCATAAGATAGCATTGTCGGGCTTGGCCATTGTGATCCTGACGGATTTGATCAGCGCAATCTATCCCAGTTTGATTTATCAGGGCGATGCTATCGATCTGGCATATAAGATCGGTATTTTGTTGATTGCGATTGGCGGCGTTTACTTTAATCAAAAAGCGGTCACTCAGTTAAAAAACAAGAAAATAAAGAAATCTACAGAAACCTGGAAAAATGGTTTTTATTTCCTTGCCTATCCTTTACTGGCCTGGCATATCATCGGATTCGATATCGACCTGCTGATTTATCTGCTGGTGATTGCTTTTTATATGGTCAGTTGCTTATACACCAGACAGATTGAGGTGACCAAAGCGATGCTGGAGAAGGAAATCACATTCAACAAAGAATTAAAAAACCAGCATTATTTTACTACTCAGTTACTTGATGCCATGCCTGGTGGTATCTTTTATGCTTCCCGGGATGATCAGCTGCTAGGTATGAACAACAAGCTTTCACAGCATTACGGAATGGACACCCAAGTCTATCTCAATCACAGTCTTTTAGAATTTCCTCCGATGACTGAAACTGATTTTCGGGAGTATTCAAGGATGAAGGAAGAAGTACTGTCAACCGGAAAACCCTGTGTTCGGCAGTCCGCATTTCAAAGTGCTAACGGGAAAAGCGGGGTTGCTCTTTACAGTCTCAACGTTTATTATCTGGCAGATGGTTCTGTAGGCGGTTTTCTCGGGGTTTTTACAGATATCAGCGAGCTCAAAGCAAAAGAAAAGGAATTAGAGGTGGCGCTGAAAAATGCCAATGCCGCCACCGAGGCCAAGTCACAATTTTTGGCCAACATGAGTCACGAAATCAGAACACCGATGAACGCGATTCTCGGGATGTCTCACTTGGCGATGCAAACCCAGCTGGATGCCAGGCAGGAAGACTATCTCCGAAAAATTCACGGAGCCGCCACTTCACTATTGGGTATTATTAATGATATCCTGGATTTTTCTAAAATTGAATCCGGTAAGCTGGAAATTGAAACCATCGATTTTGACATTAAAAAGGTTGTCAATGATGCGATTCAGTTGTTTGCTGAAAGTTCAGCCCCCAAAAATCTGGAATTCATAGTCGATCTGCCTCCGACTCTGCCACAATGGTTCCGGGGCGATCCGCTTCGGCTGGGACAAATCCTGACGAACCTGGTGGGGAATGCCGTTAAATTTACCAAGCATGGGGAAATTATCGTCGCCATCGAGCAGGGAATAAGCCGGAATAATCAGATTCAGCTCAAATTTTCAGTAACAGATACAGGAATTGGCATAGTCCAGGAGAATTTAGAACGGCTCTTTGAACCATTTACTCAGAATGATAACTCCACAACTCGCCACTATGGCGGGACGGGATTGGGATTAACCATCAGCCGTAATCTTGTCGAGCTGATGGGCGGCGAGATATGGGCTGAAAGTCAACTGGGGTCTGGCAGCACCTTTAGCTTCAAGGTCTGGCTGGAAAAATCACACAAAACATTAACAACAGCTGATCCCTTTTATGCTCCGCTTGACCAGCCGCAGACACCACTTGCTGGCCTGCGGATTCTGGTCGCTGAGGATAACCCTGTCAATCGTCAGATTGCCGAAGAATTGTTAATCCAGGCTGGTGCCCAGGTGGACACTGTGGAAAACGGGGAAGTCGCTCTAAAGCGGATGATTGAGGCCGCATCAAGAAATCATTATGATCTTATTCTGATGGATTTACAGATGCCGGTAATGGATGGTTATGAAACCACCCGGAAAATCCGGATTATTGATCCGAATATTCCCATTCTGGCGATGACCGCCCGAACGACTGTCGATGAGCGCGAGGAATGCCTCATAAATGGGATGAATGACCATATTTCCAAGCCGATTGCCCCCCGACTTTTGTATCATATGATTCAGCAATATGTAAAACCACAAAGAGTGAATGATCCAGCGGTCAACGCTGTGAATATGACCGATACAGACAAGGAGAAATTGACAGCAATGAAAAGAACAGCAGCAATTAATTTTGCAGCCGAAAAGATCAGTCAAATCGACTGGGAAAAACTGGAGATAAGACTGGGTAGTAATCCTGATATTATCACGACTCTGCTGACCGTATTTGGCGAAACCCACGCAGATATGGCGGTCGAAATGATCCAGGCCGGTGATACCCGTAACGAAGAGTTGCTGAAGCGAAAAGTCCATACGGCCAAGGGCGTTCTTGGTAATATTGACGCGATTGACTTATATCAACAGGTCTGTAAAATCGAAAGCCACTTGCGGGAAGTGGGCCTGGATGAGCAGGTGGTTCAAGGATTAGCGGCCTTCAAGGTTGACTTTGACAACTTCTATGCAGCGATCATCACATTTATTGATGACCAGGCGGTGGAACCGCCAGAACCACAGACTAAAGTCGATCTGGCAAGCTGGCATAAAAAGTTTGTCGAACTGTTGGAGCTGATTCATGAAGGGGATGCCGAAGCACTGGATTGTTTTGAAGAAAACCGGCAGATCTTTAGCAGGATGCTGAAGTCAAATCAATTTACGCAGCTGTCAGACTTGCTGCGTGGCTATGCCTTTGATGAAGCGGCGGGGCTACTTGAGGCCATCCGCAAGGAAAGAGGTGAAGACGTATGACTCAGGAAAAACAAACAGTTCTGGTAGTCGATGATAACCCCGACAATATCACCATGATCAATGGCCTGCTGCGCCAGCTGTATCAGGTCAAGGTAGCCATTAATGGAGCCAAGGCCATTGCGATGATTAAAACGAATCCACCCGATATCATTCTGCTGGATGTGGTGATGCCGGAGATGGACGGCTACGAGGTCTGCCGTGCCCTAAAAAATGATATGGATTTCTGGGATATTCCGATTATTTTTTTAACTGCGCAAAACGATATCCAGGCCGAAAGTAAGGGCTTTGAACTGGGGGCAGCTGATTATATCACCAAACCAGTCAGTCCGCCGATTTTGTTATCCCGGGTGAAAACCCATCTGGATCTGAAAAAAGCCAGTGATTTTTTAAAAAGTCAGAATCAGTATCTGGAAAAAGAGATATCTCGACGAGCGCGGGAAGTCGCCCTGATTCAGGAGGTCTCGATTATGGCCATGGCGGCTCTGGCAGAAACCAGAGATTCGGAAACCGGTCTGCATCTGCAGCGCACCAAACTTTATGTCAGTGAACTCTGTGAAGAACTGGCCCGCCGGGATGGTTACGAAAAGAGCCTGACCCGGGAAATCATCGACACCATTGTGGCTTCCGCACCCCTTCATGATATCGGTAAGGTTGGCATCCCCGATGCGGTTTTGTTAAAACCGGGAAAACTGACAGAAACGGAGTTTGAAATCATGAAAAACCATGCCACCCTCGGTCGGGAAGCGATTCTGAAAGCTGAGCTGATTATGGATCGCCGCGAGACCTATTTAAAATACCCCAAAGAGATTGTCTCCTCCCACCATGAAAAATGGGATGGCAGCGGTTACCCCCAAGGTCTGTCGGGAGAACACATCCCCCTGTCAGCCCGAATTGTGGCCCTGGCCGATGCCTATGATGCAATCACCAGCCAACGGATCTATAAACAGGCCGTCTCCCACGAAGAAGCGGTGGCGATTATAAAAGCAGATGCCGGTCGGCATTTTGATCCGGCGGTGGTGGCAGCTTTTTTACAGGTTCATGAGAAATTTAAAAGTATCGCCCGCAAATACCGGGAGCCTGGAGTTGACCTTCCGCTAGGAGATTAGCTCCCGCAAAATCGCCAGCACCGCCTCCGGTTCTTCAAAAATGGGGCTGTGGGCGGAGTCTTCAAAAAGATAGAAATGCTTCTCCGGGGCCCGGATTTCTTCCAGATAAACCTCTGACAGATGATGGTTGACGGTGTAATCATAGGCACCGGAGAAAAACAGCACAGGAATATCCACCCGGGTGATCAGATCGCTGAGATTGGCCTGCCGGAATTCCTTGTTGAGGACTGAATTTTTAGAAAAAGCTTTGCCCTGCCAAATATGGAATTTTTCCTTCAGCATATATTCCCGGTTCTTCATCACCGCCAGAAAAATACCGCTTATCACCGAGTACATCTTGTGGGTGGTACCAATCCCGGCCTCATGCATCATCTGGTCCCGAATCCGCTCGTAGGCGGTGGTGCCATAGGGGGCTTTTTTTAGTTGCTCGTGGTTTTTTTTATCGTCGCCATAGAAGTCCAGCATCCATTCATAAGCCAGCTCTTCCGACAAGGCCAGGTTGACTGACTGCGCCACCCCGATATAAGCGTGATAGAGCTCCGGCACCCGGGCTGCGGCTTGAATGCCGATATAGGTGCCAAATGAATGCGCCATCAGATAGATCTTATCCTGACGAAAGCGCTGGCGCAGATACTGAGTCACCGCAATGGTATCGGCCACCATTTGCGCGGTGGTCATGGTTTCGGGGGAGATCACGGTGCTGTAAGACAGGCCGGCGCCCCGCTGGTCCCACCACACCACCGTAAACAGTTCTTCCAGGTGGGCAGGATAGCTTTCGTTAAGCCAATACTCTGGCATCCCCGGGCCGCCATGAATAAAGAGCAGCACCGGATTATTGATGTTTTTGCTTTTAATGATCATCCCCAGCTCCACCCCGTTAATCGAGACCCAGGATTTTTCCGATAAACTGCCGGGCAGCACCTGGCCACTGGCATCGGTGAAGGGCATCATTTTGCCGGAAAATAAGACCATCAGCAGGGTGGTGACGATACTGATAAAACCCAATAACAGAATAAAAAATAGCGCCATGATTCGCGGCTCCTTTCGCAATAGATTTTTTCTTGACAGTGATTATTTTTTTCAGACAACCATCTATCCGATCTTCAGGATGGTAAAGATTATATCGAAACAATTTGATGGCGTCAAGCGGGGCGGGAGGGGAGAAATAAGGTTAACGGCATAGAGTCAGCGGTGCTGGTACCGGTATCATAAAAAAACAGTGAGGTTGATTTCGCATTTTCGGGTGCAGAATCAGCCGCAGCTGTGTTTTGCAAATTTCAGCAGGTTGATGGTATAATAAATAAAAGCGGCATCAATGGGGGAAACACAAAATCATGTCTTTTGCAGGTAACGATGCAGGAGCTGGTGGGAACCCATAATCGATGGTCAGGAGAATATCAATGGACCCCTTGCGAAAAAAATACCGTCTGATCCTGGTGGTCATCATTTTAATCCTTGGCGGGCTGAGCAGCCTGGCTTTTTTGCTGATGACCGTAAAGATGGAAACGGTGTATAAAAAAAATATCGAAGCCAGCATCATCGACGTAAAAAAGAACTTTTTAAAAGATAATGTGGACAATCTGATATTAACGATTGAACAGGAACGGCAGACCCAGGAAGCCTTATTTGCCAGACATAATCAGCTGGCTGAAACCGCCTTGGATGGCTATAATAGCTACAATCCGGATGATTTTCTGGAACAGTCAATTCTCTATTTTGAGGACCCAATCCGACAGACTTACTTAACGGTGTTGATTGCCGATCCCGTCACCGGCAGAATCCTTTATTCCGAAAACATCGCTGATCTGGATCAGAGTCTGTCCTATTCAGAAAAAATTGAATGGCTGACGCCGCTGATGACAGCATCAGTGAAAAAGGATTACGGTAATTACCAGGTGTTTTTTGGTGTCCGGCAAAGTCGGGTGGCAGAAATTGTAGAAGAGAATACCCGGGCGCTGATCCATGCCTCCCGGTATGCCAATGACGCTTATTTCTGAGTCAATCAGGTGGTCAATTTTGAAGGTGGGGACAATTATGCGATCCGTCTCATTCATCCCAATTTAAAAGATACCGAAGGGCAGTTGCTGTCCACCAGCATGACCGATATTCAGGGGAACTTTCCCTATCTGGAGGAGCTGGAAGGGGTAAAAGATTCGGGCGAAATTTTTTATACCTATTTCTTCAAGAATTTGAATTCTGATGTGGTTTCAGAAAAGCTGACCTATGCCCGTCTATACCCGGATTATAACTGGATTGTCGCCATGGGAGTGCATCTGGACGATATCAGCACCTATGTTAGCGTCACCACCGCGGAAAGTCGCGAAAATTCGCTGTGGATGCTGATTGGTCTGATAAGCTTTATTCTCAGCCTGATTGTGATTTTATCGATGGTCACCAATCGGATTGAAGCCTGGTATTATCGGAATTCCGAGCAGGAATTAAAGGCGGCAGTCTACAAGGATACCTTGACCCAAACCTACAACCGCCGGGCCGGCAATGAATGTCTGGCAAAGAACTTTAAAAACTTTAAAAACAGTGGCGCAAGCCCGGCCCTGATCATGATCGATATTGATGATTTTAAAAAGGTTAACGATGACTGCGGTCACGATGTTGGCGATAAGGTGTTGATCAAGCTGGCAACGGTTATCAACCAGCATATCCGCAGCAATGACAAACTTTTCCGCTGGGGTGGCGAAGAATTTTTACTGGCTTGTCAGGGGCTCAAAGAGGATGACGTTGAAGCTTTTACCGCAAAACTGCTGGATATCGCTGCATGCTTTAACTATGACTGTTGCGGTCAACCGCGAAAGATCACCGTCTCGATGGGAGTTTCTTACTTTATTCCTGGTGACGGCGATGAAAAAGCAGCCATCAAACGGGCCGATCAGGGACTCTATCAAGCAAAGAAAAGTGGTAAGAACCGCAGTTGCTACATCCAAGTCTAGGTTAGTCGGAACAACCGTATCGCTTGACTCCTAAGGGTGGACTTCGTGAATGGCTGATTTTCGGTGTGAATTGCTATTGAGAATGGTTGATGTCAGGGGTAAACTTGGAATAGAAGCGCATTTTTAAAATACGTCTTAACTATTTCAATTAGCGAGGAGTAAATAATGGGATTTTTTGACAAGTTTAAACAGGGATCGAAAGATATGATTAAAAGCTATGATAAGGTGAAGCTCAATCAAAAACTGAGTTATGAAGAACTCCATGAGATCATGAAAGCAGGAACCTATCCCTGCGGTGAACCCCAGCTGACCGGAAAAGGGATTATGCATTGCATTCAGTTTCCACCGGTAGACAAATATGTTATCCAGGTGGCTTTAAGCGGAACCACCGTGACGATCACCAAAATCTACAATGGCGTCGGCGGCATCCTCAAAGAAACCGTCGGCGATGCGGTGACCGGTGGCTGGTATGACGTCCTCAATGGCGAAAATATTGACCTTAATCAGATGACCCGGATCATCGGTGAAGAGCTGACCCGGCTGTGTGGCGAAAAAGGATTACTAAAAACCGCGTAAGTGGTCAGGGCCTGTGAAAACAGCCAGTAAATAGTGTCGTAACAATCAAGGCAAAGCGCCATCCAGGGTTTTGATATACATGGATGATTGCAGCCGATAAAAACATTAAAATCCCCCTGCTGCCAAAAGAACGGTAGCAGAGGGATTTTTTTAGCGATAAAACCGGATAATCTGAGCGGGACATTTTGCCACGGCATCCTTGATGGCCAGGCCGTCCCCGGGCGACAAAGTCTGGCTGATGACGGTCGCTTTTTTGTCGACCATTTTAAAATGGCTGGGGGAGATTTTAGCGCACAGGCCGCAGCCCACACAATAGTCCGCATTCACAGCAATGGGACCATCCAGAGCGGCAGCTGCTTCATCGTCGGCGGGAAGATCCTCCGGTTTGACAAACCGGGAGGTGATATAACCCATCAGAAAAATCGCCAGGGTGGTCAGAATCCAGCGGACGAGCATGAATTCGGGTCCCAGAAATTTGCTTTCAGTGATCAGCATCGGGATTTTGATCACCGCCCAGGTGGACAGGATGATGACGATGTTGGCAATACTGGCGCCCTTGTTCAATAACATTTTACAGACCGGAAAGGCGGCGTAAATGGGACCGGCTGAAAAACTGCCCAGTAAAAAAGCGAACAGCGAACCCTTAAGACCCGAGTTTTTACCAAAGGCATTTTCGATGGTTTCTTTGGGCACCCAGGCCGATATCAGCGAGGTTAACAGCAGTATCACCGGCATGATCATCAGCATTTCCTTGACATAATACCAGGTGTTACCCAGGGATGGTAGAAATTTGTCTGGAGCAAAAATGCCGACGGCCACATAAGCCAGGATCACGATCATCAGAAAGCGGTTGTTTTTGAGTTGGCTTTTTAAAAATGTCATAGGATCACCCCCATCGCCAGCGCTATCACCAGGGCAAAACCAAAGCTCAGGGAATTGCGGATCAGCGTGAATTTCAGACCGAATTCTCGTTTCTCAAGCGGAAAGGTCACCACCCCCACCATCGTCAGCGTGGTTAGAAAAGCGACAATCGGAACAATGCTGGCGCCGGCATCCACCAGCGAGGCCACCAGTGGAAAGGCGACAAAGGCGGGGATCAGGGTGATGCTTCCCAGCAGTGCAAACAGCACCGTCGTAACAACCTCGTTGCCCTGACCGATGGTGGCTTTAATCGTTTCCGGCGGCACAAAGGTGAGGATCAGACCAATCAACAACAAGATGCCGAGGATATCCCCAGCGATCCCTTTCATCATTCCCCCGGACATTTTTATGGCCTTCAGGGTTTTGCCCTTGTCTTTTTTCAGTGAAAACCCCAGCCATACCAGGGTAATCACCCAGAAAATCAGTGTAAAAATATCCATCTGTTAACCTCCAAGTTGATTATGCGAATCTCAGCTTCAAAATTCGAATTTTCTTATAGTATACTGTAGATCAGCGGAATAAAAAGTTACCACGGTCACACATCAGGAGGTTATTTTAGAATCATCGGGATTTTATGACAATTTTATCCAGCCACAGCCTTTTTTCAGATTTTTCAGACGAAGCCAGAATCAGATTTTCAGAGCTCCTTTTAACCCAAAAAAGAACTAGAACCGATTCCGCCATTTAACCTGCGAAACCGGTCTAGTCCACAATCTCAGTAGTCATCCGTTTGGACTCCTTCTTCTGATTTTATCAAAAACCTTCTTTTTCACTTTTCAGTTTTACATTACACACTTATAAGGGGATATCCGGCTGTTAAAAAGATTTCACTTTTTAATAGTTAGAAGATCTGACTTGTTGCAGATTGTTTTCCCGGCCTGTCAATCAATTATTTCATCATGGTCAAATTTTCACCTTCAACCTCGGGTCGGTACATTGATTTGTTTGCCAGCGTCGTAATGGTTATTGAGTTGTTGACACTAGGATTCTTATCACTCGTTACTGAAAATGATTGAGTTGATCTTTGATATGATCTTATTATATCACCATTTATCAGGAAGTAAATAGACAAACTGTAAACGTTTGTATAATAATCGTATACGCTTATATACAATTATTATTGAGTCCTACATTTTTTGAGACAGCTGCTGACCGAGCGGGGCTAAGCCCGTCCGGCTTCGGCTAATCAGAAACTTCTTCTTGTATCTGAACTTGATTTTTCTGTCCGCCGCCGTTGTTTTTGCCCCCCGAACCCTGATTGTTGGTTTGGGTATTCCAGATGCCCAGGACCATCGACCCGAAAATCCCGCCGATAAATACCGTCAGCAGTACAATCGCCACGATGGTGGGGGAAACCCGGCGCCGTCCTTGGTTGCTATCAAAACGGCCAGCCTGAACCACCAGGGTTTCAGTTTTGGGACAATTCCGGGCTGAGGTGCATTCATAACAGCTGATACAGCTGAGACTGGTGTCAGTTTTTTCGGAGCACCAGTTTCATGGTAATCGATCCAGAAAATCCTCAACCACGGCATTAAAAACAACGGGATTATCGACATTGGCATTATGGCCGGCCGCCGGGATGATTTTCAGGGGATAGCCGGTTTTAGCCGCCCAGGCCCAGTTGTACTGGGGGACCTTGCCAGTTTTGTCATATTCACCCAGGGTCAGCAGGACCGGAAAATCAAACGCCGTATCCCGGTTTTCCCGGAGAAAGCTGGCATAGGCGATCCCCATGATCCGGCAGAGTTCCGCCTGGCCATAGGGCGCCAGCATCGTCATCATGTTATCAAAGCCCCGTTTGGTATGGGTGGCCCCTTTGGCAATCGCCGTCACCAGTTTGTCGTGGGGGTAACAGCGGGACATCCACTCCACCTGCCGGACCCAGAAGCGGTCCGAACGAGAATAGTAGGAAGGACCAAACGGCGAGGTGTCCACCCCGACAAAAGCCAGCACCTTATCCGGAAAATCCAAAGCATACTGCTGACAGGCATAGCCCCCCAGCGACTGGCCGATCAGCACGGCCGCGGGAATATTTTCCTGAATCAGGATGGCATCCAGATCGGCGGCGGCATGGTGAAACGAAAAATCGGTATAGGGACGGGAAGCCCCGTGAAGCGGCAGATCCCAGCTGATGACGGTGTAATGCTTTCTAAAATAAGCAACCTGATGATCAAACATCCGATGATTGGCAGTAAGCCCGTGGGTAAAGACCAGACAAATTGCCTGGGGATCCCGATGCCGGGCGATCCAGTAGTAAACGGTGCCTCGGGGAGAGGTGATTTTTTTTTCCAGCACGACGATGACCTTCTTTCGCAGATTAGCCCATTCCCAGTGGAGTAGGTCTTTTTTTAAGTGTACCGATAAAAAAAGAGTTCGTCAATGGCATAATTGTAAAGGTTGGCGGAAAGAGTGTTTTAATAGCGGATCCAATCAATCAGCAACTGCTGGGTTTGGGGTGCGGGCCTTTTGGCGAGCCAGTCAGGAAACCAGGCATTGACCATCAGATACATCGGGTTGTGCGGAATCCCCTCGCTAAAGCGGGTCAGCAGGATATCATCGACATAAAAATCGATGGTGTCCGGCTGGTAATCAATCCGGTAGTGGTGAAAATCGGCGGTCGGGTCAAAACTCAGATTTTTGGTCAGCGATTGGGTCAGAGCACCGTTGGCGTAGCTGGTAAACATGATTTTGCCATCCGGTTGATTATAGATTTCAATGTCGATTTCCTGAGCATAATCCGGGGCGGCATAGAGAAAAAAGCCGGTGATGCTCGAGGGTGCATTGGGCAGTTTCATCGAAATCTCATAGCTGCCATAGCCCTGTAAAGCCGTGGTGGAAACTTCGCCGCTGGCCATGGTTCCGGCCGGGATGGTGATCATCAGCTGGCCATCGTTAACCGCCACGTTTTCCGGTTTAAACTGGGTCTGGCCAAGGCGATGACTGGAAGTTTTAAAGACCGCGGGATCCAGACTACCAGTAAATTTGGGCACAATCCGGATCTGGATCGCTTCCAGTCGTTTGGACTCACCGGCGGTGCCGGCAATGGCCCCGTCTTTTTTCCAGCCCTGTGACCAGCCGTAATCCTGAATATGCACCCGGTATTCAACGGCATAATCGGTTACCGGCGCTCCATTGGCATCCGTGAGTTGCAGCTGAATCGCTTCCAGCCGCTGGCTTTTACCCTGAGAACCGGCAAAGTCGCCATCTTTTTTCCAGCTGAGTGGCTCATCGGTGGCCGCCTGCCAGCCTTCATTTTGAATATGGACATTGTAGCGGATGTTGTAATCCGCGGTGGCTGCGATAGCCCCGGTCAATTGCACTGTCAGCCCTTCAATCCGTTTGCCTTCACCGGTGGTGCCCAACAGGCCGCCATCGGTGATGACGCCGTTATCCGTCGGTAGATCCCCATAATCCTGAACATGGCCGCGATAACCTACGCCCAGGGCCGTGGGAGTAGCAGCCAGGGCGTGAATGGGATCGGGTAAGACTAACCAAAACAGCAGTACACTGAGCAGCCCGGCAACAGACATTATTTTCATGAGAAACCTCCTTGTCATCGTTCATTAGCGATAATCATTCTTTATTGGGATTTTATCAAAAGAGTCTTAATTAAAGGGCCATCATTGCCGATTTTTAGCTCTTGTCAGAGATATTTACCAGTCGCCGGCAGCGGGCCGGAAAACGGTCGTCATTTAGTATCAAAAGTGAAAATAGAGAAAAAGCGTGGCGGAAAAAGTACAATTTGCAATAGCCATTTTTTGTTAAAAGGCGTATAATTATAAGCGGATGCAAAAATAAATGCATATGATAAAACTACCAGATAAAAGCTGCCAAATTAAAAATAGCGCCGGCAGATAAAATAGACACAGGAAATCAGGAGAAAAAAATGATCACAGGCGAAGTAAAAAACAAAGTCGATAAAATATGGACCGATATCTGGGCCGGCGGGATCAGCAACCCCCTCACAGTCATCGAACAGCTGACCTATTTGATGTTTATCCGGTCACTGGATGAAAAAGAACTGGAGAACGAGAGTTTTGAAAACCTCACCGGCGAAACCATGCCCAAAATCTTTCCGCAAACTGAGTCCGGCCAGAACCTGCGCTGGAGCCGCTTCAAAGAAAAAGACCCCCGGGCCATCTACGAGATCATCAGCCAGCAGGTCTTTCCCTTTATCAAAAAGATGAACGGGTCAGCCCAGACGGCCTTCTCCCGTTATATGGACGATGCCATGTTCCTGATGCCCACCCCCCAGGTGCTTCAGAAAGTCATCACCGGCCTGGACGAACTCTATGAGCAGGATCTCAGCGGCCGCGATATGCAGGGCGATCTCTACGAGTACATGCTGGGTAAGCTGGCCACCGCCGGTCAGAACGGCCAGTTCCGCACCCCTAAACAGATCCGTGATCTGATGGTGCGGCTGGTGGCACCGACCCCGGACGACCGGATCTGTGATCCTGCTTGTGGCACCGCCGGATTTTTAGTCACCAGTGCCGAGTATATCCGCGAAACCTATGAGGCCCAGATGACCGCCGATCAGTGGCAGCATTTTGACACCGATGCCTTTTCCGGCTTTGATACCGATCGCACGATGCTGCGGCTGTCGGCCATGAACCTGATGCTCCACTCCATTACCAACCCCCATATCCACTATCAGGACAGCCTCTCCAAACAGAACGAGCTGGCCAGCCGCTACGATGTGATCCTGGCCAATCCGCCCTTTACCGGCACCGTCGATGCCGAGAGCATTAACGACAATCTCAAAGCCGTCTGCAATTCCAAGAAGACCGAGCTGTTGTTTATTGCCCTGTTTTTGCGGATGCTGAAAAAAGGCGGCCGCTGTGCCTGCATCGCCCCGGACGGGGTGCTGTTCGGTTCCACCAAGGCCCACAAAACCCTGCGCGCCGAACTGGTCGAAAACCATCAGCTTCAGGCGGTTATCTCGATGCCCTCCGGTGTCTTTAAACCCTATGCCGGGGTATCCACCGCCATTCTGGTCTTCACCAAAACCGGCGCTGGGGGTACTGACAAGGTCTGGTTCTATGATATGAAGGCCGATGGCTACAGCCTCGACGACAAACGCAACCCCATTGCCGCCAACGATATCCCCGATATTATCGCCCGCTTCCATAATCTGGCCGGGGAAGTGGACCGGGCCAAAACCGAACCATCTTTCTTTGTCGACAAACAGGCCATCGTCGACAACGGCTACGACCTCTCGATCAACCGCTACAAAGAAGTGATCTACGAACAGGTGGAATACGATCCCCCCGCGGTGATTATGGCCCGGCTGGATCAACTGGCCGGGGAGATAGGGGTGAAGATGGCAGAGTTGCGGGAGATGATTAATGGGTAAGTGGGAGATGGTGAGGTTGGGGGATGTATGTGAAGTATTGGATTCTATGCGAGTCCCAGTAACTGCATCAAATCGAAAAGCTGGCATCTATCCATATTATGGGGCAAATGGTATTCAAGATTATGTGGATGAATATATTTTTGACGATGAATTAGTTCTTTTAGCTGAAGATGGCGGAAATTTCGGATCAAAAACAAGACCAATCGCTTATCGTGTTTCTGGAAAATGTTGGGTAAATAACCATGCACATGTTTTGAAACCAAAAGATATGCTAAATATTGATTATCTTTGTTATTCGATAATGTTCTATGATGTTACAAAAATTATTAGTGGAACCACAAGAGCAAAGCTTAATCAATCGGCAATGCGTAAAATGACTATTCCCCTCCCACCCCTGGAAATCCAGCAAAAAATCGCCGCCACCCTGGACACCGCCGCCGCCTTATTAAAGCTCCACCAACAGCAGTTGGCCGAGCTGGAGGCGCTGATCCAGTCCGTGTTCTATCAGATGTTCGGGGACCCGGTGCGGAATGAAAAAGGGTGGGATTGTGTTAAACTTTCAAATCTAGGTACTTTAAACAGAGGTATGTCAAAACACAGACCGCGAAATGATCCAAAACTTTTGAATGGTGAATATCCTTTGATACAAACAGGTGATGTCGCAAATGCTGACTTTGTAATTAAAGAATATAGTCAGTCGTATTCAGAACTAGGACTAAAACAGAGTAAAATGTGGTCAAAGGGTACTCTCTGCATTACAATTGCTGCTAACATTGCAAAAACCGCTATTATGGGTTTTGATGCATGCTTTCCGGATAGTGTCGTTGGGTTTAATGCAAATGAAAAAACTAATAACATTTTTATTTATTGCTGGTTTGGTTTTTTTCAAAAAATACTTGAAGAACAAGCACCGGAGTCAGCTCAGAAAAATATTAATTTACGAATATTGAATGACTTAGATGTGATTCTTCCGCCCAAAGAACTCCAAACCCAATTCGCCGCCATCGTCCAGAAAATCGACCAGCAGAAAGCCCTGGTCCAGCAATCCATCGACGAAACCCAGACCCTCTTTGACAGTCTGTTGAGTCAGTATTTTAATTGAAAACTGCCAATCTGTTTGACTATTGGTGATATTTATCACAAAAAGAGAAAGGGTTAAACAAAAAAAGAAGGGGTTGAGAAGCAAAAGAGAAAGGGTCAAAGGGCTTTAATAAGCCAAAGGAAGGGGAAGAAGGCTTTTTTTGACTTTTGGCGAAAATCCTTGATTAGATTTTTCTAATCACTGTATTACAAAAAAACAGCCCCTGATCCTTTCTCCCCTTCTCTTTTTGAAAATACAAGGTGTTGGATGCAAACTAAACAGCAAGCATAAAAATACGCTAGTGTCCCTGCGAATGCGATTCGCCCCGACAATCCAATAATTGACAGTGCAGAAAAATTGACACACCAACGTCACGGATCATCCCATAGTTCCAAAAAAGATGAAAGTTGGAACTAAAGAAATCCATAGTTCCCAAAAAAGAGAAAACTGGAACTATAAAAATCCATCGTTCCCAAAAGTACGAAGATTGAAGTCAGCGTGGATGATGATACCGTCTGATTAAGCCAGACCTATAACAAACTGCCAGTAATTATAACGAAAAGAGGAGAAGCAATGCATTTAAAAGACGTTTTCAACCAATACAGTCAGGATTACGATGCCAACCGCCGGCATTTCATCCCCTGCTATGATACCTTTTATCAGGCGGCCATTTCAGTTCTGCAATTTGATACCGAGTCGCCAAAGATTCTCGATCTCGGTGCCGGCACCGGTTTGTTATCGGCCTTTGTTCTGGCAGCCTATCCTCAGGCCCAGATTACCTTGATTGATCAGGCCGAAAATATGCTGGATCTGGCCCGGGAACGCTTTGCCGGTGTGGCGCAGATTGATTATATCGCCGCTGACTATACAACCCATCAGTTTTCTGAAAAATACGACGCCATTGTATCGGCGCTGTCGATCCACCACCTGGCCGACGAAAAGAAGCAGGGGCTTTACAAGAGCTGTTTTGCAAACCTTAAACCCCAGGGAATCTTTGTCAATGCCGATCAGGTGTTAAGTCCTGATCCCGAAATCGAAGCCCAGTTTATCCGCATCTGGCATGATTTTGTCAAAACCAGACAAATCCCGGAGGATGAACTACAGGCTTACTATCATCGCACTTCGTTTGATCAAACCGCCCCCCTGAACGAGCAAATGGTCTGGCTCCTTGCGGAAGGATTTGCCAAAGCCGATTGTATTTTCAAATATTTAAATTTTGCGGTCTTTTTTGCGGTAAAACAAGGCTGATAGGATGAGCGAATTATCCCCCAGTAATACGCATTATATCAATCAGAAGAAAACTACTATCAAAACGAGGTAACCTTATGCCATCAAATTTTGAATACCTGATCACTCAAAAAGAATACGCCCTGTTCGCCACTGCCTGCGCCGAGGCTGAGCGGGTGTTTGCCTCTTCGCCAGCGATGGCGGCGGTGGGCTGCCGCAAGGCTCTGGAGCTGGCGGTGAAGTGGGTCTATGCGGCGGATAATACCATCGAGATGCCCTATAAGGACAACCTTCAGTCGCTGATCCATGAGGCCAGCTTCCGTTATGCGGTGGTCTATGACACCTGGAAAAAGATGCCCTTTATTATCAAGCTGGGCAATCTGGCAGTGCATACCGAAAAAACCATTGCCGGCAGCGATGCCATCCTGGCCCTGCGGGGTCTGTTTGAGTTTGTCCAGTGGATCGATTACTGCTACGGGTCAGACTATCGCGAACGGCGCTTTGATGAGGCCGCCATCCCGCGCCAGAAGGTGGTGGTGGATACGGTTAAAATCCGGGAGCAGGAAAGCCTGCTGACCCAGAAAGACAGTGAAATTGAAGCCCTGCGGTTAAAAATTGCGGCGCTGTCCCCGCAGTATACCGCCGAAAAGGATCAGCATCAGGAGCAGCGAGCCTTTACCGCCGATGATCTGTCGGAGTTCAAAACCCGGAAAACCTATATTGATGTGGATTTAAAACTGTTGGGCTGGACCCTCGGCGACGACGCGCTGGAAGAGGTGCCGGTGACGGACATGACCGGTCAGGCGGGTCAGGCGGGCTATGCGGATTACGTGCTGTACGGGAAAGACGGCCTGCCGCTGGCGGTGATCGAGGCCAAGCGGACCAGTAAGGACCCCAATATCGGCCGTCAGCAGGCGCAGCTCTATGCCGACAGTCTGGAACGCCAGACCGGCCGCCGGCCGATGATGTTTACCACCAACGGTTTTGAAACCTATTTCTGGGACGATCAGAGTTCCCCCCAGCGTAAGGTCAGCAGCATTTTTGCCAAAGCCGATCTCCAGAAACTGATGAACCGCCGCCTGCAACAGCGGGATCTGAACACCGTGGTGATCAGCAACGCCATCACCGACCGCTATTATCAGAAAGAAGCGATCAAAGCGGTGTGTAATAGCATCACTCAGGGTCATCGCAAAAACCTGCTGGTAATGGCCACCGGCACCGGTAAAACCCGGACTGCCTCCAGTCTGGTGGATGTGCTGTCCCGGGGCGGCTATATCACCAACGTTTTGTTTCTGGCTGACCGGACCGCCCTGGTCAAACAGGCCCGGGACGATTTCAAAAATTATCTGCCCCATCTGTCGCTGTGCAATCTCTTGTCCAATCGCGAGGACAAAAACGCCCGAATTGTTTTTTCCACCTATCCCACCATGCTTAACGCCATCGACAGTGAAAAAAACGAGGATGGTCAGCGGTTGTTCACCCCGGCCCATTTTGACCTGATTGTCATTGATGAGAGCCACCGCAGCATTTTTAAAAAATACCGCACCATTTTCGACTATTTTGATGCCATTCTGGTAGGACTGACGGCTACTCCAAAAACCGATGTGGATCGCAACACCTATGATTTTTTTGAAATCGAAAAGGGTGTCCCTACCTATGCCTACGATTTCGAAACCGCCGTGGCCACCGATCACGTGCTGGTGCCCTACTACAATATCGAAACTGCCACCGCCTTTCTGGAAGCGGGGATCAGCTACGATCAACTTTCCGAGGCCGATAAAGCGCGCTATGAGCAGGACTTTACCGAGGATGACGGCAGCCGGCCGGATTTTATCCCGTCTCCCAAAATCAATACCTTCGTTTTTAATGAAAAAACTGTCGATACGGTGATCCAGGATCTGATGACCAACGGCATCCATGTGGCCGGCGGCGACCGGATCGGCAAGACCATTATTTTTGCCCAGAATAAACAGCACGCTGAGTTTATTCTTAAACGGTTCAACCACCTTTATCCCCATCTTAAAGGCGGCTTTGCCAAACGGATCACCTGTGAGGACAGCTATGCCCAGACGATCATTGACGATTTCAAGATCGCTGAAAAAGAACCCCACATCGCCGTGTCGGTTGACATGATGGATACCGGTATCGATGTTCCCGAATGCGTCAATCTGGTGCTGTTTAAAAAGGTCCGATCGAAAACCAAGTTCTGGCAGATGATCGGACGGGGCACCCGGCTTTGTCCGGGACTGGACTGCACCGATCTGATCGATGGCAGCTATACCGACAAGCGGCGCTTTTTTATCTTTGACTATCTGGGCAATTTTGAGTTTTTCCGGGCCCATAAGGAGGGCCTCGAGAGCCGCGAGACCGGATCTCTCAGTGAGGTCATCTTTGCCAAACGGGTGCGGCTGATCCGCCACCTGCAGGTCAGCACCTATGCTGCCAACAGCTATCAGCACTGGCGCCAGGAGCTGGTAAAAACGGTGCTGGATCAGGTCCAGAGCCTGAACCCCGAGCTGATTGCGGTCAGTTTAAGACGGCGGTTTGTCGAACAGTTCCGCCTGGCCAGCGCTTTCATCTGCCTGAGCGAGCAGGATCAGGGCGCCCTGGTCCATGAAATGGCGCCGCTGGTTTTTATGGCTGACAGCGACGAGCCGGCCAAGCGTTTTGACAACCTGATCTACGGCCTGATGCTGAGCCAGATTGAAGCTCTGCCGGCCTATCATACCGCTAAACGCCAGCTGTGCGGCCTGATGAACGAGCTGGAGCAGAAAATCACAATACCTCAGATCAAGGCCCGGCTACCGCTGATCCAGACGGTCACCACCGATGAATTTTGGACCACCGGAGATCTGCTGGCCTTTGAAAAAGTGCGGCAGGAACTCCGCGAGCTGATCAAGTTTATCATTGAAGTGGGCCAGGAAAAGTCCCCGGTGATCACCAGCCTCTACGATCCGATTATCAATCGCAACGAGGGGGTGGTGATGGAAGCGGCCTATGACTACGGCGATTATAAAATGAAGGTAAACCGCTATGTCAATGACCATCAGGATACCCTGGCAATCCAGAAACTGCGCAAAAATATCCCCCTGACCCAGACCGATTACCAGGTGCTGGAGCACATTCTCACCAAAGAACTGGGCAGCAAGGCTGATTATCAGCGCGAGTTCGGCGAAACCCCATTTGGATTGCTGGTCCGCAAGATCGCCAAACTGGAACCCCAGGCGGCGATGGCGGCCTTCTCCGACTTTATCGACGATCAGACTCTGAACCAGTCTCAAATCGTCTTCGTCCGCAAGGTCATCGACTACGTGGTCCAGAACGGCTACATCGAAAACGTCACCGAACTGATGAAACCGCCCTTTGACAAACCGCAAAGCTTCGGCAAGCTGTTCGATTTGACCAAACAGCAACGGCTGGTGGAAATTGTTAAGGCGGTTAAGGAGAATGCGGTGCGGATTGGGTGAGAAAATCTGCCAAATCAAAATCACTTACAGAAAATGAGGTAAAACATGTTCAGAAAAATGCGAAGAAACAAACAACTAATGTCTCAGGAAGATACCATCGCCGTTATGAAACGCTGCACCAATGGTGTACTGGCCTGTTTTGGGGATGACGGTTATCCTTATGCAGTACCCCTCAGTTATGTTTATTTTAACGACAAAATTTATTTTCATTCTGCTAAAGCGGGGCATAAAATCGATGCTATTTTTGAAAACCCGAAAGTATCTTTTGCGGTTATCGATGAGGATACAATTGTCAGTGCCGAGTACACCACTTATTTCCGGAGTGTCATTGCTTTTGGACAGGCGAGAATGGTGGAAGGCAACGAACTGAAAAGCGCGTTTAAAGCTTTAGTTGAAAAGTATTCCGGCGATCAGCCAGAAGCCGCCAAACAAAAAGAAATAACCGAATGCACCCGATCCTATCTGATTGCCATTGACGTCGAACACATTACCGGTAAGGAAGCGATTGAATATGTCAGAGCGAAGTAGACGATCGGTGCAGGTGTAAATGATCATCGAAAATGTCCATCATTTCCATTCATATTTCAAGAGGGAGAATTAATAATGTCATTATTTACGCAAAGAATTGAAGAATTGATTGTCGATAGCGGTGAAACGGTGCAGGCTCTGGCGGAGATCGGCAAGATTGATCGGACAACGCTGCAGCGGGTAAAATCTGGCGAGCGCCTGCCATCTAAGAAGATTTTTAGTGGCCTGTGCAAAGCGTTACGGCTGTCGGCAGCGGAAGAAGAGGAACTGAAAAATGTCCTGGAAATGGAAACCATTGGCCAACGGAACTATTATAACCGGAAAGCCATCGTCGGTCTGATCGAAACGATTGCCGAACTTACTGAGCACACCATTCCTTTTTCAAAAGAAATTGGTTTGCAAAATGGGGAAGCCTTAACGAATGCTAAAAGCGATGACATGGAAATTGTCAAAGGTCAGAATAATGTGCTGCGCTTGGTGGAAAACGCCATTGACAGCGAGCTTTTTTCCAGTGCGATGCCGCAAATCCGCCAGGTCATTCCATACGACTGGGATGCCGTCTATGATTACATTTTTCAGCAAATGATGGGCTCTAAGAAAAATCTGGTTTTACGGGATATTGTCAGTTTTCCTCAGAATTGCAGTGAAGCGGAAGCCGATCAAAGTCTGCTGGCCTTTAAAAAATTGGCGGCGCTTTCGCTGCTGGACAATGTCGATTACCAATCCCGTTTCTATTACCGATCTTCCGACGGGCACCCGGTTGATGATGGGGTATTCCCTTATTATCTGTTAACTTCCGATCGATTGATCACCCTGTCAAAGGATCTTGCCACCGCGGTGGTATATTGGGGTGCGGGGCTATATCAGGTTTATGCTGGCTATTTTTCAGAGCTCTTAGAAAATAGTGCCCCTTTTATTCAGGAAAGTCGTGATCTTTTTGAGATCTATGCCCTGGAAGACGCCCTTCCCACAAAACATATGGTGGAGCCACTGCCTTGTTTTGCCTGCTATTTCACCAATGAAATGATCGAAAAACAGATGAATCGGGATTTCCCTTATTTTGAAGAACTGATGTCTGCAGCTATTGCATATTATGATAAATTTCAAGCTGAGAGCAAAGCAATGATCAATATATTTTCTCTAAAATATTTGCGACAGTTCATGGAGAATGGGTCTTTTTATCTGCCGGAGGAGGTCGTGTTTCCTTTTTCGTTAGAACAACGGTTGAACCTGATCAAAAAACTGCATACCGATTTGGTCGTCAATGATAGAAAGAGTTTTGCCATCAACGAGGACCGGCTGTTCATGAATTCGGCAGTTGAATTTTCCAATGAAGACCCCACCCTCCGGATGATTCTCCACTATCAACGGGGTGACGAAACCATCTTTAAGCATCTGGCCATCAACGAAGTCAATATTATCAATGCCTTTGAAGAGTTCTTTAACAGCCTGCCAAGCAGCGATTATGTCCTCAGCAAAGCCGAAACCATTGCCGGGATCGAGGCTATTATCAGGGATTATGATGGGGGTGAAAGTTAATGAATATAACGATCAGAAATGAAGATGAAAAAGATTACCGTAAGGTTGAAGAAGTCACCCGGGAAGGATTTTGGAACCACTTTCAACCAGGCGCCGATGAGCACTTTCTCCTGCACAATTTGAGAAAAAGTCCTGACTTCATCAGCGAACTGGATTTTGTGATCGAGGCTGACGGCGAAATCATCGGGAATATTGTTTTCAGCAAAGCCCACGTCATTGATGCAAACGGGATCGCAAGAGAAGTCATCACCTTCGGGCCGGTGACCATCTTGCCGGATTATCAGAAGCGGGGGCTGGGCCGAAAACTGATCCGACACGCCATTCAGGCTGCCACCGATATGGGCTTCAAGGCGATTCTCATTTATGGTGATCCCCGTTTCTATGGCCGGCTGGGCTTTAGGGCGGCGGAAAGGTATGATATCACCACCGCTAATGGTTATTTTGCCATCGGCCTGATGGCTTATGAACTCCAACCCGGAGCACTTCAAAATATCAGCGGTCGATTTGAAGAATCGGCAGCCTATCAGATTGACCAATCGGGCCTGGAAGCGTTTGACAGGTCTTTTGAAAAGAAGCAAAAACGGGAAACTGATTTTCATAGAGAGTTCCAGATTTTACTAAGTTTAGTCTATAAAGCAGAGCAAGAAAAATTGCACTCAGGTAAAAGAATATTGTAAAAAAAAAGAGCGAGGATAAAATGAAGAATATTAATACAAAAAATCTGCTGCTAAGACCTTTAACTTTGGAGGACACGGCTGATGTTTTTGACTATTCTAAAAATGAAAACGTCGGGCCACGGGCAGGTTGGAAGCCCCATGAAACAATTGAAGAAACCGAGGAGATCATGAAGACTATTTTTGTGGGACAGGAAAATATCTGGGGGATTGAAAAAGACAACCGGATTATCGGTTCAATTGGATTGATTGAAGATCCCCATCGCCAGAACGATCAGGCACGGATGTTGGGCTACGCTCTGAGCGAGGATTATTGGGGGCAGGGCATTATGACAGAAGCTGCTAGAGCCGTACTGGCGTATGGTTTTGACACCTTGGGTCTCAGTCTGATTTCGGTCGTGCATTATCCGTCGAATCTGGGATCCCAGCGGGTTATAGAAAAATGCGGTTTTCATTATGAAGGGACAATCCGACGGGCAGAAAAGATCTATACCGGTGAAGTTCGG
Source organism: Acetobacterium sp. (assembly GCF_039830195.1). Lineage (GTDB taxonomy): Bacteria > Bacillota > Clostridia > Eubacteriales > Eubacteriaceae > Acetobacterium. The sequence goes on along the minus strand of NZ_JBDODG010000046.1, from coordinate 176,562 downwards.
GATGTCAAAGCTTATTCCATCTTTAGGGAAGAATTCCGGTGAAGAAAAGTACAATAACTAGAGTCCGGGAAATCGTTCCAGAATGTTGATTTGTGAGTGAAAGTGAGAAAAAATGGGAGCAGATGAAAACTACCAATTCAGTGCCAAGGCCTACGATATACTGGATCGGACCTATTTTAGAAAGGCGGCCACCAGCCCCCGCACTGCCGTCATTTCCGTGTTAGGTGATGAACCATTAAAAGTTCTGGACATGTGTACCGGCACCGGGACCAATGCCTTTGCCATTGCCGCGGCCAGAAGAAATGCCGAAGTGATCGGGATTGACATTTCAGCGGCCATGCTGCAAAAAGCGGCAGCTAAATTGGAACAGGAGAAGATATCAAACGTCAAGCTACTTCATATGGATGCGGCCAACCTGCAGTTTTCAAACGAGAAATTTGATGTGGTGCTGATATCGCTGGTGTTACATGAGATCAGCCCGGACCTGGCGGGCAAGCTACTTGGGGAGGCCCGAAGAGTTTTGAAAACCGCCGGAAAACTGATTGTCGTGGAGTGGGAAGAACCAGTCAGTCGATTCAAAAGGATTCCGTTTTATCTCGTCAAAAAAACGGAACCAGCTGGATTTGAGGACTTTTTAAACTTTGAGATGGATCAGTATTTTTTCCAGTTTGGTTTTGAAATGATGCAAACAATTCATTGTGATTATAGCAAAGTCATGGTGTTGAGCAAGAATGATCATATCTAAAAAGATAAACTTCGTTCCAATATTAGCATATAAAATTCATCAATATTTGCTGATCAATTGGGTATGTTATACTATATAAAAAAAGGAGGTCGTTAAAATGGTAGAAAAAATTTTCAAACTGTCCCGAGGCGATGACAAGGCGGTGGAAAAAGTAATATTTGACGAAAACGTTCATTATCTGCATATGGTTTTCAATAAAGAGGAAGGATTGCCTGAGCATTTTTCCAATTCCAACGTTTATATGACAGTTATCCGCGGAACGCTGTCGATTGGACTTGACGATCAGGAAATTCATCAGTATGAAGCCGGAACACTGCTTAAAATTCCGTTTAAAACTAAAATGAATGTCAAGAATCTGCACCCCGAGACCTTAGAACTGATTGTTGTGAAAGCACCAGCTCCAGTCAATTGAGAAAATTACAGAAAGAGGAAAGGCGATGAAAGTTGGATTAATCAGATGTATGCAAACTGAAGATATGTGTCCGGCAACGACGTGTTTCAAGGTTATGGATACAAAGAAATTGGCATTTGAAGGGGTTGTGGAAGATATTGAAATCATCGGTGTCAACACCTGCGGTGGCTGCCCCGGCAAAAAAGCAGTAACCCGGGCAGCGGAGATGGTTAAGCGTGGCGCCGATACGATCGTTTTGGCCTCATGTATCACCCGTGGAAATCCCATCGGGTTTCCCTGTCCCCATGCGGAACAGATGAAAACAGCGATTAAGAAAAAGGTCGGCGAGTCGATCAAGATTATTGATTACACTCATTAAGTAAAATGAAAGACTATATTATTCGGGAAATTAAACCAACCGAAATACCGTCGCTCGCTGATTTTCTATACGAAGCTATCTTTCAGCCGGACGAACAAAAACGGCTGCCACGGGATGTGATCGAACAGCCGGAACTGCAGGTCTACGTCGAGAACTTCGGTGGATCGGATGACCATTGTCTGGTTGCCGAGTGCGACGACAAAATTGTTGGCGCCGTGTGGACCCGAATCATAGCCGGAAAGGTCCGGGGATTTGGAAATGTGGATGACAAAACACCGGAATTCGCCATCTCTCTTTATCCGGAATACCGTAACAGTGGCATCGGTACCACACTCATGAAACGGATGCTGCAACATTTGACAGCAAAGGGCTACCGACAGGCGTCGTTAGCTGTTCAGAAAGACAATTATGCCTTGAGAATGTATCAGGCGGTTGGTTTTGTTGTGATTGATGAACTGGATCAGGAATACCTGATGATCTGTCAATTAGAAGGAGCGAACAGCGATGATCAATGACAATGAAAACCAGGCTGATTTAGCCCAGATTCTGGCTACCCGTCATGACAACGGCGCCGATTTCTGGGCGACAGCCGACGGACGCCTGGGGATTGAAAAACCGATCAGTACCCTGACCGCACTGATGATTATCAGCGAACTTGCGGTGCCCCGAGATCATGAAGCCCTGCAAGGGGCGGCGGAACTGGTTCTGGGGGCCATTAGAGACGATGGCCGGGTGCGGATTGCCCCGAAAGGCGCAATCTATCCCTGTCACACCGCCCACGCGGTGACCGGTCTGTGCCGAAATGGCTATGCCAGCCACCCCCAGGTTCAGCTTGCCTTGGACTATCTGCTTGCTGACCGTTACGATGATGGCGGTTGGCGCTGTAACAAATTTATCTACGGGCACGGTCCCGAAACCGATGCGTCAAATCCCAATGTGACCCTGCTGGCGCTGGACGCCTTTCGTCTGGCCGGCTTTCATGCGGGAAGCAATAGAATCTCAGATCTTGACCGGGCGGTTGAAACCCTGCTTGATCACTGGACCGTAAAAATGCCGGTGGGGCCCTGTCACTACGGCATCGGCAGCTTATTTATGCAGGTGGAGTACCCATTTTTGCGATACAACCTGTTTTATTATGTTTATGTGCTGTCACACTACGAAAAAGCCCGGAAAGACAAGCGCTTTAACGAAGCTCTGATCGCATTACAGCAGAAGCTGGACGATCAGGGTCGCATGATTGTCGAGCGCCCCAATCGCAAACTCAGTAAGCTGGCGATCTGCCAAAAAGGTAAACCATCAGCAGCCGCCACTGCACGCTATTTGGAGATTATCCGGAATATGGATCGAGATTAAACCTGAATCAGATGAACACCAGAAAAACACTTTACCCATGATAATCAAATTGGGTAAAGTGTTTTCATTATGTTGATTTGAATTTTTTACCAGACCGGATAGCATTTAGATCTTAGTATAAAGCTGGTTTATCCCAAAGGTTAAGATCAACTCCGATATTATTCTTGCGGGCATAGTCATAAACTTCTTTGCCCCAGGCCACATCTTCCACCGGCATCCCGCCGACTGAGTAGAGGATAATCTGGTCATCGCTTTCACGGCCGGGAACCTTGCCATTTAAGATGGCACCTAAATCATGAATATCGGTTTTTTCCAGCTTGCCATCATGGATCATATCCATAAATTTGGAACCGAGGATATAGACGATATTATAGGTTGGGTAGGGGTATTCTTCCGCCCAGGCTTCATAAAGGGAAATATTGTCGACCACCAGCTTGGTTTTATCGCTTTGGATAAATTCATCGGTAAAATCTGCGGCGCCGGGGAGACAGAACAGGGCCCCGGGCTTGATCCACTCGGCATCAACAAAGGGATAGGCCGAAGGACCGGCGCCCATTGGGGTCGAGGTGGCGAAGCTTAAAATATCCGAGCCACGAACACATTCTTCCAGGGTTTCGCAGACAATAATCTCGGTAAACTGGGGACACTTTTCCGTGACGTATTCAATGCATCGGTCGATGGAGGCCTGGCCCCGACCTTTTATTTTTAGGGTCGTCAGGGTTGGTCGCAGGGCGGCAAAGGTTTCGATGGCGGTGGAGTTGATGACCCCCGGGCCGACGATGCCCAGAACTTTGGCGTCTTTAAGGGCCAGGTTTTTGACGCCGACGCCGGGAACCGCAGCAGTCCGGTAGGCACTGAGCAGGTTGGCTGACATCAAGGCTAACGGTGCGCTGGTGTCTTTGTCGTTTAACATCATCATCAGGATTGAACGGGGCAGGTTTTTATGACGGTTTTCAACATTGGAACCATACCATTTCATCCCGGCGACATCAAACTTGCCACCCACATAGGCGGGCATCGCCATGAACCGGCGATCCGGACCATTCTTGGGCATATTGGGGAATTCCGGTTCTTCCGGAAAGGTAATCATACTGCCGTGGGAATTGCCGTTTTCGCCACCCATCCGGTAGTCGCCCTTATCCAAAAGCTTTAGTAGTTCTTCCATACAATCAGTACAGCCGACAACATCGCCGACTCCGGCCTTAATCATATCAGCCTCATTTAAATACAATAAATCAATTCCTGGTAATGCCATAATAAACCTCCAATAGTTTTTATTTGAATTTGTAAAATAAACAGGGTAATCATTTTTATATGTTTTAAATCCGTAGGGGGGCTCCCTTGGTCAGGGATTTACGGTAATTTCCGGGGGAGATTCCCGTAAATTGTTTAAATTCCTTAAGCAGGTGGGACTGATCAAAATACCCCATGTCCGCCGCAATGGTTGAAATATGCTGATCTTTCCCCAGCGCCAGCAACACATTCTGGAAACGGATGATTTTCGAGAAGGTCTTTGGCGGCAAGCCAATTTCCCGATTAAAAAGCTGGTTGATATAGCGGGGACTATAGCCGACTTTCTGGCTTAATTCATTAACATTTATAATCCCGACGACCTTGGTGATCTCATCGACCATGCGATAACTGAAAGGGCGAACGCCGGGGCTGTAATAGTTTTGATAGTCGGGAATATAAGCATCGAGAAACAACTCGATCTGTTCTTTAAAATCGTTACTGCGGGTGATTCCTTCCATCATGGCCTGATCCTCGCAGATTTCCGGGAGCGGTACTGAGCTTTCAGTCAGGCTGCCAATCGGATAGCCCTTAGGTAAAAAGGCTTTACCGGGCAGAAAGCGGATGCCAAAAATAGTATCGTTGAGATGAAAAACCGAAGCATACTCAATCGAGTGCATTTTCAGAACGGCGCCATAGCAGGTTGCATCCAGATGATCCTGGCCGCAGCGAAAGACGATGTCGACGGTGCCATCAGGAACGATGGTGGCGGTTTCTAACATTTCCTGGGTAACCTGGAAGCGATAAAAGTGCGAGATGCCGTAAGCTCGATAGTCAAAGGATTCATAACCCTGGGAATGCTGAACCATCAAGGGTTGTTTAGGGATGATGATGCTTTCCTTTTCTTGTGGGGATGATGCATAAGAGCCATACTGTTGCATTAGATCAATCATAGCTAAAACCTGAAGCGTGCGCTTTCCTTTCTGAACAAACTCAATAAAGAGGGGGAACAACCGACATAAAAAAAACAAGGACGCCGAAATTTCGATTTCGACATCCTTGTCTGTATGGTTGCTGGTTCTCTGCTTATTATGTATACAATATACCATATTTGAGAATGAAAGAATAGTAAAAATCGGTACTAATTTACAACCGCATTCATATTAAAGAAAATTCTAATTAGTGCATTAGGATTAACGCGTTGTTACTGTTTGGGCTTAAAGCGGTCGTAGCGGAGGGCTGATAAATCGATGGTGGTGTGACCGTCGGCAATCATTTCGGCGAGATTGTAGCCCACCGCCGGGGCAATTCCAAAGCCGTGGCCGGAAAAAGCACAGGCGATATACAAGCCGGGAACTTCTGCCACCGGGCTGATCACCGGAACATGATCAGCACAATCATCCAGCCAGCCGGCCCAGGCCCGGACGATCTTGGCGTTGGCCAGCGCGGGGAAGTATTTGATAATCCCGCGGCAGGTGCAGGAGGCGCCGATACTGCTGGAAATAGGGCTGCCATTGTCTTTGTTGAGGTGTTCAAAACCGGAGGACCCGCCAAAAACAAAGGAACCATGCTTGGACTGATGGCCGTAAAAATCGGCATCGGCGGTACCCAGCATCTGTAAGAACATCGGCGGTTCGGCTTCGGTAACCAGACATTCCATTTTCATCGGCATCATTGGCACATCAATGCCAACCGTTGCTAAAATTTTGCGACTGTCAAAACCGGCCGCCACCAGCACCTTGTCGGCTTCATAGATAGCATCCGGGGTAACAACCTGGCGGATCACGCCTTTGATTTTGCGCAGTTCGAAGCAGGGCGCTTCGGTAATAAAGCGGACCCCCAATTCCCGGGCTTTTTTATAGTATCCCAGGGTCGCGGTCAGCGGATTGGCATGACCATCGGTGGGACACCAGCTGGCACAGGTGACTTCTTCTGAAAGATAGGGGTTGATGGCCCGAATTTCATCGCCATTGATCATTCGGACATCCAACCCGCAGGATACGGCCTTGTCGGTTAAGCCCTGGAGAATTTTCTGATGGGTTTCCGTTTTTCCCAGCCGCAGGTTACCTTTTTGGGTATATTCCACATCCACGCCTAATTCTTCGGACAGTCCCGGCCAGAGATTTTTAATGCCCCACATCGCCAGCGGTAATTCCCGGGTGTCCCGACCGGACTGGCGCACGCCGCCACCATTACGTGACGAACCGCCAATACCAATGTCCTTGCTGGCTTCCAGCACGGTTACCGATACGCCCTTTTTAGCCAGGTAGTAGGCAGTGGCATTACCGATGATGCCACCGCCGATAATGATCACATCATTATATTTAGACATATGTTTAGACATGGGTCACCTCTTCATTTCCTAATACTTTCATTTCCACTGGCCGCATTGGTGAACGACTGGTGGCCGGGTCCAACTGATCAGGAATCACGTTTAGTTCCCGGGCAATCAGGTTCTTAACCAGTTTGCCACAGGTTTGGCCCTGACAAAGCCCCATCCCAGCCCGCAGGTAACGCCGGATTTCATTGACGGTAAACATCCCGTCATGAATCGCCTGGCGAATTTCGCCTTTGGTAATTTCTTCGCAGCGGCAGATGATCATGGTGTCGTCGTTCTGGGAAACGAAGGGACCGATATTTTGTGAACGATCATTAATAGATTTCATTGTCGTATCTCCTTTTCCTTATTGTCCTGCCGCATTGGTTTCGGGCTTATAAAATCGGGCCGTCATGGCTTGCTCTACCGGTACTTTGATGGTGACCAGGGTGGTGTGGTCAAAGGCCTTGGCACTGCGGACATCGATGATTTCGGCGTTGCCCAGAGGTTGACCGCTGCGGCTCAGGGCTTGTCCCAGTTCACCCTTTTGGGGCAGGGGTAAGAATTCATAGGGCAGGGTAATGCTGGCGTAGCCCGGCTCATAGTCTTCATCGACCAGAAAGATGGCCTGGCCGGAACAGGCAGCAATGCACATGCCGCAGCCGGTGCAGCTGTTGGCGGCATCAATCCGGGGCAGGGCAGTGATGGTTTTGCCAATTTTTATGCAACCCCTGGTACAGGCATCCTGACAGGGATTGCAGGGAATATTCTGGGTGCATTCGATGACTGGATGGATGCCGGATTTTTTATCAGTTTTATCAGATCGATTAATAAAGCGCTCAATGTCGGCATCATCCAGGTAGCCTTTTTTCAGCAGACTCTGGGAAACTGCAATCCCCTCATCGGTTTTGGTGATGGTTTTGCCCTTGCTGCCGGGGGCGAACATGCCCTGGTGCAGGCTGTCGAGTGCGACTTCCAGGTCAGCCAGGCGGTTATCTTTGTCCTGCTCACTGAGAAAGCCCAAATAAGCGGCCGCCGCCAAACCGGACATCCGCCCCCCAATCATGGCTGAACTGGCTTCTTCGATGCCGGCGACATCCCCAGCGGCAAAGAGGCCGGGAATCGAGGTTTCGCCATTTTCATCAACAAGTGGCACCTGACCGCCGCGCCGGGGATCATCGACCATATTGCAGCCAACCATTTTTAGCAGCTGCGACATTGGCGAGAGACCGACGGCCAGACAGATGGTATCCACATCAAAATGCTTCTCGGTACCGGGGATCGGGGCGAAGTGCTCATCGACCTGGGCAATTTCCACCCCGGTGACGCAATCACTACCCTCGGCTTTGGTAATGGTATGGGAGAGATAGAAAGGGACCCCGCAGCGGGCGATTTTAGCGGCATGAACGCCATAGCCGCCGATCTTAGGAGCGGCATCCACCAGGGCGACGACTTCACAGCCGGCCTGCATCAGCTGGAAGCTGACCACCAGACCGACATTGCCGCTGCCCAGCATCAGCACCTTTTGGCCAGGCTTAATGCCGTAAAGATTCATCATCGTCTGGGCGGCACCGGCGCCGATCACGCCGGGCAGCGTCCAGCCGGCAAAGGTGACCATGTTTTCTGCTGCGCCAGTGGCAATGATGATGGTGTCTGCTTTGAAATGCACCATGGCACCGCCGATCTCCACCAGAACCTCTTTATCCAGATAAATCCCGGCTACGGTGGCATTGAGAAATACCTCAACCCCCGCTTCATCGGCTTCGGCCAGTAGCGTTTCACCGATTTTGTAACCGCGGATTTTGGCCTGGTGTTCCTTGGAACCGAAAAATTTATGAATCTGCTTGAATAATTGCCCGCCGGGTTTGGCATTTTCATCAAAAACGGCAACGCGCATCCCGCAGCGGGCGGCTTCAATGGCAGCGGAAAGACCGGAAGGACCGGCGCCGACTACGATTAGATCATAACGTTTCATTCACTTACCTCCAATGGGGTGACCCCATCCTGGGTCTGAATCCTCATCCCTGCAACCAAAGGAGTGATACAGGTGCGGATATTGGGAACACCATCGACAATCATGACGCAGTCGGTGCAGCGGCCGATGGCACAGAAGATACCCCGGGGCTCATGGGCCTTTTGGGTATAGCGGTGGATCATCACGCCAGCGGCTTTAAGGGCTACTGCAATGGGTTCACCAGCGTAGCCTTCCATCGGCTGGCCATCCATGAAAAAGGTCACCTTTGGGCTGGTTTCGGTTGGGCCGAGAATGGGATGTTCGCTGATCCGGTTCATTATTCACACCCGCTTTCGTCAGCAATGATAATCGCCGTCATTTCTATCTCACACAGTTGCGAGGGGCGGTTGAGTTCCGTTGTTCCCACCGCCGTGAACAGCGGCCGGAATTCTTTAAAAATCTCCGTGTAAGCCCGGCCAATTTCGCCACAATCGGACATCCGGGTGGCATAACACATAACTTTGACCACATCAGCTGGGGTAGCTCCAGCTTTTTCTAAGAGTTTGACGTGTTTTTCAAAAATGTACTTGGCCTGTGCGTAAGGATCGCCTTCGCCGTAAACACTGCCGTCCGGCTGAACTGAGGTGGTGCCGCCGATCATAATCAGATTGCCGATTTTCACCATCCGGGAATAGCCTACTTTTTCTTCAAGGGGGGCTCCTGATGAATAATTAATTCTTGACATATTGGTAACATCCTTTCCTAATAAAATTGCACAGTCTCGCTGTGATTCATTCGTAAAAATGACAAAGACGCCGAAAGTTGCTTTCGACGTCTTTGTCTCGATTTTTCTTTGGTTGCTCTGTTAAGGTTAAACATAATATAGCACAGTGAATGGGACAGAAATAGTAACAATCGGAACAATTTACAGCGATTTTCACAAAAACAGAAAAGGGGGAATGCCCGCTGGATGTTACTAATAAAACAGTTCCGGTTGCTTGGGTTCTTTAAACAGGGTGTTCAGTCGGATTGATGCATCATACACCGGACCAGGTTTAATCGTTCTGGCGTGTTGGGGACAATTTTTGATGCAGGCGCAGCAGGTGATGCATTTTTTCTCATCGATCAAGCGACTGTTTTCAATATCGATGGCTCCTACCGGACAGACCTCAGCACAGAGCTGACACAAATTGCAATCATTGCTGACGGCGATAAAATCGACATCCCAGAGTTTGGTTTCGCCACGATAGGGGAATTCTCCAGGCACATTCAGAGTTTTAATTTCATCGATCGATAAAAGCGGATCTAGTTTGGTTCTGATTATTTGGCCAAATGCTTCTGTTTGGCTGAGATCCCGGATGTCAGGACGACCAATGGCAATGGGTGTTTCATCGCTGGAAAAGGAATGTTCGCCAATAAATGTACCCGCTGCGATGGGGACGCAGCCATCAGCGATGAGAATGTCTTTAAGTTCGCGCAGGGCATCATCATAGACCCGGTTGCCATAGACAACAATACAAACCGTCGGCGTGTTCAGCGCTTTGATGGACTGTAGCCATTCCCGGATCACTTCCGGCACCCTGCCCATGTAAACAGGCACCCCCACAATCAGCAATTCGTTTTCTCCGGTTTGCAATGGTTTCGACCGGGCAAGCGGTTTAGTCAGATCGATCCGTTCTGCTACAGTTGCTCTAAATCCCCGGGCAACGCCTTCGACCACGGCTTTGGTGGTTTCTGTTGGTGAAAAATAAACTAGTTTTATTGATTGTATTTTCATTCGATAACCTCCATCATTCGATTTGTTTTTCTGGAATAAGCATAATACAGATGCTATAATATTACCAGAAGTGTATTTATACTGGTATGAATTATAATAGAAAGGAACACCTCATATGGATAGCGAGCAGCAACGATACAAGGAACTGGGCGATTTCCTGAAAACCCGGAGAGCAAAATTATTACCTTCCCAGGTTGGTCTCTTATCAGGCAAACGTCGGCGAACACCGGGTTTACGTCGGGAGGAAGTCGCTCAGCTGGCCGGGATCAGTCTGACCTGGTACACCTGGCTTGAACAGGGCCGTCCGATTCAGGTGTCCATTCCGGTGGTGGAAAGCCTGGCCAGGGTATTGCAGTTGGACCGGGAAGAATGTCATCATTTTTACCGGCTGGCAAATCAACCGCTACCAGCTGATATGCCAGAGGCGCGGGAAATCGCGAGTCCGGCGCTTCAGCATATGCTGGACAATCTAACCCATTGCCCAGCGCTGATTACAGATCAGCGCTGGAACGTGATTGCCTGGAACAAGGCCTCCTGTACAATTTTTGGCGACTTCAATTCGATGAGCGATCGGGACCGGAATATTGTCTGGGCGATGTTCACCGACCACAAATATAAAGAGTTGTTTGTTGATTGGGATCGCCACGCCAAGAGCATGGTCGGTCGCTTCCGTTTCACCAGCGGAAAATACATTGAAGATTTCTGGTTTGCTCAGTTTATTGAAGAGTTGAAAACAAGAAGTCCGGAGTTTGATTTATGGTGGTCGCTCCATGAAATTCAGAACAACGGTGAGCTATATAAACAGCTGAACCATCCCCAGGTCGGGCGGCTGGATTTTGAAATTAGTAATTTTGATGTCGCTGATCACTCCAGTCTAAAAATGGCAGTTCATGTTCCTATGCCGGGAACTGAGACAGCGGAAAAAATGCAGTCGCTGCTGAATGTCTGGAAATGAAGCAGGTTTTTTGTCAACCGATATAACAAGGAGAAAATTGTGAAAATGATATGTTTTGGCGATAGCCTGACCTTTGGTTACCAGGTAAACCGTGACGAAAAATGGCATCTGCTCGCCGCAAAAAAGACTGGCATCCAGCTAATCAATCGCGGCGTCAGTGGCGATACCACCGAAGACATGCTGAACCGGATCCAGCAACAAGTATTTAAGGCAAAGCCCGATGGGGTGATCCTGATGGGTGGCTATAATGACATCTTTTTTAACCACAGTTGGGAACAGGCCGCCCACAATATGATTACCATGGTTGACCAGTCCAGCGCAAAGGGTCTTCAGGTTTATATCGCCATTCCGCCGCCGATTCGTCTGCCAGTGGCATTTAAAGAAGGGGGAGCGGTGATCGATTTTGAACGATCGGCTGATATGGTCGAAGCCTATTGTCAGTGGTTAAGAGACTATACCGCATCATCCCGGATCCCAATCCTGGATTTCAGAGCGGGTACTGATTGGACTGACCCGGATCTGTATCTGGACGGGATTCATCAGAGCCCGGCCGGCCATCAGCTGATGGCGGAGCGACTGATCGAGTTTCTGCAGATAAAAAAGATTGAATTGTAAATAAATAACTACATAAATACATAAAAGCTGGCCGTATTGCACCAGGAAATAGCGGTTGCAATACGACCAGATTGTTTTTAACGGTTTAATATTCGATGTTTTCAACGGAAAATTCATAGTTGCCAGAAATTTTAAATTCAGTGTTGCCAACCGTCACTTCTTTCCAGCTTGCGGGATCAACACCGGAAAGATCGTAAATACCCAGCTCGGCGCAGACTTCCTTCCCTTTGCCAGGTGCGAAAATATCGACCAAGGTCTCCATCAGGAACTGATTCAGCGCAGCCGGAGTCTGAGCGTCATCGACGCGCATATTGACACGCGACACATAATTGTTACGGTGAAATGGAACCAATTCAAGCTGACCACTTTTGCCATCGGTTTTGTAATAATAGGAGTCGGTCAAATCATTATGAGTGGTGATATAGGTATCAACCAGAATAAACGGCTGATATCCGGCCTTGCCCATACGGTTGTTGATCTCAGTAAGTAATTCCTCAGAGGTCACTTCGTAATAGTAGCTCTCATAGCCGTTTTCTGCTTGTCAGTTTACAGTACAGGTAGCGAATCGAAACCAGCACATTTTTATTTGATTGATTTTATTCAGACCAGCAAGTCAATTATGACAAAACCCAGAAAATGTTGTCACACAGGTTGCCACACCTTGAAAAATTGTATGAGTAGACTTATAATGATATCAAAGAAATTTTAAAGAGAATATTTATTTGTGAACGATCACTTATTGGAATTAAACCAGCCGTTATTTTTAAGATAAGCAGCAGTGTCATCATTGCAAAACAATCATCCTCGGAGGAACTAGAACTATGAGAATAAACAGAAAAACGGCGGGCAAGGGGATTATCATTCTAAATATATTCACAATCTGCATGTTTCTCTTGGTAATTTTCAAAATTCTGCCCTATGAGTTCATTAGCGGCGGACGACTGGAGAGCTACGATGCGGCTGTTCGCACGGCCACCACCAGCATCGTGATGATGATTTATGGCATCCCGGTAATAGCGGCAGCATCCGGACTGATCCGGGTGAAAGCTTATAAAAAATTCTATATCGGCTGGTTGATTTTTGCGCTGATATTAATGGCGGTACTCTTTTTTGAGGCTTCCATAATGGGGGTGATTGTGGTGAGCTTTGGCGTCCCAGTAATCGCTGTAGCAGCCGGTGTTATCGAGTATAAACAGTTTAATCTGTTTGCGAAAATTTATTTTTGGCTGTCATTTGTATTTGTCTGCTTAAATACCTTGGGCAATCTGCTGGGCACCACCTGGTTTGAAAAAATCGTCATGGGCCTCATCACTGTGATCCAGGCAATGCTATATTTTTATCTGGCCAGAGGCAACCCCAAAAAAAGACCAGTGAAGCACAAAAAATAATATTTAAAAAATCTTAATTTTAACAGAAAAGTATAACAAATAGCCAGGTAACGATCAGTCGGGTCTGGCGTAATTATTTGGCCTATGGTATAATACAAAAGTAAGAATCATAGGATAAACTAAACACTTCCTGATCTGCAACACAAATCTGGAAGTGTTTTTAATTGTGTAAAAAAAGAAATGGAGCATAAATGAGTATTTTAAATGTCGAGAATCTTTCTCATGGTTTTGGCGATCGGGCGATTTTTAATCAGGTATCGTTTCGGTTGTTAAAGGGAGAGCATATCGGTTTAATTGGACCAAACGGCGAGGGTAAGTCAACCTTCATGAATATCGTTACCGATCGACTGATGCCGGATGAGGGCAAGGTGGAATGGGCCAAAAATGTGCGGATCGGTTACCTCGATCAGCATGCCGTTTTGAAACAGGGAATGACGGTTCGGGATGTGCTGACCTCAGCCTTCGATTTTCTGCTGGACATTGAAGCCCGGATCGGTTTTCTTTATGAAAAAATGGGCGAGGACAGCCCGGAAGAAATTGAAAAAAGTCTGGAAGAAGTCGGCGACCTTCAGGAATTGCTGGAGTTTCATGATTTTTATCTGGTCGATTCGAAGGTTGAAGAAGTAGGGAATGCCCTGGGTCTCAACGACATCGGTATGGATAAGGATATCACCGAACTCAGTGGCGGCCAGCGAACCAAGGTCCTGCTGGGCAAACTGCTGCTGGAAAAACCGGACATCCTGCTGCTGGATGAGCCGACCAACTATCTGGACGAACAGCATATTGAATGGTTAAAGCGTTATCTTAACGACTATGAAAATGCCTTTATTCTGATTTCTCATGATCTGCCCTTTGTTAATTCGGTGATTAATCTGATTTATCATATGGATAACCAGAAATTGACCCGGTACGTAGGGGATTATGCAAAGTTCCAGGAAGTACTGGAAGCAAAAAAAGCTCAGGAACAGGCCGCTTATAATAAACAGCAAAATGAAATTGCTGATTTAAAAGACTTTGTGGCCCGGAACAAAGCCCGGGTTGCGACCCGAAATATGGCCATGTCGCGACAGAAAAAGCTGGATAAAATGGACATTATCGAGCTGGCCTCCGAAAAACCCAAACCGCGGTTTAATTTTAAAGAAGCTGGTGCCACCGGTCGCCGGGTTTTTGAAACCGCAGATCTGGTCATCGGTTATGATGAACCGCTTTCCAAACCACTGAATTTAGTAATGGAGCGAAAGCAGAAAATCGTTTTAAAGGGCACCAACGGTATTGGTAAAACTACCCTGTTAAAGAGTATTCTGGGACTGATACCACCGGTTGCCGGGACTGTTGATCAGGGCGAAAAATTGAAAATTGGTTATTTTGAACAGGAAATGGATCAGGATATTCGGACCAGCTGCATCGAGGAGGTCTGGAACGAGTTTCCGTCTCTGAATCAGAACGAGGTGCGTTCGGCGCTGGCCCAATGCGGATTGACCCGGAAACATATTGAGAGCATGGTCAAGGTTTTAAGTGGTGGCGAGCAGGCCAAGGTCCGCCTCTGTAAATTGATCAACCGGGAAACCAATATTCTGGTTCTGGATGAGCCCACCAATCATCTCGATGCTGATGCCAAAGCCGAACTGCAACGGGCGTTAGAAGCCTATAACGGTGGCATTCTGATGGTCTGCCATGAACCGGAATTCTACGAAAGTTTTGTCAATGAAGTCTGGGATTGTTCCCAGTGGACTACCAAAGTATTTTAAATAGTATGTAATGAACTCTCCAGGTTGATGCACCGTCATCAACCTGTTTTTTTATTGATCGCATTTTATCGGCTGGGATAGAAACCATGGTTCAAAGAAAACATCGAGAAAGTCTCATATTATCAGAACTGATCTTTGACTCGAAGGGCTGGACACGGTATACTGAGATAAAAACTTGGGTGTTTTTTCAGAATAGGACCGGGCGACGGTCTTTTCATCAGAAAATAAGACCAATTGAAGTGACGAAAGGAAATCAATGTGAAAAAAGAAATTTTTAATAAACAGAATCGCCACTGGGAAGACACATTTGCCAGCAAACCCCAGATGTTTGGGACAGATCCCAGCATTGCCGCCATCAAGGCCGCAGGAATTTTTAAAAATAACGGCGTCCGGAAGATCCTCGAATTGGGTGGCGGTCAGGGCCGTGACTCGCTTTACTTTGCCCAGCAGGGGTTTGAAGTAACTGTCATTGAATATACAGCGGCTGGAATTCAGGCCATCGAAGAACGGGCAAAAGAGCTGGAAGTTGCTCATCTGATCACAACGGTACAACATGATGTCCGTCAGGTCTTTCCTTTGGAGGCAGGGCGTTTTGATGCCTGCTATTCCCACATGCTCTACTGCATGGCCTTGACGACTTCGGAATTGGTTTTCATTTCGGCAGAAACCAACCGGGTCCTGAAACCGGGCGGCATCACCATCTATACGGCGCGGAACACCGATGATGCAGATTGTGGTACCGGCACCCATCACGGCGAAGATATCTACGAATGCGGCAAATTTATTATTCATTTCTTCAGCAAAGAAAAGGTCGAAAAATTGGCTGACGGTTTCGAGATCATCAGTATTGATAATTTTGAGGAAGGGGCACTACCCCGAAAGCTATTTTTTGTGGTTCAGAAAAAGTTTGAAGATGGAAAAGCAGATGCGGCTAAAAGTTCTTGTTGATAACAACACCATTATTGACGAATATTATTGGGGCGAGCCCGGGGTCTGTTATTATATTGAAGATGGGGAAGAGGCCTTTCTTTTTGACGTGGGCTACTCGGATCTGTTCATTAAAAATGCCGCCACCATGAACATAGATCTCAGTCGGCTCAAAACCATTGTCCTTTCTCATGGTCATGATGACCATACCCGGGGGTTAAAGAGTTTATTAGCGATAAACCGCCCGGAACTGCTGCAGATCATCGCCCATCCCGATGCATTGAATTATAAAGAATGTGACGGCCTGAAAATATCAGCCCCCTTTTCCCGAACAGAACTGACAGCAAGGTGCAGACTGAAGCTCACCCGCACCCCGGTAAAGGTTACCGAAAACATCACTTTTCTGGGCGAAATCCCCCGGGTGATGGATTTTGAAAAACCGGAGCCGATTGGAAAACAGCAGCTGGGTGAGGATCTGACCGATGATTACCTGTTGGACGATTCGGCTCTGGTTTATCAGGGAGACGCAGGAATAACCATTATCACCGGCTGTTCCCACAGTGGTATCTGCAATATTATTGAATACGCCAAAGCTGTCACAGGCGACCATCGAGTTGCTGGCGTCATTGGCGGCTTCCATCTGTTTGAGGTCAATGATCGGGTGGCGCAGACGATTGACTATTTTGCAAACAATCAGATCGAACAGATCTATCCCTGCCACTGCACCGCTTTTGCTGTCAAAGCCGCCATGCACGCACACATTCCCATTACCGAAGTGGGGGTCGGTCTGGAGCTTAACTGGTAATAGCTGAATAGATTGAATACAGCAATCACAAGCGAATTGGAAAAAATAGAGGTGATGAAAGTGTCATTTATTTCGGAATATGAAGATTTAATCCGGGACATTAACGAAGATATTGCGGCAGGTGTAATCACCGCCGAGGACTGCATAAAAGTTGTTCGAAAAAGAAAGAATCAGGCGAAAGACTATCGGCCGATTACGGATTATTATTATGCCAATAGTCAACCAACTGTAAAATATGAGGAAATGCGCGTTGGTGAAGTGTTGCAGGAATTGGTGCTGAGAAACATGATGAGAGAATAAACCAGCGGAAATAACAGAAATGGCACAAAAAAAGTATCAGCCTGTGGCTATAAGAGCAACAGGCTGAGGTAAAGTGTCGGTATTATAATTGATTACAGCAAAAGATTCATTCACACTTGAATCTGATGTGGTAATAGATATTTTCAAAACGGCGACTTTCTCAATCGATAACAATTACGTTAAAACATCATTAACTCAAAAATTTTGAGCGGCAGAACGGTGGTTCAAGGCAATAATGTGTATTGTCTTCAATTTCATCGTTCATTTCAGGTCGGTCAGGTTTGACTTGATATAGTTTTCGAATCATGTCATTATAAACCCATTCCAGATTATCCAGTTCTTCCAGCAGAGCAAGGGTGTCGCTGATAATCTCAGTGGCCTGAATATACTCGGGATTTTTTGAAAGGCGTTCATACTCTTTTTTGCTGATTAAACTATTCAATTGGGATGTTCGGAATTCGGCTTTTTCGGCGGCAAAACGTTTGAGTCCCTTGTCAAAGTTCTCCTGGGACAGACCATCCAGGTCCTTACAGAGCTTCCTGATTTTATCAAGCATTTTTTCTGGGATCATATTGCTCCTCTTTTCGTGTTTTTTTTAATAATAACCATCTTTTGAATAAACGTCAAGGATAAAACATTGTCATTTTTGCTTTGGTTCTCCTTTCAAGTATAATTAAAGAAATTTTAAAGAGATGTTTTGTTTGGTAGGTTCAGGATTCGGGTCTGAACCCGCCAAATAAAGCGTCTCTTTTTGTATAAGGAAGTATCCAATCAGCTTTTCCTTCCAGAAATTCTGTTTTTTTTAACTTGTTCAATAACGTTTACAATAAAGATAAAACTGTTTGGTTTAAACATGTAAGTATTTACATGATTTTGTTGACATCAGCAAAAGATCGTGTTAAGATTTTATCAAATAGACCGCTTATTGTTGACGGAACTAACGAAAAATTTAAAAGGAGAATTGACAATGCAACGAAAATATCCCAATCTATGTAAACCGATTAAAATTGGTAATGTAACCTTCAGAAACAGAATGTTTGGCGCGCCCATGGGAGGCACCGATATTACTGCCGATTGTACCATCGGCCCTAAATCAAAAGCTTTTTATGAACTGCGAGCTAAAGGTGGTGCCGCTACCGTCACGGTTAGTGAATGCGTAGTTCATCCTGAAACCGAAGGATCCCATATGTATCATCTCGATCTGCAAACGGTTGATTCACTGGCCAGCTTTACTTACACGGCCGACGCAATCCGTCGTCATGGTGCTATTCCCAGTGTCGAATTATCACATTCCGGACAGTATGCCGGGACCTATCTGACTGATAAGGATAAAAAAGGCGGCATGGCCCAGTGGGGACCCAGCGCCGGAACCCGTCCTGATGGCAGACCGGTTAAAGAACTGACCCAGGAACTGATCGATGATATTGTTGCTGCTTACGGACGAGTAGCCGGATTGGCTAAACGAGCTGGATTTGAAATGATCATGGTCCATGGCGGTCACGGATGGTTGCTGAACCAGTTTCTATCTCCTTTTTTCAACCATAGAACTGACAAATACGGCGGCCCATTAGAAAACCGGGCGCGTCTGGCCTTAGAAGTGCTGGACAGTGTTCGCGCAGCAGTTGGACCAGGTTTCCCGATCGAATTCAGAATGAGCGGTTCGGAATTATTTGAAGGTGGTTATACCCTTGAAGATGGGGTTGAAATTGCCAAGATGGTCGAATCTAAAGTTGATTTACTGCACATTACCGCCGGTACCTATCAAAGCGGCTTCGGCTTGACCCATCCATCGATGTTTGAACCTCATGGTCGAAATGTCTATTTGGCGGCTGAAATTAAAAAACATGTCTCAGTGCCAGTGGCAACCCTGGGCGGACTAAATGACCCGGCGATGATGGAAGAAATTATCGCCTCTGGTCAGGCTGATATTGTTGAAATGGCTCGGGCACTGTTGGCTGATCCCTTCCTGCCACGAAAAGTCATGAGCAACCAGGAAGCCGATATTATTAAATGTCTCCGCTGCTTTACCTGTATGGCTGAACGTGCTGTCACATCCACCCGACGCTGTACCGTCAATCCTTTAATTGGTCGGGAAATGGATGGGACTGAAATTATTCCCACTGCCAACCCGGTAAAAGTATTGGTGGCAGGTGGCGGACCAGCTGGACTGGAAGCGGCGCTGACGGCGGCCAAACGGGGTCACCAGGTTATTCTTTGCGAAAAAGGTGACACCTTGGGTGGAATCCTCAAAGGCGAACAGGCAATCCCATTTAAATATGAAATGTACGAGCTGGGTGTTACCCTGGAAAAACTGGCTAGAGACGCTGGCGTTGAGATTCGCTTAAACACACCGGTAACAAAAGAATATATCGATCAGGAAAATGTTGACGCCCTGATTGTGGCAGTCGGCTCGGAACCCATCGTTCCAGCAATTCCCGGTCTGGATGGAGACAATGTGATTGTCGTTAACGACTACTATAAGAAAAAAGATCAGGTCGGAGATACTGTGGTTGTTTTAGGCGGCGGTTTGGCCGGCTGTGAAGCGGCTATCCATTTTGCCCGGGAAGGGAAGACCGTACACCTGGTGGAAATGAGACCAGAATTGGCCCCAGACGCTAATCTTCGTCATCGACCGTTAATGATGAATGAAATCGAAAAATGCGGCATCACTGTTCATACTGAATTAAAAGGTCTGCAAGTTACCGATCAAGGGGTTGTCTGTGAAGATACTGATGGCAAGGAAGTGTTAGTTCCCGGAACATCAGTGATTTGTGCGCTGGGACAAAAACCGCTCCGTAATATTGCTGAAACCCTGGTTGACTGCGCCCCCTACGTCATCGAAATTGGGGATTGCGTAAAAGCATCAACCATCACAACCGCCATTTATCAGGGCTACCACGCAGCTCTGGATATCTAATCCGGACCAGCAACGAGAAAAAATTAAGTAAATAAAAAAAACAAACTCAAATAAAATGAAACTGTATCTGATGTTAACAAAAAACCGCTATTTGGTGGTTTTTTGTTTTTTTTGGGATAAGTTAACAGTTGCCATCCAAGAATGATAGAATAATCCATCGACATTATTCTTGGGTTGTGATATCTTAATCATATCTGATGATGTAAACAACTAAATAACGAAAGACAGAATAACTGTTGTATTAAGGAACACTGCAATCTCAACCGTACATCAAATTACATTTAGAAATGGAGAAGAAAATGAAGAGAATATCAAAGTTTTTATCCCTGCTGATGGTAGCAGCCATGCTGTCGATGCTGATTCCGGTCTCCGCTATGGCCGCTGGAGTTGATGTCAGTGAACAAGAATCAGGCAACGAATTAGGCCTGGTTTTAGTAACAACGGAAGTGGCCGATCCGGAGACCGTTTTAACAGAAGAAATAGTGGTTGGTACCGAAACTGCCTCGGCGCCAGCTACCGAAGAAATAATAGTACCGGCTGATAATGGTCTGGAAACCAAGGTCGTTTCGGAGCAGCCGGTCGTATCAACCATTGAGACGGAAACAATTGAGACCCAGGCAGCTACATATTTATGCTTAACCCAAAATGGCGTGATCATCGATGTCCTGGACACCAACATCGGATCGGACTATGCTTATGATGCAGCTGCCAACGAATTGACTTTAAATGATTTTATCGGCGAAAAGCTGGATGTCAAATCAGCAGCCGTTCCGTTTAAACTGGTCCTACTGGGTACCAATAGTATTATAACCGATAATGGTTTTGCCGTTAAAGTGGAAGGTGATATGAATGCCAGCGGGACCGGCACGCTGATTGCGGAAGGGCAGGCGACTCCTGATATAATGGGAGGCGGAATCAATGTGATTGGAAATCTGGTGATTGACAGTGGTACCTATGATATTGCAGCGGCCGGATATGCAAATTCCAGCTCAGCGGTTGGAATCCTGGCCGGCGATAATGCTGAAGTTATGACGATGGGTAATCTCACCATCAACGGTGGGAACATCGATGTGACCGCTTATAATAGCGATTTTGCTGGAGCTTTTGGTTTATTTGCTTTTGGCGATCTGGTCGTCAATGGCGGAACTATTGATGTTTTCACCGATAGTCCAACGAGTTACAGCCGTGGTATCGGAGCCTACGATAAACTGATCTTTAATGGCGGCTATACTATCGTCGAGTCGATTGCTGATCATGGCGACGCCGGCGCGTTATTCTCCTATAATAAGATTATCATCAACAATGGCATTCTTGATTTATGCACATCCGGAGCCATTGCCAAGGCCCTCGTGGCCGAAGGCAGCATTGATATCAGTGCGATTTATGGGGATGTGAATCGTGATGCGGCCTGTTTGTATCTTGAACCGCTTTCGAATCAAACATTCAAAAAACACCATGCCAGCTCAGCCAATCCCAGAACCGGGGTGGATCCTTCCACATCGGAAACTGCTGTTGCGGGAACAGTCCTGTTCATGCTGATCGGACTGGTTTTGGCGGTAAGTAAACGCGGAGCGCAGGCCTAAAATTCGGCGAGCGATGACTAGATACTGTCTTGAAGCGATTAAGTGACCCAAATTTGACTTTGCAATGATGAAATTTGCCCCCAAATATGGTATGATCATCTAGGCAACAGTTTAACGGAGACGTTATTATTAAATGAAAGGATCTCGTGTCAGCAGTTTGAAATTTAGAGATCAGCTGATACGATGTGAAAATGATGGTTACTTACATTCACGAAACCGAACTGCATAAGGGCATCGAGGCGGCGATGAAGGCTTTGAATCAGGCCGATATCGTCATCGGGAAGAATCAGGATCGGGAAGACAGTCTAAAAGAAATTCACCTGCTGATGGATATCGACAGCGTGCAGGATATAAAAATTACCATGGCGATGCCAACCGGGCTGGAAACCCTGGTGGACTACGTCCTGGAAATTGTTGAAGGCACCAAGGATTTTGAAAAGGACATGTATGGTTATACCTATCATGATCTGTTTTCCAAAAATATTGATTTTGTGATCAATAGACTGAGAGAAGATCCGGGAACCAGACAGGCGACTCTCCATGTCGCCAATCAGGAGGCCGCCAGACTAAATCATCCACCCTGCCTGCAGCTCATTCATTACACTGTTAAGGACGGCAAATTAAATACCGACGTGGTATTTAGAAGCAATGATGGGGTTAAGGCAGTCGCCATGAATATTTTTGCCCTGATCGAACTGTCAAGAACGATTGCCAGAGAAGCCGGGATAAACGAACTGGGTTCCTATACCCATCATGCCCTGAGTTTTCATGCCTACAGCCGGGATTGGAAAGCCCTGGAAGGATACTGTAAATCTTTTGAAGACCGCGATTGCACCATCGATTATGAAGATTATCGGGAAGCCTATGAAGACTATGCGGATGAATGCCGAGAAAAAGCAATGAGCCTAAAAAATGCCCAGGAGAAAAAGAATCGTTAAAACGGCATTAAAAATAGAATAAAGTAACAGCCCTTAACTAGTCGCTGACTAGTTAAGGGCTGTTTAAGTTCCGGAAGAGAAGATGGTCTTACAGTTTATGATAGCGATACTGGGGCCGGCCGACCTTCCCATATTCAACTTGTTTTTTGATTTTTTTCTCTTTTTCCATATGTTCCAGATAGCGCCGTACTGTAACCCGGGCGATGCCCAACTTTTCGGCTAACACATCGGCAGTGAAGTCACCAACATGACGCGTTTCAATTTCATTCCAGATCGACTGATAGGTGTATTTATTAAAGCCCTTAGCAAAATCGTCGGATTGGGGAATGGCACCGGGATTTGAAATAAGCCGATCCAGATCCGGTTGTTCGATTTCCTGATTCTTTTTAAATTGCTCATGGCGGCTTTTAAACTGCAACAGGGCTTCTTTAAACCGTTCAAAATTAAAGGGTTTAATCAGATAGTCCACAGCTCCGTAGCGAAAGGACTCCTGGATGCGATCAATCGATTTATCGGCGGTGATTAAGATAATATCGACATCAATGTTTTTTTCCCTGATCCATTTGAGAAAATCAATGCCGTTTTCATTAGGCAGATAGACATCCAGCAAAATCAAATCCGGTTTTTTAATGGCGATGTACTTCCGCGCATTATCAAGACTGGCCACTGCGGCACAGAGCTTAAAACCGTCAATCCGTTCCAGAAATTTGGCATTAATATCCCGAACCATGGGATCATCTTCGACGATCATCACCTCAATCATTTTTTTCACCTCGATTCATGGGAATATTGATATCCCAGAAAACACCGCCATCACATTTAAGGCTGATGGTTCCGCCGCCAGCGTCGATGATATTTTTGACGATAAACATGCCGTTGCCCCGCTGGTCTTTTTTGGTTGAAAAACCCTGGGCGTAAATCTTGTCCTGATCAGCCAGCGGAATGCCCCCGCCGTTGTCCCTGACCTGGATGGTTAAGGTCGCATCATTTTGCAGGACTTTAATCTCAATCAGGCCGGTACCATCGATTTTAACCGCATCGAGAGAATTTTCGACCAGGTTGCCGATGACGGAAACAATATCTTCAGCAGTCATATACCGGGGCAGCCGGGTCAACCGGGATTCGGCATCAATAACCAGCTTAACCCGGTATTCTTCGGCTTTGGCATATTTAGCTAGTAAAAGTGCCGAGACCGCGGGATTCTGGATGTTACGGGTTAAAATATCACTGATGTTATTGCGACTTTTAGCCACATCTGAAATAAAATCCAGCGCTTCATGATATTCTTCCAGCTGGATCAGGCCGGAGATGGTATGCAGCTTATTCATAAATTCATGATTCTGGGCTCGCAGTGACCAGGCCATTTTTTTAGCACCGGTCAGTTCTTCGGCTAATTTTGTAACCTCGGTCTTGTCCCGGAAGCTGGCAATGGCACCGATGATTGCGGAACCGTCCATGATTGGAACACGATTGGTGACAATGATGGTATGATCAATACGCTGTTCCTGGTCAAATTCGGACTGACCAGTTTCCAGGATCTTGAGCATCCCGGTATTGGGAATAACCGCTTCGACATGGTGACCAAGAAGATTGGCTTTGTCGAACCCGGCTCCGAATTTTAGAATTTCGATGGCGGCATCATTGATCAGGGTAATTCGGCCAGCGTTGTCAACGGCAATAAGGCCCTCATGGATAGCTTCCAGCATCCCCGTTTTTTCGGTGTAAAGTTGGCTGATTTCTTCGGGTTCCAGCCCCAGCAGAATCTTTTTGATGTTGTTGGATAGCAGAAAAGCGCCGCAGACCCCGACGGCCAAAGCGCCAAGACTGATCAGAACAATATATAAAAGGGCAGTATTCTTGGCGGATTCAATATTATCGGTGAGGGTACCCACAACCACAAAGCCGATTTCCTCATTATTTTTAGAATCATAGATGGGGGCAAAAGCCCGGAGCGCTTTACCCAGGGTGCCGGTGGCTTCAGAGATATAGGCTTCGCCTTCTTCAGCGGCCCGCTGTTCATCACCGCCGACAAAGGTCTGGCCAATCATCGCCGGATTCGGGTGGGAATGGCGGAGACCTTCTTTATCCACGACAATGATGTACTCAACTTGTTCCAGACCGGGGAGCAGGTTATCGACGTAGCTGGCAATCCGGCCGTCCGGATCACTATTCTCCAGGGCCTGGATGATCTCGTCGGAATGGGCAACCATCATCGACACATTCATCAGATTGGTACGGGCCTTATCCTCAATCATGTTAGTCATCCAGGAAACCGCAAAAGCGACAATAATGGAAATCGAAATGATAACCACGGTGGTAACCAGCAGGGCAATCTTGGTATGCAGTTTGATTTTTTTTCTCATTTCAATTCACCTGTTTCTTCAATTGACAAAAAACACAACAGTAAAACGTGAAAACTAACAGACGGTTGCTCAGGAAAGATTTCGTTAATGACATTATATATCAAATCTTTCGAACTTGTCTTAGTTTCCGCGTTCTTATGCAGGCGAATATTGATCAGGCGGCTTCAGCTTCGGAGGTCACTGTTTGGCTGGCTAATTGACCTAATCGGGCCTTTTTTTCCTGATGGTTACGCAATATTTTGAAGGCCGTGGTGACAATAAAAGGGCAGATGATGGCCGAGACCACACAGGCTGCGGCAACCTGAGCGGTGGCCACGGTGGCAATTACCGCCAGGGTGGGGTCGGCAGCGGCTACGGCGGCTGGGGTCGCGACGGCGTTGCCAGCGGTTGAACCGGTGGCCAGACCAATGATCGGTTCTTCTTTAAATAGTTTCAGCATGACATAGGCACCGATACCAGTAAAAGCAGCGACGAAACCCAATAAGATGCCAGGTCCTCCGGCGGTGACAATGGTCTGCAGATCCATACTGGCACCCAGCGGGAAGGAAAAGAAGGGGATCAGCAGCATTTTACTGCTGCCCAGGAATGACCGCATATCTGAATCCAGATTTCCCAGAATCATCCCGATGACAATAGGAACCAGCACACCCACCAGAGCCATAAAAGGAACCTGGGCCAGACCGGAGGCACCGAGAGCCACCAGGGTAAAGAAGGGACCATCCTTAATCGAAAGCAGCGCATAGGCACCGACATCGGTTTCATCTCCATATTGGGAAGCCAGGGAGGCATACAGACCGCCGTTACAGTTTGTTAAGGCCGCCAAAATGGCCAGCGGGGATAAGCCGAGGACGCCGGCCGGGCCGAATACTAAACCAACGAAGATACCGATCCCGGCGCCGACAATGAACTTACCGGTAATCAGCAAAGCCCCTTTTTTAATCGCCTTGGGGGCCAGTTTAAAATTAATCTGGGAACCGATTAAAAACATAAAACAGGCTAAAATAGTTGATGATGCCTTGGGGCTGAATAAGGCGGTGGTGAAACCGCCAATCTCTAAAAATTGGGGGAAAAAGGTATTGACCAGCACCCCTAAAAACAGGGGCACAACCATCATCCCGCCGGGAATCCGATCCAGCGTTTTCTTAATTGGAATTTGCATTTTTCTACACCTCATTTACCTTTCTTAAATTCGGGCGACGCCAGTTTTTCTGGCTGCTTTTTTAATGGCGCTGGCAATATTACCGGCAACGGACTTGTCTAAAGCATTGGGAATGATATTATTTTCCGACAGATCTTCATCTTTAATCATGGCCGCGATGGCATGGGCGGCGGCCAGCTTCATTTCTTCATTGATCTCAGTAGCCCGGACATCCAGCGCCCCTCTGAAGATACCTGGGAAAGCTAAAACATTATTCACCTGGTTGGGGAAATCCGAACGACCGGTTCCGATGACCCGGGCTCCGGCGGCTTTGGCTTCATCCGGCATAATTTCCGGAGTGGGGTTGGCCATGGCAAATAAAATCGAATCCGGATTCATGGAACGGACCATGTCCTGACTGACAATCCCGGGTGCCGAAACGCCGATAAAGATGTCGGCACCAACCAATGCATCCACCAGGGTTCCCTGGATATTTTTTGGATTGGTTATTTCGGCCAAATCTTTTTTGGCATCATCGAGACCGGCCATTCCGCGGTAGAGGATTCCCGGTTTATCACAGGCAATTAGGTTTGTTACGCCGGAAGAAAGCAACAGTTTGGCGATGGCTGTACCGGCCGCACCGGCGCCATTGACGACGACGTTTACATCTTCGATCTTTTTCCCAACTACTTTCAGGGCATTGATGATGCCGGCCAGAACAATGATGGCGGTGCCGTGCTGATCATCATGAAAAACCGGGATGTCCAATTCTTTTTTTAACCGCTCTTCGATTTCAAAGCATCGCGGAGCACCGATATCTTCTAAATTAATGCCGCCAAATCCAGGAGCGATGAGTTTTACTGTTCTAACGATTTCATCAACGTTTTTCGTATCCAGACAGATAGGGAAGGCATCCACGCCGGCAAACTCCTTAAACAGGATGGCTTTACCTTCCATCACCGGCAGACCAGCCATGGGACCAATATCCCCCAGACCAAGGACGGCGGTGCCATCAGTGACGACGGCCACAATGTTGCCCTTTGAGGTGTACTTATAAACATCTTCAGCATCTGCATGAATGCGGCGACAGGGTTCTGCGGCGCCGGGGGTATAAGCCTTACTTAAATCATCCCGGGTTTCGATGCGCACCTTTGAGATAACCTCAATTTTTCCGGAGTGCATTTCGTGCATTTTTATACTTTCTTCTGAATAATTCATTTCTTTTTCCCTTTCATTTTTAGAGATAAATTTCTAAATCATCGGACAATAAAATTTGATAAAATTCTGCTACCGAACCGATGGCCACATGATAACACCGGATTTTTAGCAAGGGAAGATTATGAAATTTAAAAAAGAGTTATGGTCATAAAGAATACTTTGATAATTATTTAACGTTATTTGAATGAGATTCGGACATCCAGATGAGCGCTGTGCTGTCATGAATGTTCTATCTGGGCAATAAAAAAACCGACCCTCACGTATGAAAATCGGTTTGGCTTGTTAAGTGATTAAATTCAGCGTCGGTACTTAGATAGCTCACATTGAACGCCGTTGGTCGTCACGGCCAAAAGTAATTCCAGAAACTGATCTGTTGGCAGGTCTTTGTCATTGGCATACCATTTGGCAATCATGCTAAGCATTGTGGCACTCTGGTATTCCATTAAATAGCTTACTTCCAGCAGTTCCTGGGGGGACAGTTCTTTATACATCGACAACACTGTCGGGGTGAGTTTCTTTAAGACTTTTTGCCTGAAATGGGGATCGCCGTTTTCCCCCAATAAAACCGGGAGATAGGTCTTGTTTTTTTCAAAAAATTCTAGAATTGATTTTAAAATGGCTTTCTTGCGATGATCATGAAGAAGATTGCCGTAAAAAAGGTTCTTAATAACAATGCTTTTAAAGTCTTCCACCGTAATGGTCTGTTCTTCAATTTCTGCCAGAATTTCATAGGTATCTTTAAAATAAACATAAAAAGTCGAGCGATTATAGCCGGCCACATCGCAGATTTCCTTGACGGTGATCTTGTCAATGCTTTTTTTGCAATATAATAGCCAAAACGCATCAATCAAGTTTTGGCGGGTAACTTTGGCGGTGCTTGATAAAGTCGTCTTCATATCGGTTTTACCTCATTTATGGAATCATTCATTTTGATTATAAACGAAGCTGTTGGGATAAACAAGAAAATCCAACAGCTTGAAAAATTCTGTTGGTTGAATTTAATAAGGATCAGGGCTAAAATGGGGATAATCAAAAATAAAGAAGAGGGATCGGAAAATGAAAATAAAAGTCAGTGAAGTCAGTAAATCATTTAAACAACAGCAGGTTCTCAATCAGATCAGTTTGACAATTGAGGGAGGCCGGATCTTCTGTCTGCTGGGGGCATCCGGTTCAGGCAAAACAACCTTGCTGCGAATTATGATGGGCGCGATACCCGCTGATGGAGGAAGCGTAACAGTCGGTGGTATTGCCGTACCAAACCGCCAACTGCTTGCCGAGATGGGCTATATGCCGCAAAATGAAGCGCTGTACGAAGAGTTATCGGCCTGGGAAAATCTGAAGTTTTTTGCCGGCCTGCAGCGACAAAGTCGTAAAAAATTTGCAGCGGATGCTGAAGCACTGCTCCAGATTGTCGATATGGCAGCGTGTAAAAATAAGCTGATCCGTGATTGTTCCGGGGGGATGAAAAAACGCATATCGCTGGCGGTTGCATTGATTCACAAACCGAAGTTGCTGGTGCTCGATGAGCCAACGGTGGGGGTTGACCCGGTGCTACGCCGCAAAATATGGCTTTATCTCAGACAGCTGCGAAATGAAGGAACCACTATTGTGGTGACAACCCATGTCATGGATGAGGTTACCCAATGTGATGATGCCGCCTTGCTTCGCAATGGCCATATCATTGCCCGGGATACGGTTAAAAATTTAATCGCCCAGACCCCCGACGGTAATATTGAAGAATTATTTTTCATCGACCATCAGTCAGAAACGGAGGCACCATCATGTTAAGTATTGTCAAACGGATCCTGGGCCAAATGAAAAATGATAAACGATCATTGGGGTTGCTCTTATTTGCGCCGCTGCTGGTTTTAACGCTGTTATTTTTTATTCTCAGCGAAACCAATTATGTGCCGAAGCTGGCCGTTTATGATCTGAACGAAAAATTTGTCACGGAACTTGAGAACCATGCCACGGTTAGTGAAGAAACTGAAAAACTCGAAGCCGCAGATTATCTGGAGGCTAATGAAATCGATGCGTTGATCTGGAGCGACAGCGCGGGGACGCACATTGAATTGCTGGAGAAAAATTCCAAATCCGCCGCCGCTCTGGAAGCCATTCAGGATACCAATAAAGCTTTGCAGCCAACCCAAAAGGAGCTGATTATTGATTATGTCTATGAATCAGCGGGGGATAATCAACTGGATTCACTCTCCTTTGTATTTCTGGGCGTGATCTCATTTTTCTTTGTCTTTATTCTTTCGGGGATGTCATTTGTCCGGGAGCGGTTTGGACAGACCTTAGAACGGATGCTGATGACCCCGATCAGACGGATCGATGTCATCGGGGGCTATACTCTGGGTTATGGTTTACTGGCTGCGGTTCAAAGTGTTGTGATTATCTTGTACGCTGTTTATGTGTTGCAGCTGCAGGTGGAAGGATCGGTGGCCTTATGTACCTTAGTCATGATCCTGATGGCATTCTCGGCGGTTTCCGTTGGGCCGCTGGTGTCGATCTTTGCCAACAATGAGTTACAATTAGTTCAGTTTATTCCGGTAATTATCATTCCGCAGATCTTTTTTTCCGGACTGATCCCGATTGATACCATTCCCTTTGGGCTGGGAAACCTGTGTTACCTCACGCCAATTTATTATGGCTGCACAGCTCTGGAAATGATTATGATTCAAGGTAAGGGGGTTGTCGAGATATGGCCCTGGTTAGCGGGATCGGTCGCCTTTATTGGAGTACTTTTTTTAGCAAATGTGACTGCGTTAAAGAAATACCGAAGACTTTAGACTTGTGATGGCGTATCAAACCGAGGTTTGATACGCTTTTTTGATGGGAGAGTTAGATTTAGTTCACAACCATCCTGATTTTATGATATTATTCACTTGTAATGTTTTAGAATAGCATTATATAACAGTCCAAAATAAAATCAGAAAGAAGAATAATATGTTAAATCAGGAATACATTGAAGCACAAACGATTATGAATCAGGCCAAAAAAGATCTGGAAACCATTTTTGACCAGGTTAAACCGCAAACACCAGAAGATCAGGAAGCGCATAACAGCTTATTGAGACTGATTGATCAATTAAAAAGCATGGATGCTTTTTACAATCATTTAAAAACAGCTAAAATCGAAGCCTTGTCTCCAAATGAAAAGCTGTTTGTCAATCTCATCAAGAAAAACAAAGAAAATTTGAAATAAGAGCGTCAACTGAAATAGCTATGGTATTCTAGTTAAGACGAGCGTATTTCTGCACGGTTGAAATATTTAGTGGTGCAAGTTTTATGACAGCAGATCAGCAAAAAGATAATCATTGATGCGATCAATCAATTCCCGCGGTCTGATCATTTGATCAACGATTTCTCGGGTCTGTGCCACATCGTCGGTAATAATGTTATCAACGCCGATTTTCACCATTTTCTCGGTTGATTCCTGAGAATCGACGGTCCAGGCTAAAACTTCTTTGTTTTCCCGATGGATGGCAGTAACGATCTCCGGAGTGACGAAAGATGATTCGATGCTGTAGATATCGACCGGCAGTTTTTGAATATCACCAATGGCCAAGGCGGTAATATAAGCCCGTTTCAGCTCAGGAGCCACCGAGCCAACCTTTTCCAAGGTGGGGTAATCCAGAGATGCCAGGACACATTGGTCAGAAAAATCATGTTGCTTTATAATAGCAACAGTTGATTCCACCAGACTGGTTTCATGCCCGGTGGGTTTGAGTTCAATATTTAAAAGGATCTTGCCCTGACAAAGCTCAACCGCTTCAGCCAGGGTGGGGATATGTTCGTTTTTAAACTGCGGATCAAACCAACTGCCGATATCCAGATCCTTGATATCCGCATAATTTGAGGACCAGATATTCAAGTCCTTGCCTGATATGCGTTTGATGTTATTATCATGAGAGACCACAATGATGCCGTCTTTGGTTTGAGCCACATCGATTTCAGCATAATCGGCGCCCTCATCGATGGCTTTTTGCAAAGCGGCCAGGGTATTTTCCGGAGCCAGGTTGGAACCGCCGCGGTGGGCAGTTATTTGCGGACCCGACAAAAACTGGTCGTTGAAGGTCTCAGAAAAGGTGTTAAAAATCGCAAAACTGTTTATTGCAATAAACAGTAAAACCGTGATCATCCCGATGATCACAATCGTTTTTTGTTTCACTTTTATTTTATATTTATCTTTTCCAAGCGGTTCGGGATTAACGATCAAGTTGGCTGAGGCTGAATACCAATAATATAACTCGGAGACCACCGCCAAATTGAGTGATGTGGTAAGTAGCTGATAGATGGTAAACAAACCAGACACCAAAAAACCGAAGGCAGCGATAAAAATGGACAAAGCCAGCGGATGGTTCAGGAGCGGCCCTAAGATCAGGAAAGCGATGATTTCAAGAACAATCACAGCAATAACCAGCAGCATCAGAATCAGGAGATTAAAAAATATGACAAAGAAAATAGTCCGCCAGAAATGGCCTTTAATCAGGATTCTACTTTTTTTGATCGCTTGAAAAAAATTGCTGTTTTCCAGGGTGAAATAATGAAATGAAAAAATCCAGATGAGCGCAAGCAGAAACAGTAACAACGACAGTGCTGTAAAGCCGGTTGAGTACAACGGACTGGCTGTGATATAGCTCATAATAAATTCAGGAATTGATATTTCGGAAATGAAATTTGAAGATAATGAAAACTCAGTTAAAGGAATAATGATAAGAATAAAAACGACGAATGGAAAATTTTTAGCTTTGACTATTTTGATCGCTCGTTTAAATCCCTCTTTACATAATGGCATCAGTTGAACTTTTCGGCGAAAATGACTTTCATTAAATAGCAGGATCAAGGTGGTAAATTCCAGCAGCCCAAAAAATGCGACAAAAAAAGCGAAACAAAGTAGGGTTATCAGACAAAGCGGATTGGTCATTGCCTGAGCGAAATTCGAACCGCTCAAATAAGGAAAACCCAATAGGGTCATAATTCTGTTAAACAGAAAAAATCCACCGGGATAAATGATCATGGTGCCGACAACGGTATAGATTGCCTCGAAAAAGAGCAGATGTAGAAAGTTAAACTGAATAAGCGTGATTATTTCTTTGGTACGGCTAAGAATATCGAATCTTTTTTTATCCATAATGATGAGTCCTTTCTCGTCTAAAAAGTATTTTTTAGGAAACGTACAGCGACTTTTGAGCATCGAAAATGGTTTTAAAACTGGTCGAATATCAGTCAGATACACTGAGACATGCTTTTGGTGATTGTATCATGATGAACTTCGCATAACAAGAAAAAAGGCCGGGAGCTTCTTGAAATTTTAGTGAGAATAATAAATGAAATGGAAAAAACAAGGTAAAGTGAGGTTAGCATGAAAGTTATTGCAATTATGGGGAGCCCCCACAAAGGGAGAGGTTTTGAGATCGTACAGAAGATTGAGGCCGAGCTCTGCCGCTTCGACGATATTGAATTTTCATATGTTTTTTTGAAGGATGCAAATTTAGAACTCTGTCAGGGTTGTTTTGCCTGCATTGGCAAAGGGGAGCAGTTTTGCCCGCTAAAGGATGATAAAAACAGTATTGAAGCAGAAATATTAAGTGCCGACGGCGTCATTCTCAGTACCCCGGGTTATGCTATGAACGTCAGTGCGATGATGAAAAACTTTATTGATCGCTTTGCCCACAGTCTGCATCGCCCGAAGTTTTTTAATCAATCACTGATGCTGGTTGCAAATGGTGGTTCCGGCTTATCCAAGGTTAATTCATCCCTGGGTATGACCTTGGGCGGCAGCAACAAGGTTAGCGAATTAAAAATCACCACAACGCCATGGCAAGCCACCGAGGAGTATGAGAAGCGGGTTCAGAAAGATATCGAAAAAGCCGCTGATCGTCTCTATCGATCCATGCAGAACAAGAAACTTGCTTCACCATCGCTGGGTAACCTGATCTGGTTCCGGATCTTTAAAAAAATGTCTAGTCTTTCTGAGCAGAACCTGCCGGCGGATTACGAATATTATCGAATTAAAACCGATTATTTTTATCCGACCCGAGTAAATCCCATTAAAAACAGAGTGGCGGGGATCATCGCTAATATCGGGGTGGCCACCATGAAAAAGCAAGTCAAATTCAATGATTTATAAACCGTTAACAATATTAATGGGGCATTCACTTTTTGATACCGCCAGAATGTTTGACCAAACCGTTTTATGCATTTTTTCAAAAGCCTGTTTGGTAGTGCCGCCAATATGGGGGCTGAAAAGCAATTTGTAATGACAGTTTTCCGGCAGATTAAGCAGCGGATTATCAGACATAACCGGTTCTGGGTACAGGGTGTCAAGACCAGCCCCTGCTATTTGTCCGGCTGATAAGGCGGCGATCAGATCTTCCTGAACAACCAGCTCGCCGCGGGCAGTATTGATCAACAGGGCGGACGGTTTCATCAGCGATAGTAGTTCTGCGTTGATCAGGCCGGTGGTTTCCGGGGTTACCGGTAAATGAAGGCTGATGATATCACATTGCATGCAGAGCTCTTCCAGCGGCAGATAGCTAAGCCCCAATTCGTGCTCAACCGCACTTTTTCGGGAACGGTTAAAATAACTGAGATGCGTACCAAATGGCTTCAAACGCTTAGCGGTCTCAAGGGCAATGGAACCCATGCCGATCAGTCCAACATGACAGGATCCCAGTTCCGGAATACCATCTAGAATAAACGAACCTTTAGCCTGGATCTGTTGGCCATTGCGAACCATCTGATCCCCTTCCAGGAGCCGTCGCTGAAGGCCTAAGATCAGTAGAATGGTTTGCTCAGCCACCGCAGCAGAGTTGGCGGCGGTATTGTTACAGACGTAAATATCTTTTTCTTTAGCAGCCTGAATATCTATTTTATTGTAACCCACACCTTCAGAATGGATGAGTTTGAGATTGGGCATGTTTTCAATCAGGGTTTTGCTGACTTCCCGGACGGCATCCGCAAAAATAAAATCAGCATCGCCGGCGGCTTGCAGTACCGCATCATCGGTATTCAAATTTTCACCGAAAATAAGTTCCCAGTCTTTCGGTATGTCAGATAAATCAGAAAATTTTTCGACTCGCTTGGTCGATGTTAGAATCAGGATCTTTGTCACAGGGGTACCTCCGTTATATTAGTTGCTAACATTATATAATGGCGGCGATTCGAGCACAACCAAATTTGCTCATTACATTTTGAGTGATGTGAAACAGGGACTTGCATCTGGGCAAGAACGAATATAAACTGTCCAACATGTAAATTACCGGAATGCCAATTTTTTTATCCGTTTTACGATTCATTTTTTTTATGGTATAATTTAATTGCAATAGCCGTGGGCAGAGGCAATCTGATTCCGATTCAGGGGGACGAGAAGTGATGATCGTACCAGACTGTTGTGGTCATATAGAATAGGAGAAAAAATGATTGAATTATTAAAAGCAGCGGTTATCCATAAAACCTTTGGTGCCGGAAAGATTAAAGAAGTAGAAAATGGTCACGTCGTAATCGTGTTTGGAGCGAGTGATTCAGGAGAACCTACTGAAAAAAAATTTGTCTATCCAGATGCCTTTAAAAAATTTTTAAAAATTAATGATCCGGACATAGCGGAACAGGTTGATAGCCTGATCAAAATTAAGGATGCTGAGGAAGATAAACGCCGGGAATTGGACGAACAGGAAAAGCGGGAGAAAAGAGTCGCCCACATAATGGCACTGGAAGAATCAAAGAAAAAGTTACCAGCGAAAACTAAGATGAAAAAGACTAATACCCGTCAGAACATTGCTTTTAAACTGAATTATTGTGATGGGGGATCACCGGAACAAATCGGATTTAATGGTATCTGCAGTGATGAAACGATCCGATATAATATTTCAAAAGAGAAACGGGTCTGGTGCAGCAGCAAAGAGTGTCTTTGTTCGCAATATCTCGATGGTGAGATCGATCGAAAAACTCTCGAAGATTCTTTGGCGGATAACAATTTTGACTGTTATGAAAGTCAGCTGTTAAAAAGCTGGAAAGTTATGGCAGGCGAAGATGGAGACGGCAAAACAAGAAAGATAAAAAGTGCCCGGCGCAACAGTTTGGCGGTACTCACTACCCGAGTACCACATACTAAGGAAGCGGAACGGATCATTTTTGGGGTGTTTATAATTGATGATGTGTTGGAAGGTAATGATCGGGAGTCGGGCTACGTTTCAAACCAATCGACTGACAGAATCACCCTGACACTGGAAGAAGCCAAAAATATGCTATTTTGGAATTATCATGCCAATTCAACGGGTAAAGTATCCGCAAAGTGGGGGTCAGGTCTATTTCGCTATATGGATGATATTCAGGCCGTTGCGTTACTGCAGGATTTAGTGAAGCTTAAACAAAACACACCAGATGCCCAACTAGCTAAAGATCTTCTGGAGGCATACTGTCGGAATAATCTCATTGAATTAAGTGCTATTTCCCAATAAATATACAAGAAAAACAACGATGTAGCATCGTTGTTTTTTTATTTAGATGGATTTGAATTTTATGGCCTTCATCTGGGTATCAAAATAGAAATCGCCGGCGGAAGAAACCATTTCAGTCCAGTTCAGAAACTTGCTGTTTTGCTGAACCCAGGCATCCATAACAGCAACTGGGATGGTTTCGAAATC
Organism: Acetobacterium sp.; assembly: GCF_039830195.1. Taxonomy (GTDB): domain Bacteria; phylum Bacillota; class Clostridia; order Eubacteriales; family Eubacteriaceae; genus Acetobacterium. Next base: position 140,871 of record NZ_JBDODG010000046.1, on the reverse strand, counting down.
TTGCTGAGTGGTAGCGGTAAATCCGGCTGAGTTCAAAAAATCTTCAAGACAGGAGAAAACAGTGTATTTTTTCATGAATGCGGGGGTTAAATAGTTTTTAATTAAATCAACATCTTCTTTAATTCCGTTTGCCAAACTGTCATCTTTTGGTAGATTTGAATAGCCAGATTGTGCATCAAGAGTTTTCATCGGTTACCTCCTAAAATTTGGTGTTACTCAAACGTTAATGATAGGATCATCTTATACTGTTTTGACTGCTGTGACAAGAAAAAAATGATTTTTGCGATAACGTTTACTGCGCGGCAAAAATTTATAATTATTTTTTAAAAGAGAGCCTGTTTAAGAATTTCTAAAAATTAATGCTGAAATAATATCACTCAAAGGATAGATATTACTCTTTACAAGGCTGCGAAATAGTCGATAAGATATGTGGGGTAATATCATGCCGTGTTTCAGCGGCATTATATAAAACTATCTCGAAATTCATGCTTGTAATAGAAGAATGATCAGAAGAAAAGAGGAATACTTGGTTAAAAAATAACCAACTGAACGCAAAGAATAATGGATGTCAGAAAAGACAAATGGCCATGTTTCTGAATTGGTATCAACGCTGTGGAAAACACTAAAAGGAGAATTAATATGAAGAAAACTGGAACAACGCAAAAGAAGCAAATGAATCTGCTGACGCGGATCCTTATTTTTATTGGGATCCCGATCGTGATTATTTACGGTATTTCATCGTTTATCACGTTGTACAACGTAAATACATCGATTACCGGTCTGACTGAGAAACAGCTAGAAACAGAATCCAATGCGGCGGCCAATGAAATAGCCGGAGTATTCAGTAAGTATCTTGAGATTACGCGACAAATGGCAGTCAACAGCCAATTTGAAGATATGACAACTGAGATTACGCCGGGTTTTGTGCCAACGGCTGCGCAGGGATTTGCAAAATCGGAAAAGTCACTATCCGGTGTCAAGACATCTGATCCAAACATCATGGAGGCCTGGATAGGAGATTCCGACTCGAATCAATTGCTTTTGTCACAAGGGTTTTATGCAAGTCCGGATTGGATCATGGTTGAACGGCCTTGGTATACTCAAATGATGGACGCCGGCGGTACGACGTTAACAGCACCCTATGTGGATGCAATGACCAATAAAATGGTCGTAACAGCGGTTTCGCCGATTTATCGAACTGGCACAAAAGACATTATCAGCGCGGCAGGTTTGGATTTCACGCTGGATAGTGTTTCGGCAATGATGAGTGAATACAAACTTGGCGAAACAGGGTCTTTCATTCTGGCGAGCGCTGACGGACAGCTGATCTATCATCCCAACCAGGAATATGTCAATACCAATATCAAAGATTCAAATATGTCGGATAACATCAAAGATGCTGTTTTGACACAAAAGACTGGGGCTATCGAATATATCAGTGATGGTTCAAACAATCACGGCTATGTTGCGATGGTAGGAAATACTGGGTGGACGATAACTACCGGCCTTCCGGATAAAGAGTTTAACAGCGCATATAATCTAATTCAACTAATTACCTTAATTATTATGCTGATCGTTATTGCTGGGATGGTGATGTTGGTTGCCTTTACATCCAGAAAGATTGCCAAACCGATCAATATGCTGGCGGGTGTGGCTAACAAATTGGCGGTTGGCAATGTTGATGTGAGTACCGATGGAATTGATGCCATCAGTAGCGAAATAACAGAACTAACGGCAGCTTTTGGCGAGATGGCGGATAATACCAGGGAGCAGGCAATAGCAGCGGAACGGATCGCAGCTGGTGATCTGACCATGGATATAATCCCAAGATCCGATCAAGACATACTGGGGGTTAGCATGACCGATATGCTCAAGTCTTTACGGGAGCTGATCCAGGAAACGGAAATGTTGACGGAAGCTGCAGTAGCGGGCAGGTTATCGGTTCGCGGTAATACAGAAGCGCTAAGTGGCGGTTACCGGGAGATTATCGAAGGGTTTAATGCCACGCTTGACGCGGTAATTGGGCCACTGAACATGGCTTCAGGTTACATCGATAAGATCGGCAAGGGCGAAATCCCTGAAAAGATTAAGTTGGAAGCCAAGGGTGATTTTGCTGATTTAATTAACAGCATCAACTCCTGTATTGATGGTTTAGGAGCTCTGACAGAAGGAAATGAAATTCTGGCACTGATGAGCAAAAATGATTTAAGCAGAAAAATTGAAGGAGAATACGCAGGTATTTATGGCGAAATTACCAAATATATTAATACCGTTCATGAATCTTTAATGGTTATTGTCAGAGCTGTGGATGATATTGCGAATGGTGATATGAAGATGCTTGTTGGCTTAAAAGCGGCAGGAAGGAAGAGCGAAAATGATCAACTGATTCCTGGTTTTATCAAGCTGATGGAAAACATCATCATGCTGCTGGAAGAATCCGACAGTATGGCACAAGCAGCCGTAGCCGGGGATCTGAACAACCGGGCCGATGCATCCCGCTTCCCCGGCGATTACGCCAAGGTGATCAGTGGCTTCAATAACACCCTGGATGCCTTAACCGAACCGATGCAGGAAGCATCCCAGGTGCTCAACGAGCTGGCTCAGGGGAATCTCAATACGGCGATGACCGGTGCTTACCGGGGACAAAACGGCCAGATCAAAGAAGATATGAATAAAACCATTGCTTTCCTGAAACAATATGTCCAGGAAATTTCCGAAACCCTGGAAAAGGTCAGTGAGGGTGATTTCAACCAGGAAATTACAGCCAATTATCTGGGGGACTTTGTTAATATCAAATATGCCATTAATGATATTACCGCGCATCTCAGTGAAATCCTCACAGAAATTGGGAACTCCGCCAATCAGGTAGAAGCAGGATCGCGCCAGATATCCGATGGTGGCCAGGCATTGGCCCAGGGAACAACCGAACAGGCCAGCGCCATCCAGCAATTGTCCGCATCCATTGATGAAGTAGCTGAAGAAACCAAGAAAAATGCTCAAAATGCCAACGAAGCCAATGAACGAACCCTAGATGTTCGGGCGACCGCCGAAGCCGGCAACAAACAGATGGGGGACATGGTCAACGCCATGGAAGAAATCAATGAATCCTCCAATAATATTTCCAAGATTATCAAAGTCATCGACGACATTGCTTTCCAGACCAACATTCTGGCACTGAATGCCGCCGTTGAAGCGGCTCGGGCCGGACAGCATGGCAAAGGTTTTGCTGTGGTAGCCGAAGAAGTTCGGACCCTGGCGGCCCGGAGTGCCGAAGCGGCCCGGGAAACAACCGGTCTGATTGAAGGCTCCATTGACAAGGTGGAAGCCGGCACAAAAATTGCCAATGATACCGCCGAGAGTTTGGAAGGCATCTTAAAATCAGTGGCTAAAGTGACCGATCTGGTCAGCAACATTGCGATGGCATCCAATGATCAGGCCACCAGCATTGCCCAGATCACCCAGGGGATTGAACAGGTTTCCCAGGTGGTGCAGACCAATTCAGCAACCGCCGAAGAAAGCGCTGCAGCCAGCGAAGAGCTGTCTGGTCAGGCCGAACTGCTGAAGAATATGGTTTCTGAGTTTAAACTCAAAGGCAAAACAAGCGGTGAAGCAAGTGCAAGACAAGCCCTTGCTTCGGCTCCTCAGGAGGTAGCGGAACAAGTCACTCATCAACCGGCAGAACCGCGAATTCAACTTGACGAGATAGACGATAAATACTAAAAAATTCGATGTTAATGGTCTGATCATCAGCTGATCCTGAAAAAAATTTCAATAGTTAAAAAGCCTTCCAGTGATGTCTGTTGACATCGTCTGGTAGGCTTTTTTTGTGGTTGCAATTACATAGTATACATTGTACTTCAGGTTGATCACAGTAATCGAAAAGCCGGCCAAAGGTTAACATTTACGCTTGCTTTCTAGAAAAAAATGACCAATAATGACAAAAAAAGTATAAAGGTTACTCGAAACGACAACTATTTACCCTTAAGGTGATGACATAGCTGTCGATATTTTAAAATGAGCGTCAATATTAGAGATGCTTGTTTTAGTCAGTAGTACGATACAAAGTGCATTTAAAAATGCACAACTTAATTACTGGACAAATACAAGAAAAGAAGAAAAGCGAAGGAGTCAATAGTATGGAAAAAAATGTATTCAACCGACTTAACACAAAAAATAACAAGTATCGGAGGGCAGAAAAAAATGAATAATCAAGTCACAGAAAAGAAGCACGAAAAAAAAGTTTCGCTGCTATTTAAACTGGTGTCATTACTGGGAGCAATCCTCATTATTGGGAGTCTGATTCTGGGAATTGTCGCTCTGATGTTTTCGTCCCGGGCGTTGACCGAAAATACCGAGAGTTATCTGGAAGAAACGGCGATAGCCAGTTCTAAATATGTGGGTTCAACCGTCGCCAAACAATTGGGCGAATTAACCCAGGTAGCTGAAACTGATACCGTTTCTTCGATGAACTGGGACGCTCAGAAAGCTTATCTCACCGGAAAGGTCAGTGAGCTGGGTTATCTTGATATTGCCGTGATGACCCCGGATCTGATGGCTCATTATGTCGTCAGCGGAGACACCACCCAGCTTTCAGAGCGAGCTGTTTACACCAATGCCCTCAATGGCACACCGGGAATCTCCGATGTCTCCATCAGTAAGGTGACCAATGGACCGGTGGTGCTGGAAGTTGCACCTATTAAAAGCAATGGCCAGGTAGTCGGTATCCTGATGGGACGGCGGGATGGGACGGCCTTAACCGGAATTACCGATAACCTCGGCGTGGGCGAAACCGGATTTGCCTTTATCATCACGAAAGACGGAATCATCAATGCCCATGCCGAGAAACAACTGGTATTGGATCAGCGAAATGCCATTAAAGAAGCTGAAGAAGGTGGCGATCTGGCAGAACTGGGCAGGCAACTGCAGAGCATCGATATGACTCAGAATAATCTGATTCACTATACCTATCAGGGTGAAAAACGAATCACCGAGATTGTTCCGATTGAAGGAACCAACTGGTTATTAGGGCTTGGAGACTATGAAAGCACCGTTTATGCCAACGTGACCAATCTGAGAAATATTTTAATTCTGATTACTTTCCTGGTTGCTGTAGGCGGCAGCCTGGCTATCTATATTAGTACCAAAAAAGCAGTTGTAAACCCAATTATTGGCATCAAAACAGCAGCTGAAAAATTGGCGCGGGGTGATGTGAACGTAACCGTTGAAGTTAAAAGCACCGATGAAATTGCTGATCTGGCCATTGCTTTCAACGAAATGACCGAAAATCGGAAACAGCAGGCCGAAGCAGCCCAGCATTTGTCGGAGGGTAACTTTGGCGTTGAGATTGAACCGCTCTCGGATCAGGATGTCTTGTCCTATTCATTGATCGCGGTTATTGATGAAATGAATAAAATCTATCGCGGCATCACCAACACCGAACAGGCGATTTTGGATGGACATCTGGATTTTCAGGAGAACATCGAAAATTATCCAGGTAGCTTCAGAGATTTGATCAAAGGGGTAGACTCGGTCAGTGCGGCCTTTAAAAAACCATTAAAAGTCGCATCAAAAGCGATTGAACGCATTGGAAACGGTCAGATTCCACCGCGGATCACGACCGAATACAATGGGGATTTCAATGATCTTAAAAATAACATCAACTCCTGTATTGACGGCTTGGGAGCATTGACTGCAGGAAATGAAATTCTGGCACTGATGAGTAAAAATGATTTAACCCAACGCATTGAAGCGGATTACTCCGGGATTTACGGTGAAATTGCCCAATCCATCAATACCATTCAAGAATCCTTAATGGTTATGGTCAGAGCCGTGGAGGATATTTCAAACGGGGATATGAAAATGCTGGATGCGCTACAAGCGGCGGGACGACTCAGCGAAAATGATCGGTTAATACCTGGTTTTATCAAGCTGATGGAAAACATCATCATGCTGCTGGAAGAATCCGACAGTATGGCACAAGCAGCCGTAGCCGGGGATCTGAACAACCGGGCCGATGCATCCCGCTTCCCCGGCGATTACGCCAAGGTGATCAGTGGCTTCAATAACACCCTGGATGCCTTAACCGAACCGATGCAGGAAGCATCCCAGGTGCTCAACGAGCTGGCTCAGGGGAATCTCAATACGGCGATGACCGGTGCTTACCGGGGACAAAACGGCCAGATCAAAGAAGATATGAATAAAACCATTGCTTTCCTGAAACAATATGTCCAGGAAATTTCCGAAACCCTGGAAAAGGTCAGTGAGGGTGATTTCAACCAGGAAATTACAGCCAATTATCTGGGGGACTTTGTTAATATCAAATATGCCATTAATGATATTACCGCGCATCTCAGTGAAATCCTCACAGAAATTGGGAACTCCGCCAATCAGGTAGAAGCAGGATCGCGCCAGATATCCGATGGTGGCCAGGCATTGGCCCAGGGAACAACCGAACAGGCCAGCGCCATCCAGCAATTGTCCGCATCCATTGATGAAGTAGCTGAAGAAACCAAGAAAAATGCTCAAAATGCCAACGAAGCCAATGAACGAACCCTAGATGTTCGGGCGACCGCCGAAGCCGGCAACAAACAGATGGGGGACATGGTCAACGCCATGGAAGAAATCAATGAATCCTCCAATAATATTTCCAAGATTATCAAAGTCATCGACGACATTGCTTTCCAGACCAACATTCTGGCACTGAATGCCGCCGTTGAAGCGGCTCGGGCCGGACAGCATGGCAAAGGTTTTGCTGTGGTAGCCGAAGAAGTTCGGACCCTGGCGGCCCGGAGTGCCGAAGCGGCCCGGGAAACAACCGGTCTGATTGAAGGCTCCATTGACAAGGTGGAAGCCGGCACAAAAATTGCCAATGATACCGCCGACAGCTTGGAAGGGATCTTAAAATCCGTAGCTAAAGTAACCGATCTGGTCAGCAACATTGCAATGGCATCCAATGATCAGGCTACCAGTATTGCCCAGATCACCCAGGGGATTGAACAGGTTTCTCAGGTGGTGCAGACCAATTCAGCAACCGCTGAAGAAAGCGCCGCAGCCAGTGAAGAGCTGTCTGGCCAGGCCGAACTGCTGAAGAATATGGTTTCCGAGTTTAAGCTGAAAAGCAAAACAAGTAGTACTGCAAGCACAAGACAAGCTGCTGCTTTACCCCCTCGGGACACAGCGGTACAATCCATCCCGCAACCAGTAAAACCGCAGATTTTGCTGGATGATATGGAAATGGATAAATACTAATAAACGGCGCTGTGGCGTATCATTATAAGACTTTCCCAAAATACAAATAGATAACCATTAATACAAAAGAGCCTTCCAGTGACGTTCGTTGAACGTTAACTGGAAGGCTCTTTATGTTCGGTCGAACCGGCTTTAACTCTCGAGAGCAACTTCACCCAGGCTGGTAAAGGTGTCGGCTTTCGTGATGGATGTAGCAGTCATGGCGTAGTGCCCGGCTTTGTCATAAGCATATACGTGGACATTATAGTCACCAAGTTCGGTATTGTGATCACTGTAGGGAATAAAACAGCTGGCCACGTTGCCTTCTACAGTACCTTCATGCCAGATTATATCGTCCTGCCCGCCGTTTTCGGTCCAGACTGGAAAGTAAACCTGACCGATGCCACTTAGGTCGTCAGAAACCAGAGCAGTAACCATAATTCCTTCGCCTTCATAGTCGGTCACCAGCACGTCGGATAAGGCTGGGGGCGTTGTATCTGATGCGGCATCGATGTAATCGCCGATGTAGATATAACCCTGAAAGCCGCCGACCGAGGTAGCATCCTCTGCACCAATGGTATAGGTGTAGTTCTGGAAATAGATGCCGCTATAGGTTGATTCGGAAAGAGTGACCGTATCACCGTTGATCGCTTCGACAATGGCTACATGCCCGTCTGAACTGCCACCCCAACAGATAACAGCACCAAGTTTTGGCGTTGATCCTGAGGGGTAATAGCCGGTGCTTTGATTATACGCCCACCAGGAATTCGCATTACCCATAGCTAAATTTGGGGTGGTTCCCAAAATTTCATAAGCCCGACCAAAGGCATAGGCAGTACAGTTAGGCATGCCATATCCACCTTGGGCATAAGGATTGTTAGCAAAGAAATAGGGATTATCGGAACCGGGTGCAGACGTGCGTGCTGAAAATAAGTTGGGTAGGGGCGCTATTTCATCAGCCGTTTCTACCGCCTGTGCGATTTCTGTTAGATCCATCGCTGCTTCTTCTGCCATAACAGCCCCAGGCGCCATGCCCAGGCATAAAACAAAGGCAAGACTCACACATGCGCTTTTTATTAAGTTTTTCTTCATTTGACCTCCAATGTCAAAACATGATGGTGTCACAGTGTTGTGCGTGACTTAAATGCATCATTGATTGTTGCAATTTATTTACAAATTGGCAATGCGTATAATACAATAGACCCAGAGAATTTGCAAGCTTACTGTTAAACCTATTTAAGAAATCTTCACCAACAGCAGAAAATTAAATTTATAAAATGAGAAGAAACGGCGTTAAAAAAGGGATTGAGTTTAATGACTGTTAATCAAATTTCAAATTATGCTGAATCAACTTGTTTAAATGATTAATTTTGGTTTAAGCTAAAATGAAATAACTTGTCAATAAGTAAAACTGAGAGCCAAGAATGAGTCATGATTGCGTTTTCTTTTTTAACAGAATGCTATTCTTTTTCGAATAAGCTTGATGAAAATAGTTTGATGTTTCAGAAAAGTTGCCTCTTAGCGTGCTCAAATAGGGGTTTGGAGGCATCTGTGGCAATAAAAAAACGAAGGGGTAGACGGTTTAGATTTAGAAAAATAATTTGGATTTTTTAAAAAGGTTCTTTCGTTTCAAGAAAGTGAAGGAGATTGTAGTGGTGAACATTAAGAAAACCGACAATTGATGTTCAATAGCCGGTTTTGGGTAGGGTGAAGGATGAGTCTGATTTATCAGTGCGGTTTTTTATTCATGTGACGGTTTGATCTTAAGGGTATTCACTGAGAACTTCAGTGAGACCCAATTCGGACACCGGTTTTGAAAAATAGTAGCCCTGAATTTTATTGCAGGGGAGCTCTTTTAATATTTCTAGTTGATCAAAGGTTTCTACACCTTCTACCACAATTTTTAGACCGATGTTTTTGGCGATCTGGATCACATTTTCCACAATTTTTAAAGAAAGCTCATCAGTAGCGATATCATCAATAAATGATTTATCTAATTTTACGGTGGTAATCGGCAACGCTTTCAAATAAGTCAAGGAGGAATAACCAGTGCCGAAATCGTCCAGGGCAATGCTGATATTTTTCTCTCTGAGAAAGTTGAGCTTCTCATAGGCGATTGACATGGAGTTCATCAACATGGTTTCGGTAATCTCCAATTCCAAAAGGCAGGGATCTAATCCTGTTTCTTCTAGTACTTTGGTCACCTTTTCTTCAAAATCCTCGTTAAGAAGCTGAAAGGTTGAAATATTGACGGCAATGGAATATCTGGATTGGTGAACGATATTGTAGTTTTGAATAAATCGACAGGATTCCTCAAGTATCCAGTCGCCCAATTCGATGATCAGATTGGACTCCTCAGCAATATGGATAAACTCAAGAGGGGGGATAAATCCCCGTTTAGCGTGATTCCATCGCACCAGGGCTTCAAAACCATCATAGCGATTTGAGGCCAGATCAAATTTGGGCTGATAATAAATTTCCAGCTGTCGGTGCTTAAGCGCTTTTTTCAAATCCTGTTGCAGTGATGCTTTGCGTTGGATAATCTCATTCATGGAAGGATCAAAAACCATAAAATTATTTTTACCACTCATTTTCACCTGATTCATAGCCAGTTCTGCTTTTTTAAGAAGTTTTTCCAAATTATCCTTACAGCCATCAGTACAGGATATGCACTTAGTCTTATTACATAGTTCGTTTCTGGAAATGCCTATGCTGACACTGGCACTGATGATGTGTTCACCGATGGTAATGGGCGTTTCGAATTCTTTAATAATTGATTTTGCAAGAAGGTTAATCTCTTCAGTTGTATGGAGACCAACCTTACAGACAGCGAACTCATCACCAGCAATCCGATAAACTTCAAAAGAGAAAGAATCCCGAAATAGGTCTTTTAAAATATCGCCAACCTGTCGTAACAAGATATCTCCGACGCTGTGTCCAAATAAATTATTAATGTACTTCAAATTATCAACGTCAACATAGAAAACCAGCGTTAAGGTGTTCTTGTTATCATCGATGGGAGTATTTTGATATTTTTTATAGAGCGCCACCCGATTTGGTAAACTGGTAATGGAATCAATATAAGCAGCTGTTTCCAAATTCTTTTTGCCAGTTACCAACTCGTTGACCATTTCGTACATCGTGGTTTGAAGCATTTCTACTTCTTCGTATTTAGCCTCTGGCATGTTATTAAGAACATTGTATTCACCTTGAGATATCATATTCATGGTGTCAACAACCCAGCGGATGGGATTGGTGATATTAATTCTCAGCCAGCGGTTAGAGAATACATAAAAGAATAATAATAGGATCAATCCTAAGATTGTTATATATAGAATAATCTGGTTCAGGATGGTGTAAATTGAAACAATGGATTTGCCGACAAATAAGGCACCAACAACTTCATCACGGTAATTAATGATTGGAGCATAGGTAACCAGATAGGGATCATCAAGAATTTCAGCCTTTCCGGTATAAGGGCGTTTCTGAGCCAGAACCGTGTCGGCAATGGTCGGATCGAGAATGGTGCCAACCTGGGCGGCATCATTTTTAATAATAGTGGTGGCTATACGGGTGTTTCCGGCAAAAATGGTTGCTTCCAAAGCACCTGTATTTTTCATATAATCTACGGTATCTTGATCGGCAAGATTTAAACCGATTAACAACGTGCCAATGGGGGTATGGTTTGAATCTGTCAGCGGGTAGCGGCAGAATAGATGTAGGCCCAGCTCGGCATCGCCGTCAAGCCAGAAATAGGGTTTTGTTGCTGGGGTAACAGTGTTAAGGGAAGCCAGGTTTAAAATACTTTGATCAGCAAAAATTTCTTCATAACTGCTGCCATCTGCATAAGTCATTTTGACAAAATCAAGCGCTTCATTGTTAGCATGACTGATATATTGATGGAGTGCCTGATTTGAAGTCGGATCGTTATTATTCAATAAACGATGATCAGGATCAGCTAAGTTATCTGAAAAAGATAGGAGCCATTTTTCATTATCGTTTATAACCATTTCTTCAAGCTCAATAATTCCCGTTGATACCATCCGGGTCATTTCATTTTCATAAATAGTAAAAAAGATATTGATGGCCAGCCAAAAACCGATGGTGACAATTAGGAGGATAATTACGAGAATAAATAAATTGATTTTTGAGTGAAGGTTATTTTTATTAAACATCATTTTCTCCTAGTCAGGACATTAAATAACTTTTACACATATTATTTGCATTATAATACAATCATGAAGATAGAATTATTATATACTGTCATCTTCAGGGTTACAAACATTATTTTACTAGACAAAAAGCAAGTGAAATATTTGCAAAAATCGACAAATGGAAAAGATGCGTCAGTCTTGTTAACTAACGAGATACCAAAATATTTTGGCAAATAATCAAGCGGTTAGTTCTTTTAGTGTTGAATTCGTGATAAGGTCTTCCCGCGGGAGTAAATAAGGTGTATAATATTTAAGTTATGAATAAAAATTATGCAAGCTTTCATAAAGGTAAATAGTTGTAAAACGAAAGGAAATGAATGGAAAAATTAACATCACCAAGGGTCATTGAATCATTGTTAAAAAAGTATGATCTCCACTTTAATAAACGATTTGGACAGAATTTTTTAATCGACGAAAATATTGTTCAAAAGATTGTAAAAGCCGGAGACGTGGGTGAAAGGGATCTGGTTCTGGAAATTGGTCCGGGTATTGGAACCATGACCCAGGCTCTCAGTGACCATGCCCGCAAGGTCATTACGGTTGAAATCGATAAAAAACTGATACCAGTTCTCCACGAGACTTTGAATGAATGTGACAATGTGGAAATTGTCCAGGGCGATATTTTGAAAACCAACGTGAAGGAGATATTAGGAGAACATCTTGCCTCGATGCCCCTTAAAATTGTGGCAAACTTACCCTATTATATTACTACTCCCATCATAATGGGATTTCTGGAATCGGATCTGCCCATTGAGAGTATGACCTTCTTGATTCAAAAAGAAGTGGGTGAGCGTTTATGTGGGGTTCCCGGTACCAAGGCTTATGGATCGCTGAGTATTGTGGCGCAATTTTATGCCGATATTTCCATTGATTTTGATGTACCATCTCATGTATTTATCCCCAAACCTAAGGTTGACTCCATTGTTGTAACGCTGAAAAAACTGAAAACACCCAAAATTGAACTGGAGAATAAGGAATTGTTTTTATCGGTTGTCAAAGCCAGTTTTCTGAACCGACGAAAAACCCTGATCAATGGGTTATCCATGAATACCTCATTTGGGAAAGAGGTTTTACTGGAGGTTCTGGAGGTCTGTAATATCGCGCCGGGGATCCGGGGAGAAACCCTCACCGGCTCAGATTTTGGCCGAATCGCCAATGAATTGAACAAACGGGTTGACTCATTGGATGAACTCATCGCTGAGAAGGAATAATTTGTTTTAAGGAGAAAAAAATGATTGAATTAAAGGATGTAACCCTTAAATATTCAAGCACTAAAGGTATTTTTAACCTCAATTTTAATGTTGAAAAAGGTGAAGCTTTTGGATACGTAGGGCCTAACGACGCTGGTAAAACAACCACCATTCGAATGCTGATGGGATTGATCCGAGCCGGCCGGGGCAGCGCCACCATTGACGGATTAAACTGTTTTTCCAGAGCTGCAGCGATTCAGAAAAACCTTGGCTATGTGCCTGAAGACGTGGTTCTTTTTGAAAATATGCGGGTCAAAGAATACCTCAATTTTATCACTCAGATGCGGGGCGTCTTTAGTCATAAAGATACCAAACTCAGAGATTCTCTGCTCGAACGATTTGAAGTGGAGACCCGGGGAAAAATTGAAAATATGTCAAATGGTATGAAAAAAAGATTGGCCATTGTCACAGCGCTGATGCATGATCCCCAGACCCTGGTGCTGGATGAACCCACCAGTGGATTGGATCCGCTGATGCAGTCCCGGTTCTTAGACTTGATTCTGGAAGAAAAACGGCGGGGTAAAACAGTGCTGCTATCAACCCATAAATTTGAAGAAGTAGAACGAACCTGCGATCGGGTGGGAGTTCTAAAAGAAGGCCATCTGGTCGAAAACATGGATATTGTCAGCCTTCGGGCCGAAGAAACCAAGGCCTATCTGGTCAAATTTGCCGCACCGCCGAATCTGGAGCAAATTAAAAGATACGGTTTCGGATACCTGCAGTTTTCACAAAGCGACTACGAAATATTTTCGCCGGGTGATCGGATTGACGTCCTGATGAAGGTGTTATCTCATGAAAAGGTATTAGTATTTAATTCAAAAAATCAGTCGCTGGAAGAAATTTTCCAGCAGCACTATCAGAAGGTAATAAAACACAAAGAGAACAAAAAAGAAGTGAAAAACAAAGAAGAACCACAAGAAGAAAAACCGAAATTGTTTCCGAAAAAAGAAGAGAATCATATAGCTCTTCCCGATCAGAAGAAGCAAGTCAGTGAGGTGAAAAAAGCATGAGCATTCCATTATTTCTGAAAAATGTAAAAAACAATACCTTGCTGTTGCTGGTGTTTGTCGCCCTGATGTCTATTTATCTGGCAGTTATTATCTATATCTACGATCCCAGTGGCGTTGGGGCAATGGTGGATATGATGTCCATTTTACCGACAGTGTTAGTCAATGCTATGGGCTTCGGCACCATTGATAGCGGTCTGACCGGATTCATTGCCAGTCTGTTCTACGGTTTTCTGATTTATCTGTTTCCGATGGTTTACTGTATTATTCTGGCTAACCGGCTGGTGGCTAAGTGGGTTTATGAAGGATCATTTACCAGTTTGCTGTGTACTCCAAATAGCCGAATTAAAATCATTGTGACCCAGGGCATCTATCTGCTGGCGTCGATTGCGGTGTTATTTGCGGTACTTTTTTTAGTCGGTTATGGAATGAGTGAACAGTTCTTTCCGGGAATGCTGGAAGTTAAAGTATTTTTGAAATTGAATTTAGGTGCCTGTCTGATGACCATGACCATCGGTATGTTCTGTTTTTTCTTTTCTTGCTTATTCAATAGCACTAAGTTGGCATTGTTCTTTGGTGCCCTGATTCCAATTGGATTCTTTATCTTGAATACCCTCAGCAAGTTGTCTGAGCGGACCGCCTTTTTAGGAAAATTCTCGTTGTATAATGCTTTTGACGGTCTGGCCATTGTCAATGGGCAGGCTAACATTACCCTGATCATTGGCGGTTTTGCGATTTTTATCGGGGTATTGTTTGTCGCTGCTGTTGGGGTGTTCAGTTTGAAACGACTGCCTGTTTAAAACACAGAACAGCTTGAGTAGGTAGCGGGCAAACCGTATTCATCCGCAAAAATCAAGTTCTATAAAAAAGCCAGCATCATCTCGGGGTTAGATCCCCGGTGAATGCTGGCTTTTTAAAAAGCTTATTTATTCAATGGTGTTGCGCAGGATCCCGATTTTTTCAATTTCCGCTTCAATCTGATCGCCGTGTTTGAGGAATTGTGGTGGATCCAGGGCAAAACCCACCCCGGCTGGCGTTCCGGTAAGAATGATATCGCCCGGCAGCAGGGTCATGCCCTGAGACAGGTCACTGATAATGGAGGGGATGTCAAAAATCATTCGCGCTGTATTGGAATGCTGACGCACCTCGCCATTGACCCGACAGGTGATGTCGAGGTCAAAGGGGATTTTCAAATCGTTTTTGTGTAAAATTCGGGGACCCAGGGGACAAAAGGTGTCCAGTGATTTGCCCTTATACCATTGGGAATGTTTTTTCTGGAGATCCCGGGCGGTGATGTCGTTGGCAATGGTGTAGCCGAAAATATAATCTTCGGCATCTTCTTTGGGAATATCGGCGCCTTCTTTGCCAATGACAATGGCCAGTTCCACCTCATAGTCGATCTGTTTGGTGGCCTTGGCATGGGACAGAATGACCGTATCGGGTCCAGTAACCGAGGTAGGCAGTTTGGAAAAATAAATCGGATTTTCCGGCACTTCGCCCATCGAGGGAATGTTCCTGATTTCTTTGGCGTGATCAGCATAGTTTTTGCCCAAACAGAAAATATTTCTTGGCGGTTTGGGAATCGGCGCCAGCAGCTTGACCAGACCCAGGTTGATGCCCAGATTCTGATGCTCTGTCATGACTTTCTTGATGTCTGCCAGCAATTCGTCGGTAGCCATGGGAATAAAGTCGATCAGACGCTCCGGAAATTTGAGACCCATCAGTTTTCCAATGGTTGTAATCGGTAAAACCTTGGTTTCATCGGCTGTCAGAATGCCACCTTCACTAAATGCGTTATATTGATAAGTTACGAAATACATATAAAGTCCCTCCCTTTTTTTCTTATCATACCATTATCTGCTTCGAAATTCCAGTCAAATCCTTCAGGTTGCGGCCAGTGACTTCAAAGTCCAAATATTATCTTAAGATAACGGTTTCTTTTAATCAAAGTGCATTGACAATTATGGCTAATTAAATTATGATTATTGTAATTAAGTATGCAGGCTTTGTAAAGCGAGGCATAAAGGTGCAAAAGGAACGATACATATAATGAGGAAAAATGCCTGTTAGAAAGTATGCCGCTATTTTTATAAAGCGGCTTGTTTTTTGCCCATAATTGTGTTTATGATAGGAGGAACATTATGTTAAAAGGAAGACATTTAATCGAGCCTGGAGACTTTCAACTGAACGAAATTGAATCGATTATGCAGCTGGCTGATAATATTATTGCAGACCCCGAGGGTTATTCTTTGGTTTGCAAGGGAAAATTATTAGCCAGCCTTTTTTATGAGCCTTCCACCCGGACACGGTTCAGTTTTGAAGCGGCGATGCTGCGTTTAGGTGGAGAAATCATCGGCTTTGATGATCCCAATAATTCGTCAGTGTCCAAGGGCGAAAGTCTGGGCGATACCATCCGAACCATCGAGTGCTATTCGGACATTGCGGTGATCCGGCATCCCCGGGAGGGAACGGCCCGGCTGGTTTCCAAATTTGCCAACAAAATGCCGATTATTAATGCCGGCGATGGTGGCCATGAGCATCCCACCCAGACCTTAACTGATCTGCTGACGATCAGGAAATTCAAGGGCGGCTGTGACAATCATGTGGTGGGAGTTTGTGGCGATTTACTATTTGGCCGAACCATCCATTCCCTGGTTAAAACCCTGAGCCGTTATCAGGGCATCCGGTTTGTTTTTATTTCCCCCACCGAACTGAAAATGCCAGCTCATATTCTCAATCAGCTGGATCCTAAAAGCTATCAGGAAACGACCAGTCTTGATGAGGTCATCGGCCAGCTGGACATTCTCTATATGTCCCGGGTTCAACGGGAACGGTTTGTCAGTGAAGAAGAATATCTGCGGTTGAAAAACTATTATATTCTGGATAAGAAGAAAATGAAGACGGCCAAGCCGGACATGATTGTGATGCATCCCTTGCCCCGGGTTAATGAAATTGCCACCGAAGTGGATGCGGACCCCCGGGCGGTTTATTTTGCTCAGGCCAAATATGGGATGTATGTACGGATGGCTCTGATTGCCAAACTTTTGGGCGTGGAGGATAGAAAATGATAAACGTATCGAAACTGAAAAAAGGCATCATCATCGATCACATTGAAGCGGGACACGGTTTTGAGATTTACAAAGAACTCCATCTCAATGACATTGACGATGTGGTGGTTCTGCTTAAGAACATTCCCAGCAAGAAAATGAAGCAAAAGGATCTCATTAAAATCGAAACCGATATGCAAATTGATATGACGGTTCTGGGTCTGATCGATCCTAATGTTACCATCAACTTTGTCAAGAATGGCGAATTGTACAAAAAAGTAAGTTTAACCTTGCCAAAGGTTGTCAATGGCATTATGACCTGCAAAAATCCCCGTTGCATTACTCAGTACGAGGACGTGAAGGAAATTAAATTCTTTCTGGTAAACGAAGAGAAAAAACAATACCGCTGTGAGTACTGCGACGCCTACACCACTTTTATTGACGAAGAATAACGAAGGAGGAAAGATGAAAACCTTAATCAAGAACGTTGAAATGGTTGATGCCGACGGAAGACGGTTTGGCAAGGTATTGATTGAAGACGGAAAAATAAAAAAAGTGTATAAAGAAAAAGGAAACGTCAAGTCTGAATATGATCAGGAAATCGACGGCCGGGGTTATCTGCTGATGCCGGGGTTTATTGATATGCACTGCCATTTGCGCGATCCGGGCTTTGAATATAAAGAAACCATCGAAACCGGGATGCAGGCGGCGTTAAAAGGCGGCTTTACGACATTGGTGGCGATGGCCAATACGAATCCCTTCATGGATGAAGCGGCACTGGTGCAAGCCAATCTGGATAAAGCCGAAGCGCTGCAGCTTTGTAACCTGATTCAGGTGGCGGCACTGACAAAAGAGTTTAATGACTCTGATCTGGTCGATATCGAATCTTTGCGGCCACTGACCAATGTCTTTTCCAATGACGGGGTTTCAATTGTGAATCCGGACATCATGGTGGCGGGGCTTAAGTCTTCAACTGAACATGATTTCATTCTATTAACCCATTGCCAGCCGGAAACCGAACTGGTCGAACGGGATGTCGAACTGCTGGAAGAAAATGGCGGTCATCTGCATGTCTGCCATATCAGCAAAAAAGATACCCTGGAGCTGATTGCGGAAGCTAAGGCAAAGGGCCTCGATATCACCTGTGAAGTAACTCCCCATCACATCTTTGCCTCGGCGATGGACTACAAGGTCAACCCGCCGTTTCGGACTTATCCCGATCGCCGGGCTTTAGTTGATGGGATCAAAGCCGGTGTCATTGATATGTGCGGCACGGATCATGCCCCCCACTCGGAAGAAGATAAGTTAAAAGGCGCCCCGGGAATCAATAACTTCGAAATGGCCTTTGCTATGTATTACACGGTCTTTGAACAGAACGACATCAGCCTGGAGAAGCTCAGCGAGATGCTCAGCAATGCCCCGGCCAAACGCCTGGGCCTTAAAGCCGGGTTGATTAAAGAACGATATCCGGCGGATCTGGTTCTGGTGGATCTGAACTGGGAAGGGAAAATCAATCCCAAAGAATTCGTCTCAAAAAGTAAAAACAATCCCTTTGGCGGCGAGACCCTAAAAGGAAAAGTAATGATGACCATGGTGAAGGGAGAAATTAAATATGATGATAATGGACCGGCTCTATAATGAAGCTGTAAAAAAAGGACCGATTTGTGTAGGTCTGGATACAACCTTGAAATTTTTACCAAAATACCTGTTGAACAAGGACTGGTCCGATGGTGAGAAAATAACCGAATTCAATAAAAGAATTATCGATGCCACCGAGGATCTGGCGGCTGCCTATAAGGTTCAGATTGCCTGTTACGAGTCACTGGGACTGGACGGCATGAAGGCCTATAGCGAAACGGTTAAATATGCCCGAAGCAAAGGCATTGTCGTTATTGGCGATGTGAAGCGGGGCGATATTTCGTCCACCGGCGATCAGTATGCCAAAGGTCACTTCACGGGTGATTTCGAAGTCGATATTATGACCGTTAACGCTTATATGGGCGAAGATGCGGTATCGCCCTATTATAAATATATTAAAGAGAATGATAAGGGCATCTTTATTCTGCAACGAACATCCAACCCGTCTGCGGTGGATCTCCAGAATCTTAAGGTAGGCGATGACACCATCTACGAAATCATGGGGGATAAAATTGAAGCCTGGGGAAGTGCTTTCCGCGGCGAAAGCGGCTTTTCGGCCATCGGCTCGGTGGTCGGACTGACCCGTCCGGAAGAATTCGAAGCGATTCGGGCTCGTTGTCCCCATACCTTCTTTTTAGTACCAGGCTACGGCGCTCAGGGCGGAACCGGCGAGGACATTGCCAATATTCTCAAAAAATCCCGTTGTGCGGTAGTTAACTCATCCCGGGGACTGATCACCGGTCATCAAAAGGCTGGCTGCGAAGATGAGGGCTTTGCAGAGCATATCCGAAACGCCACCCTGGCAATGCAGGAGGATATTCTTAAATGGCTGTAATCCTAAGTAATACCCTTGTGTCAGCGGGAATTTATAAAATGATCGTGGCATTTACCGGTGCAGTAAAGCCGGGTCAATTTTTTATGCTACGCGCCTGGGACAAGGACCCGCTGCTGTCCCGTCCGATCAGCGTTCATAATTACGAACCCGGTCAGCTCACCTTTTTATACCAGGTGGTAGGAAAAGGAACTGAAATCTTAGCGCAACTGCAGTCTGACGATGAGGTGACCATCCAGGGTCCCTACGGCAATGGCTTTCCGGAAATCTCCGGCGACCTCTGCGTAGTTGGCGGCGGCATCGGGACAGCGCCCCTGTATTATCTGGTAAGACACTATCGGGCCCAAAACCCCGCCGGGAAGTGCCGGGTCTATCTGGGCTTCCGGGATCTCGCCTACGGGGTTGACGCCTTTGCAGCGCTGGCCGATGAGGTGGTTCTTGATGTCGGGGGCATTATCACCGATAAACTTTCGGTTATACCCGGTGAAACCGTGGTAACCTGCGGGCCGGAGATTATGATGACCGCGGTGGCTAAAGCCGTGCCGATTGAGAATACCGTGTACGTTTCGCTGGAAGCCCATATGGCCTGCGGGATCGGTGCCTGTCTGGGTTGCACCTGCGAAACCCGCTCCGGCAATAGAAAAGTCTGTAAGGACGGCCCGGTGTTTGGCCGCGAGGAGGTCTTTAATGTCTAATTATCTGGAAACAAAATTTAATGACATCCTCTTTAAAAACCCGGTGATTCCGGCTTCGGGAACCTTCGGGTTTGGTCGGGAGTATGAAGCCTTCTATGATCTGGCTAAACTGGGTGGCCTTTGCTCTAAGGGACTGACCTTAGAGCCCAAATCGGGAAATACCGGCATGCGCCTCTGGGAAACCCCAGCCGGGCTGATGAACAGCATCGGTCTGGAAAACCCCGGAATCGATGCGTTTATTGAAAATGAATGGCCCCATCTGAAAACAATCGATACGGTAACGATTGTTAACGTCGGCGGCAAAGATGAAGAATCTTATCTCACCGCCATTGAAAAACTCAACGCCATTGATGCCCAGCTGATTGAGCTCAATATATCCTGTCCCAATGTCAAAGCGGGGGGCATGGCCTACGGCATTAAGGCCGAAACCGCTGGCGAGATTACCAGAAAAGTGGTGGAGATCTCCCGTCATCCGATTATGGTCAAATTGTCGCCCAACGGTGAAGCGGTGGCCGATATTGCCCGGGCCTGTGAAGCCGCCGGTGCCCAGGGTATTTCGCTGATCAATACGCTACAGGGAATGGCTATTGATTACAAGAAAAAAGCAGTTGTCTTTGACAACCTCTATGCCGGTCTTTCGGGCCCTGCGGTGAAACCCATTGCCCTGCGGATGACCCATCAGGTTTGTCAGGCGGTGAAAATACCGGTGATGGCCATGGGTGGCATCAGCGACTGGAAAGATGCCCTGGAATTTATTATGGCCGGGGCAACCTGTATTCAAATCGGAACCATCAACTTCAACAACCCGATGGCGCCCCTTGAGATCATTGATGGGCTAGAAGCCTATTGTATTCACGAAGGACTGGCCAATATTGGCGAAGTCCGGGGAATTGTTTAATTTAAAATATAGAAATGAGGAATAATATGAGTCAGGAAGTATTAGAAATATTAAAAGAAACCGATGCTTTTTTGGAAGGCCATTTTTTACTATCATCAGGAAAACACAGCGACCAGTATGTTCAATGCGCTAAGGTCCTGCGCTTTCCGGATGCTGCCGCTAAGGTTCTGGCACCGGTTGTCGAGCAGCTTAAAGCGCTGGAAATTGACAAGGTAGTGGGCCCAGCCATGGGCGGGGTCATCGTCTCCTACGAAATCGGCCGACAATTGGGCAAAGAATCTATTTTTACCGAACGTAAAGATGGTCTGATGGAGCTGCGCCGCGGCTTTGAAATCAAACCCGGCGAACGGGTCATCATCACCGAAGATGTCGTTACCACCGGAAAATCTACCATCGAAACAAAAAAAGTGCTGGAAGAGCTGGGCGCCGTCGTCCTCGGCGTGGCCTGCATCGCCGACCGCCGTGCGGCCGGAGTTGAAATCAACATGCCCATCTATTCATCCATCAAACTGGAAATTACCGCCTGGGACCCCGACGACTGTCCCGTCTGCAAAGCCGGTCAAGTTGCCCTGGTTAAACCCGGTTCCAGAGGAAATGCCTAAAAAATAAAACAAAAACAGGAGGAAAACAAGATGAAAAACAAAAAGATTATCGCGTTAATCAGTAATGATTTTGAAGATCTTGAATTATGGTACCCGGTGCTGCGCCTACGGGAAGAAGGGGTTACCGTTCATGTTGTAGGGGAGGAAGCCGGCAAAAAGTACATCGGTAAATACGGTGTGCCCTGTGTCTCCGACCTGGCCTATACTGACATCAATCCTGATGATTATGACGGGATTCTGGTTCCCGGCGGCTGGGCACCCGATGCGATCCGCCGTTTTCCGGTGGTGCTGGAGATGATTCGCAACCTCGATGGGCGAAAACGGGTCATTGGTGAAATCTGCCATGCCGGTTGGGTCCTGATTTCCGCTGGCATCCTCAAAGGTAAAAACGTCACCAGCACTCCTGGTATCAAAGATGACATGACCAACGCTGGGGCCATCTGGCATGATACCCCGTCCATTATCGACGGCCACATCGTCTCAAGCCGTCGGCCCCCGGATCTGCCAGAATATATGATTGATTATATTAAAGTCCTGAAAGCTCAGGATTGATCAGACCTGTTTAAATAAATTATACCGACTTTGGTCCATTGATAGCTAACGTGCTTCACTACGGACTGATGTCGGTATTTTTGTGCAAAAAAATTACCGCAACCTGGCGCAGCTGCGGTTAGCCTTTATAAATTGGGACCCATGGCTTCAATATCCTGATGCCAAACGGCGATACGGTTTCGGCCGGTTTCTTTAGCCTGGTAAAGGGCTTCGTCGGCTTGTCGTAACAGGTTGTCAAAAGAGTTCTCATCCATCGGATTGGAAGAAACAACCCCAACTGAGACAGTAATCACATCATTGACGGGAGAGGATTTGTGCGGAATACTTAAATTCTGAATCGCTTCTCGCAGGGCTTCGGCGACGTTCTGAGCCCCTCTGATATTGGTGTTGGGGAGGAGACAGGCGAACTCTTCGCCGCCCCAGCGCGCGGCCAGATCCTTGGGCCGCTTAAGGGAAGTTGACAAGGCCGTAGCAACTTTCTTTAGACAGGTATCTCCCTCCAGATGGCCATAGGTATCATTGTAAAATTTAAAATGATCAATATCAAGTAAAAGAACGGATAAAATAGTTCCGGTTCTTTTGGCCTTTTTTATTTCCAGTGTCATGGTATCGTCAAACCGTCGGCGATTGGCGATCTGGGTCAACTGATCAACGTCAGTATTAATTTTTAAAGTGTCCTGATAATATTTTAAAGCCAGATGATTCTTGATCTTGGCCTTGATAATCGGGATACTGAAGGGTTTAGTAATATAATCGATAGCGCCCAACGTTAAACCAAACTCAATATCCCTGGATTCTGTGAGGGAGGTGAGAAAGATCACCGGAATGTCTTTAGTTTTTGTTCCCCGGTTAAGCCGTTTGCAAATCTCATAGCCGTCGATTTCAGGCATGATAATATCCAAAAGGATAAGATCTGGGGGATCGTTGGAGTTACAAATAGACAGCGCTTCTTTGCCACTGTGGGAAATCAGAACCTCATAGTCCTCAATCAGAGCGTTTTCCATTATTTTGGTGTTGAGAGGAGAGTCGTCAACCACCAGGATTTTCTGTCGTTTAGGGCAGAGCTCTTCGAGTTCGTTTTGGAGCAGGTCTTTATCAAGGTGTTTTCGAGCTGCTTTAAGTCCTGCGGCTGAGACCTTTGTGTGGGTGATGTCAGATCCGGCTACATAAGCATAATTGTCGTGGCGGTTAAATTCCCAGTCAATGTATCGGTAGCTGCCGTCTTTAGAACGGAAACGATTAGAAAAGGAGAGGCGGTGGTTGGAGCGTAGCAGCTCTGAAAAAACGAAGGTAGTGGCATCCCGGTCGTCAGGATGTGCGTAATCGATGATATTTGTCTGTGTCAGTTCCTCAGCAGTATAGCCGAAGTTTTTTTCCCAGGCACTATTGACCTTTTCAAACCATCCATCAATATTAAGAATGCATAAAAGTCCAAGATCCAGGGAAAAAATTCGGTTGAGAATTTGTTGTTGGCTGTTAGTGGCAAAAAATTCTTCCATGGGCAGTGATTCCAATCGATAATTAAATTTTTTTTAATTATAACACGCATTGTTCAAAGGTGGCTAAAAAAATATATATTTATCCCGATCCAGACCCATGGTAATCTGAGTGATTTCTGATGCCTGATGATTGGAGGCCAGGGCAATGCTTTTGAAATGATTAACGTGGTAAAAATAGTTCAATCAATAGAAAAAAACAATTGTCTGTACCGCCTTTTGGACGAAAACACAAACAACTGCTTTTATTTAATGATCAGAGAGCAATACCGACTAGCGTTGGCTAATTATTGTTCAACAAAATCCACAATGATCTCGACGAGTTGCATGGCCAGTTTATTGTAATGATCCCCGGTGAGATCGTCGGTACCGGAATAAATCAAAACAAAGGACTTGGCGTTGAGACCGACGCCTATTTTAATCCGGGGTTTGTCTTTAAAAGCCACCGGAATATTGTCGTTTCTCAGAGTTATGTACATTTTCTCCTTATCCGCAAAGAGCTTCACCAGCGTTCGGCCGTCTTCGGCTTTTATGCTGTAGGAACCATTAAAGGTTATAACCTTACTGGTGGTGAGGCGATCTCCTAAAGAAACTAAAAACTCCTCGAGATTTAGTTTTAAATCAGGGTGCCATTGATCCAGCACAATAGTCCGAATAGTTGGGTCGTTATTACTGGAACCGGTTTCCGCCGGCAGATGTAGAACGTTCTCTTTTGACGAAGCATAATATCCCTGTTGGGGATCAACCAGGTTCTGTTCTTCAAGCATGGCAAAAGATATTAAACCAAAGGACTGTTTTTCAGCCCGCCAGCCACTGACACCAATGGGGGGGAGGAAGTTGGCATTTTTATATGGTTGGATATCAACAGGATCATTGGTCATGGCGACAAATAAAAAATCCGGATTGTATCCGAATTTATCAATACAAAGTTTGATCATGACAGGTTTTTTTAGTACCTTGGGCACGTCGTGATAGAGCTTGTACGCTTCGTCAACATCTTCAATAAATCCGCCGTCTTTCTGATAGTGATAGGCCTTGGCCAAACGGTACATCAAAGCCAAGCGGATATTTAGTTTATCCCCGACATCTTTGTATTTATTGGGAAAAAGTTTTATATTTAGTTTTTCCGAGGCGTCATCATAGGCTGAAATTTTTGATTCCACAAAAATCACATGCCGCTGGAGGCTCTTTTCTTCGGCGATGATGACCAGATTCGGTTTGCCGAACTGCCCCAGGGACGGTTCAATGATAAAGCTGATTTTGACAATATCAGGCAGCCATTCAGGCTTGAAGTCATCGGTGAATTTAATTGTGTTTAAAAATCTCAATTGTTTTTCGAAATCGGTTTCCATATCAAGTATGATGCTGTTCACAACACCTTGGTTACCGTAGAAAGTGGTTGTCATAAAGAATCCTCCATTTGTAGTGAGTTTAGTATACCACGTCAAGCCCAACTATAAAAGGATTTTGATGCGTCTGTTCATGAAAATAAGGGGTAAATATCAGGAATAACGGGAAACAAGGGTCTTCATGCTTTCAATGACCCAGTCGATGTCATCGGAGCTGACGCCGTTATTAGTAACAAAGCGATACTCACCGTCTTCTTTTCCACTGATTTTTATATTTTTTTCCAATAGACCGGCCACCAGAGCGGATTCGGTAATTACCGATTCCGGCAGGGTAAAAAAGACCATGTTAATGTCCAAACGATTCCGCAGGACCGAACAGGAGTCGATTTCTTCCAGCCGGTTGGCCAGGTAGCGGGCATTCTGATGATCTTCTTGCAGACGGGAGACCATTTCAGTCAAGCTGATGATGCCGGCGGCGGCCAGGATGCCAGCTTGACGAAGTCCACCGCCCATCAGCTTTCTATTTTTGCGGGCTTTTTTTATAAAAATTTCGGTTCCCAGTAGCAGCGATCCCACCGGCGCACACAGTCCCTTGGAAAGGCAGACGTTTACCGAATCGCCCTGGGCGGCTATTTCTTTGGCTTCGACACCCAGGGCAAGGGCGGCATTGAAAATTCTGGCACCGTCAATATGAACCGGGATGTTTCGGGATTGCGCCAGTGTATACACTGTTTGCATATTAGCGAGTGGAACGGTTTTTCCGGAAGACTGGGCATTTTCCATACAGATCAGGCCAGTTTCCGGGAAGTGGATGTCATCGCCCCGGAGCATTAGCTCCAGTTTTTCAACATCAATGCCATCATCCAGAACGGGGAAGGTTCTGATCTGAACGCCTGAAAGAACCGCGGCAGCACCCACCTCATGCATCAGGATATGGCAGGCATTACCGACTAACACCTCGTTTCCTCTTAGGGTGTGAGTCATAATTGCCAGCTGATTTCCAAATGTGCCGGAGGGTACAAACAGTGCAGCTTCCTTACCCAGCAATTCGGCAGCCATTTCTTCTAGCTGGTTGACAGTGGGGTCATCCCCATAGACATCGTCTCCGACGGTCGCATTGGCCATGGCATCCCGCATCGATTGCGTTGGCTGGGTAACGGTATCGCTTCTTAAATCAATGATCATTGTAATTCTCCTTATAATGTTAGACTTAATCTTAATCTCTATGGATATTATATGTTTTTACTGATTGGATTGCTAGAACAGTTTGAAATATTTTGTGAACACTAGAGTGTACGCCAATGGTTTTATCAAAATTAGATGGGATTAGGATTACATTTATCAGAAAAATATGTTATCATATCAAAATATTATGTGCAATTTAATTTTTATCGGAAAGGAAATAATATGGTTTCTTTATTAGAGTTAACCCTTCAATTATCAAGAGCCTCTGACATGGTAAGTCCGGAACTGAATCACCATCAACGGCTCGTCGCTTACATCACTTTTAACCTGGGAGAAGCGTTGAACTTTGATGAAAAGAAACTCAATTTAGTCTCTGTCGCTGCGGTCCTTCATGATATTGGTGGCTTAAGCATGCAGGAGCGGATTAATGTATTGAGATTTGAAGCAATAAATCCCCATCAACATGCCCGAATTGGATGGCTGCTTTTGAAGGACTATCGGGAATTTTCAGAAATTGCGAAGATTATCAAATTTCATCATGTCGACTGGAATGATGGTAAGGGGCTTAGCTTTGAGGGAGAAACGGTCATGCCGGAGAGTCATCTTATTCACCTGGCTGACCGGATTGCGACACTGATTTCAAGAAGTGAAAAAATAATTAATCAAAAAGATCGGATTTATGAGAAAATTGTATCCGCATCCGGTCGCAAATTCGATCCTAATTTTATTAGAGCCTTTGAAATGATAAAAGATAAAGAATATTTCTGGTACGACCTCGAATCAATTTTCAATGGGCGCCGTTATTATAAGAAAATTAACTTTAAAGATCAATGTCTGAATATCGACGAATTAATTGGAATTACCAAACTTTATGCCCGGGTCATTGACTTCAGGAGCAATTTTACAGCGGTTCACAGCGAAGGGGTATCAGCTGTGGCCAAACGGCTGGCCCAGCATTTGAATTGCGACGAACTAACCTGTAAAAAAATTCAGGCTGCCGGCTATATTCATGATATCGGCAAACTGTCGGTCCCCTCTGAAATACTCGAAAAACCGGCATCGCTGACCCGAGAGGAATTTGCCGTGATGAAGGAGCATACTTATCACACCTATGTATTACTGCATCAGGTACACGGATTAGAGGAAATCAATGAATACGCGTCAATGCATCATGAACGATTGGATGGAACCGGTTATCCGTTTAAATTAACAGAGAAAGATCTTTCATTGGGGGCCCGGATTATGGCTGTTGCTGATATTTTTACAGCCGTGACCGAAAACAGACCCTACCGCAAGGGGATGCAGAAGGATGAGGTTATCAGGATTTTAAAAAACATGGCAGCTGACGACAAAATTGATGCAAGTATTGTTGAAATCCTCATCACTTTCTATCAGGACATCAATAAAGCGAGGATAAAAGCCCAGAAAAAGGCAAGAACCCGATATGAAGATTTTGCAAAATTGCTGGTGCAGGGAGAAAACAATGGAAATAAAAAATAATATTCATGACACGGCACTGATTTTTGAAGGAGGTGGCATGCGTGGCAGCTATACTGCTGGTTTCTTAAATAATCTGCTGGATAATGAACTATATTTCAACTACGTGGCAGGAATATCGGCAGGTTCCAGCCACTGTGTCAACTATCTGTCACGAGATCGGGAACGGGCTCGGAAATCCTTTGTCGATCTGGTCAAGGATCCGAAGTTTGGCGGATGGAAATCATTTATTAAAGGGGAAGGCTTCTTTCGGTCAGAATATATTTATGAACAGACCTCACATCCGGAAGGTCCACTGCCGCTTAAGTTTGAGATCTTTATGTCAAATCCGGCAAGTTTGCGAATTGGTGTTTTTGACAGGGACTCAGGTCAGGTTGTTTATTATAAAAAAGAGGATATTTATGAGATGCAAGACCTGATGAAAATTGTCCGTTCCTCCTCTTCGCTCCCAATTTTTATGCCGCCTACCGAATATCAGAATCATACCTACGTTGATGGCGGCTTGGGGGGCGGTATAGCTCTTGATATTGCCCAAAAAGATGGCTATCAGAAGTTTTTTGTAGTACTGACCCGGGAAAAGGGATATCGAAAACCACCGATGAAGTTCAAACGGACGATCAGGGCCTGGTACCGAAAATATCCCCTGATGGTTAAGGCCATGATCATACGACATCAAGTTTATAATCAGACCCTTGATGAACTGGAAACTCTGGAGCGGGAAGGGAAAGCCTTCCTGGTATATCCGGAGATCATGCCGGTGTCAAATCGGGAAATTGATTTTGAAAAGCTCTCCAATAGTTACGAAATGGGCTATGCTCAGGGGAAACGGGATCTGCCAAAATGGCGGGAGTTTCTGGAGATATAACTGCAGCAATTTTGCATAAACATGTAAAATAAAAATCCTGTCTGAATCTGAGAATTCAAACAGGATTTTTTTAGTTCCATTTTAAAAGTAACATAGTTGTGGAATATTTTAGTATTTATCAAGCTCCTGATCGTCGAGAATGATTTCTGGCTGATCGTAAATTACTTGTTCAACGACGTTTTCTTTTTTGGTGGCGACCGGCGCTTTGCCTGAATGGGATGATTTTGAATTTTTTAGTTTAAACGCTTCGACCATTTGTTTTAGCATTTCTGCTTGTCCTGACAGTTCTTCACTGGCTGCGGCGCTTTGTTCAGCAGTGGCGGAATTGGTTTGAACTACCTGCGAAACCGCTTCAATGCCCTGATTGATCTGGGCGATTTCTGATGCCTGGTCATTTGAAGCCCTGGCAATACGGCCGACCAAATCGGTGACTTTTTCAATCTGTTTAAGAATCTCTGCCAGGCTAATAGCGGTTTCATCGGCAATCCGAGTCCCGACTTCCACCTTATCGATGGAACCTTCAATCAGACCGGTGGTTTCCTTGGCAGCTTCAGCACTCCGGGCCGCCAGGGTTCGGACTTCTTCAGCAACGACGGCAAAGCCCTTTCCGTGTTGTCCGGCTCTAGCCGCTTCAACAGCGGCATTGAGGGCCAGAATATTGGTCTGGAAAGCAATGTCGTCGATAACTTTGATGATTTTAGAAATATTGTTTGACGAATCATTGATTTCACTCATGGCGGCAACCATTTTAACCATCTGGGTATTGCCGACTTCAGCGTTGGTGCGAACGTTGATGGCTAGTTCGTTGGCTTCGTTGGCATTTTTTGCGTTTCGTTTGGTTTCCGAAGCGACCTCTTCAATGGAAGCTGTTAGTTCCTGAATCGAGCTGGCTTGTTCGGTGGTACCCTGCGACAAGGCCTGACCGCCGTCGGAGATCTGCTGGGCACCGATTTCCACCTGGCTGGCGGCAACATTGATGTCAGATAGGGTGGTACTTAAACTAGTGGCAATATCATTTAAGGCTATTTTAATAGCCAGGAAATCCCCGCAATAGAGGTTGGTAATCTCTAAATCAAAATTTCCGCGGCCCATTTCTTCAAGCGTATGGGTTATTTCTTCCACATAAGCTCTCAAGAACTCAATTGTCTGATTCATGTCATGCTTAATTTTCCCATGTTGACCTTTAAAATCGCCGTCCATCGTAATATTGAGGTTACCTTCGGCAAGTTCGTTCAGCGTCGCTGAAGCAGCTTTAATAGGATCAATAACAGCATCAAGGGTCTGGTTGAACCCTTCAATGACGGTTGCGTATTCGCCCTGGAATTTTGAGATATCGCCACGGTTGTTCAAATCGCCGTCGATGGCAATTTGAGCCATGGTTCTGGTTTCTTCAACCAGCATGAGAATGGTTTCGGTCATACCCAGAAGGGCTGGGACCAAATGGTCATTTTCACTGCGTTTGCCAATGCTGCGGAGGAAGTCCAGGTCACTTAAATCACCATTGCGGATATTGGTGGAAATATCGACAATCCGACCGAGCTGAGCGTGAACGCCGTTGATGGACTTGGAAATTTCTCCGAAGATACCATCGAATTCTCCTTCTATGGGTTGGGTTAAATCGTTCTTATTCATTAATTTAAGGGTATGATCGGCTACCGACAAGGCACTTAATCCATCCAGACAGGCATTGAGGTTGTTTTTAATTTCCCGGAAGTCGCCATAATATTCATCAGTTATTTTGGGTGGAATTTCACCTTTGCCGATGCGCTCAATATATTCAGCAGCGACGTTAAGGGGTCCGACAACTGCATCCAGGGTGCTGTTAACACCAGCAACGATCTCTCGGAAGCCACCGTTGAATGCATCAGCATGTCCCCGGGTATCCAGTCGGCCTTCCACAGCGGCCTGAGATAGCGCGTTGGCTTCGGTAATCAGAGATCGGATGGTTTCGATGGTTTTCTTTAGAGCTGGCGCGATTTCATCTTGCGAATCAGCGATTTCCACGTTCATGGAAACATCCCCGTCAGAGATGCGATTTATCGTGCCGATGACCATAAACTGAAGAGCATCGGCCATATGATCCATGGCGATTGCCATTTCTCCCACTTCGTCCTTAGTATCCATATTGAGGCGATTGCTTAAATGTCCCTTACTCATCTCCTGAATCATATGACTGGCTTTGCGAAGCGGTCCGCAGATCAGCGAAGTCAGCAATAAGCCAAGTGCAACGGCCAAAATCATGCTGATCACCATCATGATTGTCATGGTAGTAGTTGCACCAGCCGCCTGGGCAATATTACTTTCGGATTTTGCCAATCCATCGGCAAGTTTCAAGGCCGACAGATTGTCGATGGCTGATTGCATCGCAGCTGTAGCTTTACCGGCCGCTCCATCAGAGCTCATCAGGTTAAAGGCTTCAGTATCCTGATTTTGAGTTGCCTGATTCATCACTGCTTCGAGATGTTTATTATACTCGATCCGGGCTGATGAAAATGTTTCAAAGGCTTTTCGCATTTCATCAGACTGAATTGTTTTTTCGTATTCTCCGGCTAATTCGTCGATCTTCAGTTGCTCTTCAGCAATATTTTTCTTGATTGTTTGAATAAGATCGGGATCGTTTGCCAGAATCATATCCCGCAGGTTCACACGCATCATTTGAAAGGTGGTGGATATTTGACCCATTTGGGAAATCGGCACCGTCATGCTTTCATAAAGCTCCTGATCGGATTCCTGGAGTGACCAGGTGTTTAAGATTCCGATGAAACCAACAACACCGACTAATAGCGCAATAAGAATGAAAGATGTCAGCAGTTTCGTTTTAATTTTTAAATTTCTAAACCAATTCAAGTTATCTTCCTCCGGTTTTTAATCTGGGGGCACACAAATTGCGGACGGAGTCCTTACTCACAGGTGATAAAACAAAAAAAGTTCCAAATGAATTGGAATTAATCGGTTCAAACCTGGGTAGGACCATTCAGATAGAATTATTTTGTTAAACACCACCTTGCAAAATGAATACATAATCATATTTTAAATTAATATAATTATTTTTGTCTAGATTAAATTATAAGTGATAACGTTTAAAAAAGAAACAAAAATTTTATGAAAATCTATAATATTCTTATGAATTGTATATATTATATTAATATTTTTATACTTAAAGTTATCATTTGCTAAAGAAGTTGATAACTTTGAGTTGTGTGTCAGATGACAAGCATATAAATCATGGTGAATTAGCAATGAAAACAAACTATTTGTTGAAGTGATCTTAATTGGCATAAAAAAATCCTGAAGACAATTATTGTCTTCAGGAAGGGTGATGCATAAATCCGTGTTTTCATCTGGCAGTTTGCTATAAGGTAGGGGCACGTCGACCGACCAGCAGACCGACAACCTGACCATTGTTTTTAATGGGAGCCACATCAAATACAACAGGTTCATTTGTGACTTTACTGATGGTTACTTCAGAAATGGATGGTTCTCCTTTAAAGCCGTTTTCGTACCAGAATTCGCCCCAGGCATCAAATTCACCGCCACCTTTGATGTACTTGGCATGACCGGCAAGGTTCATTATTGCGAAGTCCTGGTAGCCTAGCCGTTCAACATCACCAGTAAGAGCTTCGACCTGCTTTTGCCAGTCCATGGTGGCAACTAGCGGTTGAGTCGCTAATTCATTGAGTAAAATGGTGCCTTTATGGGAAGTCGTTTCAGTATTGACCTGTTTTGCGCTTTTTAGTTTGAAGGTACTGATCATATGTTTAAGCATTTCGGCCTGGCTGGATAGTTCTTCGCTGGATGCGGCACTTTCTTCGGCAGTGGCTGAGTTCGTTTGAACTACATTTGAAACCTGCTCGATGCCCTTGGTAATTTGAGCAATTTCTGAGGCTTGATCATTGGAGGCTCGGGCAATGTTGCCCACCAGTCCAGTAACCTTTTCAATTTCATTCAGAATCTCAAGCAGACTTTCAGCGGTTTCATCGGCAATCTTGGTGCCAACCGCAACCTTATCAATAGAGCCTTCGATGAGGCCGGTAGTTTCCTTGGCGGCTTCAGCACTACGGGCTGCCAGGGTTCGTACTTCTTCAGCAACAACGGCAAAACCTTTACCATGCTGTCCGGCTCGGGCAGCCTCGACGGCGGCATTAAGGGCCAGAATATTTGTCTGGAAGGCGATGTCGTCAATCACCTTGATAATCTTGGATATATTATTGGATGCTTCGTTGATTTCGACCATAGCCGTTACCATTTTAGCCATTTGCGAATTGCCCACTTCGGCGTTGGTACGAACCTCAATGGCCCGTTCGTTGGCTTCGTTGGCATTTTTGGCGTTTCGTTTGGTTTCAGCAGCCACCTCTTCAATGGAAGCGGTGAGTTCCTGGATGGCACTGGCTTGTTCGGTGGTACCTTGAGACAAGGCCTGGCCGCCGTCGGAGATTTGGATGGCACCGGCTTCAACCTGTCCGGCTGCAGCATCGATTTCTTTTAACACCTCGCTTAAACTGGTGGTGATATTATTTATCACAAGCTTGGCAGCATTATAATCGCCATGATAATAGGCTTTGATTTCCTGTGTGAGGTCACCCTCGCCAATAAGTTGGAGCAATGATGTAATGTCAGCCACATAATTTTTCAGGAAGCTGATGGTGCGGTTCATGTCTTCTTTAATTTTGCCATGCTGTCCTTTATAATCCCCGGCCATGGTAAAGTTCAGATTACCTTTTGACAGTTCATCGAGAGCTACTGATGTAGCTTGGATTGGTTCGATGATCGCATCCAGTGTCTGATTGAAGCCTGAAATAACCTTGGCATATTCACCCTTGAATTTGAATGGATCGCCGCGATGATCCAGATCACCTTCAACTGCCAGATGCGCCATTTCATCGGCTTCACTGACCAGGGAGTGGATATTCTCAATCATTTGAATCAGACTGGGAATAAATTCATCTTCGTCACTGCGCTTTCCGATTCTAACCAGTTCGTCATAGTCATGCATATTACCATTGGAAACATTATTGACAATAGAGTGAATATAGTTGAGTTTCCATTGAATTTCATTGACAGAGGTCGCCAGATCTCCGAAGACGCCTAAATAGTTACCCTCCATTTTTGCTGAAAAGTCATTGACATAGAGTCGGTGGAGGACTTCGCCGGTTTCAGTTAAGGCTCCCAGTCCGTCAATACAGGCATTGATATGATTTTTAAGATCGTTGAAATCACCCTTATACTCAGTTGTGATTTTTGGTGGAATCACCCCGTTGCCAATGCGTTCAATGGCTTTATTGGCTACTTTGAGTGGCTTAACAAAGGTATTGATGACATTATTTAAGGAAATAATCATATCTTTGTAGGCTCCAGTGTACTCATTGGTATTACCACGGTAATTGAGCTGACCTTCTAAAGCAGCGCTACCGATTTTGACGATGGCGTCGTGAACTCTGTTCATTTCAGTCAGGACGGCAGTCATTGAATAGGAAATTACATCATCTTCAGATCGGGGGATAATTTCAACTTCAAAATCACCCTTAGCCATCCGTTGGGCAGCATCGGACATGCCCTTGTTGTTTTGAATCATGGTTTCGAAGGATTGCATTAAATCGCCTATTTCGTCATTGGTGGTGACTTCAATGTCGATATCCACCTTTCCCACAGCAACCTGATCTGCAACCTCTTTAAGTTTGATAATGGGTTTGGCGAGTTTTTGCGCCATTATAAAGGCAGCGACGCCTCCAATTAAGAGAATCGCCAATGAGATTAACAAGATGAGATTTCTCAGATTGATGATGGGTACCAGAACGTCATCCTGATATTGGGCAACAATCAGGGTCCAGTTTGTTCCTGGGATAGGTGCCGATGATCCAATCTTCGTTTCGCCGTTTACTGTATATGTCAGCATTCCGGTTGTTTGGGTTCCCAGTTCCTTCAAGGCTAAACCAAAACTTTTCCAGGTGCCATCTTTTTCAATATCATCAAATACATTTACCTGATCCAGAACCATCTGGGCATCTGGATGGGCTACCATCGCTCCGTTGGCATCGACAACAAAGCCGAATTGACGTTCACCATCACCCATGGTATTGGTAGTACTGTTCAAGAAGGTGGGTTCCCGACGACCAATCAGTAATCCAACAACCTGGCCATTGTTTTTAATTGGTGCCACATCAAAGACAACAGGTGCTTTGGTGACCTTACTAATGACCACATCAGAAATGGAGAGCTTGTTATCGAAACCGTCTTCATACCAGAATTCACCTGAGGCTTCAAACTCACCACCGCCGTTGATGTATTTGGCATGACCGGCAAGATTCATTACCGCAATATCCTGGTAGCCCAACTGTTCAACATCACCGGTAATAGTAGCGACTTGGGTTTGCCAGTCCATGGTGGCAACTCGCGCCCGGTTTGCCACTTCACTGAGGGTGGACAGGTTTCCGGAAATAATGGCGCCAACGTGAGCAGCGCCTTGAGTAGCATACTTTTGGGCATCGGCATTTGCCTGGTTGGTCAACGCAGTTGTGCCCAGATTAACGGCAATAATCCCCAGTGATAGCACCGCCAGTGCAATCAGAGAAACAGTAAACGTTAACAATTTTACGGATATCCGGCCCTTGCGTTGAGTTTTAGTCTGAATAGATCCAGCTGTATGTACAGCGGTTGCCTGTGCTGCATCGGTAGCATGTTCTATTTCCCGATCCAGCAGTGGTTCTTGATTTTTGTTCATAATGACCCCTTTCAAATATAAACCTTCAGAATACCCGACTGAGTAATTTCTATTTAAATTAAGAATTATTCAGCCGGGAGACCACTTAATAACTAAATGCTTTTAGCATCATGAGTAATTTCACACTGTTTTATTATAGCTCTTTTCACAGCAAATATCTACCGTTTGTTAACTAATATTTATCATGTTCGGTCGATTTGATTGAGTAATCCTATTAAAATTGCTAAATGTTGAAGTAAAAAATCGGGGTTGGATTTTATGACAACCAAATTAAAAAACCAGGCTGATAACCTGGTTTCTAACTTTTGTAAATATAGATTTGATTTCCACCCATTTCGATAGCAGTTAATAAGGCGTGATCCGCATTTTTCAAAAGCGTATCATAGGAAGTTTCATCCGTGAGAATGGACGTCACCACACCAATCGAAACGGTGATGACTGCAGCAGTTAGGGAGTTGGGGATGGCCATGTTCACAACTTTTTTTCTTATTTTCTCAGCCATGTCTGCAGCACCAGCTGGGTCGGTGTCTGAAAGAATACAGGCGAATTTTTCATCGTCCCAACGGGCAGCCAGATCTCCAGATCGCTTTAAAATGTTTTTTAGGGTCAGGGCAATAGGACGCAGATAGTCGTCACGGGCCAGTTGTTCATCGATTTTATTTTGATCGTTGAAGTAATCAACCTTGAGCATCAGGATCGACAAATAGCACACCGTTGTTTTGGCTTTTTTTATAGCATTGGTGAACATTTCATCAAATTTTCGGCGATTGGCAATCTGGGTGAGGATGTCCAGGTCGTTAGTGCTTCTTTCTGAAACTTCCGCTCTAAAGTCACCGTCACTGTATTGATCTGGATCGCAAAATTTATTCATGTTCGGGGTTCCTTTCCGGTTCGTCGAACGCGTGTTATTGTTGCTATTATTTTATACTTGATAAGGGCTGGATGTAAAGCTTTTTAATAATAATTAAGTTCAAACTTATTGTGTTTACTCACTTCTAAGTAGGGTAAAAATTATAGGTAAAACATGCCGTTTATAGAAACATCCGTTACCGGAAGAATTTAATCGAGTTGTAAAACCGATGAAATCCATCAAGATGAGGATGCATAAATTTGTTTACTCTAATTGTGGCTATTGATTAAAGATATATTTGGTAAGAAAAATAGATAGTGAGGAAAAAATGAATATAAAAAGCGCAAATTTAGTGTATTTTACGGGCACTGGAGGCACGGCTCGAGTCGCTGATGTATTTGAACGTTCGTTTATGAAAAAATCGATAGCTGTTCAACGAACTGAGTTAAAAGGTACGGTTGCGCCGGTTGGATATGGGGATCTACTGGTTTTGCTTTTCCCAGTGTATGCTTTTAATGCTCCTAAACCAATCGCGGAGTGGCTTAAAAAAATCCAACCGGCTCAGGGACATCCGGTAGTGGTGATTTCAGTTTCCGGCGGCGGCGAAATCTCACCAAATACAGCTTGTCGCATGTCCACGATTCGTCATCTTGAGAAAAAAGGATACGATGTAGTTTTTGAAAAAATGATGGTGATGCCCTCTAATTTTTTGATTGGTTTTGATGAAAGTCTCAGTGCCATGATACTCCATGCTACCCCGGTGATTGTTGATAAGGTAGTAGCCGAAATCATGGAAGGGAAGCGGCACAGAACAGAGCCTTACGGAATTGATCGGATTGCCTCAAAACTCGGGTATCTTGAAAGATTAGGCGGAAGTTTTTTTGGCCGGCAACTGAAAATCAGTGATAAGTGTGTGGATTGTGGCTGGTGTGAAGAACTGTGTCCCCGGGATAATATCAAAATCATTGATGGTAAGCATATCTTTGGTAAGGACTGTGTCATTTGTTTGCGCTGTATCTATGGGTGTCCCCAAAGGGCCATCACACCGGGATTTGGGAAATTTATGGTACTACCAACAGGATTTGATTTGAAAAAGGTGGAAAACCGTATGGATCACCTGACCGTTTACCCTCGAATTAGTCAGGCGACCAGTCAATCTTCTCTTCGTGGCGTACGGGATTATCTTATTGAAAGTAATTGCTTCGAATTATAAAAAAGAACAATAATTTTAAGATTGGAAAGTGAGAAATAAAGATGGATGAAAATATCTTGATCGAATTCTATCACCATTTGGATCGATCCTATTTTATTGATAATGAGATGAAAGAATATGCGGATTTGGATAAACCTCTATCAATTGGTTTCGAACAGACTATTTCCCAGCCTTCTCTGGTACTGGAAATGACCCGGATTCTGGAACCGGAAATGGATAGTCAAGTGCTGGAGATTGGAACTGGTTCGGGCTATCAGACAGCTCTATTGGCCAGATTCTCGAAAACTGTCTATACGATTGAGCGAATCGCTGAATTGTCGGAAACGGCGCAAAAGCGACTCGAAACCCTTGGGTATACAAATATAGTATATAAGATAGGGGATGGCAGCGAAGGGTGGGAAGAAGAAGCGCCCTTTGATCGGATTATGGTCACCGCCGCTGCAGAGCGAATTCCAGATGAGTTCATTGATCAGTTGGCCCGTGGAGGAAAAATGATCATACCTGTTGGTCCGCCGGAATTACAGGAATTGGTGCTTGTTTTTAAAGACGATGACGGGCAAGTTTACCAACAAACAGTTGATCTGGTACGCTTCGTTGAAATGAAGGGCAAATATGGCTGGCATGAATAAAAAACACGTCAACTGACCGCATGGTAAATTGTTGAAAAAAGAAGCCCCTAATCCAATTTTAGGAAATAGGGGCTTACTATTTTTAACTATTTTCGGTAAACAAAAACCCGGTTTCGACCGGTTTCCTTTGCTTTTGTCAGGGCCACCTGGGCGTGGTCAAGAAGGCGTTCATAGGCATCTTCGCGAGAATTTTCATCAGATCTGATCCCGGAGGCAACACCTAGCGATAGGGTGACAATTTTTTCCACTGGCGAGGACTGGTGGGGAATTCGCAGATTCAATACCGATTTTCTCATATTTTCAGCTACATGGGCAGCTCCCTTGAGGTTCGTGTCCG
The DNA here is from genome assembly GCF_039830195.1 of Acetobacterium sp. Lineage (GTDB taxonomy): Bacteria > Bacillota > Clostridia > Eubacteriales > Eubacteriaceae > Acetobacterium. The sequence goes on along the minus strand of NZ_JBDODG010000046.1, from coordinate 102,770 downwards.
GGAGCAAACAGCTAAACTCTTCACCTTCCCAGCGGGCAAGCAGATCACCGGCACGTTTTAATGTTTTATTAAGTGCATTAGCAACTTCCCGGAGACAATCATCACCTTCTAAATGCCCGTAGCTGTCATTGTAAGGTTTGAAATAGTCGATATCAATTTTAATTACTGACAGCGGGGTATTATTTCGCTTAGCTTTGCGAATTTCAATGGCCAGCATTTCATCGAAGCGGCGACGATTAGGGATCTGAGTTAAGGCGTCGGTGTCGGCAGTAATGCAGAGGATTTCCCGATAGTGTTTAAGAGCGAGCTGGTTTTTTATTTTTTTTCTACATTAGTGAGGTCAAAGGGCTTGGAAATAAAATCTACCGCACCGGATTGCAAGCCATAAGCTTCATTCTCCGTGTCACTCAGGGTGGTCAGAAAGATAATCGGTATCGCCATGGTGCTTTCTTCCAGTTGGATTTGTTTACAGACCTCGTAGCCGCTCATATCCGGCATGTTCAGATCCAGCAGAATTAGGTCCGGGACCGGAACCTGTTGAGCAAGGCCTAGGGCGTCATTCCCATTATTGGCAACAAGAATTTCATAATTTTCGACTAAAGCTTGAGCTAGTAACTGGGTGTTTGCCGGGGAATCATCAACGACTAAGATCCTTGGTCTTCGTTCAGTAATGGCGGTGTTATGAGCTTTAGTTTGATCATTTCTGATTTGCTCAATAGCCAGCAGCTCCTCTGATTTAAGCCGAATGTTCTTATTGTACATGGGTAATACCCGTTGAGGCGAACTGCTGTTGTTTTTTCGATTCTGGGTATCGTCTCTTAGTAGTAGAACATGAAACGAAAATTCATAGCCGCGCTCATGATCATGGGTGGCAGATAGCTTGCCATTCATGGTTTCAACCAGTGTCTTTACCAATTCCAGACCATAATTAAGGTTGCTTTCATTAGCTCGGCGATTGGAATCATTGATCGAAAAAAGATCATCGGTACTGTCTTTTAACGGTGCGATCCCAGAAGTTTTGACAGCAAAATAAATCTTAAAAACGGCTTTGTTGGTATTTTCCGGAGTCACCTCGATACTGATTTTACCGCGTTCCAGGCATTTGATGGCGTTGAGGATTAAAAAGGAAATAATCTGTTTAAGACGCTGCGGATCACCCACGACAGTCGGCGGGATCTTTGGATGTATAGACAAATCGATGGTAATGTTATGGCGTTTGGCGCTGACGATCAAGGGGATAATCGCATCTTCAACAGTATTGTGAAAATTAAAAGATACAACATCATGGCCGGTTAGATTGTTTTTGTCGGCAGCCAGCATTCCGTTGATCAGGTTCTCCAGAAAATCAGCGGAAAGCCGGATATTTTCCAGACAGATATTCTGATCCGAGCCGGACTGGGTTTTGGTCATTAATTGCAAGAACAACAGTAAGCTTTCTAGTGGTTCATAAATTTCATTGGATAAAATGGAAATTAGTTGATTATTTAAAAATTTGGTGGAATCGGCATCTTTTTTTGCATGATAGATTTCAGTCAGATCTTTGGCACAACTGTAAATTAACCCATCAACCCATTGAAATTGCCAGGTTACAAATCGATAGGTACCGTCATTTGAATGCAAACGGATGGAAAGAGCCAGACTTTCATTTTCGGTAGCGAGCTTTTTAAAAGCTAGAATCAGGCTTGCCACATCGTTGGGGTGGACCAGGTCAATGAGATTTTTTCCGATCAGCTCAGGGGTCAGGTAACCCAGTTTGGTTTCCCAAACATGGTTTGACTTTATGATGTTCCCGCGCTCATCAGTAATGCAAAGAAATTCCATGCAAATTGTAAAAAATCCGTCCAGATGCTGACGGCTTTGTTCATTGAGTGAAAAAAAGTCATTCATGGTTGTACCCCTTTCAATAGGTTCGATTGGTGTTTTTTATCAGACCTCTGGCGACCAGGTGTTTTTGATCTTAACGTTGCGCTCTTTAAATTCAGGAATAATAGTTTTAGTATTTCCGATTTTATCTTTAAAACGTTTGATGATGGCAAAATCATCCCTGAAATGCATGGGAATCATGACCTTGGGGTGGAAGTTTTCAATAAAATATTCACCGGCTTTATAAAAGGAGTCGCCCAGACGAGGATCTACCGGAATAAATGCGAATTCCATCGGCAGGTTTTTCATTTTTTCCAGCTCGGCTTTAAAGTCTTTTTCCTCTTGGAGTGGATCTATGTTTGGTTTTTCGTTGGTGTCCCAGTCCCACCAGTTCAAATCCCCGGCGTGGAAAATCCGATGGGAATTGGTGGCAATATAAAAAGAGAGTCCCTGATCAGTGGAACCAAAGGTCTTAATATCCATGCCGCCCAATGACATGTGCTGGTAGGGACCGATAGCGTGGGTTTTGTGAGTGGAGGCCTTGGGTATATCGTCACTTAGTATATAGGTAGGATGATAAATCCGGTCGGTTGAAAAAATATCGGCCGTGTAGTGATCGCTATGACCGTGAGACACAAAGAAATAATGGGGAATCCCCTTGCGCAGGAGACTGGTTGGAATATGGGTAAAGCAATCAAAGATCAGGGTCTTATCCGCTAATTGAATTAAAAAGCCGCTATGATGTAAATGGAAAATTTTCATATTTTACCTCTCATGAATCTTTTTTTTTATCTGTTTTAATATCTAATGGTTGGATAAAACTATATTACCCAAATACAATTCAATTATACTTTAAATTAGACCTTATTCGTTAAAAACTTAAAAAATAATCGGATAAACCTTAAAAGTATCCGGAAAATAAAAAAATAATCCGAACGTTTTAAATTCTATTGATATTATTGTTCGGAAATAGTAAAATAAGTTTATCATTAAAAAAGGTGGAAAAATTGTGATAAAACGAATTTTTGTAGAAAAAAAAGACAAGTTTGAAGTAGAAGCCAAATCGCTGACACAGACCTTTCAACGAATTTTAAAAATTCAGAAGCTTGAATCCATGCGTATTCTATACCGATACGATGTGGAAGGCGTGGCAGATGGTTTATTCAATCAAATTATCGGCACCATTTTATCCGAACCCAATGTCGATCAGGTATTTGAAGGAACCCTTCAGATTAGTGATGACGAGAAAATCTTCGGGATTTCCTATTTGCCCGGTCAATATGACCAGCACGGCGATTCTGCGATTCAGTGTATTCAGATCGTGTCCGGGGAACGGGCTCTGGTTAAGGTTGCAAAAATTGTTGTACTCACAGGTGAATTGACACAAAATGAATTCGACAGCATCAAACACTACATGATCAATCCGGTGGATTCTCAGGAAGCCAGCCTTGAACCTGTTACCAGCCTGGTTGAAGAAGTGCGAGAGCCAGCAAATATCAAACCGTTGGATGGTTTTATTGCGCTGCAGGCAGATCAATTAGAAACTTTTCGGGTGGAGAATGGATTCGCTATGACTACCGAGGACATTCAGTTTGTGCAAAAATATTTCAATAAAGATGAAAAACGAAATCCGACCATTACGGAATTAAAGGTAATTGATACCTATTGGTCGGATCATTGTCGTCATACGACCTTTTTGACCCAGATTAAGCAGGTGCAGTTCCTGGGAGATGATCCGATTTCGCAGGCGATGAAACTGGCTTATGATGATTACTGTCAGGCCAGAACGGAATTATACGGTGAAAATTCCGAACGCCCAATGAGTCTGATGGATCTGGCCGTGATCGGCACCAAAGCGCTGAAGAAAGAGGGACGAATACCAGATTTGGATGAATCTGAAGAAATCAACGCCTGCAGCATTAACATGGTCGTTGATCATGACGGTGCCGACGAAGAATGGCTGCTGATGTTTAAAAATGAAACCCATAACCATCCTACCGAAATCGAACCGTTTGGGGGCGCCGCCACCTGTTTGGGCGGTGCCATCCGGGATCCGCTGTCAGGACGAAGCTACGTTTATCAGGCGATGCGGGTTACCGGTGCCTGGGATCCTCGGGCAGCCATTGAAGATACCCTGCCGGGTAAATTACCGCAGCGCAAAATTTCGACGGAAGCGGCTCATGGTTACAGTTCTTATGGGAATCAGATTGGTTTGGCGACCGGTCAGGTAACTGAAGTTTATGATCCCGGTTTTCTGGCCAAGCGGATGGAAGTCGGCGCTGTAATTGCGGCGGCACCCAAAGAAAATGTCATCCGCGAACGCCCCACCCCCGGTGATGTGGTGCTGTTAGTCGGCGGACGAACCGGACGGGATGGCTGTGGCGGGGCTACTGGGTCATCAAAAGCGCACACCGAAGAATCGATTCTGGAAAGCGGTGCTGAGGTTCAAAAAGGGAATCCGGTCGAAGAACGAAAAATCCAACGGTTGTTCAGAAGCAAAGAGCTGGCTAATTTAATCAAACGCTGTAATGACTTTGGTGCCGGCGGGGTATCGGTGGCCATTGGCGAACTGGCAGACAGTCTGGAAATCGATTTGGATAAGGTGCCAAAGAAATATGAAGGATTGGACGGCACCGAACTGGCCATCTCCGAATCCCAGGAACGAATGGCAGTGGTGGTTGATCCTAAAGATGTGGCGGCTTTTATTGCCATGGGGCACGCTGAAAATCTAGAGATTACCCCGGTTGCCACCGTTACCGATTCCGGCCGTCTGATCATGAAATGGCGGGGCGCAGAAGTTCTGAATATTTCCCGGGCCTTTCTGGAAACCAACGGCGCTCCGCAATTTATTGATGTGGCGATTGAATCGCCAATTGAAATGAAGAACATAGTAAAAACTGCGGATCAAGACTCGAAAAAAGACGAACAGTTCAATTTTGTTAAGATGATGATCGAAACTCTCAAAGACTTGAATGTTGCCAGCCAGCGGGGCATGGTGGAAATGTTTGACGCCACCATTGGTGCCGGCACCGTAGCCATGCCTTACGGCGGCAAAAACGCCTTGTCGCCAATGGATGGCATGGTAGCTAAGATCCCGATGATTTATGGCGATACCACCACCTGCAGTATGATGACCTTTGGCTACAATCCGGTCATTGCCAAAAACAGTCCCTTTTTAGGCGGGATGATGGGAGTGCTTGAATCTCTGTCGAAACTGGTTGCCATGGGTGGGGATTATAAAAAGGCCCGACTCAGTTTCCAGGAATATTTTGAACGATTAGGCAAAGAACCAGTTAAATGGGGCCGACCGTTTGCCGCTCTCTTAGGCGCCCATCAGGTCCAGACGGCGATGGGAACTCCGGCCATCGGCGGTAAGGACAGTATGTCGGGCACCTTTGGGGAACTGACAGTGCCGCCAACCCTGATTTCTTTTGCGGTGGCGACATCCCATGTGGATGCGGTTATTACCAGTGAGCTTAAGTCCACGGAATCACTGTTACAATTATTCACCTTGCCTTTAGATAAAAATGGCATCCCGGAACTAACGGTGGTTAAAGCCGTTTATGATATCATCATCAAGGCCAATCAGGAAGGCAAAATCTTAAGTGCAAAAACCATTGGTTACGGCGGCCTGGCGCAAGCCGTGGCAAAGATGGCCTTTGGTAACGGCATCGGAGTTACATTCAATGACCGGATCAATCCAGCCTTTTTGTTTAAACCGCTTTATGGCAGTATTTTAGTCGAAAGTTTTGAAATCCTGGAAGGCTCAACCCCGATCGGAAAAACAAATGATAGTAGTGAAATTGTTTGCGGCCGTGATGCCATCGCGATCAGTGACCTGGTTGAAGTCTGGGAAGCACCACTGCGGTCAGTTTATCCTGAAAAAGCGGAAACCACCGGGGCAGTAGAAACCTTGAGTTTTAAGGCAACACCTTTTGTTTACCGCAAAGAAAAGCAGATAAAACCTCAGGTATTCATCCCGGTATTCCCGGGCACCAACTGCGAATACGACTCGGCTAAAGCCTTCGAGAACGCCGGAGCAAAACCGGTCACCACAATTTTCAGAAATCAGTCAGCTCAGGATATTACTCATTCCATTGATGAAATGGCCGCGCAGATCAGGGCATCCCAGATGATTATGATACCCGGTGGGTTCAGCGCCGGGGATCAGCCCAATGGTTCCGGTAAATTCATTGCCTCGGTTTTTAGAAATCCCAAGATGATGGATGCCGTCATGGATTTACTCAATAACCGGGACGGTCTGGTGCTGGGAATCTGCAATGGCTTCCAGGCGTTGATCAAGCTGGGACTGGTACCCAATGGCGAAATCTGTGAGATCACCGAAGAGATGCCGACCCTAACCTTTAACACCATCGGCCGGCATGTGTCCACCATCCCGATGACCCGGATCAGCTCGACACTATCACCTTGGCTTGCCAATACCAGCGTGGGCGATATCCATCGCATGCCCATGTCTCATGGGGAAGGCCGCTTCGTGGCCAGCGATGAGGTGCTGAAAACCCTCATCGAAAATGGTCAAATCGCCACCCAATATGTAGATTTTGAGGGTACAGCCACCCTTGAGGGCCGCTTTAATCCGAATGGATCGGTTTTTGCGATAGAAGGCATCACCAGCTTAGACGGACGGGTGCTCGGAAAAATGGGTCACTCCGAACGGATTGGTAAAAATCTTTACAAAAATATTCCCGGCAATATGGATCAGCAGATATTTAAAGCTGGAGTCAATTATTTTAAATAAATAAATTTTCAAAAAGATAACCTAGTACCGACAATTGTTAGATCATGTTGTACGCATCGGAGCGGACAGGTTGATTAACCTGTCCGATTCCGCGGCGAACAACAGATTAACAATTGGTCGGTGCGATAGTTTATCAACAACCTCAAATTTAAGAAACTTACACCAAAGGAGATTAGAAAATGAGTACACCAAAAGCTGCTGTTATCATGGGTAGTGATTCTGATTTTGACATCGTCAAAAAATGTTTGATTGCACTGGAAAAATTTGGTATTGAATATGATGTTCAGGTTATCTCAGCCCACCGCAATCCCCATAAAATCTTTGACTATGCCACCACTGCCGAAGAGCGGGGGATTGAAGTTTTTATTGCGGCAGCGGGAAAAGCTGCGCACCTGCCGGGTGTCATTGCCGGAATCACACCACTTCCGGTCATCGGCATCCCCATTCAAACCTCTTTTCAGGGTGGACTGGACTCCCTTTTGTCGATCGTTCAGATGCCATCCGGCGTACCAGTGGCCACAGTAGCTGTCAACGGTGCCGAAAACGCCGGGATTTTGGCAGCCCAAATGCTGTCAATTAAGTACCCGGAGATTCGCGAAAAAATGAAAGCCTTCAAGATTCAGCTAAACGACGAAGTCGTTGCGAAAAATGAAAAGGTTCAGGAAATATTATAAACCACATTATCAATTAGAAATAAAGGAGATTAAGATGGAAAAATTAGAACAATTGTATGAAGGCAAAGCCAAGAAAGTTTTTAAAACCGACAATCCCAACGAATTTATTATTGAGTATAAAGACGACGCCACCGCTTTTAACGGTGAGGTCAAAGGCAGCATTGGCGGTAAAGGGGTGATCAACAATAAAATGACCGGCGTTGTCTTTACGATGCTGGAAGAAAAAGGGATCCCCACCCATTTTGTCAAAATTCTTTCCGAAAACGAACAGTTGGTCAAAGCAGTTACAATTTTCCCACTGGAAGTCATTATCCGCAACACCGCCGCCGGTTCCATTTGTAAACGCCTCGGTTTGGAAGAAGGTCTGAAATTAAAGTCACCAATCTTTGAATTCTGCTATAAGAATGATGATTTCGGGGATCCGGTTATCAACGATTATCACGCCATCGCCATGGAACTGGCCACAGCTGAAGAAATTGAAGTGATCCGTGATATGACTTTTAAAATTAATGAGATCTTAAAAGCATATTTCCTGGAAAGAGGCATCAACCTTATCGATTTTAAAGTCGAATTCGGCAAAACCAGTGATGGACAAATTGTTCTGGCCGATGAAATTTCACCGGACACCTGTCGCTTCTGGGATGTGGAAACCAATGAAAAACTGGACAAAGATCGTTTCCGCAGAAACCTTGGCCATATCGAAGAAGCCTACGAAGAAATGCTAAAACGGGTTCAGGCGTAAAACGTATTACTATTATATAAAAATTAAGGTAGCAAGAAAATTAAAATTATAATACCTGGAGGATGCACACACCAATGATAAATGACAAGTTTCGCGATGAATGTGGAATTATGGGGGCTTATCTCAAATCCAAAGAGAATAACTGTTCTTCCTATATCTATTATGGACTTTATGCGCTTCAACACCGAGGTCAGGAAAGCGCCGGCATATCGGTTAACAAAGACGGGAAAATCTTAACTCACAAAGAGACCGGCCTGGTTAGTGATGCTTTCAAGGGCAATGTCCTTAAACAGCTCAAAGGAAACATCGGAATCGGGCACGTCCGCTATTCCACTTCAGGAGAAGACGGTGTCACCAATGCTCAGCCTTTAACGGTCAATCATAGTATGGGTCAAATTGCGTTAGCGCATAATGGTAATCTCATCAATGACAGTGCGTTACGAAACATGCTGGAAGATTCTGGGGTTGTTTTTCAAACCACCATTGATACCGAAGTAATGGTAAATATTCTGGCCAGAGGTCTGCGCCACGGAATGATCGAAGCGATTCAGCGGATGGTTGAAATTATCAAGGGTGCCTACGCTCTGGTAATCACTGTTGGTGACAAACTGGTGGGTGTACGTGATCCCTATGGTTTGCGTCCGCTATGCATCGGCAAGAAGGATGAAGATTATTTTCTGGCATCGGAAAGTTGCGCCCTGGATGCGATCGGGGCCGAACTGGTTCGTGATGTTGAGCCCGGAGAAATTGTCGTCATCGACGAAAACGGCTTAACCAGTTATGGTCAAAACAATTGGGTAAAAAAGAAGGCCTGTATTTTTGAACTGATTTATTTTGCCCGACCAGATTCGGTGATGGATGAAACCTCGGTTTATGCGGCTCGTCATAAAGCCGGCGAAATTCTTGCCAAAGAGTCACCGGTTGAGGCCGACGTCGTCATCGGGGTACCGGATTCAGGGATTGGTGCTGCGATCGGTTATGCTGAAGCTTCAGGAATTCCTTATGGTGTCGGTTTAATTAAAAATAAATACATTGGCCGGACCTTTATTCAGCCTAATCAGAAGCTGAGAGAAGAAGGGGTGCGCATTAAACTAAACCCATTAAAAGAAACCATTAAAGGCAAACGAGTCATTATTATTGACGATTCCATCGTTCGGGGAACCACATCCAAACGACTGGTTGAAATTTTGAGACAGGCTGGCGCAACTGAAGTTCATTTCCGGGTTACCAGCCCACCGGTAGCGCACACCTGCCATTTCGGGATTGATACCCCGCGGCGAAAATACCTGATTGGCGCCAAGAAAACCGTCGAAGAAATCCGCGATATCTTAGGCGCAGATTCGCTGGCCTATATATCATTGGATGGCTTAACGGAATCAGTTGGCGGAAAAACAACTTTCTGTCGCGCTTGCTTTGATGGGGAATACCCCATGGAAGTGCCAATCTTAAATGCCAACGACTAAATCGCAAGTAGAATTAAATTAATTGGAACTAAGAAATAGATGGAGGAAACATGTCAGAAAATCAGATAAAAACAGATGCCTATCGACAGGCCGGAGTGGATGTGGAAGCGGGTTACGAATCGGTTAAACTAATGAAGGCTGATGTCCAACGAACTTTTAACGATCGGGTTCTTTCGCACCTGGGCGGATTCGGCGGGCTGTTCGAATTGCCGGAAGGTTATCGGAAACCGGTCCTGGTATCTGGAACCGATGGCGTTGGAACCAAACTGCGGTTGGCATTCATGATGGATCGTCATGATACCATCGGTGTGGATTGTGTAGCGATGTGCGTTAATGATATTTTATGTCAGGGTGCCCAGCCAATGTTCTTTTTGGACTACATTGCCTGTGGCAAAAACTATCCGGAAAAAATCGCCACCATTGTTAAAGGGATTGCTGAAGGCTGCATCCAGGGAAATATGGCTCTAATCGGCGGCGAAACGGCTGAAATGCCCGATATGTACGGATTGGATGAGTATGATCTGGCTGGTTTTGCAGTGGGAATCGTCGAAAAAGATGATATTGTCACCGGTGCCGATATTGCTGAAGGTGACGTGCTGGTAGGTTTGCCATCTTCAGGGGTTCACAGTAACGGTTTTTCGCTGGTACGAAAGGTTTTATTTAAAGATCTGTCACTAGATGTCAATACCTATGTGGACGATCTGGGTATGACGCTGGGTGAAGCCCTGCTGACACCGACCCGAATTTATGTGAAAGCCTTGGCTGATCTGATCAAACCCTGCGGAATCAAAGGCATGAGCCATATCACCGGCGGCGGTTTCTACGAAAATATTCCCCGGATGATTCCCGATGGACTTTGCGCCAAGGTCGATGCCAGTGTGATCGAAACCCTGCCGATTTTTAAATTTATTCAGGAAGCGGGGAAAATTCCTGCTGAAAGCATGTATGCCACCTTTAATATGGGGATCGGCCTGGTGGCGGTTCTGCCAGCCGACCAGGTTGAAGCCTTTGTGTCCGGTTTAACCGCCAAGGGCGAAAAGCCGGTTATTCTTGGTTCCATTGTTAAAGGAAAGGAAAAAATCGCTTTATGTCTGTAAAAGCTTTAAAAAAAATCGGCGTGCTGGTTTCCGGCGGCGGAACAAATTTTCAGTCCCTGATTGACACCATTCATCACAATTATGGCGAAATTGCGGTGGTGATTTCCAACAACCGCCAAGCCTTTGGTCTGGAACGGGGGAGAGCGGCCGGGATTCCGGCAGTTGCCGTCAATCCCAAAGGCTATCCCAGCAATGAAGCCTTTGATGAAAAAATTGTCGAAATTTTAAAAGGCTACGATGTCGATCTGGTGGTTTTGGCCGGTTATATGAAAATCATTACCCCAGGCTTTGTAGCAGCTTACCCCAATGCCATTATCAACATTCATCCCGCTCTGATTCCATCTTTTTGTGGGGCCGGATTTTACGGGATGCATGTTCATCAGGCCGTCATCGATTATGGCGTCAAGGTCACCGGGGCAACGGTTCACTTTGTTAACGAAGTGGCTGACGGCGGCCCGGTTATTCTGCAGGAAACCGTTATCGTCGCCGATGACGACACCCCGGAATCGATCCAGCAGAAAGTCCTTAAAATTGAACACAAGCTTTTACCACAGGCGGTGAAGGATTTTTGTCTTGACCAATTGTCAGTGGAAGGCCGAGTTGTTAAAAATAAAGCAGCATCAAATTAGATAAAAACACAGGGAACTTGTTAGAGTTATAAATTTGGAGGAATAAAATGAGAGCATTGTTAAGTGTATCGGATAAACGTGGGATTGTCGAATTTGCATCAAAACTGGCAGAAATGGGATGGGAAATCCTGTCCACCGGGGGAACAGCCAAAGCCCTGAGAGAAGCAGGATTGACAATTACCGGTGTCTCAGAAGTGACCGGCTTTCCGGAATGTCTGGACGGACGGGTCAAAACCCTGCATCCTAAAATTCATGGCGGGATTCTGGGCATCCGCAACAATCCCGATCACCAGAAACAGATGGCGGAGCTTGAAATTACTCCCATCGACTTGTTGGTCATCAACCTTTATCCATTCAAAAACACCATTTTAAAAGAAGGGGTTGCCTTTGAGGATGCGGTTGAAAACATTGATATCGGGGGACCAACGATGCTGCGATCAGCGGCCAAAAACTTCAATGACGTAACCGTCGTAGTAGACCCGGAAGACTATGCCGTGGTACTGGCAGAGCTGGAAGCAAACGGCAAAACAAACTATGAAACCCGCTATAACCTGGCCCTAAAAGTGTTTGAAACGACCTCCAACTATGACACGATGATTGCTGACTATTTAAGAAAACGGGTCGCCGGGGAAGTCTTACAAGATACTATCACGATGACCTTTGAAAAGGTTCAGGATCTGCGCTACGGTGAAAATCCTCATCAAAAAGCTGCTTTCTACGGTGAAGTGGTTCCGGTTAAAGGAGCACTCACCGCAGCTAAACAACTCCAGGGCAAAGAACTTTCCTATAATAATATCAACGATACCAACGGGGCCCTGGAAATTTTAAAGGAATATGGGGATGAACCCACCATCGTGGCGGTTAAGCATGCCAATCCCTGCGGGATTGCCAGTGATGAAAAAATTGCGGTGGCTTATAAAAAAGCCCATGACAGCGATCCGGTTTCCATTTTTGGCGGTATTATTGCTTCTAACCGCCTGATCGATGAGACTGCCGCCAAAGAAATGGTGGAAACCTTCCTCGAAGTCATCGTCGCACCCGGATTTACACCGGAAGCATTGGCGGTTCTGGCCGCGAAACCGAATCTGCGGTTATTGGAGCTGGCCGATATCACGCACAACGAACCCAGCTATGAAGTGAAAAAAGTGATGGGTGGTCTATTGGTTCAGGAACGAGATACCAAGTTGTATGATGAGTTAAAAGTCGTCACCAAACGTCAGCCCAGCGAGGCCGAAATGGCTGAATTGCTGTTTGCCTGGAAAGCGGTTAAAAACACCAAATCCAACGCCATCAGCCTGACTAAAAATAAATGTCTGATTGCCAACGGACCGGGCCAGGTCAATCGAGTCGGCGCCCTGGAAAACGCCATTCGTCAGGCTGGCGAAAACGTCAAAGGAGCGGTGATGGCATCTGATGCCTTCTTCCCCTTTGACGATAGCGTCAAAGCCGCCGCCGCCGCCGGTATTACCGCCATCATCCAACCCGGTGGGGCGGGACGCGATGAAGATTCAATCAAAGCCTGTGATGAGGCGGGCATTGCGATGGTATTTACAAATATGAGACACTTCAAACATTAAGCAAAACAAGGAGAGACAGATGAATGTATTAATGATTGGATCCGGTGGCCGTGAGCATGTGTTGACATGGAAGCTTGCCCAAAGTCCCCGGGTTGAAAAAATATATGCCGCCCCGGGTAACGGTGGTATGGCAGAATTGGCCGAATGTGTGGATTTGTCGGTTGAAGATATTCCCGGCTGCCTGGCCTTTGCCAAAGAACATCAGATTGATCTTACTGTTGTCGGTCCTGAAGTTCCCCTGGTGATGGGAATGGTCGACGCTTTTGAAGCGGCGGGTTTAAAGGTCTTTGGTCCCAACAAACATTGTGCTCAGTTTGAGGGCAGCAAAGCCTTTACCAAGGAATTTTTATTCCGTCACAATATTCCCACCGCCGCCTATAAAGAATATACCGATTTTGATGAAATTATCAAAGATCTTGGTGTTTATGGCTATCCAATGGTGATTAAGGCTGATGGTCTGGCCGCTGGCAAAGGTGTTTTGATTCCTGAAAACGAAGCCGATGCCCGAGCAGGCATGGAAATGATCATGAAAAAACGGGAATTCGGAGAAGCTGGCGATAAGGTGGTTATTGAGGAATTCTTAACCGGACAGGAAGCCTCGATGCTTTGTTTTGTCGATGGCAAAACCATTGTTCCGTTGGAAAGTGCTCAGGATTACAAACGGGCCTATGACAATGACGAGGGTTTGAACACCGGTGGTATGGGAACCTATTCCCCCAACGTGCTGTTTGCCGATGAAGCCCTGAACCAGCGCATCAAAGCCGAGATTCTGGATCCGATTATCAATGGTTTTATTGCCGACAGCATGAACTTTAAAGGTATTTTGTTTATTGGCCTGATGATTGATAACGGTGTACCGAAGGTTCTGGAATTCAACGTCCGCTTCGGCGATCCCGAAGCCCAGAGTGTCCTGATGCGGATGGAATCGGATCTGGTCGACATCATGGAAGCCGTCATCGAGGGCAAGCTGGCTGACTGTGAGATCAAATGGAGTAATCAGGAAGCCGTTTGCGTGGTCATCGCCTCCGGCGGTTACCCCGGTCCTTACGAAAAAGGCAAGGTCATCACCGGCATTGAAGATGTGAAAGACTGCGTCGTCTTCCACGCCGGAACCAAGCTGGTCAATGGCGAACTGCTAACCAACGGCGGCCGGGTCCTCTGCGTCACCGCCCTGGGCGAAACCCGTGAAGCCGCCAGAAAAACCGTCTACGCCAATATCGGCAAAATCCACTTCGAAGGCGCCCAATACCGAACCGATATTGCCAAGTTTAACTAAAATTTAATAGCAGAAAAATTTATGGAGGGCTACCATGCAGAAGAGTATTATCAGCGCCATGATGGCATATGTTTTATGGGGAATCCTCCCGATTTACTGGAAGGCACTGAAAGAAGTGTCGCCGCTATACATCCTGGTTTCACGCATTTTCTGGTCCTTTATCTTTTGTGTGATTTTTGTCACCATCATCAAAAAATGGCCAGAAATAAAAACCATCCTGTTAGACAGGAAAAGGTTTATTTATTGCATTCTCAGTGGGATCATGGTGTCGCTTAACTGGTACACCTATATCTGGGCTGTCAATGCCAATTTTATTATTGATGCCAGTCTGGGATATTATATCAACCCACTGGTGGTGGTATTGTTCAGCGCCTTTTTCTTTGGGGAACGATTTAATAAATGGGAAAGCCTATCAGTCTTGCTGGCACTGGTCGGGGTTGTTTTTATCACCTTAAAAATCGGAAAATTTCCGGTGGTGGCGATTGTGCTGGCACTCACCTTTGCCTTATACGGCGTCTTTAAAAAGAAACTCGATGCCAGTCCGATTGTCTCGCTGATTCTGGAAACCGCAGTGGTGGCACCATTTGCCTTTGTGGTGATGCTGTATATCGAAAGCCAGGGACAGGGGGTCATTGCGCTGGGCAGTCCGATGGTGACAGCATTGGCGGTGTTGGCCGGCGTGGTCACCGCCATTCCGTTACTGCTGTATGCTAAAGGGGTCCAGGAAATATCCTTTTCACTGTTGGGCTTTTTTCAATACATCACCCCCACGATCATGCTATTCCTCGGAGTATTTCTTTATGGCGAAGTTTTCTCAACGGTGGATCTGATTGGTTTCGGATTTATCTGGGTGGCATTGATCGTTTTTACCATTTCCAAGATCCATAACGGTACCAAAGAAATCGTAGAACCGGATTTATAAAAAACAGACAAGCGAAATTTACGTGATTAACCCATTAATTTAAGAATTAGTGGGTTTTTCCATTTTTGGTTTGCACTGGGTTGAATTAAAGTCTAAAATAGAGGGTATAATGATTAAAGAATCTTGGCACTAAAAAATCAATCAGCATCGCAATGACTAACGAGACCATGAGTATCATAGGATGAACTCATCACTCGCGCAGACCTGCAAACAGCTGATAAGCATATGACTGAGGAGATAACGTGAAAAATAATATTGGTTTTATTGGGTGCGGAAACATGGCAAAGGCCATGATTGGTGGCTTGGTGAAGGGTGAATTATTCCTTTCGGAAAATATTTTATGCTTTGATCCCTCGGATGCGGCAAGGGCTCAGGTGGCGGCAGAATATGGGGTCAATATTCAGGAGTCCAATGCGGCCGTGGCGGCACAGGCCGACTATCTGGTTTTGGCAGTAAAACCCTTTTTGTATGGCAAGGTGCTGGAGGAAATTGCTGACAGTATCAAATCAACCGTGATTATTATCTCCATTGCCGTGGGCGTCGGTTTTGAAGATATCAAGGAATTTCTGGGCAAGCATGTTAAAGTGATCAGAACCCAACCCAGTACTCCGGCATTTGTCGGTGAATCCGATTCGACCCTGTGTCCGGATGAAGATATGACTCAGGAAGATATCCAGGATGTCATCACCATTTTTGAAAGCTTTGGTAAAGCTGAAATTATCAGCGAGAAGCTGATGGACGTGGTGCCCGGAATCGCCAGCTCAGCACCGGCGTATACGATGCTGTTGATTGAGGCCATGGCCGATGGCGGGGTCCTCCATGGCTTTCCCCGGGACCAGGCCTATCGTTTGTCAGCCCAGGCAGTTTACGGCGCCGCTAAACTGGTTCTCGAATCCGGAGAGCATCCGGGAAAACTGAAAGATCAGATCTGTACCCCCGGGGGGACCACCATCGAAGCCGTCCGGGTTCTGGAAGCTAAAGGCTTCAGGGACGCTGTGATTTCAGCAGTTGACGCCTGTGCTAAAAAATCATTGGCAATGAGCAAAAAACACGCGTAATGGTACAAATAGCGTAAAAATTGAAACCTTAGGCAAAATCAAAGGTTATTGCGGTAATTTGGTTAATCCATTAAGGAGATGATTTATCATGGATGAAGGATTAATTAAAAAAATTCGAAGAAATATGAGTTTGGAAGAAATGGTGTCCCTCTGTTCGGGCCGAACCGATTGGGAAACCGTGGGCAATTCAAAATATGGCATCGAACCGGTGTATATGGCTGACGGCCCCCATGGTATGCGGGTGATTGAAAATGAAGGCGCGCTGGGGATTCCCCAGGGAAAACCGGCCACCTGTTTTCCGCCAGCGGTGCTCTCCGCTTGTTCCTGGGATGAAGGTCTGCTTGAATTTGTGGGCCGAACCATTGCCCTTGAGGCCCGCAGTCTGGGCGTCGACCTGATTTTAGGACCCGGCATCAATATCAAGCGATCGCCCCTGTGCGGACGTAATTTTGAATATTTTTCTGAAGATCCGCTGTTGTCAGGCCGCTTGGGAAAAAGTTTTATTCGTGGTGCTAAAGATCATGGCGTGGGTACCACCGTCAAGCATTATCTGGCCAACAATCAGGAAACCCGACGCATGACGGTGGATGAAAAGATTGATATCCGAGCGCTGCGAGAAATCTATTTAAAACCCTTTGAGATCGCCATCAAAGAAGGAAAACCGATGGCGGTGATGTGTTCCTACAACAGCATTAATGGCAAGTTTGTCTCCCAGAGCAATTATTTTCTGACTCAACTGCTCCGAAATGAGTGGGGGTTTGACGGGATCGTGATGTCCGATTGGGGCGCTGTCTACGACCGGGTCCGAGGGGTATTTGCCGGAATGGACCTGGAAATGCCTGGCAATGGTGGTGTCAATAACCAGAAAATATTTGACCGCATCAAAGAAGGGAAACTGAAAGTCACCATTCTCAATGAAATGGTAGAAAGGCTGATTCGATTTTCCTTTCAGGCCAAAGAAAACCGGCGAAATTATGCCACTAATCTGGAAATTGAACCAAAGGGGCATCATAAAATCGCTCAATTGGCAGCGGTAGAAAGTATGGTGCTACTTAAAAATGAAGAGTGTATTCTGCCCATTGATCGGACCACAATCAAGAAGCTGGCGATTATTGGTAGCATGGCTTTTGATCCCCGCTATCAGGGTAGCGGCAGTTCGAAAATAAATCCCTACCATATCGATTCACCCTATGAACGGATTAAAAAATTGGTCGCCGACGAAATCCAGCTGTTCCCGCATCAGGGCTATATCCATGATGAGGTGGTGGAGCAGATCCATCTGGCTGAGCAGGCGGTGGAGGTAGCGAAAAACTCCGAAATGGCCTTGTTATTTGTGGGCTTGCCGGATCATGATGAATCGGAAGGTTATGACCGCACTCATTTGCATCTGCCCCAAAAACAGATTGCCCTGATCCGCAAGATCTGTAAGGTCCAACCCAAGACAGTGGTGATTGTTCAGAATGGCGGTGTCGTTGATATGAGCTGGGAGCACCAGCCCAAGGCCATCGTCGAGATGTTTTTAGGGGGTCAGGCTGGTGGCGATGCCATTGCCAAGCTCTTATTTGGCGAAAATAATTTCTGCGGTAAACTGGCGGAAACCATTCCAATGCGGTTGGAAGATACCCCGGCTTACATAAATTTCCCGGGAATCCACGATGAGGTGGTTTACGGCGAAAGTATTTTTGTGGGCTATCGCTATTACGACTTTACAAAAAAGAAGGTCCGCTTTCCCTTTGGGTTTGGGCTTAGCTATACGCATTTTCAGTACGAGCCCATCGATGAAGATGAGCTAATAATTGATGCCGAAAAAACGGTTACTGTTAAATGCCGGATTAACAATACCGGCGCGATGAATGGCAAAGAAATTGTTCAACTTTACACGGGAAAAGCAGATACCGCCATCCTGCGGCCGCTGCGGGAACTGCGCGGATTTAAAAAGGTCTTCATCCCGGCGGGGCGATCGGCCGAGGTCAGCTTTGAGCTGGGACTCAGTGACTTCAGCTATTACAATCCTACCACCAAATCCTGGGAACATGAATCGGGCAGTCACCAGATCTATATCGGGTCATCCAGCCGGGATTTGCCGATTGTCTATCCGGTTCAGATTACCAAAGATCTGATTCATCCGATCAACCCGTTATCCTATCTCAGCGATTTTGAAAAAACCGAGCGGGGACAGACGATTTTAAAACTGCTGCTCTCGGGGTTTGAAGAAATTATGGGGGATGACCAGACCAGAGAAGATGACTTTTTTATGACGATGCTGGCCAACACCCCGTTGCGCAAGCTGGTTGAGTTTTCTAATGGCATCTTCACCGAAGAGTGTATTGATAAGATTATCGAACTGGTCAATTCAGATCAGTCCCTGGAAGGGATTACCTTCGAAAAATTGGTTAATTGTACCGAGAAGAAAAAAGGCTTTTTCAAAAGTCTTTTCGGCGGTAATGAGGAAGAATACTACTGCATCCAGTCCAAAGTCCGGGATCTGGTTGAGGATGAGGATGTCATGAAGATTCTCCGAAATTATTTTGGCGATGAAACCTTTGAAAGTGACTATCTGCAAATGGCCATCAAAATGGGGATCTGCTTTGATAAGGCTCAGAAATTACTGCCCGACGAATTTTTCTCCGACGAAAAGCTTAAAGAAATCGATCGGGATCTCAAAGCATTGGCAAAGTTAAAAAAGAAGTAAGGCGATTAACGAGAAAGCGTACCGATTAGTTTGTAGTCAATAATCGGTACCTTCTCTTTGTCAGGCTGTTGGATTATTTTCAAATAACTAAGTTAAGTTTTATATTATAATAAGCTAGAAGGAAAGATAAAAGATGAATACACTCACCATTGATACATCCACCATTGTGGCATCGGTTGCCATATTAAATGAAGAAAAATTAGTCGGCGAAATGATTATCAATCATCAAAAAAAACACTCCGAAAAACTGATGATTGCCATCGATCATTTGCTCAGTGATGGGGGTCTTTCCATTCAGGATATTGATGTTTTTGGCATTGTTTCCGGTCCCGGTTCGTTTACCGGGTTGCGTATTGGCATGGCGACCGTCAAAGGATTTGCTCAGGCCCTGAATAAGCCGGTGGTAGGCGTATCCACCCTGGAAAGTCTGGCCATGAATATTCCCTTTGCTGATGGCCTGATCTGTCCGGTTCTCGATGCCCAGCGTAACCAGACCTATACTGGTGTTTTTCATTTTGAAGACGGACAACTGGTTCGGGATCTGGCCGATGCGGTGATGGAAATTGATGATCTCATTACTTTTTTAAAAGGGCGAAATGAGACCATCTATTTTTTAGGCGATGGCTTGCCCCGCTTTTCACAAATCCTGCAAGAAGCCATCCCCACCGCCCGGATCGTCCCCAACTATCTCAATATGAATCGGGCCTCGTCAGCGGGTGCCCTGGTTCTGGAGCGGGCCTTAAAAGGGGAGACCAGCCATTATCGGGAAGTGGAACCCTTTTATATCCGGCCTTCCTACGCCGAAGAGCACAAAAAATGATGGTCCATTATCGATTGATGGAATCCCGGGATGTACCCGGCGTTTTTAAGGTGGACCAGGCCTGTTTTTCACATAATTGGACCCAGGATTCCTATCAGGCGGAAACTAAAAACATCCTCTCCAATTATATTGTCGCCGAAGCGGATGGCGAAATTATTGGCTTTGGCGGTTTCTGGCAGGTGCTTGATGAAGCTCACATTACCAATATCGCGGTCGTGGAAGCCTATCGCCAGACCGGGGTGGGACAAAATATTATGAATGCGATGCTGGCCCTGGCACTGGAAAAAGGCTGTGTCGCGATGACCCTGGAGGTACGAGGGGATAATCAGCCGGCCATAAATTTTTATCTGAAAAACCAGTTTACCCGGGAAGGCCGACGCAAAGATTACTATGGCACGGGAATGGACGCAATCATCATGTGGAGGTACGGACTTGAATAAAACCATCAAAATAGTTGCAGTGTTGCTGGGTATGCTATTTCCGATTATTATTTTTATCAGCGGCATTGAAGCGGCGGTGTTTGACAAAGCTTTTTACATGGATCAAATGGGAAAAAATCAGGTTACTGAAAACACCGGTATTTATCCCCCGGATATGGAACTGGTAGTGGATGAAATTATCAGTTATCTCAAGGGCGTCCGGCAGGATTTTGACATCCAAGCCCGTTTGGCACAGGAAAATGCCAAAAACGTTGTCGACAGCGTTTCGATTTTCAATGACAAAGAAATTACCCATATGGATGATGTCAGAGATCTGCTGTTATTCTTTCTTGGCCTCCGGGACGCCGCTCTGATTCTGGCGCTGATAGCTTTTCTGATGCTTTTAAAATACGATCATAAGGCCATCATCAAGGCCTTGTTTTATGGATCAGCCACTTTTATGGTGGTATTGCTGATTGTTGGTGAGAGTTTTATTTTTAATTTCAATAACACCTTCATTCTTTTCCATCAGCTGTTTTTTGCCAATGACTTATGGATAATGGACCCCTCCACTGACCGACTGATCTGGATTGTCCCCGAGCCCTTCTTCTTCGCCATGATCGGCCGAATGGTCATCTACATCCTGGTGCCCCTGGGACTCACTACCCTGGGATTGGGGCTGGTATTGATAAACGAGAAGAAAAAATTACATAACCAAATAACGAGTAATTCTAATCGAGGTAAACATGAAAATTCTTAGTATTGAGACATCCTGTGACGAAACATCCGTGGCCATTGTGGAAGATGGCCGGAAAATATTGACCAACCGGATTTATTCCCAGATTGATATTCATCAGAAATATGGAGGCGTGGTACCAGAGATTGCCTCCCGCAACCATGTCACCAAACTGCCCTACATCATCGACGAAGCCCTGGCCGAAAGCCAGCTTTCCCTGGCCGAGATGGACGCCATTGCCGTGACCAATGGTCCCGGTCTGGTGGGAGCGCTGCTGATTGGTCTCTCTACGGCCAAAGCAATGGCTTACAGTCTCGGAAAACCGCTGATTGGCGTACACCATATTGAAGGCCATATCGCCGCTAATTTTTTGCAATATCCGGAGCTGGAACCGCCTTTCTTGACATTGGTGGTATCCGGCGGCCACAGTCATCTGGTCCTGGTGGAAGATTACCAGACCTTCAAGGTGCTGGGACGAACCATCGATGATGCCGCCGGAGAAGCTTTCGACAAAATTTCCCGAGTTTTGGGGTTGGGTTATCCCGGTGGCCCGGCGATTGATGCTGCGGCCAAGAATGGCAACCCGGAGGCTATCGCTTTTCCCAGGGTCATGCTGGATAAAACTCGGTATGATTTCAGCTTCAGCGGTTTGAAATCAGCAGTGCTGAATTACCTCAACGGTAAGAAAATGAAAAATGAAGCGGTCAATCCCGATGATGTGGCGGCATCTTTTCAGCTGGCTGTCATCGAGGTATTGGTGAGCAAAACCATTTCCTGTGCTAACAGCATCGGTATGAAGACCATCTGTATGGCTGGCGGCGTGTCCTGTAATTCGCTGCTGCGAAAAATGATGGGGCAGGCCGCTGCGGAAGCGGGCATGACCCTGTACTATCCCGATCCCATTCTCTGTACCGACAACGCCGCCATGATCGGTTCGATGGCTTACTATAATTATATCAATGGGGAAGAGAGCGACCTGAGTCTCAACGGCATCCCGGGTTTAAAAATTGGAACTCGACAATAAAGGCAGACGGAAAATAGGCCTGACGATAAAAGGGTAAACACGTTTATATAAAGAGAAGTGTACCCTCTTTAAAAATTAAAACAATCTTAAAAAAAATTAAGATGAACGAAAAGGGAAAAAATACTTGCAATCAACCTGCAAATCATTTAAAATACTATTAGCACTCAAGATGAATGAGTGCTAATAAATGAAATAAAAGGTACAACGTACCCAATATAATCAAATGGAGGAAAAAATGAGTTTAAGACCTTTAGGTGACAAAGTAGTAATTAAAGTTAAAGCTGAAGAAGTAAAAACTTTAGGTGGAATTGTTTTACCAGGATCTGCCCAGGAAAAACCACAGCAGGGTAAAGTCGTTGCAGTCGGAACTGGGGAAATTATCGATGGTAAAAAAGTACCATTGGATGTTAAGGTAGATGATGAAGTTATCTATTCTAAATACTCCGGCAATGAAGTGAAAATTGGTGATGAAGAGTTTTTAATCATTCGTCAGGCTGATATTTTAGCAATCGTAGAATAATAAAATTTAGAAAAACAGGAGGAAAATAATATGGCTAAAGAGATTAAATTTCGTGAAGACGCCAGAGCATCACTGATCACTGGTGTAGATAAATTAGCAAACACTGTTAAGGTGACATTAGGACCAAAAGGAAGAAATGTTATTTTAGCTAAATCATACGGTTCACCAACCATCACTAATGATGGGGTAACCATTGCCAAAGAAATTGAACTGGAAGATGCTTTTGAAAACATGGGTGCTCAGCTGGTTAAAGAAGTCGCTACTAAAACAAACGACGTCGCTGGTGATGGAACAACCACCGCAACATTATTGGCTCAGGCTATTGTCCGTGAAGGAAACCGCAACGTTGTTGCCGGCGCAAACCCAATGGTTCTGAAAAAAGGGATTGAAAAAGCAGTTGCGGCTGTTGTCGAAGAATTAAAAGCAAACAGCAAAAAAATCGAAAGCAAAGAAGCAATCGCCCAGGTTGCATCCATTTCTGCAGCCGATGCCGAAATTGGAAAACTGATTTCCGAAGCTATGGACAAAGTCGGTGATGACGGCGTTATCACTGTTGAAGAAGGCAAAGGAATGGGTACTGAACTGGAATTTACCGAAGGGATGCAATTTGACCGTGGCTACTTATCAGCTTACATGGTAACAGACACTGAAAAAATGGTTGCCATCCTGGATAATCCCTATATCTTAATCACTGACAAAAAAATCTCCAACATTCAAGAAATCTTACCAGTCTTAGAACAAATCGTTCAAACTGGCAGCAAGCTGTTAATCATTGCTGAAGATGTTGAAGGCGAAGCCCTGGCAACTCTGGTTGTTAATAAATTACGAGGAACCTTTAACTGTGTTGCTGTAAAAGCTCCGGGCTTTGGTGATCGTCGTAAAGCAATGCTGGCTGATATTGCCGCATTAACCGGTGGAGAAGTTATCTCTGACGAATTAGGGTTAGAATTAAAAACCACAACCATTGAACAATTAGGCCGGGCCCGTCAGGTTAAAGTAGACAAAGAAGATACCATTATTGTTGAAGGCAGCGGAAATAAAGATGCTGTTGAAGAACGAATCCGTCAGATCAAAGCGCAGATTCCAGAAACTTCTTCTGAATATGATAAAGAAAAATTACAGGAACGTTTGGCTAAATTATCCGGCGGCGTAGCTGTTATCCAAGTTGGTGCAGCCACCGAAACTGAACTGAAAGAAATCAAATACCGTATTGAAGATGCTTTAAATGCGACTCGGGCAGCGGTTGAAGAAGGCGTTGTATCCGGTGGTGGTACCGCTTATATCAATGCGATTCCAAAGGTTGACGCTTTAATCGAAACCCTGGAAGGTGACGAAAAAACCGGCGCTGGTATCATCCGTCGGGCGATTGAAGAACCAATGCGACAAATTGCCGAAAATGCTGGCCTTGAAGGCTCTGTTATCGTTTCACAAATGGCTGGTAAAGCAGTTGGCGTTGGTTATGATGCTTCTAAAGGCGAATTTGTTGATATGTTCAAAGCAGGAATCATTGACCCAACCAAGGTTACCCGTTCGGCGATTCAAAACGCCGCCAGCGTTTCAGCAATGTTCTTAACAACAGAAGTAGCGGTTGCTGATCTTCCTAGCGAAGATGCCGGAATGGGCGGAATGCCAGGTGGCATGGGCGGAATGCCAATGATGTAAGCCTCAGGCTGCATTAGTTGAAAAATTATAAAGGTTGAATTAAAGCAATCAAAAAGGCAGTCTCTTGTGAGGCTGCCTTTTGTTTAGGGGTTTTAGAAGCGTTTAGTCAACATCGTAGGGGATGCCGGCGAATAAAACTTCCATTTCGGGCTGTTCCAATTCAGCCAGCTTAACGATCAGGCCGTTTAACAGAGTGATCATGGCTTGGGCATCAGGAGATTCATCATCGGTTGGTTTGGCGGCATAAAGGGCAATCAGCATGGTATTGCGGGTAGTCCCTTTGACATCTTTAAACAGGGTATTTAACACTCTTTTTTCATTCGTAGTCAGTTCCATTTTTTCCTCCAGATATTTATTGAAAATTTGTTTAATTAAATCTATTTCTCTAAGTTACACGCTAAAGCGACTCAGTTTCCAGAGCCATCAAGGCGAGCTCCCAGGAGTCGGTGAGTTCAGACAATTGCTGTTTGAGATTCTCATAGGAAAGATTGATTTCTGAGGCCAGGGTGAGGTTATCGTAGAAATCCGGAGCGCACATAGTCGCTTCAATGGCTTCGATTTTTTGCTCCATCACCAGAATGGCTTCTTCAATTTCCTTAACCTGTTTCTTTAAGAGACGAACACGGGCTTCCTCTTCTTTTTGCTTCTTACGATCGGTTTTCAGTTGTGTCTTGGTTATAATTGTTTTATTTTCCTCAGCCAGAACAGCTTCTCGTTCTGAGGCGTCGGCTTTATGTTTTAAATAGTCGTCGTAGTTACCCAGATGGATTTCCATTCCATCAGCTGAGAATTGGTAGATCTGGGTTGAAATGCGGTTTAAAAAATACCGGTCATGGGAGATAAAGAGCAAGGTGCCCTCATACTGGCTCAAGGCATTTTCGAGGATTTCTTTGGTATCCATGTCGATATGATTGGTTGGTTCATCCATCAGCAGAAAGTTAGACTGGGAAATCATCAGCCGGGCTAGCAACAACCGGGCCTTTTCGCCGCCAGACAGGGTGTTGATCGGCTTGAAGACCTCGTCGCCGACAAATAAAAAGGCTGCCAGAATATTTCGCAGTTCGCCTTCCGTCAGTTTCGAATCCACATCCCACAGGGCTTCCAGTAGATTTTCATTGTAGAATTTCTTCAGCGCCTGATGTTCCTGATCAAAATAGCCGATATGGACCTTCTGGCCCAGGCGGATTTCGCCGGCATCGGCGGCCAACTTGTTCAGCAAAATGCGAAAGAGGGTAGTTTTCCCGGCGCCATTAGGACCGATGATGCCGATTTTGTCACCCCGATGAATTTCAAAGTTCATGTTCTGAAAAAGCAGACGATCGCCAAAGGATTTTTTGATCCCGGTTACGGCCAAAACATCATTGCCACTTTTAACCCGGGGGATAAAGCTGAAATGGCTGTTATGAGCAGTTTCTACCTTATCGAGTAACTCGATCTTACTGAGGGCCTTTTCTCGGCTGGAAGCCCGTTTTGAGCTTTTTATAGAGTTATAGGCCCGGAATCGGTCGATGACTTCCTGCTGGTGTTTGATTTCTTTCATCTGTTGCTGATATTGATGGTTTTGTTCCATCATATCCTGACGTTTTTTAATAGCATATTGGGTGTAATTACCATGATAATCTTTGACGTTCTGTTGCGTTACCTCGATGATTGAAGTACAGACCTTGTCAATAAAATAGCGGTCATGAGATACGATGATAAAGGTACCGGGGTAATTCTTCAGATATTGTTCCAACCATTGCAGGGCATCGATATCGAGGTAGTTGGTGGGTTCATCCAATAAGAGCAGTTCCGGTTCCTGAAGCAGGATCTGGCCCAGGGTAGCCCGGGTTTTTTCACCACCGCTGAGCATCGAGAAGACTTTGTCCTGATCTTCGGGTTTAAAACCAAGCCCGTTGATGACGCCGCGGATCCGGCTGGGATATTCGTAACCATGTTGTTCAGCAAAGATTTCCTGCAGTTCGCCAAACTCCAACATCAATTTTTCCTGATCTTCCCCCGAGGAGTGGGCAATGGCCTCGCCGATATGTTTCATTCGCTGTTCCATCTCAAGCAGTGGCTTAAAAACATCAGTGAGCATTTCAATCAAGGTGGTGTTTTCGGCGATATTCGACTCCTGGGATAAATAGCTGATAGTCAGTCCGTTTTTCTTGCTGATCCGCCCGGTGTCGGGAACCAGTTCGCCGGTAATCAGTTTGAGCAAGGTTGATTTACCGGTTCCATTCCGTCCGACAAGACCAATTTGCTTTTTTTCATTGATAGATAGGTTCAGCTCATTAAAAATTTCATGAATGCCGTAACTAAAATGCAAATTTTCTATATTAATTAACATTATTTCACCTGTTTTCGTTTTTGTTCAGTTATTTAAGTTTACTTTTACTATTCTATCAAAAAAAACAGCAAATTAAAATGAATAATTTGACGTAATTGGTACATATTGATATAATTAATTGATTATCCGAAAGAAAGGAGAAGTTATCATGCATCGCTTCTCAAAAAAAGTATCTATGACCGTTGTTAAACGGTTGCCAAAGTATTACCAATATTTAAGTGATTTACAGCTTAATGATATCGAAAAAATATCATCCCGGGAATTAGCAAGTTTAATGGGACTGACAGCTTCTCAAATTCGACAGGATTTAAATTCTTTCGGGGGTTATGGCCAACAGGGTTATGGCTATAATGTCGGGGAATTAAAGGAGGCTATCAAGGAGATTCTTGGTCTTGATAGTGAATATAATTGCATTATTATCGGTGGCGGTAATATGGGTCATGCCATTGCAAACTATGAACGGTTTAAGCGGGAAGGCGTAATTCTGAAAGGTGTATTCGATGTTGATCCATTAACGGTTGGTACTGTTATTGGCAGCGTGGTTGTAAAACATATGGATGAGCTTGATGAATTCATCAAGTCAAATGAAATAGACATTGCCATTTTGTGTGTGCCCCGGGAGGTGGGACAGAAGGTGGCAACCCAAGTAACGGAATTGGGTGTGAAAGGCATACTTAATTTCAGTCCATTGGATTTAGACGTACCCAGTGATGTTGTGGTCGAAAATGTGAACATCACAGATAGCTTGTTCACCTTAACCTATCTGTTGGGGGAATAAGAGATTAGCTGTAAAATAGGGAAGAGTTTGATTTATATCAGACTCTTTTGTTTTGCAAAAAAATGTACAGGTATAGCTGTGAAGATTTATTTGTGAATTAAAAAAGAAACACATTTGGTGTGTTTCTTTTGTTTTATAACAAGTTATTTAAACATGATTTTCGTAGTTTTTGACTTACTTTCCGCTGGAACTCTTGAAATTGATAAAATCCAGAACTTCTTGCTTATAGCTTTCCGGGAAAGAGAAGTAAGAAGAAAAAGAATCTACTTCTTCGTTGGAAAAAACGTAAGATTTTAAAAATTCTTCACAGGTCATCGGTTTGGGATTGCTTGGTAAAAGTTTTGGCTGATCGGTTCTGCATAATAAATAGTCCACAGAAACTTCAAAAAAATCAGCGATTTTAATCAGTAATTGGTTTTCTGGTAAATTTTTATCTTTTTCATACTTGGAGATGGAGCTTTTGTTGAGATAGAAAAGATTGGCAAAATTTTCCTGAGTTAATCGTTTTGAAATTCGCAACGCCTTTAATCGACTACCAAAAGTATTATTTTCCATTTTTTCACCTTCTTTCAGCTTAGAATTGTTGGCATAAATGCACTGCCTATTGACTAATTATAACACGTCTTTAACATTTGTCAAGATTTGCAGTTGAATTTAAGTAATAAATCTTAAAGGGATAAAGCATCAAAAGGGCGCTCTTGCTTCTCTTAAAAGTCGCAGACACTCTCCATATTTGGCTTTTTCAGGCGATGCTTCATTAATTGGGAATGGGGATTCCAGTGTTTGAGTGCTTATGGCGGTTTCAGTTATTGTGTCAAATAAAGCATTAAATTCTGTACTGACTGAGGAATCAGTTGATTTGCGTTTTGATTTTCCGTCTTCGGTTATAATTTCATCATAATTCAGAGAGACCAGTGTTGGTCCATTAAAGGTCGCCTGGAGTAATCCCTGATAACCATCGTGGTCAGCGGTGCTGGTGATTGAATAAGTATCGAGGGTATCAATTTTTATTGGTTCGTGGTCACCTTTCTTTGCCAGATCCAGAATTGCTGCGGATAAATTGATGTATCGCTCAGATGTTTGAGTCGCCCCAGAGATAGCGTCTATTTCATCAGGATTCTGGGAAAGCATCAGTTCGTTATAAAGACGGAGATAGAGGGTGCTTAAATTTGCCACAGCCAGATTGGGCCAGGTTTTGTCGGAACCCTCGACAGATAGGCGATCGGCTTTATTTTTGTCGATTTCTTTTAAATTCACTCGGGTAATTATGCCATTTTTGATTAAAATGTTCAATTGCTGGGCATAACCCCGGGAATCATAATATTTTGTAGCCGCAGAATACTGACCGTCGACTAAGGATTCGGAATTTTCGTCAGGTAAAATTGAACCGGTAGCGGGGTCGTTGATCAGTTCTTTTTCGGCACAGCCGGTCAATAAAAGTGGAATCAAACATGCGACCAGGAGCAAAATCAGCAGATGTAGGCGAGAGTAATTTTTGAATTTAATTTTTAGCATTTTTATCACCAATGTTTTTTATTTGTTATCCTGATCCTAATAAGCTGAGGCATTCATCAGCGGTGGAACAATCTGTTTTTTTCGGGAAAAAACACCATTCATGTACTTGCTGAATTCTCCCGGCTGGAAACCAAAAGCCAGTTGAGCAAGGTTTTTGGCATCTCCGGCGATGATCAGCTCGGTTCCGCCTAAAATAATGTCGGTAACCATTAAAATGGCGAGATCCAAGCCTTCCTCCGCACATAATTTTTTCATTTCCAGCAGCACCCCATCCAACTTGTCAAAAATACCCCGGAAATCCCCGGTATTAATTTGCGACACCCCAATTTTATAGGCCCCCATGGTGAATAGCTTGCGATCGGTGGAGATAATTTCGGAAGGGTGCATTTCTTTTAAATTACTGCCTGCCACCAACATTTTTTCGCCGTAACTCTTAACATCAATATTTAGTATCTTACCTAATTCCCGGGCGACGGCCCGGTCGTCTTTGGTGCAGGTGGGCGAATTAAAAAGAAGTGTATCAGAGATGATCGCACTGAGCATCAGTCCCGCCATATCTTTGGGAATGATGATCTTATTTTCATGGTACATTTTGGCAACAATCGTAGCCGTACAGCCAACTGGTTCAATCCGCAGGTACAGTGGCGTGGCGGTTTGTATTTCGGCCACCCGGTGATGGTCGATGACTTCAATGATTTCGGCTTCTTCCACCCCGATAATCGACTGGTTGCGCTCATTGTGATCGACCAGAATTACTTTTTTTCGGCTGAAGTCGATCAGGTTGCTACGTGAAATGGTTGAAATAACTTTTCCGTCCACATTTACCACTGGAAAACGCTCATGATCAGAGGTCAGCATATTTTTTTTGACATCATCGATGGTTTCATAGGTCATGAAATACTCCAGATGATTTTTCTGGTAATATTTTTTGATTGGAATTCCCTGGCAAAGCAGCCGGATGACTTCGAAGGGGCCGAAGGCCACAATCAAAACGGCGCCCTGATAGTCATCCGGGATTTGGAAGACGATATCCGGCGACGCATTGGAAACGATAATGATCCCGGCACCAGTGGCAAAGGCTCGGTTCATGTAGATCTCCTGCTGAACCGTAACCAGAATGTCCTGACTGCTTAAGGTCTGACCTTTTTCGATTTCGGTGATGGTATAAACATCCCCCTGAACCAGTTCGGACTTAATTGACCCGTAAACCTGGGCTTCCAGCAATTCAATGATATTATCCAGGGGGGTTTCGCTGTCCCTGAGCAGCGATTTTGAAAAAGCGTCAGTGTAGGCTGGGATAATGTCCGACAGCGAAACCATGCCAATGAGTTTTTGATCATCACTGATCACCGGTAGGGAGCGGCCGGGGTGATCAATGATCTGCCCCATCGTTTTAGAGACCGAATCATTTTCGCAGGCCACTGAAAAATCGGTGAGAACCAGATCCGAAACCTGGGGCTTGACGTCCTTGATCAGTTGGGGTAAATCGATTTGAAAGGTATCCAGGACAAACTGGGTTTCCTTATTGATGGGGCCTAATCGGGCCGGTAAGACCTGGGTGTGGCCCAGAGCCTGTTTTAAATGGGCATAGGCAATGGCGGAACAAATGGAATCAGTATCTGGATTCCGGTGTCCGAAAACATATATTTTCTGAGTCATCGCTGGACCTCCTTTTTATTTAGATAGTGAATGAGTATTTATAAATCGCAGCACATCCGCGTAGACAAGATCCCGTTTATCTTCATTAAGAATTTCATGACGTAGCAGTGGATAAAGAATCAGATCAACATCCAAAACTCCGGCTTTCTTTAGCTGCTGGGTAATCTGGATCACTTCTTTGCCCATACCACCGACGGGGTCATCCCGGCCTGCTAGAAAAAACATGGGGAAATCGTGGGGGATCTTTTTTAGATTGGCATCTTTGGTGGTGTAGTCAAGACCATAGAATAAATCCCGGTAAAATCCGGCGCTGCAAGTAAAACCGCAATGAGCGTCCTGCAAATAGGCATCCACGTTGGTTTTGCTCATGGAGATCCAATCATATTCGGTCCGATTGGGTTTGAATTTTTTATTATAGCTGCCAAAGGAAAGGTTGGACAGCAGTTTAGATGGTGTTTTTTCGCCCTTCTTGCGGATTTCACGGCGGGCAATGACACTGGCGGCTTTGCGCATAAAATTGTTGATGCCCACGGTGGTGCCAATAATAACCGCCCCGTGATAGAGTTCGGAGTAATCGATGACCGCAGTTCGGGTTACCACCGATCCCATGCTGTGACCGATGATAAATAGCGGTAAATGCGGGTAGGTGTCTTTGAGCATCCCCGAGATTTCTTTGACATCTGAGACAACCCGGGCCCAGCCATTGCCACTGGCAAAAAAGCCCGGATCACCGGAATCTTTGCCGGTTTGGCCATGGCCCCGCTGATCATGGATTACAACCAGGTAGTGATGTTGATATAAAAAATCCATAAATTCATGATAGCGTCGGGCATGTTCGGCCATGCCGTGAACGATCAGCACAACGCCCATTGGTTCGGCCGGGCAGGGGGTTTCGTAATAAGTCAGCTTCGCCTCATCGGATGCATAAAAACCATTGGTAGTTAAATCAATCATTAGCGATCCCTTCTTTCCAGTTGTCTTTTAATCTATTTTCACATTATAACAAAATATCTTAAAAAAAACAGCGTTCCTCGTACTAAAAAACTGATAATCAGTGTATAATTAAGATAAAAATCGTTGGATAAGGGGTATTGAAAATGAAATTAACGGTACTTGGCAATAACGGATCCGTTAAACCCAGTTAAATGAAGCGACCGTTATTATGGGGATTTGTCACCCTTTGTCTGGGGATTGTCGCGGTTTATTACCGCTTACCGGTGTGGGCGCTGCTGGGCTTTGCTGCTATGCTGGCGGTGATGCCGTTTTTTCTGAGGGATATCAAAATAACCCAGATGGTATTTGTCCTGGGATTATTCGGGTTAGGTGCGTTTTTAGGCTATGAGGCCTTCCCGGATACGGATGCGCTGGAAAACCTTTACCAAAAAGATGTTTCCCTAATTGCTGTGGTGACTGATTATCCGGTCCGTACCGAAAGTCGGTTAACCATCAATCTGACTGCTAAAGAGTTGGTGGCGACCGCAGATGAGAACAATCGTCACGAGGAAACGGCAGGGATCAAGGCGACCATCTATTATCCGACTGATGAAGATACAATCGGGGAGTATGAGGCGTCAAATATTGATGCAGATCAGCAACTGGAACTTACCCCCGGTGATCTACTGTTATTACAGGGAAAACTGTCCCAACCGGCCGGTAAAAGAAATCCCGGTGGCTTTGATTATGGGCTGTATCTCAAATCCCAGTCAATTGACGGCTTGCTGACGGTCGAGCCGGAAAATTTTGAACGAATCAGTCAGGAGACGACATTATATTACCAGATACTGGGCATCAAAAGAGCCCTGGAAAATCAATCTGATGCCATTTTTTCCGAGGATGTATCAGATTTACTCAAGGGTGTGGTATTTGGCGAAAAAAATATCAATGAGGATCTGGCGAAGCGCTTTCAGGATGCCGGCGTCACCCATGTTTTATCGGTCTCCGGACTCCATGTCGGTTATGTGTTCCTGGCACTAACCTTGCTATTGATGGCCGTAAAAATCAACAAGCGCTACTGGATGCTTTTTCTGGCCCCGGCTTTACTGTTTTACGTCGCGCTGACCGGGTTTGCTGCACCGGTGATCCGGGCCTCGATCATGCTCTTGTGTGTCACTGGGGGCCAGGGATTGCACCGGGAGCGGGATGCCTTGAATCAGCTGTGCCTGGCCGGACTGGTAATCTTGGGAATCTGGCCGGCTCAGCTTTTTCAGGCCGGCTTCCAACTATCCATGGGCGCGGTGCTGGGGATTATCCTGTTTTATGGTCCGTTGTTGTACGCTTATGAAAAACATCGCAATAAAAAGCGGGTGCATCATAAAATTAAACCGGGACCGGTGGTTCAGGGACTGGTTCTGACTTTTTGTGCCACGGTGGGCACTCTGCCGATGCTGTTATACCATTTTAACAGCTTTACGCTGATGAGTTTCTTTTCCAATTTACTGGTGGTCCCGCTGATCGGTGTGTTTTTGCTGGCTGGGATGGGATTTCTGGTGATTGTTTCCATCGTTCCCTTTTTAGCCCCCGCTTTGTCAGTACCGGTGACGTTTTTAGGGGAATCAATCATCGTGGTACTGGATGGTATCAATGACCTGGGTGCGGTTGCAAATTTCTTGTGGATCAACCGGGGCGGATTATCGCTAGCTGAAACCGGGCTGTTTTTACTGCTAGTTTTTCTGATTTCAGGCTATTTTTATCTCCGCCAGCCCTATGTCCGAAACACCGTGATGAGTTTGGCGTTGGTACTGATGCTGATTGTGATGGTAACCCCGATGTTGCCCAAAAATCTGGTGGTTACCGTGCTGGACGTTGGTCAAGGCGACAGCATTCTGATTGAGACACCCGGCGGGCTGAATTACCTGGTCGATGGCGGCGGCTATCTGTTTGAACGATCCAATCGGGTTTCCGATCAGGTGCTGTATCCGGCCCTGTATTCCAAAAATATCCGGGAGCTGGATGCCATCTTTTTAACTCATAATCATGTCGATCACAGCCAGGGGGTTGAGGAACTGGTCTTTGACGGCTATCCGGTTAAAAATCTGTTTATGAGTGTCCAGACAAATAATGAACAACTTCTCAATCAGCAGCTGGTCCCGGTGTCCTTATTAAAAAAGGGATCGGTGATTGAAGGGAGTGACGGTGTGATCATTACGGTGTATAATCCAGAAGGCCAGATCAGTCCAGTAACGGATGAAGAACAGAACAATGCTTCGCTGGTGATGACGGTTTCCTATCACAATATCAATTTGTTATTATGCGGGGATATCGAAGCCGAGGTGGAAAAACAGCTGGTCACGGAATTACAAGCCCTAAGTACTGAGCGGGATTTTCAGATCATCAAAATCCCTCATCATGGCAGTAAAACCTCATCCACCCGGGAATTTATTCAGGCCATTGATCCGGAAACAGCGGTGATTTCGGTGGGGGCAAATAATTTCTTTGACCATCCCAGTGACGAAGTGATGGATCGTCTGGACGAGGAAGCAATCTCGGCATTACGAACCGACCAGAAGGGAGCCGTGGAAATTATCAGCAACGGCGAATTTATATCTATCAAAAACTATGCTAATTAAATTTTATAAGAGAAAGCAATAATAACTAATCAATAATCAATAATAATACCTAACCTAAATTAATGGAGAAATATTGTGAATTATAAAGAACTAAGTAAAAGTGTAAAAAACCAGCAGATCAGTCCGGTTTATTTATTCACCGGCCCGGAACAGTACATTGGCCATATGATGGAAAAAACGCTGATCGGCACAGAACTGGCCAAGGGCTTGGAGCCCTTAAATCTGACCACCTACAGTGATAAAAATCTGGATATTTCAGAACTGCTGGCCACCTGCGAAACCCTGCCGATGATGAGCAATAAGCGGATGGTCATTGTCCGGGAAGAGGCACAATTAGATAAGATTAGCGATAAAAAGGATTTGGATCGGATTGCGGCCTATCTGGAGAAACCCTGTCCGTCGACGCTGTTAATTATCTACTGGGAACAGCCGGACAAGCGCAAAAAACTGTACAAAAATCTGACCAAAGCTGGCTCTCTGGTGGTGTTTGAGAAACTCGATGCCAGTGATCTGCAGGCCTGGATCATCCGCCGGGTCAAGAATGCCGGAAAAAAAATCAACCGTACCGAATTGGAACTTTTTATCCAGCGATCGATGTATTTAATGAATGAGAAAAAAACCATGGAGATGGTCGACAATGAACTCAACAGCCTGATTGACTATGCCGGCGACCGCAATGAAATAAGTAAAGAAGATATCCTGCTGATCTTGCCCCAGTCCATTGAAGAAGGGATCTTCAAGCTGATTGACTATGCTATCAGCGGTCAAAAAGATCAGGCGCTACTGATGCTGAATCACTTTTATCTGGAAGGGGAATCCCCCTTTGGAGTTTTCAGTCTGTTGCTGCGGCAAATCCGGATGCTGCTGATGGTCAAGATTTATACCAGTCGCGGCTTGCCGGCCAAAACAGTAGCTGCGGAAATGAAGCTGGCTCCTTTTATCGTCAATAAAATTCTAAAAAATGGGAAGAATTATCCCATCGACAATTTGTGGGAGATCATGCTGGTTGGCGCCGATCTGGATGCCCAGATGAAATTGGGCGAAATTGATCAGAATTTTGCCCTGGAATTATTTTTGATGAAGATTGGTTAAATCCCGAACACTTCGTACTGATGCGTTAGATTATCAAACTAACCTAGTACCGACAATTGTTACATCATGTTGTACGCATCGGGGCGAACAGGTTGATAAACCTGTCCGATCCCGCAGCGAACAACAGATTAACAATTGGTCGGTACGGTAGTGTGTTGACAAAGTTTCGCACCGGTACGAAGAGGGGAACTGGTTGCTTTCACGCAAAAAAAAGATGTACCTGAGTAAGTACATCTTTGGATAGACCCTAGAGACACGGGTTTTGGGAATATATAAATGAGGTAATTAAGCAGTCATCTTGTTCATGATTCTAGCCAAAGTACTTTTTTTACGTGCTGCTGTGTTTTTATGTAAAACACCTTTTGTAACAGCCATATCAATTTTCTTTGTTGCTAAACGAAAAGCTTCCTGCGCTGCTTCTACGTTACCTTCAGTAACTGCAAGATCAAATTTTTTCACAGAAGTCTTAAGATTAGTTTTTACCATCTTATTTCGCAGACGACTGATTTCATTTGTTTTAGCTCGTTTCATAGCCGATTTAATGTTAGCCATGGGTTCACCCCCCTCATTTATTTATAACATAGCAATTCTAACACATTTAAAGCGTATTATCAAGAAAAAACGTGACAAAAAAAATATTTCTTGATAGAATATGAATCTAGGTATAAAAAAACTAGGGATTTACAGAACATTTCAACCATTTATATAGATTTGAAAGTAGAGGATTTAAAAAATTGACTAACAAACAATTACATACACGAAATTTTTCCATCATTGCCCATATTGATCATGGCAAGTCAACCCTGGCGGATCGACTCATTGAAGACACCGGGTTGATGAGTAAACGGGATATGGAAGAACAGTTTTTGGATAATATGGATATTGAACGGGAGCGGGGCATTACCATTAAGCTTCAGGCCGTCCGTTTACTGTATACCGCCGATGATGGCGAAGAGTATATTTTAAACCTGATTGATACCCCGGGTCATGTGGATTTTACCTATGAGGTATCGCGCAGTCTGGCCGCCTGTGAAGGGGCGTTATTGATTGTCGATGGTTCCCAGGGAATTGAAGCCCAGACCATTGCCAATGTTTATCTGGCGCTGGAGAACAATCTTGAGGTTATTCCGGTCATCAATAAGATTGACCTGTTGAGTGCCGATCCCCAGCGAGTTAAGGATGAGATTGAGCATGTCATTGGCATTGAAGCCCAGGATGCGCCGTTGATTTCTGCTAAAGCCGGTCTCAATATCCGGGAAGTGCTGGAGGCAATTG
This sequence comes from Acetobacterium sp., assembly GCF_039830195.1. Lineage (GTDB taxonomy): Bacteria > Bacillota > Clostridia > Eubacteriales > Eubacteriaceae > Acetobacterium. Next base: position 66,620 of record NZ_JBDODG010000046.1, on the reverse strand, counting down.
TCAAAAAAGTGCCCGCACCAAAAGGCGATGTTGATGCGCCGCTGCAGGCCCTGATTTTTGATTCCTATTATGATCAGTATCTGGGCGTTATCGCCTCAGTTCGGGTCATTCAGGGAAAAATCCGCAAAGGTATGAAAATTGATATGATGGCTGTTGGAAAAACCTTTGACGTCAATGAGGTTGGCGTCTTTGGCAGAGGCTTGATCCCCATTGACGAACTTTGTGCCGGTGATGTTGGTTACGTCAACGCCGGGATAAAGAACGTCCGGGATACCCGGGTCGGGGATACGATTACCGAAACCTTGAATCCGGCCAAAGAACCCTTGCCGGGCTACAAAAAAGTGACCTCCATGGTTTTCTGCGGGATTTATCCGGCCGATGGCTCCCGCTATGAAGATTTGAAAGAAGCCCTGGCCAAGCTGCAGCTGAACGATGCCTCCCTGCTTTATGAGGCGGAAACGTCAATGGCCCTTGGCTTTGGTTTCCGTTGTGGATTTCTGGGACTGCTCCATATGGAAATCATTCAGGAACGGCTGGAGCGGGAATTCAATCTGGATCTGGTCACCACAGCTCCCAGTGTTATTTACAAGGTCGTTAAAACCGATGGCACCGAATTGTGGGTGGATAATCCCTCCAATTTGCCCAACCCGGTCGAAATTAAAACCATGGAAGAACCGATTGTCAATGCTGATATCATGGTGCCGTCCGAATATCTGGGCGCCATTATGGAATTGTGCCAGGAACGTCGCGGCGTTTATCTGACCATGGACTACGTTGAAGAAAATCGAGTCATCCTGAAATATGAATTGCCCCTTAATGAGATCATCTATGATTTCTTTGATGCGCTTAAATCCCGGACCCGGGGTTATGCGTCCTTTGACTATGACATCAAAGAATATCGGCCCTCGGATCTGGTCAAACTCGATATTCTGCTGAATGGCGAACTGGTGGACGCCCTTTCCTTCATTGTTCACCGGGACAAAGCAGCAAACCGGGGACGGCTGATCGCCAAAAAATTAAAAGAAGAAATTCCCCGACAGATGTTTGAAATTCCGGTTCAGGCCGCTATTGGCACCAAGGTGGTCGCCCGCGAAACAATCCGGGCGATGCGTAAAGATGTTCTGGCCAAGTGTTATGGTGGGGATATCAGCCGTAAACGAAAACTGCTGGAAAAGCAGAAAGAAGGCAAGAAGCGGATGCGTCAGGTCGGTAATGTGGAGGTACCGCAAGAAGCATTTATGGCGGTTCTTAAACTGGATTCCTAATTTTATGATAAAAAAGCTGGATTGGATGAATGTCATCCAATCCAGCTTTTTTCATTTGACTAACAGGAAGAAAGATCAGTGTAGAATTCAAAGGCTTCGGCGCCGGTGAACTTTTCATGAACAACTTTGCGGATGCTCTGGATCATCGCCGCCGGGTTGTCGGCCTGGAAGACGTTTCGGCCCATATCGACGCCGGCAGCGCCTTTTTGAATGGCCTGATAGGTGATTTCCAGGGCTTCCTGTTCGGGAACCTTTTTGCCGCCGGCGATGACAATCGGCACCGGACAGGCTGCGGTGACTTCTTCGAAGTTATCGCAGTAATAGACCTTAACAATCTGGACCCCAAATTCAGCCAGCATCCGGGTGGCCAGGGAAAAGTACTTGGTGGTGCGTTCCATATCCTTGCCCACTGCCACCACGCCCAAGGTGGGGATACCATAACGGTTGCCGGCATCCACGGTTTTGATAATGTTCTCAATACTCTGGCATTCGTTTTCTGATCCGATAAAGGCCTGAATCGCCATACAGGTGGCGTTCATCCGAATGGCGTCTTCAATAGTGACACCAATGATTTCCTTGCTCATATCCTCTTTCAAAACCGAACTTCCGGCCGAACAGCGCAGCGCGATGGCCTTGCTATGATCTGGTCGGATGCAGGTTCGCAGCGCCCCCCGGGTGGCCATCAGCACATCGGCATAGTCCTGCAGGGGCGGGATAGTCAGATCCATCCGCTCCAATCCCTGGGTCGGACCCATGATATAGCCGTGATCAAAGGCCAGCATCACGGTATGACCACTGCGGGGATCGAATATTTTTGACAGACGGGTTTTCATGCCCCAGTCCACATCGTCCATCCCTTTGACATGAAAATTCCGTTTTTCCATGGGCTGGTCAAAGCCGAAGTCTTTAGCCTTTTTGATTGAATCCTGATCTGCCATAATTATCGACTCAGATACGGCGTTTTAGCCGGAGCTTCCCAATAAGCCAGTTTTTCCGGATTCATCCGGGCAAAGAAAAGTTGGAAGCCGGCCTGTTCCTGAACCGTCAGAACCTCTTCAACCCAATTGGCGACAATGTTAATACCCTTTTCGCTGAGATACTTATGAACTCGACGGAAGACCAGCAGCATTTCCATGATCGTGGTGGCACCGGTGCCATTGACAATGACCATTACCTCTTCGCCGGATTTCAGATCCAGATCTTTGACCAGAGCTTCAGCCATGATTACCGCGGTTTCGTCAGCAGTGGCCATTTTCTGGCGGCCGCCACCACCTTCGCCATGCTGGCCCATGCCAACTTCCATTTCATCATCCCCAAGATCGGCAAATGATGCGCCATTCTGGGGATGGGTGGCCGTTTTACAGGCTACGGCAATGGTGGCCATATTGTCGGCAAAATCTTGGGCAATGGCGGCTACTTCGGCCAGGGATTTACCCTGGGCGGCAGCAGCACCACAGATCTTGTATAGGGGCACACAGCCCACCAGCCCCCGCCGGTTTGCCGCATCGGAACGGGGCGCATTGGCGATATCTTCCTGGGTAACCACCTTGATGACATTCAAACCCAGTTTTTCGACTTCTTTCATGGTCCGGTCACCAGCCAACATATCGCCAGCATGGTTCAGTATCACTAAAAGTACGCCCTTACCCTTATCGGCCAGTTTCAGGGCTTCCACCACGGCTTTGTAGCCGGGAGCTGCAAAGATATCCCCGACAACCGAAATATCGATCATCCCTTCACCCACAAAACCTTCAAGGGCTGGTTCATGACCAGCGCCGCCGATGGTGACAATGGTAACCCGATCGGCAGTCGCCAGACCCTTATTGATGATCAGATTGTGTTCAGTCACATCAAGAATTTTGGGGTTCGCCAGAGCCAGACCTTCTAATAATTCAGCGGTAATGTTATCCGGATTGTTAATAAACTTTTTCATCGTCATTGTATTTTCCCCCTTATAATTATAATTTTTATGCTGAATATCCTTTGGCCAGTCCTTCGTAGAAATAAGCAAAGGTAACCGACCCAGGATCCCGATGACCTAAACAGTGGTCGCCGATATACCGGGCCCGCCCAAATTTTGCCAGCATTCCGGCGGTGTTGTCGGATCCAGCCCGGGCAGCCTGAGCAGCTTTTTCAAGAGTTGTTTTCATATCGGCGGTAGATTGGCGGATCACTTCAGTGGCCGGACAGATGGCATCCATCATCGATTTATCGCCAATAACCGCTTTGGAGGTAGCGAAAAATTCGTCATAGGCACCAAGCAGGATGACTTTTATAAATGCATCGGTGGTTGGCGCTTCAGGATCTGCCGCTTCCGCCATGCCATAAATAAATGCACCAAACAAGGGTCCGGCTGAACCGCCACTCACATCTTCCAGCGCTTCATTGAGGGATTCCAACCCTGCTTTGAAGTTGGTGGTTTCATTCCAAGTTTCAATTTCGGAAAACATAACATTTGTCAACTTTTTCATGGTTATGCCATGATCCCCATCACCCAGCGCGCAATCCAGATCGGTCAGAATATCAACATGATTGGCAATTTCCCGGGCGGCAGACAGGAGCAAGGTTTTGATTTTTAATGGTTCTATCGGCATTATTACACCCCCATAATCGTTTACATCTTTGTGTTCAGTATAGCAAGTGTCAATCGGGAAGTCAAACGAATTTAGCATATGTTACGTTGAATGAGATGAATTTGTAAAAAAAATCAATAAAACTAGAATATATTGACATATGATACTAATTGTTATATATTAGACAATGATAAAACTAACAGGTAAAGAAAACGGAGTAACTAAATGAAAGAGAAAGAGTTATTGCGACTCATCCAAATATCAAAACTATACTATGAAGAGAATAAGACCCAGGCAGAAATCGCCAGAATCATGGATATTTCCAGACCATCGGTGAGTAATTTGTTAAATAAGGCCAGAAAAGAAGGGATTGTCAAAATTGATATCCTTTCATATCAGCACTCCAATATGGGATTGAGTCAGGGTCTGTGTCGCCGTTTTAACCTAAAAAGCTGTCATGTTGTGGCAGTGGCTGAAGATCTTCACCAGGCGGCGGCAGGAGTCTTAGTGGAATTTCTTGATAAAACCAAGGTTTTGGGTCTGGGATGGGGGAATAATATCAACAAAATGATTGAATCTATGCCCCAGCCTGATAGTGACGCAACTGCACATGGCATCATCTGCCCCTTAATTGGAACAGCCACCGTTCCTCATCGGGGCTATCACCCCAATGAGCTGGCCACTGAACTGTCTCGTAAAACCGGGTTTCAGGCAGAATATCTGATCAGCCCGGCTTTTCCTACCACCGAACAGGATCAGGAATTGTTTAAGAATACCAATAATTATCAGGAAATTCTTGAGCGCTGGCGAAAAGCCGATACGGCCATAATTACCTTGGGTAGTTTTCCGCTGGTGCCAGATCATGGGACGGCCCTGCGGTTTGGCAAAAAACTGACTCATGAAAAAGCGGTTGGGAGTCTACTGTCCTATTTCTTTAATCTCCAGGGTGAGCAGATCCAAGGAGATGATGATTATGCCATCCAGATTCCCTTAAGTTTGTTGAACCGAATTAAACATGTCATCGGTATTGTCCCGCGGGAATCCAACATCAGTGCGGTCATCAGCTGTTTGCGAACCGGTTATATCAGACATCTGGTGATCACCGAACAAACCGCTAAGGAGCTCATAACCTTCAATGTCGAGTTTGAGTAGCAGAGTAATGAAATAAAAGGAGGATAGGATGTCACATATTGAACGAAGAAAAGAAATATTAAATGCGATTATGAGTAAAGGTTCAGTAAAAGTTGCCGAGCTTTCTGGTAAATTCAGGGTGGGGGAAGCGACGATTCGCAGGGATTTGAAATATCTGGCTAACGAATATGGGATTACGCTATCCTATGGTGGGGCTTTCACAAAGGAACGAATTAATTATCAAAACATTGGAGAAATGGACATTTATAAAAAAAGGACGCAAAATATTGAAGAAAAGCGGCTGCTCGCAGAAAAAGCGGCACAGCTGATTAACGACGGCGACACCATTGCTTTAAACGCCGGCAGTACAGTGGAACTTGTTCTGGACTACCTTGAAAATATTAAAGATGTCAATCTGATTACCTTGTCGCTCAGTACTGCGTTAAAAGCGTCGTCCATTCCCGGAATTACCGTATACATGCCCGGAGGAAAGCTGCGAAGTTTTTCAGGCGCCTTCTATGGAAAAGAAGCGATTTCATTCTTGAAAAGTTTTAATATCAATAAAGCTTTTATGGGGGCAATGGCGGTATCGATAGACAAGGGAATTACCCATGAGGCTTTTGAAGAGGTGGAGATTAACCAGGTGATTCTCGAAATTAGTCAGAAGCGTTACCTGATGGCCGATTACAGTAAATTTAACAAAGTTTCGCTAACCAAGCTGTCTGAACTGACAATCTTTGATGGATTCATTTTTGATGACAAAACCCCAGAAAGCTATTGGGAGTTTTGCCGAAGCAATGGTATCGAAATGATATAAACCGATAGTCAAAACAATGGGGCTTGTGTTCGGGGTAGGAGTCCGGTGGTTTTTGCCGTTTGTGAAAATAAAAAATCAAAAATAGTCCAGTGAAAATCAATAATCATTTATCGCACCAGATAAGGGGTTCGTGCGGGTGCGTTCCAATACCAGAGGTTCTGTGCATCCATTCGGGCAAAAAACAATTGAAAGCCGGCTTGCTCCTGAACGGTCAATACTTCCTCAACCCAATTTGCCACGATCATGATCCCTTTAGCTTTTAAATGTTTGTGAACACATCTGAAAATGATCAGCATCTCCATGATCGTAGTGGCACCGGTACCATTGACAATGACCATGATTTTTTCACCGGCACAGAGATTTAAATCCGCAATCAGTAAATCTGACATCTTGACAGCTGTTTCATCTGCACTTTTCATTTTTTGACGGTCACCGCCGCCTTCGCCATGTTGGCCCATCCCAATCTCCATTTGGTCCGTCCCAAGCACTGAAAAAGCCGAGCCGTTTTGCGGATGGGTGGCAGTTTTACAGGCTACTGCAATGGTTGCCATATTATCAGCAAAATCTTGAGCTATGGCCGTTATTTCATGAAGTGATTTACCTTGGGCGGCAGCGGCACCAACAATTTTGTACAGTGGTACACAACCCACCAGCCCCCGACGTCTGTCTGCATCAGAACGGGGAGCATAGGCCACATCTTCCCTGGTGACCACCATCGATACCTTGATGCCCGCTTTATGGGCTTCTTCCATGGTTCGCGTTGCCGCCAGCATATCACCGGCGTGGTTTAAAACAACTAAAAGGACACCTTTGCCTTTGTCAGCGAGCTGAAGTGCTTCAAAAACCGCTTTATACCCTGGCGCAGCAAAAACATCACCAACAACGGCGACATCGATCATTCCTTCACCAACGAATCCTTCAAGCGCCGGTTCATGACCAGAGCCGCCCAAAGTTACAATGGTGACACGGTTGGCGGTTCTAAGACTTTTACTGACAACAAGATTATTGGGCATGACCTCAAGAATAAATGGATTGGCAAGAGCCAGCCCTTCCAGTAACTCAGCAGTAATATTTTCCGGTTTATTGATAAATTTTTTCAGAGTCATGGCAGGTTCCTTTTTTGTATTAGAGTTTGTATCGAATCATTACCGTCATTGTTACGGAATCAACTGTTTTAGCTTGAAATTAGTTGAAAAAAGTCAATGACCCAGATAAATTAATACTAGCAAATATTGTTTATTAAAACAATATTGATGTCATGAAAACAGAATTTGATGTCATCAAAAATAAAACTAGTCGCTTAAATAAGAGTAAAAGATTGTAACAAGGACATTTATACGGTATAATAATTCAGTTGAAAAGTACGATTTTGGCTGGAATAAAAGGTGAAAAGATGTTAAGAATTGCAGTCTGCGAAGATGAGGAACAACACAAAAAAATATTGGTTGATTTGATTGGACGATATCCATTTGAAACGGATTATCATTTAACTACATTTCAATTTGGCTATGAACTCATTGAAGCAAGTAACAAAGGGATAAAGTATGATATTATTTTTCTGGACATGCGTTTAGAAAACGAAGATGGTATTGACATCGCCAACGAGATTAGAAAAACGGATAAAAAAGCCCGTATTATTATAACAACATCATTAATTGAATATGCAGTGTTGGGGTATTCGGTTAATGCCAGTGACTTCTTATTAAAACCATTTCCAGAAGAAAAATTATTTCTGGTTTTAGAAAAACTGGAAACTGAGATCAGGCATTCCAGATCCAGTTTTTTTGAATTTGAAATGAATAATGAAAAAGTTTTTCTAATCAGTGATGATATCTTGTATTTTGAGAGTCTTGGCAGAAAAATAAAAGTGGTTACCAGTGAAGCTGAGTACGAATATTACTACACGATTTCAGCTTTAGAAAAGGAGTTGGATCCGGTTCGTTTTGTTTTATGTCACCGGTCTTATATTGTTAATCTTAAGAATGTAAAAAGCATCAAAACAAAAATGGCAGTATTGAAAAATGGTGTGACGATTCCCATCAGTCCCAAAAGGAATCAGAAAGTATATGATACCTTTACCCGGTATCTGGTAGGATCGTTGGAATGAAATCATCATCAGCAATCCGGGGTTTCGTTCTTTTAAGTATTCCGATTATCAGTTTAATTGTCGGCTTGAACCTGTATTTTATTGACGTTCACGTCGAAGGCAGGCAGTTTGTTGGAATTGTTTCTTTAGCAGCCCTGGTATATATAAATGTGGTTATTTTTGTCGTCTTAAGAGGACTTGATCATGAAGCTAAAAAGACAAATGAATACAAGAACGTCAATATTCAGTTGGAACTACAACAAAAACACTACAAAGAAATGCTTGAAAAGAATTATCAGGTACGTGGATTATGGCATGATATGAACAATCATATTATTACCATGCAGTACTTAATCGAGAACCATGCCTGCGAAGAAATCGAAGAATATTTGCTGCAATTCCATAATATGTTGCAAAATGCCGTCGATCATAATCGATCGGGTAATCATGTGGTGGATGCGCTGTTGAACTATAAAATCAAAGTTGCGGCTGATAATGAAATTAACTTTGTCCATTATATTGCCATCCCGGAAAACCTGAAAATGAACAGCATCGATCTGTCGATCATTCTGGGTAATGTCCTGGACAATGCCATTGAGGGCTGTCTGCGGGATTCCCGACAGAATCAGGATAAGATAATCAAGTTTAATATGTACTATAAGCGTGAAAGTTTGCTTATTGACATTGAGAATACCATTGATGAAAATACCATCCATAAATCAGGAAATAACATGGTCAGCAGCAAACGAATTGATGAGGATCAGAGTGGCTACGGCATTTCAAATGTAAAACAGGTTCTAAAAAGCTACGAAGGAAACATGGTCACTCAGATTCTCGAGGACCGATTTAAATGCACGATCCTGATTCCGCTCGACTAGATAAGGATGAAAACCAGACCGTAAGGTTGAGGCATACAAATTGACAAAAACCCACAGATGCGATATATTATACACGCATTTAAAGCGTTAGAATGAGGTGATTTTGTTGAAAGAAAAAGAATTGAATCGTTTGATACATGTTTCGCAATTATATTATGAGGAAAATAAAACTCAGTCTGAGATTGCCAATGATTTGGAAATATCTCGTCCTGCGGTCAGTTACCTTTTAAATAAGGCTAGAAAAGCAGGAATTGTTAAGATCGACGTTCTTTCTTATCATCGTACCATTAGAGGAATCAGACACGAATTATGCCACCATTTTAACCTGAAAAGCTGTCGTGTGGTTACATTGCCGGATGATCTTTATAAAATCGGCGCAGATGTACTGATGGATTTCTTACCCAAAACCAAGATATTGGGTGTGGGCTGGGGTTATAATACGGATAAAGTTATTGATTCGTTGCCTCAACAAAACGATGAGGGCATCAATGGTGGCATAATCTGCCCACTGATCGGGGCAACTACGGCTTCCCAACGGGGTTACAACCCGGATGACCTGGTTAAAAAGCTGTCACAAAAAACCGGTTATACAGGTGAATTCCTTAATTGCCCGGCTATTCCCACCACCGCTGAGGAGCAGGCCCGAGTGATGGCGTCAGATGATTTTAAACGGATTGAAGATTACTGGAAAAAAACCACCACGGCATTGATAACCTTGGGAAGTTATCCCTCAGTGCCGGATCATGGTTCAGCACAACGGTTTGGCAGAAAACTAGTCGAAGAAAAGGCCGTTGGATGCCTGCTCTCGTATTTTTTTAATCCCCAGGGGGAATTGATACATGGTGAGGATGACTATGCGATTCAAATTCCTTTAAACCTGTTAGCCCGGGTAAGAGATGTAATCGGCTTTGTACCCCAAGAGGCCAATGTTGATTCAGTCATCAGTGGTCTAAAAAGCGGATATTTCAAACATCTGGTTATCACTGAAACCCTGGCAAGTGAGGTAATCAAACAAATGGACGAGAGCAAAAGTGTTTAATCCTATAACTACAAAACGCCGGATCACAAAAATGATCCGACGTTTTTTTTATGTGCGAGAGGCTGTTTCTGATTGAAGCGGTTAACACAGCGTATTATACATTTAGCCGGTTTCAATGTTGGAGGAGGGTTGTTACCAGCCGCCAACACCGCCGCCACCACCGCCTCCGCCGGAGAAGCCACCGCCACCGGAGAAGCCGCCGCTACCGAAACCGCCAGATCCGGAGTTGGGGGGAACAATAATATCTGATGCAATACTGTTCATACTACGCGTTAAACTTGATACGAACAATAAAGAGGTGAAATTATTGCCGTAGGTAGTGCCATAATACCAGCTGGGCTGTTCAATGGCAATGGACTCAAAATTTTTGGCCCACTTATCAGTAACTCCCAACACATAGGCATAGGGCAGGATATTAAAAAAATACTGGGGATTTTCATTGACCAGAGCAAGAATCCGGTCTTTTTCAGCTTTTTCAATAAAGTTCTTAAAACCCAGCACCTGACCCAGCCACAGCCGTCCGGTTTCAGTCCGTTGGGTTGCAATAATCTGAAAAAAAGCGGTGCCATAGGTAGCCAGTAGTGCCAGTAGCGCCGGGAGCAGGGAATTGTACTCTAGCAAAAAGTTCACTAGCAGTACAATCAATGCCGCCACGAACAGAATAACAGTCCCAATTACGATCCGGCCTACGGTTTTTTTTCGGGCCACGCCCTTGCGGTTGCGCAGGGCAGAGGTAATGATATTGGCGCCGAAAACGGTGGGAGCCGCAGCAAAGCAGGAAACAATGCCGATAAAGATCAGTCCTTCAAAGAAAGAAGTCAGCATGCCGATTTTATAGGCCCCGTTGATGACATAAGCCAGTAGCGGCAGGGCCATAAAAATACTAATGACGACCAGACCAACCTTTGAAGCCGCCGTAAAGATCTGATTATCCGGGATCTCGAAGTAGCCTTTTATTTGCTCCCTGGTCGCGACAATGGTGTCATAAAAACTGGCCGGAACACTGGCGGTTGAAAAGCTGTCCTTTTGATCAAAAATGTTATTGAACAGGGTATGCTCAAAATCCTCGGCTGTATCCGGCAGGTTTTTGATTTTATGGAAAATGAACTTTTTCTTATCCACTTGTTCAATCGTCATATAGCCCTTATCCGCCCAATACATCAGTAGCGACATAACCTCTGGTTTATCCAGGGCTCCATCGACAATAAAGCCGATTTGCGAAGGGGTGAAATTCTGGGGTGGATAAAACTCCACCGTTTCCACCGGTCTTTTATCGCGGCCGGTGAAAAGCCAGATCAAGGCCCCGCCAAGTAGGGACAGACCAAAAATAATATACATAAATGGTAAAAACTCGTCACCGGTAAAGGCGCCGACAAAATAACCTTCAGGTAAATTTATTTTTAGCGTTACGCCTTCATTGGGCAAGAGCGGACGGTTGAGATTTCCTTCGATGGTTGTACCATTAACCGAAAAATCAACGGCAGTCGTATCAAGGCTTCCATACGCGCCGGTTAAAAATTCCACATTATTTGCATCGAACGCTTTAGGCATTTTAATAACGAAATGTCCACCAAGAATATTGGTGTCTGTTTGATGCCCGATTATTTCATAATAAACATCATCCATAGATTTAATCTTGTCATCACCAGGGTTCCAAGTATAAGAGATGGGATATATCTGAGTTCCACTAACATATTCATCACCAGAACCGATTTTTATGATATAGCTATCATTTTCTGTAGAAGTTTCGTAGTTCCATCCGGGTACTGTTATATTGGTTACACGCGCATTATAAGGTGTTTCAACAGGTTGACCATCAATTTCTCGATAAAAGGTACCATTGTAATTAATAAATTGATAAATGCCATGAAGTGGTTGAGAAAATGCAACTGTTAAGCGTTCGTCTATTTGATAGGCGTGATCTTCCTGAACGTTCATGGTAACATCAAACTGGGTAATATCAAAAGATTCCTGGGCAAAGGTACTTCCGGGAAAAACAATTCCTAAAAGAAGAAGGCCAAGAAGGACAATAAGTATCGGGGTGCTTTGCTTTTTCACATGGTTTACCTCCCAAAAGTTTGTAAAGACGGCACTGTAAAAGCACCGTCAGTTTTGTTGTAATCAATGAATTTCTATAAGAACCCGTGCTGACTAGTTAAATTTTACTTGAACGTTTTCCCGTTCTTCAGCAGAACCAACTTCAAAGAAGGGTTGTTTTTTGAATCCAAACATACTGGCAACCAGATTACTGGGGAAGGATTCAACTTTGGTATTCATGGTACGGACAACCGCATTGTAGTATTTTCGGGAATTGGCAATTTCATCTTCCAGCATTTTTAACTGTTGCTGTAAATCCAGAAAATTGGTATTAGCCTGCAGTTGGGGATAGGCTTCCGCGACCGCAAAGAGACTTTTCAAAGTGCCGGATAAAGCATTTTCATTGGCGATTTTTTCGTCAATGCTGGTTGAATTCATGGCCGCTGTCCGGGCCGCTGTTACCTTCGTAAAGGTTTCAGATTCATGGGTAGCATAGCCCTTGACTGTTTCCACAAGATTGGGAATCAGATCGTATCTTTTTTTAAGATAAACATCCATGGTGGAAAAAGCTTCTTCAACCTGATTTTTGATACTGACAAAGCTGTTCCGTGAAAGAACAAGCCACAGACCGATGATCACAATAAGACCGAGAATAATTGGAATAGCAATCATTTTTAATAATCCTCCTTAAACAATTTTATTGTAGATATTATATCACGTCCCCCTACTAGCCACAATAAATTTAAGGGATACTTTTAAATGGGGAAAAATCAGATATAAATTAAACAAGTCAAACGATTTGACCAGTTAAGAGTATGTTTGTCTTGTTCGACCGATGCTTCTATATTATAATTAATACAAACAAAAAGTTGTTAATGATGTTAGAAAAACGTGTACAAGGAGAAATAATGAAATATTCACACATCCTATTTGACCTCGACGGAACCCTCATCGATTCCAAGGAAACGGTGCGCAGTTCTTTTGAATATGCTCTGGAAAAAATGAAGGTTCCCAATCCAAAAATTATCGATATCGATCCGTTCATCGGCCCACCGATCCTTAAAACCTTTCAGGATGTCTATGGTTTTTCCCTGGCTGAAGCGCGGCAAGGCTATGAATTTTATCTGGAAGAATATGTCGGTAATGGCCAGATGTACCAGGCCCAGCTTTATCGTGGCGTCAAAGAAACGGTTCATACCCTCTATCAAAGTGGCTGTTTTTTAGGCGTGGCGACAACTAAAAATGAAAACAATGCCCGCAAGATAATTGATAGTCTCAAGCTTGATATCCGGATCGACCGGGTTTATGGCACCTATAACGACGGTACCCGTAGCAATAAAAAAGAAATCATCACCAATCTGTTGGAAGATAATGATGTCATGGATTTAGCGGATGTCTTAATGGTCGGCGATCGTCACTATGATATCATCGGCGCCAGCGAAGTGGGCATCGATTCCGTCGGTGTGACCTACGGCTGTGGCAGCGAAGATGAACTGCGGCAGGCCGGAGCCACCCACCTGATTGCCAGCATCAACGAATTACTGGAGATTATAAAATAGGAGGATATTATGGAATCAAAAAACATTAATTTGGAACGAACAGCGTTGATTAAAGGTGATTTAAAATTTACCAATTTTGGTCAGCTGATTAAGTCAACCCTGTTCCGGAAATTGGTTAAAACCTTTATTGACGAACTGACGGTAAAAAAATCCTATCTGCTGAAGACTTTGGAGCCTTTTGAAAATAATGAAGGCGAATTTAACGAAACTGCCTTTATTGATTTTGTTTATCTGCTAAATATTAATTCGCTGGACGAAATCATCCAATCTGGCTATTTTGATATTCAATTCACCTATGAAGAATATTCCCAGCTGTTTTTGGGATTCCTGGAAGGGTTTTACAATTACTGGCGAAGTATTCAGCGATTTATGATCAAAACCGATGAATACAGTTCAGATGAAAAAACGAAGCGTTCGAAGGCCCATTCGTTGGCATCCAACAATGATGCTTTCAAAAAAATGGTCCTGGATCTCTATCGCAACATTCATTTCAATGTCACCGGCAAAAGCGTCAGCATTTACCGGCAGCTGCCCAGCGGCGCCCAGGTGGCTTTCTTAACGGACAAATTTGAATTTGACCGGGGCGTTAAAAGTAAAAACGATTCGCTGTACCAGGTGCCTTATGTCTGGGAGGCGATCTTTGAGCCGCCGGTTATTTTCTATACCCAGTCCAGCAAACGGGATGGGATCTTTCCGGTCAAAGATAAGCGGATTTTGCAGAAATTCTACCTGGACTGCGACGAATGGTTTGCGATTCCGATGAAGGTCGGGCGGCTATTGTCAATCGTCTACGTGCAAAAAGAATATCTGGCCCTGGGGGCTGGTTTGTTCAACCTCTTTGAAATGGCCACCCCCGAAGAATTTACCAAACATAAACCGGATGCAGTGGTTTTCTTTGGCTTGGATGAGGCACTTTTCGAAGAGGATGAAAAACTTGGATTTGTCGCCAAAGAAGATGATGTGTATTATGGGTTATTACCGGATACTCCCCAAATTGACTATTTTGGCTATATGAAGAAAATGATGCTCACCCTGCACAATATTATTCAGATCGAAAAGAAAGCCATGCCGGTGCATGGGGCCTTTGCTAAAATCCGGGTGGGCGGCCGAAAATCTGCCAATATCATGCTGATTGGCGATAGCGGTGCCGGCAAATCAGAGACGCTGGAAGCCATCAATAAACTGCCCAAAGAGCTGGCCTGTGACTTTGATATTCTGATCGATGATATGGGTTCACTCCACTTTAATAAAGAGGGCGAGCTGATGGCGGTAGGAACCGAAATCGGCGCCTTTGTCCGCCTGGACGATCTCCAGCCGGGATATGCCTATAGCACCATGGATCGCAGTATTTTTATGAATCCGAACATTGTCAATGCCCGGGTTATTGTGCCGCAAATGTCCTACGAAGAGATTTCAAAATCGACCCGAGTAGATTTTGTTTTCTATATTAATAATTACGAAGAAATAGGTGAGTCAGCCCCACCCATTGAATTGTTTGATGATCTGGACGAAGCCTACGCAGTCTTTTCCGAAGGTAAACGCATGGCCAAGGGTACTACCGGGGAAGTGGGGATCACCACCACCTACTTTGCCAATCCTTTTGGCGCCGTCCAGTTAAAAGAAGAACATGAAAAAATTGCCAAGAAGACCTTTAAAAAAATGCGTGAAACCGGGGTTCAAATTGGGATGATCCGAACCCAGTTAGGAATCCCCGGGTACGAGCAGAATGGTCCTTTCCTGGCTGCTCAGGCACTGATTCAATTTATTGATGAATTAAACAAATCAGAATAATTAGGTTTCATTTATTTGAATTATGGTATATAATAAAGTGAGTTTATAATCATTATAAAGGAGGAAAAAATGGGTAAATTACAAGGAACACAGACATTAGTAAATTTAATGACATCTTTTGTGGGTGAATGTCAGGCCAGAATGCGGTATACGTATTTCGCTTCCATTGCCAAAAAAGAGGGTTATGTTCAGATCAGTGAAATATTCACTGAAACAGCAGGCAACGAAAAAGAACATGGTGAATTGTTCTACAAACACATTGCCGCCAATGAGTACACCTCCGGCAATGCGGTTGAAATTCCGGTCAATGCCACTTTCCCAGTAGCACTTGGGGATACCAAAAACAATTTATTACATGCAGCTTCCGGTGAAAATGAAGAATGGAATGAGCTCTATCCCAAGTTTGCTGAAATTGCCAAACAAGAGGGTTTTGATGAAATTGCCGAGACCTGGCTGGAAGTATGTATCGCCGAAAAAGCGCATGAAACCCGCTATCTCAAACTGGCAGCCAACATTGAGATGGGCCGAACCTTCAAACGCTTCAGTGAGGTGAAATGGAAATGCGGTAATTGCGGCTATATTCATGAGGGCGCCGAAGCTCCCGATGAATGCCCAGCCTGTAAACATGCTCAGGCTTATTTTGAACTATTTGTCGAAACTTATTAGAAGAGAATAAAAGAATAAATAAAAAAGAAACGGTGTCAAATCCGTTTCTTTTTTTGTTTAGCATCAGCACTATTAGATTATTTTTGTTATTATTTTTCAAACGGGAAGTGGTATTGATCCAGACCCAGTTCCGCCTTGATGTCGAGGATATCTTTAATCAGGGCATCGTTGACTGGGGTTCCCTTGTCTTTACGATCCAGCCAGGCATCGTATTCTTTTTCACCGGCGGTGTAGATTCGTTCCTGACCGGGCATTTTTTCTGAGGCCCGCAGGTCTCTTAAAATATCACCGGTGATTTTTTTAAAGGATTCGGGTTCGGTAAAATTTTCAATGTTGATGGCAATAAAGAAATGACCCAGGTGGTAGGGTTGTGCCTTACCGTTGGCATCAAAGCCCAGCAAGCCTTTTAAGAACGAGCCGGTTTGGAGGGCGGATGAGAGGATTTCCACAAATGTGGCATAACCATAACCTTTATAGCCGCCGGTGTCTTCGCCGATGCCGCCGAGTGGCGTCAGGGCGGCCTCGCCTTTAACTAGATCAATGAGGATCTGCTTGGTATCGGTGCGGCTGTTGCCCTGGCGGTCGATGACCCAGCCATCAGGCAGATCCTTGTTTTCGCGGTCATAAACTTCTATTTTGCCCCGTTGCGAAACCGAGGTGGCACAGTCCAGCACAAAGGGGAAGGGCTCATCACTGGGGACCCCAACGGTGATCGGGTTGGTCCCCAGCATGTTTTCGACCCCAAAGGTCGGCGCAATGGATGGACGGGCGTTGGTACCGGTCATCCCGATCATGTTGTTTTCGATGGCCATCAGCGGATAGTAACCGGCAAAACCATAATGGGTGGAATTGCGGACCACGGTCATCCCCATGCCGTAAACCTTGGCTTTATCAATCGCCATCTGCATCGCTTTTTTGGCAATGACATGGCCCATGCCATCGTGACCGTCAATAACCGCGGTGGTAAAGGTGTCTTTGACGACTTCAAATTCAGTGACCGGATTCTGGATGCCTTGTTTGATCCGGTCATAGTAGATCGGCTTTAAACGGCCGATCCCATGGGAATCAATCCCCCGTTTGTCTGAGGTGATCAGGATGTCGGCACAGATCTTGGCGTCTTCTTCGGGAACTCCAATACCTTTTAAGGCGTCGGTCATGAATGCTTCCAGAATGTCAAAGGGGATACGGTAGGTGGTTTCGTCTTTCATCAATAATTCTCCTTGTCTAATTCTCTTTATATTTATTGGTTGATAACAATTTTGTCAACATAAGATGAGGTGGCGGCGTGCAGGGCGCCGACGTAGTCGCAGCGCAGGCTGATGATGTCGCCAACCTGATAGGCGTTCTCGGCGTCAGTGACGTCGACGACCAGATGGTCGGAGCTGGAACCGACGATGGTCAGTCCGGGAACCAGCGGGAAAACATGGTCGGTGTCGGTATCCTGGCGGCCCAGGCCGCAGATGGCGCGGCGGCGGATGCCCTGGTCCTTAAAGTTGGGGATTTCGCCAAAGGCGTTGCGGCCGATTTCGCCCACCGGGTAGGTGGGTTTATCCTGCAGCTCGAGAATTTCCACATCCAGGATAAAGGCATCCTGATGGAGGTAATCATAGCAGTGATAATAGGCTGATTCCCGGCCAAAAAGGATCACATCCCCCAGCCGGAGGTTGTTGATTTCGGTGGGCAGGGTTTGATTATCGACCAGATAATAGGCGCTGGAATTACCGCCGGAAACGATCTCGCAGGGGATCTGATAATTTTCTTCGAGCATTGTTTTGACCTTGAAAAAAGCGCCAAAGGTTTGCGGGGTAGGAATGGTGGCCCCGACGCAGGTGGCGTTGGTGGCGATGCCCCGGAGGTGGATGTTTTCCATCGTTTTTATTTCGGCAAGATCCTGATCCAGTTTGGCGAAAGAGGCAGCAATCAGTGACTCGATTGCAGCTTTGGCAGGATTGCCGTCGCCAATAAAAAGACCCTCACGAAGATCGCCAAGGTCAAGCATGTAGAGGATGCCGTGGGTTTTGCCCTGGGCTTTGGCGGCCTGGTTTAACAGCCGGATGGTTTTTATTTCGCTGTTTAGTGAGAGGGTGGCATAGGCAACAGTATGATTGACCTCACTGGGCATGGGTACCCGGATCAGCCATTTTTCGCAGGCCAGCGGGGCCAGATTTTTAAGATTTTTTATCCGGGAATCGCCAATCGAGGTGGCCCCTCCGTCCAGGAAGGCCTGGGCAATTTCCGGGTTACCGCCAGTACACTTGGTGACCGCGGTGACCTCGACGCCCATTTTTTGGGTCCGATTTATTATGGCTCTGGTATTTTCTGATATTTTTTTCTTATTGATTTTAAGTAAGGGATACATAAATGCTCCTTTGCAGTTTTCTGTTCTTCAGTATACCATAAGCGAAAAAAAAGCACAAATCATTGACAGCGCTTCCCCCCTTATTTATAATGAGGGATGAAGATCATTAGGAGACAGGAAAAAGTTCGTCCCTTAGCGGGGGAGCGGATTTTTTTTTCGCAACAAGTTGAAGCCGGTGAATCGCAAAATGGCGAAAATCCGTGTTAAGATAGATTGTTTAATTAAGATTGTTTACGGGTTTTGATTAGACCAGGAATACAGTGATTAGAAAATTCAGAAAGCAAAGCTCACGGCCGTTTCACAAATTTCAGCGACAAATAAATAGAAACGAGCAAGTGAGCAAATGGAGGAAATATGTCAACATATGAGCATAAAAAAATAGAAGCACACTGGCAGCAGTATTGGGAAGAAAATGAGACCTTCCGGATGGAAGAAAACTCAGACAAAGAGAAATTTTACGGGTTGGTTGAATTTCCCTATCCATCTGGAGTGGGCCTCCATGTTGGTCATGTTCGGGCCTATACATCACTGGAAGTGATTGCCCGAAAACGGCGTATGGAAGGCTTTAATGTCCTCTTTCCGATTGGCTGGGATGCTTTTGGTTTACCAACCGAAAACTACGCCATCCAAACCGGTCGTCATCCCCGGGAAGTGACCGATGAAAACATTGCCGTCTTTACCAATCAGTTAAAACGGATTGGTTATGCCTTTGACTGGGATAAAGAGATCGATACCACCGATCCCAAATACTATAAATGGACCCAATGGATCTTTTTACAGTTGTTCAAACATGGCCTGGCCTTTAGAGATCGGACCTATGTCAATTTCTGCAACGGCTGCAAGGTCGTGCTGGCCAATGAAGATTTCCGGGATGGCAAGTGTGACCGCTGCGGCAGTGAAGTGGTGCAAATGGAAAAAGACGTCTGGTTCCTGAAAATCAGAAACTATGCCGAAGAATTGCTCAAAGGTCTGGATGACGTCGATTATCTGCCCCGGATCCGCTTGGAACAGGAAAACTGGATTGGCAAATCAGTGGGTGCTGAAGTTGACTTTACCATCGCCGGTTACGACAAAGCACTGCGCGTCTTTACGACCCGACCAGATACCTTATTTGGCGCCACCTTTATGGTTATTGCCCCCGAACATCCGCTGATTGACGACCTAGCGGCGTCGATTACCAATATGGCGGAACTGGTGGATTATCAGGATCAGGCCAAACGCAAAACCGAATTTGAGCGGGTGCAACTGGCCAAGGATAAAACCGGGGTGCGGATCCTGGGCATTCAGGCGATTAATCCGGTGACCAATACCGAAATCCCGATTTTCATCGCCGATTACGTTATGATGGGCTACGGTACCGGCGCGATTATGGCAGTGCCTGGCCATGATACAAGAGACTGGGATTTTGCCAAGAAATTTGACTTGCCGATCATTGAAGTTATCAAAGGCGGGGATGTCAGCGAAGCGGCTTATACCAATACCGATTCTGGCGAAATGGTCAACTCCGGCTTCTTAAACGGCATGGAAGTCAAGGATGCGATCCAGAAAACGATTGATTTTCTAGAACAGGAAAAACTGGGTAAACGCACCATTAATTATAAAATGAAGGACTGGGCCTTTAACCGTCAGCGTTATTGGGGCGAACCGATTCCGATTGTTCACTGTCCTAAGTGCGGGATGGTGCCGGTTCCCGAGGATCAACTGCCGCTGGAATTGCCCATGGTGGAAAGCTACACCCCTACCGATACCGGCAAATCACCGCTGGCCAATATCCCGGAATGGTATCAAACCACCTGTCCCGAGTGTGGCGGCCCGGCGGAACGGGAAACCGATACCATGCCCCAGTGGGCTGGCTCCAGCTGGTACTTTTTGCGCTATTTTGACAACAAGAACGACGAAGCTTTTGCCTCACCGGAAAAACTAAAATACTGGATGCCGGTCGACTGGTACAACGGCGGTATGGAACATGTCACCCGGCATCTGCTTTATTCGCGGTTCTGGCATCAATTCCTGTTTGATATCGGCTGTGTGCCAGTGCGCGAGCCCTATGCCAAACGAACCGCCCAGGGCCTGATCCTTGGCAACGACGGTGAAAAAATGTCGAAATCCAAGGGCAATGTGGTTAATCCCAACGTGATTATCGATGAGTTTGGGGCCGATACCCTGAGAACCTATATTATGTTTATCGGGGACTATGAAAAAGCAGCGCCCTGGTCAGATAACGGCGCCAAAGGCTGCCGACGGTTCCTCGATCGGGTCTGGAAACTTCAGGATATGGTCAGTGGTGAAGCTGGCTATGGCAAAGCCCTGGAATCAATGATTCATAAAACCATTAAAAAAGTCAACGATGATTTTGAAGAAATGAAATACAACACCGCGATTGCGGCGCTGATGACCTTATTAAATGAGTTTAACCGGGAAGGCGCTATTACTCGAGATGCCTTTAAGACCTTTTTGCAATTGCTCTATCCGGTGGCGCCTCATATCAGTTCCGAAATCTGGCAAAATATGAACATGGGCGGAACCCTTGATGATGCGGCCTGGCCTCAATATGACGAAGCCAAAACCGTGGATGATGTGATCGAAATGGCCGTTCAGATCAATGGCAAGGTGCGGGGAACAATTACCATTCCGGTTGACGCTGACAAGGACGAAGCCAAAGCGATTGCGCTGGCCCAGGAGAACATCATGGCCTATACCCAGGGTAAAACCATTGTCAAAGAGATTTACGTCCCGGGCAAGATTTTCAATATCGTGGTAAAATAGCAACGATGAAAGTTATTCACCTCTATACCGATGGCGGTTGCCGCGGCAACGGCCGAGAAGGCGAAAATCTGGGCGCCATCGGCGGCGTACTGATATATCCCGAGAAAAACGTGACCAAAGAGTACAAACGGGCCTATGAAAACACCACCAACAACCAGATGGAGTTGTTGGCGGTGATTGAAGGCTTGAAGCTGTTAAAGGAGCCTTGCGAGGTTCATATTTACAGCGATTCAGCCTACGTGGTCAATGCCTATCTGCAGAATTGGATTGGCGGATGGAAGGCCAAGAACTGGACCCGGGGTAAAGCCGGGGCGTTGAAAAACCGGGAGATCTGGATCGAACTGGACCAGCTGGTTAACAACCACAAGGTGACCTTTCATAAGGTTAAGGGACATGCCGAAAATCCCTATAACAATCAGGCCGATTTATTGGTAAACCAGGCTATGGATGAGTACCGCTTTACTGAATAGATTAAAAAAATAATAAAAATCAAAAAGACTTAAACCAAAATCTGGTTTAAGTCTTTTTTTATGAGTGATGCATTATTCATAGTTAAGGTTTAAATCAAAATGCCATTAACAGGCCTTTATCGTTGGAATAGTAAGTCGTTAGGCCGTGCATCGGGAAGATATAGATTTCTTTGAGATCAAAGCGTTTTTCCAGCAGATCTTTGAGAATTTCAGCCTGGCTGAGATTGTTGCAGTGGGTAATAACCACCGGAAACTGTGGTTGGGTCTGGACCTTTTCTTCGACCATGTTGGCAAGACCAGATAGGGCTTTTTTAATGCCCCGGGCCTTGGTGACCAGCTGGATTTCACCCTTTTCATCGGATCTGAAAATCGGCATAATCGAGAGCACCGAAGCCACGGCACCAGCCACCCGGTTCATGCGTCCGCTTTTAACCAGATTGGAAAGATCCTGGAGTAAAAAGCGTAGGTTTAGGGTTTCAAGGTAGAGGGCCAGTTTTTCACTGATGGTGTCAAAATCCATCTCGCCGGCTTTAATCAGATCCCGGAGTTTCATCACCATTAAAATCATCACCGGTGAAGTTGAGTGGGTATCAAAGAGGCTGATTTTCAGTGAATCATCTTCTTCAAGAACCATGTTTCTGGCGACCCGGGCACTGTTGTAGGTGCCGCTTAAGCCGGAAGTCATGGTGATCACATAGCTTTCTTTGTTTTTTCGCAGCTCTGTCGCAAAATCCTCAGGGGACGGGCAGGAAGAAGAGGTTGCCGTTTTTTCAGCTTTCATGGCGGCAATCAGTTCTTTGGTGTTCAGGGTTTCATCATCTATAAATTCATGATCGCCGACAATTATTTTCAAAGGGACAAGTGAAAAATCAATTCCGTCCTTTTCCAGAAAATCTTTGGGCAAATCACATGAGCTGTCGCTGATTATTCGTGGTTTCACATTAAATTCCTCTTTTCAATCGTTTATCTTTTAAGATTAAATTCTTACAACTCAGACCAACAGTCACGTTTAATTGATAGGTCAATAGTAAACGAATAAGCTTAAAAAGATCTTTCGCTGTGTTAAATGGATTCTGTCAGGTAAGGAATTGCATTTGGCATATTCAACTGGTTCAACACGTCCTGGGTGATCAGGCTGGTTGCATGACCATTGTCAATTCTGCCGAGACTGTTTTTTATTGAGAACCGTTTGATTTCATTTTCCTTGAGTGCATCAATGGCCAGAATGAGCTCAGTAAAATTATTGGCGACGACGGCAGCACCCTGTTGTTTAAACCAATCGGCATTTTCGCCTTCCTGACCGGGGGTGGGATTATATAAAATGATCGGAATTTTTTTGGTCACCACTTCGCTCAGGGTAATGCCCCCGGGCTTGGTTACCATCAAATCGCCAACGGAATAAAATTCATGAATGTCCGGAACAAAACCAAAAATCCGGGTATTTGGTAAGTCTTCCATTTCAAGTTCCCGTTGGAGGTTCTGGTTTTTGCCGCAAACGACAATGGTCTGAAGATTATCCATTTGATCGGTGCGGTGACAGATCTCTTTGATGTTTTTAAGAACCCCATAGGTTCCGGCAAAAATAATCAGGATTTTTTTATGGGGATTCAGATTATATTTACTGATAATGGCATTGCGGTTGCCCCGGGCATAAAAAGCATCGCGGATGGGAATTCCGGTTTTTAAAATTTTAGCCCGGGGGATTCCTTCACATACCAGCGTGTCTTCAACGTTTTCACAAGCCACATAGTAGCGGTCGGTGTCCTGGTGGATCCAGGGTTTGGGGATACAAAAATCCGTGACTACTGTAAAAAGCTTAATATGCGGATAGTTTTCTTTTTTAAGGATGGCGGAAATAGTATAACCGTAGGTATTGATAATACAGTCCGGTTTAAATTCGTCGACCATTTTTAACAGCGCTTTACTGGTGAAATGCCAGAGGTTGTACATAAATTTGTTATGGGCATATTCTTCCACATCGTAATAAACGCGTTCGTAAAAACTGCTCCCAATCGAATAGGAAAGCAGATAGGATTTTTCGATCATCCGGTTGAGGGTGGGGTTGGTTTTATCAAACAGATCCTGGACTGAGACAAGATGGCCGCGACCTTCGAAGCTCTCTTTAAGGGTTTGGGCTACCATTTTATGGCCCGACCCGTGGGAGCAGGTTAAGATCAATATTCGTTTAGGTTCTAACATGGTAATCCGTCCTTTCTCGAGATTTTTTGCAAAAATCTCCAAATAACGTATACCATTAGTTTAGTCAGAAATGATTAGATTTCCATTAGAAAACTAGTCATCGACTTCAATTCCTAGAATACAGATGTCATCCGAGGGCGCCTGTTCCTGTTTGAAATCAGCACAGGCATCAATAATATGACTGCCTAAAATGTTTATTGGCAAATCAGCATTCTTTTTTATAACTGAGATGACCCGTTCCAACGAAAATTCTTCGCGGTCGGGATTTTTCGCATCGATCAGGCCGTCAGTAAAGAGCAGTAATTTATCGCCGCTGGAAAAATTGATGCGCATATCGAAATAGTGCATCGTCGTCATAAATTGCTGCAGCCCCAGCATCGGCAGGTTGGGTTTGAGTAATTCAATCTTGTGGTTGGCTTTCAAGAGCACGGCATCGGGATGACCGGCATTGGCAAAATATAAAATATTCTCCTTGGGATCCAGAACCAGGGCGATGGCAGTAAAAAAGGTGTTATCCATCTGCTGACTGATATCGGATTCAATATGTTTTAACACCAGACTGGGGGACTGGTTGATCCGGTGGTCTTTCATGGTATAGGAATAACTCAGTTTTATCATGCTAGTGATCATCGCCGCATCAATACCATGACCGGTTGCATCAGCGATTAAAAGACTTATTTTTCCGTTCTCCAGAAAATGAAAATCATAAAAATCACCACCAACTTTTCGAAAAGGTCGGAGATAACTATAAAATTGATAATGATCAGAAACAAAAGACCCAGGGGAAGGAATAATCTTTTTTTGAAGGTTCTGGGCGAATGCTAATTGTTTATCAAAAAGGGAGACAAGGGATTCATAATTTTCAGAACTATTCAAACGGTGACCTCCTTTAGGTTAATTTTATTTATTATAGCATAATATTTTGAAATGTTATGCTGATTTCTTTAAAAATGATTGAAATTATTGGTGCTTAGCCTTATAATGAATTTATCAATATGAAATGAGGTGTCTAAAATGATTGAATTTGTATACGGTTCAAAAGGAAGCGGCAAAACAAAAAAAATGATTGACATGGCAAACACTGCGCTGGAGACCTGCGAAGGGGATATCATTTTTCTTAACGACAGAGACAAATATCGAGTAAAAGTAGATACTAAAATCAGATTTACAAACCTGGAGGAGTTTGGCATCGTTGGATCAGATCAATTATTTGGCTTTATCAGCGGGGTTATTGCAGAGAACTATGATGTAAAAATTGTTTTTATTGATAATACATTGAGACTGATTGATTATCAGTCATCAGAAGACATTTGCAAAATTGTCGAAAAAATCCAACAGATTAACCAAAAACACGATATAAAGTTCGTTCTCAGTTTAAGCTGTGAAAAAGAAGAACTGCCCGAATGTGTCACAAAATTAATATAAATGTTTCAGACGAACCTGATTAGCAATAAAAGGGTTCGTCTATTTAATCTTATTAAGGAAATTTAAAAACTAATGACAGAAAACCTGTATAATATCTATTCGGTTTGGTTAAAGGAACGTTATGGGGAGAAAGTTTATAAAATCCCGGTCAATATTCCGGTGACCTGTCCCAACCGTGATGGCACCAAAGGGACCGGGGGTTGCGTGTATTGCGGCGCCAAAGGCGGCGGCAACGAAACCCTGTCCGACCAGCTGTCCGTTGCGGAGCAGATCGAGAAAAATATCGCCTATATCGGCAAGCGATATCATGCAAAGAAGTTTATCCCCTTCTTTCAGAGCTTTTCAAACACCTACTGCACCTTTCCGGATTTCAGCAACTGGATTCAGGAAGCCATCCGCCCGGATGTCGTGGAAATTTCGATATCGACCCGCCCGGATTGTATCACCGATGAACAGCTCCGCTTTCTGGCCGTGATCAAAAAAGAACAGGCTATCGATATAACCATCGAATTGGGTCTGCAGAGCGTCAATGATGAAACCCTGAAAATAATTAAGCGCGGACATACCCTGGCTGACTATGAACAAGCCATTGATCGGATTAAAGCCGCCGGTTTATTAAGCTGTACGCATATGATCCTGGATTTGCCTTGGGACCGGGAAGAAGACGTTATCAACGGGGCTGAAATACTGTCCCGAGCCGGCACCGATTTTGTCAAATGCCACAGTTTATACATTGAAAAAAACACTGTTTTAAAACAGTGGTATGATGAAAAAAAAGTGACGCTTTTGACCAAGGACGACTATATCAACCGGGCAGTCTTATTTTTGGAGCATTTAGATCCAAAGATTGTTGTTCAACGGCTGATTGGCCGGGTGCCAGAAGTAGACTCTGTCATTACCAACTGGAATACCAGCTGGTGGAAAATTAAAGATGAGCTTGAAGCTCGCATGAAGCAGGAAAATAATTACCAGGGAAGAAAATTCGCTGGGATGAATAATAAGAGGTAAAGTCCTTGGGAACTAAATATTGGCAGGAATTTCTCATCCCTTATCATCAGGCTGTGGATGAGATTGTTTTAAAATTTACCAGTTTAAAAGAGCAGTACGAAAAAATCGGCGAATATTCGCCGATTGAATCGGTTTATGGTCGGGTTAAGAGCGTGGCCAGCATTCTGGAAAAAATCCATACCTATGGCGTTGAAATAGAATCTCTGGAAGAGACCATTCAGGATATCGCTGGGATTCGGATTATGTGCCAGTTCGAGGATGATATTTACGAAGTCGTGGAGCTGATCAGGAAACGCGCTAATTGTGATATGGAAGTCGTCAAGGTAAAGGATTATCTCAGTGAAGCCAAACCCAGCGGGTATAAAAGCTATCATCTGATTATCCGCTACCCTGTGTTTTGTGTGTCCGGAAATCAGTCCATTCTAGTTGAAATTCAGATCCGCACCCTGGCCATGAATTTCTGGTCCATTATTGAACATTCCTTAAATTATAAATACAAGCAAAATATTCCGGAAGACATCAAAGTCAGACTGATTAATGCGGCCAATGCAGTGAATGATGTGGATCGGGAAATGTCATCGATCCGCGAAGAAATTCAAAGTGCCCAGCGGCTGTTCGGACTCAAATCCAGTTTGGTCACCAGTATTCTTGACAATATCGGGCATTTATATAAACTGAATCACGGTGAAAAGGCCTCCCACTATGAAAAGATCTTTGATGATCTTTTTGCCCAGGAAGATATTATTCAGCTGATTCTATTAAGAAAAGAACTGGAATCCGAAGTGAATAAAATTGAGTCTGAGGTTTAAGAAACAAAAAACATGTTTGTGAAAAAAGGACAATATGTTATAATAACAAATTGTAAATGATATAAAAATCAAGGAGGTTGTCGATGTCTGGACATTCAAAATGGTCGACTATTAAACACAAAAAAGGAAAAGCAGATGCGAAACGTGGTCAAATTTTTACCAAGTTAGCAAAGTATATTGCGGTTGCATCCCGGGAGGGCGGCAGCGATCCGGAAATGAATGCAAAATTGAAAGAAGCCATTGTCAAAGCGAAGGCTGCTAATATGCCCAATGAAAACATCGATCGGGCTGTTAAAAAAGGTGCCGGTGAGTTACAGGGCAGCGTTTATGAAGAAATTACCTATGAAGGATACGGACCAGGTGGGGTTGCAGTGATTATTGAAACCCTGACCGATAATAAAAACCGGACGGCTGGAGATGTTCGTCATGCCTTAGATAAAAATGGCGGAAATCTGGGCACCAGCGGTTGCGTGGGATTCCTGTTTACCAAAAAAGGTCAGATTATGATCGAAAAAACGGATGACATTGATGAAGAAGCTCTGATGATGCTAGCCCTGGATGCCGGCGCAGAAGATGTAGAAACCGCCGAAGAAGGCTACGAAATCAGCACCGAGCCGGCAGATTTTGGCCAGGTCTGTGAAGCTCTGAAAAAAGAAGGGTACGAACTGGCCTCAGCCGAAATCGCAATGATCCCGTCCACCGAAGTTGAACTGACAGATGCCACCGAAATCAAGAAAATGTTGAAAATGATCGACATGTTTGATGACAACGAAGATGTTCAGGCAGTTTGGCATAACTGGACAGGTGAGGATGATGAATAAGCAAACCCCCTTCAAACGATTTAAAGATGTGATTCTTTACATTGTTTTTACACTTTTTCTGATTTTTTTAACCTCATCTTTTGTGATTGAAGACGTCTATTCGGCGGCTGATCAGCTTTCCATGGAAGAAAAAGGAATTTCTGATGTTTATTCCATTGCTGTTGGCATGGAACCGGCGAACCTGACCATCAATACGGATGAAGCGCAAACCGAAGATAAGACCACGGAAATTGAAACCGAAGATGGCACCACCATCGTGATCACCGAGTATGCTCTGGGTGATACTAATGATGAGATCCTGGAATATCAGCAGATTTTATATTCGCTGGGATTTTTGATCAGTCAGCCCTCTAACAAATTAACGGAAGAGGTGCAGACAGCCATTAAGACCTACCAGGCCATGAAGGGGCTGGATCAATCTGGAAAACTGGATCGTTCCACCATTATTTCACTGGTCGCCGAAGATATTAAGTTTGAAAAAGGTGACAGTGGCAAAGTGCTGCAAACCTATCAGCAAATTTTAGTGGCCCAAAAATATCTGGCCGCTGAATCAGCCACCGGAACCTTTGATGATGCCACCGAAACAGCGGTCAAGGCTTTCCAAAAAGCCAACGGTCTGACTGAAACAGGGAAAATGGACGCCAAAACCATCAAAGCACTGGACGCATTAAGGTAAGTGCATTTAAACAAATGAATATAAAATGCTCGTCGCCAAATGGCGGCGAGTTTTTTTATGGTTTACAAAAGGTTTCTATTTGATATAATGGCAAATAATCAAAAGATTTTTTCATACATGGGAAAAGAGGAAAGAAATGAAAGTAGTAACACCTAAAGAAATGGCTGTTATGGATCGCCAAGCCGTAGCTGCCGGTACACCCAGCATTGAACTGATGGAACGAGCCGGCCACGCTTGTGCCGATATTATAAAGGAAGATCTTGACGACGACGCCCAGATTATCATTCTCTGCGGACCGGGCAACAATGGCGGCGATGGCCTGGTCATCGGTCGATCATTAATCGAAGATGGTTATACCATCCATCTATTTTTAACCGCAGATGCAACTCAGCTGTCGGAGGATAATCGGATCAGTCTGAAACGACTGGAAGAAAAAAACATCCCCATACGGCCACTGCAGAACGACGCTGATTTAGAGGATCTGAGTCTGATTATGAAACGTGCCACCCATGTGGTTGACGCAATTTTCGGGACCGGTCTGGTGGACAAAGAAATACCGCAAATTTATAATCGGATCTTTGACCTGGTCAATGATTTCGAAAATGAGAAAATTGCCATTGATATCCCCTCTGGTTTGCGGGGCGATATCGGCCTTAATATCGGCAATGCAATTTTTGCCGACAAGACCATCGTCATTCAGAATTACAAAACCGGCTGTCTGTTAAACGACGGTCCGGATTACACCGGCGCTACCGTCCTGATTGATATCGGCGTTGATGAAAACAGCATTCCCAATGAAAAATACTACACCCAGGAAAGCGATCTGAAATTTCCGCAAAAACGAAAAAAGAATACCCATAAATATGATTATGGCTCCGTGGTTGTGATCGCGGGATCCAAGGGCATGAGCGGGGCCGGGATTTTGTCGATTGAAGGGGCTTTAAAAAGCGGCGGCGGTCTGGTGACCTGTTACGTCCCTCAGGATATTTATATCCCGGTGGTAGCCCGGGCCCCGGCAGAATCCCTGATTAAAACCTATGACTGCAACATCACCTCGGATGACATCAAACATGACCGCAAAAAAGTGATCTTAATCGGCCCGGGCATTGGCCGGGCCAAGAATTACAGCTTCATTCTGGAGCATTTACTGGAAGGCACCCTGCCGGTGGTGATTGACGCCGATGGCATTCATCATCTGGCGGTGGTGGTGGATTCTTTAAAAGAATCCAAAACCCCGGTAGTGATCACCCCGCATTTTGCCGAGTTTTCCAAACTCATCGATGTGCCCCGGGAAGATATCTTAAAAGACCCAATTAGCTATGGTCAGAAATTCGCCATGGAATATCAGGTGGTGGTGGTTTTAAAAGGCTATCGAACCATGGTATTTGGAACCAATGGTGAAATCTGGTTTAATTCTACCGGAAATCCGGGCATGGCCACCGGCGGCAGCGGTGACGTGCTGGCCGGGATGATTGCCGGCATCGCCGGGCAAAACGTCGATTTATTTGAAGCCGCCCGGGCCGGAGTATTTTATCACGGCAAGGCCGGGGACTACTATGCCGCGAACTTTGGCCAGAGTACCCTGACCGCTCACAGCATCATTGAATCCTTAAAGTATGTTTTAAAATAAGCGCTTAACGACGAAAATCCCGGAATAACCGGGATTTTTTTCTCTTTGTTTGGCGATTTGATGATTTTAGGGTATAATAATCGGATAGACTATTTCAGTAAAATTTAACGGGACCGCTTGACCGGCAAGATCTAATTGAGGATTGACGTTATTGATCGCCAGGCTCAGAGACTGGATCTAATGAGCGCATTTAAAATCCAGAAAGGAAATGACTTTGACAAATATTTTAATAAAAAAACTGATTCAAAATTATGAAAATACCGGCAATTCCCGGGTTCGGGAGAACTACGGTAAATTGGCCAGCATCATGGGGATTGGTTCAAATCTATTGTTGTTTGTGATCAAAATAACCGTCGGCCTGCTGTTTAACAGCATATCGATCACCGCCGATGCGGTCAACAATCTATCCGATTCCGGATCGTCACTGGTAACCTTGCTGGGCTTTAAACTGTCCGGAAAACCGGCGGATGCCGACCATCCCTTTGGACACCAGCGGATGGAATACATTTCCGGCCTGGTGGTTTCGTTTATTATCCTGTTTCTGGGGCTGCAATTGATTCAGAGTTCCTTTGATAAGATTCTGCATCCGGAAATGCCCCAGTTCAGCATGATTAGTGTGGTGGTTTTGGTCGTGGCGATTTTAATCAAGTTGTGGCAATGTTTGTTTTATCGAAAAATCGGGAAAACCATTAATTCACTGACCCTGCTGGCCACTGCCATTGACAGTCGCAATGATATCATGGCGACTTCGGCGGTACTGGTAGCCACGATTGTCACCTATTTGACCGGTTTTGATCTGGATGGCTATATGGGGGTGGTGGTGGCCGTCTTTATCATCATCAGCGGCATCAATCTGGTGCGGGAAACCATCAGTCCTCTATTGGGAACAGCGCCGTCTAATGAACTGGTCGATCAGATCTATAAAAAAATTCTCGGTTATGAGCACATCATCGGGCTGCATGACCTGATGATCCATAATTACGGCGAAAGTAAGATTTATGCTTCAGTGCATTGCGAGGTACCAGCAGAGCTGGACGTATTAATCAGTCACAGCGTGATTGACAAAATTGAGCGGGACTTCCTGAAAGACATGAACATCCATCTGATTATTCATCTGGATCCGGTTATCACCAATGACGAAAAAACCAATGATCTAAAAGAACAGGTGGAACAGACCATTGCCAAGCTTTCACCGGACATTCATATCCACGATTTTCGGGTGGTGTGGGGTTATAACCACTCCAATCTGATTTTTGATGTGGTGGTGCCCTTTGATGTGGAGTGGAGTGATGAGGAACTGAGCATTATGATCGCCAATGAAATTTACAAAATAAATCCGGCCTACCACGCCGTGATAACCGTGGATTACAATCACTATGTCCCCAATGAGGATGAGTTTTGTGTTTAATAACGTGTATAGAGACACAATATTTAATAATTTAGTCAGATCTTAGGAGAAACAAAATAGCATGAGCAAGAAAAAACCTGCAAAACGAATTATCAACAACGCATCCCGAAGCTTTCGGATTTTCACCTTCGGATGCCAGATGAACGAAAACGACTCGGAAAAAATATCGGGGATGTTAAAAGCCCTGGGCTATGTCGAAGAAATGGATGTTAACAAAGCCGGCCTGGTTATTCTTAACACCTGCTCGGTCCGGGAAAACGCCGATGAACGGGTCTTTGGCAATATCGGTGCCTATAAAACCGTCAAGAAAACCAATCCCGATTTAATTCTGGCCGTCTGCGGCTGTATGATGCAGCAGCCGGAAATCGTCAATCAGATTGTCAGCAAATATCCCCAGGTGGATCTGGTTTTTGGGACCCATAATCTCCACCAGTTTCCGGAGCTGCTCAATAACTACATGGTCAACGGCAAACGGCTGGTAGAAGTCTGGGATGATTCAGACACCATTGTCGAAGATCTGCCAGTAGACCGGAAATATCCCTTCAAGGGCTTTGTGACGATCATGAATGGCTGCAACAATTTTTGCACCTACTGTATTGTGCCCTACACCCGGGGCCGGGAAGTCAGCCGTCAGCCTGATAAGATTGTTGCCGAGGTTAAAGCGCTGGTCGCCGATGGTTGCGTGGAGGTGACGCTGTTAGGCCAAAATGTCAATTCCTACGGCAATGATCTCGACGAAACGGTTAATTTTGCCAGTCTGCTGCGCCAACTCAATACCATTGAAAACCTCAAGCGGATCCGCTTTATGACCTCCCATCCCAAAGATTTCACCGATGCGGTCATCGATGCCATTGCTGCCTGCGACAAGGTCTGCAACTATATTCATCTGCCGATCCAATCCGGCAGCACCCGGGTTTTAAAAGCGATGAACCGCAAATACACCCAGGAAGATATTCTTGATCGGGTCAGGGCCGTCCGGGAAAAAATCCCCGGTGTCGCTATCACCACCGATCTGATTGTCGGCTTTCCCGGCGAAACCGAAGCGGATTTTTTAGAAACCCTCAAAGTCATTGAACTGTGTCAGTTTGATTCAGCCTTTACCTTTTTATATTCGATCCGCACCGGCACTCCAGCCGCCACCATGGCTGACCAGATTACCGATGAGGTCAAACATGACCGGATTAACCGTTGCCTGGAAGTGCTGCATCAGATCAGTCACGATATCAATCAGACCTATCTCGATCAAGTGGTGGAAGTGCTGGTTGAAGAACCCAGCCGCAATAACCCCGAGCGGATGACCGGTCGAACCCGGACCAGCAAGCTGGTCAATTTTCCCGGCACGTCAACAGATATCGGCACTCAGGTGATGGTCAAAATCACCGCCGCCAAAACCTTTAGTCTGGATGGCGAAAAAATCGAACAGGAGGACACCCATGGCGCAGCTGACACCCATGATGACCCAATACCTGCAAATTCATGAGGAGGTTCCCGATGCCCTCCTTTTCTTTCGTATGGGCGACTTTTATGAAATGTTCTTTGATGATGCCCTGACGGCCTCCCGGGAGCTGGAAATTGCCCTGACCGGCCGCGATTGCGGGCTGGAAGAACGGGCCCCAATGTGTGGGGTACCCCATCATGCCGCCCAGAATTATATCACCCGTCTGGTTGAAAAAGGCTACAAGGTCGCCATCTGCGAGCAGATGGAAGACCCTAAAGAAGCCAAAGGGATTGTCCGCCGGGAAATTATCCGGGTCATTTCGCCAGGCACCATTTCTGAAGGCAAATTGCTGGAATCCAAGAAAAACAATTACCTGATGGCGCTGTTTCTGGAAAACAATACCCTGGGCCTGGCCAGTCTGGACGTCTCCACCGGGGATTTTTATGTCACCCAGATCGCGGCCAAGACCCGGGAACAATGGCTGTCCCAGCTGTCCGATGAGATCGGGCGGTTACTGCCGGCCGAGGTGATTCTGAATCCGGCTTTATTTAAAGATAGCCAGGCCTTGGCGCTGATTGAAAACAGTTTTGGAATTCTGGCCAGTCTTTATCCGGAGAAGTACTTTTCGGTTAAAAACGGAAGCAAGCGGATCACCGATCAGTTTCAGGTTTTTGCCCTGGGCGCCCTGGATCTGGAGCGTCGGGATCATGCCATCGCCGCCGCCGGGGCACTGCTGCTTTATCTGGATGAAACCCAGAAGCGGGCCCTGACCCATATTAAGACGATCCGCTATTATAACAGTAAGGATTATATGGTGCTGGATTTATCGACCCGGCGCAATCTGGAACTGACCCAGACCCTCAGAACCCTGGAAAAAAAGGGCAGCCTGCTGGGCGTGCTGGACAAAACCATCACCGCTATGGGCGGACGAACCCTGCGTCGTTGGGTGGAGGCACCGCTGTTAAATCGTGATGCGATTCTCGAACGACAGGGCGGTGTCTCGGCTTTTTACCATAATGCTGCCCATTTGCCGGCGTTTAAATCGATTATGACCAAGGTTTATGATCTGGAACGGCTCTGTGGTAAACTGGCCTTTGGAACCATCAATCCCCGGGATTTACTGGCGCTGAAACAATCGCTAGGAGCGCTGCCGCTGATCCAGGATTTTGTGGCGCTGCTGGGTTCGGAAAAACTGCGCAGTCTGTATGATGCGGATGAATTACTCACCGATGTCTGGGAGCAGATTGACAAGTCCATCGATGAGCAGGCGCCGATTGTTTTAAAAGACGGCCATGTGATCAAAACCGGCTTTCATCAGGAAATTGACGAATTCCGGGAAGCGGCCGAAAAGGGTCAGGACTGGATCCGCGATCTGGAATGCCGGGAACGCGAACGCACCGGAATTAAAAATCTGAAGGTGAAATATAATCGCATTTTTGGGTATTTTATAGAGGTAACCAAGAGTAATTTTGATCAGGTGCCGGAAGACTATATCCGCAAACAGACCCTGGCAAACGCTGAACGCTATTTTACCCCGGAGCTGAAAGAAATGGAAAACAAGATTCTCGGTGCCCAGGAAGGCTTGCTCCGTTGTGAAACTCAGGTGTTTCAGGAAATCCGCGACGGTTTGCTGACCGAGATCCCGCGCATTCAACAGAAAGCCCGGGAAGTGGCCGAGCTGGACGCCATCTATGCGCTGGCCACCGTGGCCCAGCAGAATCGCTACGTTTGCCCGGAAATTACTGAGGATAATACGCTACTGATTCAAAACGGCCGGCATCCGGTGGTGGAGGATATGATTGGCACCAACCATTTTATCGGCAACGATTGTCTGCTCAATCAGGATGACCAGCGGATGCTGATCATCACCGGGCCCAATATGGCCGGGAAGTCCACCTTTATCCGTCAGGTGGCAATCATTACCCTGATGGCCCAGATTGGCTCCTTTGTCCCGGCCGATGCCGCGGCCATCGGCGTGGTCGATCGGATTTTCACCCGGGTCGGGGCCAGTGACGATCTGGCCAGCGGTCAGAGCACCTTTATGGTGGAAATGACCGAGGTCGCCAATATTCTAAAAAATGCCACCAGTCGCAGTCTGGTGATTCTGGATGAAATCGGCCGGGGGACCTCGACCTTTGACGGCATCAGCATTGCCTGGGCGGTGGTGGAATATCTCCATAACGAAGACAGTATCGGGGCAAAAACCCTGTTTGCCACCCATTACCATGAGCTGACCGAACTGGAGACCCTGAAACCGGGGATTAAAAATTTCAGTATCCGGCTCAAAGACACCCCCGACGGGGTGATCTTTCTGCGAAAAATCATTCCCGGCCCAGCTGACCAGAGCTACGGCATCGAGGTGGCCAAGTTGGCCGGTTTTCCGGCGGGTGTGACCCGGCGGGCCCAGGAAATACTCGGCCATCTGGAATCCGGCGAGGATACTTACCGGCAGGAGCTGCTGGTGGCAGAACCGACGGTTTTATACGGGGGCAAAGGCAATCAATTAAATTTCTTTGATGTGGCAAAAGGCATGACCGCTGAGGAAGAATCAGCATTAGGAACCATCCGAGAATTAAACATTGATGAAATGAGTCCCATTGAAGTGATGAATGTCATTGATCAATTACGAAAAAAACTAAGGTGATAGGGGAATCTATGAAAACCAAAGAATGCAAACAAATCGTCAAACGATTGATGAAGGAAAGACTATACCAGCAAATGACCTTTGATCAATTGGCAGCTTTTATGGATCTTTCAAAAAAGAAAGACCGGCAGATGCTAAACCATGTGCTTAAAGAACTTAATATCAAAACCAAAGAAGGCAAAGAACCAACCAGGCCGGCCAAAGATCGCAACAGACCAAGTAATGACGAGCGGCGGCGCAGTAGCAGCAACAACGATTCACCTAAAGTAGAAGGGGTATTACGAGGCAACCAACGCGGTTTTGGCTTTGTCATTCCTGATTACAGCATCTTTTCTGAAGATATCTACATCCACGAGAAAAATCTCTATGGTGCCCTGGACATGGATAAGGTCAGCGTCCGGATTATCTCCGAACCGGGGGAAAAGCGACCGGAGGGTGAGGTGGTTGAAATCATCGAACGGGGCCACAAAAAAATTATCGGCCGCTACGAAAAAGGCAAGGGCTTTGGCTTTGTCATCCCCGATAATGATCGACTCTGCAAAGATATTTTTATTCCCGAACGGCGGGGCAATATGGCGAAAACCGGCGATAAGGTTGTCACTGAAATCCGCAGCTGGTCAGATCGGGGAAAAAATCCGGAAGGCGAAATCATCGAAATACTGGGGAATCAACATGAAGCCGGGATTGATATCCTCTCAGTTTTAAAAGAATACGATATCCCGATGGAATTTTCAGCCGAAGTTGAAAAACAGGCCGAGCGATTAACCGCTAAAGTAACCGATATTGAACTGGAAAAACGCCGGGATCTGCGGGATGAAATTATTTTCACGATTGATGGCGATGACGCCAAAGATTATGACGATGCCGTGTCGATTCGTAAAAAGGACAACGGTCACTTTGTCCTGGGCGTTCATATTGCTGATGTCAGTCATTATGTGAAACAAGGCGACGCCATTGATCAGTCGGCTCTGGAACGGGGAACCAGTGTCTATGTGATTGATCGGGTCGTGCCGATGCTGCCCTTTAATCTTTCTAATGATGTCTGCAGTCTGGTCCCGGACAAAGACCGCTTAACCTTTAGTTGTGAGATGGAAATCGATGGCAATGGCAAAGTAGTGGACTACAGCATTTTTAAATCAGTTATCTGTTCAAAGTCCCGGATGACCTATGGTCTCGTGGCCGATCTGTTAGAAGGCGATGGCAGCCACCCCAATCGGCTTCAACCTTTTAAAAAAGAGCTGAACATGATGAATGAATTGCATGAGATTCTGCGGGTCAAACGACGCCTGAATCGCGGGGCGATTAACTTTGATTTTCCCGAAGCGAAGATTACCCTGGATAAAACCGGTTTTCCCGATCAGATCACTATCGAAGAACGCTTGGTCTCGCATAAGATCATCGAAGAATTTATGCTGGTCTGCAATGAAACCATTGCCGAACATGTTTCCAAACTGGACGCGCCCTTTATTTTCCGGAACCATCCCGAGCCGCATCCCGAAAAACTGAGTGCTTTCCGCACCTTTATCAATCGCTACGGCTTTAAGCTGGGGAAAAATGATGATCAGATCCCCACCGGAGAAGATTTTCAACAGCTGGTTAAAGACATCCATGGCAAAAATGAAGAACGGGTGATTACTCTGCTGATGCTCCGGACCATGCAGCAAGCGGTTTATGAAGGCCATAATCTTGGTCACTATGCTCTGGGCGCCAGCTTTTATACCCACTTTACCTCGCCCATCCGACGCTATCCGGATCTGTTTGTCCATCGCTATCTGGCTAAAGCCATTTTTGGAAAAATAAACAAGCGGGCCATGGATTATCTGGAGGCGAACATCGAATCGGTGGCTTCTCATGCCTCCGAAACAGAACGTCAGGCGGAGAACATCGAACGGGAAATTACCAAACTGAAGATGACCGAGTATATGACCCGCCATCTAGGGGAAGAATTTACCGGCCGGATCAGCGGCGTTACCTCCTTCGGCTTTTTCGTAGAACTGGAAAATACCATCGAAGGTCTGGTACGGCTTCAGGATTTAAAGGATGATTTCTATAACTATGATCCCGAACTGCATCAGCATATCGGCGAACACCGGGGCAAAATATTCAGACTGGGCCAGGAAATCAGAATAAAAGTGGCAAAGGCCGATATAAGTGCCAAACAAATTGATTTTGTACCTATGGATTAATTAAGAAATCCGTGTTATAATGTGGTGCTAGAGAAGAAACAGAGGAGTTGCGCATGGGAGAAAATATTAAAATTGTGGCTAAAAACCGAAAAGCACGTCATGATTTTGCCATTGAAGATACCTATGAGGTGGGTCTGGTTTTATCGGGGACGGAAGTTAAATCGATCCGGGCCGGAAAAGTCAGCCTGAAGGAAAGTTTTGCCGATATTCACAACGGTGAGATTTTCGTTTATCAGATGCATATTGATCCTTATGAGCAGGGGAATATTTACAATAAAGACCCTTTGCGCATCCGTAAGCTCCTGATGCATAAGCAGCAGATCACCAAACTGATCGGACTGAAGCAGCGGGAAGGCTACACTCTGGTACCACTGACCCTTTACTTTAAGGATGGCCGATGTAAAATGGAACTGGCTCTGGCCAAAGGCAAGAAGCTTTATGACAAGCGGCACGCCATCGCCGAGCGGGATTCCGACCGACGGATTCAAAAAAGTATGCGGCATAGTGGCTAGTTAATTATTTGGGGGCGTACTGGTTTCGACGGGGGTTTTGAAGCTTGAGTAGCGAGTCGATGTTGCTGATCATCGTAAAAAGTGGCGCATAAATATAAACGCAAAAACAGAAAAAAGTTACGGGTTAGCTTTAGCAGCGTAATACGCTCTAAAGTTTAATACTAAGACTTCGCAGCATAATTAATGCTGCACGCCTCCCATTTCAACCTGTGGTTTTGGGTTTCGGCGTTCATTGAAGCAGGGAACCGTTTTTGGTAGTGCCTCGCACCATTAACGATCAAGAGGCTGGTTCCTCTTTTTCTATGTCATTGGAGAAAGAGGGGAATGAGAAAATAAACAATGACTGCACTCGGAGAAGCTCCTGTGAATGGATTTTCGGACAGGGGTTCGACTCCCCTCGCCTCCACCAAATATGAATATAAAGCTCTGAAACAATCTGCTTAAAAGGTGTTCAGAGCTTTTTTATTTACAAGGAAAAATGAAGAATGTGTCAGAAATGATTTAACATTGGAGTTGCATATTAGATTGCTGGCATAAGTCTAAGAAAAGGTCCACCCCCCCATTCTAGATTCGTCCGATGCCTGAGGCGGAAGTGTGGTCAAAACACGGAACCGGAAACATCAAATAAACCATGAGGTGATGCAAATGAAAACAGAACGGTTTATTTATAAGTTGAATTATCCCAGTTATGAAAAAGAGAGTTGCGAAATTGAGGTGCGCTCTCTTTTTAAGTTTGATTTGAAAGAAAAAGTTTTTTTTGCAAGTAGAAAAGTTCATCCTTCCATAAGTCCATTTTTAAAAAGCCGGTTAGAAATTATATACAAGGCTTCCACGTTTTTAGAACTTATCGAGTTGATAAAGAAAGATAAGATAGCAGCATCAGATTTCATGGTTAAATATATGGAATTGGGAATAGATGACCCGCACTTTACGAAACGGCGAGAGTATTGCAAAGCAATCGGTCTTGTTATTGAGGGGCTTGTTTGTTATACTGCACCTAAAATTATATTTGGAATTACTTTTTATCAGGGGAACTGGTACTTTGGAAAATTAACAGAGCGAAGTCCTTATTGGAAAAAGCACAATCAGAAACCGCATTCGTATTCGAGTTCGATCGGTCTAAGTACTGCAAAAGTTCTGATAAATATTGCCGGGAATGGCGATACATCAAAACGATTAATCGATCCATGTTGTGGTGTCGGGACGGTATTATTAGAAGGTATTTGGGCCGGATATGATATTATCGGGTGTGAAATAAATAGTAAAACGGCGGAAAACGCACGAAAAAACTTGCGACATTTTAACTATGAAGCAACGGTTATTACAGGAGATATTCAGGATATCGATGACAGTTTTGATGCTGCCATTGTAGATCTACCATACGGTAATTTCAGCCTTAAAAATGATGAAAATCAATTAAAAATCATTAGGAATGCGATAAGAATTTCAAAAAAAATTGTCTTGGCTTCATCAGAAGATATAAGCGATGAACTCGTACAGGAAAATCTCAAAATCATCGATCATTGTAAAATTGGGAAAAATAAAAATGGCGATTTTTTGCGTTATATCTGGGTATGCGAAGAGTGATCCATCGATCGAGCTTGAATAAGGAAGAAAAGACAGCAATAACGTTTATCCAGAAAAAAGGGAGAAACATCTAACTATTAAATGTAATACTGCATAGAAAGTGATGCCTTTTAATGGTTGCAGTAAAATAGACATTGTTAAGTTGCAATATTCTTTCAATCATTCACTTTTCACATGCTGATAACCCCTTATATTAATTGTCACCTTAAACCGGTACGGATCGCCTCCACCAAATAAGAACCAAAAGAGATACGAGCTCAAATTTACAAGTAGGAAAGGAAGATCAATCTTGAAAAAACTAAATGATTACCTATACTCCGGCGATACCGTTCTGAAGATTTTACAGCGCTATTCTGAGGATCTGAAACAGTCGGCGAAAGAAACGGATAACCAGATTGAGCTGTTGCATTGTAATTTTCTGCTTCAAATTGCGGAACTTTTGCAGCATAATGATTTCCTGACTTCGCAGTCCCAGCGGATTCGCGAATTCTATGCACTGATGGCCAATGACTATCCTTTTCTGGCTTTTACTTTTAAGGGACGAATTAAATCGCTGATCCGGGCCGAAGCAAAATTCAATGGATACATTGTCGAATACATTTACAATTATTATCGCGAACACGGCAGTTACCCGTCGCTTCCTGAACTCAAAAATGCGTTAAATTGTTTTCGGGACCTGATTGCCTATCGGATCGTGATTTCGTTGCCTAAATGTCATCTGAAAGAAGGGCAGACTTGCGTCGACGAAGAAATAAAATATCTCTATGATGTTGCCAACCAGTTGCCTGCCTTCCTGGAGGAACGGGGATTTACCGCGGAACTGTCGACGTTAAAGGGTCAGAAAAGAGCCCCCTTGTTAAATGAGCGCGTCAGCCCGTACTATCGCGATTATATTGCCAACACGGAGTCCAGTGGCTATCGTTCACTGCATATTACTTTTTATGATAATATTGCCCGTTGTTACGTGGAAGTACAACTGCGGACCAAAGAAATGGACGATTTTGCTGAGATTGGACCGGCTAATCATTTAGGTTACGAAAAACGACAGGAAAGTGAAAGAGCCCGACGGGATGCAATTCCCAAAGGAGAGAATATTTATTTTGATGATGCCTATGAAAGAGGGATCACCTTGCAGCAGCTGGAATTATCAAAATTGGATGTCAATATGTTTTCAGCCATGGATAATTCCCTGATCAATGATGGTTGCGGCCTCTACCGCGGCAGACTGATTCTTCCCTATGAACATCTGTCCAGATTTCAGTATGACCTGATTGATTAATTATTTGTGAAGTATCTTAACAAAAGTAACTAATGATAGCAACAGTATTAGCTAAGCTGGTGTCGGTAAACCATTGCAAAAACTTCTGATTCAGTGTAAGATAATGATAACATTTTAACTGAAGAAGACTCAAAAATCGGTACCGATCGTTTTTTATTATTTGATATTAGAGTGAATAACGTACAGATTTTCAGCCGAAAAAATTATAATGACGGGGGTGCTGTGATGAATTTAAGCGATCAAAAAAAAGATAGTTTCGCCAAACAGTTTTCAGCTGGTTTAGTCCTGTTTGTGATGTTGTTGATGATTGGTATTTTTTTATTTCAGTACGCCCCGATTATTGCCTTTTTCTGGCTTAGCGGCCTTGGCTTTGGCTATATCTTACAGCGCTCCCGCTTCTGTTTTGTCGCGGCGTTCCGGGATCCCGCCTTAACTGGCAGCACCGCCGTGACCCGTGGGGTGCTGGTGGCACTGGCCTTGACAACCATCGGTTTTACGGCGGTTAAATATTTTTATCACCTCACCAGCCAGACCATCCCGGGACAAAGCTATATTGCTTCCATCGGCATGAATACCGTGGTTGGTGGGATCATTTTTGGCATTGGGATGGTGATCGCCGGGGGGTGTGCCTCGGGGATGCTGATGCGGATCGGTGAAGGTTTCGAGATGCATCTGATCACCCTGGTCGGCTTTTTTCTGGGCACCATGCTGGGCAATAATCATCTGCAGTGGTGGAACAATCATTGGATGTGGATCAAAGAAGGGGTGTTTTTGCCTGATTTGTTCGGTTGGGCAGGGGCCCTGATTATCCAGCTGCTGGTCATCGCGCTATTGTACGGACTGGCGATCAAATGGGAGGAAAAACAGGAACTGTAAAGGCGACTTTTTTATTCAAAGCGGTTTGCCTATGCGGCAGCAATGATTTATTCTAAAATATGAGCAAATAAAGCGGGGAAAAGCGATGGATAGGGAAGATCAGAAAAATTTCAGAAAATGGTTTAAGCCGTCATGGTCCTATGTGACCGGGGCGGTGTTATTATCGGTCCTTCAGGTCATTACCCTGGTTGTCACCCAGGAGCCACTGGGGATTACCAGTGCCTTTTCTTACTGGGCTATCCGGCTGCAAGGCGTTCTGGGTTTTGGGACGCCCGCGCAGCTGGCAATGGTTACCCAATTGTTAGGCGCCCGTGAGACCTTATGGTTTGAGGAAAACCTGGTCACGCTGCGTAATCTGGGGATCATTTTGGGGGCGTTATTATCAGCGTTGCTGGCATCCCAGTTCAGACTAAAGAAAATCAAATCGGGACAGCAGGCCCTGACCGCATTGCTGGGGGGACTCTTGATGGGGTATGGTTCCAGCATCGCAGCGGGCTGCAATATCGGCGCCTTTTTCAGTGGGATCGGTTCGATGTCCTTGTCCGGTTGGGTGTTCGGTCTTTTTTTGTTTATCGGGGCGTTTATCGGCGGAAAATTGCTGATCCGGTTTCTGATTTAACCGCCTTGCGCCGCACAAATCCGGCGGAATTATTAAATTGCTGATGATCAGAAAGATAAACTGTGATAAAATGATCACAAAGAATTAAAAAAATGAGGAAGTGATGATACTTGCATATTGAATATCTTGAAAATTTTTATCAGGTGGCAAAAGCGAAAAGCATATCAAAGGTGGCCATTGAAAACCATCTCTCCCAATCGGCGTTAAGTCAGCAGATTTCCAAGCTGGAAAAAGATTTTGACAGCACCTTGCTGATCCGCAGTAATAAAGGGGTAGAATTGACCGAAAAAGGAAAAATTGTTTATCAGTATGCGGGTAACATCGTGCGCACCGTTAAGATGATGCGGGCCAAACTGGAAGAAAGCGATCAGGTTTTAAAAGACATCAAAATTGAAGCTTTCTGGACCATCGCGAATTACTCGTTACCCTGTGTGATGTATAAGGTCAAGAAACGGTTTCCCCAGAATAATTACGAAATCCGGTCCAACAAAGCGCTGACCATTGAAGAAAATATTATTAACAATATCTGCGATCTCGGGGTGATTTACGGCAAACCTCATAATGAGCGGCTGACATCTTTTAAAATCGGGGTTGACAAGCTGGTGCTGGTGGCCCCGGCGGACTTTGACATCCCCGATACCATCAGTCTCAGTGATCTGCCGGATTATCCGCTGATTATTCTCAATGACAGCATGGATTTAACTCGGGTGATCCTAAAGAAAATGCAGCAAACCGGTAACAGCGATACGCCCCTGAATATTTTATACAAAAGTGATTCCATCGAATCTGTCAAGGCCTCGGTGATGAACGAATTCGGGATCGGCTTTTTACCCTATATTGCCATAAAAAAAGAGCTGTACCGCAAGCAGATCAAGGCCATCGAGATTACTGATCTGACCATTGAATACGAGATGTATCTGATTTATGACGAAACCGAAAACAACCATGTGATCATCGATTTTATCAAATACTTTAAGGATATTGCCCGAAAAAGTTTGTGTTAACAGCGCTTGAAATTCATCCCAAACTGCGATTAATGGCAAAGCAGGCTCAGGATTTGGTAATCAAGATTTCCCAGACCCCGACAATGACTTCGTCTGAGCTAATCTGATGTTTTTTAAACTTGCTCGATACAGACTCCAGAACACAGCTGTGATCGGTAATGATTTTGATGGTGTCGCCGGATGCCAGTTTTTTAAATTCTTTTTGAGCTTTCAGGACTGGAATGGGACACATATCCCCCAGACAATCAATGGTTATCATGGATCAGCCGCCTTATCTTTTTTTGGTTTTTAGTATAACATATTAAAATATTTTTCGGTAGGGTTATTTATCGGCCGGTAGGGAGTTTAAATGGATAACGAAGTCAAATTGGATCAGGCAGCAGCCTGGGAACCGGAAGTCAGTATTGTCATCCCGGTCTATAACAGTGCCCAATCGATCAGCGAATTAATCAGCCGGCTGTCGGCCACCCTGGCAGAACAGCGGCTGAGCTTTGAGCTGATTCTGGTTGACGATTGCTCCGTGGATGATTCCCGGGCTGTGATCCGGGAGCTGGCAACCCGGGATGAGCGGATTATTTTAATAGCCCGGGATCA
This sequence comes from Acetobacterium sp., assembly GCF_039830195.1. Classification (GTDB taxonomy): domain Bacteria; phylum Bacillota; class Clostridia; order Eubacteriales; family Eubacteriaceae; genus Acetobacterium. Next base: position 22,468 of record NZ_JBDODG010000046.1, on the reverse strand, counting down.
CAATGCCGGCCAGCAGGCGGCCATTAAGACCGGGCTGGGTCGCTCCCGGGGACGCTGGGTCGTGACCATCGACGACGATCTGGAACAACAGCCGGAAGATATTCCGCTGTTGCTGGATCAGATTAAAAGCGGCTTTGACGTGGTTTACGGCATTCCCGACCGGTCCGGCTATCCGTTTTACCGGCAATCGGGATCCAAACTGGTGGATCTTTTTTTTACCCTGATTCTGAAAAAACCGAAAAGCATCCGGGTTGGCAGCTTTCGGGTGCTCAACCGAAAAATCGTTGATCAGATCGTTGAAGACCAGACCCCCTTTGTTTATATCACGGCCATCACCCTGCGCCTTACCAAGAACATTGGCAATGTCAAGGTGGCTTATCAGCCCCGGCGCTATGGCAAATCCAACTATACGGTTAAGAAACTGAGTCTGCTGTTTTTGCGGTTGTTTTATTACTACGGCATCAACCGCGGACACCATACCACGAATACAGAAACGGACAAAATCATAAATAAAGGACGGAAATAAGCATGCGACTGCAAATTTTAGGCGGCGGAAACAATCAGCTGGGGGCCATTCGCCGGGCGGCTGAACAGGGACACGAGGTGGTCCTGGTGGATTATTATAAAAATCCGCCGGGCCGGAAATATGCGGCCTTTAATGAGGTGGTCAGCACCTTTGATGTTGAAAAAAACATTGAGATCGCAAAAAAGTACCGGGTTGACGGGGTCATGACCATGGGCACCGACCAACCGGTTTATACTGTCGCCCGGGTGGCCGAGGCCTTACAGCTGCCGGCCTTTCTGGATGTGCCAACGGCCCGGGCCGTGACCAATAAAGAAGTCATGAAAGCGATTATGAACGACAACCAGATTCCCACCGTGCCCTATCGTTTTCTGACCACCGCGGCCGGGGTCGCGGAGCTTGAAAACATCCCCTTTCCGGTGGTCATCAAACCGCTGGACAGTCAGGGGCAGCGAGGCGTTTTTAAACTCAACAGCCCGGCGGAGGTGATCAACAGCCTGCCGGAAACCCTGTCATTTTCCCGGGCCGACAAAGTGCTACTGGAGTCCTATTATCCCAGTGATGAAATTACCGTCAGCGCCTGGGTTGATCAGGGAGTGCCGGAGATTTTGACCATTACTGATCGCGAGAGCTTTTCCTTTGAACGTAATATTGGCATCTGTTATGCTCATGAATATCCCAGCCGCCATCACAACCGGTCGCCGGAGATCCAAACGCTGGTTGACAAAATCACCCGGGCCTTTCAGATTAAGGCCGGACCACTCTATATTCAGCTGCTGGTGGGGGACCAGGGGATTGTTGTCAATGAGGTGGCCGGCCGGATCGGCGGCGCCCATGAGGATATCTTTATTCCGTATCTGACCGGCTTTGATATTCTCGATCGGGTCATTAATTTTTCGCTGGGGATCGAGGCTACTCCGCCGTTGCCACGAGCAGCGCGTCTTAGTGAGCACTTATCGGTGCAGTTGTTTTTTGCCAAACCGGGCAAAATAGCCAGCCTGACCAGTCTGGAGCGCCTCAGCAAGCTGCCCGGGGTGATTGCCGCCGGTTACAATGTGGCCGTCGGCGAGACCCTGGAAACCATTGCCAATGCCACCGCCCGAGCCGGCTATCTGGTGATTGCCGAAACCTCGGCGCGCGCCTTGCATCAAGCCATTAATCAGGCCTTCGGCGCTTTAAAAATCAGCGACGAACAGGGTCAGAATCTGGTGATCCAGCCCAAGGCCTATCTTGACTGATTGCCACAACTGGCAAAAATGGCTTGGGGAGTACTGACGAATTATTACGCAGAAGAAAAAGGGGGACACAATTGAAAAAGTTTATGATCATCATATCGATAATGGTGCTGTTATTGACAGCCGGCTGTGCCAAAACAGAAACGGCCGGTGGCCAGAAAACCATCCGCATTGCCGAACAATATGGGATTGCCTATGCACCGGTGCAAATTATGAAAGCCCAGGGCCTGCTGGAAAAAAACTGCCCGGGGATCGCGATTTCCTGGGAACAGATGAACAATACCGCGGCCATTCGCGAAGCCATGGTGGCCGATCGTCTGGATGCCGGATTTATGGCCATACCGCCATTTCTGATTGGTTGGGATAACGGGATGGACTGGAAAATTGCCACCGGGCTCTCATCGGTGCCCACCGGGCTGGTCACGAAAACCAGTATCAACAGCCTGGCCGAACTGAGTGAACAGGACCGCATTGCGGTACCGCAGCCGGGTTCGGTCCAGCATATCCTGCTGGCCATGGCCTGTGACCGGGACTTTGGCAATCCTCAGAAATTGGACAACCAGCTGGTGACGCTATCACATCCCGATGGCATGAACGCCCTGCTATCCGGCGGCGATGTGACCGCCCACTTTACCGCCACCCCGTATCTGGAAAAAGAGCTGGCCACCCCGGGATTTCATCAGATCCTGTCCGGGAACGAAGCCTTTGGCGGTGAGTTCTCATTTATTGTCGGGGTGACCACTAAAAAGCTGCATGATCAAAATCCCGAAGTTTATGCCGCCTTTAATCAAGCGGTGGCCGAAGCGATTACCTTTATCAAGGACCATCCCCAGGAAGCGGCGGTGATTCTCAGTGACGCCTATGATTTACCGGAAGCGGACGTGCTGGCCTATCTGTCCGCCACCGATACCGAATACAGCCAGACCGTCAAAGGCCTGCAGACCTTTTCTGATTTTATGCTGAAAACCGGGTATCTGAAGAAAAGTTTTAAAAACCCTGCAGCGGTCATTTGGGAGCAAACCGATTATGAAGATTAAAGCCCTCTTTCTCAAGCCCTATTCAAAATATATCTGGATCGCGCTAATGCTGCTGGCCTGGGAATTGACAGCGAAACTGGCACCGGTGAGTCCCCTGGCGTTTCCATCGCTGGAGCTGATTCTGACTGCCTTAATCGATTCGATCATCAATGGGGATATCCTGATGCAGATGCTGTTTTCCCTGGGGTTGATCTTAATCGGCCTGGGAATTGGCGTGGCGCTGGCTTTTCTGATGTCATTTCTGTCAGTGGTGAGTCCGGTCTTTGCCAGTTTTACCGATACCTGCGTCTCCATTTTTCATCCCTTACCGGGAATTGCGCTGTTGCCGCTGATTATTCTCTGGATTGGGACTGGTAGTATGGCGATCTTGTTTATCATTGTCCATTCGGTTTTATGGCCGATGATTCTCAATATGACCGCCGGTTTCAAGGCCATTCCCGAAGTCTATAAAAAAATCGGCAAGAATTATGAGTTTAATACCTTGCAGAGTATCATCCGGATCTTTGTTCCGGCCTCGCTGTCTTTTTTGATTGCCGGGCTGAAAATCAGCTGGGCTCGGGGTTGGCGGGCCGCCATCTCGGCGGAAATGATCTTTGGCGCCTCCGGTGGGATCGGTGGGATTGGCTGGTATATCTTTAATAAACGGGTCTTTATGGATACCGCCGGGGTTTATGCCGGGATTCTGATGATCATTGCGGTGGGGATTTTTGTCGAAGATGTTGTTTTTGGCCAGCTGGAGAAAAATACCATCAAAAAGTGGGGTGTGGCATGAAACCGATTATTGAAATCCGCGGATTGGGCAAATCTTATGAGGGGCGGCTGGTGCTGGCCGACATTAATCTGGAAATTGGGTCCGGTGAACTGATCTGCGTCATCGGCGCCTCCGGTTGTGGTAAAAGTACCCTGCTGAACCTGATCGGCGGCTTTGTCAAAGCGGATCAGGGCGAAATCCGGCTCAATGGCAGGTTGGTGGAAAAACCCAGTCGGCAATGCATCATGGTGTTTCAGGAATTTGATCAGCTGTTTGCCTGGCAGACGGTCCGCCATAATATTGAATTTGCGTTAAAAAAAGCCCCGGAGCGGTTGAGTCATCCGGAAATCCGGAGCCGCGCCGATCATTATCTGGCGATGGTCAAACTCAGCGATTTTGGCGATTATTATCCCAATCAGTTGTCCGGTGGGATGAAGCAGCGGACGGCCCTGGCCCGGGCCCTGGCGCTGTCGCCCCAGGTACTGCTGATGGATGAGCCCTTTGGCAGCCTCGATGCCCAAACCAAACGGGAGCTGCAGGAGACCCTGCTGGAGATCCGCCAGGAAACCCAGGCGACCACGGTTTTTGTGACCCATGATATCCGCGAGGCCCTCTATCTGGCCGATCGGATTGTGGTGCTGAAAGCCGGGGCGGTGGCCGCGGTGCTTAAAAATCAGACCCGCAATACCGCTGAAACCCGGGTGGCCGAAATCACGGCGCTGTTGTCACCCTGAAAATATGGATCGGCCAGGGCCGGGCATCAATCAGCGGGGCCAGATTGGTGCCGTAACTGGCGTCGCTAAAGACCGTGATTTCTTCGCAGTGCGCAGCGATAAAGGCGGTCATCTCAGCAGCAATCGGGGTGAGATCGCCATACATCACATCATAGCGGGGATGGTTTGCGACGATAACGGCCAGTTCGTCATAATAGATGATGACCTCAATCTGTTGGGCCGCGACGTAGTCGGCAAAGGTGATCCCCTGGTCATCCAGGTATTGCAGGTTGCGGTAGTCAAGCAGCTGGCCATCGGCAAAGGCATATTCGGCGTTTAAATTGCCGAGGATCTTGGGACTGCCGGGAATGGCGGTCTGGATCTGACGGAGATAGGCAGCATAGGAATTGGCCGGGGGTTGCAGCCCGGTCAGCGTTAACACCGCGGTTATCAGGACCAGCAGTCCCGGTAGCCATTTTTTTTTGCGTTTTTTTTCTGGTATCAGATGAGTATTCAACATGGGTCCGGCCGGCATTTGTTCGGGATAAACAGTTTCCAGCAGTAGTACGGTCAGCAGGTAACAGAGCGGAAAGATAAAAACAACACTGGTGACATTGTAGCGGCCGATCACAAAAATCCCCAGATTGACGCCGAAAACCAGCAACAGTGGCAGCCGCAGTGGCTGATAGCGGGGCGTTGAGCGGTGTTTAGCCAGCAGTCCCAGGCTGAGCACCGCCACCAATGCAAAACCAAGCAGTTGAAAGCGGATATTGGGCATATAATACTCGATGCTGAATTGGTTAAACAGGTGCTGGTAAAAAAGCAGCAGACCCTGCCACTTGCCCAGCAGTCCGTCGCCAACTCCGAAGTTTCGGCCCTGCTGGGTATAGTGGGCCAGATAGTCGGGGTCCATGGTGATACTGAGGCCGACAAACAACACGGCGAACAGGCCGATCACCAGCACCAACAGAGCCAGATTGCGCCAGCTGATTTTCTTTTGGTAGAGATAATAAGCATAACCCAGGCCAATGGTCACGGCCACCACCAAAATGTTGGGATGAACGCCGATTCCCAGACCGACGATGATCCCCAGCCCCAGATCATCGCGGTAGCGATGGGTGTCAATCCGGCTGATCAGCAGATAAAGAGCCAGCACCAGAATAAAAACAATGATGATCTCCTGGCGGGCCAGATGGGAAGCGTAAAGATACTGAAGATCCAGCGATAACAGCAGCGTGGCCAGCAGCGCCGTGCCGGCCGATCGACAGAAAAGGCGGCTGAGTTTGTAAAAAAAATACAGCGTGGCCACGGAAAAGAGCAGAGAAATCAGCCGGAAGGTAAAAATCTGATAGCCGAACAGCTGCATAAAACCGGCCTGAAGCAGATGAAACAGCAGCCGGATGGCATGGGGATAGCGTTGATAGACATTGAAAAAAGGCTCGGTGACACCGATGTCGCCGGTTGTGGCGATATGCCGGGACAAGCCGCTGAGCCAGGACTCGTCAGAATGAACATAGGGAAAAGCGGTCAGAAACAGCAGATTGACGAGAAAATACAAACCCAGATAGCAATAGAGAGCTTGCTCGGACCGGGTTAATTGCTTAACGGCGCGGCTTATATTTGCCACAGCTCTGATGCGCTTAACAGGGGTTTTGTTATCATCCATGGATGCCACCTCAAAATAATTTTCAAACTGATTTACGGATACGGTCGGATTCGTTTTATTGAGTATAACACAAAGCCGGGCCGGGATCACGGAAATATCACAGTGGGAGGTGCCATTAATAACACTAATGCTGCATTACAATGTCTGTGAACCAAAACGCTTGACGATCGGTTACAATGTTGTTAAATAATTAATTAACGAACTGGAGGAAAAGAAAATGTTAAAAAGAAGTCGTGTTTTAGTTTTATTGGTATTACTCAGCACCATGATATTTGTCAGTGCCTGCAGCACTGGCACCACACAAACAGGTGGCAAGACCGAGGCCGATCCGGTTGTTACCGCAACCAATGAGTATTTTGCCAGCATGCCGGAAGACATCTACAAGATTGATCAGGTTGCTTTCGTGGACAAGGTGAAAGCCGGCGAAGCGATGACCATCATCGATATCCGTAGTGCCGATGCTTATGCCCAGGGCCATATCAAAGGCGCCCTGAGTATGCCATGGGGTCCCAACCTGGCCGAAAACCTGACCAAGATCCCTGCTGATAAACCCGTCATGATTTATTGTGTCACCGGACAAACCGCCGGACAGACGGTTGCCTTATTGAATATCGCCGGATTCGACACGAAATCAGTTAACTTAGGCTGGAACCTGGGGATTTCCAAGGTCGAAGGCGTTGATGCCGTCATTGAAACGACACCAAATGCTTTTGATGATGCCGTTAAAACAGAAATTGATCCGGCGATTCAAGAAGCCGTCGTTGCTTATTATGCCGGTCTGACCGATGTGAAGGATACTAAATTTGCCAACTACAAAATTACCGAAGACGATGCTAAAGCTGCACTGGATGCCAAAGATGCAACCATTACCTTCCTGGACGTCAGAAAAGCAGAAGATTTTGCCAAAGGCCATATTGAAGGCGCTGTCAACATACCTTTCGGAAAAGGCATGGAAACACAGTTTGGCACCCTGCCAACCGACAAAACCATCATCGTTTACTGTTACACCGGACAAACCGCTGGACAGACTGTAGCCGGCTTACGGTTACTGGGTTATGATGCGGTATCACTTAACTCCGGAGCCGGAACTGCCGCCACTGGTACCGCTGGCTGGACAAACAAAGGCTACCCACTGGTAACCAATTAATTAACGGTAGACTTTCAAAAAGATAACCTAGTACCGACAATTGTTACATCATGTTGTACGCATCGGAGCGGACACGGCAGCGCCTGTCCGATGCCGCAGCGAACAACAGATTAACAATTGGTCGGTACGGTGGTTTTTGACAACATCACATGAAGTGGCATTTTGCCACTTCATGTTTATTTAGACCTGATAGGAGGGTAAAATAATGGATATTTCTAATCGTATCGATCTAACAAAAACAAATGAACTAACGAAAAAGAAAAAAATACAGCCGGTTATCGGCCTGGCCTTATTTATTGCAGTTGTCGTTTTTGGCATCGTTAAAGGAAATGTGGATCAGAAACTACCTCTGTTTCTGATGACTGGTTTAGCCCTGGGCTATATTTTGACCCGCTCCCGCTATGGTTTTGCCGGTGGGTTCAAACGGATCTATGTCACCGGCGAAGGCAGCCTCAGCACCGCGCTGTTGGTGATGTTTGCGCTTGCCATGGTTCTGGCCGCCGGGATTCAGTGGTCTGCCACGATGTCCGGGGCGGATGTGCCGGGGTTAAGTTCAGTTAAATTTTTAAACATTTCGGTTTTACTGGGCGGGTTTATCTTTGGCATCGGGATGATGCTGGCCGGGGGCTGTGCTTCCGGAACCCTCAGTGATTTAGGAGAAGGCGCCGGACGGTCGATGATCGCCATGACCACCTTTGTACTGGGCTCACTGCCGGGCTTGATGGCACAGGATGCCCTGAACAATTCTGCCATCGGCCAGATCGGGGTCAAGCTTTATCTGCCGGATGTCCTTGGTTATGTGGGCGCCGTGGCGGTCTCAATACTGATGCTGGCCGGTCTTTATCTGGTGGTGCGTAGATATGAAAACTTCCGTAAAAAAGAAGGCTACTATGAAGCCACCGTCTACGAAGACCAGGAATTACCGATCCCCAATCAAGAGCCGTTTAAACTGTTCAGCTATGCGACCTTCCATAAGCTTTTTGTCCAACGCTGGAGTTTTATGATCGGTGGAATTCTGCTGGCGCTGATGTTTGCTTTTATTCTGATCTCCACCGGCCACAGCTGGGGCGTAACCGGCCCATTTGTATCCTGGGGTGTGGCCTTCCTGCAGCTGTTTGGGGTGCAATTTACCGCGCCGGTTTTTGCTGACGCCGTGGCAACCGCCAATGGGGGCATTTTAAATGATCCCGGCTCGCTGCGAAACATCGGTATTATTCTCGGTGCTGCGATCGCCTTCTTACTGGCTGGTCGGCTTGCCTTTGACGGGAAATTTAAAGTAAGAGACGTTATTTACTATCTGATCGGCGGTTTTTTAATGGGCTTTGGAGCCAGACTGGCCGGCGGCTGTAATATCGGGGCGTTGTTCTCCGGGATTGCCAATTTTTCACTGTCCGGGTGGGGATTCTTCCTGACCCTGTGGATGGGCGGAATTTTAGCGCTGAAAGTTTTTGCCGGAAAGGTCAACATTATTCCCCCTGACCGACATCAGAAATAACAATCTTGCGTGAGAAACTGAGCACAACGATCACGACATCATAACAAATTCAAAAATTTTAATCAGAAGGAGAAGACAAATGGGAAAAAAAGTAGTCATTATCGGCGGCGTTGCTGGAGGAGCTTCAGTAGCGGCGCGAACAAGAAGACTGGATGAAGCGGCTGAGATTATTATGTTTGAAAAAGGGCCAAACGTATCCTTTTCAAATTGCTGTCTGCCCAATCACCTCAGTGGCATGATTGAAAAAAGCGAAGATCTGGTGTTGATGACACCGGATGTCTTTAAAAAACAATATAACATTACGGCCCGGGTCAACCAGGAAGTGGTGGGGATCAATCCCGAACAAAAAACCGTCCGGGTCAAAGACCTGCTGGCCGGAAAAGAATATGAAGAAAGCTATGATGCCCTGTTTATGGCGCCGGGGGCCAATCCCATCGTCCCTAAAATTTCCGGTTATGACAAAGCTCATGTTTTTTCCGTCAAAAATGTGGTAGATATAGATAAGATCAATAAGTTTGTCCAGAATGGCGTTAAAGATGTGGTTGTTGTTGGCGGCGGCTTTATCGGTGTCGAAGTGGCCGAAAATCTGAAACTGTCAGCGGCCGGCTTTAACGTTACCCTGGTTGAAAAAGCCGATCAGATCATGTGCACCCTGGATTATGACATGGTTCAGATCCTTCACAAAGAGTTGCTCGACAATGGCGTTCAGCTGATTCTCGAAGATGCCATCGCCACCATCAATGATGATTCAGTAGTCCTGGAATCGGGTCAAACCCTGCCTGCCCAGGCTGTGGTGATGGCCATCGGGGTCACCCCGGATACCCGCCTGGCGCAGCAAGCCGGACTGGAAATTGGCGAAACCGGTGCGATTCTGGTTAACCATCATTATCAGACCAGCGTGCCAAACATTTATGCGGTCGGCGATGCCGTGGAAGTCTATCATCAGCTGACCCACAAGAAAACCAAACTGGCGCTGGCCGGACCGGCCCAGAAACAGGCCCGTGCCGCTGCAGACCACCTCTATGGCATTCCCACCCGGAACAATGGGGTGATTGGTTCTTCCTGTATCAAGATCTTTGAAATGAACGTGGCCTCCACCGGGTTAACCGAAGCTAATGCCACCCGCTGCGGGATTCCTCATGACATGGTCTACCTGATTCCCGGGGATATTGTCGGCATCATGCCGGACGCCACCCCCTTCTTTTTAAAGCTGGTTTTTGAAGTACCGACCGGAAAAATTATCGGGGCCCAGGCAGTCAGTAAGGGTAATGCCACCAAGCGGATCGATGTGGTCGCCGCGATGATTTCCATGGGTGCTACGCTGGAAGACCTCAAAGAACTGGAACTCTGTTATGCTCCGGCCTTCAGTACCGCCAAGGATCCGGTCAATTTTGCCGCCATGGTTGCCCTGAATATTCTGAATGGCGAATTCAAGCAGGTACCGGTGACCGCCGTGCGCGGCCTGGTGGAAAGCAATGCCTTTATCATTGATGCCAGAGAGCCCGATGAGTTTGCCCAAAGCCACCTGATCAATGCGGTGAACATTCCGCTGAGTGAATTCCGTCAGCGATTGACCGAGATTCCCAAAGACCAACCGGTTTACATCCATTGCCGTAGCGCTCAACGCAGCTACAATATGACCAGAGCCCTGGGACAACTGGGCTATGACAATATCTTCAACGTATCCGGTTCCTTCCTGGGAATCTGTACCTACGAATATTTCAACGACCAGACAAAGAACCGCAAACCTATTGTAACAGACTATAATTTTTGTTAAGATAGAAACAACAAACAATTGCTAAGCGGTTTGTGAATTATCAGAAAACAACCGGCTAAAGGCCCAGAATCAGGAGGAAACATGCAGAACAAGAAGGATTTTAACAAAAACCATCGAATGCTGACGCTCTTGACCTGGGCCTTTATTTTTCTGGTCTGGTTTATCATTACCCGCTTCAATCTGGTTTCCCACCTGATTGTGCCATCCCCGGGGGAAGTGATCCAGACCTTTATTTCGATTGTCAAAGATGGTTATAACGGTATCAGTCTCTGGGAACATCTGGGCATCAGTATGCTGCGGCTGTTGATCGCCTCGCTGCTGGCGATTGTCACGGCGGTGCCGCTGGGGTTATTCAGCGGTTATTTCAGCAAGGTCGGAGCGGTGGTGGATTCGATCGTCCAGTTCTACCGACCGCTGCCACCGCTGGCTTATTACGTGGTCTTGATTCTGTGGCTGGGGATTGATGAATCGTCCAAGATCACGCTGCTGTATCTGGCGGCCTTTGCGCCGATTTACATTGCCTGTGTCTCAGCAGTATCCAACATTCGGGTGGAGTATCTGCTCAGTGCCAAGTCGCTGGGGGCCAGCGGCAAGGACTTATTTTTTCAGATTGTTTTTCCGGCCTGTCTGCCGGATATTTTTACCAGCATCCGGACGGCAGTGGGGGTGGCCTACACCACCCTGGTATCGGCGGAAATGATCGCCGCCACCTCGGGCCTGGGCTGGATGGTCATTGATGCGTCCCGGTACTTAAAAAGCAGTGTCATCTTTGTCGGGATCATCATCATGGGGATCTCGGGGGTGCTGATTGATCAGGGTCTGAAAGCCCTGGAAAAGAAAATTGTTTTCTGGAAGGGCTACCAATAGGAGGTTAGGAAATGAAAAGAGAAATAAAGAAAAAGGTCTGGGTGCTGGCGGTGCTGGTAGCTGTGGTTGCGGTAGCGGCGCTATTTAGCGGCTGTCAGAGCCAGAGCGGGCAGGGCAGCTTGCCGAAGAAGGTGAATATTGGTTATCTGCGGGTGCCCAATGATGAGATGGTCAGTAAAACCAAGGCGGTCTATGAGGCCTATTTCAATGAGCTGGGAGTACCCTACGAGTTTATCGTCTTTGATTCCGGGGTGGATGCCAACAAGGCGCTGGCTTCGGGCAGCATTGACTTTGCCACCATGGGTAATACCAATGGCATTATTGCCTTGGCCCGGGGGATCGATGTGGAACTGATCTGGATCCATGAGGTGCTGGGCGAAATTGAGGGGCTGGCGGTGAAGAACGGCAGCAATATCACCAAACCCGAAGATCTGGTGGGTCAGAAGATTGCCACGCCGTTTGCCAGTACCGCTCATTACAGCTTGCTGAATTATCTAAAAGAAGCGGGGATTGAAAATCAGGTCCAACTGCTGGATATGCAGACCGCCGAAATCGTCGCCGCCTGGGAGCGGGGCGATATCAATGCCGCCTATAGCTGGCAGCCGACCCTGGGCGATCTGACCCAAAATGGGACGATTCTGGTCAGCAGTGCCGATATGGCTAAAAAAGGCTATGTCACCGCCAATGTCTGTCTGGTGCGCAAAGAGTTTTCGGCCCAGTATCCCGAGCTGGTGGCCGGCTTTGTGAAATGCCTCAGTGACGGCGGCGATCTCTATCGCAGCAATCCCCAGGAAGCCGCTACGGCAGTGGCCACCGAACTGGGGATCACCACCGAAAACGCCCTGATGCAGATGACCGGATCAATCTGGTTGACGCCGGAAGAACAGCTCAGTGCCGATTATCTGGGGACGGCCGGGCAGCCCGGGCATTTTGCCAAAATCATGAAGGATACCGCCGATTTTCTGCAGCGTCAGAAATCCATTGATCATTCGCCCAGTCAGGAAGCATTTGACGCCTTTATCAATTCCAGCTATATCGAAATGTCATTAGAATAATGACACGAGGTTGTCGATAAACTACCGTACCGACCAATTGTTAATCTGTTGTATGCGCGCAATTCGTACAGTTGCAATAAACAATTCGAATAACTAAGCCTTTTGCTGCAACTGTTCGCCTTGAGGCACACAACATGATGTAACAATTGTCGGTACTGAGTTGTCTTTTTAACAGTCTGATGACATTAGAATAATGTTAAAAATAAGGAAGGAAGCAGATGAACAACGAGCTGATAATCGAAATTGACAATTTAACCGTGGATTATCCCACCGAAAATGAATCGGTCCGGGCCCTGGATGGGGTTGATCTGAAGATCTATCAGCACGATTTCATCTGCGTGCTGGGGCCCTCGGGCTGCGGCAAAAGTACGTTGCTTAACGTGATTGCCGGGTTTACCCGGCCCAGTGACGGGACCTTTTTAATGCAGGGTCAGGCGGTTGCCGGACCGGACAGTCAACGGGGGGTAGTGTTTCAGTCGGCGTCCCTGTATCCCTGGATGAGCGTCCGCAAAAATGTCGAGTTTGGCCCGAAAATAAAAGGTCTGCCGGCGGCTGAGATCAACCGGATTGCCAGTCACTACCTCCAGCAGGTGCACCTGCTGGAGGTAGCCGATCAGCCGCCTTTTCAGCTGTCCGGGGGAATGAAACAGCGGGTTGCCCTGGCCCGGGCGCTGGCCAATGAACCGGCGATCCTGCTCTTGGATGAACCCTTCGGCGCCCTCGATGCGCTGACCCGGATTCACATGCAGCAGCTGGTCCGTAAAATCTGGCAAGAAGACCAGAACACCATCTTTATGATCACCCACGATGTTGACGAGGCCCTGTCACTGGGGACCCGGCTGCTGGTGATGTCCAAAAGTCCCGGCACCATTATTCAGGAATTCAGCGTCGCTTTTTGTGACCGGGTTGATGAACGCACCGGCCGGGTTCACGTCGATGCCGACTATCTGGCCCGGCGCGAAGAAATTCTCGATCTGATTGATGTTTAGAAATCGCAACAGGCATTGATGCACCAGCTTAAGATAAACGAGGAAATGACGATGATACCATTTAATCTGCCCCTGTGTTTGGGCACCGAAATCAACTACATTCAGGAAGCGATCAGCCAGAATCATCAGATTGGTGGGGATGGCCCCTTTACCAAAGCCTGCTCGGACTGGTTGTGTCAAAATGCCCAGGTGCCCGGCGCTTTTTTAACCAGCTCCGGCACCGCGGCCCTGGAAATGACCGCCCTGCTGGCCGACATCAAACCCGGGGATGAGGTGATCATGCCGGCCTTTACCTTTGTGACCACCGCCAATGCCTTTGCCCTGCGCGGGGCTACCATCGTTTTTGTCGATATCCGGCCGGATACCCTGAACATCGACGAAACCCTGATTGAAGCCGCCATCACCCCCCGCACCAAGGTGATTGTGCCGGTTCATTACGGTGGGATCGGCTGTGAGATGGACGCGATTATGGATCTGGCCAGACGGTATCACCTGCTGGTGGTGGAGGATGCCGCCCAGGGACTGATGGCCAGCTACAAAAACAAGGCCCTTGGCAGCATCGGTGATCTGGGCTGCTACAGTTTCCATGAAACCAAAAACTACACCATGGGTGAAGGCGGCGCGCTGCTGATTAATCGCGAAAGCCTCCTGGAGCGGGCCACGATCATTCGCGACAAGGGCACCAACCGCCATGATTTTCTGGCCGGCCGGGTGGACAAGTATTCCTGGGTTGATCTGGGTTCCTCCTATTTACCCAGTGAACTCAATGCCGCCCATCTTTATGCCCAGCTGGAAGCCGCCGCAATGGTCAATACCCGGCGGCTGAGCTTATGGCAGCAATATTATGAGCAATTAACCCCGCTGGCTGCCGCCGGCCGGATTGAGCTGCCGGTGGTGCCGCAGCACTGCCAGCATAACGGCCATCTGTTTTATCTCAAAACCGCCAGTCAGGCGGAGCGGGATGAGCTGATCGCCTGGCTTAAGCAGGATCAGATCAGTACCGTTTTTCACTACACCCCGCTTCACGAGACCCCCGGTGGCCAGAAATTCGGGCGCTTTCATGGCGCCGACCGCTTTACCACCAGTGAAAGCCTGCGGCTACTGCGGCTGCCCTTGTTTTACAGCCTGACCGAAGCCCAGCTGGCGACGGTGGTGGAACGAGTCACGGCGTTTTATCAACACGAAGGATAATTGAACAAGCCCTTGATTGAGGATCAATCAAGGGCTTTAAATCAGTTTGGATCAGATTTTATTTTTGTTGTTGGTTAAACCGGGGTCAGTTCTTTATACCAGATATTCATCGACTCGATCGAGCCGGAAATCTGGGTGTTATTAATAAGGGTGCCGCCGTAGTGATAATGGGCTCGGGCAAAGGTGGTATTCATACCATAAGAAGCGGCTCTGGCAATGGTATAGAGGAGCCGATAGCCGGCATCAATCATGTGGATTTCCATTTCATGGAGAAGATGCAGGGCCAGCTGATGACCGCGATACTTCGGCAAGACCGCAAAATCGGTCATTTCTGAATTTAAATTGTCGGGATCGGTTTCGCTGGAAGACACGGCCACCAGGCGCTTTTCGTCAAAGACCCCATAATATATTACATGATCAGCCATTGTTTCGCGGAGATAGGTGGATTCAAAAATCGGGAAAGGATAACTCTTAAAAACCTTGCTGTACAGTTGCGCCAGAATCGGGATATCGGTTTCCTGCAATTGTCGGATGGTGAACTCCTGGGGCAGGGGTTTGATGGCTGGGGTGTTTTTTTTAGCGATGGCATGATCAAGGATTTTTTTTAGTTCCCGGCCATTGGCAGGTTTTTTTCGAATCGGACAAAAATACTTACCCAATAATTGACAGCTTTCCCGGCCCCGGTAAAAACTGGGGATGGTGGCTTCGAGGCAATAGCCGGCGGCGGTAAAAAGGGGATTGAGCGCGGCGGGAATCTTGGCAATGATTTTTGAATAGTTATGAGCTTTGGCCAGCTGGTCCAGCTGGGCGATGAGAACTTCAGCCTCCGCTTCGGCGGCAGCACATTTCATTACATAAATGCGATTGCTGTTTTTGCCGTGTTGAATCAGACTATTGCCGTAAGATTCGATGATATCACACATATTATCCCTCCTCACTACCGTTTCTCTGTTCACGTTCAAGATTTTCCGGAACCAGGGTAATTGTTTCTTCATAATCGCAAAGCAGTTTGGAGATACCAATCGGCTTGCATTCACTCTCCTCACTATTTAATTTTAATTGCAGCTTGCAATTCTGACAGTTTAAATCACAGGCCGTGTGTTCATAACGGTCGGGCATCTGATAGGTGGTGATGACGCCTTCATAATTTCGCAGAATGACCTTGTTGGTTGACCAGGAAATCAGATAATTCGGCATCACCGGGATTTTTCCGCCACCGCCAGGGGCATCAATGACATAGGTGGGAATGGCGTATCCACTGGTATGGCCGCGGAGACTTTCCATGATCTCAATACCCTTGCCGACATTGGTGCGAAAATGCTCCAGCCCTTCGGATAAATCACATTGATATAAATAGTAGGGTCGGACCCGATTGGCCACCAGTTTATGAACCAGCTTTTTCATAATCTGAGGACAGTCATTGACATCGCGTAACAATACCGATTGATTGCCGACGGGAATGCCGATGCCAGTCAGTTTTTTAAGCGCCGCAATTGAGGTTTTGGTTATTTCCCGGGGATGATTGTAGTGGGTGTTGATCCACAGATTATCATATTTACTGAGTACTTCAATCAGCTTATCGGTAATCCGATAGGGCAGCACCACCGGTGTCCGGGTCCCAATCCGGATCACTTCAACATGGGGAATGGCGGCAATCAGGCTGAGAATCTCATCGAGCTTTTCATCGGACAAGAGGAAGGGGTCGCCGCCGGAAAGCAGGACGTCGCGGACGGTAGGGGTGTTTTTTATATAGTCGACGCCGGCTTGAATCATTTCGTCCGAAGGGACGGAGTCCACATCGCCGACTTTTCTTTTGCGGGTGCAATGACGGCAATACATCGCGCAGACATTACTGACGTGAAAAAGCACCCGATCCGGATAACGATGGGTAATGCCACAGACGGGACTATCTTTGTCCTCATGCAGGGGATCTTCCATATCAATTGAGGAGATCTGCAATTCATCAATGCTGGGAAAACATTGCTTAAAGACCGGATCGGTTTCAAAATCATGATCATCAATTAATGATAAATAGTAAGGGGTGATGGCCATCGGGAATTTATCGATGGTCGTATTGATATCTTTTTTCTGTTGATCGGAGAATTGAATGCCCATGATTTTTTCAACCGTTTCGACTTTCCGAATGGTATGTTTTAGTTGCCAGCGCCAGTCGGTCCACTTATCCATTAGATCATTTGATTGGTCGGTATTCAGGTGTTCCTGTGTTAATTTGATTGCTTCTTGCATTTTTGGTTCCTTTCAGATACATCTTATCTATCAGTTCAGGGGTTTGCACCGGGGTGGGGTGAGTTTTTTTATCGGTGCGAATTTGGTTATAAAAAAAGCACTCTAACTCTGTGTTCACAGAGTTAGAGTGCATAGGTTTCGCTAAAGATAACTCACCTTATACCATTCGTCATGACTGATACCTTCGTATCAGGCAGAATAGTATAGTATATGACCATGATGATCCTATACAAGCCCCAGTTCCATCCAGGATGTTTTTCCATGTAAATTTCATCGGTTTAATAATCAGCTTACTCATTTCCACATTCAGATAAATACGTAAACAAGCTCACAAATAAAATTACTCAATACATATACTTCACATAATGTTTGTTCGTTGTTACGAATTATAATAACAACGAAAAGCGATTTTGTCAAGTAAGATGGATTTTTCTTAAGGTTTACAAATAAGTAATCGATCTAGCCCGGCGCTTGCTGCGGTGCTGATTGTCAGCAGTTTGAATCCCTTTTATGAACACCCTTCATATTGTGACTTTTTTCTGATACAATGAAGAGAGCCAAAATACTTTTGGACGTTTGGTTGGTAATCACGTCGCCAATCATTTTATAAAATTTACTAAAACATAGGCATGTTTTAAGAAGGAGTCCTCATGTCCCGCTTATTTTTAATTATCTTTATCCAATTATTGTATGTTCCAATGTTGACCCTGCGAACCATTTGCATGGTTAAAAATTTAAAGGTATTAACCGGTTTATTTGGGTTTATGGAAGCCCTGATCTATATTTTTGGTCTGGCCATTGTCTTATCCGGAGATCAGAGTATTCTGGAGATGGTGGTTTACGCCGTTGGCTTTGCGGCTGGCTTAACCCTGGGGATTTATATTGAACAAAAACTGGCGATTGGTTTTACCAGTATTCAAGTGAATATCGAAAAGGAAAATCCCACCCTGATTGCGGTTTTGCGTAACGAAGGATATGGGGTCACAGCATATTATGGAGAAGGAAAATTTGGAAAACGGACTAATCTGGATATTCTGACGAAACGAAAATCAGAAAAAAATCTATTGAAGCTCATTGAAGAGTATGAGCCAAAGGCTTTTATCATGTCGTTTGAACCTAAAATGTTTCGGGGTGGTTATCTGACGGAGATGATGAATGGGCGGTTAAAAAGGAAATTGATGGGAGCTGGTCAGCCGGAAAAGGAAGTCAAAAGCGTGATTGAGAAAACCGTAGCAGAAATCAGAAATGAAACGGAAACCTTGAAACATGACTGGTTTGAGGACTAGGATATCGTTCATAAAAGTGCTTAAATCATAAACGTTTGCTGTTATTATGAAGATAATCAGCTCTAATTTAGATTGACAGAACCGGAATCCTATGCAAAAATGAAAAAAATGCAAATAAAAGTGAGTCCGTGATTGATTAAAGTGACGAATCGTTAGAAAAGCAGTCGCATCGTGAAAGGATCATTCAATTGAAAAATAAAATAAAAGCAAACAACAAGGGCTTAAATACCCTGGAAGGGGTCTATGTCCCCACGCTACTGACGATCCTCGGGGTAATTATGTACCTCCGCTTGGGCTGGGTGGTCGGTAATGTGGGGTTATGGGGAGCGCTGGCGATCATTGTGCTGGCCCATGTCATCACCGCGACGACGACGTTGTCGATGTCATCCATGCTGACCAATATAAAAATCGGCGCCGGTGGGGCCTATGCCATCATTGCCCGCTCACTGGGGATGGAGATGGGTGGCGCCATTGGTATCCCGCTTTATTTTTCACAGGCTATATCCGTCGCTTTTTACATTGCCGGATTCAGTGAGCTGTGGGTCACCTTTTTTCCCAGCCATTCGCTGGTTATTGTCGGGATGATTGTTTGGGCAGTCCTGACGGCCGTGTCAATTATCTCGACCAAACTGGCCTTCCGGGTGCAGTATTTTATTCTGGCAGCGGTAGTTTTGTCAATTATTTCATTCTTAATCGGCCCAAGTTTGAATGACGGACCGATGGTATTAAGTGGTTCCATGGCCGATGCCAGTTTCTGGGCCACTTTTGCCATCTTTTTCCCGGCCGTAACCGGGATCTTAACCGGGGCAACCATGTCCGGCGATCTGGAAAACCCCGGTAAAAGTATTATTAAAGGAACCATTGCGGCAGTCTTGACTGGTTTTATTATCTATATGTTGCTGGCAGTCTGGTTTGCCCGTCAGGCGACGACAGACTTGCTCTTATCAGATACCATGATCATCTTTAAGCTGGCTCGCTTTGATTTTCTGATTATTGCCGGGGTTATGGGGGCGGTTTTATCTTCGGCCTTATCGACCCTGGTCAGTGCACCGCGGACCCTGGCGGCCCTGGCTGAGGACCGGGTGATCCCTTTGGGGACATTTTTTGCCAAGAAAACCAAGAAGGGCGAACCCCTCAATGCCATTTTAGTTTCCTCGGCGATTTCCCTGGTGGTCATTGTGCTGGGGAATCTTAACAGTCTGGCCGTGTTGCTGACGATGTTCTTTCTGACCACCTATCTGATGATTAACCTGGTGGTACTGATTGAACAGGGTACGGGGATTTCCAGCTTCCGACCGACCATGGCGATGTCGATTCTGGTGCCCTTGCTGGGAACCCTGGGTTGTTTAGCCGTGATGTTGTTAATCAATGCCCTGTTTACCGGGATTACCGTTATCACCATCATTGCGATTTATTCGTTATTAAAGCGCAAAAATCTGGTTTCACCATTTGGCGATGTCCGGAGCGGCGTTTTTGTGGCGCTAACCGAATGGGCCGCCCAGCGGATCATGAAGACGCCTTTTCATCCCCGGCTGTGGAAACCAGCGGTGGCCATACCGGTGGAATCACCGGAAGACTTCCGGCGCATTTCGCGCTTTGCCCGGAATCTGGTTTATCCCTCGGGACGGCTTTATTATATGACTATCTTCCCTGAAACCGTTATGGATGAAAATCAGAAAGAGGCCATCGAAGAAGTATTACAACCCATTCTGGCCGAACATATTTTTGTTCAGAAGGTGTTTGTCCAGTCCGATCGTTTTGAGAAAATGCTGATTCAGGCCCTGCAATGCTTTGAAAACAGTTTTCTTCCACCCAATATGGTGTTGCTGACAATCAGTGATGATCCCGACAAGAGAGACCGACTCAAGGTGCTGATCAATGATTTGAAGCACACCAAAATTTCAGTCATGTGCCTCTGGCTGCATCCCAAATTTGGCTTGGGTTCGGAGCAAAAAATTAATATCTGGCTGCGTGAGAAAAGTCGCAACAATGATTTGGCGGTTTTAAGTGCCCTGAAACTGATGAATAACCTACGGGCCGATATTACCTTATATCGGGCGGTCGGTCAGGAGCATCAGAAGCTGAGAGTGGAAAAAGAACTGACCCGCTTCATTGAAGAAGCCCGGCTACCGGGGAATACGCAGATTAAAGTGCTAAATGGCAATTTTTATGAACTACTTAAGACCGAAACCGCCGATCTGACGATCCTGGGAATGCCGGGCAAATATGAGGATATCCTTAAAATCCTCGATACAGCCCCTGGCAGCATCCTGTTTGTGGCGTCGGGTGGCTTTGAAAATATTCTGGCCTGATCAGCGCGATGGTGGCAGAAACGTTTAATCAAATTATTTCGGAATAAAAAAGGCGTCGCCCAGTGGGATGACGCCTTTTTTCAATGCTCAGGGCTGACCGACAATGGCAGCATAGCCATCCGGATCGGTATTGCCTTCGGTACTGAACAGCAGGATGGTGGCGTCGCGGTCGAGCTGGAGCTGCTGTTTCAGGGTAGCCAGATTTGGGTCGGTGCATAAGGACAGCAGCAGCCCCAGGCCGACGGCGCCAGATTCGCCGGAGACGACGGCCGGGTCAGCAGCCACGGGGTGGGCCAGGGTTTGCATCCCCCGTATGGTGACCCAGTCCGGGCAGCTGGCATAAAAGCTGGCAAAGTCTCTTAGGATTGGCCAGGTCAGGGGGTTGGGTTCGCCGCAGTTTAAACCGGCCATAATCGTTTCCGGATTGCCGCCGACAGCGACCGGCTGGCCCTGACCCTGCTGAACCGATTGATAAATACAGGCGACGGTGTCCGGTTCAACAATCGTGGTCAGCGGCGGATTATGATCGTAATAATGGGCCAGATAACCCAGCACCCCGCCGGCCATGGAGCCGACCCCGGCCTGCAGAAAAACATGGCTGGGTTTGGCAATGCCGTGATCGCCCAATTGCTCCAGGGCTTCCCCAACCATGGTGGTGTAGCCCCGGGTGATCGCGTTGGGGATATCCTCATAGCCGTTAAAACCGGTGTCCTGAATCAGCAGATAACCATGCTCCGCAGCCAGCTGGGCGGCCCGGCGGACGGCATCGTCGTAATTCAGGTCAGTGATTTCCACTCGGGTGCCGTTGATGGCCCGGATCGCTTCGGCGCGGCAGGGCTTAGTGCCCCGGGGCATCAGCACGATCGCCCGACAACCGAACAGGGCCGCCGCCCAGGCCACTCCCTTGCCGTGGTTGCCGTCGGTGGCAGTGATAAAAACCAGACTCTGTATTTGCTGACGCACCGCCGGGGAGGTCAGAAAAGCGTAATTGAGGTCCGCTGCGGCGGCGTTCACAGTAGCGGCGATGATGGTGGCCATGGCATAGGAGGCCCCCAGGCCTTTAAAGGCGCCCAGCCCAAAACGGTGGGACTCGTCCTTAACAAAAATAGCCCCAACGCCCAGTTTCTGCGCCAGTCCGGGCAGGGACACCAGCGGCGTCGGCTGATACTGGGGCAGGGATTGATGGAAACGGCGAACTGCGGCGACGGCGGCCGGGGCCAGCAGTGGGGTTAGTTCTGGTTTATTAAGCTGATGATCATTCGGGTTGGTGATCATGGCGATTGGCGATTTCATCGGGTTCTCCTTTCTTCCATCGTGGTCAGATCCATGTTTAACAGCTGACGGATTTTTTTCATCCGGTAGTTGATGGTGTTACGATGGGTGAAGCTGGCATCGGCGACCGCCTGAATGCTGCCATCATGCTCGAGATAAAGCCGCAGGGTGGCAGTCAGGCTGGACTGGCTGCGGGCATCGTGGGCTTCCAGCCGGCTCAGGCTGTCGGCCGCCAGGGCGGCCAGAAGGGCCGGGTCAGGGCAGCGCTATCGGGACTCTGAAAAATAGTGACACAGGCCTCCCCGAGCCGGAAGCAATAGCAGCGGGGGGCGACCTGGCGCAGTTGCGTCGTCAGCCGGGCCGGGATTTCCGGCGCCGAACAGACCGTCGCCAGGTAGCGGGCAGTGGTTTCGTAGCCGAGGCTGTTAAGGGTGTCGATGGCGGTGTTCAGACCGGCGGTCCCGGCCAGCAGTTGAAGCTGGTAGGTTTTTTGGGTGGCGTGGAATAAATCGGCTAATAGTATGGACATAAAATACCTCGTTTGAGAATAACATCAGCAATTAAGGGCGGCCGTGAGCTTTGTTCGATATTTTTGGACTGCTTTTTAAAACGGCGTTTTATCTAGTATACTAAACCGCTCTTTGTCTGTCCAGCACAAGGTGGGTCAGAATCAAGCGGGCTCAGCAAAAACGCTGGAAATAAGAATTAATAATTAATCGGATTGGCTCAATAATTGGTCAAAAAAGGGGTATAAAAGATTAATATACAGAAAATATACAGAAGAGGTGAGCTTTATGAATCGTCTAACAAAAGCCTGGATCGGGATGATCCTGTTAATCGGCACGTTGGTAGTAAACAGCTTTGGGGCCTTCGGGGTTTTCAATGGGATGTCCCAGAAGGATATT
>NZ_JBDODG010000045.1:0-87603 GCF_039830195.1 Acetobacterium sp. | reverse complement strand
CATCCACCTGCATCCCGTCCATTCCACCTGCACCCCTGTTTTTCTTCACCTGCTTGTAGGCCAGGTTCAGATTATCCCGGGTTAGAATTTTCTCCAGCAATCCATCCGTCTGCTCGTTTATGTTGGTGATTTCGGTCTCAATTATCTTTGGTGATGCGCACTCGTCTGCATATTCTTTCTGTTCCGCAGATACCTTTTGCAGATCGCCTTCATTATGAAGTTTTCTGTGTTTTATTTTATCACTGTCAGTAATCTTCATTGATCTTCACCTCCTCTGGTTCAGCCCTTCCTTCGGTGTCATGACCACCTCTGTACTATGGCTTCAGCTGACTTCTCACGATAAATCTTATTTCAACCGTATTTCATACTCTGTTTCCACACGTCCGTGAGATCTCCCCGGGTAAGAACGCAATCTTTCCTTCCATCTATCTGCCACATTTACACCATCAACTTCCGGGTAGTTTTGGGGCTTCGGTTTGTTATGCAACCTTACCCAGTTGATCATGCCTGATGTGATTTCTGTTCGTCAGACCGGAAGTTTGCCGCCGGCTTCCTTCAGATTCCCCGTCGCCGGGGACACCCTTGCCTTAAGCTATGCACTTGGCACTACCTACCCGTGCTCGGGACTTTCACCCGTTAGATTGCGCCCATGCCGGGCGCACATAAAAAAAGACCTGGTGAACTCCAGATCTTTAATGCTTTTCTTGTGAAGATTTTATGATGTCTTTTTTGCTGAGCCAACAGTCAACCACCAGGCATTGCTGATCAATTATTTTAAATTTTGCCAACTCCGTTACCTTAATCCCCCAGTAACATCGCTTCCACCGTTCCAAATCCCAGCCGGGCGATGGTCTGGGCAAAACGCTCCCTGGGCAACCCCTGCTGCTGATAAAAGAAGATGATTTTCTCGACCAGCTTCAAAACCTCTTCCGGATCGGTAAAAAGCCGACGTAGCGGTTGACCGATGGCCACCTGCTTGCCCCAGCGGCCGCCAATCACAATCTGATAGCCGCTTGTCCCGCCGCTGACCGCTTCAAACGGACATTTGCCAATACAGAGACCGCAATTTCGGCAAATGTCCCGGTCGATCGCAATCACCCCGCTATCCAACCGGGCCGCCGCCACCCCGCAGGCCGTTATCACACCACAGTTTTTGCAATGCTTGCAGGCTTCGGGGTTGACCACCGGCACCCACTGACCGATGATCCCGAGATCGTTGAGATCCGGCTTCATGCAGTTGTTGGGACAGCCACCGACGGCGATTTTAAATTTATGGGGCAGAGCCAGATCCCTGTGCCCGACATAAAAACGCTCATGGATTTCCCGGGACAACCCAAAGGTGTCGATCAACCCATATTGACAGGTACTGCCTTTACAGGCGGTGATCGGACGGACTTTGGCTCCGGTTCCGCCGGTTTCCAGCCCCGCTGTCGCCAGATGGTTTCGGAAATGGTCAATCTGATCAAAGGGGATTCCCTGACATTCGACGGTTAACCGGGTGGTCAGGGTCAGGGTGCCATTGCCATATTTTTCGGCGGCCTCTACCATACACCGCATTTGCTCAGCGCTGATTACTCCGTTTCGGGTAATCACCCGGCCCGAAAACGCATCGGTTCCCTTATTGCTTAAAAACCCCAGGGCCTTAACTCTTTTTTCTTCTTCGTTGCTGATTGTCAGTGTTGCCATCTATTTTTCTCTTAAATAGGTCCTATCGTTAACTTTCTTAATATTTCATGTCCATGTGTTTTTAGTATAGCACTTGTCTTTTGATAATTAAAATGATAATATTTTATATTATCAATAAGATTTACTTATGTTTCAAAATATACGCGGAGGTTCTATGGATATTCGACATCTTAAAATTATGATTGCCGTGGCTGAAGCTGGCTCCATGTCCGGGGCGGCGAAAAAGCTGTATATCACACAGCCGGCGGTCAGCCAGGTGATTAAAGAACTGGAAAACCACTACGGTTGCCAACTTTTTGAACGCCTGGGCAAAGGCATCTATATTACCGAAGCCGGGAAACTGCTGTGCAGCCAGGCCCAGATGGTGATCCGCCAGTTTGATACCTTGCAAGAAAACATGCAGCACATGCGCGCCCGTGAGGTACTGAAAGTGGGCTCCACCATCACCGTGGGGGCCTGCATCATCCCCGGCTTGATGGCCGATTTTCAAGTCGCTCATCCCACCGTCGATCCCTATAACTTTGTCAACAACACCAAAATTATCGAAGCACGGCTGCTCCAATCCCAACTGGATATCGCCCTGGTAGAGGGCGCGGTCCAGCATCCCGATCTGGTGGTTGAACCGGTAATCCCAGATTATCTGGTGATCATCTGTAGCCCTCACCACCCCTTTGCGGGACGAACTTTTATCGACGCCCGGGAGCTGGAGCACGAAACCTTCGTGATGCGCGAGGATGGCAGCGGCACCCGGGAATTATTTGAATCTTTTGCCCGGAACCGGGGTTTTCATGTAAAGATTGGCTGGGAGGTCACCGCGCCGGAAATCATCAAAACCATTGTGCAAAAAAATAACGCCCTGGCCGCCATTTCCATCCGACTGGTGGAAGCGGAGCTGAACAACGGCAGCGTCTACGTGATCCGGCACCCGGAAAACAGCTGGCACCGGAATTTTAATCTGGTCTATCATAAACATAAACAGATCACCGCCGGAATGCAGGGTTTTATGGAGCTGGCCCGCAAAATCGGCAGCCGGGAAATTCCCAGCGATCAGGCCTTTGGCATGCTCCGTTAAGACCCGATCATGCCGACCAAATCGCGGTTATTATGCTATTGACAAATCAAACATCGGACGTTGATCATTGATACGATCTTTTTATTCCACGAAAGACTGCCGCCAAACTTAAAACCCGGGTACTTAGCCAACGCCACTTGCTCATCAGAGTTATTTTTTTGGTGCGATCCTCTTCAGAACCTGTTAAAATGAAACCAGATTAATCTGATTAGTGAGGTGTGCCTGATGAACCCTGATTTTGAACTCAACTTTCGACCACTGTTTGCCCTGGCCCGGATTTTAGCCCTGGTAATGCTGTTGCTGATCCCACTGCAAATTGTGGTCTTTGTGATTGCGCCGCCGCCCGACACGGTGACCGGATTTTTTGATCTTTTTCAGCGGCATCCCTTTTTAGGGCTGTTGAGCCTGGATTTTATTTACCTCTTCAACAATGCGATACTGGTGATCATTTATCTGGCCATCGCGGCGCTGTTATTCCGGGAAAAACCGGTGCCGGTGCTGCTGGCTCTCGTCCTCGGTCTGATCGGGATTGCCTGTTACTATCCTTCCAACCCGGCCTTTGAAATGTTGACCCTGAGCACTCTCTATGCCCAGGCGCTGCCCCCGGACCAGTCCCTTTATCTGGCCGCCGGCAAAGCGGTGATGGCCGGCTATACCGGCACGGCGTTCAATACTTACTATGTTCTCAACGCCATCGGCCTGTTGCTATTTGCGGCTACCTTCCTTCACAGCCCACGTTTTAAAAGATCGATTGGGTACTGGGGACTGGCTTCCGGCGTGTTGATGATCGTCCCCTCATCAGCTGGTCTGGTCGGAATGATCTTCTCGCTGTTGTCGCTGATCCCCTGGGTGGTTTTTATCGCCCTGCTGATCGGCGTTTTAAAAAAAGCCGCTGCTGATCCCACGGTTTAATCCGCTCTCAGCCTACTGCCCTGGGCAACCCCGGCCGCAGGATCGACTGAGCAAAACACTCGCTACCCAGCCCTGTTCTTAACAGCCGAAAAAAACAAGCCCCCTACCACCAGATCATCGTCTGGCCGCAAGGGGCTTGTTTGTGTCTTAATCAATTAGCAGTTACTTCCCCACCGGCCCAATCACTCCGGCCCGGTAGGCTTTGCTGTACTTGCGGCAATGCTTATCCTGACCCAACAGGGCATAGGTGGCAAAGATGGTACCCATCATGTCCCGGTTCAGTGGGTCCAGGACCGCCGAGTCCATTCCCGCGGCAATGGCAAAGGCCATGGCGGTTTTGTTGAGCAACGGCCGCAGCGGCAAACCAAAGGAGATATTACTGATGGCACCGGTCACATGGATGGTCGGATAGAGGGCCTTGATCGCCCGGATCTCTGCCTCCAGATTCAGCAGCGAATTGTTTTCCGTCGACAGCGCCATCACGCAGGGATCAATATGGATCCGATCCGGGGTGATGCCAAATTTGTCCGCTTTTTCGACCATGCTCTTCGTGATTTTGAGCTTGGTTTCCAGATCACAGGGAATCCCGTTGTTGTCGCAGGTCAGCCCCACCACCTCCCAGCTGTTGCCAGCCAGCAGCGGTAACAGCACCGCGCACTTGTCCCCTTCTTCTGAGATCGAGTTGAGCAGCCCCGGTTTATTGGCGTATTGAAACACCGCCTCAATCGCCCGGGGATTGGGACTATCGATGCATAACGGCGTTTCCACCGCTTCCTGAACCACTTCGATCAGCCACTTCAAGGTTTCAATTTCCAGCTCCGGAGCGGTGCTGGCACAAACATCAATGAAATCCGCCCCCGCTCCCGCCTGTTTGACCGCCCGGTCGGCAATAAAAGCCGCATCACGCTTGTCAATCGCCTCCTTAACTGCCGGAATACTGCCATTTATTTTTTCTCCGATTATAATCATCTCGTCGCTCCTTTTATGTCTTAAATCAGCAGGTTCATGTAAAAATCAAATGTTTCATGGCTGAACCGCTCAAAATTGGCCCGGGCAAAATCCGGGGTCAATGGATAGTTTTGTTTGAATGTTTCCCAGTCGAACAAATATTGAGACTTAGGCTTGGGTACCAGGCGCTCATCATAGACAAAGCCTTCACTGTTCAGCGGTGTACCAAACGCAGCACCGGGGTTTTCGTAAGCGGCATGGTCCCGTATATACTCGGTTAAGGCGGCCAGGGTTTCCAGATTCACTTCCTTCAGGGTCAGCGGGTTTTTGTCAAAGCCAAACAGATAACCACCGCCGGGGAGCATGATATCCAGGAAGGCCTTAGCGCGGTCGACAATCTGAGCCGGGGTATCGGTCTTCAATGAGGCACTGGGGAATAAGCCGGTCAGCAGGAATTTTTTACCCAACTTATCTTTGATGGTCTGCGGATCACCATATTCAAAAGCCAGCTGACAACCAGCCGGAATTTCTGACAGCAGGATATCCAGATAGCGGCTCCAATCGTGTTCACAGAACATATTGGGACGGGCGCCCACCGCGGCAAACTGTTGCAGCATCGTTTTATAGGAAGGCAGATAGATCTCGACAAAATCCTTTTCGCGCATAAAGGTCGGCATATGCAATGGAATAAAGACCGATCCCTGGGCATCGATATTCCCCGGCAGCCCCCAATGATAGAGCAACGGCATGACCGCCGCGGCGGCTTCCTGGAGCTGGGTTTTGTGACGACGGACATCCATGCTGATGCCGGAAAAGCTGCGCAGCTGATCGGCAATAAAATCCAGCGGGGCTTCGGTAAAATTAAAGGAACCCAAGGGACTGCCGGGATAATAGCCATGTGTCTGGATCAATTCAAAAAAGGTCGGCAGAAAGGCCATTTCGTCATTCTGCAGCGCCAGCTTGCCCATCTGGATGGCGGTGGCCATCTTAATCGGATTCTGGGGATCGAGGTTTTTATGCTGCCGCGGGATGACGGTTTCGACCAGAAAATCAAAGGGTTTCTCAATCAATTGCGGATACTCGTCAGCCATCATCCCGACCACCTCAGGATGCTGCACAAAACCACCATTGCCCATTACAAAAGACTGGGAGCCATAGAGCTGATACATCGACGGAGTCCGGGATAGCAAAAAATTTGCCGGTGCCACCAGACAGGAATCGGAATAGATTTTTGCACACAGCTCCCGGGCCGGATCAGCCAGCATCGCATAATTGAATTGAAAATCAAACAGGTTCTGACCACCATATTCAGCCACCAGATGCTGGGGCAGGGTCAGCCCGATCGGCATCCGCTCAGGAATCGTGTTGGTATAATAATCACTGTACAGTTTTCCCCGTTGCTGTTGTAAAGCTAAAACATCACTCATTTTTTCCTCCATTATATTAGTTAGATTTTGAACAAAAGTAATTTTGCTGCCGGGTTCCCCGATCGACCGTTAAAGGTTTACATCGTTACCGCCATGATAACAAATTAAAAAGCGTCCTTCTGTCTCGCAAAAGACATAAGGATGCTTATTTTTGTAAATATTATTTATTTTAAGAAAGTTTAAATGTTATTTGAGCAAAACTGCCGTAGTTTTTCCATGTTTATCACAATTATCTGGTTTCGTTGGGTGTCGATGACCTTTTCTTCGCGTAGTACCTTAAGATACTTGGCCACATTGGCCCGGTTCAGACCAACAAATTCGGCAATCGCCTGCTGCGAAAAGGGAATCCGCTGGTCATGATCGTTGGTGTTCTTTAAATAGATATAAAAGAAATTGCAGATCTTTTCCATCCCGGTGGAAAACAACTGGTTAGCCAATTCCTGCCCATTCAGGGAAACCAGTTTAATATAAGCCCGATACATGGCCATGTTCAAGGCCGGATTGGTATTGACATACTGCTCAAAGCCAACCCGGTTAAAGACATAGACTTCCAGATCAGTCACGGCGGTAAAGGCAAAGGATCGCATCATTTCAATCTCGCCGGGAAAATACAGCGGCGCCAGATAACCCTTACCGTAAAACGACGAAGTTTTGATATTTCCGGATTCATGAATAAAAGACCCGGACATCGTCCCACTGGTGATGTAATACATCTCATCCATCGGCTCCCCAAAGCCGTTGACCGGTTCGTTTTTATGATAGCGCCGGACCGCACTTTTAATCTCGGCGAAATAATCTTCAAACGCCGAAAAATCATCGGCAAAATAATATTGCAGCTCCATCGCGCCTGCCTTTCATCTACAAATCATTGGTGTCAGCTTTGATTGCTGTTTTATTGGCATACATTTTTTCATCGGCTTTTTCCAACATCTGCGGGAGCGAGTCGCCGCCATACTCGTAGCCAACTGCATATTGAATTTTTAGTTGGTCTGATTTTTTATTATACCGGATCGCGGCCAGTTCGATCTCCTTAAGCAACTGCTCGATTTGTTCCTCAGTATACTTTTTGACAATCATGATAAATTCATCCCCACCATAACGGCCAACAAAGACGTTTTCGTTGGTCAAATGATTTAAGATATCAGCAAAGGCCTTAATCAGAGCATCCCCGGCACTATGACCCAGATTATCATTGACCCATTTCAGGTTATTGAGATCAAACATAACCATGCAGTAGGGACCTTCTTTTCGATCCATGGGGGTCCAGATCTTTTCTTCACAGCTCAGCCGCCCGGGTAGTCCGGTTGGTTTGTCAAAATAAGCCGCCGTCGCCAGCTCTTTATTTTTTCTGAGCAGCTGGATTTCTGTCATCGCCTGCTGCAGCGCAATCACAATTAACAGCCCCAATAGGATCACCACCACCAATTCCAGAGTGGTGAGAATTTTTGTTTTCTGTTCCAGATAGAATTCTGCTGTTCCGACCACGTCGTTGGCCATATTAAAATAGGTCTCACTCATCTGGATGACTTGCCCCTGGTTGCCGGGATCGCCGCGATAGATCAGAATTTCGGCTTGCAAATCATCCCAATAATCATCCAATTCTGAGAGTTTTTCAAGATAGGGTATATCGTCCAGTTTGTCGAGATCGTACTGTCCTTGCCCGGTCTGAAGCTCAGCGAGAATTCCATCCAGATATAGCATCAGATCGTCCTTGGGGATGCCGTTGGTTTCCAGTTTGACCAGTCGCTGGGTGCCCCCCCGGATAATCCCGGTATAGTTGATCACCCGACCGGTGCCCTGGATGACATTGACCAGCTGGAAAATATTAAACAGCACAATCCCCAATATGACAACACTAACTAATTGTACAATTTTATATAGCAATTTTCGATTCGTATTCATCTGCTTACCATCCTCATTCTTCAGACTTTTATCGTATCTGTTTCTGGTTTATCTGTCAACTTTAATCTCAGTTCATCACAACCTTGAAGATAAACGGCTACTCACCCCCGCCGCGTCACAATCCGGACAATCCGCGGCCGGTTATAGCGCTGGGCAATGATACAGGGCATGTTGATGGCCAGGGCATAGATCAGCATATAAAGAATCACGATCGGTGGCGTAAAAAAGCCGAACACCCAGAAGGGCAGAATCGCCAGCCAGTGGATCATTTCGGCCCGGCAGGATTCCAGCAGGTATTTGTCGAGATTATCTTTTGAAAAACTGACCAGCTTTTTCTTTTCAAAGCCGCCTTTCACCAGCGAGCCGCCATCCGGCAGGTATTTTTTCCAGCGCCGCACCCGCAACCACTTTTCATAGAGCTCGCCGTCGTTTTCCCAGCGATGGGCCCGGTAAAACCAGGCGGTGTAATCAAAGCAGCGATCCGGCAGGCGGGTGCAGAGCAGGGCCGCGCTTACCTGAAGGATCGGCCAGACGATAAAACACAGCATAATGGTCAGTCCCTGGGGCAGAAATATAATTTGCATGCGCTGCTCCTCTCTATTTATCCAAACGAATTTCCCGGTCTTTCCAGATCACCGGGCGACCCAAGACTCTTTTAACCAGCGACCGTAAAAAGATCGCCAGATAAAACAGCAGTAACAGTGGATAACAGACGATGTCCATCACTGAAAAACTGCCGATATGCCGGGCGATGCGGATCAGCTCCAGCACCCAGATGCCATAGCACGCGGCCATTATCCCGGCCCCGAGCCACTGCTGCCCAACCAGATTAAGAACCAGATAAAGCGGCGCCGAGGCCACCGCGGTGATCCAGAAAAAGACCAGTACTAGAATCAGCAGCGGTGTTTTCGCCACCCCGGCGGCCTGATTTTTGGTCCAGCCCTGAACCAGCTGCCGCAACCCGCCGCGGTACATCCGATAGGAAACGTCGTGATCCCCCATAAACAATGCAAAGGGAATGTCTTTTTCGCGGAGTTTTTGACCCAGGGCCATATCATCGACGATGCTGTCTCTAATCGCGGCATGACCGCCGACCGCCTGGTAATCAGCCTGACTGATCAAGATCACCGGACCATAGAGGCCAATCTGATAAGGATTGGCTGACTTGTTTTTACCACGCCTCGCTGGCAAGCCCAGACCATTGGCCCCCATCTGGATGCAATTAAAGAATAGCGACAAGGCCTCGGTTCTGTTCTCGATCTGATGATAGGGCATCACTGAGATCACCCGACCGGTTTTTTGATGAGCCTTTAACAATTTGTCAATTCCGGTCGGACTCAGCCGTACATCGGCGTCCAGAAATAACAGCAGCGTCCCGGTGGCCGCTTCCCCGCCCTGCTGGCAGGCCCAGGACTTGCCCAGCCAGCCGGCTGGTCGCGGAGCTGAGGTAATCAGCCGGGCCCCAGCAGCGGTGGCGATGCGGGCGGTTTGATCGGTAGAACCGTCATCGATACAGATAATTTCGTGAATCTCGAGTGTTTGATTTCTTAAATCGCCCAACAATAAGGCCAGGTTCTGTTCTTCGTTCCGGGCTGGGATGATAATCGACAGCCGGGGTATTTGGTTGCCCCGGTCTTGGGGATCACCTCGCTCCAGTCCGGGGAAACGATAAAAAAGCAGCCAACTGGCCGCCAGTCCCAGCCAAATCATGACTCCGACCACAATCATCGTCGGACTCCCGAATCGTCACCGGTCAGTCCCGCTCGACCCTGTTTTTCGAGCCGCTTGATCACCCCATCCGCCGCCAGCTTGCCGGTCAGGATCGAGACCGGCAGGCCTGAGGGACTGAAGGTCCATTGGCCGGCCTGATAAATATGGGGTAGCGGGGTCGCAATGGTTTTGGCAATTTTGCGAAACTGGTTGACCGCCGGCAATTTTCCGGCACTCGCCTCATCGCGAAAGGCCCAACCGGTAATGGCTCCGCCCAGATTCCCGGTGAGCCGCTCAATCGTCAAGGGGGTCGAACTGAAGCGCAGTTCAACCTGTCCGGTCACGCCGGGAAAAACGCTGTTTTCCAGCACTGTCAGGATCTGCTCTTCGCATCGGGCTTTAAAGGCCGGATACCAGCCCGCCTCAGCAATAGCTTTAACCAACCGGTAATCCATTAGGGTGCTGACAATCACCCCGGTTTTCCCGGCCGGGGCCAGGGCTGGATCCCGGAGCACCGGGCAGGAAATCTCGTAGGTAGTCAGGGCCAGATATTCCCGGATCCAGTCTTCCAAGCCGGTCTGTTTTTTCGTCGCCGTCAGCCCCGGATCCGCCAGCAGAGCCTGCCAGGGTTCTGACTGGATCGCCGAAAGCCCGGCTCTACTGGGGGTATAAAAGCAATGGGGCCCGCAACGCTGATCAAAATAAGATGGCGCCAGATCAACCCCCAGGTAGAGGGTCAAAATCGAATCGCCGCCGCGGTTTTCATTGATCTTTTGTTGCTGTTCCCGGACCTGCTGACTGAGTTCCCCCGATTTCCCTAAATCAACGGCGTTATAAAGAGCCTTCATATCGCCGCACCAGATCAGTTCCCGATAACCGAAGCGGCGGCCATCCCGGGTGGTCACCTGTCGGGCGTGGAGATCGATCTGGCTGATCTCAGTGCTCAAAGCCAGCTCGCCCTGATGGGCGGCAATAAAGTCACTCAGCGCGGTGACTAGCCGCCCGGTGCCACCGATGGGGTAGCTGTAATCGCTGTATAAACCAAAATAACTGAGGGCAAAAAAAGTCGGCATCTTTTCAAAAAAATGCTGGATAATGACATCGATCAGCGCCTGGTTTTTGGTAAAGCGCCGCAAATAATTCTCAATCGGTTCACTGAGTTTCTGGGCTTTGCGGATATTCACCTGGTATTTAAGCAACCACGGCAGCAGCGTTTTAAACAGATAGTCCTTGTCCCTGGTCAGATCCATAAACAGTGGGTTTTCAATGCCGTAAAGGACCTCCATATAACCGGTTACTTTACGGATTTCGCTGATAATGGCAGCAATTTCGGCTTGATTGTCGGGAAATTTCACACTCAGCATGGCAGCATAAGCAGCCAGACTATCCACCCCGGTTAAGGTCATCTGGACATCTTCAATGCCGATCACCACCGGATTATTAACAAACTCCAGATCAATTCCCAGCTGCGCTAGCATCGGAAAAACAATGCCGGAGTTTTCAAAGGCCCGGATCCCGGCATCAAAGGTAAAGCCCTGGCGGCTGAAGCTCCCCACCAGGCCTCCGGCCTTTTCGCTTTTTTCACAGAGCAGGGTCGTAAAACCGGCTTTGGCGGTATAGGCAGCACTGGTCAAACCGGCAATCCCGGCACCGACGACAATCACATCATAATCATTTCCGGCAGCCACTGTTCCGTTTTCATCGTCTTTTTTTAAATTTTTCATCGCAACCACCTCCATCTACCCCAACAACCCATCGATCACTGCCTGGATCGCCACCGGCTTACCATTTCTGCTGTTCTGAATGCAGCGGCTTTGGCAGAGGGCCAGATCCAACGGTTCTGTTTCGAACCTGATCTGGTGTTCATCGCAATAGGCTTCCAGCCGTTTCCTGGCGCCGACCAGATTCCCCACTGCAACCCGACGCATGATGCCGCGAATATCCAGATTGGTCCCTTGAGCTTGCATCCCGATGGAACAATAAGGATGCTCACAATATTCACAGCGGGAGGCCTTCTGCATCAGACTCCGGATTGCGGGCGGCACATCGGCGTAGAGTTTTTCGGCGGTCACTGGTTTGTCAAGGATCCGTACCATCTTCTTTCGCTCTGGCTGATAGACATAGGGCTGCAGGCCCCGTTTTTTAAGCACAGCATTGGCCGCCGCAATCCCCGATGTGGTTACGGTTGGGGTACCGGTACCCATCACCGTCGATTCGCCGCAACAGAACAGATTGCCCCATTCGGTCCGGGTATGAAGCCGCTTAAACATGTGCTGCCCCAGCATCTGTTTGGGGCCCGCCACGGCGCCACCATTTTTATTGGTATAATACTCAATCGTCCGCGGCGTGGCCAGTTCGACGTAACGGATCGCTTCGCCAAAGCCGGGAAAGCGGTTTTCCAGCACTGCGATCAGCCGCGCTTGTTCCTGCTCTTTTCTGGTCAGATAATCCGCTTCCTCACCCGCCTGCCAGTTTTCAAAGCTGGGGCCGATAGCCAGCACCACATGGCTACTGGCATCACAAAGAGTATGATCATCAAGACTGGAAATATAGACTGTAACCTCACTTTCATCAAGCCGATCCGGGTTGCCCACCAGCATTTCCACCGGCTCGGTGTCCGGCGGGATCACCGCTTTATTGACTTGGGCATAAAGCACCACACTGGGATAGGTGGGCACCTGTCGGGCCGCCCAGCGGGCCCGTTCCAGGCTCAGATATTGCCGATCGATGAGCTTGCCGTATAAATTCCAGACCGTTCCCGAATAGATCAGATCCCGGCCAAATAATTTTTCACCACTGCTCAACTCCACCCCCACCGGCCGGTTATGCTCAAAATTAATCCCCGTGACTGTTTGTTCCAGCACCATTGTGCCGCCGTTTTCTTCGATCACTTTCTCCAGCTTGCCCGGCAGAAAAATGGTCGAACCGGCGGGATAATAGCTACCGCCCACATGGTTGTCGACAAACATCACCGCTGCCAGCACCGCCGGTGCTTCTTCCAGGGTGGCATAGCAATAGGTGGAGGTGATCTTATCAAAAAACTTGAAAATTTCCGGATCGCTGAAATAAGCGGCCAGCAGACTGCGGGCACTTTTATTTAAATAGCCCAAAAACCGGGCATAGGAGTGCGGGTGTTTGATCAGACTCTTGAGGGCGCCCCGGGCTTCGGTTTCATCCGGGGTGGTATAATTGGGACTGGCCACCATCACATCGCGATACATTTTCTCCAGATCCCGGTAAAAACGCCGGATATTGACTTGTTCCGAGGGGAACACCGTACCCAGCTGCGCGGCAAAATCATCGATATCAGCCCCAAAGCGAATGACATGACCCTTAAAATGCATGCAGTACAACAGCTCGTGCTTGACCACCTCAATCGGTTCCTCCAGACAATCAAAAACAAAGCGATGGGCGTTAAAGCCCTTGTCGCCAAAACCGAACAGCATCGCCGCGCCAATATCAAAGGTCACCCCATTGCGTTTAAACACCCCGCAGGAACCGCCGGGATTATAGCTTTTTTCTACTACCGCCACCTTCAAACCACTTTTCGCTAGCAAACTCCCGGCCGTCAAACCGGCTAAGCCGCCGCCAATAATAATCGCATCATATTCCATAACTCTACCCTCTTTGCGCTCATTTTTTTGTTATTGTTATCTATTCATACCCCGAATCATTACAATTACGCCCGGTGTAGTGCGCAATTTTTTCGAGATTTTGATCAGCCCTTGTTTATTCTGGCTGTCAACAGGTATAATAAAACCACCAGAACGCAAGCAGCCTATTTTTGTTTATCCGTTTCATAATCACCCGATCCCCAATTTATCACCGGAGGTAGAAATGATTTTATATGGACTCAATCCCAATCAAATGATCCCTACAGCCCAGGCTCTGCGGCAAAAAGGCAAAGCCGCCCGGGCCGTTGTTACTTTTGTAAACCAGGGTACCTTTAATCCGGTTAACCGGGATGTCAATACCATGATCGACGAGCAGAACCGCACCCGGCTGCCCGAACTCATCGACCTGCGGCGGGAACGGATGGCGGTATCACCCTTCACCTTTTACCGCGGCACCGCGCTGATCATGGCCCATGACCTGTCCCAACAGGCGATCACCGGGGCGCCGCTGATTATCTGCGGCGATGCCCATATCAACAATTTTGGACTATACGCCTCCCCCGAACGGCGGCTGGTTTTTGACCTCAACGATTTTGACGAAGCCGTCCCCGGTCCCTGGGAATGGGATCTGAAACGGCTCGTCACCAGCATTATCCTCTGTGGCGAAGATTTGAGACTGAGCGATAATCAAGTCAAGGAAGCTGCAACTAAAGCCACCCAACACTACCGCTATGAGCTCCGCAAACTAATGGAAAGCAGCTCGCTGGACCGCTTTTACAGCAGCATCGGTGAAGATGACATTCTCGATTCGGTATCTAAAAAAAATAAAGATACCTACAAGAAAGTCATCAAAAAAGCCAAAAACCGGAATTCGCAACAGGTTATTTCAAAAATGACCCAAAACGACGCCTATGGCCGCCGCGTTTTCATCGAAAATCCCCCAGTCCTCACCCATCTCGATGCCACCCTGGCTGGCGATGTCGAGGCTGCCTTTGTAGCCTATAAACAAACCGTCCGCCCGGATATCGCCCTGCTGCTGTCGCAGCATCTCTTAACTGACGTGGCCCGACGGGTTGTCGGCGTCGGCAGTGTCGGCACCCGCTGTTATTTACTGGTATTAACCTGTGAAAACGCCAGCCACCTGGTGCTCCAGATCAAAGAAGCTTCCCCATCGGTGGTGTCCCGCTATAATCCCATTGTCGGCTCACCGCTGGGAAAACTAAACCCGGAACAGAACAACGGCCTGCGGGTGACCACCTGTCAGCAGATTCTGCAGGCCTACTCGGATCCTTTTCTGGGGCACTTTCAGGCCAACGGTCGGGATTTCTACGTCCGTCAATTCCGGGATATGAAGGGCTCCTTTGAAATGAATGAACTGACCAGTCAGGGTTTCCTGGATTACGTCGAAGGCTGCGGTCTGCTGCTGGCTCGGGCCCACGCTCAAAGCCCCAACGCCAACTACGTCGCCGGCTACATGGGCAAGTCCGAGGCCTTCGAAAAAGCCATCGTCAAGTGGTGCTACGACTATTCCCGTCAGGTTTACCAGGATTACGAAAATTTTATCCGGTAGCCCCAGAATCCTAGCACTTATTAAAAACCCGTATCTTGTGGATTGATCTGAGTATCTAGCTTACCGTTAAACAAATCAGGAAACGACCTTATGAACGGTCTTTTCACTTTAGCTGTTCTGATTTTT
Organism: Acetobacterium sp.; assembly: GCF_039830195.1. Taxonomy (GTDB): domain Bacteria; phylum Bacillota; class Clostridia; order Eubacteriales; family Eubacteriaceae; genus Acetobacterium. The sequence goes on along the minus strand of NZ_JBDODG010000045.1, from coordinate 72,636 downwards.
TCTTTAATGCATTCAAGTTAAGCTAATATGATTGGACACCCTTGCGGAAATAAGATAAACTACAGACATAAATTAGTATAGCTGGTTCAACTTGAAGTTTCACCCACCCCGCCCGCCTGTATTTTTAAAATTTAAGATATCCTCTGTCTTGACGATATCAGGAAAAGATGAAGCAAGGAGAAATTGCTATGTATAATTATGGTATTGTAGACTATGAACGGTATAACCAAGTCGAAAAGAACCTGAAAAATGTATTGAATTTAGCCAGCGACGATAATTCAAAATCCGTTGAGGAAGATATCTATTATCATACCGCCAAAAACATTGGCAGCCGACTCAATGTTACAGATTATAACAGTTTGTCGGCAAAAATAATGGAATTGGGGATCGGCGAAATCGTCATCACCGATATGACGGACGAAAAGATTATCTTACGGTTATTTGACTGCTTTACCTGCTCTAATATGAAACATCTTGGCAAACCGATCTGCTTTTTTGAAGCGGGTATCTTGGCGGGTGCGGTCTCGAATATTCGCAAACAGAACATGGATGCCAACGAAGTTAAATGCAATGCCCTGGGTGATGATTTTTGCGAATTCGAAGTTACGAGAGGAATTCCTGACAAAATCGATGACACCGCTGAAAAAAACGATGATCATGATAATATAAATCTGCTTTTTTTAACCATTAACTCCTTAACTTTAGCTAAAAGCAACAATCTGATTCAATCCCAAAGTCAGCGCTCGGAAGAAACAAACCATAAACTGAACGAAGCCCTGAAGACTGCTCTGGAATTGAACAATTTCAATCAACATATTCTCGATAGTATTCCTAATTATGTTGCCGTGATTGACAGTAAAGGTTCAGTGATCCGAATTAATGAAAAGTATCGCCAAACCCTCGCTTCTGCATTTATCGGTGAGTCCAGCATCACTGATTTAAACTGGGAATCAAAATATACCGAAGTTCTGGAAACCGGGAAACCGGCTATCTGGCAGCAACTGATTTTCGGTGCTGAACACGTTATCTTTGAAAGCCCGATTATCGAATCGAACACTGTTTTAAGACAGGTTATCCCGTTAGAATCTGACTTCGTTAAACAGCTGCTGGATAAGATAACTGACGCGGAATCTGAAGTGATACCCCGTAAAAAGCGAACCATTAAACAGGAAAGTCAATGTGATAAAAAAATAATTATTGACAGTCCTGAGATGAAAGAGCTCGTCCATTATATCAAAAAGATATCTAGAACAGATGCTTCCATCTTAATCCGCGGTGAAAGTGGCACCGGAAAGACCCTCTTTGCCAAACAGATTCACCAGGAAAGTCGCCGCAGTCAACACCCCTTTGTTTATATTGACTGTACCACCATTCCCAAGAATTTTTTTGAAACCGAGCTGTTTGGATATGAACCAGGATGCTTTACTGGTGCGAATAAGAGTGGAAAAATCGGCAAACTGGAAATGGCCCAGGGTGGCACCATTTTCCTGGATGAAATTGGGGAAATCCCCATCGAGATCCAATCAAAATTGCTGCGCTTCCTCCAGGAAAAACAATTTGAAAAAATGGGTTCGGTGGTTACCAAAAGTGTCGATGTCCGAATAATTGCTGCAACCAATCAGCCGCTTGAAGCGATGATCCGGGAAGGCTTATTCAGAAAAGATCTGTACTACCGGTTAAATGTTATTAATGTGCTGATGCCATCGCTAAAAGAAAGACGTTCCGAAATACCTGGCCACATCCGTAAAGTGCTCCTTGAAATCAGTGCCGAAACCGGATCGGAACCAAAAACCATTGATTCTGCCGGGATAAAACACTTAATCCAATATGATTGGCCTGGCAATATCCGCGAGCTGGAAAACCTGATCAGGCGACTTTTCTTCCTGGCCGATGAGAATGTCATCGGTGAGGATATTATTTTAAAAGAACTCACTGCTGCCGATAATCTCAATCACTATGAACGAGCCCCACTGACAAGGAAAACCAATGTCAATGAAAAAGACCTGATCCTCAAGGTGATCAAAGACTGCAATAACAATAAATCCGATGCCGCCCTCAGACTGGGTTTTACCCGGCAGACCCTCTATAATAAAATTAAAAAATATCAGCTGCTATAATCAACAGCAATTGGCAGTGTCAAAAGTGTAAACCTTTACTTGACACCTTTGTATATTTGACACTTTTCAAACCTAATAATTTATTAAAAAAACACATTAACCCACCTAGTTTAACCATAGGTGGGTTGGTGTGTTTTTTTGGCACGATATTTGCGTTGACTATGGAATGACCACATTTTTTAATTGAAATTTGAAAGGCGGTGAAAATATGTGCATACCAAAAGAATTGAAATTCCTGGCGGTGGATGCATCCCAATGTATGGGGTGTCGAAACTGTGAATTAGCTTGTTCTTCCAGAAAAGCTGCACAGTATCAAGCTGAAGGAATTCTGGGAAATATCAGGATTGTTCCCAACATTTTCGTCGGCCAGAATGGCCTTACCAAAACACCCGCATACTGCCGACATTGCAGTGCGGCATTTTGCAAAGATCTTTGTCCTGCTCATGCCATTTCCCAAGAAAACGGTGTCATCATCCTGGACAAGGATAAGTGCCTGGGATGTGGGATCTGCGAACAGGTCTGCCCTTATGGTGTAATCACCCTGGGTAGTTTTAAAATCGGTGATAAAACAAAAACAATTGCCCACAAATGCGATCTATGCTTCGATCAGCAGTCAGTTGGCAAAGAACCGGCCTGTTATGCGGCTTGTCCAACCAAAGCTTTAGCGCTTGTTTAAAGAGTTGTTTCTACCAAGATTGTGTTGAAGATTGAAATGAAGGAGAAAAATTATGAATGATTGTTATAACTGTTCCGACCAGAGTCTGATTGAAAAAGCTGAAAGCGAAGAAATAGATTTAGTATGGCAACGATACGAAAAGATGAAACCCCTGTGTGGCTTTGGTGAACAAGGCATCTGCTGCCGGATTTGCATGAAAGGTCCCTGCCGGATCAACCCCTTTGGTAGAAAACGCAGTGTCGGTATCTGCGGCGCCTCAGCGGATACTATCGTTGCCAGAAACCTGGTCAGAATGATTGCTTCCGGTACATCAGCCCACTCGCTTCATGGCAAAGAAGTGGCCAAAACCCTGATGCATGTCGCCAGGGGCGAGACCGCTATCTATTCGGTCAAAGATGCGATCAAGCTGCGCAATATTGCTCATAAGTTAAACATCGAAACCGATGGCAATGATTTGATCCCCCTGGCTGGCGTTGTGGCGGCCAACAGCCTGATGGATTACAGTCGCATGGATGATGAAGAAATCTGTAACTGGCTTAAATACACGATTCCCGATGCCAGACTGGAAAAATTAAAAAAACTTGGCATCACCACCAGTAATATTGATGGCTCCATCAGTGATATCATGGCCCGAACTCATGTGGGAACCGATGCTGATGCGGTAAATATCTTGCTTGCCGGTCTCCGCTGTGCATTGGCCGATTATTCGGGGATGCAGGTTGCGACCAATCTTTCTGACGTTCTGTTCGGAACCCCGCAACCGGTGGTTAGCCAGGCCAGTCTGGGGGTCCTCCGAAAAGATGCTGTCAATATCGCCATCCATGGTCACAATCCCCTGTTGAGTGAAATCATCGTCGACGTTGCCTATAAAATGCAGGCGGAAGCTGTCGCAGCCGGCGCCACCTATGGCATCAATATTGTCGGCGTTTGCTGTACCGGCAATGAAGTTCTGCTCAGACACGGAATCCCCCTTGCCACAAATTATCTGTCCCAGGAACTGGCAATAATAACCGGTGCTTTAGATGCCATGATTGTTGATGTCCAATGTATAATGCCATCACTCGCCAAGGTATCTGCTTGCTATCATACCGAGCTCATTACAACCATGCCCGATGCTAAAATTGCCGGTGTAACCCATATTGAATTGGGCAGTGGCGACAGTTTGAAAAAGGCTGAATTGATTATCCGAAAAGCAATCGATGCCTATAAGAACAGAGATGATGATCGGCTTTCCATCCCGGCGGAAAAAAATAAGGTCATCGCCGGTTTCAGTGCCGAAGCCATTATTGATCTGCTGGGTTCAATCAACAGTGAAGATCCGCTAAGCCCGCTGATCGAAAATATTGTCAATGGCAAGATCAGAGGCATTGTCCTTTTTGCCGGATGCAACAATGTTAAAGTCAAACAGGATCACAATTTCGTTGCCATAGCCAAAAAACTGATGGCGCAAAATATCTTAATATTGGCGACCGGTTGCGGTGCTGGGGCTTTTGCAAAAAACTCACTGATGAATTCCGAAGCAACTGAAAATTATGCCGGCAACACCTTAAAAGAAGTTCTGACATTTCTGGGTTTTGAAGCAGGTTTAAATGCCCCATTACCGCCAGTTTTACATATGGGATCCTGCGTTGATAATGTCAGAAGCATTGATCTGGCCGTGGCTATTGCCAACCGTTTAGGCGTCGACTTAAATCAATTGCCGTTGGTTGCCTCAGCTCCGGAGCTCATGAGTGAGAAAGCAATAGCTATCGGCTCCTGGGTGGTCACCCTGGGTATTCCTCTTCACGTTGGTCTGACGCCCCCTGTTACTGGAAGCAGTCTGGTAACCAATGTGTTAACCTCGGAATTAAAAAATATTGTTGACGGTTACTTCATGGTTGAAGAAAATCCCCTGGAAGCCGCTGACAAAATCATTAACATCATTGAAGAAAAAAGACTGGCTCTGAATCTGTGCTCCAGTTTGGATTCCTTGAGCAAAGCCGAGGTTTTATAATGAATATTTCTATTGATGAATACGATAAAATTAATAAATGTCTCAAATGCGGACGTAAAATCAAGCCACTAAAACTGGACTATATCAAGAAAAGAATTCCGGAAATTTCTGAAGAAGAATTACAGTCTCTTAAAATCTGCAGCAGCTGTAAAAGAAAACAGCAATAATACCAATAAAAAAACTGCCATACAAATCATAATAAAGTAAAAAATGCCGTGGCCTGTCAGTTTATGATCAGGCTACGGTATTTCTCAATCCTATTCGGTTTTACCGTTAATTAAATATTCTGCCCGTTTACTTAAGATTCTTTTTTTATCAATGCTTTCCTACTCCTAAATGGCCTTATCAAAAAATCCGTTTGATAGGGTATCAAAAATTATTTCCCGCCCAACCGGTTCTCAGCCCCTTAAAATCCCAGCAGATCCAGCACCTTATCATCGACATGGCGGTTCTTGCCAACAAAGGGATAATTGTGAATATGCAGGGCCGGGTTGAAATTCAGTTCGATGATACTATAATTCTTGTCGTCAGGGACTTTTTGAATATCCTGGATAATGATATCCGCGCCACAGATTTTGGCTCCCACCGCCTGCGCCGCTTTAACGGCAATAGCCTTGTAATCAGCAATGATCTCATCGGTAAAATCAAGGCTGTCACCGCCAGTGCTGATATTGGAATTTTCCCGGAGATAGACGGTTTCGCCAGGGCCGGGAATGGTCTCGATCGATTTAGACTGCTCGCTGAGAAAGGCAATTTCAGTGTGGTCCAACCGCAGCTTCTCCAATGGTGTGACATAGCCCTTACCCCGCAGCGGATTCAGGTTTTTCTCAGCTACCAGTGCTTCGATGGTATGCACCCCATCGCCCACCACATTGGCCGGAACCCGATGAAGAATCCCCACTACCTCATCGCCGATAACCAGAAAGCGATACTCCTTGCCGGGTATGAATTCTTCAATCAGCACCGCGGTATCATGAGTGAAAGCCTGGATTACTGCCATCTGGTAGCAACTTTCACACTGGAGATTCTTATGAATCACAATCCCCAGCCCAAAGTTCGAGGATTTGGGCTTCACCACAATATCTTTGCCCCGAAATTCTTCATAATACACCATCGCTTCGGCTGCCGATTTGACCTTAATCCCGGCCGGCACGTTGATGCCCTTTTCACGCAACACCAGCTTGGTGACTTCTTTATTCTCCATAATCAGCGGTGCGATATAGGTGTCGGCTGATGTCCGGGTCGCCTGTTTGACATACTCTATTTTATCGCCTTTTTTAAGCCGGATAAAATTGTCTTCAAGATCCAGGATCTCAACCGCAATCCCTCTGCGCTCGGCCGCGTTAATCAGCATCGCCGTTGATAATTCCAGTTTTTTATCATTTTTTTCAAACATCACTCTTCTCCCTTTTTATCGCCGCAGCTCTGGCTATAAAGTCTTGATTCTTTATTATAGCAGTTTTAACTATTGATAACAGTCTGTTTTGAATAAAGTATCCAATTTTTGTTGACATTTTTGTAGCATCAGTATAGAATGAGCTTGTGAATTATTTAACTAAATAGAAAGATAGCTCCGAGCCTTGATTACCTAAAGCATTGCTATGGGATCAGGCCGATAGGGTGTAGATGGAAACGTTTGCGCCTCCACGTTGGGAAGGGGTTAATTCTTCAAATCACAAAGCAATATTCTGATTTATTTAGCATACTTGTTTTGATTTGGTATGCTTTATTCTATTTCAGTATGCTTATTTTGCTTCGGCTTGCTATGATTTGATTGCGTTAATTTAAGAAGACCAACTGGTCTTCTTTTTATTTTTGTTTTAATGATTCCGGGGGAAGTGGCTTCCCCGACTTGTTATGCACCATCAGATGAAAGGAGGTTTCAATTAATGGAATCAATCACATTAACATCAGACTCTTCCTAACCCAGTTATTCTATCCACGATTCAGATCATCGGAAATCATGAAAGAATAAAAAACTTTGGAGGAACTATGGAAACCAAAAAATATTTTGCACCATCGGAAATTGTTGACGTTGCCATTGGCGCAGGGATAAAAAAAGTCTCAACCCCCTATTTAAAAGAATTCATGCTGGCAATACTGGCCGGTGTTTTTATCGGCTTTGCATCAGAAGGTTCCAATATGGCCGCTTTCAATCTACTGGCAGATCCGGGGACTTATGGACTTGGCAAATGCCTTGCCGGAGCGATATTCGGTACCGGACTGATGCTGGTCATCATTGCCGGTGCTGAAATGTTCACCGGTCAGACCCTGATCACTGCCGCCGTGTTGGACAAAAAAGTCCGACTCTCTCAAATGCTAACTAATTGGGGACTGGTATGGATCGGAAACCTGGTCGGTGGCGTCTTTCTGGCCTACATGATGAGTCAGAGTGGGCTGTTCAACAGCGGTGACAGCCTGCTGGGTGCCATGACCATCAAAATTGCCGTCGGAAAAGTCACCATGCCGTTTATGTCAGCTTTCTTTTTAGGGCTTATGTGTAACTGGCTGGTCTGTTTAGCTGTCTGGATGTCCTTTGCCGCTAAAGACATTACCGGCAAGATTCTGGCCATCTTTTTTCCCATCTGGCTGTTCATCACCTCTGGTTTTGAACACAGTGTGGCGAACATGTATTATATTCCGGCCGGGATCTTAGCCAAAGCCAATCCCAAATGGGTGGAAGTTGCCCTGGCTCATGGCGTCACCCAGGATAAACTGGATGCGCTCAACTGGACCTCCTTTTTTCTAAACAACGAACTGCCCGTGACTCTGGGTAATGCAGTCGGCGGTGGCCTGCTGGTAGCTGCTTACTACTGGTTTGTCTATAAATCAGACTTTGGTAAAAAGGATGAACTTAAAAACTGATTCCCATCCATTAGACCCTGATCCATCCGCTCAAAAAAGTCCGACAGCTGAGTTACTTCACCTCAGCTGTTCGGACTTTTTTATCGCAACTGTTGTGGTTATACCTAATCTGATCAACTCAGATATTAACCGCACAAGGGGCTTTATCTTGATAAATCCGTAGCAATCAAAGCTCTTTTAACAGCACCGTCAAGCGCTCACAGGTATCGTCCAGCTCGCGAATTTTATCACCCAGCTGTTTCGAGGTATCTTCTTTATCGACGATGACCCGATTGACCAGCTCGCTGAGTTCCTGTTTTAGTGTCTGCGATTCCCGCTCCAGCACGCCCTTAAAATCCCGGACACTCTCGCGGACCTTGTACTGATAATTATAAATCATGTTATTGATATTGTGCTCCACGTCAGTCAACATTTTGTTCTGATACCGGGTGTATATCTTTTTATTGGCGTAACCCCGGGGCATCAGGTAAATCAGATCATTCATATCCACCAGAAAGGCCGCCGGTTTCTGATTAACCTTGACATAGAAATCATCCCGGGAGGACAGCGTATGGACGATGGTGTCAACCTGATAGTTAATCCCGAACAGTTCCGCCACCACCTTGCGCAAAAATTCCTTGAGATCATCAATCTTCTGATTAAGCAGCTCGGTCAGATGTTCGTATCCTGACGCAAGACTGGCTAGCCCCCGCTCGCTGAGGTCATTGAGCTGGGCCGATAACTGCTTTTCCAGCAGCGTCATCAACACTTTTTCGAGCTCCTTGGGTTTTTCCTCCCGATGCTTTTGATAAGTGGCTGCCATTGCCACAGTCAGAGTTTCCCGAATACCGACGGAACCATCCTGTAACTCTGCTCGAATCTGCTCCAGTAACTCATCAATGTGGCGTAGCAGATAAAAGCTGGAATCCCGGGTAATCTGATCCAGATTGACCAGCTTTTCTTCCAGTTCGCTGCGTTTTTCCTCCAGGCTTTTAAGGGGCATGCCATAAGCCCGGCGGTAAAGCTCCAGATGGGAATGGGCCGCCCCCAGCACCTCGCGAAATTTGATCTGCACCGATTCGACAATGATCTGATCGGCCGAAACTGTAATGTCTGCCGCTATTTTTGCAAACAGCGTATCCATCCCCGCGTTGGTTTTGGCACTGATGGCAAACAGCTCAATGGTATCCACGGCCATAATCTCACAGAGAATCTCATGGCAATAAGCCAGATAGATTTCCAGATCATCCTCGCTGATGGTATCGATCTTATTAATCGCAAAATAGAATTTGGCAGTGTAATTTCTGGCCTCAACCAAAAATTCCCGCTCGATTTCGTTAATCGGACTATCCACCGAGAGCATAAAAATGATCGCGTCGCTATCCTTCATACAGGCATAGGCTTCATCGGTATTGTTCTGATGAATGGATCCCACCCCGGGAGTATCCACCAGGGTGATGCCGTCTTTGAGAAAATCATCGGGCAGAAAAAGATTGACAAAGTAAACCCCCTTCTGGTTGTTAGGGTTCTGCTGTTCGGCAATATACCCCACCAGCTGCTCCAGCGCCACCGTCTGACTCTCCCCGCTTTTAAAATGAACCTCAGCCAGCTCATTTCCATATTGGATGCGCGTCGCCACCGAGGTCACCGGAATGATCCCCACCGGCAGTACCGCTGCCTCCAATACCCCATTAATAAACGAAGTTTTACCCCGTTTGAACTGGCCAATCACAGAAATGACCAGCTCCCGGTTGGCAATTTTTGTTTTTAGATTTTCGATTTTTCTGATGTCTTCTTCACTAACCCCTGTTCTCTGGAGTAAAGCTGTTACAGTATCAATCGTTGTCATCATATTTTTTTTGCTCATCCACAATTCCTCTCTTCATCGGATCTTTTGACTGCAGCTGGTATTCATTTTAATGTTTTTTGCACAAATCAAAAAAGCCGATGCTCCTGTATAATTAACAGAAGTCATCAGCGTGTCAGCATTTTGGCCAAAGCCAGGGCGAACTTCATCACCTGTTTAATTAGTTAATCGATTCAGTCGAAAAATTCAATCGCTAATTGTCATATTTGTCCAAATATGATGGCAATTATTCATATTTTAATTTTGATTTCGATTTCATTCCACCTTTTGTTGACACGATTATTGCTCCATGATAACATTATTTCATACAAGGTGATGGAGTTCACCTGAATTGCGTACCAGCTGATGACTCCTGCAGGATTTGTAATGCTGCAGGTTTTTTTATTGTCTGAAATTACCCGCCCTTACAAAAACTGATAAATAAAACCCTTCGTGTCAAACTATTTGTTCACTTGAGTCAGGAGGACTATCATGAAAAAATATTACTTTATCGCCGCTGGCGGCGCTGTTGGCGCCCTGTTGCGGTTCGAGCTCAAAAACGCCCCCACTCTTTTTCAATCGGCGGATCAGCTGATCAATCTGGCCCTGACGATTTTGGTCATCAACCTGATTGGCTGCCTGATATTGGGGATGCTCAATGCCGTTTTCTCAAAAACTGAACGAATCAGCACCGATGTCAAGCTGGGCTTAACCGCTGGATTGGTGGGCGCCTTTACCACCTATTCAACCTTCTGCAAAGAGAGTCTGAATATTCTCGATGCCGGCTACCTGCGTTTTTTCTGTTACTATGTGGCGGCCTCCATTATCCTGGGGGTCGGTGCTGTTTACCTGGGCCATCTGATCGGCCATCATATTTTACATCCGGTAGGCCTGAATCTGGTAACCCGATTCAGCATTGATACCAATTAAGGAAAACAACTCATGGAAACTTTATGCGTCATTGTCGGCGGTGCTTTAGGCAGCACCACCCGTTATTACCTGGGCAAACGTTTTGCCTCCCGGCACCAGCACATTCCGGTCGGGACCTTTATCATTAACGTGTCCGGTGCCTTTCTTCTCGGTGTCGTCACCGGTTTTGATATCTCAGCCCTGCTTTATGGTTTATTTGCCGAAGGCTTTCTGGGGGCCTATACCACCTTTTCCACCTTTATGTTTGAGGACTTTGTCCTGCTCCAGAATAACCGGATCCTCAGCGCCATTGTCTATGTGCTGGCTACGCTGGTTTTGAGCTTTCTGGCTTTTTATGGCGGATTCGTCGTTTCTGCTGCATTTATAAGTTAACAACAAAATTTAACAAAAAAAACACATCAGCGCCTTTTACCCGGCAATGATGTGTTTTTTTTAATTAGTTGGTTTAAAGCGCTAACCCTTCACCACATTCCGAAACTCACCTTTTAGGAAACAGGCCAGATTATCAACAGCAATGTCCATCAGCCGTTGCCGGCTTTCCCGGGGGGCCCAGGAAATATGCGGCGTGATAATGATGTTTTTGGCCTGGAGCAACGGGTTGGTCAGTTTGATCGGCTCGGTGGAGACCACATCGACCGCGGCGCCGCCGACCTTACCACTGTTGAGGGCATCGCGGAGATCTTCTTCAACAATCAGCTGGCCCCGGGAATTATTGATAATCAGAACCCCATCCTTCATCTTGGCAATATTTTTGGCATTGATGATCCCCCGGGTTTCGGCAAACAGTGGGCAATGGAGGACGATCACATCGGCTGCTGCAAACAATTCGTCCTGGGTTACATATTGGCAGTTTTCTGCTTCCAGCTCCGGGTATTTATTGATATCATTGGCCAGTACCTTCATCCCCAGGGCTTGGGCAATGTGACCGGTACGCTGGCCGATTTTTCCAAAACCAATGATTCCCATGGTTTTTCCACTGAGTTCAATCAGCGGGTGATTCCAGAAACACCAGTCCGGGTTATTTGTCCAGTCACCGCCCAGCACCGCCCCGGAATGATCACCAACCCGATGACACAGTTCCATCAGTAGCGCGATGGCAAACTGCGACACCGCATAGGTGCCATAGGTGGGAATATTGGTCACGGTAATACCCTGTCCACTGGCGGCTGCCACATCCACCACGTTATAACCGGTGGCCAGCACCCCAATATATTTAATCTGTTGGCAAATGTCCAGGGTTTCGTTGGTAATCGGAGTTTTGTTCGTGAAAATTATTTCCGCATCACCAATCCGCTGGCAAACCTCCGCTTCGGTGGTTCGCTCATAAACTGTTAACCGCCCCAATTTTTCCAGATTTTCCCAGCTGAGATCACCGGGATTTAATGTATATCCATCTAAAACGACTATTTTCATTTCGGTCACCTGTTTTCTGTACGATTTTGTATGCTCTCTTTTGTCACTTTCTTTTTTACTCCGGCAGCACATCCGGCGGCGGCGCCTTGATCAGAATCAGCTCCAGGGTTTCGGGATTGAAGTTATTGAGATTCATTTTGGTATTAAAGGGTATTTTTAAAACCGTCCCCGCCGGATAGGCGTAATAATCCTGATCATCCAGCTGCAGCGAGACAATCCCCCGCACCACTGTCATATAGACGACAGCATTGGTATAGTGCTCGGGGAATCCGTCACTCTGATTTATAATTACATGCATATAATGAAGGTTTTCATCGAGAATAACCTTTTCAACCACCTTGTCATCTCCGCCTGTCAATTTGAAAATCTGCTCAACCATTGTCTTTCTCCTTTTCTGTTCGCTTCTGCAACCATACAATTGATACGATGTTAGGTATATACCCGAGTGTCAGCATTTTAAAAGATTGAAACCAGTATTTTTTAGCTGTAACTAAGAAATTTTTAGCTTATCTGCTGTTTTTTAACTGTTTGAAATTGAAAGCTTTTATTTAATCACCTCCTGGTTGATTTTATCAACTATAATCAACTGCAAATCGATTGTGCTTTTATGATAAAGGTTCTATAATCAGGATGAGGTGATGAAATGAAAGAACTTAATATTGGTAAAACGATCGTAACCAAGCGGCGCGAAAAGGGTTTGACCCAAGAAGATCTGGCTGCCTATATCGGGGTGTCCAAGGCCTCGGTTTCCAAATGGGAAACCGGCCAGAGCTACCCGGATATTACCCTATTACCCCAGCTCGGAGCCTATTTTAATATTTCCATCGATGAACTGATGGGCTATTCCCCCCAACTGACCCCGGCAGCGATCAAGGCCCTTTATCATCGGCTGGCCGATGACTTTGCCAGCATACCCTTTGATGAGGTTCTGGCCGAATGCGAAACGATCATTAAAAAATACTACTCCTGTTTTCCACTGCTACTGCAGATGGCGGTACTGCTGGTCAATCATCATATGCTGGCTGCTAATCGCAAAAGCGCCAAAACGATTCTGGATCAGGCCGTCACGCTGTGCCAGCGGATCAGAGCCGAAAGCGATGACCGGAACCTGACCCGGGATGCGATCGCAATTGAAGGCACCTGCTATCTGATGCTCAACCAGCCGGCACAGGTTATGGAACTGCTGGGTGAAACTGTCCGCCCCTTCCCCACCGATACCGAAATGCTGGCCCAGGCCTATCAGATGGCCGGTAACCCGGACAAGGCCCGGCAGGTGTTGCAGATCAGCAGCTATCAGCATCTGCTATTTCTGGTTTCCACGGCTTCCGCCTATCTGATGCTCAATGCCAATGATCTTGGCTCGGTTGAAAAGATTCTGACCCGCACCCTGGGGGTGGCCGAGCTCTATGATCTGGATGCCCTCCACCCTAATACCATGGCTCAGGTTTATTACGCCGCCGCTCAGGTCTATGCCAGTCATCAGGATGCCGACACCGCCCTGGCCTATCTGGCTGACTATACTAAGGTCTGTGTTTCTGACTTTTTCCCCTATGCCCTTCACGGTGACGACTATTTTGACGCCATCCAGCCCTGGTTTGAGGATTTCGACCTGGGAGTAGGACCTCCCCGCAGTGAGGAAGTCATTAAACAAAGCATGCTGGATGGCTTGGTGGAAAACCCCCAGTTTGACTTTATTAAAATGGATCGCCGCTTTCAGGATCTGATAAAACAATTGGAAGCACATTTAATTAACAAAGGAGACAATCAATGAAACGACTCGGAATATTTTTAGGATTAACTTTTTTTCTGACCTGGGCTCTGGAATTCGCTTTAATGGCCAATGGCGGGCTGTCCAGCAGCTATAGCATTTTTGTTCTATCAGCGGTAATGCTGATGCCGGCTATTTCAGTGGTGGCAACCCGGCTAATTACCAGAGAAGGGTTTAAAGATTTTGGGCTCAAGCCCCATCTGAGAGGTAATGTCCGCTATTATCTGATCGCCTGGTTTGGCCCGGCGCTGCTGATTGCATTGGGCGCACTGATCTATTTTCTGCTGTTCCCCAGTCAGTTTGACCCCACCATGAATCAGATGGCCAGCCTCTATGCGGCACAGGGTGTATCCCTGCCAGAAGGTACCCTATTTACCATCTTTATCGCCCAGCTGGCGTTGGGAATTTTTTTAAGCCCGCTACTGAACATCATCACCACCTCTGGCGAAGAAATCGGCTGGCGCGGTTATCTGCTACCCAAGCTGATGGAAAGCTACAGCCCCCGGGTTTCGATTATTATTTCCGGGGTCATCTGGGGTTTGTGGCATGCGCCGATCATTGCTATGGGGCATAATTACGGCACCGGCTATTCCACCGCACCCTGGGGCGGGATTCTGGCGATGGTCGTCTTCTGTTTGTTTATTGGTTCCTTTTTCTCATTTCTGGCAATTCGCACCAAAAGCTTTTTGCCGGCTTCGATCGCCCATGGTTCCCTGAATGGCTTTGCTGCTATATCAATCTGGTTTACCCTGGGAACCCCCAGCCCCTTTCTCGGGCCCTCGCCCACCGGCGTCATCGGTGGCATCGGCTTAATTATCGTGGGTATCATCTGTTTTATCCTGATTGGAGCAAAAAAACCAGAATTACCGAAATAATGTATCAATTGGAAAGTCGCTTATTGTCATTTTTACAGGCAAACAACAAGCGATTCTTCAAATTTTTATCGATATTTCATTAATACGTTACTAGTATCTTAAACAATACTAATACCACTATTAATTTAATTTCTTCTTATTATATATACGAATTCTAACGTAATAAAAAACAGTTTAATATCATAAAATTTAAACTGTTTTACGGTAATTAATGATTTTAAGTTGACATAATCATATAGCTTTGATATAATGTAATCAATAAAGTTGTGAAGTATGTACTTTGAGTAGTTTTCCTGGTGAGCTTGTTTACGTGTTGAGAAACGTGGAAATGTGTAAGCCGGGAGCTTAATAAATGAAATCTGTACAGAAAAACATTTTATGGAACTGGGGCTTGTGTAGGATCGTGAGGTCATACACTATACTATTGGGCAATTTTGCCATAAATGGTATATTGTGAGTTATTTTTATAGCGAAGCTGGGGCACTCTAACTCTGTATTTTCAGAGTTGGAGTGCCCTTTTTTTATAGATTTTTCCTTTAAGATTTTGGATTTCTCTACGAACTCGGTATACATTGCTTTTCCTTGATTTTAATCACTCCATCGAGAAAGGATAAAAATCAAGTTAATATAAATTTGCTACTTACATTCAGGAGGAAAAAATGAAAAAGAAAAAATTAGTGATAATGGTTTTAGGCGTGTTGCTGGCCGGTATTTTAAGTGGTTGTTCCGGAGCATCCGCTGACGAAACCACCTATTCAAAGATTATGGAAAAGGGTGAGATGACCTTTGCGATGACTGGTGCCTATCCCCCCTTTAACTACATCGATGAAAATGGTGCTCTGGCCGGATTTGATATTGAAATCGCAAATGCCATCGCCGCAAAAATGGGGGTTACGGCCAAACCCATCACCGTCGAATGGGACGGCATCATCGGCGGCCTGACCGGAAATCGCTTTGATATGATTATCGGCAGTATGGCGGTGACTGATGAACGCCTGAAACAGGTTAGCTTTAGCGATCCTTACTACTATGACGGGGCGCAGTTTTTTGCCAAAGCCGGTTCCGGTTTAAACAACATTAGCGAACTGGAAAATGGCAAGGTCGGCGTTGTTACCGGTACCACCTTCCATGAATATTTGGACGGGATGACAAACATTGCCGAAATTCTTCAATTCCAGAGTGACGTCGATAACTTTAAAAGTGTGGACCAGGGCCGTTCCGATGGGCTGGTTACCAGCAAGGTCGTTGGCGCCCGCGCTCCGATCGATTATGGGGTCGCCATCGAGCCCGTCGGTGATCTGCTTTATACTGAAAATATCGCCATCGCGATCCGTCAGGATGATAAGGAGCTGCTGGAAGCCGTTAACAAGGCCCTGGCCGCCATCATTGCCGATGGAACCTATGCCGAAATCAGCAATCGCTGGTTTGGCATGAACATTCTTGAAAAATAACAGTGATGCATTCAGGCAGTCCGGATCTTAACCGAACTGCCTGAACCCATTTGAATCGGATCCGGGTGGATCTGAATGAAACCAAATCTAAAACTGTGACATCCGTGTCTTTTTATAGAGACGACACGGATGTCATCATTTTATGGTTATTTTAATTACTACTTATTCAAAAAACAGGAGGTATCCAATGGATGCTATCATCAATAATAGTATCGAATTTTTTAAAACCGTGGTGGAATTTGCGCCGAAGTTTATTCCCGGCGTTATATTAACCCTGCAACTGGCGTTCTTTTCAATCATTCTAGGGATGATTATCGGTCTGGTGGTGGCCGTTTTAAAACTGACCAAATACAAGTGGCTTAAAAAAATCATGGACGTCTATATCACCATCGTCCGGGGAACCCCGCTATTACTCCAATTGTATTTTATCTTTTATGGGCTCCCCAGCCTGGGCATTATGATTGACTCATTCCCCTCGGCGATCATTGCTCTGGCCCTACATAACGGCGCCTACATCAGCGAAATCTTCCGGGGTTCCATCGAATCCATCGACTATGGCCAGCGTGAAGCTGCCCGGTCGCTGGGTATGACCAAATGGCAGGCGATGAAACGAGTGGTGCTGCCCCAGGCGTTTAAGCGCTCTGTTCCGGCTTTAGGTAATCAGTTTATCATTGCCGTCAAGGACTCTTCCCTGGCCAGTGTGATTACCATCACCGAAACAATGCTGCTGGCCCGCCAGTTTGGCGCCGCCACCTTTAATGTCTTCCCGATTTATTTCACCGCCGGGGTATATTACCTGATTATTACCATGGGGTTGACAAAAGTTCTCAGCATCGTTGAACAAAAGTTAAAAGTAAATGAGAGGTAAACAATGAGCATGATCGAAATAAAAAATTTACATAAATATTTTGGCGAACTGGAAGTGTTACGCGGCATCGATTTAACCGTTGACGAAAGTGAGGTCGTCTGTCTGATTGGTTCCAGTGGATCGGGAAAAAGCACCCTGCTGCGCTGTATCAATTTCCTGGAAGAGAAAAACGAGGGTGAAATCTATATTGATGGGCAATTGGTGACGACCAAAGACATCAATCAAATCCGCCAGAAGGTCGGTATGGTTTTTCAGCGCTTTAATCTTTTTCCCCATATGACGGTTATTCAAAATGTGATGGAAGGTCCCATCACCGTTAAAAAAATGGATAAGCAAAAAGCCCGGGAGCTGGCCATGGAGCTACTTGAAAAGGTCAACCTGCTGGACAAAGCTGACGAATACCCGGCCATGCTTTCTGGTGGGCAGCAGCAGCGGGTAGCGATTGCCCGTTCTTTAGCGATGGAGCCCAAGGTGATTTTATTTGATGAGCCGACCTCGGCCCTGGATCCGGAACTGGTTGGCGAAGTCCTGGGGGTCATGAATGACCTCGCTAAAGAAGGCCGAACGATGATTATTGTAACCCACGAAATGGGCTTTGCCAAAGAGGTAGCCGACCGGGTCATCTTTATCCATGAAGGTCAAATTGCTGAAGAAGGCACTCCGGAAGATATTTTTGATCGCCCGGAAAATGAACGACTGCAGAACTTTCTGGGGCAAATTTTAGTCTAGGTTCCCTTTTTACCAGTGTGCATCGGTCAAGTCTTCAAACCAATCTTTTTTGAACTTCCTGATATTAAGTGCTATACTGATAGTAACAGTAATTTATATCACCATCAAAAGAGGAGGAAATCAATGAAGTTACTTGTTTATGTCTTAAGCCAGCCGGACAAACTGGATGCACTGCTGGCAGCCTTGGCGACCAAACGAATATGCGGAGCCACAGTTCTGGAAAGCCGGGGCATGGCCCGACACCTCAGTCATCTCCACGATGCTGATGAAATCCCCATTCTCAGTTCATTAAGGTCGTTTCTCAATCCGGAAGTGGCTCAAGGTAATGTTATTTTTGTCATTCTCGAAGATGAAAAAATAGGCCAGGTCGTCGAAGTGATTGAGTCCACAGTCGCCCATCTGGATGAACCAGATTCGGGCATTGTCTTCACCATCCCCGTCGATTTCGCGAAAGGTCTGTGTTCAATTGGAAGCTAAACTTATCATTGAAATAGCGATTATGTTGTTAGCCGGAATCCTGCTGGGACGAGTGGCCAAACAATTCAAAATGCCCAATGTCACCGGATACCTGTTTGCCGGACTTATTTTGGGACCTTCGTTTCTCAATCTCATCTCGATTGATATGGTCAACGGTTTTGTGGTGATCTCAGATATTGCCCTGGGTTTCATCGCCTTTTCCATCGGCAGTCAATTTGACCTCAACTATTTCCGAAAGGTCGGTATCGCTCCGATTGTGATTGCCACGGCAGAAGCCCTAATGGCGGTGATTCTAGTTACTCTGGTGCTGATGCTTTTCGGTTTTGATCCCAAACTTGCGATCATGCTAGGCGCGATTGCCGCCGCCACCGCTCCGGCTCAAACCATTATGGTAATCAAGCAATATGATGCCAAAGGCCCCCTGACCTCGATGCTGATGAGCGTCGTCGCGATTGATGACGCGATTGCTCTGATCGCCTTTGGTTTTGCTGCAACCATCGTCAATGCCATGAATTCAACCGTCGAAACAAGCCTGATCCTCTCGATTCTGGCCCCTTTTTATGAGGTCATTATTTCGTTTGTGCTGGGCGCTGCGGCGGGAATCCTGATGAAACTGTTTTTTCGTTTTTTCAAGAAACCCTCCAATCAAATCTGCATCGTCATTGCCTTTATTTTACTGACCTACTGGGTCGCTGATTTGCTTCATGGTTCCCCATTACTGGCCTGTATGGCACTGGGCGGTGTCCTCGTCAATATTTACCGCGACCATATCGATGCCTTGATGAAGACCACCGATGCCTTTACCCCACCAATTTTCATGGTCTTTTTTGTCATCTCCGGGGCCGGATTTCAAGTTTCCGCCCTGCCAGCGATTGGGCTGATCGGGATCATCTATGTGGTTGTCCGGGTTATTGGCAAAATGGCCGGGGCCTGGTTTGGTGGTAAAATCAGCCATCAGAACGAAAATATTTGCAAATATCTGGGACCAACCCTGATGCCCCAGGCCGGCGTCGCGCTAGGGCTGGTGGTCGTTGCTGCTAAAATAGTTCCCCTCTACGCTGAACAGATCCAGGTCGTAATTTTGTGTTCCACCTTTATCTATTCGGTGGTCGGTCCGATTGCCGCCAAGTATGCTCTGGTTAAAGCTGGAGAAATCACACTGCCCGAGACCAGACCGATATACCCTAAAAAAATTCATTCCTAAAACAGCAATGGCGATGCTTCCTTCTAAATAGGAAGTATCGCCATTGTTAATTTATTTCCAGTACCAACGTGTTACTTAAACCTGACAGCCTTTTTAAAACTTCAATCGTGATAAACAGCTCAAATCAAAGGCACCCACGACTTGGCCGACCGCATCCCGGACGCCAACCTGATTGACGCCGTTTTCCAGACAGATCCGGATCCCCACAATCAGCGGATCAGCGGCGCTGACCCACAGCGTTATCGCCTTTTCGGAGACATTGCCGTTAAAGGGACAAACCACCTGTTCGATTTTGACAATATTCAAATAGGATAGAAAACCCTTGTTGCCGATAAAGTCATCAGCAAAATGACTCTTGCTGTGAAAAACAATGGCATCCCGGGAGCCCATTTCCATGATTTCACCCTGGTTCATCACCACAATTTTGGTCCCCAGCTTGATGGCTTCCTCAATGTCGTGGGTGACAAAGACGATGGTTTTATTCAGGGTTTGATAAATCCGGATGATTTCATCCTGGAGCACCCCCCGATTAATCTGATCCACCGCCCCCAGGGGCTCGTCCATTAAAATAATCTCCGGATCGGCCGCCAGCGCCCGGGCAATGCCAACCCGCTGCTTCTGGCCGCCGCTTAATTCGTTGGGGTATTTAGGCAGATAGTTTTCTTCCAGACCGACCAGCTGAATCAGTTCCCGGGCTCGTTCCTTTTTCAGGGTTTCGCTGGCTTTTTGAATATCCAGAGCATAGGCAATATTTTTTTCAATGGTCAGGTGGGGAAACAGCCCCACCTGCTGAATGACGTAACCGATATTGCGTTTTAAGGTAATCGGATCCCAGTCTTTGAGCTCTTTTCCCTTAATCCGGATTTCCCCGCTGTCCGGCTTGATCAGGCCGTTCATCATTTTTAACAGGGTCGTTTTGCCGCAGCCGGAAGGACCAATCAGCACGACAAACTCACCCTGTGAAACGGTCAGGCTCAAATGCCGGATAATCGGTTTCTCGGCTTGATACTGCTGGCTGACATCATGAAACTCGATCATCGGCTTATAATAAGCCCTTGGCTTTCAGGAATTCAGCGGCAACGTCGCCGGCATCGCGGTTTTCTTTTTCCACATAATAATTCATCTGCTGCATTTCCTCGTCACTGATCTGTCCCGCCAGCTGGTTCAGAATCCCTTCCAGTTCCGGATATTTGTCCAGGGTTTCCTGACGGATGACGGTGGCTGCTTCATAGGCCGGGAAGAAGCCCTTATCGTCTTTTAGCACCTTTAAGTCATATTCGGCCAGCAGTCCGTCGGTGGAAAAGTTGTTGATGACATCCACCTGACCCTCGCCGATGGCCTTGTATTTCAGACCGATATCCAGCTCTTTGGTTTCTTTGAAATTAAAACCGTAGGCCGTAACCAGTCCGGGATAGCCGTCTTCACGTTCGTAAAAATCATACTCCGCTCCCAGGCTCAGGTTATTGCTCTGGGCCGCCAGATCCGAGAAGGTATTAATCCCCATGCTATCAGCTTTGGTTTTATCAATCGCCAGGGCGTAGGTGTCATTAAAGCCGTAGCGATCCAGCCAGGCAAAATTATATTTTTCCTGATACTGGCTCTTAACCCCTTCATACAGGGCTTCCGGATCGGTCACCAGCTCATTTTTCAGCACAAACAGCCAGCCGGTACCGGTATATTCCGGGTACATATCGATTTCGCCGGCTTCCATGGCCGGCTGAATATTCGAGGTTCCGCCGCCAATACCCATCTTATACTCCACTTTAATATCGGAGTTGGCTTCAATCAGCTGACCCATCATTTCGGCAATAATATAGCTTTCCGCCATCGGTTTTGAGGCGATGACCACCTTCTTTTCCTCGGCTTGACAACCGGCTGCTAACAATACCAGCACGACAATCAGTGCTAAACTCATCCACTTTTTCATTTTGTCCTCCTTAATAATCTTTTTTCTACAATTCCCAACAATCCATCAGCCACAAAGGCCAGTAAGGCTACCAGCAAGCTGCCGGCTACCGTCATTTCATCAAAATTCGTGGTGATCCCCCGCCAGATCGCCACCCCCAGGCCGCCGGCGCCAATAAAGGACGCAATCCCGGCCAGGGCAATCGTCATCACCACCATGTTGCGGATCCCGGCGATGATCACCGGTAAGGCCAGGGGAAACTGAATCTTTGAAAGTAACTGCCAGGGGGTGCTGCCCATCCCCACCGCCGCCTCGAGAATCTGATCATCCACCTCGGTGAGGCCGACATAGGTATTGCGGATTACCGGCAGCAGCCCGTAAATCACCAGGGCAATGATCGCCGTGGTATTGCCGATCCCGGTGATCGAGACAAAAAAACCGAACATCGCAATCGAGGGAATGGTATAAAGCACGTTGGTCAGGCCAATCACCACGCTGGCGGCTTTTTGTGATTTGGCAATCAGAACCCCGGTGGTCACCCCCACCACCGTAATAATCACAATCGCAATCAGACTCAGCATCAGATGCTGTAGCAGCAGTTCAATAAAAAAGTCGCTGCGGGCCTGCAGCAATTTGCCTAAACTTATAATGAATTCCATCGGCATTTCCGTCTCTTTCATCGTGTTTTAAATTATTTTGACCCCATCGTCAACAACCGTAATAAGTCCGACCGGATCTTTTAAACATGCTCAATATCGGTGTATTGAGCCACCTCATGACTGATCGTCATCAAATCGCCGACATCCAGCTGGTGAATATCATCCCGGCCGTTGGTCCGGGCAAAAACCCGCAGCTCGTCGGCGGTGGCATTATAAAAGTTCTCAAATTGGCGCAGCACTTTTTCTTCATTAAAGAGGCTCCGCAATACTTCATCCTGAGTGGCAATCCCGGCCGGACATTTTCCGGTATGACAGATCCGTGACTGCAGGCAGCCAATGGCAATCAGCGAGGCCGTCGCCAGGGCAATGGCATCAGCGCCCAGTGCCAACCCCTTGGCAATGTCCGCACTGTCACGAAACCCACCGGTGGCACAAAGGGTCACCTCACTGCCTAACTGATCCAAAAATCGCCGGGCCCGCCGAATGGCGAAAATGGCTGGAATCCCCACATTATCTTTGAGAAATCTGGGAGATGAACCGGTGGCGCCGCCCCGGCAGTCAATGGTGATAAAATCCGGTTCAGCCATCAGCGCCATTGCCAGATCTGCTTCCAGATGACTGGTGGCAATTTTGATGCCAATCGGAACGCCGCCGGTTATTTCCCGGATTCGGGCAACTCGATCAACCAGATCCCGGATCTCATCGACCCCGGCCAGCCGACCGGGCGCTATCGCCGCTTCGCCGACCTTGAGTTTTCTGATCTGAGCAATTTCGGCGGTGATCTTTTCCTCGGGCAAATGCCCCCCCAAACCGGGCTTGACGCCCTGGCCGATTTTTATTTCGACTGCATCGGCCTGTTTCATAATCGCTTCATCATAGCTAAACGCCGCTGTCCCCTGCTCGTAAATGTAATGCCGGGCGGCCTGACGGGATTCCGGGAGCATCCCCCCTTCACCGGAGCACATCGCCGTGTCCACCAGACTGCTGCCCTTGGCCAGGGCCACCTTGGCTTCCTTCGATATGGCGCCATAAGACATATGCGACACATAAAAGGGCAGCGCCAGGGTCAACGGCTTTTTGGCGTTTTTTCCGATGACGGTTTTGAGACTGACCGCCACTTCTTCATTTAAGGGCATCCGCTGCAATTGGGTACCTTTAAAAAGCAGAGTCTTAAAATCCGGGAAGGTCTCCAGCGTTCGCATCGCCGAGTTTTCACTTTTGCCGGTTTCGGCCAGCTTTTTAATGATGGCATATTTATTATTAAACGGGTCACCCTCTTGATCCTGGTTCTTCAATTCACCAACCATCCCCGGATCAACAAATTTTACGTACCAGTGCTGACCGCTGCAAAAGGGTTTATTTTTTGACTGACCGCAACGGCATAAACTGCAATGCTCTTTGGATTCGGGCTGCTCGGACGCTGGCGTATCACCCAGCTCCAAAGAAATCCCGCCGCGGACATGGTAGGGTCCGTCTTCATCCAGCTGAATGGCTTCGACATCGGTAAAGGCATCGACCCGCACCCCATCAATCGAATAACTCAGCGCCCCGGAAGGACATTTTTTAATGGTTTCAATGATCCGCTCTTTGGCTTCTGCATCAGGATCAATCCAGGGTTCCTCAGTCATCCGAAAGACTTTAGGCAAGCCATCGGTACAAAACCCGGCATGGGAACAGATCCCCCGGTCATCATGGATTGTAATTTCCCGGCCCTCATAGGTATCCAGTTGCCGGGGCACCCGATCCGGGCTTTTTTCGCCTGAAAAAACAATTTTCCCATGGGTGCCGTCACAAAACGGCTTGGTTTTTGACGCCCCGCAGCGGCACAAGGCCACCGCCGCCTCCGTCACCAATACATTTCGGGTGGTGGATTCCTGAATCTCCGACAAACCGGTCACCACATAGGGCCCATCTCTCGATACCCGGATCAGTGTTTTTTTAGCCATCTGCGTCATCCCCTTTCATTTTTCCTTATGGTTTGGTTTATACCCAAAATTTTGAGGTTCACACAGTGGTTCTCAGCGTCATCGTCATTATCTGAATTGTCGGAAAATATAAAAAACTTCTTCTGATAATTCTTTCTATTTTTTATTGAAGTGTGAATATTCTTCATTTATTTGGGTAGGCATCTAATAGGATTAAGATTCACACCCGAAAGGAGAACCAATGAAACTAATCATTCATGACTTGAACCCAAGTGAAGCTGATCGTTTATTCGGACAACATCCTGACGACGCAATCTTAATTGGAAAAGATCAGGAAATTCACCAATGTGTTGGCTGTTTTGGCTGCTGGATTGAAACACCAGGACTTTGTAAAATAAAAGATGACTTCAGCGATATTGGCAAACGGATGGCTCAGAGTGATGAGGTCGAAATCATCAGTCACTGCCTTTATGGTGGTTTCAGTCCGTTTGTCAAAAACGTACTGGATCGTACCCTGCCCTATCATCAACCCTATTTCACAGTCAGAGATGGTGAAATGCATCAGAAAGACCGATATAAAAACCATGTGAATCTATCCGTTCGGTTTTATGGTGAAGATATCACCCTACCGGAAAAAGCGACTGCCGAAAGGTTTGTGGAGTATAACGGGGTCGACCTCCATGCCCTTTCCCACACGGTAAGCTTTTATAAAAATCTGGAAGAAATGGAGGCTCACCGACAATGAAAATTGGATTAATTAACGGCAGCCCCAAAGCCATGGGCAGTACCTCGGAAGTATTGCTTGACGAACTGAAGACACTGATCCCGCCAGATCATGATCTGGTCAGTTTCGGCATCCACCATGCGATGCTCGGAGTCAACCAGTTAGAAGACATTGCCAGCTGCGACGTGCTAGTTTTTGCCGTGCCAATGTATATGGGTGGCATTCCTTCTCATCTGTTGCATTGTTTAATTCAACTGGAAAAATCATTGATTGAATCGCCCCATGACATAACCGTTTATACCATCGTCAACAATGGTCACTACGAAGGCATTCAGAATGAGACCACCATTGCAATGATGAAAAACTGGACCCACCGGGCTCATCTCAAATGGGGTCAGGGCCTTGGCATCGGGTCAGGTGTTATGATTGCCCTGTCTAAAGATGTCCCCCTGGGACATGGATCAAAGAAAAACCTGGCCCAACCCTACAGTGTCTTTGTCAATAATCTGCTTGACCGGGAATCCGGCGATAACCTCTACGTCAATCCCACCTATCCCCGTTTCGCATTAATACAGGGCGCCAATCACGACTGGACCAAACAGGGCAAGGCCCACGGCTTACGAAAAAAAGATTTAACCATTGCTCCCTAAGCAAAAGGCCTCCACGGATGTGGAGGCCTGAGTTTGTCGCTAAACTACCGTACCGACCAATTGTTAATCTGTTGTTCGCCGCGGCCAATACGAAATCCGCTTTGCTCCTTTCGCATTAGTCGCGGTCAGTCGCCAACTACAAGCAAGCTTGTGATTGGCTCGTTGCCTTCGCGAAAATCGGACAGGCTCTGCCGTGTCCGCTCCGATGCGTACAACATGATGTAACAATTGTCGGTACTAGGTTATTTTTGACAGTCTGATAGCTCCACGCAAGTGGAGGCCTTTTGCACTGATGCCCATTTAGTAGTTATTTATCACTTCAAAGTCGACGACGCTCACTGGTCGGCCGCAATAATAGCCCTGGACTTCATCACAGCCCTTTTTCTTAAGAAAATTGAGCTGCGCTTCCGTCTCCACCCCTTCAGCAACTACCCGCAGGCCCAGCTTTTGGGCCAGATGAATCATCACTGAAATGATTGATTCGTCCCGGGGATTCTCTCCGATTCCCCAGATAAACTGGCGGTCGATTTTTATACGGTCCACTGGCAGATCTTTGAGCCGGCTCATCGAAGAAAAAGCGGTGCCAAAGTCATCAATACTGATGTCTACCCCCAGTCTTTTTAAAGCATACAGCTGCCGGATTACATATTGCGAGGTTTTCATAGCAATGCCTTCAGTAATTTCCAGTTCCAGATACTGGGGTTCCAGCCCGGATACTTCCAGACAGGTATGAATAATCCGCTCCAGATTGGAACTGCGAAACTGCTCCACCGACAGATTCACAGCCATCCGCACCGGTTTGTATCCCTGCTTTTGCCAGGCCTTGTTCTGGGCACAGGCGGTCTTCAGCACCCATTCGCCAATTGTACTGATCAGTCCACTTTGTTCAGCCAGGGGAATAAATACTTCTGGAGAAATAATCCCCCGTTCCGGATGGTTCCACCGCAGCAGAGCTTCAAAGCCGGTAATCTCATGGGTAATCGCTGAAACCTGGGGTTGGTAGTGGAGAAACAGTTCCTGACGCTCTAAGGCCCGATGAAGACGGTTGGTCAGGGTCACCTTTTCTTGAACAGCCTCTTTCATATCCCCTGAACAGTAAGCCATCCGGCCTTTTCCACTTTTTTTGGCAGCATACATCGCCAGATCGGCATTTTTTATCAGGGTCGTGACATTTTCTCCATCGCTGGGATAAACGGCAATTCCACCACTGCCTGAAATGTGCAATTCCTGTTCGGCCACCAGCAAGGGACGATGAAATATTGACATCACCTTCTCGGCAATTATTTCCAGCTCGTGGTTGTGAGAAAACTGAGGAACCATAATCAGAAACTCGTCGCCACCAAACCGACCCACCAAACCCGCTTCACCAAGACAATCGGTCAGCCGTTTCCCAATCTGATTAAGCAGCTGGTCGCCCCAGTCATGACCCAAGGTATCATTTACTTCCTTAAAACCATCCAGATCAATAAAAATCACTGCCAAATTTTTAGCGGTTTGCCCGACCAGATCAATAGCCCGCTCCAATCGCCGGTAAAACAAAGCCCGATTGGGCATCCCCGTAAGAGGATCATAGTAAGCTAAATAATTCATATCTTGTTCGGTTTCCACCTTGGCGATGGCATCCGCCAGAATATTGGCTAACACTCGCAACCAGTCCTGGTCGATTCCTCGTAAAGACTTACCACTACGAATCTCATCAAATCCGATCAGACCGATAATGCCGTGATTACTCTGAATAGGAACGAGTATCTGAGACCGGACTTTGCCCTTTTTAAGCTGTAGACGTTCGGCTTCGGCTGTCATGGGAAGCTGATCAGGACTGGGAATATAAACTATCTCATTCTTTAAAATCTGCCCGACACTCCAGGAAAGCGTGGTAATCCCGACACTATTTATTTCTTCCATCCAGGATGTGATTCCTTCGTTCACCCATTCATGGGTACAAAACAATATTTTTTTATCTTCGGAAAAGCGGCAGACATATACCCGATCAATGCCGGTAAAATCTCCGCTTCTTTTTAGTAATTGATTGACCTTTTCTTCAAAATTACTCCGGTTCATGGTTACAAAATCAGCTGATAGTTCTGAAATCATTTTTTGAAAAGCATCCTGTTTGCTGTTTTCCTGTAGCCGCAAAATATAAATCCGGGTGATGATGGTGGTCAGCCCAATCCCGATGATATAGAACAACAGCCTATAAAAATAGAACCGTTCGTCCACCATCATCCATAAATCGGGTAATAGTATCCAGAAAATCACTTCCAGAAGCAGACTTAAGATTCCCAGTCCCAGAAAGATGTTCTTATTGTTAAAAATAACAGTCAGCATCATAAAAAATATCGGCACCGACCAGATGATGTTACTGAACTCCGTGTTAAAATGGACGAGCATCACTACCGGCATCAAAACTCCCAAAAAAAGACCCAGTGCATTCTCCTAGGATTTAATTGACTTGAAGAGATAAGGAATGCACATAACAAAGGTTCCCATCAGCACCAGAATAAAACTTAAGAACACCCCAGTAATGCGGGTATCATTATTGTTGACGCGGCCATAGAAATTAAGAATACTCCCGACAATCATCACGATGCTGATGTATTTAAAAAGTCTGATCCGGCTGATGGTGCTGAGGATTATTCCTTCCGGTTGTGATTCATTCTTGTTTTGCGGCGATGATACCATGCCATATTTATAGATAATGAAAAAGATGCAAGCCACCGGTATCAGCACCTCTACCGGTGCCATGGATGGAATCCGCCCGTTAGGTAGACTGGCCACCACAAAATCGGTAACGGTTCCGAGAAAAAACGCCGCTCCAAAGGACATCATCAGCAACATTGCCTTGGACCGATCAGGGGTATTATTTATTTTTTTATACCACCGAACTAACAGCATCATCGATATATAAGCAAAACTTAAATAATAGGCAAGAAACAGTAGACTAAACCAAAGTTCATTGGTCTCTGAAATCCATCCAGAATCGGTAAGTATCATCTGAATGTGGCCTTTTTCCGGCATGCTGAAAATAAAGAAGACAATAATATTTGCCAATGCCGGCAGATAGAGTACAGTTAAAAGCAGCTTTTTATTATGTGCCTCACTCCAGGGGGCATTTCGAAGAATAATAATAACGTGAAGAAGAAGGCTGTAAGCAACTCCCCAGCCCAACACTGAAAACCGACGCCAAAAAAGGGCTTCCGTAGCAGTCGCTGATGAGTTGGTAGCGGCCACGACAAAACTCCAGATGGCAAAACAAAAACACAATCCGGCAAATACCCGGTTCAGTCTGACATCCTTATTGAGGGTTAAACTATGGGTTCCAAAAATAGCATAGACGACAAATGTCAGATAGAGTGTCATTGATATGAAATTTTGAAGTGTCATTTGCCCTCCTCGAAAATAATTGGTCAACACGAATATTTAGTATTATACTATTTTGCGTCGGGATAATCAATTGGATATTCAGTGCTTGCTGGAACCGGCAAATATATATACGCCTTCGGATTTAAAGTAATTAAATCGGTTAAATATAATCGTTCAGACAGAATAATGGCCTCCCTGAGTAAGGAGGCCATTTCAATTAATTCATATGCTGCTTATTTCTGGTAAATAACAGCAGTTCTGCAAAACCTGTAATTAGTGATCCTGATTAAAAAATGGCGCATACTCCGCCCCCAACCGGATCGCTTCAATCAAACTCACCGGGCTGGCAATACCCTTCCCGGCAATGTCCAGAGCCGTCCCATGATCCACTGAAGTTCTTAATATTGGCATGCCGATGGTAATGGATATGGTCTTTTCAAAATCAACCATTTTGGTAGCGATATGACCCTGATCATGATAAAGCGATAAAACTGCATCGTATTTACCTTTTAAGGCAAAGTGAAAAACACTGTCAGCGCCAATCGGCCCATCAACGTTAACGCCACGCTGCCGAGCCGCTGCCACGGCTGGCATAACGGCATCCACCTCTTCCCGACCGAACAGGCCGTGCTCGCCGCTATGGGGATTCAGACCGGCAACGGCTATATGAGGATTTTTGACCCCCAGAATTTTCAACGCCGATACACTCTGATCAATAAAAGCTAACAGATTGTTCTTTGTAACCAGTTCACAGGCCTGCCGTAGCGAAACATGGCGGCTGAGGAAGAACACCCTGAGGTTATGAACCTGAAACATGGTCAGGGGATTTTGGGTCCGGGTTAATGCCCCGACAATTTCGGTATGGCCAATAAAGGGGACTTTTGCGGCTTTCAGTGATTCCTTGTTAATCGCCGTGGTCGTTAACACGTCAGCTTTTTTATCAAGGCAGAGCCGGGTCGCCACTTCTATATATTCGTAGGCGGCCTTTCCGGTCATAGCTTGAACCGCTCCCATTTTCAGTTTATCCATTTCAATATTATCCAGGTCAATGAGATTAACAACTCCAGACGTGTAGTTTCCATCCCGGGGATCATCGATACAATTGATGCTCAGATCCACGTTTGAAAATTCCATGGCTTTTTGCAGCACCATCCGATCCCCCACCACCACCATTCGGGCTATCTCCTGAACGGCATTGTCAGCCAGGGCTTTTACCGTTATTTCAGGTCCGATGCCGGCTGCATCACCCATCGGAATTGCCAGTATTGGTTTATACATGTTGTTCTCCTTGCCGCCAGTCTTCATCGTCGTTCCCGGCGTTTTCTGTTTAAACTTGTCTATTTTTATTACTTCACTTTTTTTTCGTTGTTTAGTGATTAATCTTTAGTCAACTTGCTGAGCAACTCTTCCAGATGGGATTCATCGATGGGACGGCTGAAATAATATCCCTGGACATGGTCACAGTGATAGGCTTTTAAACAATCCAGCTGTTCCAATTCTTCGACTCCTTCCGCAATCACATCCATATGAAGGGTATGGGCCATCATTATAATGGATTCCATTAAATGCTCATTGGATTTCTTGAGCAACAGATCCCGGGTAAAAGCCTGATCGATTTTCAAGGTGTCAATGGGCAGATTTTTTAAATAAGCCAGAGACGAGTAGCCAGTACCAAAATCATCCAGCGACATGCGGATACCAATTGTCTTAAGGCGATCAAAAATTCTAATCGCCTCTTCAAAGGAATGGATAAACAGATTTTCGGTAATCTCCAGTTCCAGCAAATTCGATGCAAGGCCGCATCGCTTCAAGGTTTCTTCCACCATTTCCGGAAAATGTTCATGACTTAGTTGAACCGGCGAAACATTGACTGAAATCATCAGGTCGGTGCCCATTTTCCGATTAATCGCAACGATTTGTCGGCAGGCGGTTTCCAACACCCAGGCCCCAATCGGAACAATCAGTCCGGTGGATTCGGCAAGATGGATAAAATCCAGTGGGGAAACCATCCCCAGCTGGGGATGATCCCAGCGGATCAACGCTTCGAAACCACGGATTTTTTTATTTTTAACATCGATTTGCGGTTGATAGTGAAGCAAAAACTCATTGTTTTCCAGAGCCGGTCGGAGGGAATTCTCCAGCCTCATATTTCTCAGCAGATTCTGTTTCATCTTATTTTCAAAGTAGGCATACTGGGATCGCCCTCGCTGTTTTGCCATCTCTGCTGCCGTATTGGCATATTGCAGCAATTCTTCGACATTTTTGGCATCATCAGGATAGAGTGCGATGCCCACAAGAAAACGTAGATATACATTGTTTTCATTCAAACTCATCGCCTGATTAAAAACCGCCCGCAACTTTTCAATCTCTGCCAGCGCATCATCGGGTTTCTCGAGATCCGTCAGTACCCGGACAAAATTAGAACCATTAATTCGGGCTACAAATCCATGGGAGCATTGAAGTGCCAGTAACCGGGCACCCATCATCTCCAGGATCTTGTCCCCAAAGGATGGTCCAAAGGTATCATTGATCCGCTTGAAATTATGAATATCAAAACAAATCACGGCAATTTTTCCGTGATTATCGAGGATCAATTGATTTAGAGTCTCCAAAAAATAAGCCGCATTGGGTAAATTGGTCTGGGAGTCGTAATAAGCCAGAACCTTCAAGGCTTCATCCCGTTCCTTGACACAGGCGACCATCCCATTAAAATTATCGGTAAGCTGATCAAATTCGTCAAAACGATTGTCAGTAATAATGGGGTGATAATCCCCGGCAGCAATTTCCTTTGTCTGCCGGTTCAGTTCGCCAAAAGAATGATTAATATCTTTAAACACCAGTCGGGCAACAAACCGGGAAAATAAGACCAATAAAAAGGTGAACAATAGCATAACCGCTAAAAAAGGCCTTAAAGCTGCATAAATAGAGTCATAGGATTCATAAACAAAGACATGCCAGCCAGCTTTCTCGACATCAGCGTGACTGACCATGGCTGTTTTTCCATCATAAGTAAACGCATTAATCTGATCTTCTGTTTCTATGTCAGGATGGATCGCCTGATAATTAGCTTCAACCTCCCGCTGATAGACCTTATTGATATCCTTATTGGAAATAAAGACACCATTGCCGTCGGTGATGGCGACAGTCACCGTATCGCCAAAGGTTTTGATGTGATTTAGCGAAAGCATGCTGATTTCTTCCAGATTTAAATAGGCTACCAGTACCCCATCGCCATGGGGTATGGCAATGGTGATGGTGGGTTGACCGGTTTGCTGCGAAATAAAAGAAGACGATACAAAAGGTTTACGGGTGGACCTGGTCTCTGTAAAAAAAGGTTGACTGGCGCGATTTGCACCTTGAATATTAACATTTTTTGGGGCAATAATTTTTACCATTCCGTTAGCATCTAGAAATTCAAATCCCTCAACCGAGTCTGAATTTTTAAGGATTGCATCCAAGTAACTCTGGATGGCGACGTCATCTTTTAGCGTGCCATCATCAAGCAAATGATTTATCTGATAAAGCACCTGGTACGATTCCTCAATAAAATCAGACATCCGCTGGGCAATCGTTGCGGCGATCATGGTGTTCTTTTGATGCATATCTTTAATCAGATAATTATAAATTAGCGGCGTCACTAAAAGACCCACGAGGATCAGTGGAATGACGATAGAAAGCATATTATTGATCAAAATGAAATCTCGCAGCTTTTTTATTCGCTTCATAGTCTATTCCGCCTTTTTAAATTGACCGTCCTTCACAACGTATTGGTAGATGGTTCGGCTGGCATCCCCGTACTCATTGATGTTTATTTCGCTTTGGAGTCCCTGATAGGTGCCTTTTTTAATGATTGTCTTCTTGATCGTTTCGGGATCATCGCTGTTGGATTCCGCCATGGCATTAAATAAAACCATCGCCGCTTCATATGTGTAAACTGCGGCAAATGTGGGTTCGGAACCGTATTTTCTCAGGTATTTCTCCCGGAACGAGGTATAAGCGGGGATCTGGGAATCTGAATCAATCAGGCTTGTAATCTCGACATCTTCGACTGATTGGCCCCCCTGCAAAAGCAGGTCATTGTTCATCGACCAGGCGGCCAGATAAACAGGCGTTTGGTTATTCTGTTTATAAAATTGCTGGCAGAACATGGCTGCATCAAATGATGAGGCTAAAATCACAATGCTGTCTGGTTTTGAATTCAAAACCCGTTGGGAAATGTCCAGGTAATTTGGGTTTGCTCCGGATAAAAAAGCTTCTTCATAGATAAACTGACCGCCAAGTGGTTCTATTTCTTTAGCAAGACAATCTTTAACCGTCCCGGTATAAGCCAAATTCTGAGATTCGTAAATCACGGCTACTTTTTTCCCGCCGCCGTTTTTCACCATGCTTTCTTTAATGATCACCGCCTGATCACTGTTGGGAGATACGACCCCAATCAAGTGATCATCCTGATTAAACAGGGTGGTGGCACTCATAGTCGGGCTGATCATTAACATGTCTTTACTGTTGACAAAGGGGATGCTCAAGGCGGCCATATTGCTGGTCATGTGACCGATGATAAAGGAAATGCCATCTTCGTAAAGTTCCTGATCAACAGCCAACCCGGTTTGTGGATCGTTTTTGTCATCTTTGACAACCACTTCCACCGATCTGCCATTAATACCGCCAGTGGCATTAATTTCTTCTATGGCCATCATCAGACCATTGCGACCATTAACGCCCAGCTCTGATGTACTTCCGGTGAGGCTGGCCACAAAACCAATCGTGACCGGTTCCTGTTGACCACAGGAAGTGAGGGTCAAAATTATTCCGATCATCAGAACCAGTTTTGCAAATACTTTCCATCGATTCATAGCCAACGCCCCCTTTTGATGGTGAGTGTTTGAGATAAACACTATTTCAAGTTGATTCATAAATTCTTATATATCAGTATACCCTAATTTAAAGTCCACAAACCCGGTTCGATGTTAGGCTGCTAAATCTTTTTTTGTTCAACCCGAAGTGAAAGAGCGATCACTCCCACATCTACCGCTATTTCAACCGATGATGATTCTGATTATTTGATGATGATTCTGATTATTTATAGACCATCTTATTCATTTTGAAAAAGAAACACAATAGCTAACATCCCGTTTTAATGAATTTTACAGTCAATATCTGATTGCCATTTTGCTTCTCAAATTTTAGATTATTTATATTTATTTTTGAGTATCCGTTACTTTGTTTATTTTTAAAATTACAGGGTAATAATTTCGTGTATAAAACAGAATAAAACGCTTGCTCCAATTCCCGGTTTCCGCTACACTGATGCTACTTCAGTACGACCCTATCCAACGATCAAATTTATCATCAATTATGATGAACCAAAGGAGAAATGAAATGAATAGTAGAAAAAAGGATTACTTTTCAAAATGCTACTGTCCATTGGATTGCCGGTCGCCATTATTTTTGCGATTGTCGCAGGAATATCCCTCTACGTTGTCAACCAGGCCATTACCAAGATTACCATCAATGAGCTGTCAGCCCGGTCACAATCGGTATCCAACGAAATTGACAGCTATTTTACAAAGTATCTGGAAGCTGCCAACCAGCTGTCTGCCAATCCCGAGATTCGCAGTTATTTCGAACAGGTCACTCCGGGAATTAACATCAACTCAACCGTCAATTTTCCAGAAATTAAGCAAACCCTGGATAATGTAGCTGCTACTGATCCGGAAAATATCCGGGTTGCCTGGGTAGCTGACGTCGACTCCAGTCAGTTTACCCAATCTGACGGTTCATCGTCTGATGGCACCTATGATATTAATGCCCGTCCCTGGTACCAGGAATTAGTAGCCAAAAAAGAAGTATTTATTTCTGAACCTTATTTAGACGTTGTCACCAATCAAATTATTGTCAGCGTCGTCGCACCAGTTTTTAAATCCGGTACTCAAGACTTAATCGGGGCAACCTGTGTGGACGTATCCATCGATCGGATTAAAGAAATCATTGCCGAAAATAAAATTGGCGAAACCGGATTTTTCGTGGTTTCAACCAACAGTGGTATTGTCTTTGATCATCCCAATCCGGACTTTAACAATGGTCCCCTAAGTGATACCGATCTCTCTGAAAATATCATCGCAGCCCTGACCGATAAAACTTCTGGTCCGATTTCCTATTCATCTGGCAGTACCGAAAGCCAGGGTTATGTCACCGAGATCGGTGATACCGGCTGGGTTCTGGCCACCGGATTGCCAATGGCAGAATTCAACCAGTCATTCGCCACCATTCAGACGATGATGCTGGTGATCTTTGGCCTGGGCCTTTTGGTTATCATCGGACTTATCGTTATTTCCACCCGCAGCTTTATCCGACCGATTACCAAACTGGCTGAAGCTGCTGATCATCTGGCCCTGGGTGCGGTTGATATCGACTATGCCATGGCCGATGACGCCAAACCGGATGAAATTGGAGAACTGACCAAATCCTTTGTCAATATGGCCGAAAACATTCGCGATCAGGCTGAAGCTGCCCAAAATATGGCGCTGGGGGATTTATCCACGGATATCCAGCCCAAGTCAGAAAATGATGTCCTTGGTAACAGTATGGTTTCGATTAAGAATGCCATTGGCAGCCTGGTTTCCGATACCATCATGCTTTCCGATTCAGCTATTCGCGGCGATTTCACTAAGCGAGCTGAGGTCAGCAAACATGCCGGCGAATATGCCAAGGTAATTTCCGGGGTTAACCAGACCCTGGATACCGTCGTGGACAATATGTTCTGGTACGAAGCCATTATCGATGGCATCCCCTTCCCGGTTCACGTTACCGATATGGATATGAAATGGACCTTTATGAACCGCGCTTTTGAAGATCTGATGATCAAAAATGGCGTTATCGAAGATCGGGTTTCCGC
This sequence comes from Acetobacterium sp., assembly GCF_039830195.1. Lineage (GTDB taxonomy): Bacteria > Bacillota > Clostridia > Eubacteriales > Eubacteriaceae > Acetobacterium. Next base: position 37,323 of record NZ_JBDODG010000045.1, on the reverse strand, counting down.
CTGCGGCATGGATTGCTACAATGCCGGAGCCAACATTTGTCAGACCGAAGGCTGCGGCATCCGCCGACTGGTTGATCAGGGTCTGGCCGATTCTTACTTTGAATGGGTTGGCCGTAATAACAAACAGGATACCGCCTACCTCAAGAATAAAAAAGGCGAAAATATTGGCTTTGTCGAAATCGTCACCGATTTAACCCCGATTATCCGGGTCAGCGATTATACCCATGCCGAAGTAACCAGATTAGCTGATAACTTGAATCGACTATCAGAAGGAAACCTTGACTTTGATATGAATATCAGTGAAGCTGATGAATACACCCGCGATGTCAGCGTTCAGTTCAATGAAATCAGCCATAGCCTGACTGCCGTTAAAGCATCGATTGGCGAAATGATTGATGGTGCCTCAATGATCACCAATGCGGTGATTGATGGTAACCTTCAAACCCGGGCCGACGCCAGCAAATTCCAGGGCGCTTGGTCGGAACTAGTCGGTGGCATGAATGCCATTCTGGACGAAATCAACAAACCGATCGGTGAGGTCATGGTGGTAATGGATGCCATTTCGAACGGTAATCTCAGTGAACGTATCACTGGTGAATATAAAGGCGATGTGGATGCGCTCAAAAAAACAGTTAACACGACTGCTGATATGTTAGATTCTGTTGTCAGTGAAATTACTGAAAAAATCGAACAATTGTCCCAGGGTAATCTGGATATCGATCATGCCCGGGCCTTCCAGGGTGATTTAATCACCATCTCCAATGCTATTAACGTGATCATTGATTCCCTAAACGATGTTATGGGCGACATCAATGTGGCCTCCGATCAGGTTGCCTCCGGCTCTGGCCAGGTATCCGCCGGAAGTCAATCCCTGGCTCAGGGCTCCACCGAACAAGCCAGCTCAGTTCAGGAACTAACCGCCTCGATTGCCGAAATTGCTGATCAAACCAAAAACAATGCGGTAGATGCAAATAAAGCCAGGGAATTAGCTGATACCGTCAAAGATCACGCTGCTAAAGGTAATGCCCAAATGTCACAAATGCAGAATTCGATGGTAGCTATCAACCAGTCATCGGAAGATATTTCAAAAATCATCAAGGTCATTGATGACATTGCCTTCCAGACCAATATTCTGGCTCTTAATGCTGCCGTCGAAGCAGCCCGGGCCGGTCAGCATGGCAAAGGCTTTGCCGTCGTCGCTGAAGAAGTCCGTAGCCTGGCAGCCCGGAGTGCCGATGCCGCCAAGGAAACAACAGTTTTGATTGAGGGCTCTATCGACAAGGTTCAGGAAGGAACTAAAATTGCCGATGATACCGCCGCCGCTTTAGACGACATTGTTGCCGGTATCGAGAAGGTCACCACCCTGATCGGAAATATCGCCGTGGCTTCCAATGAACAGGCTTCCGGCATTGCCCAGATTGATACTGGCGTTGAGCAAGTTGCCCATGTGGTCCAACAAAACTCCGCCACCGCCGAAGAAAGTGCCGCCGCCAGCGAAGAACTTTCCGGACAGGCTGAATTGCTAAAACAACTGGTTGACACCTTTAAGCTTAGAAACAAGAGTAAATCAAGTGTAACGTCAGCAGCACCGATAAAAAAGTCCCAAGATAACAGGCAACCAGCCCCTGAACCAAGCATTGATCTCGGCGATATGGACATGGATAAATACTAAACAACCAATCAGCACTTCAATCAACAGGCGTCTTAACAGGCGCCTGTTTGCATTTATATGATATCTATTCGAAGATAAATGCTTACCGTTCAGTCTGGTTCTCTAAAGTTATATGTGAATATTTCGATATAATAATATGAATACAATCAATTATTGTTATACTGTTATACTCTCAGACTCAGATTATTTGCGACTTATTGGTATAACGATTAGTCTGCTTATAGTAATACATTAAATGTGCCACATAGAAAGGAGCCTTATCATGAAAGACAAACAAAAAAAAGGAAGTGATCAGACCTTGGTTAAGTCCCGATTATCAACCAAATTAATGGTTTTTACCACTCTGATCCTGGCCGCTGCGGTACTCATTCTGGGATTGATTGCCATCAATTTAGGAGCAGATGCCCTAACCCAGGAGTCCAAAATTCAAGAAGAAGCCTTCGTGGCTGAAAGTGCCAGTCATATTGGCGCTATCATTACTGGTAATCTGGGAAAGCTGGATGAAATTGCTTTACGGGCACGAACGACAACGATGGACTGGAATACCCAGGTCACCTCCATATCCGGTGATGTCGAACGGCTCGGATATCAAGATATCGCCGTCATGGATGTCAATGGTCATGCCAAATATATTATTGGTGGTGGTGAATTTGATTCCTGGGGTGAATTCTGGTATGAAGAGGGATTCAAAGGGAACCTTTCAATTTCTGATGTCTCCATCAGCAAGGTTACCAACGAACCGGTGGTTTTTGACGTTGCACCTATTAAAAACAATGGCCAGGTGGTAGGATTGTTGGTTGGACGGCGAGATCCGACTTTTTTGAAAAAAGTCACCAGTACCATGGGTGATGGGGTTAGAAAATACGGTTTCGTGATTAACGAAAATGGCGGCTTTATGGCCCATCCCAACGATAAACTGATTTTAGAGCAGTCAAACCTTTTTGACGCCATTGAGAATGATGGACCTACCAAAGGGTTTGCCCTGGCCATCCAAGCCCTTGGCATTGGCAATGCCGGAAGTGTAAATTATAACTATGAAGGTGTTCAGAAACTAGCTTATGCAGCACCGATACCCAGCACAAAATGGACCCTCGTGGTCACTAAATTTGAAGAAGATGTCCTGGCACCCATTAACAATCTAAGAAACGTCATCTTGATTGCTTCCGTCCTGATTTTGTTGGTCGGTGGTGTGGCCACCTTTATTCTGGCCCGAAGAATTTCAAAACCGATTGTCGCGTTAAACGAGATGATCAAAGAAATGACCCAGGGTCATCTGGGCGTCCGACTGGAAAGACAATCCAGCGACGAGGTTGGTGAAATGACCGCTTCTATGAACCAGCTGGCAGATGATCTCCAAAATGTCGTCATCGGTACCATGGATCAGATTTCCAATGGCGATGTGTCTGCCAATATTGAAATTCGTGATCCTCAGGACGAAATTGCGCCTGCTCTGAAGCGCACCATTGAAACTATCCGGGGACTGATCAATGAAGCCACCATGCTTTCCCAGGCTGCCATAAAGGGCCAATGGGAAACCCGGGGTGATGCAGATGCATTCAAAGGCGGATTTAAAGAAATTGTTGAAGGGGTCAACGCTACCCTGGATACGGTGGTTGATAAAATGGTCTGGTACGAAGCCATCATCGATGCCGTTCCCTTCCCCATTCATGTCACGGATAATGACATGAAGTGGACCTTTATGAACAAGCCTTTTGAAGATATGATGATTAACAACAAGGTTATCACCGACCGTGAATGCGGTTATGGGATGGACTGTTACAATGCCGGTGCTAATATCTGTCAGACCGAAGGCTGCGGAATCCGTCGCTTGGTGGATCAGGGCTTAGGCGACAGCTACTTTGAATGGTATGGCCGCAACTACAAACAAGATACAGCTTATCTCAAAGACTCTAAAGGCGAGAATGTCGGCTTCGTGGAAGTCGTCACTGATTTAACCCCAATGATCAGGGTCAGCGACTACACAAAAAATGAGGTCACCCGACTGGGTGCTAATCTGACCCGCTTATCTCAGGGGGATCTGTCCTTTGATATGGACATCAGCCAGGCTGATGAATACACCACTGAAGTTTCTGCTCAATTCACTGAAATCCGAAACAGTCTGGAAATGGTTCAAACATCCATCGACAACCTGATCAGCGATGCAAATATGCTGGCCCAGGCTGGTATTGACGGGAATTTGAATACCCGGGCCGATGCCAGCAAACACCAGGGCGACTTTGCTAAAATTGTTACCGGCGTTAACGCCACTTTAGATGCCGTGGTTGAACCGGTCCAGGAAGCCTCGGCTACCCTTAATGAGTTGGCCAAAGGCAATCTAAACACGGGGATGGTCGGAAACTACAATGGTGATTATACGTTAATCAAAGACTCAATGAACCAGACCATCACCTTCCTAAAACGCTATGTGGATGAAATTACCTATACCCTGGAAGAAATGGGCAATGGTAACCTGGATCTGGAAATCACTGCCGACTATCTGGGCGATTTCCAGGCGATTAAATCCGCCCTTAATGGGATTGGCGCCACCCTCAGCGAAACCATGGCCGAAATCAATGAAGCCGCCGGACAGGTTGAAGCCGGCGCCCGGCAGATTTCTGATGGCGGGCAGGCGCTATCCCAGGGCACCACCGAACAGGCCAGTGCTATCCAGCAACTTAACGCTTCCATTGAAAAAGTGGCCGGTGAAACAAAGAAAAATGCTACCAACGCCAATGAAGCCAATGAAAGAGCCTTAGAGGTCCGCAGCAATGCTGAAGTTGGTAATGAACAGATGACTAAAATGGTCACTGCGATGATCGATATTAATGAATCCTCGAAAAATATTTCAAAAATTATCAAGGTCATCGATGACATTGCCTTCCAGACGAATATCCTGGCCCTTAACGCCGCCGTTGAAGCCGCCCGGGCCGGCCAGCACGGTAAAGGCTTTGCCGTTGTTGCCGAAGAAGTCCGCTCTCTGGCGGCCCGCAGTGCCGAAGCTGCCAAAGAAACCACCGGCTTAATTGAAGGCTCCATTGACAAGGTCGAAGCCGGCACCAAAATCGCCGATGAAACCGCCTCCAGTTTAGTTGAAATTCTCAACGAAATTGAAAAAGTAACCGGTCTGGTTGGTAACATTGCCCGGGCGTCCAATGATCAGGCTACTGAAATCGCCCAGATCACCCAGGGCATTGAACAGGTTTCCACCGTTGTTCAGACCAACTCTGCTACCGCTGAAGAAAGTGCTGCTGCCAGCGAAGAGCTGTCCGGTCAGGCCGAAATGCTCAAACAGATGGTCGGTGCTTTTAAAATCAGGAAAAAAAGTTCTGCCCACCATACCACCTCCAACTCCCCGGTTGAAAAACCATTGAATCCGGAAGCACCAACGCCACCCCGAATTGTCCTCGATGATCTCGAGATGGATAAGTACTAGCCCCAGTATTTGAGTCACATAAAGAAAAAAAACAGGCATCCGTATTGGAGCCTGTTTTTTTTGTTGCAAACTATTTATTTTGTAATGTCTTCGTCATCCAGTTTGATTGCTTCGGCTGACTTTTCAATAAGTGTCGTGCCTTCTTCCATATCAATGATTTCGTCAATCATTAGAATTTCGTCGTCGCCTTGATTTCGTTCTTCCTTGAGTTTTTTATTGGTGAACAACACATTGTAACAAATGAAGCCCACACCAACAACATCCAGGAACAGAAATACGACAAAGTTAATAAATGGAATGTAGCCTAAAATAATCGCTGCTGCTGCGACGATTAAGATCGAAACAAACGAGCTGAGTAGCGGTTTCATATTGTCTTCAAAGAAGCGGATCAGCAGTTTTGACAAGACCACTGCGGCCACCGGCATTCCCAAAATGGCCAGGGCGATGATCCCACAGGTCATGGCAAAACCAAATGGTGCATAGATAATGAAGGAAACAATCAGCAACAGTGGTGTGACGAAGAAAAATCCAGCCCCTATTCCCAATGAAGCCAATATGTGTTTTTTTGCCATTATCGTGGTATTGGCATTAAATTCTTTGGTCATAAAGGTAACCAGTACCCAGATTACCAGAATAAAGGCCAGTTTGGTGATAATCGATAACAGAATGGAGCCAACGGTTGGTCCCTGAGCTTCTTCAACGGTTTGTTCGTTAGATACCTTCTCCCAGCTAACTTCTGGAGCAGTGGCGCCTGGGGCGACGACCGCCTGATTGGCACTACGGTTATTGATTGGTCCCGTGATGTTTGCCCCATCATTAATGCTCAATTGATCCACGTCTGTTTCCACAAAGCCGTTGATGGTCCCATTAATCGAGACATTACCAGCGCCGGCTCGGAGATTTCGACCCACAGTTCCATCAATATTTACATTGGCAGCGGCAAGATAGGTATCCCGGTTGATGTTGGCAGATTTGCTGATGGTCAGATCGGAACAGGCGGCAAAGACATCCCGGGTCACCTCGCCATTGATAATCACCTGGTTGGCCCCGGTGTAGAGATTCCCGTTAATTTTACCGTTAACCGTTACCGTATTTGCCGCTGCAAACACGTCGCCGTTATATTCCCCGTCCAGGGTGATGGCATTGCCGGCAAAAAAGGTGGTAGTATCAAATACTGAATTGGCAGTGATATTTGAACCGGCAAAGGCAAATTCCGCATTGGGAACCGATGCACCCTCAATATTTACATTTCCCGCTGAATCTTCGTAAGGGCTGGTATCGCTATTGGTAGCCCCGAAAGCCGTAGTAACAGTGATAAGCAATACCATCACTATCATTAAAACTGACACACTAAATTTTTTAAACATTTTTTATTCTCCTTCAAATTTTTTTATTTATTAAGTCTAACAGAAATGCTGCTCATTTTTAAAATGATTAATCAACACTCCTGTACCGACACAAATAACGACCGAAATTAAAAATGACATCGCATTGAAACTATTTTGCAGCTGTTGGGAATAGTGGATAACGATGCTGGTAAAAACAGTTATGACGGTTGAATCTCCGGTTTGCGCAAATACAATAAAGCGCATTAACATGACTGAAAAGGCAATGGACAAAATATAAAACAAAGCAAACAAATCTGAATTTCTAGTTTTTTCCAGACTGGCCTGATTAATCCGATTGATGATATCAAGCTTTCGGCTGGTAAAAGGAATCGTATCGCCATAATTTTTCACGTTAGTTTCATTAAAGCCCAGACAGGACATCATTTTATCTAATTCGCTCATTGTCACATTCCTCCTTCATATAGGTTTTTAAGTTTTTTACAGGCCCGGTTCAGCCGGGAAGATAGGGTACCCATGGGGATATTTAAAAATTCGCAAATCTTTTTATAATCCCAGTCATAATAATACCGCAGAATCACTGCCCCTTTCAGTTCGTGGGGTAATTGATCCAGAGATTTTTGAAGTTCGCCAAAATCCATGGAATCGATATTGTCATAGCTCAAAGCCTCATCAGCAAATAGACTATCGCCATTTTCCTGATCGTCCAGATACACCATGGTCTTATTTTTTCGCAATAGATCCAGGCTGTTATTATGAACAATTTTCAGAAACCAATTTTTAAAACTGCTATCCAGCCGATACTGTCTGATTTTTGTAAATGCCTTTAAAAAACTTTCCGCCACCACATCCTGAGCGTCAAATTCGTTTTTAAGAAGAGAATAGGCATAGACGTAGGCATATCGTTCGTACCGTTCGACGAGGGGCTCGAAATATCCGGAATTCCCTGTCGTGATATACTTCTTGATCAACGCATCATCAGCATCCTCTTCTCGATGTTCTTTCAACAAATTTCACCTCCGTTTTTTCTGCACATCTATATAACGGATGTACCCCGGGTTTTCTTCCCAAAAAAAATAAAATAATTCAAGAAATTTAAAAATTAATTTCAAATCCGCAAAAAAGCACTGATTCATGACAACCAGTGCTTTTTTTTGTGAACTAGCTATTTCCAAAATTTAACGCTCTTGACGGTTCCCTGATGACCTAAAAAAGTCATATAGTATCCAGTTTGATCATCATTAAACCAGATCATCAGCAAGATCAGACGAACTAATTTCTTATCTTTCATTGACTACCCCTTTTTTTCATCACTGGTTCTGGCCATAAGATTTAACAAGCCGGTAACCTCTTCAGATCAACCCAATAATTGGTGCAACTATAATAAACGGTCTCGGAATTCGGCTGCCAGGACCGTATCGGTATCCGCATCAAAGGTCACAACCAGGATCGAACCGTCGGTATTGATCCAGGCCAGGGCGTAAGCCTCTTTGTCGGCATAACTGGGATTAACCATTCTCAGCATCTCCACCCCTACTCCCGTCAGGGCTTTCTTGACATTGCTGCGGGTCATCCCCTTGGTAATTTTTGCCCCCTGTTCTTTTGTAACACTGGCATTGCTGAGTTCAATCAGTTCCCGGGCGCCGGTGGTCGGAACAAGCAGCTTCAGAGTAACCAAATCCTTGCTATCAAAAAATACATTGACCGCATATCCGGTGTCCGGATCCAGATAAATATAGGACCCTTCTGGTGAGGTATTCCCGGTGGCTCCCAGGACTTTCTCGATTTCAGCTTTTTTGTCATTGATTTGAATCTGGTTGTAGAGATCAAAAATCGCATTGCCGGATACTTCCTGTTCTGCTCCATTGCCCGACGTATTTTTTGATTCTGTGGCTTGATCCCCGCCTGATGAACAACCTGCCGCTGACACCAGCATCGCTAATATCAATCCCACCACTAACAACAGCCGTCGTTTCGCTTTTTTATCCATTAAGTTCCTCCCCTTCACAAACCGCAACTCCGCTCGGTATTATTTCGTCACACTGTCTTTTGATAATAATTTTTTACCCGCTATTCTCAATTTAAAACGCTGCTGATCCGGAGTTTACAAAACAGGCAGCGATAAATAACAATTCAACGCTGCCTGTTTTGATCAAAGCCCTTTGGTTATTTATTTTTTATTCAAAAATTCAAATACCTGATCCAGCAAATCCTCAACTGTCTGCAGCACATTATCTTCATCCTGGTTAGTGATCACGGCAAATAATTTTTCAATATCGACATCGCCGTAGTTATCCTTTAAACGTTTATTTAAGTAAGCGTTCATAAAACCATCAACGACAGCTCTGAGTATTTGCACATTTTTCTCAAGGGTTTTAATCAGATTGGCGGTTTCTCCATGATTAATCAAAAAATCGAGCTGCATGATATTTATCGTGTAGGGTGAACTGTGAAAGGTCAACCAATCTCTGACCTGCTGGTTGAAGCCTTGCTGATCTTCAATTATCTGCGAAAGCTTGTCATGGGTCAAATCTTTAAACTCGATATTATCGAGTAGTAATAATTTGAAATCAATGGTCAGTTTTCTGGCATTGTTCCAGATCTCCGCAATCAATCGTCTTCTCTCAGTAGCGTATCCCACCACTGCAACGATGAAGCTGACCAGCGAACCGGTGAAAATGCCAAATAGAAAGGCGTTGTAATTGTCCAAATTATCAAGGATATGGTCTTTCAACGGACCGCTGATCATACCTGGAATCACATCGTCAATGGCGAAAATGGCCAAGGCGGACACCACCGTTAAAATCAGGGTGACAATGGTACTATACTTAAATGTTTTCATCTGCTACTCCTAATTGGTTTCCAGCTCCTTAAAATACTCACTGATAATCGCATAGCTATCTTTGAGCCGTTCTTTGTAGGTGGGGACATCCCAGTTTTCCCAGTTAAAGACCTTCTGATTGTTTAGGCCAATACTGGCAATCGTCTGGTTGTTGTCCCGTTTTACCAGGACGCCACTGGCCAGAATACCTTCGGTTATCACCGTCTGGAGCTCGTTGGTGGTAGGATTCGGGATGATCCGGGGATCATCGACCACCCGCATCGTCGAGGGATCGGTGACGTTAATCCGGGTCCAGGGAATTCGGATCGAGATGGTTTTGCCTGAAATCTGGACCTGATGATGAGAATTGTTCTCCAGGCTGCCAAACGATAACTGGCTTAAATCCTGAATCACGGCTGGAATTGTGGTGCCGTCTTTGGTGATGATTTCTTTATTGGTCAGCATTGACATGGTGAAAAATAAGCCGGTTTGTGAAGCGACAGAGCTGTGATTGCCGGTGCTGTTGTTATATCCCGGCTGTACCTGTAAAAAGCCTTCATTGCTGCCATTGATTTCAATGATATACTCCAGGCCGGAAGCGGCCGTAGTAGCGATATCTGTCCCGTATTTCATGTTGCCCCGGCTGCGGTCGTAGGTATCCAGACCGATGATCAGTTGTTCCTGGGAAAAATCAACCAGCCGTTTCAGATCCAGATCAATATACAGATAAGTTTCGTCTGCTGCCAGCGCCATTTTTGAGATAACACCGTCATCCTCAATAACATAGGGTAATGATCGCGGTCCGTCTGATTCCATGGCATAAATACCGTAGTTCTGTTCCGGATCCACAGCGTTATGCCACAGCGGATTGCGATCATAAGGGATGATATAGGGTTCGGTGATCCAAGTCTTCTTGGCCCATTCGTCGGTCCATTCAAAGATGATCCCACCGGCATACCCCTCTTGCTCAATGGCCTTCATCATCCGGACGATGCCAGTTCCCTGGGCTTCTTCGGTCAGTCCACCATGGTGATAGCCATCAGGATTTTCATGGGCGTTACCGGAGCCGGTGGCCAGCCCAAATTCGGCCACAATGGCCGGATATTTCTGATGACCGGCGATGAACTCCTGCAGGTAGCCACCATAGCGGAAGCTGCCCGCATCATCGGTGTATGCGGCATAGCTCGTCTCATTGTTCATAAAATCCGGATAGTTGGGATAAATATGATAGGCGCCGAAGAACCCGGACTGGAGTTTTTCCCGGGTCGAAATATGGTTGATATCGACGGAGACCTTGTCGTTGTACTGCTTGCTTTTATCCCCGGTTTCGTTCCATTCGGAATTGTGCTCAGTTGGATCCAGAGTTGGCCAGCTAACAATCCCCACCGGATGCTGCCACTTGTAGGTATCTTCTTCGTATTGCAGCACGTAATCACAACTCATCGCCAGCCAGGCCTCAGTGGGGCTGGCGTTGGCTTCAGTGTAAAGGTAATTGCCATTAAAGACAAAACCGGGATTCTTTTCATTGGTACTGATCACCTCTTCCGGTTCCATTTCCCGGCCCACCAGATAGCCGACAATATAAGGCGAAACATCGGCGGTATAGTAGCCATAAGCCCGCCCCTGGCGCGGGGCAATATTAGCCCGGCCATGGATGGCATCGATGTCCATTTTTATTTCGGCTTGATAGGTGGTATTGTAATCCACGCCCAGGTAATTATGATCGGCCGGATTTTCTTCCGGCCATATTTCCTGATAGAGCCAGAGTTTATCTTCGGGATGCTGCTGATTGTAAAACACCAGCGCCGAGTAAAACTGCGGTGGCAACAGCGTATAAACCCGGATGGTATTGGCATTCATCGCACCGATATGTTCAAACCATTTCAGGTAGAGGGCTTCATCATAGGAGAATTCAGTAAACCATTTCCCCGGAACAGAGGAACCGATATTGACTCCTTTGGCATAAAAATCTTCCCAGATGCCATTGACTAAAACCTGAAAACCGGTGCCAGATGTGCGGGCCTCCATCTGGGTACCTGCGGTCACCTGCTCGGCCGCTGAAATTCCCGGCTTCATTTTTATCTCATTGATAATCTGCTGCATCAGCGGTACATAGCAGCCCCAATAAAATTTAGTGTCGGCATTGGGGTTGGCCACCGAAAATAATTGCTTAATCTTAGCAAAGCCAGCATAATTCCATAGTGTTCCCGAAAAATCCATCTGGGCAAAATCCCCAGCAAAATAATAGGCCGTGTATTGGGAATTAATTGACCGGGTCATCGCGGCATAATCGGTGCCCAGACCAAACTCGGCCAGCGCTGTTTTTCCCGCTTCACTGACATCCAGATGCAGTGTTGCCAAGGTTTCGGATGAGGCGTCAGGTTTGACCAGGTCAAACCACTGTTCAAAAGGAAACTCGCCATTGATCCCGAATTCATCTTGATAGGCCCCATCAAAAGACAGACTGATCCCGTTTTTATTCAGCGCTTCTTTATCTTTTAACACCAGCACCTGATCCTGATTTGACACCAGCACTAAACCGCCACCCCGGTATTCCCAGACTTGACCAGTCTGTTTTTCATAATTGTTGACAATAATTTCGGGAATTTCAACGTCCTTTTTCAGATCGGCAAAATACTTCCCGCTCCAACCGGTAAAGGAAACCCGGAAAACATCCTGAAGTCCCTGCTGACTGTCGGCATCCCAGATATCAAACTCGCCGATGATGGTGTTGCCCCCACCTAGATTGTTTTTTATACTGTTCAGCTCCGCTTCACTGAGATCGCCCACCAGCGGTTTCTGGGCAATGCCAGCGTAAATGACGTCACTAGCGAGGCCATTAAAATCGCTGGGATAAACCCCATCGGTATCAGCCAGATAAATAAGTTCCGGCATTTCTTGAGTTTGGGGAATTTCCCGGACCTGATAATCTTGATCCGATTTTGGGAAAACCCCATAATAATCACTATCATAGCGGAAGGGGTTTCCGGTGCTTTCTAGAACGACTTTTTCACTATTTAAAGCCCACATCAGCCCCATATGTTCCTTGTAAGTGGTATCCGGCACGGTTTTGTCCACCACCCAGATATTCAAAGGTGTTGATTCCTGATTGTCCCAGATTAAAAAAGGCAACACAAAAATACCAAATAACACCACCACAGTCCCAATACTCCCGATAACCACCGATTTAATCTTCATGATGCCACCTCATCCGGTTTTCCGGAAAATCCTTTGCGGTCGGCCTTCTGCCAGCCCACCGGTTTTCTGAACATGTTGACGTAACCACCAAAGCGCCAGAGGCTGAAATATTGCCGTATCCCAAAGTTCTCAATGATGGCATAAAATACCAGAATCCACAATTCTTTCCGGGAAAAATTTTTACCATTTTTTTCGGAAATCAGCAAGGAAGACACCGAAACGAGGATGCCCATCAGGACCATCGAAATGAATAGGATAATCGCAATTTCAACATTAAAAATGCCCAGAACAACAGATAAAATCACCATCAAGTATCCCTGGATTTCGAATAGCGGACCCAACATTTCAAAAATATAAAAGTAAGGGATGGCAACAGTGCCAATTTCTCCGTAACTAGGGTTAAACATCATTTTACGATGAAAAGTCAGAATCTCAATCAGCCCTCGGTGCCAGCGGTAGCGCTGTTTTTTTAGGGTTTTGATGTCCTCGGGAACCTCCGTCCAGCAATTGGCATTATAGGCATAGAGAATCCGAAAAGGGCGTTTGGCTTCTTTCATCTGCCGGCTGATCCGCACCACCAGTTCCATATCTTCACCGACCGTGTCGGTTTTGTATTTACCGCTGCTGGTAAGGTAGCCACCCACATTGATAAGCCGTTCTTTGCGAAAAAGGCCAAAGGCGCCGGATATAATCAGCAAACAATTAAAATATGACCAGCCCAACCGCCCTGACATAAAGGAACGAATGTATTCGATGGTCTGAAACCGCGCCAGCTTGCTCTCAGCCAGTCCTTTTTGGGCAATCTGGCCACGATCAATGGTACAGCCGTTGATGGGCAGAACATTCCCACCCAGGGCCGGGGTTTCGGTTTCTTCGTCCAGGGTCAAGGACGCCAGCTTGATCAGAGCATCATCTTCCAGCAGTGAATCCGCATCGATACCGCAAACGTATTCCTTTTTGGCGATATTGATGCCCATATTTAGGGAGTCCGCTTTGCCGCCATTAATTTTATCCACGACAATCAGTTGGGGACGGGATCGGTTCAGATAGACGCCCCGCACTGGTTTAGTATTGAGATGGCTGTCGTAAAGATAATCGACCCGCTTTAAATCATAGTAGCGAATCAGGGTATTCAGGGTCTGATCTTTAGAACCATCATTGACAATGATCAGTTCATACTCCGGATACTTAAGGTTCAGGAGCGAATTGGCACTTTCGATGATGGTTTTTTCTTCGTTATATGCCGGGGCGATAATTGAAATTGACGGTAGCATCCGTTTTTTGAAAAGCAGGGACATATCCTTAATATTCCATAACCGTTCCTGCCTCACCACACTGATATATGAAAACAGCAGCAGCACCAGGTAGATTAGATTGACCGCCATGGCATAATAGGCAATATAGTAATTAAAATCCATGACAAAAAGCTCCAGTTGATCAATAAAGGGCATCACCAAAAGAATACTCCAATGACGAATGCAGTAAATAATGGGGACAATCAGGCAGCTTGCCAATAACAAAAAAAACAACCGCCGGGTCAGTTTATCATCTCGCTTAGGCGGTTCGCTGGCGGCTGACTCAGTAACTTGAATGAGACCGCACTTTTTCGACAATCGCTCATTTAAATACCGGGCAAAGTCGTTTTCCAGCTCCCCGGACTGGGATATCGTTGCTTTTATAATGGCAATGAGTTCATTTTCAATATTGATATCTCTATTTTTGTTGAGAAAGTCAATAATTTCACTGGTTTTTCCCAGGCGAATGAATTCACTGATGATTTTTTTGGCATCCTCATTTTTTTTCCGGGTCAGTTTCATAATAAAATACTCAATCCGCAGGGCCAGGATGGTGGCCAGATCTTTCTTGACCCGAAGATCGTCTTCCTCAAAAAAAGCGGTGACGACCTGATTAAAATATATCCGGTTTTTTTCAATCATTGTTGCAATCCCATTGATGGCACCTCTGGCGGTGTCTTCCTGCCTGAGAAAGCCCAGCAGTTTAACCATTTTTTCAGGCGATTTAAAATTTGCCAGAGCTCGCATGGCTGCATTTCTGATTTCTAGTTCCTCAGCATAAAGATATTGATCCTGATCAAGGGCCTTTGGGTAATATTCGGCAACAATATCGCAGGCTTTAATGACCAGCTGGTGATGGGCTGCCCCGCTGTTCACACTCACCGGCAGCAGTTCATAGCGCCGGCAGAAAAAATCGGCCGCCACATCACCCTCGTAACGACAATTCACGCGGCTGCCCTCCAGCAAGGGACTGCTGTTGACACAGTTGATACATTGACGAGCATCAGCTTTACCGTACAGATTTTCCAAGTGTTCAATGGTTTCTTTCCGGGTATCAATCAGCTGAATCAGGTAGTTTCTTAACGCTTCAGAAAAATAAACCGAAGCAAAGTCCACAATCAGTTCCTGGAATTCGATCCGCTGACTGGTGATGATTTCGGGCAAAAAATGGTGAAAGTCTTCACCAAAATCCGCAATCAGCATATTCACCTTATTACGGTAAAAACGGCTCTCACTTAAAAGTGAATTGGTGAGTACGGGCAGGGATTCTTTATTACCGATATCTGTCAAACCATTGGCAATATAAAGTTTTAAGGTGCTGTTGGTTTCTTTTGTTAAGGATTCCTCCAGCGCCAACCGCGCTTTTTTAGTACCGAGTACGCCTAAATACAAGGCGGCTTCAGATTTTTTGGTGATGTTTCGATATTTTAACCCCTTCATCGCTTTTTTTTCAAAGCGTTCGATATCGATGGAACTGGCAATGTTCTCTTTGAGCTGCTGATCGTATCGCATTGATTGGCTGACCTGGTAATAGTTGGCAATCTCCAAAGGCTCATGGGCGTCTGCTTGATTTCCGGTGGCCGCATGCACCAGTTCTTCTTTTTGATGTCCGGCAAATATCAGACTCTTATCACTTTCACCTCTGCCCCTGACCAGGCGCACAATAATTACCAGATCGGCGATCAGAATCAAAATCCCAATGATGATCCAGATTTCAAAGATTTCTATCATCGAAGCGACTCTCCCTTAATTTTATTCTGAATGACCCCCAATAATTCCGAAAGCATAAACGGTTTTTTAAAATAATGCTCCACCCCCAAACTAGATGCCCGCAAAACCGACTCATCATTTTTAAGATAGGATAAAAAAACAAACGGAATTTTGCTGGTGTTGGAATCAGACAACATTTCTTCCCGGAACAAAAATCCATCCATTTTCGGAATCATCACCTCAGAGATAATCAACAGCGGATTATCATCCTTTGCGATTTGCACTGCCGTCTGACCGTCACTAACACTAACCACCAGATAATTAATGTTTTCCAGTGCGGTTTTTAAGACATCCACCGTAATTTCATCCGAATCCACAATCAGGATTTTCCCGATATTATCCTGGTACTCTGTCATTGAGGACTGACTGCAGACAATATTTCTGCCCATATTTCTGGCCAGCTTAACGCGCATGGCCGCAACATTATAGAATGCTTCATCCAGTTTCCCATTGTATTCAGCGGTCTCTCTGATCTCTCCCAGCCAGGTCAGACCGATCGAAGCTGTTATTTTTTCAATGAATTTTTCCGATCCGGCAATGGCATTTCTGATTTTTTCAGCAAAGACCCTAACAGCTTCTTTTGAGGTCTGAGGAATATAAAAGGCAAAATTAACCCCCTGGAGTTTGAATAACATCTCATTTCCTTCCTTTAATTCCTCCAAAATAAACGCCACATTCCGCTGCACTTCTTCCACCTCATCATGGCCATAAAGATATTCGATTTTTTCAAGGTTATCCAGACCGATGATTACCAGACCCGGATTCTGTTCAGAATGGTCGCCGAGAATACTGTTGATTTCACTGACCAGATAATTCTTAAAAAAGCTGAAATTATACAAGCCAGTGATCGCGCAACGGATCAATTTGTTCTGAGACTCCAAAATACTGGACTCCAACCGGGTATTGGTTTCCTTTAACAGGCGATTTTGCTCATTGAGGCTGGAAGCTTCCTCTTCGACTTTTTTGAGATGACTTTCAAATACTTCCGGCATGGGAATATCATACTCTTTGGACAGGGTTTCGGTTAACAGCTCAATGACCATCAACCAGGTTGTCCCTTTTCTGGCCAGAATCCGTTCAAATATCATATTCCATAACACATTGCCGGTAACATTGTAGTCCGTGATATTGAGGTCTTCGTCCAAAGTCAGTTCCATATCTGTGACCAGCTCCCGGACGGATTCCTGATTGAAAATCGACCCCAAGCGTTTCAAAACGGCCGAACAGATACCCATATATCCCCCAGATTTGGCCAGATCCCGCTTGATCGGGTTGAGCAGGGTACCACATTCCAGATCTCTTAATACTTTTATATGGGCTACGATATTTTCCTTAATAATCGATCCATGCTGGGGAGCAATCATCGCGATATCCATCCCCAGAAACAGTTCCATCACTGGTCGGATGATGCTGTTGGAGGGCATGTAATGTTCATGAAATGTTTTCATTTTTTCGATATAGTCAGCTTTGGCGTAGAGACTCCATTCGTAGGAAAAAGCGCCGAATAGATCGCTGGAAAAGAGGATTTTTGTCTGATAATCATAAGTGGTGAAAGCACCGGGGAAATGAAGATAGGGCGTCAGAACGAAACCCAAAATCCGTCCGGATGCCAGGGTAAGTTTGAACTCATTTTCATTGATGATATAATACTCCGATTTGATGCCATAATATTTAACCAATGTCTGAGTCCGCCAATGAGTGATAATTTCAAAATTAGCCCCGGCTTTTTCAAAGAGTGGCACAGCCGAACATAAGTCCGGATCCTGATGATGAAGAATCACATATTTGATCTTCTCCAGAGGAATGATGCTGCAGACATTCTCATAAACGTCTTCAAAATCCAGCACCGAACCCGGATCAATGAGTATTCCTTCATCTCCATCAACAATCAGATAGGGATTACAATGAAGTCCCCCATCCTGGGCACGTCCACCGACCCAATATATTCCCGTTGCTATTTCTGCTATTCGTGATGTAACCATATCTTCCTCCTAATATCTAATCCAATCGACCAGGAGAACCTGATCTGATGATGCCGGGGTGCCTTCCAGCCAGTTAGGAAACCAGGTGTTAACCATCAGCTGCATCGGTTGCTGATCCGGAAATCCCTCATCCCATTCCAGAATAAACTTGCTGTCCACATAAAAGGCGATCCGATCGACAGTATAGTCAAAGCGGTAATTGTGAAAGTCAGCGGTGGGATCAAAGCCCAGCTTTCCCACATATTCGTTTTGCACCGCTCCATCAGCATAGGTGGTCAATAAGAGCTTTCCTTCTCTGGAATTGTATATTTCAATGTCAATTTCATAAAAATAATCCGGTGGTGCATAGAGAAAAAAACCAGTGATGGATGAAGGCGCTTCCGGCAGTTTCATGAGGGTTTCATAGCTGCCATAGGTCACCGCTTGCTGTTTAACGAGTTCCCCACCCTGCAGGGTATTGGCAGGTATGCTGATGTTAAGATATCCATCCTTGACCTCAACATTTTCAGAACTCAGCAACGTTCGTCCGAGGTTTTTGTCGGAGACAGACCAAATGCTCTCATCGAGAACATCAAATTCCTCCTGATGCATAGCATTGTTTTTTTCAGGGTTGTTGTTCGGAGATGACTGGTTTACCCGAAAGATATATATCATCATACCAATAAGCGAGCATCCCAAAACAATCATGAGGATGATCAACGACCTCTTCATACCAATGTTTCCTTTCTCTGCAAATATCAATTTTCCGGCTTATCTAGTCACTATTAAATGGCTTTCATATAAATATTATTTCTATTCTATCAGTGTTCTTTCCATTTCTCTATGCTTATTTTTGAATAATTAAATAATTCGTTATAAGTATGCTTAACCGCTTAAATTTTATGGTCTGATAGTCCCCAGAAGAGATAGTAATTATTATTGGGAGAAATAATTTCAAAAAACTGAAGACATTCTAAAATTGTAGGTGTCTTCGGTTTGCTGGATTTGCCTTCATTTTCACATGAATAAGGTTTAATCTTTCATAAGCAACTCCAAATCCTTCTTCCAGTCCTAAAAAATCAGAAGCCCACGCCTCGGTTCCTTTAGACTTTGGCTAATGTTTGATTTAATTCTTTACACGATCAAAAGTGATTATTCAGCCGATATTTGCCAGCCAATGCCGAACTTATCAGTTAAAGAACCATAAGCCTTACTCCAGAAGGTTTCCTGCAGCTGCATCTCAACTGAGCCTTCTTCGCTTAATCTGTTAAAAAGTCGTTTGATTTCTTCCAAATCATCATCAGTAATGACAAGGGTAATATTATTACCTCCGGTAAAAGGCATGCCCGGCGGTACATCAGAAAGCATAATCGTGTTACCATTAATATTCAGTTGGGCATTCGCCACAAGAGCCTTAACGCTATCCGGCATTAAATAACTTGGATCTGCTGGCATTTCGCCGAAGGTCATGATCTGAGGTTCCTCTGTTCTAAATACTTCCTTGTAAAACATCACCGCTTCCAGGCAATTACCGGGAAAATTAATGTAAGGACCAATCTTCATTTGTTCTCTCCTTTATTTATAATCGGCTCTGAATTTCTGATTCTAAACTTTTTATACCCAACAGCAATGGCTTTAAAGACGCTCTTAAATATTTATAAGAAAAAAGGCATCTGTGCAATAATGCCCAGATGCCAACAGACCTAATTAGCAGATCGCGAATTATTTAACTTCATATTTTCTTTGAAAGAATTTTACGATTTCAACAATTGGAATCACGACCACAGCAAGACCCATGGCGGCAAAGTACTCAGCCAGACTGATTGGTTCAAATTCAAATGCTGCGGCAATCGGTGGGATAAAAATAACCGCTGTTGTCAGAACCAAAGAAACCGCCATCGCCAAGAACAAAAATTTGTTCTGGTGCTGCATTTTAAAGATGGACTGACGTCTGCTGCGCATATTCAGTGAATGGAACATTTCGGCCATCGATAAGGTTAAAAATGCCATGGTCATGCCATCAGCACTTTCGGCAATTTCCCATACTCCAGCTTCCATATAGTGACCCACGAAGTAGGCGACAATAGTGACCAGCGCCACCATAAGGCCCTGCCAGATCACATCGACCCCCAGCCCACGGGAGAAAATACCCTCATTTGCTTCACGAGGCGGATTTTTCATCGTATCGGCTTCCTCACCTTCCATTCCTAAGGCAATGGCCGGGAAAGAGTCGGTGATCAGGTTGATCCACAGTAAATGGACCGGTTTCAGGATCGTGAACCCTAAAAGGGTGGCCACGAAGATGGCGATAACTTCCGACAAATTAGAAGATAGCAGGAACTGGATGGCCTTGCGAATATTGTCGTAAATACGACGGCCTTCCTCCACAGCATTGACAATTGTGGCAAAATTATCATCTGCCAGTACCATATCAGCAACATTTTTTGTGACATCTGTACCAGTGATCCCCATTCCGACTCCAATGTCGGCGGTTTTAATGGACGGCGCATCGTTGACGCCGTCGCCGGTCATCGCTACGATCATGCCGTGATTCTGCCAGGCTTTAACAATTCGAACCTTATGTTCCGGCTGAACCCGGGCATACACCGAATAGTTGCCAATATCCAGTTTCAATTGCTCTTCGCTGATGTCATCGAGTTGGGCTCCCGTGATCGCTTCTTTGGGATCGCAAATGATCCCCAATTGTTTGGCAATGGCAATGGCGGTATCCCGGTGGTCTCCGGTGATCATTACCGGTCGGATACCGGCTGACTTACACTGGGTAATGGCACCCTTGACCTCCGGCCGGATCGGATCAATCATGCCGGTTAAGCCAACGAAACACAGCTCATGCTCCAGAAAATCCGGTGACTGATCTTCCGGCATGCTATCCCAGTTGCGGAAGGCGCTGGCCAGCACCCGAAGCGCCTGATCTGCCAAACTTTTATTAGCCTGTCTGATTTCTTCACAGATATCATCTGTGATCGGTAGCTGGGCATTGCCGTCCCAGTAGGTGCTACAGCGGGCGATCAGCACATCCGGGGCCCCTTTAACATACTGGGTAAAGCTTCCGTCTGCCATTTTGTGAATGGTACTCATCAGCTTTCGGCCGGAATCAAAGGGTGCTTCCCCAACCCGCGGGGTTTGCGCTTCCATGTCATACTTTTTCAAACCCAGCGAAAAACCGTAATTAACCAGGGCGGCCTCGGTGGGCTCCCCTTCGGCCTTGTTTTCTTCATTTAAACGGGCATCATTACAGAGAGTCATGGTTCGGCCTAACAAATGTTCATCAAAACCGAAGTGATCCACAACGGTCATCTTGTTTTGAGTCAGGGTTCCGGTTTTATCAGAACAGATCACCTGGGTACAACCCAGGGTTTCAACGGCGGTTAGTTTACGAATCACTGCTTTTTCTTTGGCCATGTTGGTCACACCGATGGAAAGAACAATGGTAACCACCGCCGCCAGACCTTCAGGAATGGCGGCGACCGCCAGCGATACCGCCACCATAAAGGTATTTAAGACCCCGATACCGGTAATGCCTTCACCCAGATGTAAACGCACCAGGCTCAGGGCAAAAATGAAAATACAGATGCCCAGAACCAGCCAGCTCAATACCTTGCTTAACTGATTAAGCTTGATCTGCAGCGGAGTCGCATGTTCTTTGGCCTGGGTAATGGCTTCGGCAATCTTACCCATTTCGGTTTGCATGCCAGTCGCTACAACCGTTGCCGAACCGCGGCCGTAAACCACGGCACTGCCCATGTAGACCATGTTCTTGCGATCGCCCAGCGAAATATCTTTTTGATCTCCCAGATTTAAAGCACAGATCACCTTGCCGACCGGGACACTTTCTCCGGTCAGGGCCGCTTCTTCAATTTTCAGGCTGGCACTCTCCAGCAGCCTGGCGTCCGCCGGAACTGAATCTCCAGCTTCAAGTAGGATCACATCGCCCACGACCAGGTCTTCGGTTTTGACTTCCAGGATCTTACCGTCCCGCTTGACCCGGGAGGTGGCCGCCGAAATGGCCTGGAGGGCTTCGATGGCTTTTTCGGCCTTGCTTTCCTGATAGACGCCCAACACTGAATTGATAATGACCACTGCCATAATGATGATCACATCCGCAAAGGATTCGCCTGAATAAGCCGCGGTGATACCTGAAATAATCGCGGCGGCGATCAGAATCACAATCATCGGATCTTTTAATTGATTGAGCAGCCGCACCGCTATTGAATCTTTTTTGGCTTCGTTGAGCTTGTTTTTCCCGTTTTGTTCAAGCCTCTTGCTGGCCTCAGTCTGGGAAAGCCCCTCTCTCCCGGAGTTTAACTCCTTTAGTACTTCTTCCGAAGTCTGCAAATACGTCTTCATCCAATCCTCCTTCAAGAATAATTTTCGGCATAAAAAAACCAGATGCCTCTGCACCTGGAAAAAATAACCCAAGTACAGAAAAACTGTACATGAGTCTCACTCATTAAGATAAGCCAGGTATTTCTACCATGCATGTTGACTTATCACGCGAATCGCGCAAATTACTCCCTCATAACTTTTTTATTTTACCCCGGAGCATTATCTTTGTCAAGATAATGCTCCGGATTTTTTTGTTAAATGTTTTCAAGAAATGGTTGCGCGGTGGGGCCAGGTGCCGGGGAGCCTTGCGGCAGCACCTGAATCTCAATCGCTTCCAATCGGTAACCAAATCCGGCGGTGCCGGCTTCATCACCATTCATTGCCCAGTCCATCCAGCCGATGTTTTCAGCATGGACCCGGTAATACACATCGAACTGGCCAGCATCAGCACCAGTTAACTGGATTTTAATGGCTTCCAGCCGGAGCGATTTTCCGGATGTTCCGCTCATCACACCGTTGTTCTCAAAACCCTGCCAGCCCTGATTTTGTACATGGGTACAGTATTCCATGCCCAGATCATAACCACGGGTATCCATTTTTATCTCAATTCCTTCCAGACGCAGGGCTTGACCGGAGGTACCGCTGACCCCGCCGTTGGTTTGCCAATTCTGCCAGCCCACATCCTGGACATGGGTGCGATAGAGACAATTGGCAAAAGTGTCCCGACTTTCGGTAAAAGCTTTGATACAGACATTGCTGAACATCTTTTTCGAAGTATCGTACCATCCGCCCGTTCCCGTATTGCTGGTAAAACTTTCTCCCGGATTGGCACTCACGGCACTGCTATAGTTTTCAAAACGACTTTCGACCGGTACTGAATCATTGGTTCCCGGGGTCCTGAATTTGATAACGACTGCAAACTTCTGTCCGGCCACCAGTGCCACCGGATTGTCCAGATCGATGGTATAATAACCGCCCCGCGGGAAGGTTGCCGTCTGGGTGGTCCTCAAGGTACCGCTACTTGGCTTGCCATCATTGACATCGGTATACACCTTAATCTCAACTGTCGTGCCAGGAGTTAATGCATAGGTACTCACCGCAGTCAGATTATCACTGGCAGCCGCCGTAAAGATATTGGCTCCCCATGCTGTTTGATCATCATCCGTGTAGCCCATGGCCGAGATATTACCCAAGGGGTCATACTGATAAATCTGGCTGTAATTATCGGTGGCTTGGGCATTGTGAAAGGCTGTCACATTGCTCCCGGCATAGCTATCATAATAGGACAAATAGAAATAACCGCCGTCACCCCAGTCAGCTCCCCAACTGTTACGGATAATCCAGGCACCATCACCTTCTGGTGTTTTATTAAAATTATTGCGGCTGTAATTATCATCCCAGCCAACAATCACCACATCATGATCGGGTTTTTCATCGCCATCATAATAAAAAGCGGCATTATCACTATTATAATAATCGTTACTCTCAAATAAACCCGAATACATCGAAGTATAAAGCGCCCCACCATCCATCAGGGCCTGCTTAATCGCCGACGGCAAGTTGGGAATCGATTCTACTTCCTGAACATGATAGACCGGCGCTAATCCGGTCTTTTTCGGGGTGTCATAGGGATCACTGCTTTCACTGACCGGGCCACTCCACCGCGCCAGGTAGGCAGTGGCCATGGTATAGTTTCCCCCCTCATCCGGGGTGATATCAAAACCGCTGTTCCACATCAGGTTGTTTTCTGATAAATCTACCGTTGTATCTTTTTTGAGATAGGATTCCAAAGATGCCAGACTGGCAAAGGCCCAGCAGCTGCCATAATCCCCCTGGCTACGGATGTCCGTAATACGTCTGCTATCCCGGAGATCGTAGGCGGTCGGAAACGTTGCCGCCGCGGTTATTGCGGTCTCAGACGGACCCTCATAACGCTGCAGTGGTGGGGGGATATAACCCCGGGAATGGCCGTCAATGGCTGAGGTATTAAGGGTTCCCGAATTGAGTTCATCCAGGTATTGAACAAAAGCCGGATTTAAAGGTGCTGCTGTTGGCTCTGTGGCATCTTCTAAAGCCCAGGCACTGGCCGGAACTAAAACAGTCAGTATTAAACTGACCAGCAGCAATGACAGTGATTTCTTTAAATTTTTTTTCATTCTCGCTCCTTTTTTCTCTTTATTGGCCTTATCTTTAATCTGTTTACTCCGCTGATTCTCCCGTTACCGGATCCTTTCCGGATTCGATCTGATCAAGCAAATCGTTAAATTTTTCGGTGAGGGTGTCAACATTGGTTTTCAATTCGTCATCTCCCGGGGTACAGTTCCCGGGGAAGCCATAGATCCGACCACTCCCCACTTCTTTCAACAAAAAAAGAATTTCCGATATTTCCCGGGCAAATTTATTTCTGACATCTGTTACTTTATCCATTATTTCCTCCGATAATTAGCCTAAGTGTTATTCAGGTACTACTGAACAATGATTTTAGCCGCTCTGATCAAAAAAATAACCGCCGGATTTAACGGCGGTCATCATTTTCTGATCGAGAACTAGTGTTTTAATAATCAATACGATCATGATAAACCTCCCATAATTCTATTCTAGGAAATTATACCCCATAATCCATTTTTTTAACACCCTACATTACTTCCCGGATCACATCATATTTGGCATCGTCGCTTTCCACAAATCCTTCTACCGGTGATTTGATATTGGGAGCCTTCACGTATTCCACAAAAGCCTGTCTTAACAGCGCCGTGAATTCTTTTGGTAGATTCGGATTAGCGGCAATGGCATCCTTCGGGATGTCCGGGGTTTTAGCAATGATTCTGAATTCATCCAAATTTATGCCGCTTTTTTCCGCCCCTTCCATGGCCTCGTTATAGGTAGCTCCGGCATCATATTCCCGGGACAACACCGCTTTGATAACACTGTCGTGACTGCCCAGATAGGATGTCTTACTGAAGACAGTCTTGGGATTCATGCCTTCGGATTTGATAATATGCTGAGCATAGAGATAGCCCGAAGCACTGCCCTCATCCACATAGGCAAAACTGCGGCCTCTTAATCCACTTAGGCTGCTGATGCCGCTGTCTTTGCGGGTGATGATGTAGCCGTTGTACGATACCTTGCCGTTGACTCGGGGTGATACCAGGGGCTCGATACCAATTTTTTCATGGGCGTTGACATAGGCAAAAGGCGAGAACCAGGCCACGTCAATGATACCTTCCTTCATGCCTTCGCTGAGAGCATCATAATCCTTAACAATCATGGTCCGAACCTTATAACCGATTTTTTTGAAGACCCCATTTAAGATCGGAACATACATGGTTTTGATATTTTCTGGTGAGGTAAAGGGATTAACCCCAAAGATAATTTCATTTTTATTTTTATTTTTGGCGGTGAGCTTCTGAACATTGCTGGCCATTTCCGATAGCTTGGTACAATAATCCAGTAGTTCAATATTTTTAGCCTTTTGCGTCACAATTGTGCTGATGGTATTAGTGGTTACCCGATGGGTCGTGTCCACCGCGTCGGATACCATACCGATGGAGGACTGGATGCCATGAGAGGTATCCACCTGAAGGCTGGAAATCTCTTTGATTTGATTCATGGAGTTGTTTAACTCAATCAACACTTTTTGAATTTCTTCGATAACATCGCCGGATTTCTGGGCGGCATTTTCAATGTCTCTGGTCCGGGTGGTACACCGTTCAATGGCGGTATTGGATCGATCCACTTCCACTATCACCTGATTAACAATCTGTTCGATTTCGGTCGCAAAGGTAGCGGTGCTGTCAGACAGCCGTTTGATTTCTTCCGCTACCACCGAAAACCCCTTACCGGCAGCACCGGCCCGGGCCGCCTCAATGCTGGCATTCAGGGCCAGCAGATTGGTTTGCCGGGAAATATCCTTGATATAGTCCACAAACTTACTGATCTGTTTGGACGAGCCATCGAGTTCATCATTAATCCCCGAGGCTTGCTTAACACCATCAATGAGATCCAGTAACAGATCGGATATACTTTCGATGGTGGATCTATTTTCGTTGAGCATGTCAACCGACTGGCTGGAATTTTCTTCGATTCGGACAATATTCCCCTGAAGCTTGTTGGATACTTCAGTAAAACGATTGATTTCCGAGTTAATTTCATAGGTACTGGCGGCATTTTCTTCGCTTAGTTTGGAAATTTCTTCGGCCTGGGCCACGATGGTGTTAAAGACTTTTACGTTTTCTTCAGAAAACCAGCTTAACTTTTTGATGTCAAAGTCCATGGTTTCCAGCAGTGAAAAAAGCTCGCTGTTGACATTGTCCTTTTCTTCATCTTCCACAGGTTGGTCCTTTTCTGCCATGGCCGTGAGCAGGTTTAAAATACTATTCATGGTGGCTTTGTTTTCATTTAATATTTCCACGGACTGGGCCGAGCTTTCTTCCAGAGTCATTATATTTTGTTTCAGCTCGTCCGATGTTTGCGCAATGGTCTTGACCTCTTCGTGAATATTTTCCAAATTGATTTCATTTTTTATCTCATCCATGATCTGTATCTCCGTTCTCAAATTTGTGATGTCATTTTACGCCCAGTTTCCGTTTTTAAAAATGCTGATTTCATGTCCTTCTTTGGTAATCCCGGTAATCTCCAAATCTTTGGTACCGATCATAAAATCCACATGGGTATCCGACTGATTGCCACCGGCGGCAAGCAGTTCTTCTTTGGTCATCTTGCCCCCATCCTGAATATTAGTGGGATAGCATTCCCCCAGCGCAAAATGACAGGCGGCATTTTCATCAAACAGGGTATCATAGAAAAGAATTCCCATATTCGAAATCGGTGAATCATAGGGAACCAGTGCCACTTCTCCCAACCGCCTTGATCCCTCGTCGGTTTCAATCAGGATCTTGAGGTATTCTGCCCCTTTTTCTGCCTGGAAGTCAGTCACCTTGCCATCAACAAAGGTCAGACTGAAATTCTCAATCAGGTTTCCTTGATAAGAAAGTGGTAGTGATGAAACCAGGGTCCCTTCGGCCCGATAACAATCCGGGGCGGTAAAAATCTCTTCGGTGGGCATGTTGGCAAAAAAGTAGACTTGATCCGGGGTAAACTCGCCGCCTCCTTCCCAGATATGATCTTTCTGTAAACCCACGGTAAAATCGGTGCCGATACTGTTTTTATATCGAAGCGCGTCAAAATGAGCATCATTAAGGATCCGGCATTTTTCGGCCAGTATGGCTTTATGGTCATTCCAGGCTTTGACGGCGTCACCTTCGCCAATGCGCACGGCATCAAAAATGGCATCCCAGAGCTTGGCAATCGCTTCCTGTTCATAAAGCTCTGGAAAGACCTTCATTGCCCATTTGGCCTCAGGGACAGCCGCCACACACCACTGGAATTCACTGTTCATCATCTTTTTATAATAGGGCTCAAATGCTTTGGCTGAGGCCTTGCTGCTGGTTTTCAGTTTTTCGCTGTCCACCCCTTTATAAGCCTCCGGATCGTTGCCAACAATGGAAATCACCGCCGCTTTCTGTTCGCCATAATAGTTCCGGGATTCGGCCAGCCAATTAGGGATGTTCCGCAAAACCTCGAGACCCACGTTATCAAAACGAAGTCGACTGGTTTTGACATCGTTCCAGAAGACGATTACATCTCTGGCTCCGGCTTTGTATGCCTCGCTGACAATCATCCGTCCAAATTCAAAATTTTCTACCGAACAATTTACCACCGTTAACTGGTCCTTCTGTACATTTGCCCCAGTTCGGACTACAAGTCGGGCATATTCCCTTAGTTTTTCCATATGGTCCATTTGTGTTTCCTCTTTTTCTTTTGTATCGTTGCAAAATATGAAGCCAGTTTTTTCAGATAAACATACGCTGCACAGAATCTGCTTTTTTTGTAAAATTATTACTTTTTATTTTTTTGCGTACTTATGTTAAAAATTATATCACTTTCATCAAATAAAGAAACAAGAAAAATTTGTAAAAAGCACTAAATCAAAATTTCAACTGGGAACAATTTGTCAGTGATTGGCCTCGTAAAATGCTTTGAGTTCAATTTTAACCGTTTCATCCAGATGATGCCAACGGATTCCCCGGATCGCGCCTTCCAGGCCACAGAGGCGATTATAGCAGGCTGAAGGATCGACCGCCCGGATCTTAAGCCAGGCTTCTCTGCTGCCAATGGCGGCCAGATCATCTGGGGTTTGGATGCCTACCGCCAATAATTGTTTTTTCATTTCTTTACCAATATTGGGCAGACTGGTGAGATCAGGGTTATCAGTTTCACAGTTCAGTTTATTTTTATTCATATCGTATGGTCTCCATTCTTATTACTTAAAATCACTACTGAATATATGGGCTTCTTCTTCGCCCCTTAACAGTCTTAATCCGCCCAGCGCCAGGGCTTCCATTTCGTTCTCCCCGGGCAGACATTTAACCGGGGCCAGAAAGGCGATGTATGCTGTAATCATGTTGGTCAGTTTTTCCGAATAGGCCATGCCACCGGTAAGGATAATCCCGTCGATTTCGCCTTTTAACACCGCCGCCATTTCACCGATGCCTTTGGCGATCTGATAAGCCTGGGCCTCATAAATCTGCTTTGCCTTCTTATCTCCGGATATTATCCACTTTTCGATTTCCCGGATATCCGCGGTGCCCAGATGGGCTTTTAAGCCGCCCTGGCCGCGGATTTTTTTAAGCAGCTCATTTTTCTGATATTGCTTACTATAAATCAGATCGACCAGGGCCAATAAGGGGACGCCGCCGGAGCGTTCCGGCGAAAAAGGGCCGGTA
Source organism: Acetobacterium sp. (assembly GCF_039830195.1). Taxonomy (GTDB): domain Bacteria; phylum Bacillota; class Clostridia; order Eubacteriales; family Eubacteriaceae; genus Acetobacterium. The sequence continues at coordinate 8,695 of NZ_JBDODG010000045.1, read as the reverse complement.
TCATCGGCAATCACATCGATGATCCGTCCCTTTTTATGGGCACTGATGGAAATTCCGCCTCCGAGATGGGCAATCACCAGATCCATCTCGGTATAGGTTTTTCCCATTTCATTAGCATATTTTCTGCCCATGGCCTTGCTGTTTAAAACATGGCAAAGGCTCTTTCTGTGAATCTCGGGAAAGCCGGTAATTCGGGCGACATCCTCCATTTCATCTGATGAAACCGCATCATAGATAAAGGCGGGGATTCCCAGCGGCCCGGCAATGGCATCCGCCAGCAGGGCCCCCAGATTGGCGGCATGGGGTGAAAGACAGCCTGCCAGAATCAGGTCTTTGATGGCCTGATTGACGGCATAACCGCCCGCATCGATGGGCGGCAGCAAGCCGCCTCGACCCACCACAGCCGCTAGTTTATTAAGCTCGAACTGGCGGGCAGTCAGAATTTTCAGGACTGTCTTTTTCCTGAATTCAAACTGATCATTAACAGTTTGAAAGGCCTCAAGGCAGGCACTATCATGCTCAACCGACTGGCTGAACAGCTCCCTTTCATTTTCAAAAACGGCAATTTTTGTGGAGGTTGAGCCGGGATTGATGGTTAAAATAAAATACGTCTTCAACGACCGTCTTCCTCTCATTTCCATTGATTTCGACAGATTTCTTCGATACCATTGTAAACCCAATTCTGACTTTATGCAAATTTTATATGCAACTGCCCCTCTTCATATCTGGCCTTTTGAACCGTTTTATTGCGGAGTATATCCGGCAGGGTGAAGCAGCGTTTTTCATTCTTGATCTGGATCATCAATTCACTGCCTTTTTGACCCATATCCATGTCGGCCTTATCGGCAAAGGGGATATTTAAAATAAAGTCGTAACCGTCTTCTTCCTTTTTCACCTCAAAGATTTTATCCTTAAATAAAACAGCCGCGGGATCGGTTGCGCCGAAAATCTGCTTTGCGGCTTCCAGCAAAATTGATTCGGTGGCTAGTTCCTTATTAAGCAGCATCAGGGTGAATACCGGCACCTCGGAAAAACTCTCGCGAATTTCCTTCAGCCCTTCTTCCTGCAAATTGATCCATTTGCAGAAATAGCCATCCAGGGCTTTGGGTGGATAGACCTTATTGACAATCACCGCATCGATGTTGTAGTTGTACAAGTGCAGATAGGTGAAATTTCGCTTGGCCTCTTTGATGACAATCCGCTCCGGGGTGGTGACAATCCGGATGCTGAGAATTTCTTTGTTGGTCATGATCGCCTGCAGCTGATAGAGTTTTTCATTTAATTGTTCCACATCATCAAAGACATTGTCCTCAGGCATGGGGATTTTCATGACTTTCTCGACCATCGGGCCAGCCACCTTAACCGCCTTCTTTTTCACCGGCAATACCGTTTTGATCATGTTACCAAACATTTCCGGAAATTTTAACAGCGACAGGGTCTCCCCGGTGGGAGCGCAGTCGACAATCAACACATCGTACTGGTTTTGCTCATAAATATCGGTGATTTTAAATAGCGAAAACAATTCTTCCAGTCCCGGAAAGACCAACAGTTCTTCGGCTTCAATGCCCCCTTCGGCTCTGGCCGTCAGCAATTCCTTCATATAGTTTTTCATATTACCCCATGCGCGTTCGCCTTCCAGGATGGCATCAATTTCCAGACCCCAGAGCTTGTCGCTAATCTTAACGGGGGTGTTTGCCAGCTTTACGCCAAAGGAATCTGATAGACTATGAGCCTGGTCGGTACTCATAATTAAAACCTTTTTTCCGTCTTTGGCCAGTTTTACAGCCGTTGCGGCGGCCACACTGGTTTTACCGACGCCGCCTTTACCAGTATATAAAATGATTCGCATTGTCTTCTCCCTTTTTATTTGATCTTTTTTTATGCAATTAATCAATGGTGACTTTTTGGACTTTTATCTCGCTGTCCAGCCCATCCGTTTTTTCTTTTTCAGCGGCGTTTACCGCACTGCTTACATCAACAGCCCATTCCTTAGCGATATCAAAGATCATCCCTTTAACTTCTTTTTCAATCACCTGGGCATGTTGGGCGATACTCGGCGATAACAGCGCTAAAAAAGCATCACGTTCATATTGCTTAGCCAGGATCATGTTTTTAATAAATTCACGGTTCATTATTTAGGCCTCCCTTATTTTCCTTAATCATTTTTGCGAAATTTCTACTGAAACGCAATGACCAGGGTATTTTGATCAAATTTCGCCGATGTCACGACCATCCCTCTGAGGGTATTGGGCATCGGAATATTACGCTTGTAATTGCCGATTTTAACAATCACATCCGATCCAGACAGATTAACCGCCACCTCATCCTTGGTAATATTCGGTAAAAAAAGTTTCAGATCATAACCGCTTTCGGTCTGCTCGTATTTCTCCCCTTCAATATCCGCCTTGATCTCAAATAAATCAATTCTTTCAGCGAAGACATCATCACAGATCCGATTGATGGCATCCAAACCCAGCAAATCGGTGTCGTACCAGGGAATATAATATTTGGGAATCTGGTTAAAACAGGCCTCAATTTCGCCGATGTATTTTTTTTGGATGGTGATCCACTCCTCAAAAAAAGGGTTGCCAATTTCGCGAGGCAGGATGCGGTTGATAAAGATGCCGTCGACATTGTAGTTATAAAGTTTCATGTACATATAGTTCCGTTTGGTTTCTTCCACCACCATTTTCTCAGGAATGGTCACCAACCGCACTGAAGACACTTCCTTGTTTTTCAACAGTTCCTGAAGTTCAATCAGTTTAACATAGAGAGTTTCGATATCACTCATAGCATGGCGGTCAGGCAATTGAATCTTAAATAATGATTTTGAAACCGGCGACAAAATTCGCACCGCCACCTTCCCAATCGGAAAAAACTTATCCATATACCAGCACATCAGCTCCGGAAATTTAAGCAGCGACAGGGTTTCCCCGGTCGGGGCACAGTCCACAATAATCCGTTCATAGTCGCTGTTGTTATACAATTCCTGGATTTTAAGCAATGCAAAGAGTTCATCCATCCCCGGCATCATCGTAAATTCATCCATTTCAGCGCCTTCCGGATTAATTGAGCCAATCATATTGCTAAAAGCCCGCATCAAATTTTTAAAATCTTTTTCCATCACATAGTTGGGATCAATTTCCAGGGCATAAAGATTGTCGGCTACCACAACCTCTTCTTTTCCAATTGAAACATTAAACAGATCCCCCAAATTGTGGGCCATGTCAGTACTGACAATTAAGGTTTTTTTACCTTCCTGCGACGATTTAAGAGCATGGGCAGCCGCCACGCTGGTTTTGCCCACCCCACCTTTGCCGGTAAAGATCAAAATTCGTTTCATTTAATTTCCTCCTCAAATCTTATAATTCTTTTGTCGAATAGTTCGCAACTCGAAGTATATCTTCTAAAATATGCTGCCTGGGGGCAGCGGTTTTATTCAATCATGATCTTTCTGATTTTGGGTTCGCTTTGTTTGGCTTCGGTTTTACTGGCATCGCGGCTGAGGGTGTCCATAACCTTATCTACCAATTTGAAGATTAGTTTAACTTCCTCGGTCGTAAAACTGTCCATCATCAGTTGGCCATAGCGGATCATCTCGCTAAGGATGTCCCGAATCGCTGCGCTGCCGCCGTCGGTGAGTTTGATGGTGACCACCCGTTTATCTTCTGAGCTTCTTTCCCGGACTAACAAGTCCCGCTTTTCCATCCGGGCGACTATGCCGGTGGCAGTGTTCAGAGGAACGCTCAGATAATCGGCAATCTGGGTCATGTTCACATCACTTCGACGATATAAGAGCAATAGCACGAACACTTCATTCTTCGAACAATTGAAAAGTTCATTGCCCCAGATCTCCGGGGACAACAAATATTTTATTTTATCGATATATTCAAAAATCATTGTTTCAAGATTGCCATTAAAGCTATTATCCATTGTTTTTCCTTATCCGCTATTCGCTAATTACTTCGCCATTCGAATTAATTTAATTCTATACCCGAAGTATTAATTTGTCAACTGTTTTATCATTTTTTATTCTGATCCACGGGCTGATCCGGTGGCATTTCTCCCCCACCCAATCTGCAGGCTTTTACTTTTTAAAGAGCCCTTAAAGATTGCGGGTTATAATGCCAATTAAGTGATTTCACAACTGATCGCAACATTCTTGAAGTCTCACAATTATCTAATCATATTAATAACCGAAAGGAGAGCCCGTGAAATTAGGAAAATTTTTACTGATCACAACCTTCACGTTAGCAACACTTGTTGCGGGATGTTATTCTTATGCCCGCTATGTTGAACCCAATCTCTTAATGATGAATCGGGAAAAACTTCAAAGTAACAGACTTGAGGCTCCACTTAAAATTGTCTTTTTTGGCGATACCCACTTGGGCGAATTTAACAATAGTAACCAACTCGATCGAATTGTTACTAAAATAAATGCTGAAAATGCTGATCTGGTTGTCTTTACCGGAGACCTGATTGGTTCCAGCGGCGATTTCACCGTCAATCCTGAAGCGATCGCCCAAAGCCTGGCCCAGATCCAGGCTACCTATGGCAAGGTTGCGGTGACGGGGAATCATGAGTATGCCTTATTAGACGAATACAATTATGAGGATCTGATGAATACTGCCGGGTTTGAGGTTTTGGTCGACAACTGGCTGGACCTTTCGGAAATCAACGTTCGGTTGCTGGGCCAGGACGACGCCTATTTGGGCAACCCGGATATGGATCTGACCACTGAGGCTCTTGATGGCGCCTACAATATTCTGCTGACCCATGAGCCGGATATTGTTGATGACATGAACATTGATGCAATCCAGCTGGTATTAGCCGGCCATACTCATGGCGGCCAGATTTCACTCCCTTACTTAACCCAAAGGATTCTGCCAGCGAATGGAAGAAAATATGTGAAAGGTCTGTTTAGCATGGGTAGCGAGGGTCAAACAAACCTGTTCGTCACCAAAGGTACTGGAATGACAAAACTACCTTTTCGCTTTATGAACGTGCCCGAAATCGTCGCTATTGAGGTCAGCCCTTAGCTTTTCTTTTTAGACAAAACAATCAGATTCCACCTAAACTTAATAATTTCAGTAGCTGTTCATTGTCCAGCTCGGTGATCCAGCCCTCACCGGAAGCCTGGATAATATCTCCGGCAAGCTGATTTTTTTCTTCAATCATGGTGTCTATTTTTTCTTCAATGGTGCCGACGGTAATAAACTTATGCACCATCACGTCCCGGGTTTGCCCGATGCGAAAGGCCCGGTCGGTGGCCTGGTTTTCCACCGCCGGGTTCCACCAGCGGTCAAAATGAATGACATTGTTGGCACCGGTCAAGTTCAGACCAACCCCACCGGCTTTGAGTGACAGCACCATAAAGGGAATGTAGTCTTCGCCATTAAAGGCTTCCACCAGTTCGGTTCGTTTGGACACCGGGGTACCGCCGTGGAGCACCAGACCGGGGCGATGAAAGATTTCTTCCAGAAATTGAGCCAATGGCTCGGTCAATTCTTTAAACTGGGTGAACACCAGCACCCGTTCCCGTTTCTCGTAAATCGTTTCACAAATACTTGCCAGCATTTCAAACTTGCCGCTGTGATCCTGCTTGTAAAGATCCTGACCCAAATACTGGTCGGGATGATTACAGATCTGCTTGAGTTTGATGATGCTGGATAAAACCAGGCCTTTACGGGCAATCCCGTCGTTCTCCGCCAGTTTTTTCGTCAGCTCCTTGACCAGGTTCTGGTAGAGTACCATCTGTTTTTTTGAAAGCACTGGATATTCTTTGATTTCGATCTTATCCGGCAGATCCGAAATAATGGCTGCATCGGTTTTTAAGCGGCGCAGGATAAAGGGATTTACCAGACTTCGCAGTTTGGTATAGCCGGTGGGATCCTTTTTTAAGCCCTTTGTAAACCCGGTGAATTCTTTGGCACTTCCCAGCAGCCCGCCATCCAGAAAATCGAAAAGCGACCATAAATCCGACAGGTGATTTTCAATCGGGGTTCCCGTCATGGCAATTCGGGTTTTGGCTTTGAGCGCCTTGATGGTTTTGGTTCGTTTGGTGCCCGGATTTTTAATGGCTTGAGCCTCGTCCAGGATAATCAGATCCCAGCGGATTTCCATCAATGCTTGAACCCGAACGGCCATACCATAGGTGGTAATGGTTAAAAAGATGGAATCCGCTAAAAATGTTTCCGGATCTTTGGCCGCCGCCATCCCATGCAACACACAGACCGGCATCTCCGGGGCAAATTTCTTAATTTCCTTTTCCCAGTTACCAATCAGGGATGCCGGTAAAATAAGCAGCACCCGATCCTCCCGATGACTGCGCAAGTGTTCCAGCAGAGCAATAATCTGAACGGTTTTACCCAGCCCCATATCATCGGCCAGACAGGCCCCCAGGCGCAGGTCGACCATGTATTTAAGCCAGTCATAACCGATTTGCTGGTAGGGTCGTAGTTCCCCGTTAAAACCAACTTCCGGTTGCTGGCCTTGCAAAGTCTGGGGATTGGCCATGGTTTCCTTCACCTGACGAAGCCAGTCTCCTGTCGATACATGGATCTCCATCCCCGTTGTCGGGATCCCCATCAGTTCTTCCGAGCCGAGTTCCAGTCGCATGGCCTGAGCCAGGGTCAGTTCTTGTTGATCTGCCAGCGCCTCGGCTTTTGACAAAGCCGCCAAAGCCGCTTGCAGCTGGTCGTGATTGATTTCCACCCATTTTCCTTTGATCAGAGCCAGTCCCTGGGTTTCTGCCAGAAGCGCCTGGACTTCTGCTTTGGAAATAGCGGAATCTCCGAACAAGAGGTTAGCTTTAAAGGACAAAATAGCATCCATCCCTACCTTTGCCGGTTCCTTTTCCCCCACAGTCAGGTTGAGCCTTAACTGATTGGTTTGCTTGCGCCACCAGTTGGGGATTCGACACATGATCCCGGCTTCTTCGTAAAGGGGGATCTCCGTTAAGAAGACAGTGGCATCCCGGGCGGTCAGTTTCAGTGGCAAAAACAGTTCTCCACTTTCCATCAGGTCTGAAATAAACCCACTGACACCGGCCACCCGACTGACGGTAGAGAGTAATTGAATGAGCATTTCGGGCTGATTTTGATATTCCCGCAAGGCGTTTTTCAGGGGCGTATGCACCGCTTTTTTACCATCCTCGGGTTTAGTGGAATAAGTGGCCAGAAAAGCAAAGGGATAGCGTTCGTCTTCGCTATTTTCGACCAGATGAAAAAAGATCCGCCCAGCCACATTAATTCCGGCATGGTGCTCGGTTAAAAACGCCGCCACAGTGCCCGGATAGGCTTTAATCGCTTCCCCGTAGACATGAGTGAGGCGCTCCCAGATACCGATGATCCAGCCTTCATTAACATGTGCCATCCCGTTTCCAAAGGGGATTATTTTGCGAATATCTTCGATTTCGTCCGAGGTCAGGCTTAACTCCACATTTTCCCGGGAAAACTCCAGGTCAGGCTGTTTGGCGATTTTCTGTAAAAATTCCACACTGATCCGATGAATAAAGGCCATCGTTGGCGAAAGAAAATCCAGATTGCTGAGAAATCCAAAATAAAAAAGAGTCTGATCCTTGTTCGCTCTGAATTGGGCTTGCCATGCCTGCTCAAACTGTCGTTTGTCTTCGGTAAACCCTTTTTTTACCACCGCTTCATAGTCTAAGATAAAGTCATTCTTGGTGAAGCTGGCAATTAGTTCAATGTAGTCAGTCATTGTCGTTATCCTTTTTATTTCGCCTTTGTTCCACGGCGTTTCTGAATTTTTAATGATTATTTCTTTTGGGCATGAAGATGTCTGCGGATCTGTTCGACGATCTGCTCGATGGTGTAGTATTCGACCTCAATAACGTTAATGGTTGTTTCATAACCGTCCTCTTTGATAGTCTGAGGTGTAAAAATCAATCTGACTTTATTGCCTTCTTCATCATTCCAGTCGGCAGTTGTCATTTCTTGTCTCAAACTTCTGAAGTACAATTCTATCTGCTTATCATTCCAGGGTAGATAAAACCCTTCGCGGTTCAATAAAACATTGATATCTCTGACTCGTTTTCCGACTCCTTTGATGTTTTTAATTCGTTTTATCATCGCTACTCCTGCTCTTCTGTTATTCTTTTATGATCGGCTGCATCGTTAACTTAAATCGACTTCATCACGGTGTTTTCCTTATTAACCGAATGTTACTGGAGCCGTTTAACAATCAACCGGTTCGACACCTTCTGACACTAACTGAGATATAAGGGTTTCCAGGTTTCTTGCTTCTGAAGTTCGGGTATTTAATTGAAAACTGATTTTTATCGGACAAGATTCTTCTGATCCGTTCTTTCACCACACTATTAGAATCAACAAGAACCACTACTGGTAAACTTTCCATATTCTTTGTACCCCTATTTCTCTTGTCACCCAACGTCAAATCGGGTTTTGTTTTATTATATCTTTTCCAGTTCTATCCGGCAACTTAATAAACTTTAAGATGTTTTTGTGAAAGAAGATCATTTGAGTGCGAGACGTTCAGGTGTTATCTTGACTCTCTGCCAGTCACTGCAACTAAAAAACACTCTTAACGAGTGTTTTTGCGAACATGTTGCGAGTTATTTATAATAAAGAGTAACCAACACGGTTTCCTGTTTCGTCCTGCTGTTAATTGTCAAATTATAAGTGTCAAAACAGTCCTGATTTAATCAAATTATTCC
>NZ_JBDODG010000044.1:0-90445 GCF_039830195.1 Acetobacterium sp. | reverse complement strand
CTGGTATCATCAAATTACCAGAAGGCGTAGAAATGGTAATGCCTGGCGATAACGTACAAATGGAAATCACCCTGATCACTCCAATTGCGATCGAAGAAGGTTTACGTTTCGCTATTCGTGAAGGCGGCCGTACCGTTGGTTCTGGTGTTGTAGCCAAAATGTTAGAAGATTAATATTTTGCTTCGCAAAATATTAAGTATTAAATAAAGAATTAACCGTCCTGATTAGGGCGGTTTTTTTACTTGGATATTGTTAAGATTTTAAAAAAGTGATAGAATACAACTTTGAAGAAAGCAATAATTTGCATCGATAAGTTGAAAATTGCTGGCAGCAATTGGAAAGAAGTGAGAAATGATTAGACTCTTAGTTGACAGTATGTGCGATCTGCCAAAAGATTATGTAAATCACCCCAATCTGGATATGGTTTCGCTGAATGTAATTATTGAAGGCGTCGCCTATCGGGATAAGCGGGAAATTGATCTGGACGGCATGAATAAATTTATGGAGCAGGGAATTGTCCCGACCACGTCCCAGGTGAATCCGGGGGACTTCATGGATTATTTTGAAGATTGTGCAAAAAATAATGTCGAATGCCTCTATCTGGCATTTACGTCAAAACTATCAGGGAGCTATGAAACCTCTTGTCTGATCCTGAAAGATGTGATGGAAAAATACCCCGATTTCAAATGCCGGATCGTCGACAGTCTCCACAGCGGCGGCAGCATTGGTTTGATCGCAGTGGAACTGCTAAAATTGATTGAGCAAGGAAAAGATCTCGACTATCTGGCCGCTGCGGCGGTCGAATTTATTCCCCATGCCCATTTCTATTTTAGTATTGAAGATCTAAACTGGCTCTATATGGGTGGTCGGGTATCAAAAGGGACAGCGGTCGTTGGCGGGTTCCTGAAGATTCATCCGATCGTTTCGGTGGATGAAGGGGAACTGAAAATTATCGGTAAGTCCCGGGGGACAAAAAAAGCGCAGCAGACCATTATTGACAAAACAGCAGAAAATATTGTCGGTTATCTGGACCAGAATGTTGGTATTGCCTATACGGGCTCAATGAAGCCGGTCGAAGTGTACGAAACGGCGCTTCGTCTGATGGGGGTTAAGAATATCGAACCCGTCCCGATTGGCTGTGTGTTGGCGGCCCATTTAGGTCTCCAGGGAACGGGAATTTACTTTCTGGACGCACCGGCGGAAGAGATTTTGAAGTAAGAAAAAAATAAAACTGAAAATTATTGTAAAATGTGAAAAAACGCTTGCCAAAGGCGTTTTTTTCTTGTATAATGTGAAAGGTTGACACACTGCGATGAAGTGAGAGGTTGCTGTCGCCTTAGGCAGGTTTTTCTCATGGAGTATGTCACGATCTTTGAATCGGACGACAACCGCTTAAAATCATGTGAATTTTGCAAAATGATTCGTCATTTTGCGAAAAAAAATAATGATGAAACACCCGGATGGGTTGACGAGTGGTTGGAGTACCTAAATGACGAGTAAAAATTGATAAGGAGGTAAAATTTAGGTATGGCAAAACAAAAAATCAGAATCAGATTAAAAGCGTTTGATCACAAACTTTTGGATCAATCTGCTGAACGAATTGTTGAAACAGCAAAGAGAACAGGTGCGAGCGTATCTGGTCCGGTGCCACTGCCAACAGACAAAGAAATCATCACGATTCTTCGAGCAGTGCACAAGTATAAGGATTCCAGAGAGCAATTTGAAATGCGCACACACAAACGGTTAATTGACATTTTAAACCCAACACCAAAAACCGTAGACGCATTAATGCGATTGAACTTACCAGCAGGCGTTGATATAGAAATCAAACTATAGACCCCATTGGTATTATGATTGCACAGCAATCCAATGATATTTAGGAGGAAATAATGAAAAAAGCGATTATCGGACGAAAAATTGGAATGACCCAGATTTTCACAGACAACGGAACTGTCATTCCAGTTACCGTGGTTGAAGCAGGACCTTGCGTTGTGCTTCAAAAGAAAACCATCGAAACTGATGGATACGAAGCACTACAATTGGCTTTTGGCGAAGTTAAAGAACGTCGAATGACAAAGCCATTAAAAGGCCACTATGACAAAAACAGTGTTGAGTATAAAAAAGTAATCCGGGAATTCAAACTTGATGACTATGCAAGTTATGAAACCGGTCAATTAATTCAGGCTGATGTGTTTGAAGCTGGTGAACGAGTTGATATTTCAGGAACATCAAAAGGTAAGGGATTCCAGGGGGTTATTAAACGACATAACCAATCCAGAGGACCGATGGCTCATGGTTCCAAGTATCACCGAAGACCAGGTTCCATGGGAGCATCTTCTTCGCCTTCAAGAGTATTCAAAGGCAAGAAACTTCCTGGCCAAATGGGGAACAAAAATGTAACTGCAGTTAATTTGGAAGTTGTTAAAGTCGATGCTGAAAACAATGTGCTCTTAATCAAGGGTGCGGTACCAGGCATTAGAGGAGCACTTATTACAATTAAAAGCAGTGTTAAAGCATAAAAAAATCAAGCCTGAAAGGAGGAAATCAAATGCCTAAAATTGACGTTTTAGATGTAAAAGGAAATGTTGTTGGTGATGTCGAATTAAGCGAAGCAATCTTCGGAATCGAACCCAACGAACACGTAGTACATGAAGTAGTAGTAGCACTACTTGCAAATAGACGACAGGGAACGCGTTCCGCCTTGACTCGATCAGAAGTCCGTGGCGGTGGTCGTAAACCCTGGAGACAAAAAGGAACAGGCCGGGCTCGTGCCGGTACCATCCGATCTCCATTATGGAAGGGCGGCGGTGTGATCTTTGCACCAAAATCAAGAGATTATAGCAAAAAGGTTAACAAAAAAGTTAAAGCTTTAGCTATGAAATCTGTATTTTCAGCAAAGGCTCAGGATAACGAACTTCGCGTATTAAATCAATTGGTGATGGATGCTCCAAAAACCAAAGAAATGATTGCCGTGCTGAACAATATCAATGCTCAAAAAGCCTTGATTGTACTACCAGATAACAACGAAGCAATTATCCGTTCCGCAAACAATATTCCAAAAGTTGCAACAACTACTGTCAACGAATTAAACGTATATGATATGTTAAAGTATGACGTGTTGATCATGACTCAGGAAGCATTACAAAAAATTGAGGAGGTATACGCATAATGAAAAATCCTCGCGATATTATTATCAAGCCAATTATTACCGAACGTAGTATGGCCGATGCCGAAGAAAAAAAATTCACATTCAAAGTGGATAAAAGAGCGAATAAAATTGAAATCAAGAATGCTGTTGAAGTCATCTTTGGTGTTCAAGTCGAAAAAGTGAGCACCATGAATATGAAGGGCAAACTGAAAAGAACCGGACGTTTCGTTGGTCGAAGATCAGATTGGAAAAAAGCAATCGTGAAATTAACACCCGGAAGTAAGGGTATCCAATTCTTCGAAGGCGTATAAGCAAACAAACGAGACTACAACCCGAGAAGCATACAAAAAAAGGAGGTAGCGATTAATGGGTATTAGAAAGTATAAACCAACGTCCCCAGGACGTAGAAATATGAGCGTCAATACATTCGAGGAAATCACCAAGCATGAGCCTGAGAAATCCTTATTGAAGCCACTTAAAAAACATGCTGGTCGTAATGCATATGGACGCATTACCGTAAGACATCATGGTGGTGGAGCTAAAAGAAAATACAGAATTATTGACTTTAAAAGAAATAAAGATAACATTCCAGGAAAAATTGCCGGAATTGAATACGATCCAAACCGAAGCTCAAATATAGCACTTGTTCACTATGCAGATGGTGAAAAACGTTATATTATTGCACCGTTAAAATTAAAGGTTGGAGATGTTATTTTCTCTGGACCAGAATCAGATATTACCATTGGTAACTGTTTACCACTTAAAAACATTCCCGTTGGTACAACTGTCCACTGTGTCGAACTGAAAAACGGAAAAGGTGCACAAATGGTTCGTTCAGCCGGAGCTAGCGCTCAGCTGATGGCTAAAGAAGGAAATTACGCAACCCTGCGATTACCTTCAGGCGAAATGAGACTTGTTCGAATTGAATGTCGAGCAACCATTGGCCAAGTCGGAAACCTGGATCATCAGAATGTTCGAATCGGTAAAGCCGGTCGTAAACGTCACATGGGTATCCGCCCAACTGTCCGTGGTTCAGTAATGAATCCGAATGACCATCCACACGGTGGTGGTGAAGGACGTGCTCCAATTGGACGTTCTGGCCCTGTTACACCTTGGGGTAAACCAGCACTTGGTTATAAAACACGTAAGAAAAACAAACCTTCCGATAAATATATCGTAAGAACGAGAAATCAAAAATAATCACTCAACCAGATAAGATAACGAACCGAGAGGAGGTTGAACAATGGGTAGATCACTTAAAAAAGGACCTTATGTTGACGAAAAGTTACTTAAACGCATAGAAGCTATGAACGAAAAAGGTGAAAAGAATGTGCTGAAGACCTGGTCTAGAAGCTCTACACTTTTCCCACAAATGGTAGGACACACCATCGCAGTTCATGATGGCAGAAAACATGTTCCAGTTTATGTTACCGAGGATATGGTAGGACACAAACTAGGAGAGTTTGCACCAACCAGAACCTTTAGAGGTCATGCTGGAGAAAAGAAATCTAAATTAAGATAGCCAGAAGGAGGTATACGAATGGAAGCAAGAGCGACAGCTAAATATGTACGTGTTTCATCCAGAAAGGCTAAGTTAGTGGCTGATTTAATTCGAGGCAAAAGTCTTGGAGAAGCATTAAGTATTCTAGCATTAACACCAAATAAAGCAGCTAAAATAATTGACAAAGTTGTAAAATCTGCTTTAGCAAATGCTGAAAATAATTTTAACATGAATCCTGAAAACTTATATATCGATCAGATTTATGCAAATCAGGGTCCAACACTAAAACGATTCAGAGCGGGTGCACAGGGACGTGCAACAATTATTCGAAAAAGATCGTCTCATATTACAGCCGTATTAAAAGAAAAAGAGTAAGGAGGGCATAGATGGGTCAAAAAGTCAATCCTCACGGATTAAGAGTTGGCGTTATTAAGGACTGGAATGCAAAGTGGTTTGCTAACAACAAAGATTTTGCAGATTGTTTAATTGAAGATTATGATATTCGTAAATATATAAAAGTAAATCAATACCAGGCGGGCATTTCTAAGATTGTCATCGAACGTTTTGGTAACAAGGTAAAGATTCATATCTATACAGCAAAACCAGGTATGATTATTGGTCGTGGTGGTGCAGGTATCGATGCGTTACGTCTTGAACTTGAAAAAATGACCAAGAAAACCGTTTTTATCAACATCGTTGAAGTTAAAAACGTTGATATGGATGCTCAATTAGTGGCAGAAAACATTGCAGCGCAGCTGGAACGACGAATTTCTTTCCGACGAGCAATGAAACAAACCATGCAGAGAACCATGCGAGCTGGCGCTAAGGGAATTAAAACTGCTGTTGCAGGCCGTTTAAACGGAGCGGAAATGGCACGTAACGAACATTACGCCCAAGGCCAGGTTCCACTTCAAACCCTCCGAGCTGATATTAGCTATGGCTTTGCCGAAGCTGATACCACCTATGGCAAACTAGGTGTAAAAGTTTGGGTCAACAAAGGCGAAATTTTAACTGGACGTGAAGATGTTTTGGCGGTAGCTGCTGAAGATGACGCTAAAGCTAAAAAAAGCGCACCACGCCGAAAAGCTCCTACTAACAGGACAGAAAACTAAGAGAGGAGGCCAACGCATATGTTAATGCCTAAACGTGTAAAACGTAGAAAACAACATAGAGGTCGTATGAAAGGAAAAGCTCTTCGTGGTAACAAAATCACTTACGGAGATTTCGCTATTCAAGCATTGGAGCCAGCATGGATTACTGCTAATCAGATCGAAGCTGCCCGTATTGCTATGACCAGATATATTAAAAGAGGTGGCCAGGTTTGGATTAAAATATTCCCAGATAAACCTGTGACACAAAAGCCAGCAGAAACTCGAATGGGTTCCGGTAAAGGTTCTCCAGAGTATTGGGTTGCAGTGGTAAAACCAGGTAGAGTAATGTTTGAGATTGCCGGAATTTCTGAGGAAGTAGCTCGGGAAGCCATGCGTCTTGCTCAACATAAATTACCGATCAAAACTAAATTTATCACTCGTAAAGATCAGGAAGCACAAGAAGTGGGTGATGAAGCATGAAACCAAGTGAATTAAGAGAATTAACAACAATCGAACTTGAAGCTAAGCTGGGTGATCTGAAGGAAGAATTATTCAACCTCAGATTTCAACATGCTACAGGTCAGTTGGAAAACCCAATGCGGATTAAAGAAGTTAAGAAGACTTATGCACGGATCAAAACAATTATGCAAGAACGTGCCATGAAGTCGGATGAAGCATAATAAACCAATAGATAAGGAGGTTTAGCTTATGGAAGAAAGAGGTTACAGAAAAACTCGAATCGGTAAAGTGACCAGCGATAAAATGGAAAAAACCATTGTTGTGGCTGTCGAAAGTTTTGTAAAACATCCACTTTACTCAAAACGAGTGAAACACACTGTAAAGTTCAAAGCCCATGACGAACAAAACGAATGTAATATCGGTGATACCGTTAAAATAATGGAAACAAGACCACTCAGCAAAGACAAACGCTGGAGATTAGTAGAAATCGTAGAAAAAGCACTATAAGTCAATGTGCGGAAGGAGGTATTTCGGATGATTCAACAAGAAACGAGACTGAAAGTAGCAGATAATACCGGTGCAAAGGAATTACTGTGCATCCGAGTTCTTGGTGGTTCCGGTCGTCGATATGCAAATATCGGAGACATTATCGTGTGTGCTGTTAAAAGTGCTGCACCCGGTGGCGATGTTAAAAAAGGCGACGTTGTTAAAGCCGTTGTCGTTAGAACAAAGAGCGGAATTAGAAGAGACGATGGAAGTTACATCAAATTCGACCAGAATGCAGCGGTTCTTATAAAAGATGATAAAAACCCAAAAGGTACACGTATTTTTGGACCTGTCGCAAGAGAGTTAAGGGACAAGAAATACATGAAAATCGTATCTTTGGCTCCTGAAGTACTTTAAGGAGGAAATGAAAGATGCATATTAAAAAAGATGATATCGTAATGGTAATTTCCGGTAAGGACAAAGGAAAAAAAGGAAAAGTGATTCAGTCTTATCCTAAAGATGGAAAAGTCCTTGTGGAAAATGTAAACATGGTTACTAAACACCAGAAACCAACACAGCAAATGCAACAGGGTGGAATAATTCGACAAGAAGGCGCACTTGAAGCCTCTAACGTGTTACTCTACTGTGCAAAATGTGATAAGGGTGTAAGAACCGGACATAAAGTTTTAAATGACGGAAAAAAAGTCAGATTTTGTAAAAAATGTAATGAAACATTTAATAATTAATTTCGGGAAGGAGGACCAATATGCCCAGATTAAAAGATAAATATTTAACTGAAGTAATTCCAGCAATGATGGAAAAATTTCAATATAAAAACATCATGGAAGTTCCTAAACTTGAAAAAGTTGTGCTCAACATGGGTTTAGGAGATTGCAAAGACAACTCTAAAGCTTTAGAAGCCGCAGTGATCGACCTTGGAATTATTGCCGGTCAACGACCAGTAATAACAAAGGCGAAAAAGTCAGTTGCCAACTTTAAAGTCCGAGAAGGCATGAACATTGGAGCGAAAGTAACTTTGAGAAGTGATCGTATGTACGAATTTACCGATAAGTTATTCAACGTTGCCCTTCCTCGAGTACGTGACTTCAGAGGTTTGTCCAACAAATCCTTTGATGGACGTGGTAATTATGCTTTTGGTATAAAAGAACAGCTCATTTTCCCTGAAATTGATTATGACAAGGTTGAACAAGTCCGAGGCATGGATATCATGTTTGTCACAACGGCAAATACAGATGAAGAAGCTCACGAACTGTTAAGACTGCTTGGCATTCCATTCAGTAGAGCATAAGGAGGACGGTACAGTGGCAAAAAAAGCGATGAAGGAAAAACAACAACGCAAAGCAAAATATTCAACTCAGGCGTATACACGCTGTCGAATTTGTGGTCGACCACATTCTGTTTTACAGAAATTTGGCATTTGTCGTATATGTTTCCGAGAATTAGCATATAAAGGCGAAATCCCTGGCGTAAGAAAAGCAAGCTGGTAAAAACAAACTGGCAAAGAAAAGGAGGTACCGAGTATGGTTATGACTGATCCTATTGCGGATATGTTAACACGCATCAGAAATGCAAATGATGCAGGTCATAAAACAGTTGAGATGCCTGCTTCAAAAGAAAAGAAAGCAATTGCTCAAATTCTTTTAGAAGAAGGTTATATTACTAAAGTTGATTACATTGCCGATGAAAAGCAAGGCGTAATTAAAATTACACTCAAATACGGAGAAAACAAAAGTCGTGTCGTTGCAGGCATCAAAAGAATCTCCAAACCAGGTTTAAGAGTATATGCCGGTAAAGACGATGTGCCAAAGGTATTAAACGGCCTTGGCATTGCCATCGTTTCTACATCAAAAGGCGTAATGACAGATAAAAAAGCAAGAAAAGCCGGCGTTGGCGGCGAAGTGATATGTTACGTTTGGTAACAAATTAAGACAGGAGGTAAAAAGATGTCAAGAGTAGGAAAAGCACCTGTTGCAATCCTCCCAGGAGTCGACATTAAAAAAGACGGTCAGACTTTGACAGTCAAAGGTCCATTAGGACAACTAGTTAGAACTTTTCATCCTGATGTCATCATCGATGTCCAAGATAGCGAAGTCGTTGTCACCCGACCATCTGAAAGTAAGCTGCATAAATCGCTTCACGGTTTAACCCGCGCTTTAATTCAAAACATGGTTACTGGTGTCAGCACCGGCTTTACAAGAACCCTGGAAATCAGTGGAGTAGGATATAGAGCAGAAAAAAAAGGAACCAAGTTAGTTATGAATTTAGGGTACTCACATCCTGTTGAGATGGAAGATCCTGAAGGCGTAGAAGCAGTTCCAGAAACAAATACTAAAGTCGTAATCAAAGGCATTAGCAAAGAAGCCGTTGGCGCACATGCCGCCAATATTCGAGCAAAACGCCCACCAGAACCTTACAAGGGTCATGGCGTACGATATTCTGACGAAGTAATTCGACGTAAAGAAGGTAAAACAGGTAAATAACCTGCTAGCCCGTCAAAGATGATGAAGGGAGTAAAACTCGATGATTAAGAAACCCATTAAAAACAAAATACGTATCGCACGCCACTATCGGGTCCGAAACAAAGTTTCCGGAACTGAAATGAGACCACGCTTAAACGTATTTAGAAGTAATAAAAACATTTATGCTCAAATTATAGATGATACTAAAGGTATCACATTGGTTTCTGCTTCTTCCAATGACTCTGATCTTAAAGGTCAGCTGTCAAAAGGTGGAGATAAAGCAGCAGCTAAAGCCGTAGGTCAGGCAATTGCCAAACGTGCACTTGAAAAAGGCATCGAAGCAGTTGTTTTTGATAGAGGCGGTTACGTATATCATGGTAGAGTAAAAGAATTGGCTGACGGCGCTCGTGAAGCCGGCCTGAAATTCTAAGTAAAGGAGGTCATTTGATGCAAAACAAAAAAATCGATCCAAGTACATTAGATTTGAAGGAAAAAGTCGTTGCCATCAACCGTGTAACTAAGGTTGTTAAAGGTGGTCGTAACTTCAGATTCAGCTGTCTTGTGATTGTTGGAGACGAAAACGGTCATGTTGGCGTCGGTAAAGGAAAAGCGATGGAAATTCCAGATGCGATTCGTAAAGGTATCGATGCAGCAAAAAAATCATTAATCAAAGTGCCAATGGTTGGAACAACCATTCCTCACTTAGTCAATGGTGAAGCTGGCGCAGGTCATGTATTACTGAAACCTGCCGGAAAAGGTACTGGAGTTATTGCTGGCGGACCTGTCCGTGCGGTATTGGAATTAGCTGGTATCAGAGATATTCGTACTAAATCTTTAGGATCAAACAATGCCCGTAACATGGTTAATGCTACAATGGCAGGCCTTGCTGAACTGACTACACTTGAAGAAGTAGCAGCAAAACGCGGTAAAAAACCTGAAGAAATCTTAGATTAGGAGGAATCATTATGGCTAAGCAATTAGAAATTACACTCAAGAAAAGTTTAATTGGTCGTAACCCGAAACAACGGGCAACCATCCAAGCTTTAGGCCTGAAGAAAATTGGCCAGACCGTAACTCATAATGATACACCTCAGATTCGTGGCATGATTCATATAACAGACTTCATGCTCGAAGTAAAAGAAGTATAGGAGGTGTCAATATGAAGTTACATACTTTAAGTCCAGCCCCAGGTTCAAAAAAGGCACCCAAGAGAAAAGGACGCGGTACTGGTTCTGGTCTTGGAAAAACAGCTGGTCGTGGACAAGATGGACAAAAATCACGTTCCGGTGGTGGTGTTCGACCAGGTTTTGAAGGTGGACAAATGCCATTGGCACGTCGATTACCAAAACGTGGTTTTTCAAACGCTCGATTCAAAAAAACTTTTGCAATAGTTAATGTGGGAGAACTGAATGCATTTGATGCAAACACAGTGATTACTCCAGAACTATTGATGGAATACGGATTCGTCCGCAAATTAAACGATGGCCTGAAAATCCTTGGAAACGGAGAAGTTGAAAAGGCATTTACCATCAAAGCACATAAAATCAGCAAATCAGCTGAGGAGAAAATTCTCGCTGCAGGAGGAAAGGTAGAGGTGATCTAGTATGGTCTCTACCTTGAAGGATGCTTGGAAAATTCCTGATCTACGACGAAAGATAATAATTACGTTAGCACTGCTGTTTGTATATCGGCTGGGATCCTTCATACCGGTTCCATTTATTGATACCGAACAGTTAAGCCAACTCGTCAATGATAGTGGGATTTTTGGTCTGTTTGATATTATATCCGGTGGTAACTTTGGTAATTTCACTATTTTTGCTATGAGTATCACGCCGTATATTAATGCATCAATTATCATGAACCTTTTAGCATTTGCCATTCCTGCTCTGGAAGCGCTTCAAAAAGAAGGAGAAGAGGGACGGAAAAAACTGGCTCAGTATACCCGTTACCTGACCATCATTCTGGCGTTGATTCAGGCTCTGGGAATGAGCTTATCCTTCGGTGATTTGCTAATTGATAAAACACCATTTACCGTATTTACTGTTGTTTTATGTATTACCGCAGGGACGGCGTTTCTAATGTATCTGGGTGAACAAATCACCGAAAATGGTATCGGTAACGGTATCTCGCTGATTATCTTCATCAGTATTATTTCCCGGATCCCATCTGCGATTGGCCAAATGTATCAATATCTAACCATTGGAACATTAAATATTATCACATTGATCGTATTTCTTGTCTTCATTGTTGTGGTTGTGTTTGGTGTCGTGGCAGTGCAGGAAGGACAGCGACGCATCCCGGTTCAATATGCAAAGCGAGTTGTTGGCAGAAAAATGTATGGTGGACAAACCACTCACATTCCGATGCGAGTGAATATGGCAGGCGTTATTCCGGTAATCTTTGCCAGTTCATTAACCTTATTTCCGGCCACAATTGCAAGCTTTTTCCCAACATCTGCCTTTGCAAATTTTATTTCAACATATTTAGCCTGGGGATCCTGGCTTACTAATATTATTTACATCACACTAATAATTGCGTTTACCTATTTCTATACAGCTGTAACATTTAATCCGTTTGATATCGCAGAAAATATTAAGAAACAAGGCGGTTATATTCCTGGGATCAGACCTGGAAAACCAACCGTAGAGTACTTGTCGAGAATTATGAACCGATTAACATTATTTGGTGGCGTCTTCTTAGCGATCATTGCTGTTATTCCTATTTTTGTAGGTAATTTTATGGGTGTCAATCTTCAATTCGGCGGAACAAGTTTGCTGATTGTCGTTGGGGTAGCCCTTGAAACGGTTAAACAGATTGAAGCAGAAATGATGATGAGACACCATCAGGGATTTTTAAAATCTTAAAATGAACTGGAGTTAAGTGAAAAATGAGAATTGTATTATTAGGACCTCCGGGAGCAGGTAAAGGGACACAGGCTAAGCGCATTTGCGAAACCTATAATATCCCACATATTTCAACCGGCGATCTCTTTAGAGAAAACATGAGCAAGGACACACCACTAGGCAAAAAAGCAAAAGAGTATATGGCACAAGGCCTTTTGGTACCCGATGATTTAGTAATTGATATGGTTGAAGACCGTTTGACCCATGATGATGTACTGGCAGCCGATTATGGTTATTTGCTAGACGGATTTCCACGAACGGTGGATCAGGCTGAAGCCTTATGTCGAATCAATGCCAAGCGCGATTGTGAGTTAGATTTTGCAATTAATCTTGATGTACCATTCGATATTTTAATTGAACGGGTATCAGGCCGACGGATCTGTCCGACCTGTCATGCAACCTATCATATCAAGTACAGCAAACCAAAGGTTGAGGGTGTCTGTGATTTAGATGGAACACCATTATACCAACGGGAAGACGACAAAGTTGAGACAGTTAAGAAACGAATTCAAGTTTATCAGGATCAGACCGAACCATTAATCGAATTTTATGAAGACAAACAAAAGATCATCAATATTAATGGATTGCAACATATGAACGACGTCTTTGATAATATTGAAAAAATCCTAAGTGGAGTTAATTAAAGATGATAACCATAAAGTCCCAAAAGGAAATTGATCTGATGCGTCAAGCCGGAAAGATTGTGGCAGGCGCCCACGCCTTAGTTGGCGAAATGATCAAACCTGGGGTAACAACACAAGAACTTGATCATGCAGTTGAACAATACATTCGTGATGCAGGAGCGATTCCAACATTTAAAGGCTATGGCGGATTTCCAAACTCAATCTGTGCTTCAATTAATGAAGTGGTTGTCCATGGGATTCCTGAAAAACGCCGATTACTGGATGGCGACATCATTAGCATCGACATCGGAGCTACATATAAAGGCTACGTTGGCGATGCTGCTGTTACCCACGGAGTAGGTAACATTTCTGAAGAAGCTGAAAGACTCATCAAAGTCACCCGGGAATCCTTTTATAAAGGCATTGCCTATGCAAAGGATGGCTTTCGCTTGTCAGATATATCGAATGCCATTCAGAAGTATGTTGAGGACAACGGTTTTTCTGTTGTTCGCGACTATGTCGGACATGGTGTCGGTAAGCAAATGCATGAAGATCCACCGATTCCCAACTATGGACCAAAGGGGCGAGGTCCCCGGCTACGGCAGGGAATGACCTTGGCCATCGAACCAATGGTGAATGCGGGAACCTTCGACGTCGTTACACTAAAAGATGGATGGACGGTGGTAACTACAGATGGTAAGCTCTCTTCACATTATGAGCACACCATTCTGATTACCGGAACCGGTGATCCGGAACTCTTGACTGTGATTTAAGTTGGTGGTTGGATGAATGAATTTATAGTTGGACAAGTGGTTCGTTCTACAGCTGGCCGGGATAAAGGTCAGTTTATGGTGGTTATTGAAGTGGTGAACGACCATTTCACCTATGTTTCGAATGGAAAGCTTCGAAAAGTGAGTAATCCAAAGAAAAAAAAGGTCAAACACTTGGCGAAGACGAATCACATAGCCACAGATATTCGTGATAAAATATTAAATGGAAAAAAGATAACTAACGCTGAGATAAGAAAAATACTCGAGTCCTATCACATGCCTGATGGTGTTGGGGATGAGAATCGTGAGGAGGTTTGATCAATGGCCAAAAAAGATGTTATCGAAGTAGAAGGCTCAGTTATTGAGTCATTACCAAACACTATTTTCTTAGTTGAATTGGAAAATGGGCATCAGATAACTGCACATATTTCGGGAAAACTTCGCATGAATTATATAAGAATTTTACCGGGAGATAAGGTAGTTGTTGAATTATCCCCATATGATTTGACCCGCGGGCGTATCGTATGGCGTGGAAAAGGGAAATCATAAAGGAGGCATTCAAATGAAAGTTAGACCATCAGTAAAACCGATTTGCGAAAAATGCAAAATTATTAAGAGAAATGGTCGTGTTATGGTCATTTGCGAAAATCCAAAACACAAACAAAAACAAGGTTGAACCGTCGAGTCCAGAAAAAAAGAACATGACCGCGGCAATTTTAGTCATGTTCATGATATAAAAACACCCTGGGATGAATCAGTTACGTCACTAACTTGATTGACTCACCAG
Source organism: Acetobacterium sp. (assembly GCF_039830195.1). Lineage (GTDB taxonomy): Bacteria > Bacillota > Clostridia > Eubacteriales > Eubacteriaceae > Acetobacterium. Next base: position 76,197 of record NZ_JBDODG010000044.1, on the reverse strand, counting down.
TATTTAGAAAACAATTTAGGAGGTACACACCCTATGGCAAGAATTGCCGGAGTCGATTTGCCCCGAGATAAGCGGGTCGAAATTGGATTAACTTATATTTATGGTATCGGTCATTCAACATCATTAGAAATCTTAAAAACTTTAAATATCAATCCAGATACCAGAGTTAAAGATCTTACTGAGACAGAAGTGAATGATCTAAGAAATACGATTGATAAATACACCGTTGAAGGTGACCTTCGTAGAGAAGTCAACTTAAACATTAAACGACTGATAGAAATTGGATCTTATAGAGGATTACGTCATCGTCGAGGACTTCCTGTTAGAGGGCAAAAGACTAAAACTAATGCCAGAACAAGAAAAGGTCCTAAACGTCTCGTAAGTAAAAAGAAATAAGGAGGGCTAAAGAATGGCAGTTAAAAAAGCACGAAGAAAAGTAAAAAAAGTCAAAAAGAATATCGAACGTGGCCAGGCCCATATTCAATCTTCTTTCAACAATACGATTGTTACCATTACAGATATGTCAGGAAATGCTCTTTCATGGGCAAGTTCTGGTGGATTAGGTTTTAAAGGATCGCGAAAAAGCACTCCTTTTGCTTCTCAAATGGCAGCAGAAGAAGCAGCAAAAGCGGCCATGGAGCATGGACTTAAAAGCGTAGAAGTTTTAGTCAAAGGCCCTGGTTCCGGACGTGAGGCAGCTATTCGAGCCTTACAGGCGGCTGGATTGGAAATTACCCTGATCCGCGATGTTACGCCTATTCCACATAACGGTTGTCGACCACCTAAGCGACGACGAGTATAATAGGAGGGCGAAAATTATGTCAAGAAATATAGAAGCATCATGCCGACAATGTAGACGTGAAGGTACAAAACTGTACCTAAAGGGAGAACGTTGTTATTCAACTAATAAATGTGCGTTCGAAAGACGTCCAACACCACCAGGCCAACATGGTAAAAGAAGAACAAAATTATCTGAATACGGCCTGCAATTACGAGAAAAACAAAAAGCAAAACGTATTTACGGTGTGCTTGAAAAACAATTCCGTGGTTACTTTGAAATTGCTGAAAAGCAAAAAGGTATTACCGGACATAACCTGTTGATTCATTTGGAATCACGTTTGGATAATGTTGTATATCGACTGGGTTTGGCAACTTCCCGAAAAGAAGCTCGTCAACTGGTTGATCATGAACATTTCCTGATCAACGGCAAGAAATTAAATATCCCTTCTTACATCATGAAAGAAGGCGATGTGGTTGAAGTTCGACCAAAAAGCAAAAAATCTCAGAAATTCAAAGACATTTTAGAAGTGACTGAAAATAGAACCGTTGCACCATGGTTGTCTAAAGATGTTGAAACACTATCAGGAAAAGTCATTGGCAGACCGGCAGTAGAAGACTTAGATGTCGAAATTGCTGAACATCTTATTGTTGAATTGTATTCTAAATAGGCTACATGTTCGGGAACCAATTAACCCTCATGTTAATGTATGGATTATAAATAAGTAGGAGGGTCTGATAAATGATCGAATTCGAGAAACCAGTCATCGAAATTGTTGATAAGAAAGACGATGAAACCTACGGGCGGTTTGTCATTGAACCTTTAGAACGGGGATATGGAACCACTCTAGGTAACAGTCTGAGAAGAATAATGCTGTCATCCCTGCCGGGCGTGGCAGTCACATCAGTAAAAATTGAAGGCGTATTGCACGAATTCTCAACCATTCCAGGGGTAAAAGAGGATGTTATTGAAATCCTCCTGAATCTCAAAGGTCTGGCGGCGGAAATCTACACCGATGAGCCTAAAGTTATTTACATTGAAGCATCAGAAGAAGGCGAAATCACAGCTGGTGATATCGTCGCAGACTCTGACGTCGACATCCTAAATCCTGAAATGCACATTGCTACCTTGTCCAAGGGTTCAACCTTAAACATGGAAATGCGTATTGAAAAGGGCCGAGGCTATGTGGCGGCAGATAAAAATAAATATCCGGGCATGCCGATTGGAACCATTCCAATGGATTCAATCTTTTCACCGATTATCAAAGTTAATTTTTTAGTGGAAAACACTCGGGTCGGTCAAATTACTGACTTTGATAAATTAACCATTGATATCTGGACAGATGGAACGACAACCCCGGAAGAAGCTCTTTCTTTAGCTGCTAAGGTTTTAAGCGAACATCTCAACCTGTTCATTAATTTAACCGAGCATGCAACCACAGTAGAAATCATGGTGGAAAAAGAAGAAAGCGAAAAAGAACGCATTCGCGAAATGTCAATTGAAGAGTTGGAACTTTCAGTAAGATCCAGTAACTGCTTGCGACGAGCGAACATCGATACAGTTGAAAAATTAACACAACGAAGCGAAGAGGATATGATTAAAGTTCGTAACCTCGGTCGCAAATCTCTTAATGAAATCAAGCACAAACTAGCAGAGATTGGATTGTCCTTGAGTCAAGAAGAAGAAAAGGCAAAGGAGTAACACTATGGCGGGATATCGAAAACTAGGCCGTCCCTCTGATCAAAGAAGAGCATTATTGCGTAATCTTACCACTGCCCTTTTAGAACACGGTAAAATTGAAACAACCGTAACCAGAGCGAAGGAAGTTAAAAGAATAGCAGATAAAATGGTCACTTTAGGTAAAAGAGGCGACTTACATGCCAGAAGACAGGCAATTTCATATATCACTCAAGAAGCAGTGGTAAAACAATTGTTTGACGAAATAGCACCTAAATATACTGAACGAAACGGTGGATACACTCGAATTTATCGTGTGGGACCACGTCGTGGCGACGGCGCAGAAATGGCTATAATTGAATTAGTATAATTTATGATGCATACAGGGGATTAAGATGTTATTTACGCTTAATCCCTTTCTTGCATTATAAAGTTAATTAATTAACACCAAAGAAGGTGAAATTGTGACAATTGAAAGTAAAAATAGAATGATCGACGTGCGGGATGTTTATTTCACATATCCTCATAATAACGAAAACGAGTCAGTCGTAGCTCTGGACGGAGTCAGTTTACATATTGAAAAAGGTGAATTTGTCGGAATCATCGGACATAATGGTTCGGGGAAATCCACCCTTTCCAAATTACTGAATGCGATTATCTTTCCCACTCAGGGTGATGTGATTGTCAGTGGCCTTAATACCAAGGACCACGAAAACTTATGGACGATCCGTCAGACTGCAGGGATGGTTTTCCAGAATCCCGATAATCAGCTGGTCGCTACCATTGTTGAAGAAGATGTGGCTTTCGGGCCGGAAAATCTCGGTGTACCGCCCTTAGAAATCAGAGAACGGGTGGACCGGGCTTTGGCAGTTGTCGAGATGCAGGCCTACGCTCATCAAAAACCCCATCAATTATCTGGGGGACAAAAACAGCGGATCGCGATCGCCGGCATTCTGGCCATGGAACCGGAGTGTATTATTTTTGATGAACCCACCGCGATGCTGGACCCATCCGGGCGGCGGGAAGTCATGGAGACCATCAAACGGCTCAACCGGGATAAAGATATGACTGTTATTCATATCACCCATTTTATGGAAGAAATTGTGGCTGCGGATCGGATTATCGTGCTGGATAAGGGCAAGGTAGTCATGGAAGGTGAGCCTCGGACGATCTTCAGACAGGTAAAACGACTCAAAGAAATCGGCCTGGATGTGCCCCAAATGACAGAATTGGCTTATGAGCTACGTAGTGAAGGACTTAAAATAGCCGATGATGTTTTAAGCATTGAGGAAATGGTGAATGCCTTATGTCAGTAGAAATAAAAAATCTTTCTCATACCTATTCCGAAGGCTCACCCTTTGAATTCAAAGCTCTCAAAGACATCAACATCACTATTGAAGATGGCAGCTTTATTGGTATTATCGGCCATACCGGTTCTGGTAAGTCGACCCTGATTCAGCATCTTAATGGATTATTGACCCCCACTTCCGGCACGGTTCTGGTTGATGGAAAAGATATCTTTGAAACAAAAAAAGCTGAACTGATTCAGCTCAGACACCACATCGGTCTGGTTTTTCAATATCCGGAACACCAGCTGTTTGAAGAAACCGTCCAGAAGGACGTTGCTTTTGGTCCCAAAAATCAGGGGCTCAGTGAGGACGAAATAGATCAGCGGGTCAGGCAATCGATAAAAATGGTTGGTCTGGATTTTGATGCGATCAAAGATAAGTCGCCCTTTGAATTATCAGGCGGACAGATGCGGCGGGTGGCCATTGCCGGTGTTTTAGCGATGGAACCTTCGGTATTGATTCTTGATGAACCAACCGCGGGTCTGGATCCCCGGGGCCGTGAAGAAATTCTGGCTCAGATCAAATCACTTCATAATCAGAAAAAAATAACCGTCATTCTGGTGTCACATAGTATGGAAGACATTGGCAAAATGGTCGACAAAATACTGGTTATGAATGAAGGAGAAGTTGTTTTTTTTGATACCCCCAATCACGTGTTTACCGAAATTACCACCTTGGAGAGCATTGGCCTGGCGGTACCGGAAGTAACCTATCTGATGCGGCGGCTGAAAGAAAAATATCCAGAAATTAGAGAAGACATTTTTACGGTCGAAGCAGCCAAAAAAGAAATTCTCAAAGTCATAAGAGGATAATAAAATGTTAAAAGATGTTACGATTGGCCAGTATTATCCAACCGGGTCGGTAATTCACAAACTGGACCCGCGAACGAAAATACTGTTTACCACAGCATTTGTTGTAATGTTGTTTTTTTTGAATAATCTGTGGGGTTATCTGGCCACATTTCTGATATTGGTAACCATCACCCTACTATCTAAAATCCCGGTGGGTTATATCATCCGCGGGATCAAAGGGTTAGTCCTGATTATCATGCTGACGGTGGTTCTAAATCTGTTTATGACCCCAGGAACCGTGGTAGCGACCCTGGGACCACTGACAGTAACCTTGGAAGGTTTGAAAGTGGCAACTTATATGGCGCTGCGTCTGATCTTTCTGGTGGTCGGTACCAGTATCATGACGTTGACCACCTCACCGATTGATTTAACCGATGGGATGGAGTGGTGCATGCGCTTTGTTCCCTTTGTCCGGCGATATGCCCATGAATTGGCGATGATGATGTCGATTGCGCTGCGTTTTATCCCGACCTTGATGGAAGAAACCGAGCGAATCATGAAGGCCCAAAAAGCCAGAGGGGCTAATTTTGAAACGGGCAACATTATTTCCCGGGCCAAGAACCTGATCCCGATTTTGATTCCGCTGTTTATATCCGCCTTTCGCCGGGCAGACGAATTAGCTACCGCCATGGAAGCCCGCTGCTACCGGGGCGGCGAAAACAGAACCCGGATGAAACAATTAAGCTTTGAATTCCGGGACAGCGCCAGCCTGGTATTGATGGTTATAATGATTGTCGGTCTTTATCTGACAACGATGATTCAAATTCCATTAGTGTTCCCGGTATAAAGGACCAGCATCAGGATGAAAAATATACAGATCATCATCAGTTACCGGGGTACCAATTACTGCGGTTGGCAGGTTCAGCCAAATGGCGTGACCATACAGGAAGTCATCATCAAGGCAATCAAAGAACTCACCGGTGAATCAGTCAATCTTACCGGATCAGGCCGGACCGATGCCGGAGTCCACGCGTTGGCACAGAGTGCCAATTTCTTTACGGCTGCGACCATCCCGCCGGCGGTTTGGTACCGGGCCCTGAACACCCGGCTCCCAGCTGACATTCGAGTGATCAGCAGCAGGGAGTGTCATCCGGACTTTCACAGCCGCTATAATGCCATGGGTAAGAGCTATGTCTATAAAATATTAACCAGCCCGGTGGCTAGTCCGTTCCTCGCAGATTTGGCGTTTCATGTAACCCGGACGCTGGACTGGGCGGCCATGGAAGAAGCGGCCGCCAGTTTTTTGGGAGAGCATGACTTTACTGCGTTTATGGCCAGTGGCAGCGCGATCAAAACGACCGTGCGCACCATTACCGACATTTCATTTTGCAACAGTGGTGATCTCTGGGAATTGGCCTTCAGCGGAAATGGATTTCTGTACAATATGGTCAGGATTATGGCCGGGACCCTCTACGAAGTCGGCTATGGCCGCTTAAAACCCCAGGACATCAAAGCGATCATCGCAGGTAAAGATCGCAGCAAGGCCGGAATTACCGCTCCGGCGCATGGTCTTTACTTAAAGGAAGTTTATTATTAAAAAAACATAAATATTATTAAGAATAATACTATTTAAAGGCATAAATAACTTGACACACCCGGGAAGATGCTATAGAATTAACGATGGACGTTAATGTATCACTAGCCCCGATACGATAAAAAACGATTTCTGATAACTCCCACTTATCGGAAAGCCAATAGATAAAAAATAAAGAAATTATTAACTGAGGAGGACTTTTGAGATGAATGCGAACGCCACAATAATGGCCAAATCTCATGAAATAGACCGTAAATGGTATGTGATTGATGCTGAAGGTAAGGTATTAGGACGACTGGCTACAGAAGTTGCAAATATTTTACGAGGAAAAAACAAACCAATCTTTTCACCACATATGGATTGTGGAGATTTTGTTATTATCATTAATGCCGATAAGATTGTGTTAACCGGAAACAAACTGGATCAAAAATTATACAAAACATATTCTGGATATTGCGGTGGGTTAAAAGAAATGACCTATCGAAAATTCTTAGCTGAAAAACCAGAACTTTTGGTTTTCAAAGCAGTGAAGGGTATGATCCCACATAACAAATTAGGGGATAAAATTGCGACTAAACTTAAAGTTTATGCTGGCAACGAACATCCACACGCTGCACAATTGCCTGAAGTTTACGAATTTTAATGCTGAGAAGGAGGAAATAGAGAATGGCTAAAGTACAATATTTTGGAACTGGACGAAGAAAAACCTCGGTTGCCCGAGTTCGATTATTACCAGGGAGTGGAAAATTCACCATTAACGGACGTGATATTGATGAATTTTTCGGAATGGAAACCTTAAAGGTTATCGCAAGACAACCATTAACATTAACTGATACAATCAACACCTTTGACGTGATTGTCAATGTTCACGGTGGCGGTTTTACCGGACAAGCTGGAGCAATCCGACATGGGATTTCCCGTGCCCTGCTTGAAGCAGACATCAACCTGAGACCAGCACTGAAACGTGCCGGATACTTAACTCGAGATTCACGTATGGTTGAAAGAAAAAAATACGGTCTCAAAAAAGCCCGTCGTGCACCACAGTTTTCAAAACGTTAATATCAGACTTTTTACAAGGTCCTGCGACATTCAATGTTGCAGGACTTTTCAGTGTTACGCAATACAAAATTAAGAAAGCAGGAATTTATGAATAACAAACAACCCATTATCAACATTGCAGTCATCGCCCATGTCGATGCCGGAAAATCTACCCTGGTAGATGCCCTTTTAGGACAAAGCAATGTTTTTAGAGAAAATCAGGAGGTCGTGGACTGCGTAATGGACAGCAATGACCTTGAACGAGAACGCGGAATCACCATATACTCAAAAAACTGCTCCATTATGTACAAAGACATTAAAATAAATATTGTCGATACCCCCGGCCATGCCGACTTTTCTTCAGAGGTTGAACGAATCCTGAAGACTGTTGATACGGTTGTGTTGTTGGTCGACTCCAGTGAAGGTCCGATGCCGCAAACCCGTTTTGTCCTCAATAAGTCACTGGAAAAAGGTTTGAATCCGATTCTTTTCATTAATAAAATCGATAAAAAAGATCAGCGTGCTGAAGAAGTCGTTGATATGGTATTCGATTTGTTTGTGGAACTGAAAGCTAATGACAAACAGTTGGATTTCCCGGTTCTTTATGGGATTGCCAAAGAAGGTATCGCCATTCGTGATATGGATGACGAAGGCGTGAATTTAGCACCGCTTTTTGAAACCATTGTTGAACATGTAGGCCTCCAGGATGATCTGAGCCTTGAACCCCTGCAGATGCAGGTTTCTTCACTGGCTTATGACGATTACATTGGCCGTCTGGGGATTGGTAAGGTTTATTCCGGAACCATCCATGCCGGTGAACAAATCGAAATCTGCAAAACTGACGGAACCTTTAAAAAGGAAAAAATCAACCAGGTATTTGTCTACCGTGGTTTAGCCCGGGTCGAAGTTAAAGAAGCAAAAGCTGGTGATATCGTCGTTATCTCAGGAATCCCTGATATATCCATCGGTGAAACCATTGGTGAGATCAATCAGGTTCAACCGATGGAACTGATTGAGATTGAACAACCAACCCTGTCGATGAACTTCCTGGTCAACAAGTCACCTTTTGCCGGAGATTCCGGAAAATTTGTTACCACCCGACACATTCGGGCCCGATTGGAAAAAGAGCTTGAAGTTAATGTTGGTCTGTTAGTCGAAGAACTGGAAGATACCACCGATGGCTTTAAGGTTTCCGGACGTGGCGAGCTTCATTTATCAATTCTGCTGGAAAACATGCGCCGCGAAGGTTATGAAGTAGCTGTTTCTAAACCGGAAGTTATCATGCACCGGGATGAAAATAATAAACTGCTGGAGCCGGTTGAGCTGGTGATTGTATCGGTACCGGAAAAATATTCGGGTGCGGTTATTTCTAAACTGAACATTCGAAAAGGTCGCATGGAAAGCATGTACACCGACGAAGCCTGGACAAAAATGGAATTTTTTGTACCGACACGTGGCTTATTGGGCTATCAAAGTGAATTCATCAATGATACCCACGGCGAAGGAACCATGGTCCGACGATTTTCCGCTTTTGAAGAGCATAAAGGCGATATTCCCCAACGTCTCAATGGCGTTCTTATTTCTCAGTTCGCTGGTGAAACCATGGCATATTCATTGTTTAATTTAAGTGATCGTGGCGAAATGCTGGTTAAAGCCGGCACAAAAGTCTATGAAGGCATGATTATCGGAATCAATAATCGTAGTGATGACATGACGGTTAATCCAACCAAAAACAAAAAAATGACCAATGTTCGTTCTTCCGGAACAGATGAGGCATTAAAATTGGTCGAGCCAAGAATTATGACTTTAGAGCAAGCAATCGAATTTATTACCGATGACGAATTGGTGGAATTGACACCAACTGATATTCGGATTCGCAAGAAAGTTCTGGGCGAACTGGAACGAAAACGTAGCAACCGTTAAAAATTTAGGAACGCCTAAACAGCGTTCCTTTTTTGCGCGAAGGCAACGAGCCAATCGCAAGCTCGCTTGCAGTTGGCGACTGCCCGCGAACCAAAGATGGAGCGGAGCGGAATCGTGGTTGAGTGTATTATTGACAGAAGCGCGAGACCTTAATGTCGGTACGCAAAATAACAATTGACCGTTAAACTTTTAGTGTGATATCATGTAATCAGCACAAGTAATTGCGAAACTGAGGCCAAAGCGGACAGTGGTTTTTTGATTACCTGGTCTGATCTTAAACAGGAGGTTAAACGTTATGATTGATATTGACAAGCAAGAAGCTGAAGATGGTAAAATTATGGCTATTTTTGCCTATATTATTTTTCTGATTCCCTTATTCGCAGCAAGTGACAATCAATTTGCACGATACCATACCAATCAGGGTGTGGTGCTGTTTCTGGCATGGCTGGTCTTGACCTTTGCGGGTCTGATCATCGGATTGGTTCCCTTTATCGGATGGATCCTGTCGACAATTCTTTTTAGTGCGGTACCTCTGGCATTTGTTGGTTTTGCTATTTATGGGATCATTAATGTGGTTCAGCTTGAAGCTAAGCCGCTTCCTTTTATAGGTGGCATCACCCTGATTAAATCCTATTAAATCGTTCTTCATACATCATAATAAATACATAAAAAGCATTGCTCAACCAGGCGATGCTTTTTACTTGGTGCCTAAAAAAATTACGAAAAGGCGGTGAACCTGTGGAAAATAACAATGAATGGAAAAACAAGAACAAGGAAATGACTGACAAAACTTTCAGAAATTATTTCTTTCTGATTACCTTTGGTATCTGTTTACTGGTAGGCTTGCTGAATATCAACTACCTGGTGGGATATCTGGGTCTGTTTATGAATATCATTACGCCGGTGTTGATTGGCCTGGGAATTGCCTTTATCTTAAATATCCCGATGACATTTATCGAGACGCATTTTCTGGGTTTTATCAATCGTTTTAAAAACAAAAAAAATCGGGATCTGAATCAGGGCAAACGGATGATTGCGATTGCTCTGACATTTTTATTTGTAATTGGGATTCTGGCGGGTTTAATAACCTTTGTAATTCCGCAGGTTAGCGAAAGCGCCGACACCCTGATGGTAAAGCTGCCTGGCTATGTGGATTCATTCAATAATCTGGTGGATCAAACGCTGGCCTTTTTCAATTTGCCGGCAACCCTGTGGAGCGATATCACCATCGAATGGGACACGCTAATGGAACAGTTTGGTGGTTTGCTGCTCAGCTCGGTCCCGGAAATATTCAGTTTCACTAAAAATATTACCGTGGGGTTTTTTAATGTGATCATGGGAATTGTCATCTCCATCTATCTGTTGGCGGACAAAGAGAATTTGTTAGCCCTTAAGGATAAATTGATCTATGCCTATGTCAGAAAAGATCGGGCTGATTTCATTCAGGATGTCAGCATCACCGCCAATCAGGTATTTCACGGCTTTATTGCCGGTCAAATTACCGAAGCATTTATTCTGGGAACCTTATGCACCGTTGGTCTGGCCATCTTGCAGATACCCTATGCCTTGCTGATTGGGGTTCTGGTTGGCATGACCAGCGTGATTCCGGTCTTCGGAGCCTTTCTGGGAGCCGTACCCAGCGGCTTTATTCTACTGGTGGTGAACCCCATCTACTGTCTGATCTTCATCATCTACATTATTGCCCTGCAACAGGTCGAAAGTAATGTAATCTATCCGCGGGTAGTGGGCGGATCGATTGGCTTATCCGGGTTATGGGTGCTGGTTGGGATGATAATCGGTGGCAGCCTATTTGGTTTTCTGGGAATTATTCTGGGGATTCCGTCCTTTGCGGTATTTTATGCCGTCTTCAGAAAAATTACCAATGAACGGATTGAAAGAATGAAAGCGGAACAGGAAGAGCCGGCTTAAGCAAAAGGTCGAGAATTAAAAAAAGCGTTCTTTAGAGGATTGACCAACCGGTTCAATCAATTTAAAGGACGCTTTTTCAGGTTTATTTTTTAGTGGGTTTATTCTTTTCCAACTGCTGTTTGGCTTTGGAAGCGATCAGGGTTAAACTCACCGTGAAATTCTGAAAGCCGGTATAAAAGGGGTGCCGCATATCCAATTTGCGGATCTCACCGTGGGGATCCAGCAGGCGGTTGGGTGGATGATTATGGTGTGGCAGTTTGGATTCGCCACCGACTACAACCCGTTTTCCGGCGATGCTGTTTAACAGGATGTTGACCACATCCCAGGCGGATTCATACGCAATTATTTTACCCTGGTTCGCACGGATGGCGGGGGCATATTTGCGAATGAATTCAGCGGAAAAACCCTGGCTGTTAAAGGTGACACAGCGGTTGATCTTATCACCATCGACAATGGTAATATATTGACCATTATTACCACCCTTGGAATGTCCAGTCAAGGTATACTGCTTGAAATTAAAGGCAGCATCAACGGCATGGAAAAATTCCAGCGCTTTTAATTGCTGGGGTGTATCGGTTAAAAAGCCGCCTTTGATATTGTCGACCCAGCCGATGCCGGTAGTGCCCCGAAAAGCGATGATTCCGGAGTCTGGGGTCAGATCGGAAAAACAATAGCCAACCAGGCCATTTTCTGGCTGGTTCGTGTAGGCCAAAACCCTCAGTCCGCTGAGATTGGGATTTGCTGTCATCAGATGCAGCGATTTATCCCACTCGGCGGCGGACATGGCGCAATCCCCCTGAAGATCTTTAACATTTTGCAATAGCGATGCCACCATTTCTGCCACCGTATAGTCAGGCAGCAGGGTCGGTTCGACTGGGAGATCCAGGGCGGCAAGCTGACTGATCAGATTGAGTTCACTGTGATACAACATAGCTCTTACCTCCTTGGTAAGAAATTCGTTTGTGATTGATTTTAGAAAAAGATTAGCAAAACACTGATAACGACCAGGTGTAATTATTTTGCATCACGCTCTGCTTGGCGGGATTTGTTCTTTTCCATATAGGCCTTATAGATTTCCAGAGCGCTCTGATGATCTTGATGTGCCATCTTAGGAAAAGCACTCATAATCCGGCGATGAGAATAACGGTTGATCAACTTGGTTTCACTGATGCGATTGGTCAGCGAAACAATTAAGTGGTGAGCTGAATCTTTGGCTTCGGAAAGCTTACCATCCTTCAGATCCCGGACTCTGGCAGTGACTTCGTGGGCAGTGGTAATGCCTTTTTCTTTTAAATTGTCCTTAAGTTCGGTGGTTGCTTCGTAAACGCTGCTGAGTTTTTTGTTAAAGGAAACTGTTTCCCGGGTCGATTCGACCAGATCACTGAGGAAAAAGACTGCCGCAACGGTGGCAATAATCTGGATCCAGAACGCTGAAAAGCTGTTAACCAGATCGTTGACAATGGGATGAACCACATACATCAAGACCACACATAACAGGCCAAAAAGAAATGAATTAAGCAGACAGACCCGGCCGTTGATATTAAATTTGTGGTCCGAGTAGTCCCACCATTTGGCATGAAATAGTTTTTCCATCCCCCAGCTGGTAACATACTCCAGGGTGCTGGTGAGAATAATCCCGATGAAGAAAACCAGAATCGGGTCACTGACATAAGGCATCAGGAACATGATAATGATCAGTGCACCGACCCCATAAATCGGGCAATAGGGGCCGTTTAAAAAACCCCGGTTAATAAATTTTTTCTCCGGGATGGAACAGTACACCACTTCACACATCCAACCGATAATGGCATAAAGAAAAAAATAAATAAATAACAGACTCAGATAATAATACATAAATGATTCCTCTCAAATTAATAACTTTGGATCATTTTAACATATCAGTTGAATGTCTCATAGATAAATCGTTCGCTTAAATAATTTTTGAAAGTATTAAACACAGCAAATATTTATCCATCATGGATGGATATGTTTTTGTTTTTTCAAATTGAATCGTATATAATGAATGATATACCCCAAATTATGACCAGACAACGAAATAATCAACAAAATTAGGAGCGTAAATGAAAGCCAACAAGATTGAGATAACGAGCAGTGAACAACTTATTGATATTACCACAAGTGTCCGGGAGTATGTCGACCAGTCCCGGTTAAAAGATGGCTTCGTGCAGATTCAGATTCCTGAACGAACCGCCGCAGTGATCATTTCTATCAATGATGACTGGCGACTGCAGCGGGAATTTTTCGATAAGCTCAACCATCTGATGCCCAAGTATGACGGCATGAAGTTTACCGGTTGGACTACCGCTTGTGTCAAGGCAACGATTTTTGGGCCGTCACTCCAGGTGATGGTTCACAGTGGGACGTTGATACTGGACAAAAATCAGAGCATTTACTTTGTTGAATTTCAGGGACCCGGCGAGCGTCAGTATTTCATCAGCAGCTCCGGGACAACCCTGACTGAAAATGAGGAAGCGTCGATACCCGAAGAATTGGCAGTGATTTTTGAAAAACGGAAAGCTTATGAAGAAGAACAGGAACAGATCAAAGAAGAAATGCGAAATGAATGGCGGTTGCGGGAAGAGAATCGCCTGAAGCTGGAAGCCGAAAACAAAGAAACAGCAACCGAGGCGAAAAACCCTGAGGGCAAAGAATAGCAAAACGGATGCATAAAAAATGAGCGAAAAAAGAGAAAGGCAATAGTAATGAGCTGGGAATTATTAGGAACGGATCGAATTATCAAAATAACAGAATTATCTGACTTTGTTAACACAGAGATGATTATTCCAAAAGAACTGATCGGTTTTTTTGGCAGTGCCGGGGAACGGCTGGCAATTATTTATCAGAATCGGGAATATCCGTCTTATCTGGAAACAGAAGGCGGTCATGCAAAACTGAAATGGAGCAAGGTCCTGATTCGCAAACTGGGGGAAGCCTTTCCTGATTATGAATCGTGGTTTGGTGGAAATCCCGAGGCCGCTAAAACCCCACAGCTGGAAATAATCAAGGCCAATGATCTTTTCAGTCTTCGCTTAATAACAGAAAATGAAGCGGGTAATAGTGCAGCAGAAAAAAAAGGCGACCCGGTTATCACGGCCATTCCACCTGCCGCCGGACTCCAGGAGCTATTGGTAAAATGGATTGCCGGTTATCCCAATTATTATCCCAGAGACTTTCGTTTTTCGTTTAAAGATGTGATCAATGAAGAGATCCCCAAGGTTATCGAAAGCTTTGAAGCCATTCGCACGGGGCATTATAAGGTGCAGGGATTTGCCGGAGATACTCAATGGGCCGAAATCCCCTGGGTTAAGGTGCTGGATAAAGAAAGTCAGAGTATTAATAATGAAGACCTTTATCTGGCTTATATTCTGGCCATGGACAGCCGTAAGCTTTATCTGGCCATTGTCTATGGAGAAGAAGGCGTCGGGGTCAGAAGTCTTTCGGAAAAAGCTGCTACGTATCGAAAAAAAATTACGACCGGAAACTATCAAACCAATCATCAAGAGGTATTGCTGGCCAATGCCAGCCTGGTATCCGGGATTGTCTGCTATCGGGAATATACCGAAACGGAAATGCCCGCAGATACGGTGCTGGCGGCTGAATTTGAGGATTTCCGAAAAATGTACAAATTATGTTTGATGACGGATCAGATGGCTGATGAAGCGGCGGTCAGCGGCGAACCGATCGCAGCAGCCATCAAAGAACTGGATGTCCGGGTCGAAAATGAAGCGCACGAAGAAATCCCGGAATCGCCAGAAATCTTGATTCAGGAGCTGGTTGCGGAAAATCCTGAACCGCAGTCCGAACCGGTACCATCAGAAACCGTGGTGGTCGTCTTTGATAATGCTGTTGAAGAAAAGTTGAGTGACGAAAGTCTAATCGATGAAATCGTGCTCGAAGAAAACCCGAGCGAAGAAATTCAAATCAGTCATATGGAGGATGACGCGGAGCAACAGGCTATCCTAGCTCCGGAAAGCGTCGCCGCCGCAGTAACCATGGGAGCTGGAGATGATGAAAAAAATCATAATCCGTCTGAATCTCAGTTTAATCAGCCAGCGTCAGCGGATCTGAAGCGGCAACAGCTTGGGGTTGAAATTCAGAAGCCGGAAGATCTGAAAATGAGCGGGGACAATCAGACATCAGTGATCGGAACCGAATCGGAAGTGGACCAAGATGCTGTTAAAGTGGGCAGCGATCAATCCAATGAGGAAGCCTCCGGGCTTTTAGCCCAATCATTCATCCGTTATCCGGTGAAGAATGATTATCTCACCCCTTATCTCCAGTTGGTGCAGGCAAAAATGGGGACTAAGGGCTATTACTATCCCGCTGAATTAATTAAAGCCTATTACCTGTCGATTAAATCAAAACCATTTGTGATGATTAAAGGCCGAGTGGGCAGCGGAAAAACAAGCTTTCCCCGTCTCTTTGCCGAGGCCATCGGTGCCAGCCCGGAAAACGGTCGCTATAAACGGTTACTGGTGGGAAAAAACTGGCGGGATGACACCCATCTGATGGGGCATCTGGACAGTCGCGGCCACTTTATTCCCGGACCCATGATGCTGATGTTAAAGGCCGCCAAAGAATATCCGGACAAACCCCATTTTTTGCTGCTGGATGAAATGGACCAGTCTCCGGCAGCAGATTATCTGCGGCTGTTGCTGGAAGGGATCAATGGCAGTAAGGAGCCCTTTTTGAACCGTGAAGATTTTGGTGCCGATATCACAGCATTCCGGGAATACGGCAGCTTGAATTTTCCGGATAACCTTTATATCATCGCCACCATTAATGAAGGACCGGATAGTTTTCCCGTCCCGGCCCGGGTGATTGACAGCGGTAATGTGATCACGATGCCGGTGGTAGAAATTGGGGTTTTTCCGGATTATGGCAGTCCGGCCGGAGACAGTGACTGGGAAAACAGTGCTTTTAAAATCCGCAGCCAGGCCAAAGGCTTGCCCGAGATTCTGGAACGCCTGATGCAGTTGCTAAGTGGGGTGCAACAGCTGCTAATTGAGTATGGCTGCCCGATGGGATATCGGGGTAAAAATGAAATTCTGGCCTTTGGGATTAACAGCGGTGCCGAGGGATTGTTCAATGAACAGGAGGTCATCGATCTGGCTATTCTGCAACGTATTCTTCCGGCGCTGGGGTGTGATGAAAAAACAGACGCCGAAGTCTTTCAGGCCCTGGCGTGTTTTGGGCTAGAAGAAGGCCTGCGGGAAAAATACCTAAATCAGCCAGTAACGCGGTTTATCAGCCGCTATGAAGCCTTGCTGAAAGCCGCAGCGATTCCCTGCCCCCGCAGCGGAACGGCACTGTTAAAACAATTAAAAAGTCAATATCAAAAATAGCAGTAACTAAAAAAGCCAATTAATTCAGGCTTATGCCAGCATTTCCTGATCGGGAAATGTTGGGTAATAAGACCAATTAATTGGCTTTAAAATTGTCTAATGGAGACTCAACCGGCTTCCTGTTCGGCAACCTTATCAGATAAAAAATTGATCAGTTCTTTGATCAGTTCCTGGCGGCGGAGAATGCCGATAAAAATACCCTGATCATCAACAAGCGGTATAAAGTTCTGCTTGACGGCCAGTTCCACCAGATGTTCATAGCTTTCATTGATTTTGGCCACTTCCAGATTGATCTTAAAATCGATATCTTTGATTTCAAAAGACTCTAAATCAATTTCCGGATGGGTGAGGCTCAGTGATAAAACCCGGAGCAGATCACCCTCACAGATGGTTCCCACGTACTGTCCTTTTTTATTAATCACCGGCAGGGCGGTGTAGTTTGTGATGACAAACATATTATAGGCCTGTTTAAATGAATCGGTATTGGTTAAGAAGACGGTTTCGCTTTTGGGTAATAAATAAAACAGATGGTTTTTCATGCAAGTAAACTCCTTTTTCTTTATAAA
Organism: Acetobacterium sp.; assembly: GCF_039830195.1. Lineage (GTDB taxonomy): Bacteria > Bacillota > Clostridia > Eubacteriales > Eubacteriaceae > Acetobacterium. Next base: position 59,186 of record NZ_JBDODG010000044.1, on the reverse strand, counting down.
AGATTGGGAAGGTTAGAATTTAAAATCAATTTTAACATGAATTTCACAAGTCTCCCTTAAGAATTTTCTTAATAACGACTATAATAATATCAAAAAACCCAATTTCCCTTTCGCGGAATGGCCTTGTTAGTGTATAATTAACAGTAACGAATGAATGAGGGAACTAGAATGGAAGAGTTTTTGTTATATATACAATCAAGAATTACCGTTGCCAGCATCATCGAGGTCGTCATTATTTCTTTTATTGTCTATCGACTCTTGATGTGGATTCGGGGAACCCAGGCCGAACAGGTTTTTAAAGGCTTGATCGTGTTGCTTTTTTTGTCGCCCGTCAGTGCGTGGCTGGGTTTTACCACCTTGAATCTGATTATCACCAGCGCCTTTACCTGGGCGTTTATTTTCATTGTGGTGGTATTTCAGCCAGAATTCCGTTCCGCTTTGGAGCAATTGGGAAACAACCGGATTTTTAAAGAAATGATGAAGAAGCCATCGATGGATTTTCTGGAAGACGATGTCGAAAAAATTATCAAAGCGGTCAGTAAATTGTCCTGCGAACGGACCGGCGCGCTGATTGTTCTGGAAAAAGATACCGGGCTAAACAATATTGTCAAAACAGGAACCGAACTGGACTCAGATATCAGCAGTGAATTGCTGGAAAATATTTTTACCCCCAATCGGCCTCTTCATGATGGCGCCGTGATTATCAAGCTGTGGTCCCGTCAAATTCGGGCAGCCGGTTGCCTACTACCCCTTTCGGACAACCGCGATTTAAGCAGTGAATTGGGAACCCGGCATCGGGCCGGTTTGGGTATGACTGAAAAATCCGATGCGCTGGTAATTATTGTCTCTGAAGAAACCGGTCAAATATCATACGCGTCGAAAGGCACCTTATTTCAGGACATCATCATCGAGGTTCTCAAACAGATTATTCTGGAAAACTATACAGTCAGCGAAGAAGGCAATATTGACAGCGGGTGGATTAACAAACTGTGGGGGAGAATAGATGGTAGCAAATAAAAAAAAGATTGTTTTACATGAACGATTAATACGCATCCTCGCATCGGTCGGCATTGCCATCACCCTCTGGTTTATGGTCAATGGCAACGCCGATATGTTGATCACCCAGGATTTTAACAGCATCCCGATTACCTTAACAAACGTCGAATCGCTGACCGAAAAAAACCTGGTCCTGGCTGATGATAAAAATTATTATCTTAATTTACAGGTTAAGGGTACGGATAAAAACCTGAGAAATATTAATATGAAAGAAGTAACCGCTGAAGTTGATCTCAGCGATATTGAAGAAAAGGGAATATATGACCTGGATGTGGAAGTCAAGGGGCTGGCCAATTCGGTTATTATCAGCAGTATGAATCCGACCAGTCTCTCGATTGAAGTAGACAACGTCATTAAAGAAGCACTGGATGTGGTTATCCTGGTGGAGGGAAAACCCGCCAATGATCTATTGGTGATTTCAGCTGAATCGCTGGAGCAGGTCGAAGTGGAAGGACCGGAAGCGTCCATCGCCCGAATTGATAAAATCTCCACCACCGCCGATGTGAGCGGTCTGGAATCCGACACGACCCGGCACCTGGAAGTCGCCGCTTACGATGCGACCGGTAACCCGATTACCGATTTGGAAATCTTTCCAAACGTTGTCGAAGTTGAGATTATCCTCGGCAAAACCAAATCGATTGGGATTATTCCCTCAACAACCGGAAATCCGGCTAATGGCTATATTGTCACCGGCGTCCAGGTTGAGCCATCCAAGGTTATGATTGGCGCTAAAGAAGCATTGCTAAATACGATTGAGACGATTCCCATGGACCCTATCGATGTCTCGGGACAGTCAAAAACATTTACCAAAGACATTAATCTGACACCACCGGTGGGATGTTATTTCCTTGATGACAGCGGAAAAGTCAAAGCGACAGTTTCCATTGAAAGTCCGGTCGAAAAAAGCTTTACCATTGATAAGATAAGTACCCGAAATCTTGGCACCGGTCTAGTTGCTTCAAAAGTCAAAGATGCTCGGGTGGTAATTAAACTGGAAGGCGCCAGCAGCATTTTAAACAGTTTAAATACAGCTCAAATTGAAGCCTTTGTCGATTGTGCTAATTTGGGACCGGGGGAATATGAATTGCCAATTCAGACCAATTTATCGCAGGCTTTAGTTAAATCAATCACTCCGGCAAAAACAACAGTAATAATTGAGTGAATAATTTAAGCAAAAAATAAAATATCCATAAAATTCAATACAAAATCTTGCATTTGACAATAATTTAACATATAATAGCAAGAAGTAATTTTTTCAGAGAATTACATTCACACCAAAAACACTATTTAAAGGAGGAAATTAAAAGTGAAAAGAGTTTATAATTTTTCAGCTGGACCATCTTGTTTACCGCTCGAAGTCCTGGAAAAAGCTGGGTCTGAAATGGTATCCTATGGAGATGCAGGCATGTCCGTGATGGAAATGAGTCATCGATCATCTTATTTTGACGATATTCTGCAAGCAGCAAAAAATCTTTACCGAGAGCTGATGAATGTACCAGATAATTATGAGATCCTGTTTTTACAAGGTGGAGCATCAACTCAGTTTGCCATGGTTCCATTGAATCTTTATTCAAAAACCAATAAAGCCGATTTTATGATTACTGGCAGTTGGGCAAAAAAGGCTTATCAAGAGTCAGCCCGTTATGGAGAAGCAAAGGTTATTGCATCATCCCAGGATAAAACCTTTTCCTACATCCCCAAGGTGGATCCCAAGGATTTTACACCTGATGCTGATTTCTTCCATATTTGCGTTAATAACACCATTTACGGAACGCGATTTAAACCTGAAAATATTCCTGATACCGGAAATGTGCCATTAATTGGGGACATGTCTTCCAATATTTTATCAGAAGTATATGATGTTTCAAAATTTGGTCTGATTTATGCCGGAGCGCAGAAAAACATGGGACCTGCTGGTGTAACCGTCGTGATCATTCGTAAAGACTTACTGGGTCATGCCAAAGACTTCACACCAACCATGCTGGATTATAAAACCCATACCGATAACGATTCTTGCTACAATACCCCACCATGCTACAGCATTTATATTTGCAAACTTGTTTTTGAATGGGTTAAAGCAAACGGCGGCGTTGCCGGGATGGAAGCGGTCAACAAGGAAAAGGCTCAAAAGCTCTACGATTTTATTGATAACAGCAAGCTTTATAAAGGGACAGTTGTACCTGAAGACCGTTCACTCATGAATGTGCCTTTTATTACCGGATCTGACGAATTAGATGCGCTATTCGTTAAAGAAAGTAAAAAAGCCGGAATGGAAAACCTTAAAGGTCACCGCAGCGTTGGCGGAATGCGAGCAAGCATTTATAATGCCATGCCAATGGCGGGTATTGATACCCTCATTGATTTCATGCAGAAATTTGAAAAAGAAAACGCCTAGGCGTTTTCGCTAAGAAAGGAATGACGATATTGAATTATAAAGTTCAGACCCTTAATAATATTTCTAAAAAAGGGCTAAAATTATTAGGTGAAAATTATACGGTTTTAGATCAGCCGGAAAACCCCGATGCGATTTTACTGCGAAGCTATAAAATGCACGATATGGATATTCCAGCGTCAGTTAAATTTGTGGGCCGGGCTGGTGCCGGGGTCAACAACATTCCCCTGGATAAATGTTCAGAACAGGGCATTGTTGTCTGCAACTCGCCTGGAGCCAATGCCAATGCCGTAAAAGAACTGGTCATCGCTGGGATGCTGATTTCTTCACGTAAGGTGATTGATGGGATCCAGTGGTCAAGCACGTTGGTCGATAAGGGCGACGAAGTTCCTGCTCTGGTTGAAAAGGGTAAGGGCACTTTTGGTGGTCCGGAGCTATACGGTAAAAAAATGGGCGTTATCGGTTTAGGTGCCATTGGCGTCCTGGTTGCCAATATGGCTGTTGATTTTGGGATGAAGGTTTACGGTTTTGATCCCTTCATTTCCATCGACAATGCCTGGGGATTAAGTCGAAAAGTTAAACGTGCCGTCAGTAAAGAAGAAATCTTTAAGAACTGCGATTACATTTCACTTCATATTCCTTATATGGATGAAACCAAAGACTACGTCAATGCAGAGTTGTTAAAAGATACCAAAGAAGGGCTGCGACTACTTAACTTTGCCCGGGGTGGACTGGTTAATTACGATGCTTTGGAAAATGCCATTGAAGAAGGCACCATTGCCACCTATATTACCGATTTCCCAAATGAACGATTGCTGAAAATGAAAAATGTGATCAACATTCCTCATTTAGGTGCATCAACCCCAGAAAGCGAAGAAAACTGTGCCGAAATGGCCATTCATTCTTTAAAAGAATATCTGGAAAACGGAAATATTATTAATTCCGTCAATTATCCGGATTGTAACATGGGTGTTTGCGAAGCCGAAAACCGCATTACCGTGAACCATGCCAATGTGCCAAACATGTTGGGACAAATCACCAAAATTCTGGCCGATCACGATCTCAATATCTCTGTTATGACCAACAAAAACAGAGGCGCCTGGGCGTACACGATGATCGACGTTGACAGCAATGTTGGCGAAGACGTGAAAACAGCTTTAAAAGGCATTCAAGGTGTCACCCGGGTCCGTATTCTAAAATAAGTGCAAACCATCCAAAGAAGTGGTCTTCGTCAATCCGAAGCCACTTCTTTATTAAAAACAGGAGGAAAAAAATGGCAACAATCAAACCCTTTAAAGCGGTTCGTCCGGTTCCTGAAAAAGCTCAGGATGTGGCTGCCCTGCCTTATGATGTCTATAACCGGGAAGAAGCGGCAATAGCAGCCCGGGGTAAACTGGATTCTTTTTTACGGGTCGACCGACCAGAAACAACGCTGGACCCGCGCATGAAAATCAATGATCCCTTTGTTTATGAAACCGCCAGAAAAAATCTGGAAAAACTGTTTCATCGGAAAGCCTTGACTCAAGATACCAAAGACTGCCTATATATTTATGAACTGATCATGGATGGCCGCAGCCAGGTCGGGCTGGTTGTCTGTACCGCCATTGACGAGTATCTCGATAATACCATCAAAAAACATGAGCTGACCAGGGCTGACAAAGAAGAAGACCGAATTAAACATGTGGACGCCTGTAATGCCAATACCGGACCGATTTTTCTGACCTACCGGGCCCAGGATGCCATCAATGAGATGGTAGACAGTTGGCGTAAAGAGCATCAACCGGTTTATGATTTTGTCGCTGAAGATGGGATAACTCACCGGGCCTGGGTTGTTGATGATGAGACGGTGATTAACGGTTTAGTTGAAAAGTTTGGCGAGGTTGAAAGTCTGTACATTGCTGACGGACATCACCGGTCGGCATCGGCTGTTAAAGTTGGTCTGATGCGTCGCGAAGCTAACCCTGATTATACCGGCGAAGAGGAGTTTAATTACTTCCTGTCGGTGCTATTTCCTGATGAACAACTGTACATCATGGACTATAACCGGGTTGTCAAGGATCTCAACGGACTTAGCGTAGAGGAGTTCTTAACGGCACTGTCAGAAAAATTTGATGTAACACCTAAGGACAAAGAACCAGTGACTCCGCCACAAAAAGGGAGTTTTGGCTTATATGTCGATGGCAAATGGTATCTGCTGACTGTCAAAGAAGGTGTTTATGATCCCGCTGATCCGGTTAATTCACTGGATGTGGCCATTCTGCAAAACAATATCCTGGTCCCTATCCTCGGGATCGGCGATATCCGCACTGATAAACGGATCGACTTTGTTGGTGGTATCCGGGGCTTAAAAGAACTGGAGCGCCGGGTCAATGAAGATATGGTACTAGCGATCTCGATGTATCCCACCTCGATTGAAGAGTTGATGAACATTGCCGATGCTGGCATGGTGATGCCGCCAAAATCCACCTGGTTTGAACCAAAACTAAGAAGTGGGTTGTTTATTCATAATCTCTAGTAAAATAAAATTTTAATGGTGTGGGCCCTAAAAAGTCTACAGCTAAAAAAGCTCCTGCAATTCATTGCTTGAGCTTTTTTTTATGATTTTTTTACCAATCCAACTCTGGGAATTAGTTCTGCAAACTACTTATTTACAGCAGTATAGTACTAAGAATACGCAACTGTTATAACAAGTAGTTATAATGCCAGACATGGTTATTCCGTTAAGTTATATTCATACGCATCAGGTTACATATACGTCGATATTTGACTAAGCATGTGTTAAAATTTAAACATATGAAAGAGAAGGAGACTTGTTATGGAAAAATTCAGAAGATAGCGTTAAAACATGATGTTCAGCTAGGATTATTTACTATAATTTGCCAGAATTGAAGATTACTGAAAGAGGAGAATACTAATTGAAAACAAAAATATTTAGACTTATCTCTGTTTCACTCGCATTATTAGCAATCCTGTCGATGGTGGGATGCACCCAACAAGCCAGCGCTACCCAAGCAGATAAGGTGATTAAATTGGGAACAATGTCAACCATTGAGCCATATACGACGGTGCTAAAAGACGAGTTGGTTAAAAAAGGTTATCAAGTGGAAGTGGTGATGTTTGATGCCAATAATATGCCGGCGACAGCGACTTCGGATGGTTCCATTGATGGTTTTATCCATAATCATATCCACTGGATTAATACCTTCAACAAAGAAAATAATACCGATCTGGTTATGGTCGAGCCTTATATTTTCTATTACCCAATGGCGATGTATTCAGCCAAGTACAAAAGTGTTGCTGAAATTCCAGAACAAGCGACTATCGTTATTCCAGATGACCCCAGCAATATGGAAAGCAGTTTGATTATGCTGAAGGAATCCGGCCTGATCACCTTGAATCCCAAAACCGGTGAATTTTATTCGACCCTGGATATTGCTGAAAATTTTAAGAATATCCAACTAATTCCGGCAGAGATTACCACAACAGCCAGAAGTATTAATGATGCGGATGCCGTTGTAACGTCAGCAACACGAATCAGGGCTGTTGGAATTGACCCCAAATCATACATCGCCGAGGACAAAACATCCAAGGATTGTCCAGTCGGCTTAACCATCGATTCTAAATCGGTGGACGAGGCCTGGGTAAAAGATGCAATGACGATTATTACTTCTGACGAAATGAGAGCCAAATTTGAAGAAATATATGCGGGCTCTTTGACACAATACCCAAAAACGAATTAGTCAGCAAAACCTGATCTTAATATGCGAAAGGAAGCTATTTTTAGCTGTCTTTCGCATATTTTTGTCAAGAAGAGAAAGGTAAGACCATGATAAAAGCGACGAATCTAAAAAAAAGTTTCGATACCCTTAAGGTACTCAATGATATCAATCTAACCATCCAGCCAGGTCAGGTATATGGGCTGATTGGGCGCAGTGGTGCTGGAAAATCGACCCTGCTACGGTGTATCAATGGGCTGGAAAGTTATGACAGCGGCTCATTAAATGTCGATGGAATTGAGGTTAACACTTTGTCGGATAAAGAAGCACGGGAATTCAAGCGTGGGATCGGCATGATTTTTCAACAATTTTCGTTATTAAACCGGCTATCAGTATATGAAAATATCGCGCTACCGATGAAATGCTGGAACTATAAAAAAAACCACATTGATAAAAAAATAAAAGAGCTGGTAGAAATGGTGGGAATCCCCGACAAACTAGACGCCAGACCACATGAGCTCTCAGGGGGACAAAAACAACGGGTTGCCATTGCGCGAGCACTATCAATGGATCCTAAGATCTTGCTTTGTGACGAAGCCACCTCGGCTCTTGATCCGAATACCGCTAAATCGATCATAACCCTGCTCAATGAAATCAATGACCAACTTGGTTTAACCATCGTGGTAGTGACTCATCAAATGTCAGTGCTTAGAAGTGCTTGTGAAGAGATATCGATCATGGAGCATGGTATGATTGTCGAAAGTGGACCGGTGGAAAGTATTTTTCTCAACCAGCCCAGGGCTTTAAGCAATATAATCGGAAATAAGAATCTGATCTTTCCGCCAAATGGGATCAATATAAAAGTTTTGTTGTCGCGAGAAACGGCAGAAAAACCGATCGTGACACAGATGTCCAGAGAGCTGGATACGGACTTTATGATTCTGGGAGGCGAAACAGAGCGCTATCGAAATAGTGTCTTGGGGTCGCTGAACATTAATGTCACAGTCGACTCTTTTACAAAAATCACAGATTACCTGGATCGTCATCATGTTGTTTGGAAAATGATTGAAGACGAAAATAATCCATTAGATGAGTTAGAGGAGGACAAACGTGAATAACGAACAATTTTGGACAGAATGGTTGAAATATTTCAATGGAATTATCGGCCCGTCAATATTCTCCACGTTGCGGATGCTTACGGCAACGATGGTTTTAGCATTTGTATTTGGTTTTGCTTTATCGATCGCATTGATTATTATCAGACCAGATGGTCTGGATCCCCACAAACGTCTTTACAAGGTGGTTGATTTTTTTGTGAACATGATCCGTTCCTTTCCAATTATTATATTGATTGTGGCAATATCCCCACTTACACGCACTATCGTTGGTACAACCATTGGCGAAAAAGCTGCAATATTGCCGCTAACCATTGCAGCAACCCCATTTATTGCTCGTATTTTCGAAAATGCTTTTGCTCAGGTTGATAAACAGCTAATCGAAGCCGCCCGTTCGTTTGGTGCTTCCAATATGCAAATTGTGTTTAGGGTCATGGTCAAGGAAGCGGTACCTTCGCTTGTGGCGGGGATGACACTCACCACTATTTCCTATCTTGCCGCTACCACCATCGCCGGAGCCGTTGGTGCCGGTGGATTAGGTGCAGTTGCTTTAAATTATGGTTATCAGAGCTTTAATAATACGATCCTATACACGGCGGTAATTATCCTCTGTATCATGGCACAAATTATCCAGGGAACCGGAAATTTCATTTATAAAAAAGTAAAATAAGGAAGATAACGATATGAATACAGAAAATCTTAAACAGTCGGTAATAAAGATGAACTGCGCATTGGCAATGGATAAGAAGATTGTCGGAGTTAAATTTCTCTTTACAGAATCAGACTATGAAGCGGCGGATGTGCAACCGGTAAAAAAAAGAATACACTATTGTGTCATGGTTAAAGCAGCGATGGCGGGAACCGGTTTTAAAGCAACGGGCGATGATTTGACGTGTCTGGGAGGTGCCCGTGCGACAGGTTTAAAAGCGGCTGATGATTATAATAATAGTGGACAACATTCAAAAAAATTGGGATTATATCGAGATATGACCACGGCGAAAAGTGTCCGTGATGGCATCGGCATCTGTGATCATCATGCTTACGGCATCATGGTTAAACCGTTGGAAGAATATAATCAGGAGCCCGATGTGGTGATGATGGTGTCGAATCCCTATAATATCATGCGGATCCTTCAGGGGTATTCCTATTATTATGGGTTGCAATCGAATTTTAAAATGACTGGAAATCAGGCAATCTGTTCGGAGGCGACAGCTACCCCTTACCTGAGCAACGATATCAACGTATCGATGATGTGTATCGGCACTCGACATGAAGCTGGTTGGAAGGATGATGAACTGGCGGTGGCATTTCCGTATAACCGCTTTGAAACCATTACCAAAGGTGTGATGGAGACCATCAATATTATGGATAATAATGATAAAAAGAAAACGATCGAAGAAAAACTCGTTTTGAATCATATCCAAGAATTAGAAATAAGATACAATCATAATTATTATGACGATATTTCAGTATGATAATAATTCTTAAAATATGAATTGCAACCTGTGAACTCGGATGAAAAATTTAGAAATTAGCACCAACAGTTATTGAGAATATCATGAAAATAGCACCCGTAAGATGTGATGCTTGAAAACAGATGAGCAAAAGTTCAATCAGGGACTTCAATTGGGACAAAAATTTCCCTTAAATAATTATTGAAGAATCCAAAAGTTTGTGATATCCTTTTCAACAACAGTGAACTGAAAGATGATGAAGCGTATGATTCTGACAGCAAACTGGACAACATCACAAGCATTGATAAACAATGCAAGCATTTATTAAAATAATACAAAGCTATCGTACTGATGCCATCCGGGTTCGTCCCTAATGGAAAGGCGAGAGAATCATGTGTCATTCATCCATATCATTTTTTATAAATGGTTTGGCTATTTGCGTATTTTTCCCTGTGCCATCTCGGTACAGGGATTTTTCGCGTTAAGGCAACGAGCCAATCGCAAGCTTGCTTGCAGTTGGCGACTGCCCGCGACCGAAATGGAGCGAAGCGGAATTGAGGTTAATTTTTTGGCTAAGGGTAGCTGGTTAAAAAGAAGGTGAACGAGGAGATTAAGATGGAAAAGAGAATTGGGCTGATTGCGATTGTGGTTGAAAAAAAAGAAGCGGTGGAAAAACTGAATATGGTACTTCATGATTATGGCGAGCATATTGTTGGGAGAATGGGAATTCCCTACCATCAGCGCAATGTTTCGGTGATCAGTGTCGTGGTGGATGCATCCACCAATATTATTAGCTCGCTGTCCGGAAAGCTGGGAATGATCGACGGCGTAAGCATTAAAACGGTATATTCAAAATTGCCCAAAGGTGAAGAAGCGGATGATAACAATGAATGAAATAACTGAAAAGCTGGAAAAAGAACAGTTTCTGGAAAAAGACGAGTTCAGATGGTTGCTGGAGAATAATACCCCCGAGTTGCGGGCGGATCTTGCCAACCGGGCACAAAGAGTGGCCGGAGAAACCTTTGGTAAGGGGGTCTATGTCCGGGGGCTCATCGAATTCAGCAATTATTGCAAAAATGATTGCTATTACTGCGGCATTCGCTGTGGAAACGAACAGGCTCATCGCTATCGCTTAAGTGAGCAAGAAATTCTTGACTGCTGTGCCATCGGCTACGATTTAGGCTTCCGTACCTTTGTGCTGCAGGGCGGGGAAGATCCGGATTTTTCTGATCAAATGATGGTTGAACTGATCGGCAAAATAAGGAGCAGCTACAACGACTGTGCCATTACCCTGTCGTTGGGGGAGCGGCCCCGCGCTGTTTATGAAGCATTTTTTGCCGCCGGTGCCAATCGTTATTTACTCCGTCACGAGACCGCCACGGAGGAGCACTATCAAAAACTTCATCCCAAGGAACTACTGCTGGAAAATCGAACCGCATGTCTCCAACATCTCAAAGAAATTGGATTTCAGGTCGGCACCGGCTTTATGGTGGGATCACCCCAGCAGACGGTGGAAAATCTGGTGGCGGACCTGGTCTTTATTAAAGAATTGAACCCCCAGATGATTGGGATCGGCCCCTTTATTCCCCACCAGCACACCCCTTACAAAGACGCCAGGGCTGGAACGTTGGAAGAAACCCTGCTGCTTATTTCAATTCTGCGGCTGATGCTGCCCAAAGCCCTGATTCCAGCCACTACGGCGCTGGGAACGATTGATCCCAACGGTCGTGAATTGGGCATTTTGGCCGGGGCCAATGTGGTCATGCCGAATTTGTCACCAGTGTCCGTGCGAAAAGATTACAGCCTTTATGATAATAAAATCTGTACCGGCGACGAAGCGGCCGAATGCCGGGTTTGCTTAAGTAAGCGGATGGAAGGAATTGGCTACGAAATTTTAACCCACCGGGGCGATTACCCCCAAAAATAAAATTCAGGTACTTGTATAAATAAACCAAAATAAAAACTTTAGGAGCGTAAAATGTATAATGTAATGTCAAAAAAAGCAGTCGAATTTATTGATGACCAGGAAATTCTGGATACCCTGGCCTATGCGGAACAAAATAAAACCAATGCCGTCCTGATTAATGAAATTATTGAAAAAGCGGGCACCTATAAGGGGTTGAGTCATCGGGAGGCGGCCGTTTTACTGGCCTGTGAGTTGAAAGAACAGAATGACCGGCTGGTCAAACTGGCGATGGATATCAAAAATAAGTTTTATGGCAATCGCATCGTCATGTTTGCGCCTCTTTATCTGTCAAATTATTGCGTCAATGGCTGTATCTACTGTCCTTATCATGCCAAAAATAAAAAGATCAGCCGTAAGAAACTGACCCAGGAAGAAATTGTCAAAGAGGTCATCGCACTGCAGGATATGGGCCATAAGCGGCTGGCGCTGGAAGCCGGCGAAGATCCTAAAAATAATCCGCTGGAATATATCTTAGAAAGCATTAAGACCATTTACAGTATCAAACATAAAAACGGCGATATCCGTCGGGTCAATGTCAATATTGCCGCTACCACGGTGGATGACTACCGACAGTTAAAAGAAGCCGGAATAGGAACCTATATCTTATTTCAGGAAACCTATCATAAAGAAAATTACGAAATGCTCCATCCTACTGGTCCCAAGCACGATTACGCCTGGCATACCGAAGCCATGGACCGGGCCATGGAAGGCGGCATCGATGATGTCGGGATTGGAGTACTGTTCGGACTAAATATGTATCGCTACGATTTTGTCGGGATGCTGATGCATGCCGAGCATTTAGAAGCCGCCATGGGAGTTGGCCCGCATACCATTTCGGTGCCGCGAATCTGTCCGGCAGATGATATTGACACCGGCGATTTTTCCAATGCCATTTCTGATGAAATCTTTGAGAAAATTGTCACCGTGCTGCGAATTGCGGTACCTTATACTGGGATGATCATTTCGACCCGGGAATCCAAAGCGTCTCGGGAGCGGGTCCTAAAACTGGGGATATCGCAGATCAGCGGGGGCTCCAGCACCAGCGTCGGCGGTTATGATACGCCAGAACCGGAAGATGAAAACTCAGCCCAATTTGAACTCAATGATACGAGGAAACTGGATGAAATTGTCAACTGGCTGTTGGAAATGGGCCATATTCCCAGTTTCTGCACCGCCTGTTACCGGGAAGGTCGCACCGGCGACCGCTTTATGCAACTGGTCAAATCCGGCCAGATTGCCAACTGCTGTCAGCCTAACGCGATCATGACATTGAAAGAATATCTGGAAGACTATGCCGCTCCGGAGACCAAATTAAATGGCGAAAAAACCATTGCCCGGGAACTGGCTTCGATTCCCAACGACAAGGTCCGCGGGATTGCCACGGCCCATCTAACCGAGCTTAATTCCGGCAAGCGAGATTTTAGATTCTAACTTGCTTAAGCCTCCCGTAAGGGAGGCTTTTGGGTTTTATAATAACGGTGAAAACAGCCGGGAGATCGATTCTTTGATCTTGACCCGCCGGCTCCGGTTGCGATAGAGTTCTTTGTTATAATAAGTACATTTTTTTATATCTTCAACAAAAATATTTTTGAGTTGAATGGCAACCTTACGATCATAAATAAAGGCATTGGTTTCAAAATTCAGCCGGAAGCTGCGGATATCAAAATTACAGGATCCCACTGAACAGACCGAATCGTCGACGACAATGGTTTTGGCATGGAGGAAACCATTTTCATAGATAAAGATCTTGGCGCCATATTCAATCAGCTCGCCGACATAGGCCAGGGTGACCCAGTAGATAAAAATATGATCTGGTTTATTGGGGATCATAATCCGAACATCGATGCCGGACAACAGGGCGATCTTCAGCGCCTCCAGAATACTTTCGTCGGGTACAAAATAGGGTGACTGAATTAAAATATAATCCTCAGCCGTATTAATCATCCGTAAAAATCCCTGTTTAATCTGCTGATTGATGTTGTCCGGACCACTCGACACAATCTGAATACCGGCACCGGTTTTTTGGGGGATCGTGGGAAAGTAATGGTTGAGTTTGGTATTATCAATCAGCAGTTCCTCATTGGAACTGGCCCGCCAGTCGAGCAGAAAGCGATGCTGAAGTTCATAGGCGGCCGAACCGACTATTTTTAGATGGGTATCCCGCCAATAGCCCATTTTTTTCTCCAGGCCCAGATATTCGTTGCCGATGTTAAAGCCGCCCACAAACCCGGTGACACCGTCGATGACAACAATCTTGCGGTGGTTCCGGTAATTAACCCGGAGATTAAGCATCTTAAATCGGGATGGAAAAAAAACGCCAATTTTCCCCCCGGCGGACTCAAAGCCATCAAGGATCGAGCGGGGCAGATAACGGCCACCCATGGCATCAAAAAGTAGTCTGACCTCGACCCCCTCCAGCGCTTTGCGGGTCAGAATATCGAATAGTTTAGCAGTCAGGGTATCATTTTTAATGATATAGTATTCCACATGAATGGATGAGCGGGCTTGTTCCATGGCGTGAAAAAGGGCATCAAATTTTTTATAGCCATCGGTAAAAATCGTAACCTCATTATTGTTGGTATAAAGAGATTCACTGACATTTAAATGAAATTCGATGGAATGACGATATTTTTCAATGGGACTATCCGGATCGATGGCGATAATCCGCGATAGCGACCGTTGCTGCTGTCTTAATAAATGGTGATACTGAATATTCTCTGGGGTGTTGTACCGGAAAATTTTTCGTTTGGTTAAATTCTGGGAGAATAGAATATAAAATAAAAAGCCGATAATGGGCACCATCCATAAAAACAATAACCAGGCATAGGTACTTTGAGGGTTTTTACGTTCCAGAAAAATAATAGTAAAGGTCAGTGTAATATTGATGATGAAAAAAATTGCCGTAAAAATTGCGGTAATACCCAATAACATGAAAACCTCCGAAAGTATATTTCTTCTATTATAGCATAAAAGGCATCAAATGGAATAGTCATGATAGGTGAAGCAGTGATTTCGCTTGACATTTTCGGGATCGTGATCTTATAATAGACGTTGTCTCAGGTTTGTGGTTGAAAGTCGATGCCAGATGCAGGCGAAGCGATCCACGTAAGACAATTCAATAGAGAGTTGTTGATCATGGTGCGTCTTAGAAGTAAGTCCAGCCGGGTACACCGAGAGAAGGAGTTGTGATGCGAACACTGAGCTAAACTTCCAGCTGGCGAGTGTGGGGGAAAAGACCAGGTCAACTGAGACAGCTTTTTTTAAGAAACGAAAATGCCTTTTTAGATGATATTTTGTGACAAGAATTTGACACAAATGATTTTGACTAAAGGGGATTGTATTGGGTATAATAAGAATATACTTAAAAGCACTTCATATTGAGTGTAAACGAGTAAGGTTGACCTTTTGAAAGGAGTTGTCGTTATGAGATTCACAATTTACGGAAAAAATATGCATGTATCAGAAGGTTTAAAAGAAACATTAAAAAAGAAACTGGGAAAATTTGATCGTTACTTTGGTCAGGAAACAGAAGTGTATGCCACCTTCAGCAAAGAGAAAAATTTCCAGATGCTGGAAGTAACCATTCCTGTTGGAAAAACCATTTTAAGAGCGGAAGAGAGATCTGAGGATATGGTGACATCCATTGAGGATGTTGTTAATAAACTTGAAGGTCAGCTCAGAAAACATAAAACCAAATTGCAGAAACGCAATCAGGACGAAACTGCCAAATTCAACCTGGAAGGGATCGAAGGGTTCGAAGACGATGTATTCCAGCCTAAAGTTGTCCGAACCAAGAAATTTGCAGTCAAACCCATGAATGTCGATGAAGCAACCTTGCAAATGGAATTACTGGGACATGATTTCTTCGTATTTCTCAATGGAGATACCGATGATGTCAATGTTGTTTATATGAGAAAAGACGGAAATTATGGTCTGATCGAACCAACTTTCTAAAAAATTCTTAAGAAAAAACTGAAAAGCACGACAGACACCCCTTGAATAATAGTTTTAAGGGGTGTTTTTGATGGTGGTATTTTATAAATTCAATTTATTTTCAAATTTATACATAATTTAGGCATAAAGTTTTGACAGAACTTTTCTTTTGTTTTAAAATAGATCTATATGCATTATTATCTAAGCATCGATATAGATGATAACACCTAAGAAATGATTATAAATAAATAGTGGGGTTAAAACAAATATGTTAATACTAATTGCGATTATTTTAGGTTTTTTAATTGGAAAAATTCGAAGGGGAAGCCTGCATGGCTTCAAAGTCAGAAAAATTTCCTTGTTACCTGTAGGAATTTTAGGGTTGGTGTTGCAAATTGCCTTGCATCTATACATTTACACTGGCGGTATTTCAGTGGTTGAACCTTATCTGGAAATTGTCAACTTTGCCAGTTATATCCTGATATTAGTGATGCTGGTGTTTAATCTCGATGACTTCTGGGTTATTTTGATGGCTGTCGGGATTACCTCGAATTTTGTGGTGATCTTTATTAATGGCGGTCACATGCCGGTTGCCCAGGGGGTCATTGATATTTTACCGGCAGCCTTTGGTGAACAGATCACCCAGGGACTGAATCCTCTGTTTTCCCTGATTCAGCCCAATACGCTGTTATGGTTTTTGGGGATCAATCTACCGATTCCAGTTCCCTATGTGCCCCTGGTTATGAGTCTTTACGGATCTGTCGCCGGTGTTACGGTTGGTACTATTGTAACGCTCATCGGTTTAATCGGTTTTATCCAATATGTGATGAACAAAAAAGCCTCAATCATGCATGACGAAAGAAACGATCATGGCGAAGACGAAGGTATTTTTGGCGATGATGAAGATAATGGATTTGATGGCGTATCAATCCAAAACAGTTATCAGGAAGGTTATGATGAACCGGAAGATATCGAAGATTACTATCGGGACATGGCCGCAACCGGCGGTATTCGCGGTGATCGGGAAGAAAATGCTACAATTGTTATCCCAGCAGAAGGTTTTAAAAACGATGATCGAAGCGGATCTCAAGATAGCTTTGAAACCAGACTGATTCCAGCCGCTCTTGATGGAGTGGACTCAGAAATCGGAACTGAAACCGAAGAAATTATTATCAGTAATAATGATAGTCAGGAAACCCGGGTTATGGAACCGGTAGATGACGGTAGCACCAAAATTATCAGCAATATCCAGGAGGTTGGCGCCTATGTGAAGGGTGATAAAGAACTGGAAGCAGCCGATATGGAAGAGATTCTCAATAGCGATGATGCCGGATTCTTTACCAAGAAGTATTATGAGGAAAAACTGGCAGTTGAAAAAGAGCGGCTGATTCTGCAAATGCGGGAAATGGAACTGAACAAGGTGGCTAAATCCCTCAGCGATCCTGATGGCGAACCTCATCCGGTACCGGAATCTGATTTGCGAATTGTGGAAAGTTTTAAACTGACCGACCTCGACCAGCCCTTTGTTTTGCGCAGTGAAACCAGCACCTATGATAGCGGTGTTAAAGATAAAGACGAAGATGATGTCGAGTTTTCAGAAGATGAGATGCTCAATGTCTGGCAGCGACTGAATCTCGAAGATGAAAAACGCAAAGCGGATCGACGTAAACAACTGATGCGAGAAACCAGTAAAGAAGCGGAATCCCTGATCAGTGGAACACCCCGAGATGATGTGGGCATTCCCTTGAAAGAAATAGAAGAAGTTACTGAACCGGTTGTTGGTCGGGTATACGAAAGCACCAGCGAAGACAAGGAAAAAATGCTGGCAAGTATGGATGATGATGAACGAAAAGACTTTCAGGAAACGGTCGATGAAAGAAAGCGGGCCGGCTATGAGCTGGTTGAACTTAAACTGGATGGTAAAGATGTGGCCTTTTGGCGCAAAAAAAAATAAATAATAGTTAAGTAAGAGGGACTGTATAAAAAAATACAGTCCCTTTTAAATTATATAAAGTTTCATTAAAGAGAGTATGCTATAATAAAGTTTAGTGTACAAATTCAATAAATAACTATAGCAAGAAAGCTGCAAAGGAGTGAAAGTATTGGGAATTTTAGATCAGATATTTGATAGTAATAGAAAAGAATTAAAACGCATGCAAAAAAAGGTGGACCAGATTCTGGAGTTGGACAGCCGTTTCGCGGCGATGAGTGACGACGAGTTAAAAGGTCAAACCCTTATCTTAAAAGAACGACTCGCTCAAGGGGAAACCCTTGATGATTTATTGGTAGATGCATTTGCCACCGTTCGTGAAACCGGCGCCCGGGTCCTGGGCATGAAACATTTCCCGGTGCAGTTACTGGGGGGCATGGCTCTCCATGAAGGGAATATTGCCGAGATGAAAACTGGGGAAGGTAAAACCCTGGTATCAACCCTGCCTGCTTATCTGAATGCTCTGGATGGCCGCGGTGTCTATATCGTCACGGTCAACGACTATCTGGCCCGACGTGATAGTGAGTGGATGGGAAAAATTCATGAGTTCCTGGGATTGCGAGTGGGTCTGGTTGTCCATGGCTTATCTTTTCAGGAAAAGCAGAATGCCTATGCCTGTGATATTACCTACGGTACCAACAATGAATTCGGTTTTGACTACCTGAGAGATAATATGGCCTCGGTCAAGGCTCAGCAGGTCCAGCGGGAACTTAATTATGCCATTATCGATGAAGTCGATAGCGTGTTGGTGGATGAAGCCAGAACGCCACTGATTATTTCCGGCAGCGGTGACAAAAGTACCAAGCTTTACGCTTTAGCCAACAGCTTTGCCAAAAGCCTGAAGGCCGATGATTATATTAAAGACGAAAAAGCAAAATCAGTCATGTTATCAGATGAAGGGGTCATCAAAGCAGAAAAGTATTTTAATCTTACCAATCTGGCAGATATGGAAAACATGGAAATTTCCCATCATATCAACCAGGCCCTTCATGCCAATACGCTGATGTTCAAAGATCGGGATTATGTCATCAAGGATGGTGAAATTATTATTGTCGATGAATTCACCGGACGGTTAATGCCGGGCCGACGTTATTCCAATGGTCTTCACCAGGCCATTGAAGCCAAGGAAAATGTCAAAGTTAATCGGGAATCCAAAACCCTGGCAACCGTCACCTTCCAGAACTATTTTAGAATGTTTAATAAGTTATCGGGGATGACCGGGACTGCCAAAACTGAAGAAGATGAATTCCAGACGATCTACAACCTCAATGTTTTGTCGATTCCCACCAATAAACCATTGATTCGGGAAGATCTCAATGACTTGATCTATAAAAGTGAGCAAGGAAAGTTTCTAGCTGTAACCGAAGAGGTCAAACGTCGTCATGCTACGGGTCAGCCAATTTTGATCGGGACCATTTCGATTGAAAAGTCGGAACTGCTCAGCACTTATCTGAAACGATCCGGCGTTAA
Source organism: Acetobacterium sp. (assembly GCF_039830195.1). Classification (GTDB taxonomy): domain Bacteria; phylum Bacillota; class Clostridia; order Eubacteriales; family Eubacteriaceae; genus Acetobacterium. The sequence continues at coordinate 40,094 of NZ_JBDODG010000044.1, read as the reverse complement.
GCACAATGTCCTAAATGCCAAATTTCTGGAAAAAGAAGCTGAAATAGTCGCCAATGCCGGTCAAAAAGACGCCGTTACCATTTCCACCAACATGGCTGGTCGTGGGACCGATATTGTTCTTGGTGAAGGCGTCAGAGAACTCGGCGGTCTACATATTCTCGGCACCGAACGCCATGAGAGTCGCCGGATTGATAACCAGCTCCGTGGTCGGGCCGGCCGTCAGGGCGATCCCGGTTCATCCCAATTCTTTGTATCATTGGAAGATGATCTGATGCGGGTATTCGGATCGGAAAAAATTCAGGGTCTGGTCGAATCCATTGGTCTGGACGAAGAAACCCCCATCGAGAATAAAATGCTCACCCGCGGCATCGAGAATTCCCAGAAACGGGTGGAAGGCCGTAACTTTGATATCCGGAAACATGTCCTGCAATATGATAACGTCATGAACCGCCAACGTGAACTGATTTACGAACAGCGGCAACAGGTTATTGATGGCAAAGACATGGAAAATGAAATATGGAGTATGACCGAAACCCTGATTAATGCTTATGTCAGCATGTATACCGGCGATGGCCAATATTATGATGATTGGGATCTGGAAGGTTTACACAAGCATCTGGAGGCCAACGTTCTGCCTAAGGAAAACTTAACCTTACCGGAAAAACCGGAAAGTACCGAAGTATTGGTAGAAGCAATTCTGGGCGAATGCCGAAAAGTGCTGGAAGATAAAAAAGAAAAACTGGGTCTGGAACAGCTTCAGAATATTGAACGGATGATTCTATTACGAAGCGTCGATGCGGCCTGGATGGAACATATCGACAACATGGAACAATTAAAACAGGGGATCGGGCTACGGGCCTATGGCCAGAATGATCCCGTTAAAGAATACACCAAAGAGGGCTTTGACATGTTTGATGACATGATCATGCGGATTCAGGAAGACACCGTCAAATACCTGTTCAACCTCAATATCCAGGTGGTTCCAGCGGAAGAAGAACAGGCAAAAGTGGTGGACTTCAGTCAGCTTCGGACCAACGAAAATCAAATTGAGGGAAAACCGGCCGGACCGGCCAGCGCTCATGATAAGGTCGGCCGCAATGATCTTTGTCCCTGTGGCAGCGGAAAAAAATACAAGAAATGCTGTGGCGCATAAGTAAAAGTTAAAATAGAAGGGGTGTGATATTGATGATAGATTTGTATGAAGAAAAACAGATCATCAATGCAATGGAGACAAAACTGAAGGAAATGGGGAATTCACTTTGACTTGCCACGGCTTGTCAAAGAATTGGAAGCGTTAGAAAAGAAAACCGAGAATCCCGAATTCTGGAATGATCAGAAAAGTGCGCAAATTGTTTTAAAAGAGCAGAAATTGATTAAAATCAAGGTCGATCATTTTAATGAGCTGGCTGAAGCGCTGGATGATATTATGGTGATGCTGGAGCTGGCCGAAGAAGGGGAGTTACTGGAAGGGTTCAGCGCAGCGATCCGGGATCTTGACGAAAAGTTGGATAATTTCCGGACTGAGACCCTGCTTTCTGGCGAATTTGACAGCAATAATGCGATCATTTCACTCCATCCCGGAGCTGGCGGAACTGAGTCTCAGGACTGGGCCTCAATGCTGTTGCGAATGTATACCCGGTGGGCGGAGAAGAAAAAATACAAGGTAAAAACCCTGGATCTCCAGCCTGGTGATGTGGCTGGCATCAAAAGTGTTACCCTATTGATTGAAGGGATTAACGCCTACGGCTATTTAAAAACCGAGCGGGGCGTACACCGGCTGGTCCGGATTTCGCCCTTTGATTCATCGGGCCGCCGTCATACCTCTTTTGCATCCCTGGATGTGATGCCCGAGGTGGATGAATCGGTGGAAATTGAAATATTGCCGGAAGACATCCGGATTGATACCTTCCGCTCCAGCGGCGCCGGTGGCCAGCACGTCAATACCACCGACTCGGCCATTCGGATTACCCATTTAAAAACCGGGATTGTGGTTCAATGTCAAAACGAACGCTCCCAGCATCAGAACAAAGAGGTGGCCATGAACATGCTTAAAGGCAAGCTGGTGGAAATCATGGAACAGGAAAAGATGGATCACATTGAAGACATCAAGGGTGACTACAGCCAGATTGCCTGGGGCAGCCAAATCCGTTCCTACGTCTTCCATCCTTATAATATGGTCAAAGACCACCGTACCAATGTCGAGGTGGGCAATGTCGGCAGCGTCATGGATGGCGATCTGGACGGCTTTATGAATGCCTATCTCAATACCATGGTGTAAATTGACACGTCATAAATCAGTTAACTAAATCAGAAGAATAGTTGGAGGGGAAAATGGCAAAAACCTATCAGGAAATTAACGAAAAAATCGCCAGAGGCGAGGCGGTGGTTGTTACCGCAGAAGAAGTCATCGGTATTGTGAAAGAGCGAGGCGTTAAAGAGGCCGCCGAATATGTGGACGTGGTCACAACTGCCACCTTCGGACCGATGTGCTCATCCGGGGCCTTTTTGAATTTTGGACACTCAGATCCACCAATCCGGATGGGTGAGATCACCATGAATGGGGTTGAAGCCTACGGCGGTCTGGCTGCCGTGGATACCTATCTGGGTGCGACCCAGCCATCCCAGGACTGGGGCATTGAATATGGCGGGGCCCACGTGATTCATGATCTGATCGCCGGAAAAGAAGTCCATCTGGTGGCAAAATCCCAGGGTACTGATTGTTACCCCAGAAAAGAACTGGATACCTGGGTAAAACTGGAAGATTTAAATGAAGCCTATCTGTTTAACCCTAGAAATGTATATCAGAATTATAATGCGGCCATCAATGGCTCCAGTCAACGGCTTTATACCTATATGGGGATATTGCAGCCGAATATGGGCAATATCACCTATAGCACCGCTGGCGAATTAAGCCCCCTCCTCAATGATCCACTGCTTAAGACTATCGGCATGGGAACCCGGATCTTTTTTGGTGGCGCCCAGGGTCATGTATCCTGGATGGGAACCCAGTTTAATACTGCCTGTCCCCGGGATGACAAGGGCTATCCCCAGACCCCCGGCGCAACGCTGGCGTTAATCGGAAACATGAAAGAAATGGATCCCAAATATATTCGCGGCGCTGTTTATGAGGGCTATGGCACCTCGATGTTTGTCGGCGTGGGTATTCCGATTCCAATCCTCAATGAGGAAATCATGGCCTTTGTCGCAGTGGAAAATAAGGACCTTTACACCAATGTGATTGACTACAGCGTTCCTAAAAAAGCCAAGCCCTCCCTGAAAAAAGTCTCTTATGCTGAGCTCAGAAGCGGATCGGTGGATATTAATGGCAAAAGTATTAAGACCTCACCGCTTTCCAGTTTGAAAATGGCCAGAGAAATTGCTGAGGAACTAAGCACATGGATTAAAAAAGGTGATTTTTTCCTGCAGGAACCGATCCAGAGCTTCCCCATGGGAAATTCGCTTAAGGGTCTGGAAATCAAGGAAGGAGAATCCCGATGATGACAAAAAAAATACTATTGTCCTTCCCGCAAAAGTCAGCGGGTCAACCGATGGCGATGGAACTCATTAAAACCTACCATCTCGATTTTAATATTCTCAAAGCTTTTATCGATGACAATATTAAAGGCACCCTGCTGCTTGAAATTAAAGGTGAAGAAGCCGATATTGAAGCGGGGATTGTCTTTTTAAGAGAACACCAGATTGGCGTAAAAGATATCCAATCGGTGGTTGAGGTCGATGAAAATAAATGTGTTTCTTGTGGTGCCTGTACTGCGGTCTGTGCCGTTGGTGCCCTCGAAATGACAGCCGACTGGTCTTTAGTACATCACGACGACAAATGCCTGGAGTGCATGCTGTGCGTTAAAGCTTGCCCGATGCGGGCTATTCATGCCGTAATCTGAAGATGATCTATGAACCGCGAACCTATCGAAAAATAATGAAAGCCGAGGATCTGGATTATTTCCAGGTCCTCGAATTCGAATCCGACCTTTTTATTGGCGTGGATCATGGCAGCATGACCCCGCAGCTGGCCGAGCAGGTTAAAACCGAGTTGCAGATGCTGCGCAAAACCATCGTCGACTACAATAATGACTATCCGGATTTCATCAAATCACTGACACCGCTGCCATTAAACCCTGAGGCCGCCCCGATTGTTGTGGATATGCTGAAAGCCGGAAAAACAGCCGGCGTGGGACCGATGGCCGCCGTGGCCGGAGCTGTCTCAAAATATGTCGGCAAAATGCTGGCATCGTATACGCAAGAGATGGTGGTGGAAAACGGCGGAGACCTGCTGGTCTTCACCAAAAAAGAACGACGAATTGCCCTCCATACCGGAAATTCACATTTTGCTGATCTGGGTTTAACCATTAAACCCCGGAAAAATCCGCTGGGGGTCTGCACCTCTTCAGGCGTGATGGGCCATTCCCTGAGTTTCGGGAAGGCCGATGCGGTAACTGTCATCAGTGCCGATATTCCCCTGGCGGATGCCGTGGCGACGGCGCTATGCAATCGCATTAAAAAACCGCAAGATGTTGAAAAAGGTCTGGCCTGGGTAAAAAACATAACAGGGATCCTGGGCGCGCTGATTATCATTGAAGATCAACTGGGCGCCTGGGGTGAGATTGAACTATGTTAGATGTTTTTATTTATTACGCAACCTGTCTAAAGGAAAGGAGCACCAGTGAAACTAAGCGAAATACTAGGAAGTAAACGGCTGTATCTCGATGGCGCCATGGGGAGCCTGCTTCAGAATAAATTGGAATCAATTGGAGCGGTTCCAGAGGCGTTAAACCTGACCCATCCGGAATTGATTAAAGAGATTCATCAATTATACATCGATGCCGGAGCCGATATCATTCTTTCCAATACCTTTGGGGTTAACGGCTATAAACTCCAGGGTAGCGGCTACACCGTGGAACAATTGGTCACGGCCGGGGTTAAGAATGCAAAATCATTGAATCCTGATTTTACGGCGCTGGATGTCGGGCCGCTGGGAACGCTGATTGGCGCCCTGGGAGAAGTATCCTTTGATCAGGCGGTGGATTATTTTAAAGAGGTGGTAGCTGCCGGCGACAAAGCCGGGGCTGATTTGATCATCATTGAAACGATGACCGATATCTGCGAGGCCCGGGCAGCGTTGATTGCCGCCAAAGAAGTGTCGGAACTGCCGGTGATTGTTTCGATGACCTATGAGGAAAATAGCCGAACCCTCACTGGCAGCGATGCCTTAACCGTCGTAAACATTTTAGAAGGACTCGGTGTCGATGCCATCGGTATTAATTGTTCTACCGGACCGGATGCAATGCTGCCGATTATCGCCGAGCTAGTTCGCTATGCCTCGGTGCCGATCATGGTGGAACCCAACGCCGGCTTGCCCCACATGAAAGACGGCAAAACCGTCTATGACATCACCATCGATCAGTTTACCGACTATATGGTGCAAATTGCCGAAATGGGCGCGTTAATCTTGGGCGGCTGTTGTGGCACAACCCCGGCCTATATTGCCAAAATGAAAGGGGCTACCAAAGACCTGCCCCTTTATCAGGTAACCAAAAAAAGTTTTACTGCTGTATCTTCAAGCACCAAGACCATTATTTTGGGAGCGGATATCCATATTATTGGCGAATGCATCAATCCCACCACCAATCCGGTGCTAAAGGCATCGCTGCGTCAGGGCGAACTCTCAGTGGTGACCCAATTGGCCAGTGATCAGAAAAAAGATGGTGCTCATATTCTGGACATCAATTTAGGATTGCCGGATATTGATGAACTGATGATGATGCAAGAGGCGGTGGATACGGTCAGCCGTCTGGTAGATTCTCCGCTGCAGATTGATTCATCGAACCCGGAAGTTATCGCAGCGGTGCTGCGAAGTTATCCCGGCAAGGCGATCATCAATTCGGTTAATGGCAAAAAATCCTCAATGGCAGCGATCTTTCCGATCGCCCAGAAATACGGCGCCCTGGTACTGGGACTGACTATGGACGAAACCGGCATTCCCAGTCTGGCGGCCGATCGTTTTGCCATTGCTGAGAAAATCATTAAAACCGCAGAGTCTTACGGCATCAGCAAAAAAAATATCCTCATTGATGCCCTGGTGTTAACCGCCTCGGCCCAACAGGCGGAAGTTCGGGAAACCATCAAAACCCTGGAAAAACTCCGGGCGGAGCTGGGGGTGCCAACGGTACTGGGGGTTTCTAATATATCCTTTGGTCTACCCAACCGCGAGCTGTTAAACCGGACCTTTTTAGCCATGGCCCTGGAAGCCGGCCTGACCACCCCGATTATGAACCCCAGTGATCGGGAAATGATGGACACCATCACCGCATTCCGGGCGCTCTGGGGTTTGGATGGCCAATGCATTGCTTACGCCAACACCTATAAAGACAGCAGCTTTGGCGCAGTTAAATCAGAAACGGAGCGAGCTGCTCTGGGCCTTAAGGAAATCATCGAAGAGGGACTGACTGATCAGGCGGCGGGAGCTACCGCGATTTTATTAGAAACCAGAGAACCACTGGATATTGTCAATAACGAGATCGTCCCGGCTCTTGATGCTGTGGGTGATGCCTTTGAAACTGGCGAATGCTTTTTACCCCATCTGATTTTTGCGGCGGAGACGGCCCAAAAAGCCTTTGAAGTCATCAAAGAAACCATGGCCAAAGATGGCCAGGTTCAGGTGGCCAAAGGAAAAATTGTGTTGGCCACGGTTGAAGGCGATGTCCACGATATCGGTAAAAACATTCTCAAGGTGATTCTCGAGAATTATGGTTACGAAATACTCGATCTGGGCAAGGATGTTAAGGCGGGAACGATAATCGAGACCATTCAAGATGAAGACATCAAACTGGTGGGTCTCAGCGCCCTGATGACAACTACCGTTAAAAATATGCAAAAAATCATTACCGAAATCAAAGCCAGCTGTCCGGCCACCACCATCATGGTCGGCGGGGCGGTATTAAACCCCGAATATGCCAAGACTATCGGTGCCGATTATTACGGCAAAGACGCCCGGGAAGGCGCCGGCATTGCCAAACGCGTATTTGAATAAAGTGAAAAAAAGACAGCTGATGGCTGTCTTTTTTTGTTGGTCAGTCGTTAATTAATTGAAAGGCATCCACATCAAAGAGCCCCATATCGGTCAGGCGCAGGGAAGGGATCACCGGCAGGGCCATAAAGGAAAGGGTGATAAAGGGGTCGACCCCGGGAGCTACCCCTAAGCCGTGGGCACTTGAAATCAGCGAAGCCACCTTTTTCTGAACCACATCGCCGGTCTCAAGACTGATCAGACCAGCCAGGGACAAGGGGACGGACCCGATTATTTTATGATTGCCGACCACCACATAGCCGCCACCAATTTCAGCGAGATGATTGACTGCCAGCAGGATATCCTCATCATTATCACCCACCACAATAATATTGTGGGAGTCATGGGCGACGGTGGTGGCAATGGCGCCGTTGCGGATCCCAAAGCCCTTGATGGCCGCCACGCCGACATTACCGGTATGGCGATGGCGTTCAATGACGCACAGCTTGTCATAGCTGTCATCGGGGCTAAAAAAACCATCTCTCCCGGGCAGGGGTTCAAGCAGATGATGGGTTTCAATCTGATCGTTGATAATTTCAATGACATGATCTTTTGCGCCAATGGGTAACTGCAGTTTTTCCGGGGTGAGGGCCTGAAGATGGACCGAATTGAGCAGCCGGGGATCAATTTCGTGGTGGGCTTTATCTTCCCAGCGACGGTCGTTCACCAGGCGGCCATTCTGATAAACCTGCTCCACATTCATGGTACCCAGGTCGGTAATGATCACCAGATCGGCCCGGTAACCGGGTGCGATAGCCCCCAGCTTTTTTAGCCCATAAGCCTGGGCCGTGTTAATGGTGGCCATCTTGATCGCCTTGATCGGGCACAGCCCCAGATCAATAGCCTGTTTGATGTTCCAGCGGATATGGCCATCCTGATGGATGTCTTCTAAATGTTTGTCATCGGTACAGAAAAGGAATCGGTCGATTGGTAAATTCTTTTCTAATAATTCGCTGATGATGGCATGAAGGTTTTTGGCCGCAGAACCTTCCCGAACCAGAATGCAAAAACCAGCTCGCAGTTTTTCAAGGGCTTCGGACCAGGTGGTCGATTCATGTTCACTATTGATCCCGGCGCAGGCATAAGCCTGCAGCGATTTGCCCGCCAGCCCCGGGGCATGGCCATCAGCAAGCTTGTGTCGGCATAGGGTCAGCTTATCAAGAATCACCGGATCAGCGCCCAGAACAGCCGGAAAACACATCACTTCACCGAGACCCAATATCCGTGGATGATCCAGATAGGGCTGCATATCAGCGGCCAAAAAAGGTCCGGCCCCATTTGTTTCGAAGGGGGTGGCCGGCACCGAAGAGGGCAGCATCACAAAAACGTTTAAGGGGATATGCTCGGTGGCGTTTAACAGATAGTCGAGTCCGGTTGTCCCGGCCACATTGACCAGCTCATGGGGATCGGCAATAATCGTCGTGGTGCCGGTGGGAACAATCGCCCGGGCCAACTCAAAGGGTGTAACCATGGTGGACTCGATGTGCATATGGGCATCAATGAATCCGGGCACCAGATATTTTTCATCCAGGTCTATTTCTTCGATCCCCTCATAAGATCCAATCCCCACAATGGTGCCACTATTAACAGCCACATCACCGAGACAGATTTCTTCAGAAAACACGTTGAGAATCCTGGCGTTTTTAAAAACCAGCTCAGCTTTTTCAAAACCGTTGGCGACAGCAATATTATTTTTAAGGTCTTCTTTATATTTTCTCATATTCTATCCTATCTTTAAACAGCGATTTTTTCAAATAATGTGATGAATAATTATAACCTGATATATGCCCTTTTTTTACAAAAAAATGCATTTTTTATATGAATCTCATCGAAAAAGGGTTATAATGACAATCAGAACATCAAATTTTTTCTGTACTTCAATTTGCTTATAAATTATAATAATTATAAAGTAGATGGTAATTCTAAGAAAGTGGTGAACAAAATGAAAAAATGGCGCTGCACAGTATGCAATTATGTACATGAAGGTGATACCCCGCCAGACAAATGCCCGATTTGTGGAGTGGGACCGGATAAGTTTGTTTTAATCGAAGAGTCAGAAGTCATTGAAGTGGTTAAAGAAAAAAAATGGCGCTGTACCGTTTGTAATTATATCCATGTGGGTGAAACTCCTCCCGATGTTTGCCCGGTTTGTGGCGTCGGACCCGAAAAATTTGTTTTGGTTGAAGAAGTCGAGGACGGTTTAACTGATAAAGAAAGAGAAGCCTTACAGACCTTATTATTTAATGTCAGTTATGGTTTATATATTATTTCATCAATCAAAGATGAAAAGCTGAATGGGATGGTATCCAATACCTTTATTCAGGTCACCAGCACCCCTTTAAAAGCCAGCGTCTGTCTCGGAAAAGGAACCTTGACATCCGAATATGTCCGCGAATCCGGCGTCTTTGGGGTCTCCATTCTGGGCAAGGATAATCACGATCTGATCAAACATTTTGGCTACCAGAGCGGCAGAGATGTTGAAAAATTCAAAAGCCTCAGCTATATTACCGGAAAAACCGGATGTCCCGGATTACTGGAAACCTTATGTTTTGTCGAATGTGAAGTGGAACAGACCATCGATTTGGGAACCCACTATATGTTCATCGGCAAGGTTGTTGACGGCGACGGCTTCAGCAAAGACGAACCAATGACCTACGCTTATTATCACGCTACCCGCTAGATAATAAAAAGCCCATGCGAAAAATCGCATGGGCTTTTTTTAGTTGATGACTTTTTCCTTTAAATCCGGGAAGGTTTTTAAAACAGCTTTCACCAGTTTGTTGCAGCCGTAGGTTAGAGCATCAGTGGTGGGGAGATGATATTTGTGTTCATAGGTTTTGATGGTATCATGCACTTCACTTTCACTCATTTCTTCATGATTGAGCGTAATCGCAATGACCTTGGACTGGGAGAACTGTTCGAGAAGCTCAATTTCGCTGGAGAGGGTGGGCATTTGCAGATAATCAAAATCTACCCGTCGTTTTCGTTTGGGGGGATGCTGAACAATAATGGCATCCGGTTTTCCACCACGGATGATGGCACAGGAGCTGATAAAAGCCGGATGACTGAGGGCACCCTGTCCTTCCAGAATAATCACATCCGGTTTTTCGTGGATGTTTGCTTCCATCACGGCATTTTCCAATTCGCCGGTCATAAATTCCGAAGGAATAGCATCAAGGGCAATTCCGTATTTTTCACCCTGAATTAATGAAGTCTGACCGGTGCCGATAAAACTGGCCCGAAGTCCCCGTTCTTTCAAGGCGGCAATCAACATCATCGCGGTGGTTCGTTTACCGACGGCACAATCAGTGCCGAGAATGGCAATCTTTGGTGTTTTGACATTTAAAATATCGCCGGTAAAAAGATGGAGATAGCGATTAGCAAGTGGCTTTCGGATGTCATATAACTTAACCCGATAGCGCTTGGCCTGTTGTTTAAATTCAGAATCTTCCGAAATAAATTCATGGAGACCATTGACGATATCCATTCCCAAAGACATGGCCTTGAGAAAAATACGACGTTCTTTGGTAGATAAGATGGCATCCTTTGGGGCGATGCCATAAATAAAATATTTGGGCACCTCGTTTAATTGATCCATGGCTTCGGATAAATCGCGATAGATGGGGATCCCATTGTCAACCCCTTCCAATATTTTTCCGGCATCCATGCCTGTTTTCGTGCTGTCTATTACACATGTTATATGGTATTTTTGAGAACGTCGGATTAAACCATTGGCAGTTTTTCCATCAGATTCACCAAATTGACCTTCACAGTAGAGTAAAGCTTTTTCTTTCATAGAGTGTAACACTCCTTTCACGTGGACAAGAACAAGTTCTTTACAAGACAAACGATTCAATTAAATTTTCTTAATGTGTTTGAGAATAAAAGCAGTTCGATATGCACTCTTTTAATCATACCACAGAAAATGGTAAATAAACGGTTCCTTAAGAAAAACCTGAAATACAGACTCATTACCTGAGAAAATTCCAGGCTCTGCTGCTGCCCGATGGATATAAAATAGAACCTGCGACTTGACAAAAGATGACCCGGATGATATATTGAATATAAATTCAATATATCATCCGGGAGGGATCATGGCTCGATCAAAAGAACAAAACGAAAGAATGAGGGAATCACGCAAAGAAAAGATTCGCAATGCAGCCCTGCAGCAATTTGTTAAACAGGGGCTGTTTGCCACCCGAATCCAGGATATTGCTGCCGAAGCTGGAATCGCCCAGGGACTGTTATATCATTATTACTCATCAAAAGACGAAATTTTTGTGGACCTCATCAATGATGCACTGGACAAGACCATTGCGGCATCCTATTCGGTACGCGATATGGCGACCAGCCCAGGTGAAAAAATTCGCTATGCTTTGGAAAAACTTATTGAGACCATTGAGCATAGCCAGACTTTTTTAGACACCTGTCGCTTGATTACCCAGGCAACCAATTCAACGGCAATTCCAGTGGAAGCTCAGGATCTGATTCGGGAAAAAAGGAGTACTCCCTATCAGGTGATTGAGCAAATAATGGCAGCGGGACAAAAAGAAGGAACCATTGTAGCTGGTGACCCCAAAATGCTGTCGGTTTTATTCTGGACCAGTATCAATGGTCTGGCAATATACTTTTCAACCAATAATAATCAGGACGTCAAACTGGATTATCGGGTGATCGCATCGATGTTTTTGATTGAAAGAGAAAAGGAGAAATAGAGTTTACATGAGTACTAAAGCAAAAATGATGCACTATACGTTGAAATATCGTCATCTTTTTAAAGGGCAATTGCGTCCGGAAGTGATTGATAAAAACACATCAATAGAAAAGTTGCGGCGGGACTGTGATGAGACTGCCGAACGATTTTTTAAAACAATCCCGGGAATCAGTTTTAAACCGGGTGACTATCCGAATTTTTATACGGAATGGGTTGAAAGTGAAGAAGCCCCCGCAGAAAAGGTCGTCTTGTACTTTCATGGTGGCGGTTTTGTCATGGGCAATGCCCGATCGCATAGAAATATTGTGGGGAATTTTGTCAAACATCTGGGTATTAAAGCCCTGGTATTTGATTATCGGCTGGCCCCGGAAAATCCGGCCCCGGCAGCAGTCGATGATTCAGCAGCAGTTTACAGCTGGCTGCTGGAACAAGGTTATCAACCAGAAAATATCGCTTTTGCCGGAGATTCGGCTGGTGGCGGGATTGCTTTGGCCACCCTGCTAAAATGCAAGGATGATGGCATACCGCTGCCGGGGGTCTGTGCAGTATTTTCACCCTGTACCGATATGACGCTTTCGGGAGAGTCCCATAACACAAGGGCCAAGGCCGATCCCTGTACACCCAAAGGCGCCAATGAAACCTATCTTGGCTACTACGTTGGCAGCGGAGATCGGAAACATCCTTATGCCTCGCCATTGTTTGGGGATTTAAGTGGTTTGCCACCAACGATTATTCAGGTTGGCGATAACGAAACATTAAGGGATGATTCAACCCGTTTTGGCGAAAAAGCAAACGAAGCCGGGGTTGATGTGCAATTGAAGATATGGAAGGGGATGTTTCATTGTTTTCCCTTGCTGGCACCGATGTTTCCGGAGGCCACCGAGGCCCTGGAAGAGGTTTGTCAGTTTATTGGAAAAAATCTGAACAACTGAGTTTTATATCAAATAATTATTAGGTTACCGAATGAGGGTTATCTAAGCAGAAAAAATGGTTTCCGCCAAATTTCAGACGGAAACCATTTTTTATAATTCATCATCGACATCTTTAATACCATGCAAGCGGATCTTATATTGTAGATTCTGCCGTGAGATCCCCAGGTCACGGGAACTTTTTGAGATGTTATGATCATTGGCCTGCAAAACGTCGATGATCATCTGTTTCTCAATCTTATTCAGGGTGTTTTTTAAATTTTTGTCATCGATACTGGCGGATAAATATCTTTCATAGATTTTCTTATCTGAAATATTTTTCCGTAAATAAGCCGGCAGTAAGTCTGGTGTCAGAATGGTATCCTGATATTGGGCAATATAAATAGCGTGAGTTACGGCGTGCTTTAACTCACGGATATTTCCTGGCCAGTCATGGCTGAGCAGAATTTCCTGGGCTTCGTCCGATACCTTAAACAGCTGCTTTCCCATGGCCGACCCTTCGGTGGAAAGGAATGCCGGTACCAGATCCAGAATATCCTGTTTTCGGTCTTTTAGTGGTGGTAAGTGAATGGAGAAGACGGCCAGCCGGTAATATAAATCAGACCGCAGCCGTTTTTCTTCAATGGCTTTTAGCGGATCCTGGTTTAAGGCGCTGAGCAGGCGAATATTGGCCGTTATTTCTTTATGGCCACCAACCTTCCGATATTTGCCGGTTTCCAGCACCCGTAACAGCTTCGATTGCAGCCCCATGTGCATGGAGTTGATTTCATCGAGAAAAATGGTGCCACCCTCAGCGGTTTCCAATAGCCCCACGGAATCCACCGCACCGGTAAAAGAACCTTTGACGGTGCCAAACAAGGTGCTTTCCAGAAGGTTTTCAGGGATTGCGCTGCAATTGATGGCCACAAAATGTTTGTTGGCCTGGGGACTGGCATTATGAATGCTTTGGGCAAAAACTTCTTTACCGGTACCGGTGGGCCCGGCGATCAGGATCGGTGCGGTCGTTTGTGCAGCGATTTCCGCATGGCGAACACATTCAGCCATATGGGCGCTGGTACCGATAATATCTTTAAAGGTAAATTGGGTACCATTGTTTTTCAATTGCTGGGATTTCAGATCGTTCTGCAGTTTATTAATGGTGTTGGCCATATGAATATAGTCGGAAATATCCCGGTAGATACAGATGGCCGCTTCAACCTTCAGGGGATCTGTTTTAGAAAAAACCGGGTAAGTACTGCTGATGACATCGGCAACCTTTCCGGAAGGGGATGTATATTTGACATGGACATCCTGAACTTTTTTTCCGGTTTTCAAGACGAGAGATTCCATGGATTCGTTTTCAAGATAATCATAAATATCAGACATGTTTTTACCGATAACATCTTCATGCTTCATGTTCTCGATAATTTCGCAGCCCTTGGAGTAGCAGACAATTTTTCCATTGGCATCAACAACATGAATGCACACATCTTCGATCCGCTCAACATCCTGAATCGGGAAAGAATTTTCGCCAAAAGCTTCCAAAATGTGCTCGTTTTTTACTTTCACTGGTATTCTCCGTTTCGGGTTTACTGACTAAGACAGTATGATAACATGAATTCCAAAAAAATCATAGAGACAACCCTGAGAACGGGTTGCCTGTCTGATTGATAAAGGGGATTGAACAACAGATTACTGGTAATTTTTTTCGATTTTTTCAATCTCTGCCAGGATTGAAGCTTCCAGTGGAGGGACCTCGTGGGTTTCCAGAATGGTATCGATTTTGGCATTGACCATTTCGAGAATATCTGACTGATCAGGATTGACCATTCGCCGTTTAAAGAATTCGGGATACCAGACGCTTCTGAAATTACTGAGGGTGTGCATTTCATTAAGGTAGTGACCGCCGTGGCCAACACCCTTGATAACATCCATAGCCAGGGTTTCTTCATTCACTTCGACACCGCTGGAGTAGGCCGACAGCTCATTGATCATTTCATTGGCCAATACCACCATCGCGGGGGCCACCGAGTTACAGTGATCGAGAACGCCAATATCGTGTACAATGTTGGCCTTACTTAAAATGGAAGAGAAAAGTTCCATCTGGACCTCGGCAACCGACTGGGGATCGATGGTTTTGGCATCGCTGCAGCCAGCCGTACCATAGAAGGGCAGGTTGTAATAGTCAGCCAGCTCTGAAGCAGCCGCCACCGACTTATGGAATTCAGGGGCGCCATACGAACCGATGGTGGTTTGCATGTCAAAAACGGTTGGCATCGAGCCGTAAATCAGCGGAGCACCTTCGTTAACAGCCTGGGTAATGACCACACCCGCTAAAATTTCAGCGTTATTCTGGGTTAGCGCACCGGCGATGGTAATCGGAGAGGTGCCACCCATCATGCTGTATGGCATGTAAACGACCGGGATTTTATTGGTGGCACTGATAAAAAGTTTTTCCGTGCTTTCAATCGGATGGGTCAGTGGCGGAATCGGCTCACAGTAGTTAAAGATAAAGGGTTTTTCAGCCAGTTCTTTGTGCCCGCCGGCAACAACGGCAGCAATGTCAATGATTTCCTGAAGGGATTCGATATCATTGGTGGAAAAATTGATGGTTTTATCAAAGTTTTTAAGGGTTTCAATAAAGGTAACCTGAGATTGGACCAATGGATCGACATCGGCACACATGCCCACTGACAGTATAAAACTGATATTGGATAGGTAACTGCCCAGTTTACACATGTTTTTAATATCCGCTTTCAGGTAGGGTCGGGCCATATTGGTTTTGTGATCAAGGATTTCCAGCTGATCGGAATGGGTTCCAAAGTAGACATTGTTTTTGCTATTGATGACCATATTGGGTTTGCCATCCCGGGTGTATAAGGTTAATTCTTTGGGAATGGTATTCAGGGCCTTATCCACAACTGCTTTTGGGAATTTAACCATATCGCCATCAACGGTACAGCCATATTTTTTCAGCAAATCGATGGTTCGTGCCCCAACAATTCGCATGCCGAAGTTTTCAAGCAGATCCATGCTCTTTTCGTGAATCGTCTCGATTTTATTTTTATTCAGAACGTTAAATTCAATATTTCTTTGTGTCGTTTCCATAGTTTCTCCTTGTTTTAAATAATTTGAGTTAAATTCGTTCCCGGTAACAAACAGGGATATATTCATTTAGCAAGTCAGATTGTTCTTGGGTAATATCAGGGGGAGTGTAGGAGGCCAAACGTTCTTTAACAGCAGATTGGACGCTGCTGAGAACCGGTGTGCTACCATTTTCCTGCCACTGGTTGGGATCTTCTTTGTTGAAATATTTGGGAACAAAGAATTCCTCTTTGAACATCTTTGGTGTCCGCCCTTGTAAAAAGTTACCCCGGGGGCCAATTTTAGCTATCAAATCATGACATAGATAGTTTTCTTCGGTATTAATGCCTTTTAAGAGTCGGCGATTCATCCGATAAGTGTCTTCATCCATCAGGAATTTCTCAAAGCTTAAAATGTTAAAGCTGCCCATAATCCCGCAGGAATGAAGAACCAGATCAGGAGCCGCTTCCAGGGTTGAGCGAATCATCATATCCGATTCAATCCCGGCCTGGATATCAAAATCTTTGGCATCGCTTAAGCCGCCGCCGGTACGGCAGGGAAGCTTGTAAAAATCTGCCAGTCCCCGAGTTGCATAGGAAATCAAAGCAGTTTCCGGTGCGCCAATGCTGAGCTGGACGGTGCGCAGGTTGGTGGAAGCTGAGGTCTGGCCATAAACCACTGGTAAACCGGGCTTGACCAACTGAGACATGACCATTCCAGCCAAAACTTCAGCATTGGTCATCGCAATCAGCCCGGCCACTGAAGGCGGGCCGGTGAGGACTGGCATGGCACAGGGGCTGAACCAGACTGGCTGATTCATTTCAGCAGCAATCAGGAATTTTTCCAGTGGATCATGGTCAAAACATAACGGAGATAGGGAATTGACATGGACAATATTATTGTAAACACCACTGCGACCTTCAAATTTTTGAATGAGTTCCAGACCTTTTCTAAAGGATTCGCGCATGTTTGATTTTAACGGGAAGGTGTTGGCCTGTAAATGCAAGGCCGTTTTATTGGAGTATTTCAAAATCATGGCGATGGGACTGAAGACCCGTTCATCCAGGGTCAGCCCTTTGTCATCCAGGAAAATATTAAAATAGTTACAATTGATGACATCACTGGTATCGGACAGTTTAAACTGATCCACGGCATCATCATTGGTCATTTTGTGCAAATGACCTTGTTCCAGGCGGAAAATGTTTCCGATCCCAGGCATTAAAATCAGGCTACCGCCGCCAAGGGTATGGTTTCCTTTGGAGTTTTCAATCGTGAAAGTTTCCGGAATGGTTGAAATGGCATCCATGATTAATTTTTCGTCGAGAAAGACGGTGTCGCCATCAATCCGGGCACCGTGACTTTTGAAAACATCCAGTATTTCCGGGTGTTCGAATTTAATACCAATTTCGTTGAGAATTTTTAGTGATTCGGCGTGGATGATTTGGACATCTTCTTCTGATACATATTTTTCATATGGCTTCATTATTTTAATCCCCTTAATTAAGTTTTTTTCTTTACGGATTCAGCATTTCGGACGCGGTTTAGATGTCACCATAGTAATCACGATGAGAAACACAGGAGTAGGCATAATCCAGTAAGGTTCCCCAGCTGAATACTGGTAAATCGACAGCCCGCTGAATGGCCCGGGCAAATGGCTGCATTCCGGTACATTCTAACATAATCGCCTTAATATCAGGGTGTTTGGCGATAAATTCTTTGGTAATGCGAATCATATCCTTTTCCGACTCATCGTAATAACTTTCTGGAATCTCAGGTCGTTTTTCATGATCCCACAGGGTGTCAAACTGAGGACAGCCGTATTCATCCTGGGCACCAGCAATATGGAAATTACTGTTCAGATCAATGCCAACCTTTTCCAAATGAGTATCGGTCAGGAATCGTTTTTGGGCGCAGATAATGCCAACGGCATTGGTGGGTCCGATCAGTTGTTGTATAAAAGGAACTTGTAGCAGGCTCGACATGAAAACAGGAATGTCCACGGCAGCGGCAACATCCTGTTGGAAATAAGCAAAATAGCCGCATTCGGCAGCAATCGCTTTACAACCCATTCGTTCCAGGTTTTTTGCGGCTTGTACAATCGGGGCGCGACAGGGGGTTTTATCTTGTTCCCATACCAGGGTGTAGTTGTCTACCCCATGAGCGATTTCATACTGGATTGGAAAACCCCAGGCACTGGCATTACGGACATCGCCAGGAAAACCGGGATAGGCATCATCCAATACCATAATGCCAATACCCATTCCATAACAGGTGTGATTTTTCCGAGTGGTCATGTAGTTAATTCCTAAATCTCTTTGCATATCTTCCTCCTGAATAGTTAATAATTATTTAATAGAGTTTTGCTATTTGTTATTTTATATCAAGCAAGTATTGTGCCAAGATTTGATCTTTTTTCAGGTATCTAAAGAAATGATTCGCGTCATCCATAGCTGATAAAAGATCAACCGGTGCTAATTTATCGGGATGAGCAGCCATGGTCTTTTATCCAGTCATACTAATGAAAAAAAGAGGAATTGACATTATAATAGAAGATAAAAAAAGTAAAGTTCAATAAAAGAGATCGATCCGAAAGAATGAAGTATCTATTTTGTGAGAAATACAGAATACCATGCAAAAAAAAATGTCATGCAAAAATAGGAGTCGATAAATAAAAAGCCCTGTTTTAAAGAGGTTTTTGTAATGGTTTTCAAAATTAGATTTTAAATGGTGCATAATGTTTTGCAGTTCTTTCGGTCAAGATTAGAAACGACATCTTAAAACCGGCTTAAAACCAAAGAAATTTAAATATTCTTACATTTTACGAATTGGCACAAAGCTTGCTTTACATAGTTATCATAAACAAGACCTGAATTTCTATAGGAGGTGTAAAGAAAGAAGACGTGCTTATGGCAAAAAATGTAATTATCAGGAAATCATTATTTTTATGTGCTTACAGGTTTAGAAACAGAAAAATTTTAGAAGGAGAGAATTTATGTTAAAAAGATTACGTATTGTTCCAATTGCGATTCCAATCGTGATAATGGGAATTATTCTCATTATTGGATTTATCAGTCCCGATGAATTTACTACCATTATGACCGATTTCTTTATCGCGTTAATGGCAAATGCCGGCTGGATGGTTTCCATCGGGGTATTGATTTTTGTCGCTTGTATGGTTTTGTTATTCATTCATCCTTTTGGCAGCATTAAATTTGGAGGACAAAATGCCAAACCCAAGTATAAAACCTGGATCTGGTGGGCCATCTCACTTTGTGCCGGGATCGGTACCGGGATTGTTTTCTGGGGTGCCACCGAGCCATTAATGCATGCATTTGGGCCACCGCCATCCACCGGTCTGGAAGCAGGCAGTCTGGATGCCATTATCTGGGGGATGAGCAAATCCTTTTTACATTGGTCATTTTCACCTTATGCGATCTATGCAGTAGCGGGAATCACGATTGGTTATGCTTACTATAATATGAACAAAAGCTACACTGCCAGTGCCGGCCTTGTTTATTTAAATGATGGAAAAGAGTTAAACTCCAAAATCAATACAATTATTGATGGTATTATCTTATTTGCTATCTGTGGTGGAGTTGCCGGTTCGCTGGGTTACGGATTACTGCAGATCGGTAGTGGCCTGAATTTTGTCTTTGGGATTGAACCAGGACCATTTGTCTGGACCGTAATCGCCTGTGTGATTATTGCCTCCTATACAATTTCCAGTGCAACTGGTTTGGATCGTGGGATTTCCTGGCTCAGTGATAAAAATGCCTGGATTTTCATTGCCCTGATGATCTTTGTCTTGATCACCGGACCTACGGCCTATGTTTTCAATCTGTTTACCCAATCATTTGGATATTTTCTTAATACCTTTGTTGATTCAAGTCTATTCACCCAACCTGTACTTGAAAGTGATTTATGGCCACAATGGTGGGATATGTATTGGATGGTTGACTGGTTGTCGTTTGGACCAATTGTTGGTTTGTTCCTGGTAAAATTATCCTATGGCCGAACCATTCGCCAGTTTATTACGGTAAATATCATTCTGCCAGCGATGTTCGGGATTCTCTGGTTCAGCGTTTTTGGCGGACTGGCCTTAGACCTGCAACTGCGAGGCGTAGCCGATATGTCAGGGTTCCTGGCTGATAATGGTGCTCAGGCGTTTATGATGTATATCTTTGAATTCCTGCCATTTACTGAATTAATTCGGATTATCATGCTCGTCACCATTGGCTTATCATTCATTACCCTGGCAGATTCAATGACATCAACCATTGCAACCATGTCATTAAAACAATCCAAAGGTGTTAAGGAAGCGCCCCTGCCAATTAAAGTATTCTGGGGCATCTTCATTGGTTTGATTTCTCTGGTATTTGTAATTAGTGGTGGAATTGACGGGATCAAGATCGTTAAAACCATTGCCGGTTTTCCAATTCTCTTTATTGAATTAGCGATGATACTTGGCTTCCTGTATCATCTGTTCTCAGGCAAGCTCAAACGGGATGAAGTAGAATATGCCGATTTTATGGAACAGGAGGCAGTTGCTGCTGCTGAGGAAGCCGCTGCCGAGTTGGCTGATCCTAAAATTCATAAAAAATGGTTTAATCTGAACGGCAACGGAAAAAAATAAAAATTAGTATTCAGGAAAGAGAGTGTGTGGTTTTAAGCCGCCACTTTCTTTTTTTGGGACGATATCTGATGCTCAAAAGTTTTTGTTTAAGAATATAAATAAAGATAACTTCGCGGCGGTGCTGACAGTTGATCAAATATGAAAATAATCGATTTCATATGCAAAAATAGATACCATGCAAAAAAATAAAGCATACTGAGAAAATACTGATAGAAGCTGATTTAAGGACAAAAAATGATTAAAATAACCGTGAAACAAGAGGAAGGTGTTACGTAATTTTGCACCTTGATTTTTGTTAAATATATTTTTAAAAGGATAAATGAGTGGTTGATGCAATTCCGATCTGTGAAAACTAGTTGGCACGTTCTTTGCTTTAAATCAGCAGTGAGTAAATAAACGATCAATTATTCCAAATTGAGATGACTAAAAGGAGAAAAAATATGGCAGACATGAGTTATTTAAAAGACAAGCCCATTGCAGTATTAGGGGCTGGTGCAGTTGGTAAGGCAATTGCCGGAGACTGTGCCTTAGGCGGAGCAAAGGTCAGAATTTGTGATTTTGAACCTTTCGCCGAAAAAACATTAAAAAATGTTGAAAAAGTTGGCATCAAATTTTTTGGCGAGCAAGTCAATCTTTATGGTTTTGAACGGGAAGGCTTTGCCAAAATGGACAAGGTTACCACCGATGTGGCTGAAGCCGTCAAAGGTGCCGGTATTATTGTCATCGCGACGCCGACGTTTGGACACAAACCTTTTTTTGAAAAACTGATTTCCTGTCTGGAAGATGGACAGGTTATTCATATTTTTCCCGACAATTTTGGTACCTTAATCCTGCGCAAAATGATGCGGGAAGCCGGCTGTACCAAAAATGTCATCATTGGCGGCTGGTCAAGCTCAACCTACGGCAGCCGGGTGGAAATGCCGGGTGGCGTCATTACCCATAAAATTCGGGTCTATTACCGGGCGATTACCCTGCGTGGGGCCGCAATGCCAGCTACAGATACCGAAGCCTTTATTGAAAGTTCAAAATATCTGCCATCAATGGATGCCGTCACCGAAGGCGAAGGCGCCGTTGCTGGAGACACCGTTTTAGATACCGGGTTCTCAAATGTTAATCCCGTGCTCCATTGTCCCGGAGCAATTCTCGGTGTTTCGACGATGGAAAACTTCGGTACCATTTTCGGCGAAGATAAATTTAAATTCTCAATTTATTCCCACGCCTATTGTCCATCGATTTCCCAGGTTCAATACACCTTCTATCAGGAAGAATGTACCCTGGCAGATACCATTGGGGTCGGCATTCAACCCTATGAAAAAGAGCATTTCTTCTCCCGGGAAAATGTATTGGGACAGGAATACATGGGACTGGATTACCTGATTCCCTTTGACAAACAGGATCCGATCCAATACGGTACTGGTCCATTTACGATGGAAAACCGTTACATTACTGAAGATATTCCCGTCGGCTGTTATGTGTATCAGCAACTGGGTGATGTTTATGGCGTCAATACCCCGGTTGTCGACTCAATGATCAGTCTGGCCTGTGCCATTCTGGGCCGAGACCTGACCGCCAATGGCTATACCCTGGAATACATTGGTATTGACAACATGACCAAAGAAGAATTAAACGATTATTTAAGAACCGGACAACTGAAATAGTTTCCCCCTTAATAGTCCTCAGCCACCCCTTAAAATAAGATAAACCAAGACCCTCAACCTTTCGCACGCTTTACGAGCGTGCGATGGTGGATGGTCTGATATGAAGACTGGTCTGAAGATAAAATAATAAAAACACTAAGGAGCAAATGATGAAAAAAAGTATTATTAATTTTAGAGAAATGGCAGAGAAGAAAGAGAAAATTGTATACATTACCGGCTATGATTATTTAACTGCCAAATATGAAGAACGGGCCGGCGTCGATATGATCCTGGTTGGTGATTCCCTGGGGATGGTAACCTTGGGTTATGAAACCACCTTCCCGGTAACCATGGATGATATGATCGCCCATTCATCTGCTGTCAGACGGGGCGCCCCCAATACCTTTATTGTTGGTGATATGCCTTATATGTCTTATCAGATTTCCAATGAAGAAGCGGTTTTCAATGCCGGTCGGTTTACTAAAGAATCACTGGTGGATGCCATTAAACTGGAAGGCGGCACCGAATCGGTTTGCGAGCGGATTAGAGCCATCGCTGATGTTGGGATCCTGGTCATGGGTCATATCGGCCTGACACCACAGTTTGCTGCTCAAATGGGTGGCTATAAGGCCCAGGGTAAAAGCGCCGGGGCAGCGATGGAACTATTGCGACAGGCGCTGGCAATTGAAGCCGCCGGCGCATCCTTTATTCTGGTTGAAGGGGTTCCTGCGGTAGTTGGTAAAGCCATCACCGAGCGGCTGAGTATTCCCGTTCTGGGCATTGGAGCCGGTTCATTTACCGACGGTCAGTTACTGATCTATGCCGATATGGTTGGATATTATGATGATTTCACCCCTAAATTTGTAAAAAAATACGCCAATGTGGGAGCTGAGTTATTAAAAGGATTTACCGCATTTTGCGACGAAGTGAGAAATGGCGCGTTTCCAGATGATGGGGTGCACACCTATGTAATCGCTGATGAAGAAGCCGCAGAACTGGAAAAACTGTTAGCAGAAATTAAATAAAAAAACGGAAAAGGGTGAAAAAAATGTTTAATATAGCAGATTTAGGACAATTTGTCATCGATGGAAACGAACCGGGGATTATTGAAAATGTTAATCTTCTGGTTGAAGCCAAAGCCGATCCCATTGCGATTATCAATGAAGGTTTGTTAAGTGGGATGAATGTTGTCGGTGAAAAATTTAAAGCCGGAGATATGTTTGTTCCCGAGGTGCTGATGGCAGCCCGGGCGATGAATGCCGGAATGGATATTGTCAAGCCGCTGATCGCCGATAAAGACATGCCCAGCCTGGGTACCATCGTGATTGGAACCGTCAAAGGAGATTTGCATGACATTGGTAAAAACCTGGTTGTGATGATGCTGGAAAGCGCTGGTTTCAAGGTTATCGATCTGGGGATTGATGCCAAAGTTGAGCAATTTGTGGCGGCAGTCAAAGAACATAACGCCGACATCGTCGGGATGTCAGCGATGCTGACGACGACCATGACCTATATGCAGGAAGTCATCAAAGCCTGCCAGGATGAAGGATTAACCGTACAATATCTGGTTGGCGGAGCACCGTTATCACCTGCATACAGCGAAAAATTAGGAGCCATTTACGCTGCCGATGCATCGGGAGCAGTGGATACCGCCAAAGCATTAACAGCATAGCTAAGCATTAAAATAGACGGAGACACTAAAGATTATGACAAATAAAGCACTCCGAATCGGGAGTGCTTGAGGTTATCGATTAACTGCCGTACCGACCAATTGTTAATCTGTTGTTCGCCGCGCCATGCGAAATCCGCTTTGCTCCTTTCGCATTGGTCGCGGGCAGTCGCCAACTACAAGCAAGCTTGTGATTGGCTCGTTACCTTCGCGCAGAATCGGACAGGCTTTGCCGTGTCCGCTCCGATGCGTACAACATGATGTAACAATTGTCGGTACTAGGTTATCTTTTTTGACAGTCTGAAGCACTCCGACTCAGGAGTGCTTTTTAAAAATTAAGAAAAAGAGGCAAACATGTCAATTGGAATCATTGCAGCCGTTGCAGCCGCATTGGCCGCAGGTCTCATTCCGGTATTAACCAAGGCTTTAATGCTGGATGGATTGGGTGCCACCACCATTTTATTTTATCGGTATGCTGTTGTTTTTATGGGCTTGGGGCTAACCTTTATCTTAAAAAAAGAAAAGATCAGGGTAACAAAAAAACAGGCCCTGGAACTATTTATTTATTCAGCTGTCGGATATGGTGGATCCACTTTTTTATTGGCCCGGTCCTTTAATTATATGCCGATGGGATTGGCAACCATGCTGTATTTCTCTTATCCGCTTTTCGTGGTTGTCATTATGGCCATGGTTTTTAAAGAAAAACCAAACCAGACGAAGATCAGTGCTTTGATCATTGCCAGTGCAGGGATCTTATTTCTGATGAATTTCAATTTCGATCTAATCAATATGGGGAGTGTATTAGCGCTGGGATCAGGCTTGGCATATGGTATTTACCTGGTCAGTCTCCAGCAAAGCAGTCTTAAGACGCTTGAAAACCGGGTGATTATCTTTTATCTGGGTGGGATTTGCACCATATTTTTTGGCATTCAGGGTTGGATTATTTCGGGTAATTCAGAATTTTTAGCGTTACCGGTTAAAGGCGTGCTCTTTACTCTGGCATTGGGCGGGATTACCATCTTTGTTTTGCAGATGGTCACTTTTGCCATTAAGCGAATCGGATCGACGCAAACATCACTGATTATTGCTTTTGAGGCGGTGGTAACTTTAGTGCTGGGCGTTTTAGTATACAACGAACCATGGAATGGTAATACCTTTGTCGGGGCCGGTTTGATGCTGATTGCGGTAATCCTGGTCAGTCAAACAGCGGATGCCGATCCTTTATCTATTCGAGATTAAGGCAATGAGCTTGGTAAAACGGAATAACGACGATCATCAGCAAATAGCAGCATCACAGTTACGGAAATAAAAAATAAAAATTGAAAATACAATAATGAGGTAAAAAATGGGAAAAGATCTAATTTTAAAGACATTAAGACACGAAACGGTCAATGAGGTACCATGGATTCCTTTCAGCGGTGTCCATGCCGGCTTTCTGAAAAGCTATACAGCTCGGGAGGTATTAACTGACGGCGATAAATTATTTGATTCATTGATGGAAGTCCACAAGCTTTATGCCCCGGACGGAATGCCGGTAATCTTCGATCTTCAAATTGAAGCAGAAATACTTGGCTGCGAGTTGTTATGGGCGGAAGATAATCCGCCATCGGTAATGAGTCACCCCTATGCCGGTGAATTGACCGTGCCGTGCAAATGCAAGATTCCTAAAATTACCGACGGTCGCATTCCGATGGTAGTGGATGTGATGAAACGGGTGAAAGCGTCAGTGGGGGATGACACCGCTCTCTATGGTTTAATTTGCGGGCCAGTCACCCTGGCCTCCCATATCCGCGGCAGCGAATTTTTTATGGATATTGTCATGTATCCGGAGTATGTCAAAGAACTGGTAGGATTCTGCGTGGAAGTGTGTAATGCCATGTCAAGCTACTACATTGATGCCGGGATGGATGTCATTGCATTGGTTGATCCGCTAATCAGCCAGATTTCACCGAAATCGATTGAGGCCTTGTTTATGGAGCCCTTCCAGGCGGCCTTTGATTTTATTCGCAGCAAGGGGGCATTAAGCAGTTTCTTTGTCTGCGGCGATGCTACTGTTCAGATGGAGGTGATGTGTCGAACCAATCCCGACGGGATCTCCATTGATGAGAATGTCAATATTTATGAAGCCAAGAAAATCACCGACCAATACAATATTACCATTGGCGGAAATATTCCGCTGACAACCACCCTGCTGTTCGGCAATCAACAGGACAATATGAAATTTATTGTCGACATGCTGGATAACATCGACCATCACAATCTGATTGTCAGTCCCGGCTGTGATATGCCCTATAATGTCCCCATTGATAATACGGTAGCGATTGTTCAGGCGATAAAACAAACGGAAACGGTCCGCAAAATGATTGAAAACTATGAGGCAGTTGATGAAGATATCCCGGTGGAACTGCCAGATTATGACAAGCTGGAAAAACCACTGATTGAAATCTTTACTCTGGATTCGGCTACCTGTGCGGCCTGTACCTACATGGTCAAGGGAATCATGCTGGCCGAAGAAGAGTTTGGTGATCGGATTGAGATTAAAGAATTTAAATACACCAATAAAATAGATATTGCCCGGACTAAAAAAATGGGCGTTCAGCACCTGCCATCCACCTATATCAATGGCCAACTTCAGTGGTCATCGATTATTCCCAGCAAGCAAGAATTAATTGAAGTGGTCGGCAAATATCTATAGTCAAAAGCGGTCTGAAGCGGCGGCTGTCAATGCCGCCCTGCTGAAAACGAGGAGAAATGGAATGAAGCTGATCTTACTGACCGGATTTTTGGGCGCCGGGAAAACTACGATGTTGAAAAAATTGTTAACCGAATACGAAGGCCGTAAAATCGGCGTTTTGATGAACGAATTTGGGGAAACCGGAATTGACGGAAAAATGATCAAAAACGAAGCTTTTGATCTGATTGAATTAAATAACGGATCGGTTTTCTGCGCCTGCCTGAAAGAAAACTTCATCAAAGGACTGGCGGAATTTTTACACCATCCATTGGAAATTGTGTTTGTCGAATCCTCCGGAGTGGCTGATCCTTCGAATATGGGGATTATTCTTGAAACGGTCTCAAAAATTTCCGGTCAGGTCTATGATTATGCCGGTTCCATATGTATTGTGGATGGACGCTATTTTCTTAAACAGTTTGACGTGATTGCCGCACTGGAAAAACAGATCATGTATGCTAGTAAGGTTATCATCAATAAGGCCGATCTTCAAAATCCCGAAACCCTTCAAGTTATTGCAGAAAAAATCAATGGCATAAATCCGGCGGCGGAAGTCTATCAGACGTCTTTTTGTACGGTGCCATTGGTTGATTTGGTCAAGACCATGAAAAGAACAGCGTTCACAGCCAGTCCTTCCGTAAATACCTGGGAAAGTCGTCCTCATACCCATGTTTTAAAAACGGACGTAATCCTGGATTATCATACATTCGAAAGATTTCTGAATGAAATAAAACTGTCAACCCATCGGATCAAAGGGTTTGTTCAAACCGATCAGGGGGTGTTTGAAGTCAGCAGCGTCAATGATTTTGCGGTGTTGAATCATTGGAACAAACCGGTTGAACAAACCGAAATCGTGCTGATTTCGGCAGTGGGCATCCGGTTGATCAGTGATTTGCTGAGACTCTGGAAAAAGTATTTTGGAGATACCCCGGTCAGTATTTAAAATCAAGGATTCAGTTTAGAGATCGATTTATACAACAAAGACAAGGAGACACAGATGATTATTATTGGAGAAAAAATCAATGGCACCATCCCAACCGTGAAGGAAGCCATTGAAAAAAGAGATGCAGCCTTTATCGCCGACCGGGCCGTGAAACAGACCGAGGCCGGCGCCAATTACATTGATGTATGCGCCAGTACTGCACCAGAATATGAAATTGAAACTCTCAAATGGTTGATTGAAGTAGTGCAGGATGTTACCGATACCCCCTTATGTATTGACAGTCCCAATCCCCGGGTTATCGAAGCAGTATTCAAATATGCCAACAAACCGGGAATGCTCAATTCGATTTCGGAAGAAGGCGACAAGTGCGAGGTATTGCTGCCATTGATGGAAGGCAATAGCTGGGAAGTGGTGGGACTGACCTGCGACAACAACGGCATCCCCGCCGATTTGCAGACAAAGCTGGATATTACCAAAAAGATGGTCGATAAAGCAGCGAGATATGGAATTACTCAGGATCGTATTCATATTGATCCCTGCGTAATGGCTTTGTCAACCGACAATCATTCACTGCTGAATTTTGTTGAAGAGATCCGCGCCATCAAAACACTGTTTTCGACCATTCATGTCACCGGTGCTATCAGTAACATTTCTTTCGGGTTGCCAATTCGGCCGCTGATTAATCGAAATGCTTTGGCTTTTGCCATTCAGGCCGGGATGGACTCAGCTGTGATGGACCCCCTGAACCGCGACATGATAGGGACCATTTTTGCAACCGAGGCATTGTTAGGACTGGATAAACATTGCCGAAAGTACAGTAAAGCATACCGGGCTGGAAAAATCGGAGCGCTGACAAAGTAAGAAAATCACTTATTTGAATTATCCTTGCCTTCCCTATGTAACGGGGCTATAATTTAAGCATACGGAGGGCGAGGATGAAAAAGACAGGTATAATACTTTTGGTTTTGAGTTTAGTGGTTTTGGGACTGACTGGCTGCGGAATAGCAGCGTATTTCGATAATCAAGGAAACACTGCCGGAAGCGAAGCTCAAAAGCTACCGGAAATGGTATTAAACGAACCTTTTACAGTAACCACCGTCAGTGGTGATTACGGTCTCACCATCAACGGGGCGCGAACAACCACGGAAAGAAATCCAAACTCTGAGTCTGATCCCAGGCAGGTGGTCTTTCTGGATTATACATACGAAAATTTCAGTTACGAAAAAAGAAATGATATGGATTTCTTTTTAGCCCAGGGGGATTTTGTGCTTACCGATGAAGCAGGACATGTCCTGGAAGCTTATAATATTAAAGATCCCAACCGGATGATCGAGGAAACACCCATTGGCGGAAGCTGCTCAGCAAGCATTGCTTATGGTTTGGAAACGGATAGTAAAAAACTCACCGTTACCTTTGTCAGAGGAAAAGGCAGAGAGATTGCGCAGATTACCATACCGATCGAATAAAAAGCCTGAAAAAATTTTAAAGAGTTCCGATTTTTACAATCAAAGCAGAAAGAAGTAGAGTATAGTAAGATCAGAAAGACAAAGTAGTCTGATTTCCCGATGGGAAATCAACTGTTTTGTCTTTTTAATTTTATCGGAAAGCTAAGCTTGCGTGTGGGCATCGTTTTTCCGGGAGCGATGAGAAATGCAACTAGGTGTTTCTCATCATGTTTTAGTATAGTGTTAACGGAATAATAACGGGAGCAAAGATGCTCAGATATCCTGATGTGATATTTGGGCATCTTTTTATATAGTTAACAACACACCATCAAGGCACTTTTTTCAATGAAGAAGTAAAGTGCGAAGAAACATTAGAAGGAGATTATTATGGAAAATCAAAAAAAATTAGGATTAGGCAGTGCGGTATCAGTCTGTGTGGGTTTGATTGTGGCAACAAGCTGTTTGCTTTTACTGGGTCAGGGAATGGGTCTAGCAGGTTCGGGATTTATTATTTCGTTAGGAATTGTACTTTTTTTAAATGTGATGCTATCGCTGACATTTGGCGAACTTCATGCGATCATGCCAGATGTGGAAGGCGGCCTTGGTCAATATACCCTGGCGGGACTTGGTCCGGTGGCTTCAATTATTTCTAACTTGTCAGCTTATGTGATTACCATGATTCTGGCATCTTCGGTAGAAATGGCGATGTGCGGGATGGTGATCAATCAGATCTTTTTACCAATGATCCCAGCCCCAATTCTCAGTGCGCTGTTGCTGGCCGTGTTGTTTTTA
Source organism: Acetobacterium sp. (assembly GCF_039830195.1). Taxonomy (GTDB): domain Bacteria; phylum Bacillota; class Clostridia; order Eubacteriales; family Eubacteriaceae; genus Acetobacterium. The sequence goes on along the minus strand of NZ_JBDODG010000044.1, from coordinate 10,457 downwards.
GTTAATTACAAAGGGGTGGATATTTTTGCCAAAGTCCAGAATGTGGTGGTCGTGTTACTGATTGGTTCATTGATTGCCCTGGGGGTTATCAGTTTCTTTAATCTGGGGACCGGAACTGTGATCACTGCTGCCCAGCAAACACCACCGCCGGTAACCGGGATCAGTGGTTATGCTTCTCTGGCCGCGTTAGCATTCTGGTTGTTCATCGGTATTGAATTTGTTATCCCGATGGCTAAAGATTTAAAAAATCCCAAACGGGATGTGACTCTGTCGATGATTTTGGGCTTGATCTTATTATTCTGCGTCCAAGCGATGCTCGGTGTTGGGATGACCCATTATGTTACCCTGGAAGCCTTGGCCAGTTCAGCGATGCCTCATATGCTATTTGCCGAAAACCTGTTGGGCGATGTCGGACTTTACTGGATGGGGATTGTGACCCTGCTGGCAGGGATCAGTACTGCCAATACGGTACTGGGCAGTGTGAGTAAAATACTGTCGGGAATGGCACAAGATGATATGATGCCAAAGATTTTTGCCAAAAAGAATAAGAATAATATCCCGGTAGCCGGTCTGGTGTTGATTTTTGTTGGCGATCTGGCCATGTTGATCACTGGATTTACCCAGTCTTCAGGTTTGGCGACGATTTTGTTGGCAGCATCATGTTTCTGGTTAACCTCATATATTCTAGTCAATATTTCAGTACTGGTACTACGAAAAAAATATCCGGACATGCCTGGGCGTAATAAAAAGCTGACCTTCTTTGGGATACCGCAGCTCCTTTGTATTGTTGGCAATATCTATATGATCTGGAATATTGCCGAAGGTGATGCCAGAATCCTGGTCTACAAAATATTCTTTGGACTGTTTGCCGTCCTGATTGCCTACTCAGTGGTTTGGGTAAAAGTGATCAAAAAAATATCGTTATTCCAAACGGCAGATGTTCATGAAATGAATTTAAGATGTAAAACCGAAGCTGGAATGAGTGTTTAAAATATCAATGTGTTCATTGAACCTCTACAAATCTAGATTATTTAGACTTATCACAATATAAAAAATAAATCAAATACAAATAGCCACCTTTCAAAATGAGAGGAGGCTATTTGTATTTGGTTTATTACTTCAGAATCTTAAATTGAACGTGCGGATTTGTATTTAATTGCATCACTTCAGTTAGTTTAGTATAATGATTTGTAAGTAAAACTGGAAGGGTGGTTATGATGGATTCCAAAAATAAACGAATAAAACAAATGCTCAAGAATTTTGTCATGATATTTTTGCCGGGATTACTGATAGTGGTGGTTTTGGCCGGGATCTTTATTAATATTAATATTGAAAACGGAAAAAACATTATCAAAATCAGACAGATGAACAACAGTGAAATTGTCAGCGTCAATGTCAATTCGATCTTTGAAGATATCAAGTCAGACGGAAATATTATCCTGAACTCCAGTGAAATAAAGGCCTATGTTGGTAATTCGGCAGCGGCTCTCAGTCGGGACGAATTAAAACGAATATTCGCTAATATGATGACCAATAAAAAAATCTATGATTCGATCCGCTTTGTTGGCGTTGATGGCTATGAGAAAGTTCGGGTCAATGATGCTGACAATGGCACTACAGCTGTAGCCGACAGTGAATTAGAATACAAAGGTGATCAGACTTATTTTACGGAAGGGATGATGCTTAATTCGGACGAAATTTTTATTTCGCCCATGGATTTGAGCATGAATGGCGATGAAGTTGAAACACCGATCAAACCGGTGATGCGATTGGTATTGCCAGTATTTAATGATAAAAATGAACGACAGGGAATCCTGATTTTAAACTATCTGGCGAAAAATATGTTGGATCAAATCGAAAATGATTCGAAAAGCAACATGGAAATGAAAATTCTGTTGTTAAATGAGGATGGCTATTATTTACTAAGCGAGAACAGTAACAAGGACTTTTCGTTTATGTACGACGATCAAAAGGGGGTCTCATTCAGTCAGGAAAATCCGGAAATCTGGCAGGCCATCTCGAATAATGTGAATGGCTATTACGATGATGGGAAAGATATCTACTCGTATACCCCCATTTATCCTCTGGAAGGGTATCGGAACCTGCATTGGGTATTGGTCGGAGCGGCGCCATTAAATGTTTTGGGTGTTTTTACCAATGAGGATAACCGGACCATCGTGTTCATTTCAGCCTTATTGATTCTGATTTTAGGTATCATCAGCCTGGTTGTTTCCTGGTTGCTGCTGATCAAAAAAGAAGCCAGCTCGAGAGAAAAAATAACCGACGGCATTTTCAAAAATTCCAAAGAAGGGATCATGATTATGGATGCCGAAATGCGGATTGTCTATATCAACAAGGCGTTCTCGACCATCACCGGCTATCCCGAGGATGAAGTCATGGGCAGAAAACCCATCGATTTTAAGTCAGGGGAAGATCTGAGAAGGGTTTACGGTAATATCTGGAAAACCGTAAATGAAGAAGGCAATTGGCAGGGCGAAATTGTAGATGCAAAAAAAGACGGAACCACCTATCCCAAATATATTACCATCTCGAAAATATTTGACAGCAAAAGCGATACCTTGAGCAATTATCTGGAGGTTTTTGAAGACTTAACCAATGCGAAAATTACCGAAGAGGCCATTAATAAAATCAAACATTACGATGAGGTCACCGGATTGCCGACCCAGGCGCTTTTTGAACTTAAAACCCGGGAATTCATTAAACAATATGATCACATGGCTATTATTGTCCTTCAGGTTACAAATCTTAATGCTCTGTATGATAATTTAGGTAAAAAATCAGGGACTATTTTAATCAACGAAGTATCCCGACGGATTCAAACATTTTTGAGAGATGAGGATCTTTTAGGGATTCTTCATAAAGACCAATTCATCATCGCCCGAATCAACAGTAATGACAAATTGGAAATGGGACACTTAATGAATAAAATGATGACCTATCTTAAAGAACCGGTTGAAATTGATGAAGAGAAGGTTTATTTAAATGTATCTATTGGTATCGCCGTTTTTCAGGAGGACAGTGCAGATCTGGAAAAACTCATTGAATACGGAAATATTGCTAAAAACTATGCCCTTCAAACCGGAGACAATACCTATGTTTATTACGAGAAAGAAATCAAGGAGAATTATCTCAATAATCTGAAGCTGGAAACGGAATTACGGAGTGCGCTTGAAAAAAATGAACTCAGTTTAGCTTACCAGCCGCAAGTTCAGGTTGACACGAGAGAAATCATCGCCAGTGAGGCGCTGCTACGATGGAATAATCAGAATTTGGGACAGGTAAGCCCGGGGCAATTTATCCCGGTGGCGGAAAGAACCGAGCTGATCATCCCGATTGGGAATTGGGTTTTAGAGGAAGCAATTAAGCAAAACAAAAAATGGCTGCAACTGACCAAACGTCAACTCGGCGTTGCGGTTAACCTATCCCCCATTCAATTCAAAAAATCAGATCTACCACAAATTATCAAAGGCCTTCTGGAAAAATATGATATGCCGGCAGAATTATTAGAAGTTGAGATTACTGAAGGTATTCTGGTGGAAAATATGGAAGGAACCAGCAGTCAGCTGGAGGAGCTCAAAGCGCTGGGGGTGAAGGTCGCCATTGACGATTTCGGAACCGGTTATTCATCTTTAAAATACCTGCAGAATCTCAATTTTGACAAACTGAAAATTGATCGGGAGTTTATTAAAGATTATCCGGAAAATGATACTGGAAACATTGCCAAAACGATTCTTCATCTGGCTAATCAAATGGACTTAAATGTGATTGCCGAGGGAGTTGAAACCCATGAACAATTTCTGTTTTTACAAGAAAACAAATGTCATGAAGTTCAAGGGTATTATTTTCATAAACCGCTATTGACAAAGGACTTTGAAATGTTGATAACAGATAAGATTCCGTTTTCCGAGGATTAAAGAAAAATAACTATTGATGTGATATGATTAACAATTAAGTCGGATTCGCAATAAGGAATCTGCCAAATAAAAAATGCTGTGATTGATGGCAATAGTTTCGATAATCCCTGTTGTTATATTATCGAGGGAAAGAAACAGTGAAAGGATTCAAAGTGACTTTATTAAAAAATATTTTGTCCCCCGCGGATTTAAAAAATCTATCGTATGGCGATCTTCAAAATCTGGCAGGGGAGTTACGCCAGAGAATTTTAGAAACGGTATCAAAGAATGGCGGTCATCTGGCTTCAAATCTGGGTATCGTTGAAACAACCCTGGCGATCCACCGGGTTTTTAATAACCCCGACGATCAAATTGTCTTTGATGTGGGTCACCAATGCTATGCCCATAAATTATTAACCGGGCGACAACAGGAATTTGATACTCTCCGTCAGTGGAACGGAATCTCCGGCTTTACCAATCGCAAAGAGAGCGACAAAGACGCATTTGGGGCCGGCCATAGTGGGACTTCGATCTCGGCGGCGCTGGGTCTGGCTATGGCCAATCAACTGGACAGTAAGGAAAATTATGTCATTGCTGTGGTGGGGGATGGATCATTCACCAATGGAATGATTTATGAAGCCTTAAATAATTGCAATAAAAAAAATTTGAAACTGATTATTATTCTGAATGATAATGAAATGTCGATCTCGGAAAATGTCGGCGGACTGTCAAATTATTTATCAAAAATCAGAAACAGTCAGAATTATTTTAATTTAAAACATCAGACCCAGTCGTTTTTTCACAAAATACCCTTAGTCGGGGATGGTCTGGTTGAAGGTACCCGAAAACTTAAAAAACACATTAAAAAACGGTTAGTTGCCGAGAACTTTTTTGAACATCTGGGCCTGGACTACCTGGGGCCGGTTGATGGCTGCGATCTCAAAAAACTGGAATCGGTGCTCAATGAAGCAAAAAGCAAAACCAACTGCTGTCTGGTTCATATCCACAGTATCAAAGGAAAGGGCTATCCTCACGCTGAGGAACATCCAGAAATGTATCATTCGTCAGGTCCCTTTGATCGGGTCAAAGGGATTGAAAAAAAAGAATCAGAAGACAGTTATTCAGCCGTGTTTGGGAAAATTATGGTTGAAGCGGCCAACACCAACGATTCCATTTGTGCCATTACCGCTGCCATGACCGGCGGCACCGGACTGGAACAATTCAGCCAGACGCATTCAGGGCGTTTTTACGATGTGGGGATTGCCGAAGAACATGCCGTTACCTTTGCGGTCGGTCTTTCGGCCAATGGCAAGACCCCGGTCTGCGCTATTTATTCAACCTTTGTCCAACGGGTCTATGATCAACTGATTCATGATGCTGCGATTCAAAAGCTGCCGCTGATTATGGCTCTGGATCGGTGCGGGCTGGTGCCTGGAGACGGGATTACCCATCAGGGTATTTACGACTGTTCCTATCTGTCGTCCATCCCGGGAATGGAAATTTTCAGTCCGGAAACCTATGACGAAATGAAACTGAGTTTTAAGCAGTGCTTAGAGAATAAAAATCTGGCCGTCATCCGTTACCCCAAAGGAGCCCAGCAGCAATATGACCGCAGCGGTTTTATTGATGATGGGGATCTCAGCTATCAGGATTTTTCAGAAGCGGGTAAAGACGCTGCGCATCCGGATATTGTAATTCTGACCTATGGCCGAATTACAAAAAATGCCTATGAGGCAATTCAATTTTTAAAGGCAGACAACCGGATCCGGTTAATCAAACTGGTCAAGGTTTACCCGTTAAAGATGGAAAGAATTCTGGCCCTAATGGGGCAGCCAAAGCTGGTTTACGTGCTGGAAGAAGGGATCAGAAGCGGCGGAATCGGTGAAAAGCTGGCGGCTGCAATCGCTCAGAATGAGGAATTTAAGCCCGGCAAGGTGCGCATTCACGCTATTGAAAACCCCTTGATGGAACAGGGGGATCTCCCGTCTTTATATGATTACTGTGGGTTTTCGCCAGCGCAGATTGCTAAAGAGATTGTTGAGCTATCAGGCAATGCATAAAAAAAACGGCGCAAGCCGTTTTTTATTGCTATAATTTGTTAGTCATCAAATAACATCAGCAACGCGATGGAATTTGCTATTTGTAGACATTAATGGACATGGTTTTAAAAACCGCATAAAGCTCGCAGCCTTTGGAAATGTTCATGCTTTCCATTGACTTTTTAGTGATCATTGACATCAATGGAATACCGATGTCCAGGACAACTCTGACGCCATCATCATTTTCAATGAGATCCACCACGGTGCCTTTAAAAATATTCCGGGCACTGCTGGTAAATGGTTCAAGACTGAGAATAATATCTTCCGGCCGGATGGAAAGCCTCACGTCTCCGGTCAAATCGGTATGAACATGGATCTTGACATCATCAATTTTGACGAATTGCTCATCCTGTTCCACAAACACCGACCCCTGATACTGATTGGCGGAACCCTTTGATTTTAATAAATAGTTCTCGAACTGAGACTGGGAAATGCGCAGATGTTTACCCAAACGATGCGCATCAAGATCCCCCCGTTTGATCATCTCGTAAACCGTATTTTTTGTTATTTTAAGTTTTTTGCTGATTTCTTCTGGGGTGAATAAAAGTTCGTCATTCACTGTGATCGCCTCCTCCTGATTTATGTTTTATTGACTAATTGCGATACTATAAAAGCTTCAGTAAATTATTGCATATTAATCTAGACAGTGAAACTGACTGCCTTCTCGCAATTGATTGCACTATCTATTATAACCAATCTTGGCTGAATGTAAAAGGAATTAAACACGCTGAAGAGGTTAATTTAGAAAAAGTGTGATCTGAATGTACTAAAAAAAAACAGCAGAATAATTTGACTTGAACAATCCTGTTTTGTATAATGAAAAATAGTCAAACGAAACAAAACATAACTAAAGAAAGAAAAAGGAGAAGTGAGATGAAATTGTTTAAAAGAGGAATTGTAGTGGTTGCATTATTGTCAATGGTCTTTGCTTTGGCTGGTTGTCAGACAACTACCAAATCAGAACCGGTAGCATTAACTATTTCTGCGGCTGCAAGTTTAAAAGATGCGATGACAGAAATTCAAGATTTATATGCGAAGGAGGAACCCGATGCCACACTAGCGATTACGTTTGGAAGTTCTGGGTCACTGGCAGAACAAATTCAACAAGGTGCTGATGTGGATGTCTTTTTATCAGCATCGACAAAGTATATGAATAATTTAAAAGATGCCGAATTATTAAACAACGATACGATCAAAGAGTTGCTTGAGAATGACGTTGTTTTGATTGTCCCGAAAGATTCAACAACAACAATTACAGATTTTGCCCAAGTTGTTGATCCCTCCATTACAAAAGTCGCAATTGGAGAGCCTTCAACAGTACCAGCTGGTCAATATGCAGTTGATGTTTTTACTTTCTATAATGTAATGGATAAAATTACCGATAAACTTGTATATGGAAAAGATGTTAAGGAAGTATTAACATGGGTTGAAACGGGAAATGTGGATGCCGGTGTTGTTTACTCGACCGATGCGGAAGTTTCCGATTCGGTTAAGACCATTGCAGTAGCTTCGGATGAATCGCATAAGGCTATTATTTACCCAACAGCTGTGATCAAGACTAGTAAAAATCCAGAAGCGGCACAAGCGTTCATTGATTTTTTAAGTACCGATGCAGCTAAAGAAGTTTTTGTTAAATATGGGTTTAAAACACTATAAATTTGACAAATAACAGACAACATTGGTAAGATTATTATAATAAGAACCGATATCCAGTAATGAAAAATAACCAATAACATTTAAAAATCGATGAAGACGAGCCGTTTATCAAATGGTTCGTTTTAATATTATAAAATTGTTTGATAAAATCAAAGCAATAACATTTGGTTAGAAATTATTTTAATTAATAACAAGGAAGGGAGTGATAGGTATCAATTTTGATTTTACGCCAGCTTTGATTTCAATCAAAGTCACCTTAACAGCGACAACGATTAATTTTTTTCTTGGGATCACTGTTGCATGGTTGATGACAAATTATAAAGGCCGATGGAGAGGGTTGATTGATGGTATTTTAACACTTCCGCTGGTCTTGCCGCCAACAGTAGCAGGATTTGCTATCCTCCTTTTGATTGGAAAAAATGGACCAGTTGGCAATTTCTTATCAATCTTTGGGGTTAATATTATTTTTTCCTGGTATGCGGCAGTGATAGCCGCCATTGTAGTGGCATTCCCACTGATGTACAAAACGACTATGGGTGCATTTGAGCAAATCGATCCAAACATCCTCAGTGCCGCGCGTACCCTTGGTGCATCAGAAAGAAAGGTTTTTTGGCAGGTGGCAGTTCCCGTCGCCAGGCCGGGGATCGCCGCTGCTACAGCATTAACCTTTGCGCGATGTCTTGGCGAATTTGGTGCAACCCTGATGGTAGCTGGGAGTATTCCGGGAAAAACGGAAACCATTCCTGTTGCTATCTATTTTGCAACGCAAAGCGGAGAAATGAAAATTGCGCTAATCTGGGTTATGATTATTTTCGCAATTTCACTTACTGTTCTAGTCATTAATAATTACTGGGAAAGTTACAAAAAAAACCAGCAGCGTGGATTTGGAGGTTGACCGATGGAGTTCCTTATTGATATAAAAAAGAAACTATATGAATTCCAACTTGACGTAAAACTTCAATCAACCGAAGAAGTCATTGGCATTTTAGGGGCATCCGGTTCGGGGAAAAGTATGTTACTGCGGTGCATCGCCGGACTGGTAAAGCCCGACGAAGGCCAGATTATTATTAATGGTAAAACATTTTTTGATTCCGAAAAAAAAATCAACCTGTCGATGCGGGAGCGAAAGGTCGGGTTCCTTTTTCAGAATTACGCCCTTTTTCCCAATATGACCATTGAACAAAACATTGCCTTTGGACTTGATAAGATACCTAAGAATGAAAAAAAGAATCGGGTCAACGCGCTGATGGAAAAATATCATCTGGGTGATATAGGGAAACGTTACCCGACTCAAATATCCGGGGGACAACAGCAACGGGTAGCTCTGGCCAGAGCAGTTGCTGTCGATCCCGACATATTATTACTGGATGAACCATTTTCAGCCCTGGATGTACATCTCCGTAATCACATGATGCGGGAAATGTCTGAGTTATTAAAGGATTTTCAGGGAATGACCCTCTTTGTCACCCATAATCGCGAGGAAGCATACCGCCTGGCTGACTATATCGCCGTGTTTAACACCGGCAAAGTTGAGATCTATGGACAGAAAGATGACATCTTCAAATGGCCGGCATCGCTGGAAACGGCTAAAATAACCGGCTGCAAAAATATCGTGGCAGCAACCCGACTGGCCGAAAACCGCCTGCATGTCCCACAGTGGAATATTTCGCTTACCACGGTCATAAAAATAGAACACGATAACGGTTTTCTGGGGATCAGAGCCAATCAGGTTAAACTGGTGGACGAGCAGGATGGTCAGCAGGATAACTGTTTTAAGGTCTGGATCGCAGATGAAAGCGATGGTCCTTTCCGAACATCACTTTATTTAAAAATAGGTTCTCACCCGAAAAGTCGGGACGATTTCCATATTCAATGCGAAATCAGCAGGGAAGAACGCAATCACTTAGCTAATCTGCGTGAACCCTTTATCATTTATATCAATCCGGAATTTGTGTTTTTTGTTGATCAATAAATTAATAAGAGTAGTCTTAAAATGTTTAACAGGAAATCAGCATCGTTGATTTCCTGTTTTTGTTTTCGATAAAAACAATCGATTTAGTCATGGGTTTAAGGCACCGATGGGTATATAGATTAAAACGATGGAATAATAAAATCTGAAAGGCTGGAAAAAGTGATGATGATGGAAAAACTGGCGATCTTATTAATGGAAAATCAGGGGCGCTATGAAAAAGGTTTGCTGTTGCCCCAGATACCGCCGATAAAATCAGTGTGGGTTATTAATCAAACAAGCCTGAATATAAAAGCTAAAAAGAAGGTGGCCGTGGCGGTCGAGATCATCATGAATAGCGGATTTAATGAAATCTTAAACGCCTACGATCGATTTTTCGAAAATCCCAGTGATCCGGAAGGGGTTCATCAGGTACGGGTTCGAATCCGTAAGTTTCGGGCGATCCTGGCTTTTTTCAGACCACTATTCAAAGCTGAAAACTACCAGCGACAACAGGATACGCTGCGGAAAATGGGACAGCAATTTGGCGAAGTCCGGCAACTGGATGTGCTGCTTTCCGGAATTTCTGAAATCGAAAAAAACGGCAGTTTTGAAATCAGTGATTTCGTGAAGCTTAGAGACCATTTGCAAGGCAAACGGGATAGCGCCTTTGAACATTTATTGACGAGTCTTAAAACCGATGCCTTTGCCCTGGATTTGCTGGACATCTGGGTCTGGATGCTCAATGATCCCTGGGAAGCGGGGGCACCGGATTTACAATTATCAACTCAAACTTCGCACATTAAAAACACTTTAAAACGTTGATACAAAAGACTTTTC
>NZ_JBDODG010000043.1:0-13062 GCF_039830195.1 Acetobacterium sp. | reverse complement strand
TTTTTATATTTTTAGGAAGGAGCCATCTGGCGACTGACGCGACGTAGGCGCAGCGTAGCGGAGACGAAGTGTCGCATGAGTGAGTACGACGGTAGTGAAGGTAAGAGCCTGATTCAAGTTCACTTGAAAATCAATGTTCCAATCTATTTTTTTATGGGGCGAAGCCCCAAACGCAGGCGCAGCGCAGCGAAGACGGAGTTGCACGGCTTCATTCAATGGCAGTAATTTTTAGATTGGAGATAAATGTATTTTCCAAGTTAGTGTCGCCATCTTCGACTAGATGCTTAGCGGCTAGCAAGTTTCAGGAATTTCAAACAAACATACAGGCAATTGCCGTGTCGCAATTACCTGTATAATAATATTTCTGTTACGCTTATTTCACCTGATATTTTGCATTACATGTATTACAGCTTATTTCAAATTTAAATGCATCAAGGTTTTTTTCCAAAATTGTAACTAATGGAGATTTATCTTCAGGACAACAAAGACGATTCTTTATAGTAATCAATGATTGTTCACTACTGATTTGCTCCGTACTTCCACACGAAAACACAAGATGAACACTTCCACAATTTCCGCATTTGCACTGATAGTTCAACAAAAAAAGGTCATAAGTAACATAACACAGATAACCAATCGTCTTATTGCAACCCTCGCAATAGATCCAGCCACCGTAAGTATTGGCCAGCCGCGTGTTTATTAATTCTCTATATTCAGGTATTCTTGCCATAGTGGTGCTCCTTTAAGCTCGACCCATGATGGTCGCCATGTTTTCAGAGCATAGTATTTTTTGCAGAAAATCATTTTTGTTCTTGGGGGAACGATATTTGGGCAATTTAGCAAAAATAGCTGATTCCGTATCCATTTCTTCCATTGCTGCCAAATAGTCTAACGCAACAACTTCATCGATTTGTTCAAGTTGATGGTATTCTAAATTGGCCGGATTTAAGCGGTGATTGGTAATAGCATAGCCAATCCGCTTTTGGCAGTTGCATTTTTCTGGTGAAGCAAGACCGCAATATTGCTTCATAAAGTCGGCCATTTTTTGACGAATCCGCGATAAACGCTGGCGGTATGCTTCCGGAGTAATCCCCAGTATCTCACCGCATACCTTGCTGTCTACTCTAAACATGATGCCCAGGACATAGATCAGACGACTTTCCGGGTCAAAACACTGGAGCATGACGTTGGTACAGGACATTTTAAGTTCATGAGTCAAAATATCTTCGTCTACGCCATTCATCATACCCGGATTATTTTTCAAAAATCCGGCCTCAATGTCCGCCCCATAAAACTCAAAGCTAAGTGGCGGTTGTTTTGCAAAAAAAGACTTTTTATAATTTAGCAGGTAATTGGTTGCGATGCGATACACCCAAGTAGAAAACTCACTCTCTTTCCTGAAAGAGGACAAGCCCGTCATTATTTTGATTAGAATTTCCTGGGTAGCGTCCTCTGCATCAGGGGGACTGCCGAGCATCCGTAATGACAGGTTATAAATCATATCCTGCACACTGCCGAGCAGGCTTTCCAATGCCAACTTGTCGCCATTTATGGCCAGTTCGATTTTCTCATTTGTTTCATGTGTTTTGTTATTCATATTATCTTCCTTTCATGTAATTTTGTATTATAATAAATTAGACAATTGTAAATCATGGGTCGTGACAGAAAATATTAATTTTTTTACTCATTTCGGGTTCTTTATAGCTGATTACATTTTAATGTTTTTTTACTTCAGTTGCAATGCGTCCAGATCCAGTTTATATTTCAGAATCTAGGCTTTCGCAGCTAAACTAAAAAAAGACAGGCATATTGTGCCTGTCTTAAATGATACTACATAGCTCTATTTTAGCTTTGGCGGAAAATAACCCGACGCTTGTCTAAGGCAAAGTAAAGTACTGAACCCAGCACAACACAGGAGATCACTTCGCCAATACCTACCGTTGCCATCATGACTGGGATTGGTAAGGGGACACCGTAACTGAATTTTAGAATAAACGGGACCACGATCATATTGGCTACCACGGGTGGGACTGTGACCAGCAGCGGATACTTGTGGTTTCGCAGCTGATAACTGAGGACTGCCGCAATAAGCGTTGCCAGGCTGCCAAAGACAATATCAATCACGGTGCAGCCGGTTAAGAGATTGCTCAGTAAACAGCCGAGGAAAAGGCCTGGTATGGCTGCCGGTGTAAAGGCCGGTAGGATAACAAGCATTTCGGAGAGCCGAATTTGAATTTCGCCGCTGGCCAAACCCATTGAGCTGGACACAAAGGTCAGAACCACGTACATTGCGGCAATGACCGCCGCTTGTGTAACAAAGAGAACACTAATTTTTCGCATAAAAAAAACTCCTTTAGTTTTGTTTTACGTGTGGAAGGTCACGAACACACGAAGAGAATTACTGAATCCAAAAGAACGGAGTTCAGTTACTATCACTATAACGGATATCTGAAGAAAATGCAAGAAAAAAGGGCAATTATCAGATAGAAAAAGAACAATAAAAAAGGGCCTCAGCAATTTGAGCGCCCCGAGACGTGCCTTATAAAATAACCTGATGGTTTTCGCCAGTCATGGAACAGAAATCGGCCACCGCATTTTCGATAGCGATAATTTCAAACAATTCATCACCCACGGCATACATACTGGTTAACATTGGAACCAATTCTAAAGCTTTGGCTTGCGATTCAGGTGTTGTACAAACAACTGCATTGCCACTTATGCGTACCCAATTAGGGTCTTTTGAACCGCAAATTTCAATAGCAGGATTTGCTTTTATTTGGCTGAAAGTCGGTTTTTTATTACTTGTACAGATACAGAGTTTTCCATCATAATCCATTACGAATCCGAATGGACGAACCTTGGGCTGATCGCCATCCACGGTAGCTAAGAAGAAAACACCACAGTCATTAAAAAATTCAATTACTTCGTTCATCTTTACCTCCTGATAAACATTGATTTATTTTGTTTAATTTAGTATGATTATAACAGTGCCAGGATAAAAAACAAGCAGGCAGAAAATTATGACTTAGAAACAAATTTCTGAGCGTTGGAGAGAATAATGAAAGACAACCATTGTATAAACGGCGAGATATGTCCAATTAATCAGGCAGAATCCGATCAGGACAATCATTGTGTGAAACCGGAGTGCGCTATCAAACAGGCGCTCAAAATGATTGATGGCAAATGGAAACTCCCGATTATCTGTACACTTGGTCAACAAACCATGTGGTTTAATGAATTAAAAAGAGAAATCGCCGGGATTACCAGTATGATGCTGACCAGTTCGTTAAAAGAGCTGGAGGAATGTGGCATTGTTTATCGGGAATCTTATCATGAGGTACCCCCAAAGGTGGAGTATTCATTAACCGGTGAAGGACTCAACTTGACCCCAATTTTGTTTGATTTGGGTCATTGGGGAAACAAACTAAATACGATGAAGGATAAGGTAAATGGATAACGAAGAAAAGTTTATAGCATTAGAAAAACTCATCGGGAATACACCCTTGTTAAAGATCAATTTTTTATATCAGGGCCAACCCCGATGCGTTTATGCAAAAGCAGAGCATTATAATCTCACCGGCAGCATCAAAGATCGGGTAGCCTTGCATATCCTTAAAAAAGCCTATGAAAAGGGTGAGATCCATGAAGGGGAAACCATCGTCGAAGCCACCAGCGGAAATACCGGGATTGCCTTTACCGCCGTCGGCACCTGCTTGGGACATCCGGTGGTAATCTATATGCCGGATTGGATGAGTGACGAACGAAAAAATCTGATTCGTAGTTATGGCGGCGAAGTTCGGTTGGTTTCCAAAGAAGAAGGTGGTTTTTTAGGGAGTATTGCTCAATGCGGCGCCCTGGCAGCCGAAAGCAATGCTTTTCTGCCGTGCCAGTTTTCCAATGAAGAGAACACCCAGGCTCAGTATGAACGGACGGCCCCGGAAATCGATGTCCAATTGGCGGCGTTTGGCGTAACACCGCAAGCGTTGGTAGCGGGTGTCGGAACGGGCGGAACGGTCATGGGCTTAGGCCGGTATTTTAAAGAAAAGAATCCGGAAATTAAAGTCCATCCGATGGAACCAGCCAGTTCACCAACCATGTCCACCGGCTATAAGGTTGGCAGCCACCGGATCCAGGGAATCTCAGACGAATTTGTCCCGGATCTGATTAAATTGGATGAATTGGATGATATCATCGCAGTGGATGATGGGGATGCCATCATTATGGCCCAGAAGCTGTCCAAAGAATTGGGCCTGGGGGTAGGGATTTCATCTGGTGCCAATTTTATCGCTGCCATCATTGCCCAGGATCTATTGGAAGATCCCAATGCGGTGGTCGTCACCGTCTTTGCCGATGATAATAAAAAATATTTAAGCACGGACTATGTTAAGGAAGAAAAGGTAAAATCAGAATTCTTATCAAAAGATGTCAAGCTGCTGGATTTTGAAGTCAGAAAATAGGCTATGGTAAAAAATGCACAAAGAAAGTAGATGGGGGAAAAATGGAGACTGAATATTTAGATGTTACAATTGAAAGAACTAAGAAGATCGCTTTAATTGCTCACGACGGAAAAAAAGCAGAGTTGTTGGATTGGGCCAGTCGGAATAAAGAAATATTACAGGGACATTTTTTGTGTGGTACCGGGACAACCGGGAGCCTTATTCAAGAGCGAACCGGATTGCCGGTACAGATTTTTAAAAGCGGACCATTAGGCGGTGATCAGCAGATCGGGGCCCGGATTGTGGATGGGAAAATTGACATGCTGATCTTTATTTGGGATCCATTGGAAGCCCAGCCCCACGACCCGGATATTAAGGCTTTGCTCAGGATTGCCACAGTTTATGATATCCCGGTGGCTAATAATCTGGCGACCGCTGATTTTATCATCCATTCCCGTTTTATGAATGAAGAATATGTGCATCCGATAGAGGATTATACCAAACAAATGAAAAACAGACTGGAAAATGTATTAAAATAGAAAGAGGAAAAGATGACATTAAATTATAAGCCTCAGGGCGTTTGTGTCCGTAACATTCAATTTGATCTAACCGATGGCGTGGTCACTAATCTGGCCTTTGAAGGCGGCTGTGACGGGAATTTAAAAGCCCTGGTTAAGCTGCTTGAGGGAAAATCGGCAGATGAAATCACAGTGATGTTTAAAGGCCAAACCTGTGGGAAAAAGCCCACTTCCTGCATGGATCAGCTGGCCATTGCTCTGGAAGAGGCCCGAAAGGAAAAGGCATGAACGGACAGAAAAGAAGCGACGTTAAGATTGGTGCCTTAGTTGAGATTGTCTTAAAGGCGGATCAGCGCAGCGGCAAGCTGACCCAGGGGCGGGTCAGCAAGTTGCTCACTAAAAGCCCCACTCATCCCCACGGCATCAAGGTGATGCTCACTGACGGACAGGTGGGCCGGGTGGCCAAAATAGTTGAAGATCCCAAATAGTCAAAATAGCAAAAAAGCGTGCCATCTGTGAAGAGGCACGCTTTTTTCTTAAGGCTGAACGGGAATCAGTTTTTCACTAAAGTTTTTGACAAAATCATCGAATCGATCAGGTCCTAACAGTAGAATCCGGTTGGGAGTTTCCACCAGGATGGCTGTATTGCCGTTGGCAAAGACGGCAGCTTCGGTGCCGTTCTGGAGCAGGAAGATGCCTTCCCGGTAAGCTCTGGTTTCCGTACCGACGACCTTGGACGCGATGGCATACTCGGTCTGATCGAGACTGACCATCTTAGCCGAAAGAATATCGGCTTCGGGATAGGTCTCAAAGGTGAAACCAGTGGGTAGTCGCAGCGATAATTCGTCATCTTTGACCGTAATCCCGGCCACCAGGGGAACCACGACAAAGATACCCAGAATTAATATCAGCACAAAACCGCCGACGACCATTTCCTTAATCGCATTGCGGCGCAGCTCCTGGTCGTCCGGGTAGGTTTTGAAGGTATAGATGGCTTTCCAGAGAAGTAGCCCAAGGACGGCTAGAAGTGCAAAAAAAAGCGGATTAATGGTGTGTAAAATAGAAACAAAGTACATCATGTTGTATAAACCACGGTTCTGCCCAGGGGGGAACCGTTTCCCTTCGTTAAATTAATTTTGTCTTTTCATAGTGCGAAAGTTCCAGACTGAGTTCAGATGGAATTTTCTTTTTGATTGTTCCGATTTGGACACTGAAATAATAGTAATTATAGTATTCAATCATCGAAAAAGCATAAAGGATCAGGCCAAAAATATTCATGGTCATAAAAAAAGCATCGGGCTGAAAAATCAGCAGATAAAGCAAATACAGTGGGTACAACGCAAATAAAACCAGATCCAGCTTTTTCAGCACTGAAAAAACCGGCATTACCCAGTCCATCGGGGTGCGGGGGTTGTCCAGCAGCTGGTAACGATAATACCAATAGCCGGCGCTTTGGAGAATAATAAAAATCAGTACCCCGCCAGGAATCAGCAGGCGCAGATCCAGGGGCTGACCGGTGGAGTCGGTGAGCAAATATATCAGCATGCCACAGACCAGGGCGGTGATCAGTTCGCTCATATACAAACGGTTCAGTTCTTTTTTTGTTTTCTCGGTCATTTAAAGCTCCTTGTCAATTTTGGGCGGTGAGGGAAGTTCGGCCACTCTTTTTTTACTGTGCTGAATAAAGGTGTCCAGACGCTTGCGGTTAAAGTAAAGAACGGCGATCAGGACAGCATAAATGGTCACCGCAATAATAAACTGGGTGGGGCTGTCATCCATAATTCCGGCACCGATCATGGTGTTGATAAAAACACTGGGAGTTCGCGCTAACATCACAATCAGGATAAAGGTTTTCACTGGCATGGGCGAAAGACCGGCGATAAAACAGAGCATGTCATCGGGAAAAAGCGGAAAGAGAAAAATCAGAAAAAGAACGGTGTTGAGTTTTGATTCTTTAATATGATCGTATTTTTCAATCAGCTCCGAACTGACAAACCGGATGACGAAAGGTCGGCCAAATCGTTTCGATAAAAGAAAAACGATGACAGAACCGGCCAAGGTACCGGTAGCGCTGATTAAAAAACCGCCAATGGTGCCAAACAGGGCGCCACCGACCAGGCCTACGGTGCCTCCGGGAATGGGGGCGATGATGATCTGGAGCAGCTGCAAGCAGAAAAATGCCAGCGGGGTCCAGATGCCAAATTGTAAAAGAAAGCTCTGCAAGGTGTCAAGTGTTGAAAAAATTTCCATTTCTTACCTCGATTTCTTTTAATCATTTTAGCATAAAACCGGCAGATCCACATCATCTTTTGGGGATCTGCCGGGTAGGAAAATAATTATTTAAGAAATCGCCGCATCGCAAAATTACTACTTAATATTTCTCGGTCTCAAAAGCGGCCCAGGGGATCGCTACGGATGCGCCGTTAGTGATGATGTCGTCGACGTGCATCAGCAGCGGAAAGTCTTTGAGTTTAACCACGCCCCGTTCGGCCAGCCGTCTTACGCAGCGGGCGGTGCGGGTGGCGATGACAATGGATTCCAGGGTCACGCCTTCCAGTTCGGCGATGGCTTTTTCAAAAGACCAGCCCTGGCCCAACAGGGTGCCGATTTTTCGGGTGCGCCCGCCAAAAATGGTGACGTATAAATCGCCGGCACCATAGATAATATTTTCTTCACCGCCGCCGACAAGGGTCAGTAGCTGTTTCATTTCTTTGACGCTCTGTCCGAAGAGAGCGGCCTGGGAATTATAATGTTCTTTACCCGACTCGTCGGGACCAAGAGCCAGACCGACCGCCAGGGAAACCCCCAGAGCATAGGCGTTTTTCAGAGCGACCGCACATTCAACGCCGACCACGTCGGTGGACAGACTGATGTGATAATAGTCGGTGGAAAACAGTTTTTTAAAGCGCCGCAGAATTTCCATATCGGTGCCGCAAAAAGCCACGGCCGAGTGATCCTTGTCGGCCAGTTCATAGCTGGTGCAGGGGCCGCCGATGGCGTTAATGGAGAGCTTTTTTCCAGCTGGCAGTTTACTGATAAAATAATCGGGGTAGGTAATCATCGACCCATCTTCTTGATCAATCATGCCTTTGGTGACCGCAAGGACCGGAACCGCATCGGGGATCAGCGGCAGGATCTTTTCACAGAACCAGTCCACTCCAAAGCTGCTGACGCCGCACAGCACGGCATTGGTGCCATCCAGGGCCAGCTCCACATCCTCAAGCTGATAATACTTGATTCCCTCTTTGGGCAGCTGCCGCTTCAGGGTTGGATGAAAACCGGTTAACTCAGCGGAATCAATAATGTCCCGATCCAGGTGGGTGCCCACCAGGCGGACTTCATGGCCATTTTCCGTGGCCGGAAAGGACAGGGCCGAAGCCATTTGACCGGCGCCTACAAAGGTAATTACACTCATACTAAATCTCCTTTTCTAGTTTTTAAAACTCAGGTTTTATTCAGACCGACGGCATCCCGGGAAGCAGAGAGGGCCTCGTAAAAGACCGCTTCGTTTCGCATAAAGGCACTCAGATAGAGGATGTCGATGATGGTCAGCTGGACAATTCGGGAGGCCATGGCTTCGGAATGGTATTTTTTATCGTTGGTGGAGCTGGATAAAAAGACATCAGCCTGTTGCGCCAGGGATGAATTTTCAAAACTGGACAGGGCGATGATTTTGGCCTGGTTCTTTTTGGCGATGGCGACGGTGCTTAATACTTCCAGACTTTCACCGGTATGGGAAACCGCAAACAACACGTCATCGGCAGTGACATGGGAAGCAATGATATTCATAAAATGGGGGTCTGGATAACTGCAGACATTCAGGCCGATTTTTCCGAACTTATGCATGGCATCCATGGAAATAGAGGCCGAGGCGCCGACGCCAAAAAAGAGAATCCGTTTGGCCGCCAGCAGGAGCTTCAGGGCAGCTTCAATGACCTCGTCCTTCAGCGAATGTTCCAGGTCATTAATGGCGGTGATGGTATGACCGATGACCTTTTTCTTAATGGTATTGATGTCATCATCCCCGAGAATCTCCTCAATAATGCTTTCTGAGGGGGTGTCCGAAAACTCCTTGGCCAGATTAATGCGAAAAATCTGGTAGGAACTGTAGTCCAGTTTTTTTAACAGCCGCATCACCGTGGTTTCACTGGTATTACATTTCTTCGCCAGCTCGGTAATCGAAAGCAGCGACACCGTATCGGGATGGTCTAAGATGTAATTGGCAATCACCTTTTGGGTGCTTGAGAACAAGTTGTACTTGGTGCGTATTTCAGTTAGCAATGAAGTCAATGAAATGGCCTCCGATCTATTTTCTAAGATCATTATACGTCAAAATAGGTGGTTTGACAATTGCCGGCAGCTTAATAAAGTTAATAATTGACGCAAAGAGTATTGACAGCGTTAGTTTATGGTGGTAGAATGAGTTCAAATTCGACGGTCATAAGTAATCGACAGTAAATTTCAAACGGACCGGCGTTTTTTATCAGCAGTCAGAACAAGCTGCCGATATTTTTTTAGGCATTAAGAAAAGGGTTACATCAACCAAATTCAGCCATTTTCAATTCACACCAAAGGTTACATTAAGGAGGAAATAATGAAAGCTGTATCTATGTATAAACCAGGTGATTTGCGCGTCGAAGAGGTTCCATTACCAATTGTCCAGCCCGATGAAGTGATGGTAAAGGTTCGGGCGGTTGGCCTGTGCGGATCTGATATTCCCCGGGCCCTGACCTATGGCGCCCATGTTTCACCGATTATCATCGGTCATGAATTTTCCGGCGAAATCACTGAGCTGGGGGCGGATGTCAAAAGCTTCAAGATCGGCGATCGGGTCGTGGTACCGCCACTCATTCCCTGTTTTGAATGTGAATGGTGCCAAAAAGGTATTTACTCTCTCTGCGAACATTACGACTATTACGGTTCCCGCCGCAATGGTGCCCTGGCTGAGTATGTGGCGGTGAAAGAAGGCAACCTGATGAAAGTGCCGGACAACGTTACTTACGAAGATGCGGCCACCCTTGATCCGTGCGCCAATGCTTATCACGGTTTGGCCCGGGCCAATTTTGTGCCGGGTGATTCGGTTTGTGTGGTGGGCACCGGACCAATCGGTTTATTTGCCGCCCAATATGCCAAACTGGCGGGCGCATCCCAAGTGATCGCCGTCGATGTTTGGGATGAAAAACTGGAAATTGCTAAAAAAGTCGGCGCCGACGTCATCATCAATTCTTTAAAAGAAGATGCTGTCGATGCGGTTAAAAAAGCCACCAACAGAAAAGGCGCCAACATCGTCATTGATTTTTCTGGGGTACCCACAGCGCAAAAACAATGTATTCTAATGGCCAGCAAAATGGGCCGGGCGGTTTATCTGGGGATCTCCCACAAAGGTCTGGATCTCAGTGAAAAAGAACTGGATACCTTAATGCGAAGCCAGCTGAGCCTGATCGGTTCCTGGAATTCTTTTACCAAACCCTATCCCGGTGAAGATTGGACCGAATCCTTAAAAATGTTTGCCGAAAAAGGCATGACAGCCAAAGACATTATCAGCCATCGTTTACCGCTTGATGAAGTGCCCAACGTTTTTGCCGAAATAGCCAAAGGTGGTTATTTCTACAATAAAATAATGTTTTATCCATGGGGGGAAAATTAAATGAACACTGAAAAGTATTTTATGGGTGTTGACACCGGAACACAGAGTGTCAGAGTTGTTGTGACGGATATTAAAGGAACAGTTATTGCCGGTGATGAACAGGTTTATGAAACCTTTTATCCCCAGGCTGGTTGGGCCGAACAGAAACCGGCTGACTGGTGGAGTTGTTTTAATGAAGCGGTCAAAAACGTGATGTCATCACTGTCAAAAGAGATCCGCCACCATATTCAGGCGGTCAGCGTCTGCTCGACCTCATCAACGGTTATTCCGGTGGATGAACAAGGCAACCCACTGACTGATGCAATTATGTGGATGGATACCCGGGCCAAGAAAGAAATGAAAGTCATCAATGCGACGAAACACCCGGTTTTAGCATACTCCGGTGGCGAAGACTCGGTGGAATGGATGATTCCCAAGGTACTATGGATCAAAAACAATCAAAAAGATATCTATGCTAAAAGCCATAAAATCATTGAACAGCTGGACTGGATGAACTATCAGCTTTGCGGGGTTTATGCGACCTCGATCTGTAACTCAACCTGTAAATGGAATTATATCGAGTGCGAAGGCGGCTGGAATGGCGAATTCTTCAAACAGGTTGGTTTGGAAGATTATGCTGAAAAACTGGTTCTGGATGTTAAGCATGTCGGCGAATTCGTCGGTACCATCAACCGTGAATTTGCTGATCATTACGATATCAACCCGGAAATGAAGGTGGTTCAGGGCGGGATTGATGCCCATATCGGGATGCTCGGTTTAGGCGTTGCCAAAGAAGGCAAACTGGCCATGATCATGGGGACCAGCTTTGTTCAACTGGCTTTCTCAGAAAAGAAACTGAATCTCAACGGTATCTGGGGCCCTTACAACAACGCCATCGTGCCTGACCAATGGTTACTGGAAGGTGGTCAGATTTCAGCCGGCTCGATCATCAAATGGTTCATGCGGGAATTTGAGATGAGTGCCCACGAAAACCCCTATGCCTATATGAACGAACTGGTTGCCAAAATTCCCGCCGGCTCCGAAGGTCTGGTAGCCCTTGATTTCTTCCAGGGAAATCGGACTCCCTACAAAGATGCCAATGCCAAGGGTGTTATTTACGGTCTAACCTTAAGCCATACCAAAGCCCATATTTACCGGGCCTTACTGGAATCGGTAGCGCTGGGCACCAAAAATATCATCGATAACTTTGAAGCCCAGGGCTGTCCCATCAACATCATTGTCGGCTGTGGCGGGGTCACCAAAGACGCCACCTGGATGCAGATCATCGCCGATGTCACCGGCAAGCCCATTGTCGTCACGGAAGACGCCAGTGCCAGTGTCCTGGGGTGTGCCATCGTCGCGGCGGTCGGTTCCGGTGCTTACGAATCCTTCGTCGCGGCCACCAATGGCATGGTCAGAGAAGCCTATTCGGTTCAGCCCAATAAAGACCTCTACGCAACCTATCAGGGCGTCTTTGACACCTATACCGAAATCTATGAAAACCTCAAAGACACCATGGCCAGATAAGCGGTTGGATTAATTAGAATGATAACCTAGTACTGACAATTGTTACATCATGTTGTACGCATCGGAGCGGACACGGCATCGCATGTCCGATTCCGCAGCGAACAACAGATTAACAATTGGTCGGTACGGTAAACTAAGATGAAGCACATCATTGATTTACGAAAATTAGGAGAATGAAAATGACAAACAAGGAAATTTTAAGCCATATTGACCACACCCTGTTAAAACAATTTGCCACCTGGGAAGAGATCAAGGTGATCTGCGACGATGCCATCACCTATGAAACGGCATCGGTGTGTATTCCGCCGTCCTATGTTAAAAAAATTAAAGAAACCTATGGGGAACAACTGAATATCTGCACTGTCATCGGTTTTCCACTCGGTTACAATACCACGGCCGTCAAGGTTTTTGAAGCGGTTGAGGCGGTTAACAACGGCGCCGCAGAAATTGATATGGTGATTAATATCACTGCCCTGAAAAATCAGGACTATGACCTGGTGCAAAATGAAATTGCCGAAATTAAACAAGCCATCGGCGATAAGATCCTTAAGGTGATTGTCGAAACCTGTTTCCTGACCGAGAATGAGAAGGTCAAGGTCTGTGAGCTGGTGACCAATGCCAAAGCCGACTACATCAAAACCTCCACCGGTTTTGGGACCGCCGGGGCAACCATCGCCGATATTCGTCTATTTAAAGCCAATATCGGCCCGGATGTAAAGATGAAGGCTGCCGGCGGGGTTAAGTCCGTCGATGACCTGATCGCCTTTATCAACGAAGGCTGCGACCGTATCGGCACCAGTTCCGCCGTTAAAATGTTAAAAGGCGAAGCCGTCAGCGGCTACTAAGCCGAATAATCCCATACAAAAAGCATCCAGACAAATTGTTTGGATGCTTTTGTTGTATGTGCGCCCGGCATGGGCGCAATCTAACGGGTGAAAGTCCCGAGCACGGGTAG
>NZ_JBDODG010000042.1:0-93978 GCF_039830195.1 Acetobacterium sp. | reverse complement strand
CGTCGCCGGGGACACCCTTGCCTTAAGCTATGCACTTGGCACTACCTACCCGTGCCCGGGACTTTCACCCGTTAGATTGCGCCCATGCCGGGCGCACATACAAAAATTGCCCCTGGCATCTTATAAGCTGCCAGGGGCAATTTCACTTTTTATGGCTACCACCCATTTTGCGAAATCTGAAAATGTTACCAAGGATTATTTAACAAAGCCTACTCCTTGATATTGTGGTCTACACGCCTAGTTATTAAACTCTACTGCTTTTCTTCGGTCACAGCTTCTGAGTTTTTATCATCCGATACATCTTCTATGATCGTATCATCTAATCTCGTTTCATTTATCACCAATACTATTTTATCTGCTTCAATTTCTGTTTCAATTCCTTTTGGAAATTTAACATCACCGATACATACTTTGTCGTTCAAATTAAGATCGGTTACATCAATTTCAAGAGAATCAGGTATATCCTGTGGTAATCCTGTCACAAGTATTTTATCCATTTGCTGGACAAAATGAAGTTTTTTTAATTCGATTGCTTCCTTGCCGACTATTTTAATATTAAGATTGAACTTGATTGGTTCGGTAACTGATACCTGCTGAAAAACGACATTTAATACTTCACCTTTTATTGGTGAATATTGCATCTCATTTATCATTGCCGCATATGATTCTTGTCCCCCAAGATCGAGAGTAAATAAATAGTTTTTTCCATATTTAAATACGTTTTTCATCAATTCATCTTTTTTTATTTTTACTGAAACTGATTCCAGACCTTTTCTATTGATAGCGCCTGGGATATAACCTATTTTTCTTAGTTTTTTACCCGCACTACCACTCAGATTTTCTCTTTTTTCAATTGCAATTGTTACTTTTTCATTCATATTATTTCTCCTTTCTTGACAAACTCTCTTATAACATTGTTGATGTTGTTAATTTGGTAAATTATTCTTCTCAACATTTTCAACAATCTTTTATTATTTATATTATATCAAACAAATGAATTAATATCAAATTTCTTAAAAATAAGGCAACCAAAACCCTACCACAACCGGCTCATCCGGCTTCACAAAGATGCCGGCGACCAATGAATCAATTATTCTACGCTCAAAGGAAACATACGTTTCTTAATACACCTTTTTGCATGGATATTTGTTGTAAAATTTGTGCTGCTATTGCCTGAATCGCGATCAGAGTGCCAATCAAACGAGGATAATTTTAAATTGTCGTTATTAACACTGAAAATGAATCAGGTACCTATTGCGGAAAAAAAGTTTTTATATTTAGGAGTTTTTAACTTGTTGAGATTTCTAGATCAATGCCAGTGCCGGAGCGGCTGACAAAACCAAATCACTTAAGAAAACTTTGCAAGAAAATGAGAGGGACATTATGAAATTAAACCATGACTGCTCGTAATGAAGTGGTGCTTGCTCGATAAAACATCGTCTCTCAAGTCAGATACCAATCCAGCTTATGTCGTTTTATTTTTCTTGAACTCGTATTTAAGCAAACATTTTTTTGATGCTGTTTCTAAAACAATCGATTTTAATCGACGGTTATGGCGCTTACTGGACACTCATCTTGAGCTTCTAATGCGCACGCTTCATTTTCTGGAGTAATTACTTCAGCAATCACTTCAGCGATGCTGTCATTGTTCATTTCAAAGACGTTCGGACAAACGGATTCGCATAAACCGCATCCCACACAAGTATCCCGATCAACTTTTGCTTTCATAATGGAACCTCCTCATTATTATTCAAACAGTTTCTTGTTTTTCTGGACTGGAAGTCAATTGGAAATCCAATCAGAAAAACACTCTATCATTTTATGTACCCATATTTATCAAATCTAACCATTTTCTGTGCTGGACGCCTTCGAGATAATCAACTTATTCTTGAACTAAAAAAAGGAATGGCAATAAAGGCCACTCCTTTTAAAAAATAATATTCATTTACTGGAGCTAGCGGGGGGAATCGAACCCCCGACCTTCCGGGTCGTAGGTGTATTGAGCAGTCATTTTCTCAGACCGAAACAGATTCATCTGAAACATCCGCCAATTTCTTTTCGTTAGTGAATGATGCCAATAAATCCCAAATCGTTTCAATGATCTGATCGAATTCAATATTTTCTGCATATGGATATTTCTTGCTGTAGTCATTCCAGATTTTTCGGAGTTCCTGACTTTCAGAAATACTATCCAGATAAACAACGTAATCATCTACATACTTGGTGCTGTCACGTTCTTCAGCTTTTTTCCTGATTGCAACTTTCAGTTCATCACGATTCAGCATTGAGTGATTGAGCTTAATAAGAATATAGAGGTCATAATAGTCTCTAGCTCTGGTATTAGAAATATTTCTTACCAATATTGATTCAATTTTTTCCGCCAGTATGGTGTTTAGATTGTAGGCTTTAATGTTGATTTCACGTTCTTCGAACATTAATTTGTAGGCATAATCCACTTCACCTGGAATGATCACGTCTCCAGTGGTGATATCAATTTTTAAATTGACTTTAATTGTAAAGAAGTTTACCTCAAGACTGACTCGAAAATCATCATATTCCGAGATATCGTGAATGCTTTTAATTCCTTTAATATTAAAATTAACATGATCCTCAAGATCGATCGATATGATTTCTGATAGTATCTTTTGAATTTCCTGTTGATCGATGGGAATTCCTTTAATTGTGGTATCCATGTCCATCGTACTTCTCATGTCAATCCCAATCATCGCGGCAATTAAAAAACCGCCTTTTAAAATAAATTTATCCCGATAGTCCGATACCGCAATTCTTTCCAGTAGGCGCTCCATCATGAAACTCTGAAGCAAGGTGTTCGCAATCACCCCTTCTCTCTTGGCGCGATTGTTAATCCAATCTTTCAGTTGTCTGGGGCTATTGATGGTCATGCTAACACCTCCATGTATTGATGTACCAGGGATGAAATCTTAAAAATATCGGCATACGACTGAAGTTTAATAAAATCTCTCTCAGGATCACGCATGTACTGCCGGACCGCCGTCAAAACAAGATCGGTATCCAGTTTATCCTTTTTTTTCAGACAATCGCAGATGGTTCGCTCTTTATCATAAACTGCAATCGTATGACCATATGGCGACTGGGCACTCGTTTTACCAATTTCGTGAAATTCTTTTTTCATATAAAAAAATTGATAGTGATCGTCCATTTTCAACAATCGGGTATTATAACCGGTGGGAATAGTCATTATCAGTTTCAATGGCGATCGATCAGATAAATCATGAAGAAATAAAGCCGTTTCATGAGAAAAGATCCCTTTTTTACAGCGATACTGCATGATTAAATAATCGTCCACCATTTCTTCTACATCAATATAAATTCCTTTGCTGATTCGCTCGATTTTTCCTTCCAGCTCTAATCGGCGGAAGACCTTATTATCAATCCCCCGCTCAGCAAATTGTTTCGTCTCGATCACACCGTTATTCTTTTTTAGCGCGTCCATAATCATTTCTTTATCGGTCATTTGAGCACCTCTTTGTCTTTATTGTTCGTTTATATTATATATTATACGAACGATAAAGACAAATGCCAATCAGCATTTTTTGTCTTCTTGTACTTTCTTCATCTTTAACCTGATTATAATATGGAAACCTCATCCAACAGCATCCCTGGCAAGATATAATGATGATGCAATCTATTTTTCAATCCATCTCAATCTATGGGTACAATATAACTTTAATGATTCTATTATTTTATAATCAATAAAAATAATAGAAAATTAACTTAATTTCATCCTGTTATATACACGTACTGCTTCTTAGCCGTTAGATAGGAACTTCTTTTGAGAAGTATTGGAAAGTCGGCCATTTCAGTGTTATAATAATATTGTTACATCCATTTTGGAAAAACCGACCTCTTGGTTCTTGGCGAGACCACCAGCCAAACCCAGTTGAAGTGATAAAGGAGGGATGCGTTATGAGCATAAAACGTTTAATAAAGAGAGTAAGATTCACAGGCATAACACTGAATATTGGATTTATTGGACTTAACTTTGCTGGGGGTCTTTCCAAAATGAATGTAAGAAAATCGTACTGAAATAGTTAACAGCTCGTTTTTTATTTTCAACCATTTATAATGCTCATTTTCATCCGAAAACTTTGACTTATACTCTGAACATTAACTATTAGGTTGTATTTTGATGGTTAGGTTCCAATTATTTGTACAATAAAACTATGACAGGTATGATTTTACCTGTGGTTAAATAAGTTCCGGGCTGCGGCTCAGCCACACAGGTATATTCATCGTACGCACTGTATACTCAATCAATTGATTGACTGATATTTCAAGCTTCACCTATAAGAACTGCTTAAATGTGTTATTCTATTTTGTAGAAATGACAAAAATAATTTGTCAAAGGAGTTCGGCAATGAATGAGATAACTGACTTGACAGAGTTAAAAAACAATTCTCCGATTATAAAAATAGCGATTGCGGGAACTGAAGTGAAAATTCGAGTGTTTTTTAGCGTGACTTGCTTTGAAATATTTTTTAATCGTCACGCACAGGGCGACATTTTTAAGACTGCTTTTTCAAAATCAATTTTTCATATATACAAACAAACAAAAGATTGTGAAGTCCTTTTTACTGAGAATGACTTTGTGGGAATTGCTGATGCGGACTTATTATTTATTCTCAATGAGATTCTTGCACAAGACACTAAAATTAAATTAGAATATGAAAAAACAGATTGTGTTGATATATATGAAAAATTTTATGTTGCCAATAGAGCTATCATAAAAAAAGCAACCGCTGATACTTCTAAATCGCTTGAAAAAATGTCAAATACATATAAATTACAAAATAGCCCCTTACTTACATCTACTAATGTAATAAATAATATTGTAATGCCAACAGAGAATCTGTCAGGATTAAAATCTGCTATATCTATGATGTCTAATTATGATTTCCCAAAGTTAAACTCTACTTTTTCCAATATAGCAAAAATACCACAGTTAGAAATTCAATCTGCAGTAAAAACAACACAGATTGATTTTTCTTCACTTCAATCTTCATTGAATAGCGTACCTAAAGTTCAATTTCCAGAATTAGCATCTGCATTATCCAATATTCCTAAACCTGTTTTTGATGTACAAGCTATTGTATCTCCATTGCAAAATTTGCTAGAAAGTTTCTTTACTATTAACGAAGCCATAGCACAGACATTGTCTGCTCCGATATTGCAAATAGTAGAAGCGACACAAAAAATAATGTCTTCAATAGATTTTTCATTGCTTATTTATAGAAAAAAGTGGAGCGAACAAAGAGAAACCTTATTAAGTTATGGATGGTTTAATTCAGACGAATTACCTGATGAACTCGTTAACAACATTCATATGATGCGAGAAGAATTAAGTGTTGAAGATGTTGATAACATTATTGTAGCGTATTTTCGTCAGAACCAGTGTGGATCCCTAAAGAAAATGGTTAAACGATGGGAAACCCTAAATTACTTTCATTGCCGTATTAGAATATTCCACGAAGCTTTGGTTAATCACTCAAGAAAATATTTCAACTCTTCAGTAACTCTACTAACTATTCACACTGAAGGTGTAATAACTGATTTTGTAAGAACGAGTCTTAATAGTCCTCGATTTAAGGTAGAAAAAGCGATTAAGGATATAAAAAAAGAACTTGATGAAAATGAGGATGTCTCAATTTACAAGTTTGAAGTATTCAATGATGTTATTAAACAAATTGAGGAAGCTTTCAACGAAAACTTTTTACTTTCCGATCCCGATGCAACATCAAATAAGTCACGCCATAAAATAGCCCATGGGCATGCGTATGAAATAGAAAATGAAGTTAATTCCCTAAAACGCTTTTTATATCTCAATGAGATCCATTGTTTGTTTTCAAGTCTCAGCAACTCAGAATAAATTGCAGAAAATCTGTCGGACACCTTACATTTCTACCAGATCGAATAATTAAAGAAGATCTTTAAATTTACACATCTACAACATTTAGAAGATTGAGTATTTCGGACGTGATTTACCAGTGGGTTCTTCAGCCCGAAATATTCACTTGCGCGCCAAAATGTAGGACACAAGTAGGACAAAATCAGGCAAATAACAGCCAAAAACACCAGATATTTCAAATCCACTACCTCCAGTCTACCTTTGAGGTGGATATATTAAAATCAAAAAATAAAAAAAGAACAGCTATTTAAAGCCATTCTTCAATAAATAATTATTCTTACTGGAGCTAGCGGGGGGAATCGAACCCCCGACCTACTGATTACGAATCAGTTGCGCTACCATCTGTGCCACGCCAGCAGTAAAAACTTACTGAACTATCATAACACAAACCATTGCTCCAATTCAATATTTTTTTACCATTTACCTTTTGAGATATGTCCGGCTATTTCAGCTTTGCACATTTCTTTGATTACATAACAATCTGCTTCGGCTTTCTGGAAGATATGCAAACAAGCAGGATCCAGATTAATTTCCGCACCCTTTCTTGACAGATGAACGATTTTTTCTGCCAGGCCAATCACTTCCATATGAATATCATTGGTAACATAGGAATCATAAACCTTTTTGGCATCTTCATCACTTAAAGCTGCAAATTGGTCCCGGGGTGCTCCACATTTAGGACAAGTCTCAGGTGCCTCAACGCCTTCCATCTTATAACCGCATACTCCGCATTTCCATAACTTTTTCATTTATTACCCTCCATTTACTTTTTTTCTTTCAGTTTTTGTTTGACTGATACTATTATATACCCAAAATTATTAAAATATCTACTTTGATTAAAAAATAACGATAATTATTTATCCTTGTGTAAACCTTTAACAGTGTGTTAAAATGATGTCAATTTAATACCAGAGTAGACAAGATGCGTAAAGTGTTAAAGGATGGGAAGTTGCCTTTAAACGAAATGTGACCATTGCGGTATCTTGTCGCTTCCGCTGTTACAATGCAGATTGTAGGTTGCGGAAGCATTACTTTAAACTCAAGGAGGTTTTATGAAAAGTAATGCTTTTATTAGTAGTACCACCCGGACCCGGATCGTGGTCAATTGTGGACTGCTCATTGCCATCAGCATCGTGCTGAAGATTCTGTTTGAGGTGTATATCCCTCTTGGTGGTTTTCCTTCGCTCCGGTTAAACATCACTGCTTTGCCAATCATGCTCAGCGGTATTTTGTTTGGACCGCTGGCTGGTTTTGCCGTTGGTTTTATTTCCGATATTCTGTGCTTTATTATTAAGCCAGGCGGCCCTTTCTTTATCGGGTTTACCCTTGCTAATGGACTGACCGGTTTTATTCCAGGCTTACTTTTTATGATGTTAAGAAAAAAAGAAATCAAACATCTGGAATGGTTCAACCTGGTATTTATTGCTTTAGCAGCGATTATTCTCGCTGTTTCGGGGACCTTCGGTTTTGATAATGGCACCATTTCTTATGCGGGAGAGCCATTGAGCATGGTTTTCTTTGTGCTCTTTATTGCTTTAATGATCGCATTTGCGGTGTTCCCCATTATTGTTGTAAAGAAATCCAATCTTGATAGTGAATATCGCAGCGATCATATCTTATTTATCGTGAGTGTTTCACAATTGGTCACATCAATTTTGTTAAATACGTGGTTTTTGAGTATTCTTTATGGACAGGCGGTGGCGGTATTACTTCCGGCCCGACTGATTACCAATATCTTTCTGATTCCGTTGTACACGATTATGCTCGTTGGTTTATTAAAAATACTTCCCAGCTTCATAAAACAACGTTAATCTAGGATCTATTCTCACAAGAGGCAACTATTTTTAGTTTGCCTCTTTCTATTTTGTTCTAACCCCAATCTCCCGGATTATCATTCCTATGATTGTTTTGGCTAAAATGCCATTTTTTATCTTGACATAGTTTCTATCTGGAAAAAAGTCCTAAAACCATTCAAATTTGCTCTGTTTGCTTGAGTATTGCTGCAAAAGATAGTATACTAATATCGTCGCTAATTATTAAGTATAATATAGAAAAACAGGCAAAATTATGATAAACACTTAGGAGGTTTTAGAAAATGGGATTAGTAACATCAACTGAAATGTTTAAAAAAGCTTATGAAGGTGGCTATGCTGTCGGGGCTTTTAATGTCAATAATATGGAAATTATCCAGGGAATTGTTGAAGCCGCCGCCGAGGAACAAGCTCCCCTTATTCTACAGGTATCGGCCGGTGCCAGAAAATATGCCCATCCCGTCTATTTAAGAAAACTAGTAGAAGCGGCCATCGAGGTTACCGGTTTGGATATATGCCTCCATTTAGATCATGGCGACGATTTCGAGATTTGCAAAACCTGCGTTGATAGCGGTTTTACCTCGATTATGGTTGATGGTTCACGACATCCCTTTGATGAAAATATCGCTTTAACCAAAAAAGTGGTTGAATATGCTCACGATCATGGTGTTGTGGTTGAAGCCGAGTTGGGTAAACTGGCCGGTGTTGAAGACGATGTAAATGTTGACACCCCCAACGCAACCTATACCGATCCCGATGAAGCGGTCGAATTTGTTGACAGAACCGGCTGTGATTCCTTGGCAATTACAATTGGTACCAGCCACGGTGCTTTTAAATTTAAAGGCGAACCCCGTCTGGATTTTGAACGCCTTTATAAAATTTCCGACCTGCTACCCGGTTTTCCGCTGGTCCTTCACGGAGCCTCCTCCGTTCCCAAAGAATTTGTCGATCTTTGCAATCAATATGGCGGACAAATTCCTGGTGCCAAAGGTGTTCCTGAAGATATGTTGCGAAAAGCTGCTAAGTCCGGCGTTTGTAAAATCAATATCGATACCGATCTACGTCTTGCGATGACCGCTTCGATCCGCCAAGTATTTGTTGAAAATCCCGGCTGGTTCGATCCCCGTCAATACTTGGGACCTGGTCGTTCTGCCATTAAAGCGATGGTTGCCCATAAAATAAAAAATGTTTTGGACTGCAGCCACCGACGATAATTTTTAATTATCTTTAACTTGTTCTCCGTTTTAGGGCATGTCGCAAAATAACTTTGGTTACTTGCGAACATGCTCTTTTTATGTTAGAACTACGACCCTACTGCTCCCTGTGCTCAGCCGATACTGAAAATCAAACCTTTCCAGAGCGGTTAAATTATTCTTTGCCCAGCACCGAAACTTAATTTATTTACCTGGCTTCCATGGTATAATAATCACAAAATACTTCTTAAGGATTATAAATGAAAATAATTGTTATCACCGAAAATGAAAGCAACCAACGACTGGATCGCTTTCTAAAAAAACTCATGCCCCAGGCATCGACGGGATTTCTCCAGAAGATGCTGCGAAAAAAAAGAATTAAACTCAATGGTCAAAAATCGGAACCATCCACCGCGATCACTGCCGGCGATGTCGTCCAGATTTATTTCTCCGAAGAAACCATTGCTAATTTTCGAACCGATTCCACCAAAAAAAAGCTGGATAAAAATAGTACCATTCTTGATATTATTTATGAAAATAACGACCTGCTGGTGCTTAACAAACCAGCCGAAGTGCTCACTCAGCCGGATAAAACCGAAGAGCTTTCACTGATTGATTACGCCGTTGACTATCTGATCAAGAAGGGCGATTATGACCCTAAAACCAATCTTACCTTCACGCCGGCCTGTGCCAACCGATTGGATAAAAACACCACCGGGATCATCCTGGTGCCCAAGAATTACAAAACCCTCCAAGAGGTTAATTATGCCATCCGGGAGGATCAAACTGAAAAGATCTACTTTGCCATCGTCTCCGGTAAACCCAAAGCCGCCGATGAAATCGTCGGTTATTTGAAAAAAGACAGCGATAAAAACACCGTTACCTTCTCTGAACAGCAAACCGCTCCAACCGATAAAAAAGCGGTGTTGAACTATGAAACCCTGGAGAGTCATGGTGACTATGCACTCTTAAAAGTTATTTTAAAAACCGGCCGCTCACACCAGATTCGGGTCCAGCTGGCCGCCGTTGGTTTCCCCATCGTGGGGGATCCCAAATATGGCAGTCGTCCGGTCAATAGCCGTTTATATGAGGAATCCGGCCTGAAAAGTCAACTGCTTCACAGTGCCCAATATACCCTGACGGATATGAAGAAAACCTTCACCGCCCCGGTCCCCCCGGTTTTTGAAAAAGCCCTGAAACGCTTCGGTTTCAAAGACCCCTTCCTCTCGGAGAAATAATCATGGGGTACTGGAACAGCCGCGGGCTGCGGGGCAGTCAGCTTGAAGAAAACTTAAATATCACTAATAAAATTTATCTGGAACAGGGCCTGGCCGTAGTTCAAAAAATACCCACTTCCATTAAACCAGTGGAGTTGGACCCGGCTAAGGGAACCATCAAACTGGCCTACTTTGAAGAAAAAAGCACCGTCGATTATCTGGGTAACATCCAGGGCATTCCAGTCTGTTTTGACGCCAAGGAAACCAGCCAAAAACGCTTGCCAATTGCCAACATTCATCAGCATCAGATGGAATTTATGGAAGCATTCGAAAAACAGGAGGGGCTGTCTTTCCTGATTGTCCACTTTAAATTCTGTGATGAAACCTTTCTGCTGCCTTTTAGTATTCTGAAAAACTATTGGGATAATGCCCAGCATGACGGCCGCAAGTCAATTCCCTACGCGGATTTCGATCAGCAGCTACGCATTTACCCCTTTCACAATATCCTCCTCCATTACCTGGAGGCAATCAACCATTATCTTACCGGAAAGGAAAAACAAAAATGAAAAAGATTGCCAGCTTCACCATCAACCATCTGGATTTACTGAGGGGGGTCTACATCTCCCGCAAAGATTATTGTGGCGACCACTGCATTACCACCTTTGACATTCGGATGAAAGAGCCCAACCGCGAACCAGTGATCAACAACGGCGAACTCCACGCTATGGAACACCTGGGGGCAACCTTCCTGCGAAACGACCCGGTTCTCAGTGATGAGATTGTTTATTTTGGACCGATGGGCTGCCGTACCGGCTTTTATCTGCTGATGAAAGGCGAACGGACCCCTGCGGAGATCATGCCCTTAATCATCAAACTGTTTACCTTCATGGCCGATTATGATGACGAAATTCCCGGTGCCACGCCCCGGGATTGCGGCAACTACCTGGATATGAACCTGCCGATGGCCCGTTATGAAGCACAGAAATTTCTGACCGAAATTCTTGAAAACATTCAACCGGAAAATATGATTTATCCGGAATAACTGCTGCCAATAAAAAAAGCCCAGATGGGC
The DNA here is from genome assembly GCF_039830195.1 of Acetobacterium sp. Lineage (GTDB taxonomy): Bacteria > Bacillota > Clostridia > Eubacteriales > Eubacteriaceae > Acetobacterium. The sequence continues at coordinate 82,738 of NZ_JBDODG010000042.1, read as the reverse complement.
TTTTTTTATTTCTGTGTTTTCGACTCCGTTACTTTTCCAGCTTCTTATTATCGTTTTTGTTTTTGCCAATCATCTTTTCAAATGTTTGTTCTGACCATGATTTTCTTTCGCTCATTTTTTTCTCATGAAGTCGGGTGAATTTATTAATCCGACCCACCCACGTTTTCGCTTCGGCAATCATGCTGCTGTCATCGGGATTTGGTATCACCGCTGTCCATTCCTGAAACAGCTTACCATTTCGGGTGACCGCCTCATAGTTAATTGCCAGAACCTTGTATATTTTTTCACCATTATCATAGTTTTTCAGCTTGGCCTGGGCTTTTGACCAGCGATGAAAGCGCCCCATAATATAGGCACTGTCTTCATGAATAATCGTCACATAGGGTTTGATCAACGCCCGGTATTTAAAACTCTGGGGTAGGATTAGGGTAAACAGAACTGACAAGGTGGCAAAGAAAGCAAAAAAGACAAAGCCCAGCCATTTCATCCCCTCTGATAACATAATAAAGAGCAGTATCGAGATAACCAGTTCAATTCCCAATAAAATCCATATTTTTTTCTTTTCAGCGTTTTTCTGGATTTGGTTTAATTCACCGATAAACCCTTCGTATTGAGCTTCTTCATATTCCCAGATCAGAGCTTCATCTTTTTTCTCCATAAAAGCCTCAAACTGACGATAGCGCCGATAGAAATAAAGGGCATAACCAAGCGAAAAAGCAATAATAACCACTCCGGCATAGGTAAAATAAAACTGATAAATGCCCACTGCTTTAATCACAAACGGAACAAAAATAATAGCGACCCCTAAAACAGCAACGATTAAAGCAAAAATAATATTCTGTTTTTCCGGGTTTTTAATTTCCAACATACCTTTTCACGACCTTTTCAATTTTTAATTAATTTTTTTAACTATCCATTGTTAACTTAAATTTGTTTGAATTTTTCTCTGACCTCGTTAATTTTACCACAGGTCATACTACCCTCTGGACATGGACCTTCGACACAGCGGGGGCCACCGTTTTTAAACAGTAGCGGGGCCACTTTTTTACATTCTCTGAGCATTTGCGTCGCCAGTTCCCGGATCTCCCATTGGGCCCGGTTGCAGCAGCGCTGATTGAAAAAATGCAACAGTTCCCGGGTATTCATAGTGGTCACGATTTTCGTCTCGCAGGCATTGGGCAGAACAAACCGGGCATCTTCGATCCCCTGCTTCTCGGCGGCCATAGCGGCCTGTTTTTCGGATAAGCCGGTCGCCATCAAATCCCTGGTATACTTGTCAATGAGCTTTTCAGCCAGGGCATCATAGGTCTTCTGAGCATTTTCCATCCCTTCAATGAAGATCTTTTCGCCATCTGGCAGCGCTTTGATTTCAGGGGGAATCACATAACTGAACTGACCTTCGCTGACGTAACGTTGGGATTTCTGGCTGAAGCTGGCCATCCGGTGGCGGACCAGCTGATGGGTTAAGGCCCGGCTCACCCCTTCAATAGCAAAGGTGAAGCTAGCGTGTTCGATCGGCGAGGCATGTCCCATGTCCATCAAACGGGTCAAAAAGCGTTCCACATTCTCATCGGTCAGATCTTCCATGATCTCACCGGCACCGGCCTTGGAATAACATAGCTTGGCAGCTGCCGCCACTAATTTCTCGGGATCTGGTGTGTGTTGAATCAACGTTACACTTAATGTTGTTTCCATAAGATTCTCCTTTCATTTAAAACATTCCTGATTATTCTCCATTTTTCTGGAACTTTAATATCTCATTATAACATTTTTCCTGTGAAAGTACAGTTCATAAACAGCATCTTAAAAATTTGCAAGTCGATCACCAATTCTTTCCCTATGGTGACAACTATTTCTATTCAGGTTTGTCCCGTTCTTGGATATAATGATTCAAAATGGAGTCGTTCTACAAGAAGATGGAGGTAACCCCTATGTTTGGCAATCTTGATACCGTCCCTGAATTATTAAAAAATTATCAGTATAAAACTGGTGAAAAGCATAAATATCTTGGTGACTATTATCGCCTGATGATCGAAGAATCGCCCACCCCTGGTGTCATTATCAACAATTATAATATGGTTCTCAACGTCCAGGATGTTTCGTCCCTTTCTCACAAAGAATTTGTTTTAGATATGTGGTATCGGGAACAGGCCCGAGAGGTTTTTGTCGAAGCCATGGCCTCTGCCATTGTCAAAGCGGCTCCCTACCAGGTCCGCTTCCCCGACTTGAAAATATATCGGCTGGACAATCGCTGGGGTGCCTGTTCACCAAAAAGCCAACGGGTTATTCTCAACCTGGAGCTGATTAAGACCCCCAAGGAATGTATTGAATACATCGCATTGCACGAGATGCTGCACTTTCGTTTTCCCAATCATAATCTTTCCTTCTATGGTGCCCTGGGCACGCTGATGTCAGACTGGAAAGAACGGGAAGATATGCTCAACCGTAAATACCGCTTAACCTGAACCAAAAATAAAGATCTGTCTCGCTGAGACAGATCTTATTTTTTACCTTTTAGTTCTCAGTGTTTTTAATTCTCGGTTGCCAGTGTCATCTTATGTTTGGCATTCATGCGTTTGGCAAACAAGACCAGGATAATCGCGGCAATGTTAATCCCCAAGGTAATAATGAAAGCCAGGTTATAACTGCCGCCGCTTTGTTCAACCGCATAGGCGGCAATTTGTGGTCCGATAAAGGCCCCGATGGACAGCCCGGTCATGACCACCCCATAATTCATACTCAAATGTTTGATCCCAAAATTATCGGCGGTGATCGATGGGAATAACCCGAACACCCCGCCGTAACTGGCGGCAATCAAGCAGATGCCGACCATGAAAAGCGGTAAGTCCTTAGTGAAATACAAGGCCACTAAACCGGCGCCACTTAAGGCAAACATCGCCATCAAGGTATTGTAGCGTCCAATTTTATCGGATACTGTTCCCCAGACAACTCGTCCGGTGGCATTGGCCAGACCGATAAAACCAACCGCAAATGCTGCCTGTTCGGGAGATAATCCAACCATCACCTGGCCGATTGGTGAAGCCTGGCTGATAATCATTAACCCGGATATACAACCTAATACCATTAATCCCCAAATCACGTAGAAATCAGGCGTTTTTAACATATCCCGGGTGACCACATCACCACTGTTCTGGCTTGTTGCCGTGGTGGTGACCTGCTTATCAGTTTCTGGTACCGGTGGAGCAGCAATAAAGATCCCCAATACCAAAATCACTCCAGCAAAGATTAAACCCAAGGTCTGAAAGGCCCCCAAGACGCCCTGCGCCGCAATGAACTGGACCGCCACCGGGGCAAAGATCAACGAACCAGCTCCAAACCCGCCGGCCGTCAAACCGCCAGCCAAACCCTTATGCTCGGGAAACCACTTTACCGTATTGGAAACGGTAATCGAGTAGATCAATCCAATTCCCGATCCGGCAATCAAGCCATAGGTAATATAGATTTGATACACGGTGGTGATCATGCCGCTTAAGTAAAGACCCATACCAAACAACACCCCGCCTAATAAGACGACCACCCGGACGCCAAAACGTTTTACCAGTGGACCGGCAAAAATCATCGCAATCGGTAAGACAAATAAGTTGATGGTAAACGCCATTGATGCCTGGGAGGGGGTCCAGCCAAAATCAATCTGCAACGGTTTGGAGAAAACGCTCCAGGCATAGGCAAAGCCAATACACAAGTTAATCACAATACTCACTACCAGGATTAACCATTTTTTATTGTTGTTCATTTTACTTTCCTCTTCTATCTTTCTAAGTAATTTCGATATGTTCCCATTCGATGATGTTCATAATCGTCCCTTCGGTGAGTCGCTCAACCTCAGCTGCCGTAATCCCTGGCGCCAGTTCTTCCAGATACAACCCGTCTTCCGCCACCCGGAACACCGCCTTATCGGTAATAATCATATCCACCACCCCAGCAGCCGTTAACGGCAGGGTACATTTTTTTCTGATTTTCGGGTTGCCATGTTTATCGGTATGGGTCATCGCGACAATCACCCGTTTACATCCGTAAAGCAAATCCATGGCACCGCCCATTCCGGTTAACAGTTTACCAGGAATTTTCCAGCTGGCGATACTGCCACCTTCATCAACCTCCAGCGCTCCGACCACCGTCATGTCAATATGTCCGCCCCGGATCATCGCAAATGAGGTCGCCACATCAAAAACTGCGCCGCCGGGCAGCATGGTAATCGGTTCGGCTCCAGCATTGGCAATATCGGGATTGCTTTCGCCCCGTTTAGGTTTGGGACCAAACATTAAACCGCCATTTTCGGTCTGGAGAAACACCTGGGTTCCGGCAGGGATATAATTGGCCGATTCGGTGGGAATTCCAATTCCTAAATTGACATACATTCCGTCTTTAAATTCTTGGGCAATGCGCCTGGCTATATAATTTCTTGGCATTTTCCGACCTCCTATAATTTATTTGTGGCGATCCACAAAGATTCATAAATACTCTTACGTTCTGCAAAGCTGTGTCCCTGGACAATATAATCCACAAAGATTCCCGGCGTTCCAATCTGTTCACAAGCAATCTCGCCAACCCCGACGATTTCATCAACTTCGGCAATGACGATATCGGCTGCGGTTGCCATAATCGGATTGGTATTGCTCATCCCCTGGTACTGCAAATTTCCGAAAGGATCACTGCGATAGGCTTTGATAACCGCCACATCGGCGCGAATCGGTTTAAATAACAGATAGGGCTTTCCGTCGACGATGATTTTTTCGGCCATCGCTTCAACCTCCGTTCCCATTCCCACCGGTGTCACAACTGCCCCCAGCCCGGCGCCGCCAGCCCGAATCCGCTCCACAAAGGCGCCCATCGGACTTAGTTCCAGTTCCACTTCTTCGCCCACAATCTGTTTGATCAAATTGGGATCGGTTCCCACATGTGAGGTTACATATTTTTTGATTTGCTTATTTAAGACCAGCTTCCCGACATCAACACCGCCACCCCGGTAGCCGGCGCCAATACTGATGACGGTCAGATCTGTGATACCTGCCGCCGCTATTTCGTCGATCATTTTTAGTGGCACAGCAGCTCCTAAAAATCCTCCGATCATAACAGAAGATTTATCAATAATCTTTTTTACGGCTTCATGGGTCGTAATTTGTACTGCCATTACAATGACCTCCTTTTGTACATGATATTTACCAAATCGTCTTAAGATGGTTCCTCAATTTAACATGAAACCAGCCTTTCGCAACTACACTTTTTTGACCGATAACAGCAATTTTTCATACTATTTCCATAGGGTTTAAACTAACTTCTATTAAGTAAGTCTTTGTGCTATTAGTGTTACTCATATAACCACAATACAGGTGTCTTTAATCCCACTCAAGAACTGTTTTAAAAAAGACACATTCGCAACAAAATATCTGTTTATTAAGATTATTTAAGAAATATCAAGATAAGATTCAATCGTTTGTTATTTAACGAATCATATTCATTTTATATAACTAATTTTTACTTGTTTGCACCAATTTTAAATATAATAAAAAAAAATACTGGATAAAACAGCATAGCTGTTTTATCCAGTATTTTTTATCTGGCTTTTTATTAATGTTAACATTAATCACTTCGATATCGGCGTTTCACTAAATATCAGACATGCATTTTCTTTTTCAGCATTCTTCTCGTTTTTTCTGGAATCCGATGGTAGATGGTCTGCAGTAAAACGATAATACAAATACCCGAGACCGCCACAATCAGCGACCAGGTTAAATGAATGCTGCCCAGAACATTTAAACTGACGATTCCATCAATGCCGATTGCCAGGACAATCACAAAAAGAATCAGGTTGGTCGGAATAAATATAAACTGACTTTTGTGCCGGGTATGTTTTAAAACAAACCGGAACAAACTGACATCCAGATAAACCAGCGTGGTAATCGGCAATGCATAGCTCAGAAACCAGTTTGCCTGACTTCCGCTAATCAGGTAAACAGACAGACAGGTTATCACCACCGTAATATAGGCGCCCAGAAAATTGAAGTTGGGATGCAAATAACCCATAGCAAAAAAAACGATCGCAAAGATGCCAAGATCAGCCAGAGCAATATACTTGAGCAGGACATGATTCCAGGGGTAGACCAGATAAATCACCCCAATAATCACCATAATACTAATGGCAATAATGGTAAGTGAAAAGAAGGCCTTATTCTTTTTTCCCAGATGATCTTCGTCGTAGGTATTGATTGCCTGAGGGTATTTACGGTCTTGCGAATAATTCCCTTCATTGATATCCGGGATAGGAAAATCGCATAATGGACAGTTTTTAACGTCATGTTCGACTTCAACACCACATTTCGGACAATAAGCCATAGTTTCACCTCTTATTCGTTTCTATTTTTACCGGAATACCCAGCTGTCTGATCTTTCTGAAAAATATTTTTTCAATCACCGTTTCACTGGTGGTTTTTCCAAAGCATAACGCCAGTCTGTCGTCATAACTGACTGTTACCATCTTTAACCGACTTTCAGCACTGGGCGGCGGAAACACTTCAAAACTGCGGACATAGGGTTTAAGCTCCGCTGGCACTGTGACCACACCAAGATTGGACAATCCACTGGTGTATCCCCGTTCGCCGTAACGTTTATAAACCACTGGCATAAAGAGCTTTTTTACCCATAGCGGAATGATCCGTAAAAAGATCAGCTGTTCATTTCGGACATTTCTGGAAATATAGCGGTTAATGTGTTTACGATTCATATATAGGCCCATATATCCTTTGATCTGCTCAATTATTTCGGCCCGGGTATAGTATCCCAACGCCAGATCAAGCTCCGGATTCAGGCTGATAAAGAAATTTCTCAGTGTAATCGAGGGAAACATCCGTCTTAAATCCACCGGTACATTGATGGCAATCCGCTGGCGATGCTTTTTATGCTCACTGATCGGCAACTCCATGATATATTCCTGGATACTTTCAAAATAAAGGGCCAGTATAAACTGAGTCAGGGTACAGCCATGGCTTTTAGCCAGGGCTAACAAGGGTGCCACTGGCACAAAGCCAGTCAGGAGCAGATACTCGCCCTTATCCAGTAGTTCAAAGGGAAAATGAAAGACCTTCTTACTGCCCGGTGGCGGCGGAACATTTTCTTCATAGTAGACTTTAAAGGAATCTTCAAACTCCCCCGGATCCACTTCCGCAGCAATGTCCATGGCTTTGCCCAGATCTTCTGGCACAATCCCCTTTAACAGCTTAAAATATTCAATGATCAGGGTTTGCAGAAAGGCCAGGCCGCCGCTGCCATCACAGATACTGTGATTAAACTCCACATGAATATACTTTTTATAGTAAAGCACCCGAAACGGAAAGGTCTTGCCCTGCCGCTGCCGCATCGTCTTGCAGGGATAATAGGTTTCTTCCTCAACCCTGGGAATCGCTTCGGTATGCTCATAATAATACCAGAAAAAACCCCGTTTCAAGGTTACCTGAAAGTAAGGAAAGCGGTGAATAATCTGTTCCAGCGCTTTTTGCAGCGTCAGCGGGTCAACCGCTTCTGACAATTCCACCGTCATCCGGTATACGGTGGTCATCCGTGATGAGGCAATGGCCGTATAAAGCACTCCGGCATTATCCAGGGAATAGAATTTCTTCTTGGCACTTTTATCTTCCATCATCAACCCCCGCCCCTGAGAAAGTTCTTGCGAAAAGTGAGCAGAAAATCATCAAACTGATCTTTTGCTACCGCCAGGGTGACGTCCACTGCGACCAGCGAACAGACCCCGATGCTTTCCTGGCGTTCTTCCGAAAGCGATACCTGCCAATCTGGACCGGCGTATCTGTTACCATCAATGGTTTCCGCTTTGTGAGTCAGATAACGTTCAAACTCCCATTTGGGGATTCCCCGCATATATAGTGTTTTTACGGTAAATTGATCCTGATTAAGCGATTTATCTTTATTTCCATCTACATCCGTCATTATCTTACTCATTTCTTATTCGTTCATTCAAATCTCTTCTTAAGTTGCAGAATTATTTTAACATAGTCTTCTTAAGTAAACGATGAAATTCTTAATAAACCAACCTTTCTTTTGTCAATTTTCACTAATAGATTTTACTTTCCCATAACAAATAAGTAAAATTATTGCCCATCGATTACATCAATTAAGCGACTTTGTTAAAAAAATGGTTAATTTTTTTCTCTTTACTTTTTTTGTTCACAGCGTCAACTTTTTTCTTGGTGTTTTTAGCTGCAAATCGCCCACTAAAAGAGTCTTAGCTGTTTTAAGAATACGTTATATTACCCTTGTAACTAACCCCATCCCATGTTAAAATACACCCAATTAAATATAACAGAGTAGACAAGATGCGTAAAGTGTTAGAGGATGGGAAGTTGCCTTTAAACGAAATGAACTCATTGCGATATCTTGTTGCTTCCGCTGGACCCCTTAACAACCAATTAAGGGTTGCGGAAGCATTGCTTAAAACATTTTGTTTTATTTAAGTAATGCTTTTTTTATTTGGTTTTAGTAAAAACCATTCCGGATCAATATTAAGTTGATTCGGCGATAGGAGAAAAATGATTGATCAAAAGAAAATCCAAGAAGCTGTCACAATGATTTTAGAAGCCATCGGCGAAGATCCCAGCCGGGAAGGCCTGGTTGAAACCCCAGCCCGGGTTGCCCGGATGTACGCTGAAATTTTTTCAGGCTTAGGCCATACAGCCGAAGTTCACCTGGCCAAAACCTTTGCGGTAAAATCCGACGACATTGTCATTGAACGGGATATCCCTTTTTATTCGATGTGCGAGCATCACCTGTTGCCATTCTACGGCAAGGTTCACATCGCCTATATTCCCAATGGTCGGGTTGCCGGGCTGTCAAAACTTGTGCGAACGGTTGATTTATACTCAAAAAAACCCCAGCTTCAGGAAGTCTTAACCACTGATATCGGCGACGCCATTATGGAATATCTGCATGCCCGAGGCGTTATGGTTATTGTCGAAGCCGAACATCTGTGCATGAATATGCGTGGTGTCAAACGTCCCGGCACCCGTACCGTCACCGCCATGCAAGCCGGTATCTTTGAACATAACAAAGAGCTGAAAGACGAAGTGCATAAGCTTTTAAGCATCAAATAGGACGTGGTTAATGGATCAGTTGAAAAATACCAATTTACTTTATCAGAATAAAGACTTTCAAAACTATCTCGAAAAAATACAAATCTGTGAACTCAAACGACAGTTTTGTCGTCACGATATCGCCCATTTTTTAGCAGTTGCCCGCATTGCCAGTATAAAGACCATGGAAGCCGGTTTAAACTTCTCCCGGGATCTTATTTATACGACTGCACTGCTCCACGATATTGGCCGTTTTGTCCAATATCAAGATAAAATACCCCATGAAATTGCCTCTCATCAGTTGGCAATTCCATTGCTTAAAACCCTCGATTACAGCGACGATGAAAACAAACTGATCCTGGATGCTATCCACAATCATCGTAACCCGGAATCCCAGGGCTTCAGTCGAATATTTTATGAAAGTGACAAATTATCCCGGGCCTGCTTTTGCTGCCCGGTTGAAACCGAATGTGATTGGTCAAGCCAAAAGAAAAACTTGACCATTGTTTATTAAAGGAGTTCCCCATGCAAATTGGCAATAAAAACTTTGACTTAAAAAATCAGATCCTCATTATGGGGATCTTAAACGTTACACCCGATTCATTTTCCGACGGCGGCAGATTTAATAATCGCGACGCCAGCCTTAAACAGGTTGAAAAAATGATCGCCGATGGCGCTGATCTCATCGATCTTGGTGGTGAATCGACCCGACCCGGTCATACCCAAATCAGCGATGCTGAAGAAATTGACCGGATCGTGCCGATGATCACGGCAATCCGACAACGTTTTGACATCCCCATCTCCATTGACACCTACAAGAGTGCCGTTGGTGCAGCAGCCTTACAGGCCGGTGCTGATCTGATCAATGACATCTGGGGCTTCAAATACGACCCGACCCTGGCCGCGGTTGCCGCCGAGTATCAGGTTCCCTGCGTGCTAATGCACAACCGCAATAATCAGAATTATCAAAACCTGATGACCGACATTAACAGCGATCTTCAAGAATCCATTGACATCGCACTGAAGGCCGGCGTCTCCCGGAATGCCATCATCCTTGATCCCGGCATCGGCTTTGCTAAGGATTATGCCCAGAACATGGAAACAATGCACTATCTGGAGGCCCTCCAAAGTCTCGGCTACCCGATTCTACTGGGCACCTCCCGGAAAGGTTTTATCGGCCTGACCCTGGACCTGCCGGTTACCGAACGGGTCGAAGGCACCGTGGCCACCACCGTGATCGGCATTATGAAGGGCGCTTCGATTATTCGGGTCCATGATGTATTGGAAAATAAACGGGCGGCCCAAATGGCCTTCAGCATTCTGAAAGGAGCACCATGGACAAACTCTATATAAAAGATTTTGAGGTATTTGCCTACCACGGGGTTTTCCCAGAAGAAAAAAGCCTGGGCCAGAAATTTCTGATTTCGGTAACCCTGACACTGGACATGCAGGAGGCCGCCCTCACCGGCGACTTGACAAAATCAGTTCACTATGGCGAACTGTGCCATGCGCTTGAGGTCGAATTTAAAAAAGAAAGCTATGACCTGATCGAAACAGCCGGGGAAATGCTGGCCACCTATGTTTTAAAACATTACCCGATGGTTAAACATGTCTGTATCATGATCAAAAAACCCTGGGCCCCGATCCTAAAATCGATGGACACCGTCGCCATCGAAATTAACCGCGGTTGGCACGAGGCATTTATTGGCCTGGGTACCAATATGGGCGACCGCCACCAGAATTTAAGTGAGGCGATCGGTGCCTTAAACAATACCCCGGGCATTGAAATTCTGGTTCAATCCACCATCATTGAAACCGAACCCTGGGGCTACACCGATCAGGATGCCTTTCTTAATTGTGTGCTGAAAATCAGAACTACCCTGCCACCGCATATCCTGATGAACCTACTGCTTCAGATTGAACAGGGACTCAAACGGGAACGGACGATACACTGGGGACCCCGAACCATCGATCTGGACATCTTGTTTTACGACAGCCTGGTCACCGATGACCCCCATGTCATCCTGCCCCATCCGCGCATCCAGGATCGGGCTTTCGTGATGGAATCGATGGTGGAAATCGCCCCATACTTTGTCCATCCGTTGTTAAATAAGCGCATGATAGAAATTTTAGACTGCTTAAAAAACGCATAAAAAAAGAGGCCGAAAAAATTAATTCTCGGCCTCTTTTCAACTTATTCTTGACTTTTTAACCATTCTATCCAAAATAAATCGCATAGGCTGTCCGGCTGGGAGTCGTCAGGCCCACCTCGGTAACAGTGACCCCTATTTCTGCTTCGACATTTTCAAACAGGTCAAAGATCTTTTTCCCCGATTCCAGTCGAAATCCGTCTTCCCCAGGATAAATACAATCCTTGATTTCGACGCCGTAACGATTTTTAATATCGCGAATTAGCACTTCACGGGCAAATTCACAGGCAAAATTACATAGCTCCATGATGATGTACTGATCCAGGACATTTTCCCGGGATAAGCAGTAGTTCTCAATTTCCGGGCCGGCGGTGACAATATTCGGAAAAACATAGGATGCTTGCGAAATTTTTTCCACCCCAACTTCACTGATAAATTCGACTCCATCCAGCGTGAAGTGGGTAGCATCAATGATTTTCGCTTCAGAAACCCGATATAAAACCTTTGGTTTCGGAATATTTCTTGCGGTCTCGAGAATCCGTTCGATGGGCAAGGCCCGTCTTGATCCTTTTTTCATCCGGATATGTTCATAAAATTCGACTTCATTCAAGAAAAATCCCAGGTTCGTCATTGCAATGCTGCTCATCTTCACACGCGCACTCTTTCTAATAAGCGCGGGCGAAGTAAGCCATTTTCTCAGCAGGCTTGCCGCAACATACACATTTACCTTCGTACAACACTTCCTGTTCATCTTCAAACGGAATACAACGAATCGATGCTCCGGTGTCTTCCTTGATCTTGTCTTCACAGCTGCGATCGCCGCACCACATGGCTTTGATAAAGCCCGGATTTTCTGTTAAATTCTTTTTGAATTCAGTGATATTTTCCGCGGTTGAGGTTTTTTCTTCCCGCATTTTTAAAGCTTTGTTAAAGAGATTCGCTTGAATTTCGGTCAGTAAATCTGCCACTGCCTGGGCGACATTGTCCAGGCTGATCTGGATTTTTTCACCGGTATCCCGACGAGCCAGCACGCATTGGCCATTTTCAATATCGCGTGGACCGATTTCCAGTCGGATTGGTACACCCTTCATTTCCCACTGATTAAACTTCCAACCAGGTGAATAGCCATCCAGATCATCAACTTTTACTCTAAAATCTTTTCCTAAGGCTTTACTGATTTCCCAGGCTTTATCCAGAACCCCTTCTTTATGTTGGGCCACCGGAATGACAACTACTTGAATAGGGGCAATTTTAGGTGGCAAAACCAACCCATTGTCATCCCCATGAACCATAATAATGCCACCGATTAACCTGGTTGACACTCCCCAGGAGGTATGGTACGGAAATGATTGTTCATTATTGCGATCCAGGTAGGTAATATCAAAGGCTTTAGTGAAATGTTGACCCAGATTATGGGAGGTTCCCGATTGAAGGGCCTGTCCATCGTGCATCAGCGCTTCCATAGTATAGGTGGCATCAGCACCGGCAAATTTCTCTTTATCACTTTTTCGACCCACCACCATTGGCATCGCCAGGTGGCTTTCGGCAATTTCCCGATAGATTCCCAGCATCTGCATGGTTTCGTCCTGAGCTTCTTCGGGAGTTTCATGGAGAGTATGACCTTCCTGCCATAAAAACTCGGAGGTTCTTAAAAATGGTCGCGTGGTTTTTTCCCATCGTACTACCGAACACCATTGATTATACAAATAAGGTAGTTGCCGATAGGAATTCAACCACTTTGAGTACATACTGCAAATAATCGTTTCCGAGGTGGGGCGCACGGCCAGCCGTTCAGCCAATTCCTTGCCGCCGCCATGGGTTACCCAGGCTACCTCAGGGGCAAACCCTTCCACATGCTCAGCTTCTTTGGTCAGGAGGCTCTCTGGAATCAAAAGCGGAAAATACATATTTTCATGACCGGTTTCTTTGAACCGTTTATCATAAGCGCCCTGGATCAGCTCCCAAATAGCATAACCATAGGGCCTGATTACCATAAAACCTTTTACCGGAGAATAATCCACCAATTCTGTTTTGGAGATAACATCGGTATACCATTGGGGAAAATCAACCGCCATGGGTGTGATTTCTTTGACTTGATTTGTCTGTTTCTTTCCCATTGTTCTTCTTTCTCAGACCGTGTCTGTTAAACAAAAAAATCACCTGCGCAAGCAAGTGATTTTTAGTGGTTATCGAGTAATTATTTTACTTCGACGCTTCCGCCAACTTCTTCAATTTTAGCTTTAATATCATCAGCTTCTTCTTTAGTAGCGCCTTCTTTTAATGGTTTTGGAGCTTCGTCAACTAATGCTTTTGCTTCTTTTAAGCCTAAGCCTGTTAATTCACGAACTACTTTGATAACTTTGATTTTTTGATCGCCAGCTGAAGCCAGGATTACATCAAAATCAGTTTTTTCTTCTGCTTCTTCAACTGCACCACCAGCAGCTGGAGCAGCCATCATAGCCATTGGAGCAGCAGCGCTAACGCCGAATTCTTCTTCTAATGCTTTAACCAGTTCAGATAATTCTAATACTGTTAAACCTTTTACGTCTTCAATTAATTGTGTTACTTTTTCACTTGCCATTTTATAAAACCTCCAAATAATCTTTCTATAATTTTAATTTGTCTTTCGAATTATGCTTGTTTTTGTTCTGCAATCGCATTTAATGCGACAACCAATCCACGCATGTTTCCGTTAAGAACGTTAACAAAACCTGAAATTGGTGCGTTTAAGCCGCCAAGAACCTTGGCCACCAATACTTCTCGCGGTGGTAATTCGGCTAGATCCTGTACGCCTTGAACGTCTAAAACCTTACCATCAACCATACCCGCTTTAATTTCTAAAGCTTTATGTTTTTTTGCAAACTCACTGAGTAGTTTTGCTGGTGCAACTGGATCTGTATCACAGAAAGCAATTGCAGTAGGTCCAACTAAAACGTCAAGCAAACCTTCAAAACCGGTTTCTTTCGCAGCGAACCGCATCATTGAGTTTTTGTATACCTTGTAGTCAATACCTGCTGCGCGAGCCTGAGAACGTAACTCAGTCACTTCTTCCACATTCAAACCACGATAGTCTACGAGAACCGCTGTTTGGGCGTTACGAAGTTTTTCGGCAATCTCTTGTACAATTACTTGTTTTACTTCAATCTTTGGCATGTATTATCTGCACCTCCTTTATAAAATCGTATCAAAAAAGCTCACTCCACAGCGTGAAGAGAGCTTTATTATTCATAAGCTTTTTTCTCTTCAACCTCGGTAGGATTTACAAACCTACTGTCTTTGGATGAATGCGTCTTTGACAACGATGCTATTGTATCATTTGTCATTTTCTATGTCAAGTCGTTTCAGAGTTTATCTTCAGTGAAGCAATAGACTCCTAGATTTTTCCTGTGTTGACTTTAACTCCAGGGCTCATGGTGCTTGCCAGAGTAACACTACGGAAGTATTGACCCTTAGAAGCAGCTGGTTTTGCTTTTTTGACTGTATCCAATAATACCATCATGTTTTCTTTTAAAGCTTCTTCCGTGAAAGATGCTTTTCCAATAATGACATGAATAATATTGGTTTTGTCTAAACGATACTCAACCTTACCGGCTTTTGTATCGGCAACAGCTTTGGCAATATCCATGGTTACAGTTCCTGATTTTGGGTTAGGCATTAAACCTTTAGGTCCTAAAACTCGACCTAAACGACCAACCTTACCCATCATATCTGGAGTAGCAATCATTACATCAAAATCAAACCAGTTTTCTTTTTGAATTTTATCGATAATATCGTCTTCACCAAAGAAATCTGCACCGGCTTCTTCAGCTTCTTTCAATTTATCACCTTTGGCGATAACCAGAACTTTAACTGTTTTCCCTGTACCATGTGGCAGAACGATTGCTCCACGAACCTGTTGATCAGCATGACGTGAGTCAACACCCAATTTTACATGCAATTCAATGGTTTCATCAAACTTTGCTGTCGCCAGTTTTTTAACCTGTGCAATCGCTGCATCCAGTTCAAATAACTCTTGCTTGTCAAAGCTTTTTACCAAATCCTGATATTTTTTTCCTTTTTTCATCTTTGCCTCCTTGTGGTAATAGCGGTTTCCCTCCCACTTAAGGTGTTTCTACCTTCTAAAATTATTCTTCGATTGTGATACCCATGCTACGGGCGGTTCCAGCGATCATTCTCATCGCTGATTCTACAGATGCTGCATTTAAGTCAGGCATTTTTAATGTTGCGATTTCTCTTAATTGTTCAGTTGTAACCTTAGCTACCTTAGTTTTGTTAGGTACGCCAGATCCAGACTCAATACCAGCAATTTTCTTTAACAGAACGGCAGCTGGTGGAGTTTTTGTAATAAACGAGTAAGATCGATCCTGATAAACAGTGATTACAACAGGAATAATCATCCCTGCGTCATTTGCAGTTTTTGCGTTGAATTCTTTACAGAATCCCATAATATTAACCCCATGTTGACCTAATGCAGGTCCAACTGGTGGTGCTGGTGTTGCTTTACCGGCAGGAATTTGTAATTTAATCATACCAATTACTTTTTTTGCCATGATAACACCTCCTTCATTTTATTATAGTATTTTTTCTCCTAAAGGGAGTAGCATGAAGAATAGTTTTTTCCTTAAGTGTTTATTTTTTCTATTTGTTCAAATCCCAGTTCAGCGAGAGTATCTCGACCAAACATGGAAACATTGACCTTAACCTTTGATTTCTCAGCATGTACTTCTTCAATAACGCCAGTGAAACCTTCAAGTGGTCCTTCAATTACCTTCACTTCTTCACCAACATGCATGCTAATTTCCACACGTTGTTGACGAATGCCCATACTCTTAAGTTCAGCCTTGGACAATGGAACAGGTTTTGAAGCAGGACCAACAAACCCGGTAACACCTCGGGTATTTCGGACAACATACCATGAATCATCTGTCATGAACATTTTAATCATGACATAACCTGGAAATAGTTTCTTTTCTTTAACGACTTTTTTGCCGTTTTTGCTTTCCACTACTTCTTGTACGGGAACCTGAACCTCAAGGATCACGTCCTCCATATTTCTGTTTTCTACTGTGGCTTCAATGCTTGCTTTTACCTTATTCTCGTAACCGGAATAGGTATGTGCAACAAACCATTGGGCCTGTTCGTGTTGATTAGTATCCATGGTTCTCCCTTACCTAAATGTTCATAAATAACGCGGCAAGTGCACCTAATCCTGAATCAACAACCCAAACGAGAAAAGTGAATATCCCAACAATTCCAGCGACAACGCCAGATTTTTTAATCAATTCATCTTTAGTCAACCAAGTAACTTTTCTTAATTCATGATGAACGCCTTTGAAAAAGCCTATCATTTTTTGAAAAATGTTTGGTTCCTTACTTTTTTCGCTTGACTTCTTTTGTGTTTTTTTCTCATTTTTTGCCGTTGATTGAGGCGTTTTTTTATCCTCTTTTACCAGGTTTGCTGCCTTATCTTCGGTTTTTTGCGCCTGTTGCGGGGTGTTATCTTTTCCTTGTTTACTACTGGCATTTTTAGTTTTCTTATTAGTTGCCATGATATTCCTCTTTATCCATTATTTCGTTTCTTTATGTGGTGTATGCTTCTTGCAAAACTTGCAATATTTATCCACTTCTAAACGATCAGGGTTATTCTTCTTGTTTTTCATGGTATCGTAATTTCTTTGCTTGCATTCTGTACATGCTAAAGTAACTTTTACTCTCATTCCAGCACCTCCTACATCCTTATATCAACACCCGCAGGAACACGCAGGCACACGTTCCCTATTTTCATAGTCACTAACATAGAATACCATGCGAACCTTGTTTTTGTCAATGAAAACATTGATAATTATCCATGATTTTCTTTGCAACTGACAGAAAGATTATTGTAGCTTTCGTCCAAATAAAAAAAGGCGTATAGCCTTTTGAACAACATTAAAATTATATCAGCAACGCCGGAAATAATCAAGCGGGATTTATTATTTTTCTATTTTTAATCCCCAATAATCACAGCCAATGGTTTTTCCGTCAATATCGACCGCATCCGGCATATGACCCCAGAGCCTGAAGCCATGCTTTTTAACAAGTTTGCGGCTGCTGATATTAGTGTCAAATACAACCGCCACCAGATTCCTGAAGCCTATTTCTCGGGCGGCCTCAATGGCTCGCTGCATCAGCATCGATCCAATGCCCTGGCGATGAAAGCGGCTATCGATATAGTAACTGATTTCTGATGTAAAGCGAAACCCTTCCCGTCCGGCCCTAAACTCGGTGAGCGTCACCCAACCAACCACGTAACCATCTGACTCTGCCACGTACATCGGGTGTCTTGGCGCCGAGTGATGAATAAACCAGTCCTTTCGCATCTCCATGGTTGCCGGCGAAAGCTGGGCGGTAAATTTCCGGGCGGCAATGGCCTCGTTCAAAATATCCAATACCCGGGCATAATCTTTTTCTTCTACTAATCGTACGTTCAACTTAGTCAATTATCTCCTGTTAATTCACAATATTTTCTGTGTTGTTACTATCACTGAACTTGACAAACCTGGCTGCCAAAAGGAATCCCTGGGTCAGCCATCTATTTGCGGCCGATTTTTCCAAACCATGCAATCATCACCGTCGCAATAAAAATAATCGCAACCACACCTGCCGTTGTAATAATTGGTGAAAGAATCACACTAATCCAGGCAATAATGACTGGAGAAATCAATGCAAACAATAAAAGAAGTCCGCAGACTATTAAATACTTTTTATAATTTTCCATACTTTCTCCCCGATTAAAGATATCGCTCCAGCTTGATAACTCTATGAAGTATAAACCTTGTTGTTATACTTTGCAACAGTTTATTATCACTTAATCAATAATTTACAAAATCATTACCAATCTGATTTCTATGGCAAATCTTGCCAATAAAAAAACGGCCATCGCCGTAAAATTAAAATGGTGCACCCGAGAGGATTCGAACCTCCGGCACGCAGTTTAGGAAACTACTGCTCTATCCACCTGAGCTACGGGCGCACGAAATACCTGCTTATTATATCAAACATTCATTTTTTTTTAAATAGTTTTTTTCGCAGTTATTCTCCTGCTAAAATCAGATAAAACCCAATCAAAAAGGATATCAGCGAAGATATCCTTTTTTCATTATTTGTTTATCTCAAAATGACATCTTAATTGGTGCTATAGTATTCTTCCATGGTTTTGCCGCTATTGTAAATCGCAGTCGCCACATCGACCCCTAAATATCGCAGATGCCAGGGCTCGTAGGCATAACCGGTAATATCGGTTTTACCCTGGGGATAGCGGACAATAAACCCATACTTATGGGCGTTTTCATTGATGAATTGTCCTTCAGCTGTTGTTCCAAAACTCTCCAACAGATCAAACCCTACCGAAGCACTGGTTACATCCATGGCCAAACCCAACTGGTGTTCACTCATTCCCGGTCGGGCGCTGACCAGCTCAGCACCATCAACCCCGTAAGTCTCCACATTCCAGGTATACAGTTCAGACTGGGTTTCATATGAACGATAGCCGGAACAACAGTATAATTCCAGACCGGCCCCTTCAGCCGCTTTAAACAGCTTCGTCAGTCCCTCGGCAGCAATGCTTCGCAATTGCGTATCACGGGTCGATGGCAAGTCAACCGTAACCAGATCACTGGGCACATAATTGGCAGACATACTGTGATTCTTATTAACCAGCGTTATCACACTGTCTACACCGGCGGCATTTTCTGTCGTTGTGGTTTTTATTTCTTCTTTGGTTTCTGTCTGGGTTGACTGTCCAGCCGCAGCCGTTTGGGTATTTGCTGCCGTATCGGTTTCTTTTGCTGTTGCCGTTGTTTGGGTATTTTTCTTACTGTCTGCCTCTGCCTGACTTTCGTTACGATTCCAAAAACTGATGGTTAAAACGACAATTATCAGAATCAGGATTGCTGCCAGTCCGCCGCATGCAATAATGAAGCGCTTCTTATCTTTTATTCGCATTTTTTTGAACCTTCTTTAACTTTTTATGACTTCATTATACACCATCTCTAAAAATCCACATAACTTTTTATAAAAAATGTCCCGAGAAAAGTTTTATTTTCCCCGGGACTCATCATCGTTAAAATTTAATTAAAACAACTCTTTATTAACCGAAATTTTCAATAAAAAAAACAGAACAAAAAAAGTCCTGCTTTCAAGCATGGGTTATATCAATTTTATTTCGTGCCTGTCTTAAATACTTAACCAGTGATCAGAAACGCAACTTCGCTTCCATGATCTTTTTTTGAGCTTCCCGCATCTTGTCAATTGCCAGAAAAATTTCCTGGGACACATTCTCTTTTGAGGTTCCCTTTAATTTCTCTGCCCACTCCCGATAGCCTTCAATATGGTCTCCGGTGTGATTAATCCAATGTGCCAGAAACACCTTGAAAATATCTTCGTCCCTATCCATATTTAATTTAGTATCCATCTATATTTCTCCCAAATTAAGTTCTTTTTTAATCAAAGACACTGCTTCGCGAATCTGGAGTAATAATGGTTTTTCTTCCAGTGAAACAATATGGTGATTTTCCGGCATAATCGGTATATAGATTTTCAATCCATCACTGCTTCCAATGGCTTCAACCATTTTCGGTGTGACTTCTCCCATCATGGAGTTAGGAATCGTCATTGCAATCGAGCCGATAATAAAATCCGCTTTCTTAACAGTAACGGCAATTGCATTTTCTCCGGTAGCGCCCTTATTGGCCCCTTTTTTTAACATGGCCGCAGTGGCCAGAGCATTGGTTCCCAATCCATATATTTCAATATACGGCGGTATTTCATCTTTTAAAATACCCACAATTCGAGACCCAATGCCTCCTCCCATACCATCTAGCACTACAATGTTCATTGGCTAAACCGTCGTTCCTTCAATAATAATTTTGTGGTTAAGAAGTTTCACTTCTTTTAGTTTGCCTTGAACAATTTTTGTACCACCCAATAAATCGGACAAGGTTAAGCTGCCATCGTCATTTGGAACGATATCAACAACATAGTCCATTATTTTTGTTTCTCCTTCAGGAGTAATCATATAAGCTGAAGATTCACACATGTTCTCAGTCTCCTTTCTTTTAATTGAAGCTATTTTAACACAGACCGCCCCTTAACACAAGCTAAGGGGCGATTATGTTCATTATAGCTTACAAATTTTACTATCGAGTCACCCGGACCCATTCAGTAGTGCCTTGAAAAACGGCTTTATTTCAAGTTTTAACCCTCAAAAAATAGTCGCCTGACTATTTTTTAGTTTAATTCTTTCTTTGCTTCAACCAGGTGTTTATCTGCTTCACTCATCAATGCAATCGCTTCAATCAGCGATTCAGCCACATCATTTTTACCGAGGCGATTCATTTTTTCAACCCAGGTATTGTATTCCATCGCATGATCCTGATTATGGGCAACCCAATGATCCAGCAACAGCCCTAAAATTTCAATATCTTTATTTTCAACATCGCCCCCATGGCAGCAGCCGGCTCCATTTTTGCCATGATTTCCACAATGTCCTTCACCGTGAGGATGGGGATGTTCATGACCGTGGGGATGCTCATGCCCATGTCCTTCATGACCATGAGGATGTTCATGTTTATGTGGGTGGGGATGTGCGTGTTTGTGGGTATGTGGATGTTCATGCTCAGCATCATGAGTATGGTCGCTGCCATGATCATGGTCATCACTGTGGGTATGACTATGAGTGTGGCCGTGCTCGTGGTTGTGTTCATGGGTATGGTCATGTCCTTCTTCGCCGCTGTGAGGCTGGGCATGTTGATGATCGTGATTTGTGGTGCCACTATGTGGATGTCCTTCTTGATGGTCGTGATGTTCGCCATGACTGTGAAGTTCTTTATTGCTACACATATTGTTTCCTCCTGTTGTTCTAAAATTTGTAATGATTATAGCATTTTTTTCTTAAAAAAACCATGGTTTATTTTGAATTATTCTAATCTACAGCAATTTACTATAACTACTTTTATATTTATTTAGAAAAAAAGGCAGAACACGTCTGTGTTCTGCCTTCAGGCATGTTATTATTTTTGACTCAGGTCAAAAATTAATTACATAATTGGATCCATAGCTAATGCTGGATGTCCTTTTGATTCTAAGAATTCTAATACTGCTTCAGAGTCGCTGGCAATTGTTTCATCGCAAACCATGTCTGCAAAGTTTTCAATTCCAGTCATTTCTTTGACAGCTTTATTTAAACGTTCTGCAACATCGTCTTTTAATTCTTTTGGCATCCAAACGATTCGAGATAAACCGCCTTCAGCTGACATGAATTTTTTAGAACCGATCAGGAATCGACCATGACCCATGAAGCCTGGAGTTTGAACCCCACCACCGGTCATAGAAGCCAATTCACCGAAAGTCATACCAACTGGTGAAGTATCACCGAACTCACGGTTTACAATGATAACACCGTTAGCTTCTGGCATAATACCACAGATACATTCGAAACAACCACAAGAAGTCATTGGATCTTCAAGAATTGAGTACAGAGTAACTTTTTCAACTGCACCTTGTGATGCTTGAGCAACTACTTCGTTACAAGATTCCCAGATACCAAGGCGTTCGTCAATAGCTTCACCTTTAACGATTGGTTGGTTTGGTCCCATTGGATCAAGTTCTTTAGTAGCTTTAGCATCCAACCAGGAAACAGCACCACAAAGACCTAAACGTTCTGGTGTTACAACACAAACGTGGCTAGGAGCAAATGATTGACATAATAAACAGGTGTAGAATTCATCAACACTTTCATCTGTTAGAGCGCCCATTCTTTCATCACGTTCAGCATAGATTGGTTTAACCATTTCTTCGCCAAGTCGTTTTACATCTTCAGCGTTGGTGTAAATGGTCACTTCACATTTATCAACAACTTTGTCAAAGTCAGAACGCATTTTTGCGTATAAAACTTCACCGATATGTTTTAAACGGAAGCCTTTTTCAAATGCTTCTTTTGTTAAACGGATCCAGGCGATGTTTCTTTGTCCAACATGCATTGCGCCTTCAATATAGTTTGTAAAGTAATGGATACGTCTTTCAAGTACGGTTTCAAAGTCTTTTTGCATTGCTTTACCAGCAACTTTAACAACAACACCCATTGGCAGACGAACAACGTCTTTGCCTGCGAACATTGCGTCATCGATATCTGGTCCGACAACAGTAATTTTGTGATCTTCCATTTCAGCTAAATCGCCAGTTGTAACAAGTTCCCAACATTCAGTTTTGTTTCCGCCGAATTCAGCAAACATGGTATCTTTACGAACACGTTCACCTTCAAAAGCTGAAGAAACAGCAACTGGACAATCGATTTCGGTAACTTTGATTTTGATGTTACGGGCTTCTAAAGAAGTGGCAACAACTTTGCTGTTGTCAGGTTGGTTTAATAATAAGGTTGGTACTTCGTTGATATATGTTTCTGTGATTGCTGGGAAGCCCAACTCGATGGCAGCAGCACCAGCAGCGATAATTTTGTTATCCCATGGTCCAAATACATTAACAAATGCTTTTACACGGTTCTTTGTATAGGTTCTGTGAGCCAGGAAGTCGCCTGGAGGTGTTGCACCAAAGATTAAGCTGGCACGAAGCGCAACAGATACAACATGGATTACAGATTCAATTTCGTATCCCAAAGGAATAACGCGAAGGTCAATACCCATTTTAATTTTTTGTTCAATCGCTTGATCGATAACTTTACCAACCATGAAGGTTAATAAACCTTTACCCTGGTAATCTTTAACGATACTAGCAAGCATTTCGGCATCTTTACATTCACCAATAATAACAGCAACCCCTGGGATATCATCTGTTACCAGTGGCACACCGAAGTTACGAACTTCAGCATCGGTGATATGTCCTAAACAACGGGCATCAGTTGTATTTAAATCTTCAACGTGACGACCTTCGTATGGAAGTTCATCGTAAACATATTTAACTGCTTCAATAATTTCTGCACACATAGCAGCAGAAGTTCCGGCATCTAAGCCTTCTTGCAAGTAATTAGTACGGTTAACCTTAGCTTTAGCAAGTTCTAAAGCTTCTTCCAGTTCACCTACATTGGTAATTTTTTTACCAGTGATAGCATAGATACAAGGTAAAGCATAAGCAGTACCTGGGAATTTTACCGGTGTTTCTTTTCCCTTTTCAGCAACGACTTTGGCAACCATTTCTTCAGCACGTTGCTGATACTGGGCTTGACCGTCGTAAACAATATCAAAAAGATTCATATTCATATGGACTTTTTCCTCCTTAGATTCGTTCAATTAACATTAGATTTTTATAGCTTTATTCTTAACTTATTATTTCTTTTTTTCTTCAACAATCGCCAAAATTTTCTTGCCTAATACGGCAATATCTTCCTTCATGACCGGATCGTCATAGGGCGACTGATTGTTACGATCAGATTCTGAAATGGCATCCCGGTAATTTAAAAAACCAATGATGTTTTCAGCTCCGATTTTTTCGGTAAGAAAGGCGATATCTCCGTCATTCCGGATTTTATTTCCAATAACATAAACTTGCTTGACACCTATATCAATTGCCATGGATTTAACCTTATGATAAGTCTGGATGCTTCGGACGCCTGGCTCGACGACAACGATAAACGCATCGACTGCTCCGGCAGTTCCACGACCCAGATGTTCAATGCCTGCTTCCATATCCATGATAACCACATCTTTTTGGTATAAAACCAGATGGCTCATAAGCATCTTTAATAAAACATGCTCAGGGCATACACAGCCGGATCCTCCGGCGTCTACGGTTCCCATTGTCAGCAGCTTGACCCCATTAAACTCTTTGGCATAACGCTCAGGAATATCAGCAACCTCTGGATTCATTCTAAACATTGATCCAAAGGAACCGGTATCGGCAGCTGTTCGCTCTTCTATCATGTCTTTCATTTCAGAAATGGGAACAATACTGGCGATCATTTCCTCGGTCATACCTAAAGCCAGGCCAAGATTGGCATCGGGATCAGCATCAACTGTTAATACATTATATCCTTCGTCGGCAAAATATCGGCTTAAACTTGCTGAGATGGTTGTTTTACCAACCCCGCCTTTTCCTGTTAATGCTATTTTCATTTTATCACCTGTCTATCTTTTATTAATTAGATACCTAAAGCAGTTCTTTTAGCTTCCATATCTTCCATGATTTTATCAACCATGACAATTGGATCTTTTTCAAATACGAAGTGTGCTCCAATGAATTCTTGGACGTCTTCGGTCATTAATTTTGTGAAGTTTGGTGATCCTAATACCTGTGGAATAACACCCAGATAAGTATTGATACCAGAACCGACTACATAGTTTGCAATAGCAACGGCTTTTTCTGACATCCATTCTGGAGCGATACCAACAACTGGTAATAAAGCTGGATCGATTCCTTTTATATCAGCACATAAGTTTACAATATGAAGAATACGGCTGATATCTACACAAGAACCCATGTGAAGAACTGGAGGAATATTTACACGTTCACAGACTTCTAATAGTCCACGACCGCATTTTTCTTTTGCTTCTAATGTTAATAAACCGGCTTTAGCAGCGGCTTGAGCAGCACAACCTGTTACAACACAGATAACATCACGTTTAATTAATTCTTCCATTACAGTAATATGAGCATAGTCATGTTGTTGTTTTGGATTATTACAACCAACAACACCAGCAGCACCACGAATAACGCCTGCATAGATAACATCAACTAAAGGTTTAACGGTTCCCAGTTTATCTTCTAATTGTGAGTTAACAACTGCATCTAAATGTTCGATAATGGTTTCTACAGAGTAACCAACCATCGTATCTTGTTTAATGTCTGGAATTTCTACTTTAGCAGCATCTCGGTTAGGGAAGTTTTCAACAGCTAATTTAACAATTTCGTTAGCATTGTCTAAACCGGTTGCTTCAGAGAATTCGATGTACATATCACCTGCAATTTTTGCTTTTGCTGAAGTACTGATAAATCGGGTATGGTATGTTTTAGCCAGTTCTGGAAGGGCCGGGAAGATACATTGAACGTCAACTACAACTGCTTCGATAGCACCTGTAATAATACACATTTCCTGTTGGTAGAAGTTACCGGCAATTTTAATACCATGTCTCATGGTCATTTCATTACCTGTACAACACATACCAACAATGTTAATGCCTTTAGCACCTTTAGCTTTTGCCATTTCAACCATTTCTGGGTTTTGAGCAGCTAATACAACCATTTCAGCCAGGTTAGGATCATGACCATGAATCAGGATATTAACCATTTCAGCATCAATAACACCCAGGTTAGAAGAAGATGCACGTGCGGTTGGTGTTCCGTATAAGATATCAGAGAATTCGGTTCCGATCATGGATCCGCCCCATCCATCAGACATACCAGTTCTCATTCCACGTCGGAAGATGCTTTCATAGTCAGCAGCACAACCCATATGAGTTGAATGCATTAAAGTAGTTACTTCCATATCAATCGCACGTGGTGCGATATCTTCACGTGCCCAGATTTCTTGTCGAGCTTGTGGTGCTCTTTTTAAGAAACGTTGGGTTCCAAAAGGTTTACCAAATTCTTCAAGGGCTAAATCAGCCATTTCGTGAGCTAATGCATAAGTTTCTTTGGTATCGGCATCAACTACATCCCATTCTTTAGCGATTCTTCTTAATTTAGCTTCATCACGAATTTTGAATGGGCCTTCAGCTTTTGTACTATGCATAGCATGAACGATATCACGGGCATGATCTGAATGGGCAGATGTTCCGCCGGCAACCATTCTGGCAAAGTTTCTTGCTACAATTGTGTCAGCGTTTGCTCCACAAATACCTCTTTCAGCTCCTTTTCCAGGAACTGGACTGACTCGACATGGACCCATTGCACAAATTCGGCAACATACCCCTGCTTCTCCAAAACCACATTGGGTTTTTTGTGCAGCTCGGCGATCCCACATTGTTTCTGCGCCATCTCTCTGAGCTTTCGCAAGGGAAGCTTCAGCGACCTTATCGTAGTTTAAAATTTCATTGCTCATATTTTTTCTACCTCTCTAAATTTATAATTTATATCAACGCACCCGTTTCGTATAAAAGTTATTTTTTACGTATTTGTAAAAAGTTTCGTCATATTGAAAAAAATAGTCAAAATTCCCTTTACAAACATTGTTAAATGTTATACAATGTAGGTGAGTGATACATTATACATAGTTGTTTGCTCCTGACCTTCATCTTATCTTGTGCGGCAAGTGATGAATTGTGGTCGGGGGCTTTTTTTTATTGAGTATTTTCAAATACCTGTTTTATTGATTTAAAAAGGTATCTAAATTAAAACTCGAGAACTGAATCTGCATAAAGGATATTATTTTTGATAATATCGCAAGCTACGATTGTTTCTCGTAATCGTTTGTCGCAAGGATTAACGATTGCAGAGCTGAATCCACACTGCATAGCCATTGCTAAAACAGCACAGTCTAATAATGGACGAATATGTTTTGGCGCACCGTTAGATACGTTACTTAATCCACCAGTTGTTAACAAGCCCATGTCAGTGATCATTTGGATTGCTTCTAAAACATCAACTAATTGATCTTGCATTCCTTTGATTACGATGAATAATGGGTCAAACAGTAAATCTGTTGGTTCCATTCCTCGTTCCATACCACGTTCTAATAATTCTGAACAGTAAGCAATACGTTCGTCATTATTTCCTGGTACACCTTCTTTAGAGCAAAGAGCGATAACCATAGCGTCATTAGCTGCTGCTAAATCAACATATTCAATACGGTCGCCTGCATCTGCAGAGTTTACGATTGGTTTTCCTTTTGATCGGTTATAAACCTGAATACCAGCTTCAATCGCTTTCATGTTAGCTGTATCAAGCGCGATTGGCACATTATCAAAGTTTTCCTGGAGTAATTTAACACCCCATTGCATTAACTCTTCGCCGCCTCTTTCAGCAGGTCCGATGTTTAAATCTAAGTAGTCTGCACCAGCATCTAATTGTTCTTTTGCTCTTAAAAGAATTGGTTCTGGATTTCTATCTGCAAATGCCTGACGGATTGCAGGAGAAATACAGTGAATTCTTTCACCAATAACCATGAATTTTGACATATTGTTCCCCTTTCAAATTGAAAAAATGTTTAGGTGTGTCCGGGAATAACCCCGGACACAGATTAATATTATGCTTGCATATCTCTTAAGAACTTAGGTAATTGCATTGCTTCGTTTGGTCCAACGATTACTTCCCATTCAGGCAGTAATTCAGCTAAATCGCCTTGAAGTACAGCAACTTTACCTGGTAAGATTAACTTACGAGAGGTAGTTAAGCTGGCAACATCGGCTTCTTTAATGAAGTTAGCGATAACAGAAGAACCAAATTTACCAGCAGCCCAAGCAGTAAGAACTGAGTAACCACCAGCATCTGGAATTGCCAGGTAAGCAGGAACTTTAGATCGTTCGATTTCACCAGCAACAACAAAGTAAGATAATGCGAAGTCAACGGTAACCAGAACTGGATCATTACCGGTTGGTTTGTTGAATTCATATACCTTAGGTTCAACACGCATTGGTTTTTGTGGATCTGTAAAGATATTTTGTCTTAAACCAAACAGTGGTAAAGCAGCGTTGAAGTCCATTTCTTCCATAACGATGATTGAACCATATCGTAGAACAAAAGCAGAAGCCAAAGCAATTTGCAGGTTGGTGTTACCAGCTGCCAATTTGTTAGCAAATACTACTGATGGATATCCGAATGTTCGGTCATTGCCTTTGATTGCTGCGGTACGGATATCAACTGCATTTGCATAGGCTTCTTTGATTGAAGCTTCGCCGACATTTAATACCAGGTTTTTATAACCCATTTTTTCGATTTCTTCTACTAAATCGTGTAATGCTTCAATACTGTCTGCAGAAACACCAAGAACAGCATCTGCTGCTTTAGCTACGTCAACCATAGCTGCTGCGTTATCTTTAGTAGCACCCATGATAATTGCGCCAGCGCCAGCGCCAGCAACCGCTGCTTTTGCTACTTCAGCATCAGTTGTAACGATCATTGGAATTTTGCCGCATTCAGCAACTTTTTTAACAAGAGCTGCAAATTTAGCTGCATCTGCTGCAAAACGCACAGCTACAACTTCAACGAACATCATTTCGCCAATTCGTTCATAGTTTACTTTTTGTAATTTTGCACAAGCTGCATCAACATCAGCATCGCTCATTGCATCTGATAATTCAACTGCAAATAAGTTTTTGTTGACTAATGTTTTTTCATGTCTGAATAATACAGTTTCGCCACCAAGAGTTTTTTCAGTTTCGCCAGATCCTACTTTGATTGATTTCATTGGAGGAGCAGTTGCTTCTGATAATAATTCTTTGGATTCTTCTGAAATGTATGGACATTTTTCGATGGGAACACCACCGGTAGCGGCTTTCATTGAGAAAGCCATACATGTTGGGAAACCACACTCTTTACAGTTTGTTTTAGGTGTGAGTTTAAAAATATCTAAACCTTTTACTGCCATTTGTATTCGCCTTCCTTTCCTAACCTATGATTCCAGCAACTAAACTTTTGATTGTTTTAGCTGATTCTGGATGTCTTACGATGATAGCGTTTGATCCGCCAACAACACAAGCTGCTGCTGTCGAAACTTCCATACCGATACCACGTGCTTCCTGATCGCCCCATTCTGGTGCATCTTCAATTGTGGAAACCGCTTCTTTTACGCCCCATGATTCGTTAGAAACATTGGTCATAATTGGCATCTGTAAAGCTTCATCATTTTGACCTAGGCCGGCCAGACGAATACGATCCATGGTTGAAGCAACATATTCAAAACCGTAACCGGCTGCTGCTGTTCCAACATCCATGATGATATCTTTGCTCTTAACACCAAGTTGTGTTAATAAGATGTTTAATTGTTTTGCAAGGTTGATGTCTACTGCAGATTCAGCTGATACTTTTTGACCATAAGCCATTCCGCCGGCAGCACCGATTGTTTTGTAATTATCTTCTATTGCAGAGAATAAAACGACATTTTTTCCTTCAAGAGCTTTAGCTACTTCTTCTAATAACTTAGCATCTTTTTCTGCGTTTTTACATCCTTCTACAACTAAAGGTACGTTAATTGCAGCTTCTACTGCTACAGCTGTAGCAACACAGCTTTCAACTGATGCATCAGCGCCGTTTGGATCAGCACTTTCAAGTTTAATTAACAAGAAATCAGCACCTGATTTTTCTACTGCTGCTTTTGCTAAAGCTGCTGGATTTTTAAGATCATCACCGTAAATTGTTCCAAAGCAATCTGCCCACTCATCGGTGGTATCTGAGATTGCGATTCCAACTGCGGTCTTGAATCCTTCAGTACCTAAAAATGGTAATGAGTTTTCTCCACCTATGCTGATAGCTGCATCTCCTACACCTATCTCACATACGTTGATCTTGCCACTAAATTTTTGTTCTGCTTTTTTGTATGGCATTTTTTTGTTTCCTCCTAACCTGTTACCTTTTTTCAAAATATTTATTTCAAAGCATGACACTTTAAAACCAAATTAAAACCATTACATATTCTACAGCTTTTTACCTGTATATATAAGTATACACAGATTGTACTATATTAGTTAAAAGTTTGTCAATTAATTTTCGGCATTTTTCTAAAATTTATCCTAATTTTTTTTAGAGTCTAAAGAGAAAGTAAAGGTTTTCAACGAAATCATTAAAACATCACCTAAAATTGCTAAATCTTTAATGTTGAAGACGTCCGTTAATTTTTTATCAAACAATATTTGGGCTTCCGCTTCAAACTCATCGTCCCCAAACCATAAAATCCAGATGATATCAACTCCGGTTGTCACTGTGAACCGCCAGGAAAGATCTCCTTTGCCGTAGGTCTCGGCTTCTAGCATATTCATATAATTTTTTAAATGTTCTGGCATTTCGTTGCCTATTTGTGCAAAAACTTGAATGCAGCGTTTATGAAAATTGGAATAGTATAATGGGCCATCGGGAAATTCTTTAAAACTGATCCATTCATTGGTCGCTTCTTTTCCGTTGGCATTCATTAAATATCTGAGAATAAAAATTTTGACGGAATAATTATCAAATTCCGCGCCCTGGGCATTCACAACCATACCACTGGGGTAGTCTATAAAATAGGATTCACCTAGGACGGTCAATTCAAACCGCCCATTTTGCGGATCGTAGGGACAAAGCGAATTTTTGCTCATCTCATCGGGATCATAGTTTTTGAATAAATCACGGTTGATGACATAACTGCTTTCCGAAAAATGGGGATCAATATCATGTATTTTTGATTGCTTCATTATTTCTTACTAAGTTCTTTTAATGCCGGGATAAAAATATCGCCCATCACTGCCATATCCTCGGCACTGAAGGCACTGGGGAAGTTAGCGTCAAATAGTATTTGTGCTTCTGGTGGAAATTCATCATCACCGATCCATAAAATTACGGTCATAAACATATTATTAATGACCTCAAAACGCCAGGATAAATCTCCCAGTTTTTGTGGCTCGGCGTTTAGAACTGCCATCGCCTTCTTTAATCCGTCAATATTGTAATTGAAGGTAAAAGCAAAACGTTTGAGACATCGGCCTTCAAAACAGGCAAAATAGACATTACCACCGGAAACATCCCGGTAGGCAATATTTTCGCCGGTGGCCTTGACCCCTGTGGCATTGATCAGATAACGTAAGATCATGGTTTTCAGTTTATAATTATCAAAGTCCTGTCCGTCCATATCGGTCACATCTCCCTGAGGATAGGCGACCTTGTAAGGGGTCCCCATCAGGGTAGCTGTAAAAAAGCCACCTTCTTCATCATAAGGACAGGTGCTGTTTTTAGCGATGGTCTCGGGATCCTGGTCTTTTAATAGGCCTTTGTAATGTTCGTAGGGTATTTTATCTTTTCTTTTCTCTTCAATTGCGGTTTCATCCCGTAACGTATTTTCCATTCAAAATCTCCTGTTTTAGTTTTCCATGTTAGCTTTCTAACGAGGGAAATAAATTCATATTGGTATGAGGAATAAAGCATGCCGAGATGAATTCATCCATATAGGTCGGGTGAACGCTTAATTCCATGTATGTCATATTTTGTGATATTTCCCGAATCTTGTCTTTTCCCTCACTGAGGGTCAAGGCCAGATAGCATCCCTGCATCGAGCTGTTGCCGATATAGAAATACTTTTCCACTGGGATATCTGGCAGCATCCCCAGGGCTATGGCGTTGGTGATATCCAGATTGGTCCCGATGCCCCCGGCAACATAAATGTTTTCCAGGACGTCGATGGGCATATCCAGGCTTTCCATCAAAATATAAATGGCCGAGAAAACAGCTCCTTTGGCTTTGATAAAGCTGTCGATATCAATTTCAGTAATATAGATATCTTTTGAGCCATTATCCAATTCTTTGGAATAGAGATAGTATTGGCCAATTCCGTATTCATCAAATTTGATCCGGGGATGATCAAGATCCCGTTCCATTCGACCCTTGCCATTAATAATACCGGTTCGCTTCATTTCACAAATTAAGTCGATAATCCCTGATCCACAGATTCCCACTGGGCTGACATGACCAATGGTATTATAAAAAGGTCTTAAATCTTCTTCATTGATGGTGACTTGTTCAATGGCGCCCGGCACGGCCCTTGTACCACAGCTGATTTCTCCGCCTTCAAAAGCCGGTCCGGCCGAACAGGCACAAGTCATTAAAAAGTCTTTGTTGCCAAAGACAATTTCGCCGTTTGTTCCCAGATCTACCAGCATCGTAAAGTCTTCCCGCATCCATACCGGTACGGCAAAGACGCCGGCAGTAATATCGCCGCCAACGTAGCTGGCGACCGATGGGGCCAGATATATTTTTCCTTCCGGATTAACATTGATCCCCAACTCGGCACATTTCATTTCGGGAATGTCATTGATGGCCGGGATAAATGGCTCACGTCTTAAATAATCGGGATTTAATCCCAATAACAGGTGATTCATGGTGGTATTCCCCGCGGCACAAACTTCATAAATATCTTCTTTGTTGATACCGACAGTCTTGACCATCTTCTCGATCAGATTATTAATACTCTCATCAACGATGGCATGGCGAAGGTTTTCTAATCCGCCAGGCTTTTCAGAATAAACAATGCGGTTGATAATATCAGCCCCGTATTTAACCTGAGCATTACCCATCGAAGCTTTTGTCAAAATCTCATTGGTATTCATATCCACCAGACAGGCTGATACAGAAGTTGTACCAATATCCAGAGCGATCCCGTAAAGCACTGATTTTTCGCTATTAGCCGGTTTGACATCGAGAATTTCAGCTACTTCCCGACGTTTTAAATAAACGACTTCGATTAAAAAATCATTTTTCCTGAAGGCATCCGGCAGTTTTTTCATCACATTCAAACTGATGGTTATGTCTTCATAGCCAAGATTCTGTTTGAAATAGAGCTTCAGCCGATCTTCATCGGCACTGTTATCTTCAATACTGGGGCATGGCAATTGGATGATCTCCGACCAGAGTCGGCTGGCATTGGTCATACCTTCTTTAATCATTTTCTTGCGAACGTATTTGATGTTCTTATTTTCGTTATTTGACAGATCGGTGATCTGCATTTCGTTTACAAAAGAAGATGCTAAATCTGGTACTTCCACCTCGATATCTTCAATGATGGTTGCATTACAGGAAAGAACGATCCCGTTGGCCATTTCTTCCTCAGAAATATGTCTGGTTTTTTCAGTTTTAACCTGACCCGATCCAATCTTCACCTTGCATTTACCGCAGGTGGCATTCCCGCTGCAGGGTGAGTCAATCATGACACCGGCTCTTCTGGCTGCTTCCAGTAAGTTTTCTCCATCGCTTGCAATTAAATCAACCGTTCTTTTTCCTTTGATATTAAATCGTACCTTTTTCATATAACAATCTCCCCTTTTCCGCAGTTTCCGTCTAAAAGGGCTGGATACCAGCCCCGTTTGTTATTTAAAATCTATTTTATCTATTTTTTGCCGTTTTTGATAATTTCCAGTTTCTTGACAATATCTCTTAAGGCAACCTTGGCTGGTGAATCAGCAGGTAACTGAACCAGTGGTTTACCATAGGCATCATATTCAAAAACATTTTGATCCAATGGCACAACCCCAATCAGGTCAAGGCCCTGATTTTTGATTTCTTCGGCGGTTCCTTCGTTTAAAACGCCATCAGGCGCCCGGTTAACGATCAGCTTGATCACCGGTACTTTTAGTTTCAGTTCGGTAACCAGCTCTTTAATTCGGCCAACGGCCTGAATCCCGCGACGGGAACAGTCACTGACCAGAATGAGCATATCGATTTTACCAAGTGTTCCCCGGCTTAGATGTTCCATCCCAGCTTCGTTATCGACGATGATGTACTGATAATTTCCTGCCAGCATATCGATTTGCGTTTTCAGAATTCCATTGACGTAACAATAACAGCCGGCACCCTGGCTGCGGCCCATAACCAGAAGATCATAACCATTGCCTTCGGCGACTGCCTGATTTAAACGCAGTCTTAAAAAGTCAGTTTTGGTTACGCCTGGAGGCAGTGGTACCCCATCCATTTCGGCATGGTTTACTTCTTCTTTGATCTCACCAATGGAAAGTTCCACTTCTTCCCCTAGCACTTCGTTAAGGTTTGCATTGGCATCGGCATCCACTGCTAAAATAGGACCCAAACCTTCTGCAACTAAATATTCAATAAGCATACCGGTAAGACTTGTTTTTCCAACGCCACCTTTACCTGCAACTGCAATATTAAAAGCCATAATGTTTTCCTCCATTATCGTTTCCCCGGTCAATTTTCTTTAATCAGTGTATGTTATTATCACTGATTTTTCAACAGGAAAAATTCGTATTTTGTCAACTTGTATATATATGTATCGACAGGGCTATCATATCATAATCATTCTCGTTTTACAACAGAACTTTGACATATTAATCTCAAATTAAGGCCTCATCAAATTATTTTTTCCCAACTTCTGCAAAGGTTTACGAAACCATGGTAATTCCTGTACTTTTTTTACGATTCGTCTCTGTTTGCACATTTGAAATACGTTTTATTTTCGTTCATTAATAGACCCTATTCTTCTGTTTTTAAATTTAAAAAGCCATATCCCCGGAGATTTGGGATATGGCTGTATTTTTTAGGTAACAAATTAGAGGACAAATTTTTATCGGTAGGTTAGATATTTGAAATTAATCGCGATCCACTTATCTTAGTTCATTCCCTCAATTGAGGAAAAATATCAATTGAATATATCGCAGATTATTCTTTTGCCGGAACAGCATGGATAATATTTCTACTCATTCCTGTAATTTATCGTTTTTTACGATGGTGCTTTAGGCATTTTCTAATACTTTTCCATCAGTGGTGACCGTTAATACCTGCCAAGGTATCATTTTCCCTGAATTCTGGAGCGCTGTAGTAACCGCTGCCGTGATGCCGCCGCAACAGGGAACTTCCATTCGCACCACAGTGACGCTTTTAATGTCATTAAGCTTTAGTATTTCAGTCAGCTTTTCAGCATAGTCAACGGCATCCAACTTGGGACAACCAATCAAGGTAATTTTATTTTTGATAAAGCGATTATGAAAACCGGCATAGGCATAGGCGGTACAATCTGCCGCAATCAACAGGTGAGCGCCGCTGAAGTAGGGTGCATTAACCGGAGCCAGTTTAATTTGAACCGGCCATTGTCGCAATTGCGATTCAGGAGCTGCTACCACAGGTTTTTCCGCTGCAGCAGTTTCCCGAACAATTGCCTTTGATGAGGAGCCGGGGCATCCGCATGCCAGTGGTTCCAAACCATCATCTTCTGCTACGTTTTCCCGGACAATGGTTTTAGCATGGGTTCCCGGACATCCGCCTGCTTTTTTCTCACCACTGTTTTGTGTTGCTTCTTTCTTTTTCATATTTTCCAGAACAGCGGCTTCGTCGTAAGCTGCCGCTTCCCGTTCCACAAAGGTGATCGCCCCGGTAGGACAGCTTGGCAGACAGTCTCCCAATCCGTCACAGTAATCGTCTCTTAATAATTTTGCTACACCATTAACCATTCCAATGGCTCCTTCATGGCAGGCTTCGGCGCATAATCCACAGCCATTGCATTTTTCTTCATCTATTGTAATTATTTTTCGTATCATCTTTTTTTCCTCCCTGGAATATCGTGTATTGATTTCTTGAACCAATCATAATATAATCTACCCAAAACTACCGTTGCATATGCAACATAAAGGGAAATTATGAATAAAAATATAGAAGTTTTAAGAAAAGTCAAATTATTTGATGGCATTGATGAAAATCTCGAGGCTATGCTTCAATGTCTGGGCGGTGAGGAAAAAAACTATGACCGGGGGGAAATCGTCCTGCTGACTGGTCAGCCAGTGACCGCTGTTGGTGTCGTTTTATCTGGAGAAGTTCAGGTAATTCAAGAGGATTATTATGGTAATCGCTCCATTCTCACCGAATTAAGTCCCAGCCATATTTTCGGTGAAGCCTTTGCCAGTGCTGGCATTAAGGAAAGCCCGGTGACTGTGTTGGCCAAAACCAATACGACCGTGATGTTTCTGGGGATCGAACGGGTTATTAACACCTGTCCCAACTCCTGCATTTTTCACAACCACCTGATCGAAAATCTATTGAAAATTCTGGCCCGAAAGAATATTCTGCTCAGTAATAAAAACCAGTTATTATCACGGCGAACGATTCAGGATAAGGTTCTTTCTTATTTATCGCTGCAGGCCGAAAAAAAAGGAAACCTCGCTTTTGAGATTCCCTTTAGCCGCAATGAGCTGGCAGATTTTCTATGTGTAGACCGCAGCGCCCTATCCCGGGTTCTTTCCAAGCTGCAAAAAGAGGGCACCATCGAATACACCAACAATCATTTTAAGCTTCTTTAGAACTTACCAGCGCTTCTTCTACTGCATCCTTTTCCAGGTTGTTTTCAATATCCTGATACAGGGTCCGGGAAACCACAATGGAATCCCCGCGGTCATAGAGACGATCCAGATAGTCCAGATAGGCTCCGGGGGTAATAATGCCGTTAACCTTGATCAGATCGATTCCGGTTTTACCGACAATGGTATCCACCAGCTTAACACAGTTGGTGCCCAGAGCATAATAGGTTTTGAATTCATTGCCCTGCTGAAATTTGTAAAAGCTGGCTTTGGCGTCGTTATAGAGCTGACTGGAAACATCCTCAAAATCCTGTGGACTTCCTTCGATTTCCCCCTTTTCCGCCTGTTCTGCCTTCGGTTCCCAGGGAAGCACCTGAGAAAGGAGGTTGTCCAATTGATCTTGGACACCTTTTTTTTGTTCCGGGGTCAGAGCGAGGCCATAGCCCATCAAGATTTTCTTTTCGACTTTTAAGGCCTGTTTAACATGTTCGGCTTTGGGCATTTCAACCAGAACCCCATCTGCTAAAAATCCGCCCAGTTTCCAGGTGGAGTCATCATAATTTCCATAACTGTAAACATTCGCCCCGATGGAGGCGTCCACATGTCCCATCCCCGGGATCAATCCTTCTTTGGTATGGATAAAAATCTCCATATCAGTAGTTCGTTCAATGGTGTGGTCTTCCAATAGCAACAGCGCATCCGGTTCTTCTTCCACCAGTTGATTCACTTTTTTCAACATCCGCATCGGTAAAAATGCTGCAAAAACCAGCGGCAGGGTCACTCGCAGATGTTTTTTGGCTTTTTGCGCTCCGTCATTGTGCTTCATTAAGCTGACCAGGGCATCGCCAAAAACATTAATGGCAAAAAAGATCAGATAAATTCCAAAAATGATCCCAAACAGCCGACCAGTGGTGGCAAAAAAAGCCATGTCAATGCCCAGCCCGATATACACCAGGGCCACCAGTAGGGTCCAAGCCCAGGGTGCTCCGTCATTTTTTAGTTTCAAACTGCTGATCAGGACAAAACAGCCGATGATGATCCCGAGCATTCCCACTGCAAAACTGAAAGGTCCTTTGAGAAATTGGGGATAGGAATAGACAAAGATCCCACCTAAGATACAAAGTAATCCAATGCCGAGCTCTTTAAATTTACTTTCATTCTTTTTTAAAAAAATGGCTGAAAGATACATAACCCCAACGATAATCAGCATAATCGACATGCCCATTACCATAATACCCCAGGCCAGTTTAACGTCAAGCAGCATAATCAGCCCACCGATGAAAACTGCAATGGATATTAATAACCAAACAACCGGTGCGGTATTTTTGAAAGCTGACATAAAAACGAACCTCCTTGGGTTTTCTTTTATTTTATCAGAATTCACCACGAACGACAATCGTATTATTTAGATCAATGGCAATCAGAACTTGCTCGTTTCACTACGCTCGTATGATTGTGCAGCAAATGTCATTGTCTGCGAAAGCGAGCTTTCTCGCCAAAGCCGCTTGCTGCACTTTTAATAAAAAAACTCTGGTATCAACAAATAAACCAGAGTTATTCTTATATTCAGGTTAAGGGAATCACGACTTTCTGGTTTTGATAGGATTCGACGGCGACGGGGACCTGGTAGACGGCACCGATGTTTTCGGATGTCATAACGTCCATTCCGCCGTAACAGAAAATTTCACTGTCTTTCAAAAAAAGGAACCGATCACAATACCGCAGCGCCAGGTTCAGATCGTGGATCACGATAACTACGGCAATTTCTTTTTCTTTGGTAATGTTCTGGATCAGTTTTAGTACCTCCAACTGGTTCTTGAGATCAAGACAGCTGGTGGGCTCATCCAAGAGCAGCACCTTTGGTTCCTGGGCCAGCGCCCGGGCAATCATAACCTTCTGCAATTCCCCACCGCTTAGCTCGTCGATATAGCGCAGCGAAAATTTTTCCAATTCCATATTTTTAATAATCTTTTCGACAATCTCGTAATCTTCTTTTTTAGGTGCCAGTTTGATATAGGGTTTTCGGCCCAATAAGATGGCATCGTAGGCGGTGATGCGACTACCTTCGCTTTTCTGGGCGACATAAGCCGTATTTTTGGCGATATCAAGTCGCGTCATCTTGAGAATATCTGCCTCATTCACGACCACCCGGCCTTTTTGGGGGGCGATAATCTTATTCAGACACTTTAACATGGTGCTTTTTCCGGCCCCATTATTACCCAAGATCGCTACACATTCGCCATTGGCAACGTCAAATTCAATGTGATCCAGAATTTTTCGATTGGATCGATACCCAAATTCCAACGCATCAATTTTCAGCATGATGACCAACTCCTTTAAATATCAGATATAAGAATAACGGAGCTCCCAGGAATGAGGTAATGGCTCCGATCGGTAGAATAACTGGTGAAATAATCAGCCGGGCAAAGGTATCGCTGATCAGCAGCATCAGCGCCCCCATTAAGGCTGATGCCGGCAATAAATAGCGATAATCATTGCCGACAAAACGTCGCATGATGTGGGGGGCAATCAAACCGATAAAGTTGATGATCCCCACAAAGGAAACAATCGTTGCTGCCGTCAGAGAGGCCACCGTCATCCCGATCAGACGGACCCGGGAGACATTGACTCCCAGACCGGTGGCGGTATGTTCGCCACATTCCAGCGCATTGTAGTTCCAGCGGTTAAACATAAAGTAAATCAATGAGGCAATAGTCACGACTGCTGCTACCTGAATATTTTGCATGCTGGCTCGCCCCAGATCCCCAAAAGTCCAGAAAACAATGGCCGCCATCTGAACATCTGAGGAAAAGTATTGAAGCAGTGCCGTTGCTCCGGCAAATAAAGAACTGAGGGCTACTCCGGCCAGTATCATAGTTTCTGGCGAGGCCTTTCTAGCCTTGGATAAACCGAGGATCACAAAGGTCACAAACATCGAAGCTAGAAAGGCACAGGTGCTGGTTAAGTACGGGTTATTAACCGTCACGGCACTGGCCGTATTTCCCATCACTGTTCCACCACCCAGGAAAGTGATGGCAATGGCAGCTCCGAAAGAAGCCCCCTGGGAGATCCCCAGGGTCGATGCTGATGCCAGAGGATTTCTTAAAATACTTTGCATCACACAGCCAGCGGCGGCCAGACCGATGCCCGATACAATGGCCATCAGAATCCGCGGTAACCGGATATTAACGGTTACCAACACATTTTTTGCCGCCCCAAATCCAAATAATGCCTTGAGTACTTCCGTGACCGGAATATCGGCCGATCCGGCAGATATGGCAAAAATA
Source organism: Acetobacterium sp. (assembly GCF_039830195.1). GTDB lineage: Bacteria > Bacillota > Clostridia > Eubacteriales > Eubacteriaceae > Acetobacterium. The sequence goes on along the minus strand of NZ_JBDODG010000042.1, from coordinate 43,298 downwards.
GCGGTCAGAAATGTCAGTATCAGTAGCGTTACAAGGGTCAAAACCTTGCGGTGAACGTATTGATCATAATTAACGCCGCAGGCTGTCTTTTTTTTGTTGTCCATTTTTTTACTTGCCAATTGTCAGCGGCCCAAAGCCCTGACCGGCTGCTACGTATTTTGAATACAGTTTTTCCCCCAACAGGAATTCGAAAATTTCGTCAGTTTTCTGCTCGATATTGATATCCTTGAACTTGTCAGGATAAACCACCGTACCTGCATAATAGGCGTCAGCCAAAGCAATCTCCACATTGGTATAATTATTGTTGTAAGCTAATTGAGTATAAACCTTGTTGTTCTGCACTGCTTTTAGCGAGCTGAAAAAGTCTGGATTCTGAGTATATTGTTCGTTGACGAGATCCATGTTTTCCGGATTCAGGAAAATAATTTCTGGATTCCAGGCTAATACCTGTTCCAGATCCACAGTAAAAGCGGTCTTTTGTCCCGTTTGATCAACCACGTTATTGGCATTGATAGCCACGAAGGGTCCGTAATTCCCGCTGGTGCCATCAAAACCATGTTTACCTTTGAAATTCAAGGCGCCATTATATACCGAGATACGGCTAGCTTCCGGAATGTCTTTGGTTCGGTCATTAAGATCTTTTTGAGCCGCATCCATAAATGCATTGACTTCTTTGGCCCGATCTTCTTTGCCCAATACCTGACCAATAATATCCATCGAAGCGCTCATTTTTCCATCAAATAATCCGGGACTGGCAACCGCCACCACAGGGATGCCGGTTTTGGCCTGCAATTCATCAGCCTGGGTGTAATCCGACACCACAAAAATCACATCGGGGGCCAATTTGATGATTTCCTCATCAAAGGGAACAATTCCACCCGAACCACCCTGACCAATTTGAGCCATCGTTGCAAAATTGGGATTAACCAGGGTATAGGGACGGGTCAGCACTTGAACATTGTCCATATCGGTTCCGCCTTTTACCAGATCCACCGCATCCATATAGGTTAGCAACCGCATCACCCCAAGCGACCCCACACTATCGATCTCAGCCGGTACTTTCACCTGTCGACCCAGACTATCGGTCACTACCTTTGTGGTCGCCTCACTCTTAGTGGTCTCTGCTTTTGTATTGGTGCAACCCGCAAAGATAACAATCATCATTAAACTCAATAAAACCGCTACTATTTTTTTCATTTATTTTTTCCTCTTTCAATTTGCTTCAGACTTATCTGCTGATCCTAAATTATTTTAAAATCCGCGGGTATATGGATTAGAGCAATCTACACAGACTTTTTTGCCGTTTTCCAGCCGAATCATGTGCTCAGCCGTTTTTTCGCCGCATTCTTCACAGATCACACTCTGAAAAATCCGGGCCCGCTCCGGCAATTCATATTCTGGGGTTTTAAAGTCAAATATTTTGCTGGCATCCGGTTCGGTAAGAATATAGTTTTCCATTTCATCCCGTTCCATTTCCGGCAGAGCTTTTAATACCAGTCTGATCTTTTCTCCGGTATTTCGATTGAAAAATGTAAAGGCCTGTTTTCCCCGGTTTCTGAATAACAGGTTGCCTTTGCCCACGCTGCATCCTAAAATAACCTGAACCCCATCAACGCCGCAGGCATCATTTTCAGTGATACAAACAACATCTTCATCTTCTGAAAATGAAATACTAAGTGCCTTAATGGCTTCCTGTGATGCTCTCACCCCAATGGCCAACCCGGGACAATGATGTCCGTGAAACTCAACTGATTTTTCCCATAATTCTTGATTCATTTTGCTTTTCTCCTTAGTTTTTCAAAAAATAAAAGACCCACATAAGTGAGTCTTCAGACACATGGTTGTCGCCATAATAAAACTGTTTTTCTACATACAAAAGCCCCTTTATAACATTTTTCATAAATGGAAACCCTTTTTCAAAGCAGGTCTGAGCAATTATATTATTTGTTTGATCATTTATCCGTATTTACAAAAAAGCCAACAAAACACAACTCCTTTCAAGGAGTAAATGCCTCATTGGCTTATTTCTATTCAATACGATTAATCTAACGGTAGTTTACACTAATTAATAACATTAGTCAATAACTAGTTTAACTCTTTTTTTGATGTCCTGTGAAAATGTTTCCTAAACTCGGCTGCCCTCATGATTCGGTGTGTCAAGACCGACAAATTCTGGGGAAAACAACTCGTCTATTTTTTCACTCTTTTCAAGAGTTTCAACGATGTGATCCAGCCAATTATTATCGAACAATTCAATTAGCCCTTTATCGCAGGCGCCAGCCAGTGATGAATCAATGGGCATTTTTGCCACGACCTCGATTCCATACTGTTTGGCCACTTCTTCAATGCGGCTTTCGCCAAATAAATAATGCTTTTTATCGCAGTCCGGACATTCAAAGTAGGACATATTTTCAACCAGGCCAATCACTGGAATGTTCATCATCTTTGCCATCTTAACAGCCTTGGCAACAATCATTGAAACCAACTCCTGAGGTGAGGTAACGATGATAATGCCATCCACCGGTAGCGATTGAAAAACCGTTAATGGCACATCGCCGGTTCCCGGTGGCATGTCCACAAACATATAATCCACATCACCCCAGATCACATCGGTCCAGAACTGTTTAACGGTGTTAGCAATCACTGGCCCGCGCCAGACAACCGGATCGGTGTCATGTTCCAGCAACAGATTAATAGACATGATTTCAATCCCGGTTTTGCTTGAAATTGGAAATAAACCTAAGTCTGTGGGCATGGCTTTTTCTTTTATTCCAAAGGCTTTGGGAATCGAGGGACCGGTAATATCGGCATCAAGAATGGCGGTATTATATCCCTGCCGCTTCATGCTTACCGCCATTAGAGAGGTTACCATGGATTTACCAACCCCCCCTTTCCCACTGACGACACCGATTACTTTTTTGATTCTGCTTAATTCATGGGGTTGTTCTGAAAAATCGACTTTTCGATCTCCGCATTCTTCACCGCATGATCCACAGGATTGACTACAATCTTCACTCATAAAAATTCTCCTCTTTCATCGCTTAAATTATTGATCTTATTTCTTAAAGCTGCGCTTTATCACAACGCGCATTTGCCCGACGTTTGCGGCAGCGGCTGCAGCCATAGTTTTCTTGACCTTCTTCACACAATTTATAATTTCCGCCTTCGATCTTTAAGACGTTGCCATTCACTAACGCATCCGCCAGTTTTTTACGGGCATCATTATATATTTTTTGAACCGTTGTTCGCGCGACATGCATACTTTCGGCACACTCTTCCTGAAGCAGCCCTTCCAGGTCTATCAAACGGATGGTTTCATATTCCTCAACCGACATCGTAATGATGCCCTCTTCTGTATTTTTGGCATTGAGAGGTCCAAATAAATCCGTTTCCGGCAGACAACATACTTTTTTCCATTTTACAGGTCTGGACATCGATTAATACTCCTTGTCAAATTTGATTGTACCAGAACTTAGTGCTGACATTCATGTCCTTCATCATGGGCATGGCACATTTCTCCGGAATCCATTACCGCTCCGGCCAGCCAGCTTAAAGCCACTTCTTTAACATCTCCCGAGCAGCCCCGAACCACTTCAATTCCGGATCGACTTAATACATTGACCGCGCCTTCACCCATATTGCCAGCCAGCAGAAGACTTACACCCATATCTGCCAGGGTTGTGGCAATATTGGATTTACAGCCGCAGCCTGCCGGTGATGCAAGTGTTTCCTGATTTAGTATCTCTTTGCTGCTATCATCAATGGTGAACACAGTATAATACTCACAGTGACCAAAATGGCCATCAATTAAATTTTCTCGAGTTGGTAATGCAATTTTCATAATAATACCTCCGATTAGGGTTGTCTTTTTTATTTGCATAATTATTGACATATGCTAACAACGAAAATATTATAATACATGAATAGCATATGTCAATAATTATATTCATTTTTCACGGGCTTTCTTAAGATAAAATAATAAACATGCACCGAATAATGTATATTAAGCGGTGCATGCTCCTTTTCCTTATCTGCTTAATCCCCCTAAAAACAGGGATCTCAACACAAATATTTTATTAAAATTTAAAAACTTTGTTTATTCGCCACACTCATCATGATGCTGATGTTCATGACAAACAGATCCTGTCGATTTAAGTTCTCCTAAAAGATAACTGTTGACAAGGTCTTCTGCCTTGCCTTGAGCACCAGTAATTACTTCGATATTTTTTTCATTAAAAATATCCACTGCGCCGCCGCCCATACCACCAGAAATGATAACATTAACACCTTTGTCATTTAAGAAAACTGGTAAAAATCCCGGTTTATGTCCAGGATTGGGAACCGCTTCGGTTTTAACAACCTTGCCATCCACGGTATCATAAATCATGAAACTCTCACAATGTCCAAAATGCCCTGAAACCAAACCATTATCACTTGCTACTGCTATTTTCATTTGCTCTTCTCCATTTTCTTTTAAATTTTCTTCTAAATCCACTTCTAATTCTAAAAATTCGGCAATATGATCCAACCAATTATTATCAAATAATTCAATTAACCCTTTATCACAGGCGCCAGCCAATGATGTATCAATCGGCATTTTTGCCACCACATCGATACCATGTTGTTTCGCCACCTCTTCAATTCGGCTGTCGCCAAAGAGCTGATGTTTTTTAGCGCAATCCGGACATTGGAAATAGGACATGTTTTCAACTAATCCAAGAACCGGAACATTCATCATTTCTGCCATTTTGACGGCTTTGGCAACGATCATCGAAACCAGCTCTTGGGGAGATGTCACAATAATAATCCCATCCACTGGTAAAGACTGAAATACGGTCAATGGAACATCACCGGTACCTGGCGGCATATCCACAAACATGTAGTCTACATCGCCCCAGATTACGTCGGTCCAGAACTGTTTAACAGTGTTGGCAATAATAGGACCTCTCCAGACTACTGGATCGGTATCATGTTCCAATAATAAATTGATGGACATAATTTCGATACCAGTTTTGCTTGCGATGGGAAATAACCCCAATTCGGTTGAGCGGGCTTTATCGTTAATGCCAAAGGCTCTTGGAATGGATGGCCCGGTAATATCTGCATCCAGGATGGCCGTACTGTAACCTTTTCGCTTCATGGTTACAGCCAAAAGAGTTGTAACCATGGATTTACCAACCCCACCTTTACCGCTGACCACCCCGATTACTTTCTTTATCCTGCTTAATTCATGGGGTTGTTCCGAAAAGTCGACTTTTCGATCTTCGCATTCTTCCCCACAAGACCCACAGGCTTGATCACAACTTTCACTCATGTAAATTCTCCTCTTATGTTTTGATTTATCATCAGAATGTTTCTCTGTCAATGATATTAAATTAACCGATATCATCGATTTGCAAAACCAATGATATCATCAGCTACGGGACTCGTGACCGTACACTTGTCTAATCTTTATCTGTTGAACAATTCTTCTTATTTTTTTAATAACGCCTCTAAAGTATTGTTAAATACTTCCTGAGCCGCAAAACCCGCGTCACAAAAAACGTCTACAATGGTGAGCCCCTGATTAATGACTTTAACAGCATTTTTATCATATGGAATACTCCCCATATAGGGGATATCTCGCTCTTTGCAATACTCAATAATCGCTTCTGTTTTTTTCAGGTTTGTATCGTATTTGTTCACACAAACAACTGTTTTTGTATGAAAGGTCTGGGCTGTTTTAATGATGCGCTCCATGTCGCTGATTCCAGATACAGATGGTTCAGCAACGATCAACACCATATTCACCCCACTGATGGAAGCAATCACCGGGCAGCCGATTCCTGGCGATCCGTCAATAATGGCCAGATCAGCACCGACATCAACCGATTTCATTTGCTTTTTAACTTCCGAGACCAGCATCCCGGATGTCCCACTGCCCATTTTGAGCTGAGCAGTTGAAAAGACGACATCTTCATGATAAAGCATCAGCTCACCAGCAATATGGGGTTTTAAGCTGATCGCCCGAACCGGACAAAGCATTTCACAAACACCACAGCCTTCACAGGCAAAGGTGTCCACGTGATAGCCATCATCATCCGCTGATATTGCATCAAAGCGGCAATTTTCAATGCATCGATCGCATTTTGCACACAACGTCTGATTGATTTCCGCCTTCGGCATCCCATAAAAATCATTTCTCTTTGGTTGGCTCAAATGCTTTAAAGCAAGATGTAAGTTTGGGGCATCCACATCACAATCAGCATAAACTTTTGCCTGTGCCATTTTAATAAATGCACTAGCCAGGGTTGTTTTCCCAGTTCCGCCTTTGCCGCTAAGAATGAGTAACTGTTTCATGTTCTGCCTCCTTAACGACTGCTTGTAGCAACTCGGAAAATAATCCAATGTATTTTTCGCTTTTGGCCGCAATTTCACCATCGGAATTAATCGCTCCCAAGTCACTTTCAAACGGAATTTTACTTAACACCTTAATTTCGTTTTCAATACAAAACGTTTCAATCAGATTTTCATTTTCCATACATTTATTAATAACGACACCATAAGGTTTATTAAAAAGCTTAACGAGCTCCAAAACCAATTGAAGGTTATGTAGACCAAAAACCGTAGGTTCAGCCACCAGTATACAATAATCCGCATCTTGAATACTTTCCATTACAATGCATGCACTGCCCGGAGGACAGTCAATCAATGTCATTCTTTTTTCATCAGCTGTTTTTTTTATCAGTTCTTTGATAATAGGTATTCCCGATGCTTCACCGGTATTTAAAATACCGGAAATCACCTTGACCTTTTCGGAAATACCTGTTTTTATTTCTCCAATGACCTTGTCCTTTTCGGTCAAAGCATTGCTTGGACAAAGCATGATACAACCCCCGCATGAGTGACAAATATCATCAAAAACAAGTAACTTGTTGACAATAGCGGCGAGGGCGTTGAATTTACAAAAGTCTACACATTTTCGGCAGCCAAGACAAAGATCTTCGTCAACGATCGGAATTTTAATAGCTACTGTTTCAGTTTCTATCTCGGTGGGTTTAAAATACAAATGACCGTTTGGTTCTTCAACATCGCAATCAACATAAACGGAATCTTTGGCCACTGCTGCCAGATTGACCGATACCAGGGTCTTCCCGGTTCCGCCTTTGCCACTGAGAACTGCTAATTTCACTTAATCATCAACCTACTTTCTATGGTTGCCAGAGCTGCTTCCACTGATGTTACATCGCCCAGGATCGCCAGACAAATTATATGTTGCGGACAAACCCCTGATATTTCAGTAACAACAACGTCTGAAGTTTTTTCGGCAATATCACTGGCTACCAGCATTCTGACTACATCACCCTGACATAAACCAACTGCCGTAAACTCATTTTGAAGAATTCGCTCGACGATTTTTTTATCGCCAACTTTACGCGAAATAATTCCAAGGGTTCCCTGAGATACCCCGTTAATCAATTGCGTTTTCATAACTTAGTTTCCGCCAACGCCATGAAACCCTGCGTGAAACTGATCAAGAATAACTAACTTTTTATCCATAAACGCATTGATGTTTTCCTGAATCGAGCCCGGCTTACTTTTATAAATTTCCAGCTTAGTCGCTTTAAAAACCTCAGCGGCATTTTCTCCACATCGGGGCGTGATTAAAACATCGGCGTGACTATCAGCAACGATCTGGGCCGCTTTAACACCAGCTCCACCAGGACTGTTGGCCGCTTCATTTTCAATGAAATCGCCCATTTTTGTTAGTGTTTCATAAATATAAAAATATGGCGCCCGTCCAAAAGACATGCACACGTCACTAGCCAAAACTTTTTCATCTGCGGGAATAACAATTTTCATTTATTTCTCCTTGTTCATTATTGACATATGTCTTTAATAATTACTATTATACCTCTTTAAAAACATATGTCAATAACTATTTAAATTTGGTTGTTCGCCTTAAGCTTCCCGATTTTGCCAGCTTAGTGCATGGTATCATTCCTGTTTTTGCAATTTTTGTACTGCGATGTATTCTTCGATCATCGCTGCTGCCGTCCCCACTAAATCTTCACAGGGGCGATTTTGATAGTATTCTGCCGTTCGCAACTCTGGAACCGGACTGTCCTTGCCTTGATCTAATCCTAATAATTCTCTGCAGATGATCGTATGGTTTTTGTCTTCAAATGCATTCGCAAGCAATTGAATCCGCTCATAATGCTCAGTTTTACCCTCCTGATCTTCCGGATCACTGTAGCCGTAAAGCAATCCTGCCACCATAAACATCCCAGTTACCGCACCACATACTTCCCGCAATCTTCCCATTCCGGCACCGAACGATGAGCTTAACCGGGCGGCCGAGTCAAAGTCCAGACCACACTCATCGCAGAAAGCAAGAAAAACAGATTGGGAACAATTATAGCCTTTTCTGAATAACGCCATTGCCAACTCGGCATGCTTTTCGCTTATATCATGATCCGAAAAAGGCTCCTTATTTTCATATTGTTGATCTTCTTTTCCCATTTTAAATTAGTCCTTTCTGTCAATGAGTACAAGCTTCACATATATTGTCGATTCTCAATTTGCATCACTACTGAATAATCTCGAGAACTTTCTATCCATTATGTTTTTACACCACGACCGTTGCCCAACAATTACTGCTTTTTGTTATCACTCATTTTTTCGCCATATGGCATCTCGAACGCTTCGTTTTGAGGGATTTGCAGATATTTATACGCTAGTTGAGCCGTTGTTCCCACCATTTTCATACAGTGCACCCGACGGTCTTTTCCATTCCAATCTTCAAATGGCTCACAGATATCACGACAGGTTGCACAACCATTGGCTTCACAAAATTCTCTGACCAGATTGCTATAACGCCGGTAATATTTTTGTCCGACTTCAGGGCCACGAATCTCAGCATCGATGCTCCAGGGATCCTTGCGACCATAAACCGCACTGTTTGCCATAACGGCAGCTGATAATGCGCCACAGGTTTCGCCGACAAGTCCAATGCCGCCACCAAAACCGGTACACATCGCGATCGTTTCCCGGGGAACATCTAAAACGCCAGCACGTAATAACGCATCGTATACACTTTCTGCACAGTTTAAGCCACTCTTGAAATTCTCAATCGCATAATCATTGACCAATTGACTTTTATTATCTTCCATATTCATTTCACCGCTCTTTTCTTAATTTTTTCACACCACATGAATAATCGTTACAGTATATAAATCATTATAATCCATAAATAGCATATGTCAATAATGCAAATTATTAAATCAATATCTGTCCCATGATCGGTCTATCAACAAAAAAAAGATACAAGCAACAACGCTTGTATCTTAAAATGATGCTATTGACTAATTTTGACCCCAATATCAATGGGTTTGGCACTGTACAGACAGGTTGTCACAATGCCATTGACCTGAGTGCTGGCATAATCCGTAATATTTGTTTCATTGATGCCTCCCGCCGCCAGGAGCACAACACCAGGAAATTCATTACGCAGCTGCTTAACCGCTTCGGTCAGATCCTCCACCGTCAGTTTGTCAAACTGGATTCCATCGACACCGGCTCGACAAAGATCAATTGCCTGTATCAGGGTAGTGGCTTCCACAATAATTTTCTTCTCGCAGCATTCAGCTTTCAGCTCTGGCATTTTTTTCAACAAGCCATCAAACCCGCCAATAAAATTCAGATGCTGTTTAAACACCAGAATGGTTTCCGACAAGCCCAACCGGTGAGGCATGGCTCCGCCGGACATGATCGACTTGATCGCCAATGCCTTGGTTCCGGGAAATCCCTTCCGGGTTGTCAAGATCGCCGTGTTCGGGCTTACCCGCTTAGCCATGTCCACCATTTTTCGGGTTTTAGTGGCGATTCCGGAACAATTATCGAGAATATTCTGGCCCACCTTCCAGGCCTTATGCAAATCTTCGGCCCGGCCTGTACCAGTGATCAGTTCATCACCGGCACAGACTTTCTGCCCTGAGGCTACCATCAATCCGGTCTTGATGTGTAAGCGCTCAAAGATCGAACTGACTTCTTCAGTACCACAGACAACCGCATCTTCTCGAGTAAAATAAGAAATTTTCCCTGGCTGTTCCCTGACCCCCAAAACCCAGCTGGTCAAATCAATATAGGGTACGTCCTCGTTAATTAACTGGTCGATCTCATTGATGGATATAAATGACATCTCTCTTCCTCCACTTTAAATGTTTATTTTGAATGCTTTACCTTCAATTTTTTCGATGCTATCTTTGATATTATCGGCGATGATAATCCGCTCGTCAAATACAATTGCCACTGACTGATAATCATCACTAACACCAACCTGATTGATCCCATCTTGTTTTAATAGTACTTCCGTAATTTTATTGACACATTTGGGACACATAATCCCCTCTACCTCAAATACCTGCTCTTTCATTATTGAACACTCCCTTCATAATTCCTGCCCAGAAACTGATTAATTTCTTCATCTTGACACCGCTCGAATAAGTCGGCACTTTTTCTAATTGCTTTTAGTTCACCATTTACCATAATGCCAATTCGATCAGCCATACGCTGAGCTTCATTAAAATCATGGGTCACAAATAGAATCGTGCATCCGAAAATTTCATGTATTTTGTTAATCTGATCATACATGTTTTCTTTGGTTGCCGGATCCAGGGATGAAAAGGGTTCATCCATTAAAAGCAGCTGTGGGTTTAATATCAGCGCCCGGGCCAGTGCCGTTCGCTGTCGTTCTCCGCCGCTTAAGGTTCCGGGATACTGCTTAAGAATATGGCCGATGGATAATATTTCCGCCATTTTATCGACCATTTCTTTTTGAACCACTTTGTCTGTTTTGCGGATTTTTAAGCCATAGGAAATATTATCAAAAACGGTCATATGGGGAAACAAACCAAAGTCCTGATAAACAAACCCAATATTTCGCTTTTCCAGCGGTACATCGATAATGGGGGTCCCCTGAATCATTACTTTACCGGAAAATTTTCGGTAAAATCCCGCAACCGATTCAAGCAAAACGGTCTTACCCGATCCGGTTCTGCCTAAAACCGCAAAGATCTCTTTCGCACTGATGTTTAAGTTGATCTGATTCAACTTAAACTTTCCCAATTGTATCGAATAATTGTTGATTTCAACCATTGCATTTACCATCTATTCACATCCTTCATCCGGCTTTTTTGCTTATTTTTTTTGCCGATCCAGTTAGTTAAAAACAATGACAGCAGTGAAATGATCAGAATCACCGTCGCCGAAGCCATCGAGGCTCCAGTATCACCAGTCGCCAGATTTAAATAGATCGACGTCGTCAATGTTTCTGTTTTCATCCGCGTCGCCCCCACCAGCATCAGGGTCGCACCAAACTCGCCTAAGGCTCTCGACCATGTCAGAATAATCGTTGAAATAATGGCGTTCCGGGAGAGGGGCAGGGTAATGGTGATAAAGCGCTCCCACTTTGTCGCTCCCAGACTACCGGAGATAAATTCCAGCCGCTCATCAACTTCTTCAAATGCTGTGCGAATGAAGCGAATAGCAAACGGCAAATTGACAACTGTCTGGGCAATAATAATCCCATTTTTATCAAACACGACTTTAAACCCCAGTGCTTTTAAGGCTTTTCCAAAATCCGAGGAAAAAATAATCAATAGACTGAGACCCAAAACTAAATAGGGCATCGATAGCGGCAATTCAATTATCATTTGACATATTTTTTTAAATGGAAACACGGTCCGGGTCAGTGCATAAGCAGTCGGTATGGCGAGCAACATACAGATGCAAGTCGCAATACTGGCCGTATATAAGCTCAGCCTGATGGAAAACCGTACTTCTTCCGAATAAAACGCCTCCCCTAAAGAAGGTACCCCTTTAAAGACGATTGCCAATATCAATGCCGCCGTAAAGATAATAACAATAATGGTAATCATGATGGTTAAGATTTCAAAAAAATCAAACGCAGAAAACCTTTCTCTCATCGCAACAGTTTAGTTGAGAACTTCGTATCCGTTTTTTTCCCAAATCGTCTTGACTGGATCCGAACCCAGATAGGTTATAAACGCCGCAAGTGCTTCTGTATTGCTACTACTGCTTAATTTGGCTGCCGGGACGGTTTTTACATAGGCGTTGAGGTCTGGTGTATTGACAATTTCGGCATTGGCAGGCACATTTTCTTTCCAGATAATAATTGCATTACATTCGTCAACTGACAAGGCATTGGCAATTTCCGGGGCGGTTGCCGCCCGGGCGATGACGTTCACATTGTTTAGAATGCCCAGATCGGTTAAGGCTTTATTGGCAATCTTACCAATCGGTGTCGCTTCACCATCCCCCAACACGACTTCAACCCCAGTCCCGGTTAGGTCATTTAAGCCGGTGATACCGAGCGGATTGCCGCTTTTTACCGCCAGTACTGGAATATGCTTAACCAGATCGGTGCTTTCGCTCACCTTATCCTGAACCGGCTTGAGTTCATCAGCCGAACCGGCAATAAAGAGATCCCCTTCGCCGGTAGTCTGAATCTGATTCTGGATTTGAGCGGCGTTGGTATAGACCACCTGGATGTCACAGCCGGTTTCTGCTTTAAACTGATCGGCAATCTCACCGAAGGGTTTGGTCATACCAGCTCCGCAATAAATGAACAAGGTTTGACCAGCGAGACTTTGACCCTCATCGGCTTTTTCTTGAGATCCTTCTGCTTTACTGCTGCAACCTGATACCAAACCGACAATTGTACCCATTACTAATAATACCATTAGCCATTTTTTCAACTTCATCATCACTCTTCCCTTTTCTTTCTTTTTGTATTGTTTTATTATGTTTAAATATGTTTTGGATTATATAATAGGTTATGGACATATGTCAAGTACTAACTCGTTAATTTAAAATTCAAACCTAAGCTTATAACGAATCTTTTTTTCACAATTCACCTTACTTTTTGCCGTGATTATTTCATCGTCATTTAAAAAATAATAACTTGCTTGATTAGGCCCAGCGTATAGACTGGATCATTGATTTCTTAGATATCATTTAAAAAGCTCGTTATTTTCATTATGAAAATAACGAGCTTTTTGATAGGTACACACAAATAAAACCTTCTTCTGTCTCTCGCAGATTTTTGCATAAACAGGTAGGTCTTCTGACTCAAGCGTCAACATTACCTCCTACCTTCCCATATTACTACAGTGGCATTCCTGGAGGAACTCTTCTCTTACAGCGGCGGGACCGCGGGGGATTTTCACCCCTCTTCCCTTTTAATCGAACTGCAATACAATGGATTGCAACCGACACCTATTTGAAATTTATTCAATTTATTCGCTTCTGTTAAACGATCAACTTCTTAATTGGCAAACTACTTGTTTTTTTCTTGGCCGTCTTGCCTTCTTCCTGCTTTTTCCGTTCCACAAATCGTCCCATTACAAAGGCAATAATCCCGACCCCGATACCAGTTTGAAGACAGAAAAACATACTTTCAACTTCACCGGGGATTTCACCATTAATGGCCGTTTCAAAAATTGGGGTAAACCATGGTTCATACTCCGTTCCGGTTATTTCCGAAATCGCCACACTGCCGGCATCATCAGAACCACCAAATTCAGCATCCTGAAGGATGAACAGGGGCACGATGGCAATCAGGGCCACCAATATCAATAAACCAATCACTGTTTTTTTTGTTGCTGTCATTATTTTACACCTCCGGTAAGAAATCCCAGATCATTAAGTTCTGGCTGCGCATAGGTTTCCAGCCCGATGATGATGACAACGGTCAGAATCCCTTCAATAATGGCCAGTGGCAATTGGGTCGGCGCAAACACTGCTAAAAACTTAATCACGGAAGCTCCAACGCCGCCGCTTTCTGAGGGATAGGCTAAAGCCAGCTGGAAAGCGGTGATACAGTAGGTAAACAAATCCCCAATGGCCGCCGCCATAAAAACACCGACATGACGGTTAATTTTTATTTTTTTACAAAGAATGAAAATTCCATAGGTTACAAACGGGCCCGCAATGGCCATCGAAAAGGTATTGGCGCCCAGGGTGGTCAAGCCGCCATGAGCCAGTAGAATAGCCTGAAATAATAGGACAATCACCCCTAAAATGCTGACTGCTGCCGGTCCAAAGAGAATCGCTCCCAGCCCGGTTCCGGTCATATGCGAACAGCTGCCGGTAACGGATGGTATTTTTAACGATGATAGCACGAAAACATAGGCTCCCGCCATGGCCAGTAAGGTAATAGTTTTGGGATTTTCCTTGAGGGTCTTTTTAATCGACATGTAGCCGGCAATTAAAAATGGGATGCAGATTACGCCCCAGGCTACACTGAAGCCCACCGGCAGATAGCCTTCCATAATGTGCATGGCACTGGCTACCGGGGTAAACCCGAATACCAATGCGATAGCTGCTGCAACCGCAATAAATCTTTTTTCTCTGGTGTTTAAACTTGTGTTCATAGTTCCTCCTCTTATCATTATCTATATATTAAGGGCTTGCAAAAATTCTTGAGCGCTCTTTTCAAATCCCGCAAAGCCATCTTAATCCTTATCATTAACTCATTTATTTTCCCTGTTTAAAAATCATCTGCCAGAATGGTTCAGCCATGATTAAACTGTTTTTCCAGTAAAACTTTCAGTTCCTCGGGAGTGGTGGGATAATTATTGGTATCCTTAATCAGCTTATTGCCAATTAGCATTTCATAAACATCCAGCATGGCTGGCCGTTTAAGATTCGCTTGTTCCAGAATGGTCGAATTTTTAAAAATTTCCAGCGGTGTGCCATCGGCAATGATTCTCCCCTGATCAAAGACAATCGCCCGCTCGGCCCAGCGGTAGGCAAAATCGACATCATGGGTGGAGATCAGCATGGTTTTACCTTCTTCCCCCAGTTTTACCAACACCTCTTCTAACATCTGGGCATTGAGGGGATCCAGAGCCGCGGTTGGTTCGTCAAAAATGATCACCTCGGATTTCATGGCAATGATGTCGGCAATCGTCACCCGCTTTTTTTCACCACCACTTAAATAATGGGGCGGTCGATCCTTAAAATCGAGGATGTTCATCGTCGTCAAGGCCTCATCAACCCGCTTAACGACTTCCTCCCGGGGCAGTTTTAAGTTCATCGGGCCAAAACCAACCTCGGCCATGACCGTGGAAGCAATGATCTGATTGTCAGCATCCTGAAAGACAATCCCGATATTCTTTCGCAATTCCTTGATATTCTTTTTATTAATGACGGCACCCTGATAGCTGATTTCGCCATGATCAGCAGTCAGCACCCCATTGGCATTGAGAAAAAAAGTCGATTTACCGGAGCCATTGGAACCGATCACGGCAATCTTTTCACCCTGATAGATATCGACACTAACACCTTTTAGTGCCGGGTTCCCGGTTCCATAACTGTAATGCAGATTATTGACCTTAAGTATTGGTTCTCTCATATAGTGGACCTTTCAAAGTAAATAATTATTTCGTAACATACCATAGCAGCAACAGAAAAAATAGAAACCCTGCTGCGATAAACAGATAGCTAATTTGAAACGGTTTTTCATCTTCCAGAAAAACCAGATCACCTTCATAACCCCTGGCTTCCATGGCGGTATAATAGGCGTTAGCCTTTTTTAGTGAAGCCACCAGCATATTGCTGGCAACACTACCAAAGGTAGTGCAGGATGTTTTAAAATCACAATATCCTTGCCGGGAATCAGCTGAATTCCGCATGTTATTAAAAACATCCAACAGAATAAAAATATACCGATAGATCAGATTCATCAATTCAATAATCAGTTTAGGCACATGGGCTTTTCGGAGTACTCCAATAATTTCGGCCGACGGTGTCGACAAGGTCATCATGATCATCGCACTGATGGCGCCAAAAACTTTCAGCATCAGCACTGCCATTTCCTGGAGTTTATCAACCGATGTAAAAACATAGCCAAAACCGAGATAGAGATTAAACTGGCCCACCGGCTGGTTTGAAAAATCAATACCAATAGCAATGGTTCCCAGCAGGATAAAGGTTATCGGAATCATCAGCACTGATAAATATGCCGATAGCGGCAGCCCACCTTTTACGACGGTCAGGAAAGCCATCCCGAGAATCACGGTGATGGACACAAAGGGATTGTTAAGCCCAATGCATAGCAGCAGGGTAGTAACTGAAAAAGCCACTTTAAAATTCGGGTTCCAATGTCTGATTTTCGAAGCATAGGCATAGAAATCTATCGCTGATCCTTCCCCATGTTTATGCCCGATTTTATGGTGATGTGTCACTTGATGTTCGGCTTTTTCACTGGTTCTAATAAAGTTGATCGATTTACCTAAACTATTTTCCATTTGAAGACTTTACCTTTCAGTATTTCATGATTACTGATACCATCAACCCGCGTCATAGTTTTTTTCTAATAGTCTCTCAATTACTGTTTTGGCATCGGTTGTCCCGGCTATTATTAGTACTTTTGACATCTTGCTCCATCACTCTCCATTTAAATTTTTGCACAAAAAAACCTCATTATCTCTAAACAAAACAATGAGGCCGCAAAAATGCGCACAAAAATAAACCTCCTCTATCTCTCGTAGAGTTTGAGATATACAAACAGGCAGGTCTTCTGGCTCAAGCGTCAACATTACCTCCTGCCTTCCCAACAAAGTGGTGGCATTCCTGGAGGAACTCTTCTCTTACAGCGGCGGGACCGCGGGGGATTTTCACCCCTCTTCCCTTTTCACCGGCTCATAATACATTGATTACAGCCGACACCTGTTTATTATTTAATTCTTATAATTTTCTTAATTCTATAGTACTATATCAAAAATTCATGGTTTTGTCACGTATTTTATCCATGAATTTTTACGTCCTGAAAACTTCCGTTCTTAAACCGAGCTCGGCCAATGACATTCCGGCGATGGAAAACACATAGGCTTCACCAGGATCCACCAGCACAATGGCTTCTGTATCAATGGTACTGATTGTTTTTAAATCATCACTCAGACCTGCGCCTGTTTTTTTCATCAGGCTTTCTTTTATTGTCCAGATTTTTGTAAAGGTCAGGGCCTTATTATCACTTTTATTGATCACTTTCAATTCACGTTTATTGCAGACATGTTCAGCTAGCTCAGCATCATAGGCTGCCACGGTTTCGATATCCACCCCTATCGCGCTAGTATGGATGGCACAGATCGCCCCATTTCGACAATGGCTGATATTAAAATGAATCTGCGGATAGTGAGTTAAAAAGGGCTTTCCCTTTGCTGAATAACTGAAAATTATGTTTTCAGTTATCCCATACTCATTTTTCAACCCGTAATTCAGCAGAACGTAACCCAATACCGAAAGTTTCTGGTCAATTTTCTGACAATAGGTTGTTGCCTTTTTCTGCCGTTCGTCAGGAAGTAGCATCAGACTACGTTTAAAAAGTTCGTCTGAAAATTCTTCCATTTGATCAAATAAATAAACCGCCATTTATTACCCTTCACTTTTTAATTTCAATAGAAGCACTATCTTAGCAAATTTTTTCAGTCTTGACTATTTGTTTCATAACAAAGGGCTAAACCATTCTTCAAATGAAGATAGTCCAGCCCATTTATTTTTTTACTTTTGCTCGTAGTTAATCTGAAATGACTTGTTTTAGTATTCTTCCCGGACTCCAAATTCGGCATCTTCCACCCATTCTTCCGGACGTTCGACCAGCGTGATCAGGTTGTCAAAGATTTTAAAATGATTTTCTTCCTGCTTGACCAGGTAGCCAAACAATTTTTTTGTTTGTTCATCTGTTGATTCAGTAAAAAATTTCTGATAGAGCTCAATGCTGTCTTTTTCCATTTGCAGCGCCATCCGATAGACATCCAATTGATTGGGGATTTTTTCGAATTTATTTTTAAAATCTCCCCGTTCTTTGAAGACGTTGTTGGTTTCCGCCAATGTTTGATTATCGGCCAGGTCGTAGGATATTTTCTTCAGTTCATTTTGCAAAAGTGCAGCATGACCTTTTTCATCATCTGCCAAAAATACAAATATGATGTTCAAAGGATTGTCCTGATTGTTTTCCGCTTGTTCACGGTAATACTTTTCGCCATCGAGTTCCATTTTTATTGCAAATTCAATACTATTCATTCACTTTCACCTCAATATTAATCAGGATTCTATTCCTGGAACTTCTTTTTCCCACTGGGCGATAAATTCCGCCATCTCGTCTTTCATAACTGGAATCCGGGTGCCCGTTGCCCCGCAATGCAAACACTTGTCATTTTTAAATCCCTGTTCGGTACACTTATCCAGAACTTCCTGATCGCAACCGTAGTTCCCGCATTCCGAACAGCGAAAAATCGGGTTTTTACAGGGATGTTCATCCTTATTTCCGGTGCAGGTGGCGATATTGGCCTTTTCTTCTGCAGTCATATCCAGATGTCTTTTCTGGTTCATCCTGCCGCCTCTTGGCCATCGCTTGTTGTTTGGCAATACCTTTGGCATTAAAATCACTCCTCACAAAATTAAAATTTGTTAGGTGTTTGCGTAACTGCGTTGGGTTTCGCATTTACCTATACGTTGTACTATCGATATACCCTAAATTACATCATTCAATCAATTAATTTCAGATAGGCGCCATAACCCTGGGCTTCCATCTCGTCAGCCGG
The DNA here is from genome assembly GCF_039830195.1 of Acetobacterium sp. GTDB lineage: Bacteria > Bacillota > Clostridia > Eubacteriales > Eubacteriaceae > Acetobacterium. The sequence goes on along the minus strand of NZ_JBDODG010000042.1, from coordinate 24,690 downwards.
GATAAAGCGGAGGGAGGCACTGTTGATGCAGTATCGCAAACCCCCAGTAGTAATCGGGCCATCCTCAAAGACGTGACCCAGATGGGCATCGCCAGTGACACTGCGCACCTCGGTCCGCTTCATCCGCAGTGTAGTATCACTGAGTTCTTTGACAATGTCGGGATCGATTGGTTTGGCGAAGCTGGGCCAGCCACAGCCGGATTCAAATTTATCACTGGATGAAAAAAGCGGTTCACCAGTGGTGATATCCACATAAATCCCTTTGCGGAATTCGTCATAGTATTCATTCTGAAACGGCGGTTCGGTGGCATTTTTCTGGGTCACCGCATATTGATCCTGGGTCAGCGTTTTTATTAAGGTGTCCTGATCTTTTTTCTGGTATTTCATCATGGTTCCTGCCTTTCCTGTGATTGTTCTGTTTCTACCCCATCTTTCCCGGTGTTAATCAGTCTTCAATAATTTTAAGAAAGCTTTCAAGATCATTCACCGGTTGCTCACAGCGGTAATTTTTACAAATATAGGCCGTCGGTTCGCCATGAATCATCTGCTGATTAACGGCAAACTCATTGATCTTTTTCAAATCGGTTTCGCTTTTATTGAAAAGCACCACTGAAAAAGGTAAAAACTGCTGGTTCAAGCGACGGTTCATTTCACGGATCGTCGTATCCTTTTCATATCCAGCAAAGACCACCTCAGTGGTTGGCTGTTCATGGAATATTTTTGCACAGAGCATCATCGTGCTGGCCATCGGTGCCTGATTCAGGTTTCCGGCAAAATAGGCAAACATACCATTGACAATATCGAGATATTTTTGCTCCCCGGTTATTTTCCCCAACTTCAGCAGACAATAGGCTGCCAGTGAGTTTCCGGATGGCTTGGCGTTATCATAGACTTCCTTGGGCCGGGCAATCAATTGTTCGGCGTCATTTCCATATAGAAAAAAGCCGGCGGTTCCAAATTCATCGCCAAAAAGGTTGATCATATCCACGGCCCGGACAATGGCTTTTTCCAGATAGTCAGTTTTAAAGGTGGCCTGATAAAGCTCCAGATAACCCCAGATGACACTGGCGTAATCATCCAGATATCCCAGAATTTTCGCCTCACCGTTTCGATATCGGGCATAGAGTCGGCCATTTAGCCTGGCCATGTTGGTTTCAATAAAGTTCATCGCCTCTTCGGCCTGTTTGATATAAACGGTTTTATTAAATATCCGGCCGGACATCGCCAGCGCTGCAATCATCAGACCATTCCATGAGGTCAGGATCTTGTCATCCTTATGGGGATGAACCCGCTTCTCCCGCTGGGCAAACAAATCGGCTGTCATCTCATCCAGCGCTTTTTCCAGCTCCGGATTGGCTTCGATCAGCTCAAGGTCACTATCGATCATGTTAGGAATGTTCTTCCCTTCGAAATTACCTTTAGCCGTCATCGGATAGAATTTAAAAAAGACCTTGGCCCGCTTTTTTCCCAATATTTTCTCCACCTTATCCATCGACCAGAGATAGAACTTGCCTTCTTCACCTTCTGAGTCGGCATCCTCGGCGCAATAAAAAGCACCTTCTGGCGATCTCAAATCACGGTTGACATAGGTGATCGTTTTTTCGGCTATTTTTTTATATAGCGGATTACCCGTAGCCTGGTAGGTTTCCGCATAAGCCATGACCAACAGAGCATTGTCATAGAGCATTTTTTCAAAATGGGGAACCAGCCATTGTTCATCGGTAGAGTAGCGGGAAAATCCAAACCCGATATGATCAAAGAGTCCACCCTTGTACATCTGCTGCAGGGTTTTTTCCACCATCACCAGGGCATCCGGCTGTTTAAAGGCCTGATAGCAGCGCAACAAATAGAACAGATGATGGGGGGTGGGAAATTTGGGTGCCTTACCAAAACCACCGTAACGGTCATCAAAACTTTCATCAAAAAAATCGTAGGCTTCAAAAAAAATGGTTCGCTTTAATTCTGTTTCGCCTTTTCTTTGCTCCAGATCATTTAACATTCCGGTCATCTTATTAGCAGAAAGGACAATGTCTTCATTGTTTTTTCGCCACTGACTTTCAATTCCCAACAACACATCGATGATACCGGGATGTCCGTAGTGGGATTGTTTAGGCAGGTAGGTAGTGACATAAAAGGGTTTGCGGTCGGCAGTTAAAAAGACATTGAGCGGCCAGCCGCCCTGACCAGTACTGACCTGAGAAAAGGTCATATAAATCTGATCAATGTCCGGCCGTTCTTCCCGGTCCACCTTAATGCTGATAAAATATTTATTCAGAATTTCTGCCACTTCTTCGTTCTCAAAGGATTCTTTTTCCATCACATGACACCAGTGACAGGTGCTGTAACCGATCGAAAGAAAAATAGGTTTATCCTGTCTTTTGGCTAGATTGAAGGCCTCATCCGACCAGGGATACCAATTAACCGGATTATAGGCATGCTGTAATAAATAAGGACTCATTTCATGAACAAGTCGATTCGCTTTCTTTTGAACGTCGTCGAGAGCCATTTCTTCAACTCCTTTTCATTTTATTAACGGGTTATCCGAATTCTTATTAGTAATTATGATTCGCAACCATTAACTTCGGCTTTAATTCGCTATTCAAAATTCAAAAATTCCGTTTCCAGACGATTGCTGATCACCTTGTAAAAAACAACACTGATACCAATACTGATCAGCATAAACAAGCCATATCCCAGTAAAGGGTTGACAAAATATCCCAACAAACCACAGATCCCAATCAACAGCCCGGTATAGGCCATACCGACAAAAAGGGTGATGACCACATTCATATTGTTCTTGATGGCCTTTTGGGGGTTGTCCCAATTAAGCAGCGGTCGGTTCATGTCCATGAACAATCCAAATAACAAAATTGGCAGTGATCCCAGAATTCCCAGAACAACCGTTAACAGCAGGGTGGACAGGTTTAAGGGGAAAATGAACTGAATTGCGATGATGGTAAAAACAATCCCCAAGCTTTGAATCAGCATCGCGACGCCGGTTCGTCCCATAATCTGATCTCTGGCCGTTACCGGAATCATCCGAGTGAGCCAGGAGGCCTTTCCTTCCCGGGAAAAAGTAGTGGCCGTGGTGGCGGAGGTGCCGCCGAAAAAAATAAAAAAGGCAATCAGTAAATAGTTGATCAAAATCGGCATCTCTCTGAAAAATTCCCGCATCCCCTGTAGATCTTCCGGAGGGATTTCAATAAATGAAACGCTGAGGAGAATGCAAAGCGGTGCAATAATAACAACGCTGACATTATTAAAAAAGTAAACCGGGGTCCGTAACAATATTCGTAAATCCATGGTAAATACCGCCATCGCCCCGTGGCTTTTTTTTGCAAGCACTTTGCTTCGCTCCGCTCCGCTTAATTGTTTGCCCTTTTTCATCGTTTTTCCGCTGACAATACTCTTAATGTAAACCCGTTCACCGATTGCTACCATCAAGGCCCCTGATAACAAGGTAATTCCCATCAATGCACCCACCCAGACAAAGGACATCAGGGTGATTTTATTCAGCGCCCAGGCCATTAAAAAGCTGCTCGGCATGACATAACCAATGATGTTTAAAATCCCCTCATTATTGGTCAGCATCGTATTCATCAGTTGCTGAAAATCCACCTCGTCGCCATTCCCCAATTGACCGGTGAACCAGAACTGCACTCCAAATATAACAACAAGGCCGATAAAGACGAAAACGATCTGCAACATGTCTTTCCGGCCTTTGAGAGACGCTGATTGCATCATCAGCATAATCAGGGCGGTCATCAACGACAGCGGCAGCACTGGAATGGTCAGAAAGACCAAAAAAGCTAATAACACATAAAGCAGTCCCATTCCCTGGCCGACGCCGTAAATAATCAGAATCGGTCCAAAAATGAAAGCTGCAAAAATATATTCAAAGACCAGAATACTTAAGAATTTTGCCACAATCAGTTTTCTCTGGCTGATCGGCAGCGGGATCAGTTCTTCGATATTGTCTGAAAAATAAAATTCCGAAAGAATATACATGACCCCAAAAACAATAATCAACACCGTTGCCATAATATACCCGATGCTTAAAAAAACCGAGGTCTGGTTAATCATCGTCAGCCCAAAATAGGTGGCGGACATCAGCGAAACGTACATAAAAAAGGCGGGGATCAGGGCTACCGGAACAATAATCAGGGTAAATAACTGTTTATAAAACTCCTTTTTATTAAACTTCTGATTATAGAAAAACAACGAAAATCCCAATGACTCGTTGATAAACAATTTGGTTAAATTAACTACTTCTTTCATTACTCAGTCAACTCCAGAAAAATATTTTCTAATGATTCCTGACTCCCGGCTTTTTCCCGAATCTCAGCCATGGTTCCCACTTCGATGATCCTGCCCTTTTTAATAATGGCAATCCGGTCGCAGATTTTTTCGGCCACATCCAGAACATGGGTGGAAAAGAACACCGACCGGCCCCGATCACAATGATCGCGCATAATCTTTTTCAATTCAAAGGACGCCTTGGGATCCAGACCGACCATTGGTTCATCGAGGATAAAAACCTGGGGATCGTGAATCAGTGCCCCTACCAGTGCCAGTTTCTGCTTCATCCCATGGGAAAAGGATCCGATTGGATCGTTGACGGCATCTTTGATTTCAAAGATATCCAAATATTTCTCGATCCGTTCCTGTCTTTCGGCCGCGGGGACCTGATAAACATCAGCCATGAATTTCAGATACTCAATCCCCTTTATCTTTTCAAACAGCTCGGGATTGTCTGGTACATAACTGAACTGTTTTTTTGCACCCAGGATATCATTCTGATTATCGATCCCATTAATCGTAATTTTACCGCTATTAGGGGCCAGCAAACTGACAATCATTTTAATGGTGGTGGTTTTTCCGGCGCCATTGGGTCCGACAAATCCAAAAATTTCACCAGGATATACTTCAAAACTGATGTCATCGACGGCTTTTTCATTTTTATTGCCATAGGTTTTTGATATATGTTCAAGTTTTAGCATCGTCACTCCTCTAATTCTATATGATTCTGTTTATTTTAACACAACTTCGACATTTTGAGCGGGTAAAATTTAATATTGTTTTTAGAAACTAAGCATACAATAGAGAAAACAAACCATCGGTATTCGAAAAGAGTAACTGGTCCGCGATGATATGGGTGAGTATCCATCTGTGGCCACTTATTTTTTTGGAATTCCTCATACCTTTAGGAAAGCAGGTAACCGCGTGATCACACAAAACGAAATTGCAGCATTGAAAGCCCAGGGGATCTTAGCCCAGCAACAGGAGGGTTATTTTTCTATTCGGGTTTTGAGCCGGGCCGGAAATTTTTCCTCAGCAGAATTCCAGACTCTGGCGGAAATCGCCGAGAAATATGGCCGGGGCTATCTGGGCGAAACGACTCGTTTAGCCATTGAAATTCCCTGGATCCGTTACGATGATATTGAAGCGGTTAAATCTGCCCTCACCGCCGGCGGACTGGTTTACGGCGGCACCGGCAAAAAAGTCCGGCCCCTGGTGGCCTGTAAGGGCACCGTTTGCCAACATGGCCTTTATGATACCCAAAAGCTCTGCGGCATCTGCCATGACCAGTTTTACGGCCGGGATCTTCATGCCAAAACAAAAATCACCTTTGTGGGCTGCCCCAATAATTGCGCCAAGGCCAACACCAATGATATTGGCCTGGTGGGACAATCCTACATCCAGTTTGACTGGGATGCCTGCCTGAACTGCGGGAAATGCACCAAAGTCTGCCGGGCGCAATCACTGACGATGCTCAATCAAAAGCTCCTTTGGAATGAACGAAAATGCGTCAATTGTGGCAAGTGTGCCCAGGTTTGCCCCACCGGCGCCATCACCGAAGAGGTGCGCGGTATTGCCATCTATCTGGGCGGTCGAATGGGTCGGGGTTACCGTTTCGGTGATCAATTAACAGACTTGTATGCCGCCGAAGAAATTCCCAATCTGATTGAAAAAATCCTGGACACCTATCTGGAGCTGGGTAGAGACGGCGAACGGATTTCTGCCGTACTCGATCGCATCGGGATCAGTTCCTTCGAAGAATCGTTGCAGGAACGTCTTGATGGCTAGTTATCGAACCTTTACATGATAATACCGGGCGAACAATAAGGGGGCTGATTTCTCAGCCCCCTTATTGTTACCACTTCGTATATTTTAGCAAATTTTTCTAAAATTCTTTGTTACTATAAACCCGTAACGAAATAAGATAGGAACCGGACACCATTATGACGGTAAAGCCAAGCAGCAAAAATAAATAAATCAATGGATTGGTCGCTTCTGGTAGCGGGATCTTTATCTGTGTAAACAACAGAATCAATCCTGTGGGAATCAGGGCACAGAGGAACATCATGATCCGGGCTTTTTCGGTGCCAAATCGGTAAATTAACGGAACCATCAATGAACCAAAACTAAAAGCAATCAAATAGAGCACTCCAATAGTGACCAGAACTTCCGTAGAAAAGCTTTGTCCCATGATTACGCTGCCGACTGCTCCGACGATTAAGGCCAATACCACCCCCAGGGTGTTTAAGAGTGCCATCACCAGATATTTACTGAGCACCATTTCTTTTCGGGTTACTGGCATGGTCAAGGCGTAAGCGTCCCACTTGGCCAGATCATCATAGCTAATCGTGGTCACCACCATCATCGCAAACATCAGGATAATCATCCCAAAGACAAAACCATTTCCCTGGGGTATGTAAATAACCGCAAAAACGAAAATCATCACTCCCAGCATTTTGAATGTACTTTTTAAGTTAAGCAGATCTTTTAAAATCAATCCCTTCATTATTTTCCCCCCCTTATATAAAACAACATAATTTCTTCAATGGTTACCCCATCAACAACAGCCTCGGGATATTTTTTCCGAATGGCCACCTTGTCATTCACCAGCACCTCAAAACTGAACTGATTTTTGCGATAACGGATATATTCATCGCCCTCAAGCTTACGAAAATCTTCTTCGCCACATTTTAAAACCCCCATTTTAGACAGCAGGTTCTCTTTTTCCTGATCCAGCAGAATTTCACCCTGATGAATAAAGACAATATAGTCAGCGATTTTATCGAGATCACTGGTAATATGGGACGATATCAAAATGGAATGTTCTTCATCCTGGATAAACTCCATAAACACGTCCAGAATTTCCTCCCGGACAATCGGGTCCAGTCCGCTGGTGGCTTCATCTAAAATCAGCAACTCTGGTTCATGGGATAGCGCCACCGCAATCTGCAGCTTCATTTTCATCCCCCGGGAAAATTCCTTGATGATCTTATTTTCCGGGAGCTTGAATTTTTTCAGATACTGCTGATACAATTTCTGATTCCAGTTTTTATAGATACTGGCCAGCATCTTTGAGATATCACCCGTTTTTAAATTATCGTGGAAGTTGCAACCATCCATCACAACGCCGACTGATTCTTTTATTTTTTTCTCATCTTTTAAGGTATCCATTCCCAGCATCTCAATGGTTCCCCCATCCCGTTTGACCAGATTCAGGATCGCTTTAATGGTTGTCGTTTTGCCGGCCCCATTCTCACCGATAAATCCGACGATACTACCCTTAGGTACCTTAAAGCTGACATCTTTGAGTTGAAAATCCTGATAATTTTTGTTCAAATTTTTAATTTCAATGGCATTAGTCATCTTATTCTCCCTTATACAATAATTCTAACAGTTCACTGAGTTCTGCCCAGGAGATGTCACTGCTTCTGGCAACATCCACTGCTTTCTGCAAAAACTCCTCGGCCAGCCTTAGTTGCTCTTCCCGGATAAAGGATAAGTTCTGGTTGGCCACAAAACTACCCTTGCCGGTAACCGTTTCAATAAAGCCATCCCGTTCCAGATCCGAGTAGGCCCGTTTGGTGGTGATCACACTGATTCGCAGCTCCTTGGCCAGAAAACGCATGCTTGGCAGAGCTTCCCCGGGACTCAGTTCACCGCTGATAATCATTTTCTTGATCTGCTGGGCAATCTGCTCATAAATCGGTTTGTCACTGGAATTGCTGATGACGATATTCAACGTACCACCTCATTTCGTTTGTCTTAGTGTGTATATACTGTATATACACTATAAGCTCTTTTTTCGCACTTGTCAAGTTTTTAAGTAAAAAAAATAAGCGAGATGGTCTCGCTTATCAGACTGTAAAAAAAGATAACCTAGTACCGACAATTGTTACATCATGTTGTACGCATCGGAGCGGACACGGCAGAGCCTGTCCGATTCCGCGGCGAACAACAGATTAACAATTGGTCGGTGCGGTAGGTTTATCGACATCCTCATAAGCGAGATTATCTCGCTTATTCCCAGCACTGAACGCTTAATTTTTTCTGGAGTTTTTTCAGTTTTTCCCGTTCCGCTTTGTAATTGGGTAAAACCTGTTCCACGATTCGCCAGAAGTTCGGAGAATGGTTCATTTCAATGAGATGGGCCAGCTCGTGAACGACCACATAGCGAATGGTGGCCTCTTCGGCCATCACCAGATACCAGGAAAAATTGAGATTGCCGGCACTGGAGCAAGAACCCCATCGGGATCGGGCAGCGTTAATTTTGACGGCCTTGGGCTTTAGTCCCATATGTTTTGCCATTTCTTCCACTATATCACTGAGCACTTTTTTTGCCAGCGTTCGGTAGACACCCACCAGACTGGTTCTTAATTCCTCGGCCGACATCTGGGCATAGGCATAAAAATGCTGGCCATCAAAGCCGAAAGCTGGTTTTTCTACCGGCTCCAGGGGAAATTCATGGCCTAGGAATAGCAGAGCGGCCCCAAATTTCAGTTCGAAATTTTCCCGCTCCGCCACCTGTTGAGCCACCGCCCCGTGGTGGGTACTAATCCATTGCTGGTGCTGGTTAACAAAATCCGCTACGATTTTTTGGGGCGTTCCATTGGGAACCCGTACCTCAATCTCAGCATTTCTGGTAATATAAAGGCCCATCGTTTTTCGCTTTGAATACTTGATTGTATAATCCTTTGTCATCTTGATCCTTTTACTATTTTAATCCACTTTTTTAATCCGTCTTATTTCTCAATTCGCACCTTGCTGCCGCCGACTCCGGCTTCGCCCGGCGTAATCAGCAGTTTAACCGGCATTCGATTCTTGATCGATTCCACATGGCTGATGATTCCTACCTTCAGGCGGTCATTATGCAGCATTTCAATAGAATTCATCACCACCTCCAGGGCATCTTCATGGAGCGAACCAAAGCCCTCATCGAGAAAGAAAAATTCCAGCGGCGCCCGTCCTTTTAACTGTATCTCGGCAGACAGCGCCAGCGCCAGCGATAATGAGGCCAGAAAGGTTTCCCCGCCAGATAATGTCGAAGCATCTCGGGCGGCACCGCCGTTTTTGTAATCCCGGATAATAAATTTCCCCTCATCATCGGCTTCCAGTCCGTAATTACCGTTGCTGATATCGGTGAGCCGTTTGGATGCCTCAATAGAGATGTACTTGAGCCGGGAAACGGCCACAAACTCGACAAAACGTTTTCCCGAAAACAGTTTTTCCAGATCAGCAATCAGGGCCAGTCGATGATCTAGCTGTTCCTTTTGCTCCAAATAGTTCGCCAACTCGGCCAGACGCTTTTCCAGCTCATCGATGCTGGATTTTAGCCGGATTTCCAGGGCCTTCTGCTGCTCAATACTTTCTTCTAACACCTGATGTGATGTTACGATCTCGCCATAAGCAGCTGTGGTCATTTCTCTGTTATTAATTTTTTTGTTCAGATCTTCCAGCTTACCACTTAATTTAGTACGGTTCTGGTAATAACTATCAATCTCCATTTCCAAATTTTTGATGGTTTGGTCGTCGATACAGGCGTTTATAGCCGTGGTCAGATCGTTAAAACCCAGGTTATTCAGCTGCTTTTTCAAGGTTGTTTTGGTGGTGTCAAATTGACTTTGCAAAGTCTGCAGATTGGCTTTCATAATGGTCACTGCTTCCTGAATTTTGCCATACTCTTCCTGAGCGATATCCAGCTTTTTCCTGGCCGTGTTCCAGGCATTTTCGATCCATTTGATATTACCGATAAACTTATCTTTTAATTCACCCAACTCTTTCAACTCATAATCTTTACCCAACTTTTCCTCAATGGCAACTCTTTTTTCTTTATACTGCCTGGCCTTTTCGCCAATCAGCAATAGATACTCCTGAACCTGTCGGTTAATACCATGAATGCTTTCATCCAGTATTTTCAGCTGCTGTTGATGGGCAGTAAATTCATTTTCCAGTTTTTCCAGACTGTCCATCAATTCGCCCCGGCGCTGATCCATCTTTTTAATGGTTTCATTGGCGGTATGAAAATCAAAGGCTTTTGGAACCTTGAGCTTAATTCTTAATTCCGTCCCTTCAGCTACCAGCTCACGTAACGCTGTTTCCTTATTCTTTATAAGTTCTTCCAGCTCCTGGGTCTGTAACAGCAGCGCTTGCTTACCGGCTGTTATTTCTTTAAGATCACCTTCCAGCTTTAATAACTGGTTTTTTGCTTCATGGTTCCGTGATTCCAGATTTTTCAGCAGCACTTCCCAGGCTTCCATAGCCTGACTCAGCTCAGTATTGGCGGCCTCCAGCAACTCCGGCTGTCCTGGGGGAATCGGGTCACCAAGCGTGGCGATTTCAGTTTTGAGATTCTTCTGATTTTCAACCAGAACGGTAAAGCTGCCGGTTAGCTGGGCAATGTCTGCCGCCAGTTCGGCCAATTCCCGCTCCTGTTGCTGGTGGGCCTTTCTGATGACTTCCTCACGGATGGCGTCATCCGATTCGTCTGAATAGTCCGTCAGCGGATGCTCCGTTGCGCCGCAAACCGGGCAGGGTTCGCCGGTTCGGAGCTGTTCCCGGAGTTTAAGCCCGATGTTTTTATTTTCCAGATGAATCAGTTCAATTTCTACCGCTGCATTTTTTTCCTTTAAAAGCTTTTCCGCTGCCTTTTTAGTCTCAATGGTTTGAATCAGGGTATCAAGCTGACTTTCCAGCGCTTCAAGACTCGCTTTACTGGCCCTTTGTTTGAGAAAGATATTTTTAATACCCGTGATTTCCTCTTTTTCCTTCCCGATGCTGTCCCAGGTCGCCGGCCGGGCCTTTTCATGAGCGTTAAGCTCCTGCTCAACACTTGCTTGTTCCGTTTCTTTTACCTGCTGCTGTTCGGCCAGCTTTTGCTCGCTTTCACGAAGCTTGTTTGTTTCCGTCAGATTTTTCGCCAGCCGTATCTCATCGCTTTCAATTTCTTTGTTTAGCCGAATAATTTCCTCGGTGATGGCCATCCCCCGGCTGATTTTTTCCCGATAATCCGGTTCGATCCGACACTGCTTTTCCTCCCGGCGTTGTGCATCAAGTTGCTTTTTTTCTTTTTCCAGCGCCTGAGTCAGCAGGGCTTTTTCATTTTCCAGACTGACCTTGCGATGATTTTCCTCATCCATTTTTTTATTCAGCTCACGGATTTCCGTTTCCAAAACTAATTGGGCTTCTTTCCAGAGAATGGCATCCGCTACCTTCTCCAGCTTGCTCTGAAATTTGAAAAGATTTTCGCTTTTATAATCGTCAGTTTGTTTAAAGTTTTTTTCACAAGTTTCTTTTTCATCAAGCAGCTGCGCCAACTTTTCTTCACTGTCGGTCAGGCTGCTCCCGCTTGCTTCGACCTGCTTTTTAAGGGTTTCAAAAGCTTCCAGAAAGGGTCGCACTTCCAGGGCTTTTTTCCCCAGCACCACCTGCCGTTCTTTGGCGGTGATTTCGGTTTGCCTGGTTTCAAGGTCTTGAGCCTCTTTTTTGGCATTCTGCTGCTCCGTGAGCAAACTCATTAACACCTTGGCTTCTGACAGTTCACCGTTGAGCTTTTCAAATCGTTCCCGATTTTCGTTAAGCTGCTGATGGTTTTGCCTATAGCTGCCCTGCTTTTCTGCCAGTGCTTCCGGAGTGACCCCTTCATAGGTATTCATGCTGCCGACGATTTGATTGAGTTTTTCAACCTCACTGATGCGCTCCGATTTGAGCCGATTGGAAAGGTCATCCCCATATTTGGACAGATTAAAAAGCCGCTCCAGCATATCCCGGCGGGGCTTTCCCTCCAGCTTTAAGAAATCACTGAATTTGCCCTGGGGCAGCACCACGGTCCGGGTAAAATCGATGAGACCCAGACCAATGATTTCCTCACAGGCATTGGTCACCTCGGTGGTCTTGTCAGCCAGCACCAAGGACCCTTCGGGGCGTAGTTCCAGTAACTGACATTTTCCCTGATTGATACCCTCGTTCTTATTGCGCTTAAACTCGCGGCTGACCTGATAGGTTTTTTCCTCCGCACCGGCGATGACAAACTCATACACGACACTGGCCTTCTCTTCGTTGACATTGATGTAATTGGAACTGTTGCGGGACAGCTTACCATAAAGCGCCAGAGTAATGCCATCGAGAATGGTGGATTTACCGCTGCCAGTGGGCCCGAATATGCCAAAAATACCCGCCTGGGTCAGGGTCTCAAAATCAATGAGCTGTTCTTCCTGAAAGCTGTTAATGCCTTTTATTTTTAATCGGATTGGTCTCATTGTTTGTCCTCCTCAACAACCAGCGAAAGCAGCAGTTCCAGCACCTCATCATCGGCTTCAGTGCCCCGTTCCCGGCGGTAAAATTCTTTAAAGACATCCCCAAAGGATTTCTCAGTCAAGGCTTCCAAGCTGGCCTCGGTTTCCAGGGTGGTCAGCCGGGGGATCACCTCCAGAATATCATCCTTATGGGCCTTCATTTTTTTGATTTCATCTTCCCGGATATAGTGATCCGTCTCAATTTCCAGATAAACCCAACAGGATCGATCCGCATTGGCTGCGCATCGGGCAATGGCATCATCGACATTGTCACATTTCCAGACCTCGATCGGTTTGTATACCTTCAGATCTATTTCGCGGATCTCATTTTTAACGGTCACGCCATCGGCCACGATAATTTCTGCCATCAGGCACTTTTTCCCGTAGGCAATTTCCCGGCGGTTAAAATGAATCGGCGACCCGGCATAGCGGCCCCGGCCATTGGTACCGGGAATCACCTGGGGTTTATGAATATGACCCAACGCGATATAATGGGCTTTTTCAGGAAAGCACTGACCATCGACAATATAGCTACCACCCAGCTGAATGGTCCGCTCTGAGCCGGCTTCCTCGCTGCCCATGGCAAAGAGATGGGTGGTCACCAGATTGATGGTATCGTCCCGGAAATGCGACTCCAGTTGCGAAAAATAGCTGTGAATCCGATCACTGTACGACTTTTGATTTTCGTCTTCAGCGGTGGTCAGATCATATAAAACCTCATTGAGCCGTTTTTCACTGGGATAGGGCAGCAGCAGAATCACGGCCCGTTCGCCGTTAATTTCCAGCTCGATATAGCCTTCACCCGCTGCCACCACCTGATGCTGGCCGTAGGCTCCGGTTGGGATGATCGTTTTGGGCACCCCGGCCATCAAAATGCCGTGATCCCGGGCCAGCGGTCCCGGTGCTTCAAGTCGCTGGGGATTGTCGTGATTGCCGGCGATCACCAGAATCAGCCGCTTGCCGCCGTCGGACAATTGCTTTAAGGTCTCATAAAACAATTCCTCGGCTCGGGCCGGTGGATTATAGCTGTCATAAACATCCCCGGCAATGATCAGCAGATCTATTTTTTCGTCTTTAACTATTTTAACAAAGTCCGCCAGAAAGCAGGCCTGCTCATCCATCCGGCTATGACCTTCGATATTTTTGCCTAAATGCCAATCGGCAGTGTGTAATATTCTCATTTGGGTGTCCTCACTCGTATCCGTTTTGTTTATTATCCCACAGCCGCTTTTTTTTGTATAGACTAAAAAAAGCTCCGGCAAACGCCAGAGCCGGAGGGTCTTGTGTGCATATATTATTTTTTGATCAGGTGTTTTATCCGATAATCCAAGTCAACTGTTTTCAATTTCTTTTACGGCAAGCACGCCTTCAAACATAAAAAAGCCAGATAAAATCGGAATCAGGCAAATTAATTGCGTCATAAATTTTCCGCTATAAATCATTGGTAACGGAACAAGGATGCAAAAATTTATCATAAAATATATCGCTGCACATATAAGTGCAATAGCAAGATAAATGAGGTCAACTTTAAATCGCAGCTTTCCGCTCTTACTCATAAAGTGCAGCAAAAAACCAAGAACATACCATTTCAAAAAATTAATCAGCATCATCCCCCAAAAACGACTGTAATGAAAAATATCGCTCCTCAGTTCCAGCGGATTAAAGCTGTTCTGGATGGATATGACCCAAAAATCCATCACTACAAAAAAACACAGGTAGCCGATCATTAAACCAACTTTTATCATCTTTTTATTCATGTCAAGTCCTCTTTTCTTAAACTATCAATCAATAAATAAGCGTAATAGCCCATCAAAATAAAATCAAAAACAAAAAATTCTTTGATGCTGGCAAAATATAGAACGCCAAAATAACTTACTCCGCAAAACAGCATCAACATTAAAATATTACCTGACAAAACAACCTTTGTCATTCTCAGCGCCCGAATTTTCTTAAAGCGCTCGTACAAGCCGGCCAGCAATATTCCTGTTGAAATGTAAAGAAATAAGTCAAACAAAACGCGATACCATAATAAATTAAATTGCAGGTTAGCTGCCTGATATCTTATAAAATAGTCCCTAAAAATAACAAGGCCTAAAATAAGACAGGGCGTTATGGCAATTTTTATCATTGATTTGTAATGTGACAATTTCAGTTCCTCTTTCTACTTCCAGATCCAATAAGATCAAGCACGAATCCACACGACATGGCAAAAATACCTGTGTTATTTCGTATTACATTTTGTAGCAATGATTTTTAGCATTAATGTTCTAATTTCAGGTAACTGCTTTCGCTTAACCTTAAAGAAAGGATCTTGTCACTCTTCAGGTAGATGTTACAATAATAGGTATCAAGTGCTTTTTCTCTCACTTCATATCCTGAAATAAATTCAAGTTTTATCGGTTTATTAAAATGATAGATTAGATGATCCGATTGGATGTAAGAAGTGGTCGTAAATATGCATGTGTTTATTAGCAATATTAACAAGCCATATACAATCTATATCCAAATTCTCATTTGGATTGACATAGACTACGTTTACCAGGCTTATAATGAATGTAATTTCTCCAGTCAAAACCATTATAAATATTGCTATTTCAAAAATACTTTGACGCCCTTCATAGGATATTCAAGAACTATCTTAAATTTTATGTTTTCATAAATTGAAAAAATCAAAAAAGCAGTAAAGGCGACTACGTAACCATGATAAGCTATCTTTGTTGCCGTAGCAATGAATAATATCATCATCATAATTAACAAGGTTAAATCGATATCGTACTTTCTTTTCATGTTTTCACCATTCTCCTTACAGATCCAACTTAACTACATTAACTATAAGATTTCAGTTACCCACATCGCTATTATTTTTGGTTGAAACGAATCCTTTTGAGAAATAATATCCTGCTACTACTGGAAAAACATATACTATAACTGGTGAGCTAACTAATAAATATGGTATTGAAATTGTAATATTTACATAAAAGCCAAGTATTGAGATATAACGAGCGTAATAAAACAAGATCAAGAATATCGCAATAATTAAATCATGCACATTAGTTTTCAAAGTCAATCTTAAATCATCTAAATTGAATATATACAAAAAAACACCAACTAACAAACCGACAATGAGTCTGATGAACCCCGCATAAAAAAACGATTGGTTTTCAGACGCAATGATCTTTCCATTGCCAATAACTGCAATGTAAATGACAAGAATGATTATGATCAGATATGGTTTAAATGGCTTGATTTTTTCAATGAGTTCAAGACAAGCCCCCCTTTTCTAAAACTTTAATTAGCGGTTCTCGAAATGCAGCAATCTATTGAATTGGCACTAAAAATCGCACAGAATATTTACTCAAAATGCATTAAGATGTTTAGTCAGTATTTTAAAGAACTGATCCTTTTCCATATGATTAACGAGGCATCTTTCTATTATACCATCTTTTAATAAAATTACCTCATCCGCAAAGCTGGCGATATAGGGATCATGGGTAACCAGAGCTACCGTTTTTCCCAATTCCTGATTCATTTCTTTAAGACACCTCACCACTTCTTTTGATGATTGCGAGTCCAGATTTCCGGTTGGTTCATCAGCCAAAATCAATTTCGGGTTATTTGATAAGGCGCGACAAATAGAGGCTCGTTGCTGTTCACCTCCTGATAATTCCCCTGGGTATTTATTTAAGTGCTTTCTGATCCCAAAGCGCTGGGCATAATACATCACACTTTCTTCAATTTCTTTCAGCTTTTTATTGTCCAATAACATTGGCAGCATTATATTTTCTTTTATTGTCAGACTATCCATCAAATTATAGTCCTGAAAAACAAATCCAATTTGTTCACGGCGATACTGAGCCAGCTGATCATGACTTAATTTCGTCAATGGCTTGCCCTTGTATAGTATTTCGCCTTCTGTTGGCGTATCGAGACCACCAATTAATTTTAACAACGTTGTTTTTCCACAACCCGATTTTCCCATAATACTAATAAATGAACCGCTTTCAATCTTAAAGTTAAGATCATCAATTGCCACTGTTTCGACCACTGTCCCTTTTGATATTTTTTTCCGGTACTTTTTTTTCAGACTGCATATTTGCAAAATATCCATTTTTTCTCAACCATAACTCACATGCGAAACAAGCTGCCTTTCTAATATTTTATAAAATGCCAATTCAATCAGAAAATAGCTGATGCCAAAGGCCATAAATAAACCACTGTTTTCTAAAAAAGCGACATTTTGAAATTTCATTTCAGCACAAAAGAAAAACCCACTCCATAAAAAAGAAGTCACAATCGGTAAAAATATCAGCATAGCGGTCTCTTTAGTATATATTTTTTTTATTCCTTTGTCGGTCATACCAAGCTGTTTCAGAAATCTTGCATCCGCTAAAAACTGATTTCTATCGGTAAAAAAGCGAAAATAAAGCGAACTTCCCAATTGAATCATCATGATCAAACCTAATAAGATAAAAATGAGGAACATTATTTGATTTTCATTTTTAATTTGTTGCAACATATCTTGTTTGTACACCGTCACTAACAAATTACTCTGATCAAATGCCGTTTTGTCAAAATTCATAGATATTTTCCCGAGAAAGAGTGTCATTTCATTATTGGCATCAGAATATTGCTGTTGAAATTCTTCATCACTAAAAACAATGATGTTGTTTAAATTCTTATTTGATATTTTGCCGAAGATTATTTCTTGAAAATACTTCTGGATCTGATAATTGCTGCTACTCCCCGCTATCGTTAGGGCTCGCTTCATTGCCGTTGTCGCAGCGGCTGTCACGCCATTTTGAACATCCTCTTGCTGCGATATTAAAATAATCTCATTTCCACCCAGTGCTTCCTCTTTACCCGTTAATTTGAAATAGCTATTAAGCGATATCCCCCAATAATGAGGCTCTCTATTGTCATTCGAGTCATATACCGGCAGAATTGGGATCGTCTCAAACGCTGTTATCCCTGATTGATTAATTCTATTCTCATCCATCTTAAGTTCTGATATCGCAACAGCATCGTAAGGATAACTTTCTTGATCTTCAGCGTTGATTAAGGTTCCATATGAGGCGGTGATGCTCCCCATTAAATAGAATATCAGAAAATTTAGACTAAATATTGTAAACAAGAGTTTTTTATTCTTATTAAATTGATACATCATGCGATTACTGGTTAACAAATTTTGATAATACCATTTTTTATTTTTTCTCATTTTTTTGAAAATAAACCGACTACCTGAAAAAACAATTAGACAAGCACTCCCTACCAAAAGCATCATCGAAATGAGGCTATTAAGCACACTGTAATAAAACCACAAGTTAACCAGAATCCCAATTACAAGCAGACCTCCGATTAATAAGAAGGGCAAATCATAAGCCTTGTATGATTCCCATTCCATCGCACTTTCAGAGTTTGTTTTTTTGCCTGGGCGACTAAAACATCTGCAATTTACGATCATGCAGATCCCGACTATCACAATAAATATGAAACTGCTATTAAGATAATTCCAAATTGAGACCATTAAAATATCATTTTGAAAGCCTGACTTACCGAGTAAATCAGCAATTCCCAGCACACAAAAGCTTCCGCCCAGAAGTCCAACCAGAATTGCCAGTAGACTTCCCATTGCAAATTCAACGCATAAGAGTAAATATAGCATTTGCGGACGGATACCTAAGATCGCTAAAAAATCATAATCTTTATTTCGAATCATTAAATAATTTCGCAAATTCATATTGGTTGATACCAGTGTAATGATTACGACAATTACAACGGCAGTATAAATAAAAGAAGCGAGGGAGCTAACATCATCCATCTCGCTCACCTTGAAGGCAATTCGGAAAAAGAATGTCATCACAAAAAAAATAACGACCATGAGGCTCTGATGAATGAAAAATAGCAAATAGTCTTTTAGACTACTGCGAAAATTCTTAAGTAATATTTTTAACAGCATGATTTCTCCATTAGTCTAAATATGACATGTTCAAAAGAGGGGGAATTAAAGTTTGAATCATAAGATCCATATTTTATCAGATTTTTCACTTTTAAGATGATACTAATATAACCCATCTCTAATGCTATCACCAGCTATGGGTAGATTTTTTTAATATCCGCACAATAATGACCTTTCTTTTTTGAAATTTCTTTATCATTCAGTTATTCAATTGCAATTGAAATTTATGATAATTAAAATCATTCAGACCCAGCTTCAGCACTTCTTTGTTTTTCATATGGACAACTAGAGAATATGTATCCAACGTTTTTTTCTTCATCTCGTACCGATCAATGTCCTGGATATCAATAACCCTTGAAAAATTGTAGATTAAGTTATTATTACAGATATAAGCCGTATTGCGGAACATCGATAGATACCAGATAACAGGAATAAAACCGTAGATGATAAAATTATGCTGCTTATCAGAATTCGTAATTGTTAGATTTAATAGGCCAATGATGTACAACAACTTTCCCAACAGAATTTCAAAATACCCCAAATAATTGCCAATACTTAGCTTCCCTTCATACGGATATTTAAAGATGATTCTAAATCTCAAATTGATATAGGAGAATATGACGGCAAAGCTAATCAAAATTATGGTATAAACGGGATTCTCAACTCTAAACATTAAGTACACGGATAATCCCAGGATAATGATTAATAGTCCTAAATCGAGATAATATTGTTTTTTCATTTTCAAGCACCTCCGCGATTAAAATCTCCAGTATGAACGATAGTCTTTATTTCGAATTTTCGCATTCGCCGGAATTTTTCTTAAAATCCCATAAAATGACAGAACATCCATACTCGATAGTACCATGTTCATCAGGGCAATTTTTGACAAAAGTGGATAATTTATATTTGAGATCATTAAAAATAGAACGGGTATAACCGTTAAAATAATGACCGGAAATATCAGCAGTAATAACAGCCTTTCCTTTTTTATATCTCCAAAAAATGATCGATAAATCGACCCTTTATAACCACCAATAAATTCTGTAAACAAAATCCGATCCGGATAAAGTATTACATGCAGCATTTCATGAATTGGGATCAAAACTACGAACAAAAAAACGTCTCGCCAACTGTTTGTCATATTCAAATGATAATCCGCTCCTAACCGGATCTTTAACATTAGTCCAATGATAAACATGGAAATGAGAATAACCGGAATAGTCATCAAGCAAAGTTTTAAAAAGCTCGGCTCATTAATGGCATGATAACCCTCATTCTCAGGATCAAAATCATTATTTTCGGGAATTTTTTCTATTAAGAATCTCATGTTACTGGCTCCTTTGAATTTTTTTACTAACGACTAAATTAAATCTAACATATCTTCATAAGTATTTTTCATATCATTGTCTTTGCGTCTCACAATTTCATTTTCAATGCATTTCTTTATGATTAAGTACTTCTTTTTAGCCTTTGAATATTCTGTCATTTGATTAATTGACTTAGTTCTTAAAATATTTACCATAAAAAATAAAGCGATATAAGTAAACACAGCCATCACTAAAACACAAAAAAATGCGTCTTGACTACATAATAGTAAAACTGTAGATGCAATAATAAAAACCATCACTATGTACAAGATAGTTTCTAATGGATCAAATATTTTGGGTTTTAACTCTTCATTATGTACAACTTTTATTTCAATTAAAAATACAAATTTTTCTAAATCATAAACTTCATATTTCGGATTTCTAAAAAGTTTTGAATACTTTTGGGAAATTTTATCGTAATTAAATACTTCCTTGTTCTTATCTTGAGACATTACATACCTCTAACTCATTTTATATGAACCTCAGGTGCTGAACTGAAAAAACATTTCCCGCATCTTCAATCTCCATCGACCCGTCATATTTTTCTAAAGCTTTTTTTCCGTTCTCTAGGCGTAGATCATGTACGCTTTTTCTTTGCGTGTTGTGAGATATCGATCCCCAACTTTTAAACACTTCTCATAAAAGGGTTTTCCCCCTGAATAATACAGTGGTCTTTGTCATAATTGAACATAAATGTGTACGATACATGTTAGCTAATAAATTGCTCAGGTTTTTTATTATTCCACGCAAAGCGTCTGTTTTTCACTTTTTCAAAAAAACAATCTATCGTTAGTATCAAACGTCATCTTTCTTTTTTCGTACCATCAACACCAACTTGCGAAATATCTTAGGCAAATAAAACAGAATTAGCCAGATTACACCTACATTTGCTACGAACTGCAATGGATTAATTCCCACACCAGCAGGAAATTCGGAAATATGCCTATGCAGCGTAATGAAAGCACCAGGAAATCAAAATACAAAACATGTTCAACGTTTCCCTCTTTTATTGTGAATACCCCTGCAAGCAAAGAAATTGCCGTTGCAAGAATAAGCAATCTGACCTTATGGCTTTTTAATAATTTTTCCATGCTTTACCTCAAAATATTTCTAACAGCTTCTACCAGCGCACCATTAACCCCCGGCATTACAATTTTGTTTGATTAGAACATTCTTCAGATTTTCTTCTTATTAACGCTTCGTTAATACAGTCTTTTTCTATTTCTAATTTAGCATCTTTCTTCTCATCTATTCCTAATGCTTTTCGAATAAGCAAGTACAAAATAAATATTGGCAACCATCCCCAAACACTTAAAAGAAAGCTCATAGTGCCTGTTAGTGATTTAATAAAAATATCGGGAAGGATGCTAGTCCTAATTTTTGTCTCAAAGAGGGTGCTATATCCGATCGTAAACAAACCTAAGAAAACATATAAAAGTGCCATATTTTTTAACAACTCATGGGTTTTTGTTTTATATGAACTTTTCATTTTGAACAATTGACTTTCTAATGAACTACTTGTGGGGTATTTTTTTATATTATTATACTTACGCGAGTATTCTTCTGCTAAATCGATTTTCTTGACTCCATATATATATCCACCTAAGTCATTTGCCAGTATAATCAATATAACCAAAATAATTATTATCACTACTATTTTCCTCACATAATTTTTATAATAATTTTAAATTTTTGTTCTAATCAAGAATGTCAAGTCTAAATTAGTGTGTAAAAACGACCATGTGTTGTGATAACTTAACTCTTCCCAATACAAGCACAATACCAACCACAACGTTCCCCATCATTATACAAACTGAAATCGCTAATTGACCAATATAACAAAATAGCATAACCAAAAATACAAACAAACCCAAAGAGACACGTGTTCTTTTTTTATACACAGCTTTTTCGACTTGTCCTAACGGTTTATTTACAGCCTCCACTGGCGCAAGGAAAAAGATAATCGTTCCTGCAACTACTGTCAACGACAAACAAATAACCCCTGTCCAAGGTACAATCTTAATACCTACCAAAGTCACCGTAATCATTGCAACTGAATACAAATAACATCTTAACTGTGTTTTTGCATGATAGCCACCGGCGTTGGAACGAAGTGGTACAAATGTTAAAAGGAAGATAATACTTTCCCAAACCATATTGAACACAATCCCGATTCCCAGAATCGTAGCAACATTGAGGATCATCAACAGTCCTTGCTGTAAACCATAGGTATACAAATTTCTGTTCTTTGCTATGATGATTTCATTGCTAATAAGGATATCTGTAATTCTCCTCGTCATTGCGCTTTTCATTTAAACTTTTTGAGTTTTTCTGCACCCTCAGGTAATTTGGGCTGGTGCATAATAAAAAAACAAGCCGTATTGACATTTAACGTTGTTACCATCAACGCCATAATTGCAATCACCCGATAGCACTTTAATAATAGATTTTTCAAAGCAACCTCCTCTTTTTATCTTTTATGTCCTAAATCTACCATATATTTTCACTTGTGCGAGATTATGTTGAAATTAATATATTTTTTTGTAGTGAACTAAGATTTTTTTACTCAAATAAAAAACAAGCAATCTTATTAAAAGTATGCTCGCAACAACGATCTATACAAACAACAGCAGGGAAACTGAGAAGACCTCTTTCTGCTGGGTAATCTCCATCGTCCCATCGTATTTTTGTAATACACTTTTTATATTTTCCAGGCCTAAACCATGCTGGCTTGGCTCTTTATTTGTTGTTAGATAACGATTCCCGACTTTTACACGTTCACCCTGATAAGGATTCTCCACCAGAATAATTAAGCGTCCTCTAGCATAGCTTATTTTTGTTTTTATCTGTCTTTCTTTTTCCAACTCAGCAACTGCCTCAATTGCGTTATCCAGTAAGTTCCCCAAAATTATCGCCAAATCAAATGATGGAATGTCCATTTTTTCGGGAATACTCAAATCTAGTACAATTTTTATATTTTGTTGCTCTGCTGCCTGAATTTTAAAATTTAAAATACTGTCAATATCGATGTTTTCGGTGCACGCGTATTGTTTCTTATCGTCATAAACATCAGTCATCTTTGCTAAATGCTTTAAAGCAGCTCCTCTTTCCTCTTTTTCAAGCAATGCATAGATAACCGATAAGTGATTTCGCAGATCATGCCGCATTGCCTTCGTTGTTTTTAAGGATGACTCCATAAGTTCGAATTGTTTTTGGTAGTATTTATTTTGCTGTCCAAGCAAAATTTTATCCATTTTATCGACCATGGAAGCTGAGATGACATCATATAGATAGAAGGTTGTAAAATTAATGAGTAGTATGAGCACCACTCCAAGCAGAACCTGCTCCCAGAACAAACCCATTGCTTGAAATAAGGTTAAAATGATATATAAGGATGAAATCGGGATTATAATAATCGCGATCCAATTGGCAATCGGGATTATTTCTCCTTGCCTGATATTCTCATAATTGTTTAGGACACGAACGACTAAGTATGAAATAATTTGAACTATGACGAGCCCATATTCAGATGAATAATTGTTAGTTGACATCAACGGGAAATGAAAATAACCAGAAAGCAATGCAACAATCACTTCAGTACACATCAAAATCAAATAAATCATCAATACCGACAAAATACGCCGCTTAATCCCAGCTTTGTAGTTAAATGACAACCCTAAATAAGCAAGGATATTACCGAACATCGTAACAACTGGTATATTGATCATCAAATATACCAGTGCTATAAATATGTAATATCCCGCATAGGATAAGAATTCTATCTTATGATTGGCTTCTTTGGTCTCAAAGAAAATATGCATAAATTTATAAACGATATATGTTCCAAAAATATTGGTTATCAAATATACCATCTCATAGGTGCTTAGCGCCATTAAAGAAACCTCTCTTGTTCGTATTTCATCTGCAGTCCTCTAACTTCTTTTCGTTTTAACTGACTAATTGGCAGACAGTCCGAATTCGACATCAGAACCTCGTCATACTTAAAATTCGCTACCTGTTCATAATTGATGATATACGATTTGTGAATGTTAATAAACCGGTATTTAGCGACTTGACGAAACACCTCCTGGAGTTTGCCATAAAATAATTCTTCCCCGGTCGTGGTCACAATTTTGATTTCTCGGTTGACACTCTGAAAATAGATAATGTTTTTGATGGGAAGCTTATGTGTCTCCGATCCTTTTTTGAAGCTGAAAATGCCGCCTAAACGGTTTGCTAATTTCATGGCCAGTTCAATGTCTTTGATTACCTTATCCGGCTCCACCGGTTTTGACAGAAAATGCATTGGCCGAACCTCAAACAAATCTTTAAAGTAGCTATCTTTACCCGAAACATAGACAATCTGGGTGACCTGGTTATCCATTTCTTCGCGAATTTTCCGGCCCAGATCAAGACCATTTACACCCTTCATTTCTATATCCAGAAAGATTAAATCAAAATTATGTTCATGTTCCATATAAATACCAAGTTTTTCTGCCGAATAAAACACTTCGATTTGCATTTCCAGCCGGGTTGATTTTTTATACTCTAAAATAATACTTTCAATTTCCGAACAGATTCCACGCTGATCATCACAGATTGCAATACTAAACATTCAGGGCACCTTCTCTTTATGGTTTATAAAATCATTTTACATGACAATAAAACAACTGTCCAGTTTAATGTCGCTATTTAATCCGATAAAGATGTATTTATTTCTTAATCTACAATCGGGTAGGAGGCTGACCATTAATTGATCAGCCGACCTCCCACACCACCG
>NZ_JBDODG010000041.1:0-96449 GCF_039830195.1 Acetobacterium sp. | reverse complement strand
ACGGTGGTGTGGGAGGTCGGCTGATCAATTAATGGTCAGCCTCCTACCCGATTTTAATTTACTTCAATATCTACCGTCACACCGGATTTGAATTCCACAGTGAATTTATCCTCGTAGACCTTAACTTTTTCAATCAGTCGCCGGACAAGCGCCTCGTCATATTCGGTCAGGGCGGTTGACTGCTCCATCAAAAAAGTACTCATATCGGAAATTTGGAATTGTCAATATTAGTTCAGTCAAAACCTGCAAGGAATTATCCAATCCCCTATCATAGAAGGGTAGAAGAGCCCTCGATCATCTTCCAAAACAATAATCAAAACTTGACATACCCCATACTATGCAGCGAGTTGCTGGTTATCGTAAAATAGTCCCCGATAAACCAGCGGTGGATATCCATTATTTGTGCTGTAAATTCGTCGTCGATTGTAATAATGGATATAGCGGTAAACAATCGTTTTGACTTCAACCATGGGCATACTTTTGGTATTAATTTTATAGAGCTTCTCTTTTTTCAGCGTTGCGAAAAAACTTTCCATCCGGGCATTATCATAGCAGCGGCCGGTGCCACTCATACTCTGGATGGCATTTGCTTTTTTTAATACCTTTCGAAAGCGTTGGCTGGTAAACTGCGTGCCCCGATCGGAATGAAGAATCATTCCTTCGGCACCATCATCTCTGCAGGCGTTCTGAAACGCTTCAACACAAAGGTCTGCCCGCATGTTGTCATCCATCCTGAAGCCCCGGATACTGCCGTCATAGCAATCAAAAATGGGTGCCAGATAAAGTTTTCCATCTTTACAGGGGATTTCTGTAATATCAGTAAGCCATTTTTGATTCGGCGCTTCCGCTGTGAAATCCTGTTTGATGAGGTTTTCAGACTTTTGCGCTTCGGCATCGGCTCTCGTGATCCCATTGGGTTTACGCTTCATGCGGATCATCAGATTATTTTCTTTGCAGATGCGGTAGATTGTCCTTAAACTCCCATGATAGTTCCGATTTAATCGAAGATAATCATAAATACGTCGAACACCATAATTGGCGTTTTCTTCGTCTTCCTGAATTAATTCATGGATTTGCGCCAAAAGATTTGCGTGCTTATCCGGTTTACTTTTTGACCGCAGAAATTTGTAGTAACCCGATTCGCTGACACCAAGCGTACGACAGAGCAGGGCAACCTGCCAACGGTCGCGACGGTCGTTAATATATGACATACGCTGCTGTTTTGCTATTTCTTTCGGCGCTTGACAAAAAAACCAAGCGCATCCTGAAGAATTTCAATTTCTTCTTTGGCTTCACGCAGCTCTTTTTCGAGCTGCTTTAAACGATTGGGATCTGTTATTGGGACGTTCCCTGGATTATCACAAAAACCAACCTTTCCGGTTTTAGCTTTGCTGATCCACGTGTACAAGGTATCGATTTTTATGCCTAACCGCTCTGCGGCCGCTTTATTGCCAATTTCGTTTGCCAGCTTCAACGCTTCATAACGTTCTTCGGCACTATATACTTTTTTCATCATTAGTCAGTCCTTTTTATTTTTTTTACCTCATTTCCTTGCAATTTGGGACTGCACTTTTATGATAACACTCCATTTTTAGCCAATATGAGCCATGAAATCCGGACGCCGCTTAACGGAATTGTCGGGATGATTGATCTGACAGCATTAGAACCCCTGACCGCTGAGCAGCAGGATAATCTGCGCACCGCCAAAGGTTGTGTGACGGTGCTGATTGGGATCATCAACGATATTCTCGATTTTGCCAAAATTAAAGCCGGTAAACTGATGATTAATCCCGGCAGTTTCAACCTGATTGATACCGCGGAATCGACCATTCGCGTCCACAAGAAGCATGCCCTGGAAAAATGTTGGGAAATCACGAAAACTCCGACGAAAAACTGATGCTGGCAATGATCAGTCGTTTTAATGAAAAAGAAGAAAGTTTGGTGCGATCGGGATTGGCGGCGGAAATAACACTTGATGACCAGCAACAAGGTCTTGTCAATCAGAAGATTGAAAGACTTAATGAGCTGCTGGATCAGGAAAATCTGTTATTGATGGAAGTCATTGCCCATCAGCTGAAAGGAATCTTTGAACAGATGAACGCCGAGGAATTGAAGAACCTGGTTTTTAAAATGGAACTGGAAATCACAAAAAACCGGGTTGAAAAGGAGGCGGAGTATTTAAAACGAATCAACGAAATATGGCAGCTGATGAAGACTTGAAACGAGTGGGAGAATTGAAATGAAAAGAATTTTGATTGTGGAAGACGATATGGTCAGCCGCAAATTTTTATCCAAATTTTTGAGCCGCTATGGTGACTGTGATCTGGTGGTGGATGGCCTGGAAGCCATCGATGCCTATCTGCTGGCCATTAAAGAGGGGTTGGCCTATGATCTGATCTGTCTCGATGTAATGATGCCAAAAATAGACGGGATCCAGGTCTTAAAAACAATCCGCGATCTGGAACGGCAGCAACAAGTCACAGAAGCGGACGCCAGCAAAATCATCATGACCACGGTTCTGGGCGAAACCGATATTGTCAAGTCCGCCTTTGACTACGGCTGCAATGCCTATGCCTCAAAATCACTTGATATGACAAAATTGACGGAAGTGCTGATAAAAATCGGGTTCATTGACACAGTCAATGAGCATCAGGTGGCGCCGTAACAGATAAAAACCAGAAAAAAACCGTAATCTCTGACGAGACTGCGGTTTGCTTTTTTACAGGGTTTTCGCATAGGCGCCAATTTTCTTATCCATCGTCGAAATATGCTTGGTCAGCCAATCGACAATCATCTGATTGGCATTGATGATCAGGGTAATATTTCCACCGGATTGCTCGAAATCGGCTTTAAGTTTTGCTAACTCGGCAATAAAATTTTTGTGCAATTTCTTTTGCTCATCAATTTCAGGATAATTGATTTTGGTCATGTACGCTTCTTCATCGCGAAAGTGTTGTTTGGTATAGTCGTCGAGAAAATCAAACATCTGGGCAATCACTTCCTTGGATTTTCCGGTTTTCCCGGCTTCAAAAAGCTGATCCGCTTTTTCAAACCAGATCTTATGTTGTGAATCAATGTTTTCTACGCCGACTGATAATGCTGGTGTCCATACGATAGCCATATTCATTCTCCATTCTAAATTAGATTTATTCTATTATAGACTTTTTCGTGTCGGGTGACAAGCTTAATTTCGACAAAGTGTGGGGATTAGCAGATAAATTCAGTATTTACTTTAACAGCGCGCTGGGGTAAACTATTCTCAGGTTTCACCAGTAAAATCAGCCTTTTCAGGCCGTCGGTGAAGCGATGAAAACAGGATTGAGGATGTGGAAAAATGATTCAAATTACCGAAAAAGAATTCGCGATGTTAACGGAGTATATTCACTGCGAATATGGCATTGAACTAAAAAAAGAAAAGCAACTCCTGCTCATGGGCCGGCTGCATAAGCTGCTGGTTGAGTTAGGCTTTGATAGCTTTACAGACTATTATCATTATCTGGTTTCAGATACAACCGGGGAAGCCAGTTCGGTGCTGATCGATAAGGTTTCAACCAACCATACTTTTTTCATGCGGGAGCCCGAGCATTTTGACTATTTTAAAAATACGGTCTTGCCCTACCTCAAGAAAAAAAAAGAACAAGAAAACAATCACGATATTCGCTTGTGGTGCGCTGCCAGTTCCACCGGCGAGGAACCCTATACCCTGGCAATGATTATGGCCGAGTTTTTCGGCACGGACGCCCATCACTGGGACAAAAAGTTGCTGGCTACGGATATCTCAAACAAGGTGCTGGATACGGCCAGAGCGGGAATTTACGATAAGGACCGGATTCAGGTCCTGCCGCCTAATTGGAAACTGCGTTATTTTAACAATTATGACAGCAACCAGATGGTCGTGGCGGATGAGATCAAGAAAGAAGTGATTTTTCGTCGCTTTAATCTGATGACTCCAACCTTTGTTTTTAAGAAAAAGTTTGATGTCATTTTCTGTCGTAACGTGATGATTTACTTTGATCAGGCCACCAAGGACCGGTTGGTGGAAAAAATGTTTAATCACACCGAACCCGGCGGGTATCTGTTTATCGGTCATGCAGAATCCCTTAATCTGCGGCAGACAAATTATAAATTCATTATGCCGGCAGTCTATCAGAAGCCATTTTAGGCGGCGGAGACCACTCGTTGCTGTATGAAAGTGAGATACAAAGATATGGAGGAATTGGTTATGGAACAACAGTATAAAGCAGATGCAGGAGATTGGATGAAGAAGCACTATCGGTTAGTGGAGCGTTTTTTACCACGATCGGGGGCGCTGGAGTGGCCGCTCTTTTTAACGATTGCCCGGAAGGTCGGGCCACGAAAGATGACCATCGCGGAGCTGACCCGGGAAGCCCTGCTAAAAGAATATGCCCCGGCGGGGGTACTGGTTGATCACCTCGGAAATATTCGCTATGTTCATGGCCACACCGGATTGTATCTGGAACCGGCCCAGGGCAGTTACGGGTTAAACAACGTCCTGAAGATGGCCCGAAAAAAGGTGCGTCGTGATTTGAACACCACTCTGTATAAGGCGGTTACTACCCAGGCCGCGGCTGTTTCTCCTTTATTGTCTGCGAAACGAAACGGTGAAAGTAGCGGGCTGATCATCAGGGTAATCCCGATGCTGAAGCAAGCGTCACTGGGCCAGGATCAAGATTTTTATCTGGTCATCTTTGAACCGCAACCTGAGTCAATTGCAGCGCCCGAAGCAGCCGCCACTATTCTTGAAACCATCACCCCTTCACCGGTCAGCCGCGAACTGATGCGGATCAATCAGGTCATCGCAGTCAAAGAAGCGGAGTTGTCACGTTTAAACAACGAGTTGGAAAACAGCAGACAGGAACTGGAAATTTCCCGCGAGAAATTAAATGTTGTGAAGGCGAATATCGATGCGGCCGCAATGGAGTTACAAACCCTTAACGAAAATATTGCAAAATCCAATGAGGCGCTGCCGACGTATGACGATGAATTGTTTGATGCCAGAGATTTGTTTGATACCAGCAGCGAATATGAAGCCAGCCAGCCGGTTGCCGAGTTTTTCATCCCGGAACCAAACCCGGTGCGGGAGGAACTGAACAGCTTGAAAAATGATTTTTTCCTGATGAATCAGACCCTGGAAGAGAAAAAAGACGTCCTGGAAAAATGGGATGTGACTGATAAAAACCCAGTCGAGATGCCAGCTGCTTTTGAGCCGGAAGAGGTTGAAGAAACTGGACAAGAACTGGTTTTTAAAAGTGCGCCGGAATTTCAGGCGGCAGCTAATCACGGCTACCGTCATGACCGCAAGATAAAATCAGTCCATATTCCCGAGGGGGTTGAGGTAGTCAAACGCAGTATGTTTTATAAATGCTCACAATTGGAGACAGTCAGTTTCCCCAGCACGCTGAAAGCGATTGAAGATTTTGCTTTCTATGGTTGCCAGGCATTGAAAAATATCGATCTGAGCAACTGCAAAGTGCTGGAAGTTATTGGCACCTCAGCCTTTGAAGGCTGCCAGTCGCTGGCCGGACTGGTGATTCCGGATGCCGTGATCGCAATCGAAGAAGCGGCATTTCTCGGTTGCCAGGGGATCGAAGTGGTGGAATTTCCCGGCAATAGCCAACTGGAAGTTTTAGGCAGTCACGTTTTTAAGGACTGTAGCCAGATTAAAAGTATCGTCCTGCCAGATCAGTTAAAGCATATCGGCATCAGCTGTTTCTACAGCTGCAAAAAACTGACTGAGATTCATCTGCCCAGAGAATTGGAAACGATTGGGGAATACGCCTTTTTCGGCTGTAACGCCCTTGAAAAAGTCAGCTTTGTCAATCGAAAAATACTTAAACAGCCAGGCTTTTCAGTCGGCTTTCCGGAAGGCATCAGACTCTAATCTGTTGAAAACTTAACAAATGTAAAAAAACTAAGCTCACGGCATGATAGCAATAACCAGATTAGCAAAAATTCAGGAGAAAAAAGTAGAATCTTGCACATGGAAATGTTACAATATACATTATTACCAATTTAAAGGAACATAAATCAATTGAATCTAAGATTTGAATAATTTTGGAGGTGAGGCTTAGTGAATAAAAATATGAGCGTAGTTAATATTGATACAATAAATGAAGATAATCGAAAAAAAATAGAAGAACAGTCATTTGAAGAAGCGGTTGTATCGCTGACGGACAAGTTAGAGTTAGCCAACAGTATGCTGAAGACCATACTTGAAACAACGCATGATTTTATGATTTTTGGGCTGGATCGCGAATACCGATATCTGAGCTTCAACAATCGCCATAAAGCGATGGCCAAAGAACAATGGGGCGCCGACATCGAGATTGGAACGCGGATTCTCGATATCATCGAAAATTATGAAGAATGCGATAACTTAAAGACTTTTTTTGACCGCGTTCTGGCTGGTGAACAATTTTCTTCCATTGAAGAGTACGAAAGTAGCCATGGCGGTGTTGTTGTTGGAAAAAATCATTGGGCGCCGATCAAAACAAGAACGGGTGAAATCATCGGGATCGTTTGTTTTATTCAGGATGTTACGGAGAACAAAACCTCGATTAGAGATCTGCTCAAAGAAAAAAACAGTATGGATCAGAACATGGAATCCCTGTCTTTTTACGATCAACTGACCGGGGTTTACAATCGCAAATTCTATGACGAAGAATTAGTAAGAATGGATGAAAGTCAACAATATCCATTATCAATCATTTTCATGACGATCAATGGCATGTCCAAGATTAATAACGAGTATGGCCATGCGGTGGGTGATATTTTAATGCGAAAAGCAGTTCAGGTGCTTAAATATGGGGTGCGGGGCGATGATGTAGTGGCCCGTTACGAAGGTGATCAGTTTGTTATTCTGATGCCGAGAACGGAAGGCGCCAAGGTTGAACGAGCCCTGGAACGGTTTAAAAAGAATATGAGTGAGATTAAGGTGCAATCCATAAAAGTATCGGTATCTTTTGGCTTTGCTTCCAAATATGATGAAACCGATAAAACGGAAGACGTGATTAACGCAGCACAAAGACAACTGGAAAAACAAAAAGAACTTGCTTATATTTAGCTTGAATTGAAATAGATTCCCGACAGAAAAATAAAGTATAATCATTTTCTGATTCGACATTATTTAGTTAATCTTTAACAAAGCGTGCGTTGCCCATGGCTGACGTGCGCTTTTTAATTCAGTGAGACGGAGGAATAAAATGAGCCAGGAAATCGGCAATATCCTAAAAGAACTGATTAAAGAAAAAAATATGACCGTATTTTCACTCGCTAAAGAAGTGGGGGTGGATCGATCAACCTTCCAGCATTTTTTGTCGGGTAAACGCAAGATGAATTTGGAACATCTGCGTAAAATAATGGTCACTTTAAACCTGACCAAAGAGAAAAAGAAGCAGTTGTATACGCTCTTTGAAAACGCATACGATGATCGCGAAGTATTAAAAAACAGTCAGGATATTTTTGCTCTTTTTGGTGAAATCTGCAATCAGGTTAAACCCGAAAAAAATTGGATTGAAACCGAAGAATATCTGATAAAAAATCAATTGGCTTCTGAAAAAGCCCGGATCATCAAGGGCCAGGTAAAAATTGAAGGGATCATCCGTAGCTGTTTTATGGAAGAAATGGGCAGGCATGAAGATGCCCATGTCATCATGTCCATTAACTTCAAGCATTATTTCCTATTTGAGCTGATTATGCGGCTCAATAGTCACAACCAGGGCGGAAAAATACAAAACATTATTCCCTTAGTTAATAAGAAAAAACTGGGAAATAACCTGGATATCCTGAAAACGGTGCTGTTATTAAAAAGTCTGGATAATATTGAATATGAACCCTATTATTTTTACTCGGGCAGCAAAATATACGATGATATCAGCATAATTGTCCCCAATTATGTGATCACCTCAAAACAGGTGATCACCATCGATCGTGATTTTGAGAGTGCCATTATTTATGAAGATCCGGAAATTCTGGACTACTATCGGGAAAAAGCTCATTCCATTCTCAGCAAATGCGCTTTATTTGTAGAAAAACAACCACAAAAATGGATTAATGAATCGCTGCCTTCTTTTGAGAAAATCAGTAAAAATAATAGTACGGAAAAATTCATCCCGTTTGATCGGCTTGATAGTCTGCTTGATTTGAATACCAGTCCCGTCGCGCAAGATACGATCTCAGGCCAGCCGCAGTCGCTTGAAAAAGTTGGTGTTCCCCAAAAAGACATTTTCGTGCTGAGAGATGGATTGATCAGCTGCGCCAAAAATTTATGTGTCCGCTATCTGGTCCAAGAAGAACGGGTTGAATTTATCCTGGTCAATGAGATAAACCAACGGATGATGAAACTGACGGTAAGGGAAATTGGCATTGTGATTGTTTTCAGGGAGTTTTTCAATTATCTGCCGCAGAGCATTCACGTCTGTTCACCAGAAGAAATCAAAAACGGTTTGCGCAACATCCAAAGTGTCACCGCGGAGATCATAAATATTTAACAAGCTCTTGACAAAATTAAATTGTGGTATATAATAATTGCATGCAATCTAATAACGCAAGGGAGAAATATAATGAGTATATATAATTTTACCGTCAAAGATGCCAGCGGCCAGGATGTTTCCATCAAAAATTACGAGGGTAAGGTGCTGTTGATCGTAAATACGGCCACTGGTTGTGGCCTGACCCCGCAATACGAAGGGCTCCAGGATCTTTATGATAAATACCGGGAGCAGGGGTTTGAAATCCTGGATTTTCCCTCTAACCAGTTTGCCAACCAGGCCCCGGGCAGCGATGATGAGATCAAAAACTTCTGCGAAACCCGATTCGGGGTCACCTTTAAGATTTTTCATAAAATTGATGTCAATGGCGACAATGCCGATCCGTTGTTTACCTATCTGAAAAAGGAAAAGGGTGGGATGCTGGGTTCCAATATCAAATGGAATTTCACTAAATTTTTAGTGAATAAAGAAGGCGAAGTGGTCAAACGTTTTGCCCCGACTGATGCTCCTGAAAAAATCGAAAATGATATTAAAAAGTTACTGAGCGAACAATCCGCCCATTAAAAAATTGCCGGCAATGGAATTGTGAGGTATAATGTTTAATATATTTTTTCGAAGGAGTGATTGACTTGGACAATGAACAACTGAAACTGGAAAACCAATTGTGTTTTCCCCTTTATGCCAGCGCTAAAGAAGTGGTCAAACGCTATAAACCCTACTTGGACGAAATCGGACTGACCTATACCCAATACATTGCCATGATGGTCTTGTGGGAACACCAAACCATCAACGTTAAAACCCTGGGGGAATACCTGTATCTCGATTCCGGAACCCTTACCCCCTTACTGAAACGCCTGGAAGCAGCAGGATTTATCGAACGAAACCGGGATTCCAGTGACGAGCGCAATGTGATTATCAAACTGACTCCGGCCGGTGAGGCACTCAAAGGCCCAGCCAGCGAGATTCCCGAGAAAATCAAGCAGTGTCTGCCCATCACCCAGGAGGAAGCAGTCACTCTGTACCGATTATTGTATAAAATACTCGGTAATGATTAAGTGATAAAATGTTTGCGAGTTCGAAAATGACTCATAGTCTAATTAAATTCTTTTAAAGTAAAACGTCCCCGAAAAATGTCCAGTTATTAAAACTGGGCATTTTTAATTTATCAAATTTCGAAAACGATTAGTTTGTTAAATAAAAATAACAAAACTATCCTCTTGATTAATGAATTAGAATGTGGTAATGTGTAATCAACTAGCAATTAGAAACTAAATAAAGGAGGAAAATACCCAGACTGTTCAATAAACCAGCAATTCTACACAGTATCTGTGCAAATTACAAGAGTTGAATGACAACCAATTGCAAAATAAAGACAAGATAGATTGATGTTGGATAAAGAATTTTGAAGGATAAGAAAAATTTATGCTTGACATATTAGAAAAGTCTAATATAATAATGTAAGGCTGATTTATTATGTTAACACAAGGAGAAATTTTCATGGAAATGGATTTGAAAGATCACGAGATAACAGCAGAAATTTTAAAAGCTTTGGGGCATCCAGTTCGTCTGTGCATCACCAAAGGGCTAATCGCAAACGGGCGATGTAACGTTTCCTATATGGAAGAGTGCCTTGAAGTTTCCCAGTCAGGGGTCTCGCAGCATTTGTCCAAGCTGAAAAATGCCGGGATCGTTAAGGGATATCGGACGGGAAATGAAATATATTATGAAGTCATCAGTAAACCAGCCAAAAATATTATTCAGGCTTTATACGGAGAGGATTTATAATGAAAAAGATATTAATTGTTGGAGGTGTCGCCGGCGGCGCCACTGCTGCTGCGCGTTTGCGTCGTTTGAGTGAAGAAGATGAAATCATATTGTTCGAACGCGATGAGTACATCTCTTTTGCTAACTGCGGGTTGCCTTATTACATCGGCAATGTGATTACTGATCGTCAGAAATTACTGGTACAAACCGTCGAGGGGATGTCAAAACGCTTTAATCTTGATATCCGGAACTTCAGTGAAGTTATCGGAATCGATCCAGTTGCTAAAACAGTGGAAGTTAAAAATCATCAGACTGATCAGGTTTATACAGAAACCTATGATAAGCTTATTTTATCACCTGGGGCAAAACCAATTGCACCGCCGATTCCCGGACTGGCCGAAGCCGAAAATGTTTTAACACTGCGAAACATCCCGGATACTGATAAAATCAAGGCCATCGTGGATGCCGGCAAGGTGGGGCGGGCGGTTGTCATTGGCGGTGGTTTTATCGGTGTGGAAATGGCCGAAAACCTTCAGGAACTTGGCATCAACGTTACCCTTGTGGAAAAAATGAATCAGGTGTTAAAACCCCTGGATTTCGAAATGGCTCAACTGGTCCATCAGGAAATCAATGCCAATTGCGTAAATCTCATCCTGGAAGATGGTGTGGATCATTTCCAAAAACAGGGAACCGAAGTGGTGCTGGAAAGTGGCATGGTGTTACAGGCAGATCTGGTTATTTTAGCGATTGGCGTGGTTCCGGAAAACGGCCTGGCAAAAAATGCCAACCTTAAATGCGGTCCCCGGGGACACATTGTCACAACTGCTAATTATGAGGTTATCAATGCTGAAACAGATGTAGTTTATCCGGATATTTTTGCCATTGGCGATGCCATTGAAGTACAGGATTTTGTCACCAAAAATCAGACTGCCATCCCGCTGGCCTGGCCGGCAAACCGTCAGGGTCGGGTCGTTGCCGACTATATCAATGATATCCAGACCAAGAATGTCGGTATTCAGGGAACGGCTGTCGCCAAGGTCTTTAGCAAAACAATTGCATCGACTGGCAACAATGCGGCGCAATTGGATATGAAAAAAATCGCTTATCAGGTCGTGATGGCACATCGGGCCAACCATGCCGGTTACTATCCTAATTCCACCAATATTGCTTTGAAACTTCTTTATGATCCCAACAGTCTGCAAATCCTTGGGGCTCAGGCCGTTGGGCAGGACGGTACCGAAAAACGAATTGACGTCATTGCCACCGCCATGAAAACTGGTGCGACGGTATTAGATCTGCAGGATTTTGAATTATGCTACGCACCACCGTTCTCTTCAGCCAAAGATCCGGTCAATGTTCTGGGCTATATTGCCAGCAACATTGAAGAAGGTGTTTATCAAACCGTGGAATGGTTTGAGATCGACGATATTGTCACCAACGGCGGATTTCTACTGGACGTACGGACTCCGATTGAATTCAGCGCCGGGGCCATCAAGGGTGCCGTCAATATCGAATTAGATACCTTAAGAGACCGCATTGAAGAAATTACCATCGCCAAGGATACCCCTATTTATGTGACCTGTCAGGTCGGTCAGCGGGCTTACCTGGGGATCCGAATTTTAAAAGGCCATGGCTTCACCAATGTCTATAATTTATCAGGTGGTTACAGTACCTATAAAACCGCCCACTACCAGCTGGCACAACCCGATTTTACCGTCGGCGAGTGCGTACCCAAGAAAGATGACTCAAATAGCGTCAATATGGATCAGGGCGGCGATGGCACCCAGATAATCAAAAAAAAGGTTGATGTTACCGGACTGCAATGTCCAGGTCCGTTAATGGCCACTTACGAAGCCGTCCAAAGCGTCGATGCGGGTGATCTGGTCCAGATTATCGCCACTGATTTTGGTTTTGTCAGCGATATAAAAAGCTGGTGTGAAACCAATGGACATACCCTGATTTCCCAGGAAACCCAGGGTAAAAGCTATATCAGTGTGATTCGCAAAGGCGATGCCGGGGAAACCTGCAGTCTGATGCCGGCTGTCTCGACACAGAAAAATGCCACCCTGGTGGTTTTCAGTGGCGAGCTTGATAAGGTGTTAGCGTCGATGATTATCGCTCAGGGGGCTGCTGCTCAGGGCAAAAACGTCACCCTCTTTTTCACTTTCTGGGGCCTGAATGCCCTCAGAAAAAGAGATGGAAAAGGCCACAACAAAAACTTTATCGAAAAAATGTTTGGTGCGATGATGCCAAAAGGAGCAGCCCGATTGCCACTTTCGATGATGAATATGCTCGGTGCCGGCCCGGCCATGATTAAGGGCATTATGAAAAAGAAACACGTCGATGATCTCGATACGATGATCCAAAAAGCCCAAAAAGCAGGGGTTCGTTTTATTGCCTGCACCATGAGTATGGATCTGATGGGCATCAAGGAAGAAGAATTGATTGACGGGATTGAGTATGCTGGCGTCGGAACCTATATCGCCAGCAACGAAAATGCCGGAACAACCTTGTTTGTATAAAACGAAATTGCATTAATCAGACCATTTTATAGATATTATTAGACAGGCTGTTGCAGAATAGGAATTTTTGTAACAGCCTGTTTACATAGCTTAACCAAACCTTTATTTCATCATTGCCCTGCCAATAAACCTTGCTTTCATTTGTAAAGATCGTGAATTTATGATAAAATACAGGTGGAAGGAAGTGAGTAAAATGCCAAAGTATTGTCCTCGATGTACTTACATTTTGAGTATTGACGATACAAAATGCAGTTTTTGCGGCATGGTAATAACAACGGGAGTCGTTGTTGATAAGAAGTTCGCTGATGAATTCCTTAACGAGGAAATGACAGAAAAAACAAGTTTTCCAAGAGCATTTATGGATGGCGGCAGGGATATGATGCCTGCCAAAGAAACAAAACAACTTCAAACAGATGATGAAGCACTGACAGATGAAATAATCGCAGATGAAATTATCGGCGACAAATTATTCAGCTCTGAAACTGAAAAAGGTTTTGAAGTTGAGAGTATGTCAAGAGGATTATTAGATCAGGGCAGAGAAATGACAGCTGCCGTTGAAACCCGTATTCTGACAGCAGACGATGAGCTGTTTGCAGAAGAAATGATTGGAGATGAAATCATAGCTGATGGATTTATGGCACAGAAGAATCGACCGAATCTTCCCAAATCGATGCAGCTGAGATGAGTGAGAGATGACTAAATGATGAATAATCAAAAAAATGTAGT
Source organism: Acetobacterium sp. (assembly GCF_039830195.1). GTDB lineage: Bacteria > Bacillota > Clostridia > Eubacteriales > Eubacteriaceae > Acetobacterium. Next base: position 82,927 of record NZ_JBDODG010000041.1, on the reverse strand, counting down.
AAAAAACGAAGCATCCGGTGATTACTTATCTGATTACAATAATTGCTTAGGCAAATTATAGTAATTTTCAGAAAGTAATAAACCGGATGCTTTTTTTATTGGAAAAAACAAAAGAAGTTTGACAAAATCGGATAATCGTAATATAATTAATAAACAAATTATTAGTTAGGAGTTATTCTTAATCATGAAAAATAAAATGATCCAACTATATACAGATATGATCCGCGGGGCGGGATTGAAAGCCACACCGCAACGGATTAGTGTGCTAAAAGTATTGTCAGAAATGACCTCTCATCCCAGTGCCGATATGTTGATGGAAGCCCTCGAAAATCAGGGATACGTCATGTCGGTGGGGACGATTTATAATATCCTGGAAACTTTCTCTGAAAAAGGTTTGATCCTAAAACTGAAGGATAATCAGGAAGTGATGCGTTTTGACGCGAATACGCAGTTTCACGTGCATATCTACAACAAGGAAAACAACGGTATCTGTGATTATTATGATCCGGAACTGGAAGTATTACTCGCCGATTATTTCAAGAACAAACTGCCCGAAGACGTTTCCCTGAATCGCATGGAAGTGTCACTTTTTGCCTGATCAAAATATAAGAAAGCACTCTTAACCAACCAATAAAAATGAATAAATTTTAACATTTTAAAAGTCTGATGCTCTGGTATCAGACTTTTATTTTTTTTGAGGATCGTAAAATATGCAAATATTTATCATGAATCATTCTTGACAAATATTTATTCTAACTCTATAATCGAGACATGATTTTAATAGGAGTGATTCTTTAAAAGAAACTAATAAATTTAAAATCAGTACGAATATCAAAGAATAAATTACTGGAGGCTTATATGAATTCAAATTTTTGCTGTAAAACCTGTGCAAGTGCGGATCAAAAACTGGAAACCTTTATTTCCAATCTCAGCGTGGATACATCCCATCACCGGATGGAAGGACAAAGTGTCAAATGTGGTTTTGGACTGCAGGGAATCTGTTGCCGACTCTGTTCCAACGGGCCATGTCGAATTACTCCGGACGGACCAAAGGGTGTTTGCGGAGCCACTGCCGATACCATCGTGGCCAGAAACTTCCTGCGCGCCGTTTCTGCGGGGTCTGGCTGTTATATCCATATTGTTGAAAACACTGCGCTGATGCTCAAGAAAACAGCAGCCAGCAAAGGGGTATTAAAAGGCAAGGTAGCACTGGCAAAACTGGCACAAATCTTTGAAGTCAATGAAGCTGACGAACATGTCTGTGCTGAAAAAATTGCCGACATGGTTTTAGCTGATTTATATAAGCCCGACTATATAAAAATGGAACTGGTTGAAAAAATGGCATATAAACCGCGTTTCGATCGTTGGAAAGAATTGGGGATCCTGCCGGGGGGAGCAAAGTCTGAAGTTTTCGCCGGGGTTGTCAAAACATCCACCAATCTCAATTCGGATCCTGTCGATATGTATCTCAATTGTTTAAAGCTGGGGATTTCCACCGGTCTTTATGGTTTAACACTGACCAATCTGTTAAACGACGTGATGTTGGGCGAACCATCGATCCGTCTGGCACCAGTGGGTTTACGGGTTATCGATACGGATTATATTAATATTATGATTACCGGCCACCAACATTCCATCTTTTCCTACTTACAGGATCGCCTGATTCAGAACGATGTCATTGAAAAAGCCAAAGCTGTCGGTGCCAAAGGATTTAAACTGGTGGGCTGTACCTGTGTCGGTCAGGACCTGCAGTTGCGCGGCGAACACTATAAAGAGGTATTCAACGGTCATGCCGGCAACAATTTTACCAGTGAAGCGATTCTAGCCACCGGCGCCATTGATGCCGTTTTATCAGAATTCAACTGTACCTTGCCGGGGATCGAACCGATCTGTGACGAATTAAAAATCAAACAGATCTGTCTTGATGATGTTTCCAAAAAAGCCAATGCCGAAATGAAACCATTTGTTTTTGAAGAAAAAGAAAGCCAGAGCAATGAAATTATCGATGCGGTGATCGAATCGTATCAGGCGCGACGGGGCGTTGTTGCTCTAAATATGGATGCAGATCATGGCAACGACGATACCTTAACCGGTGTCAGCGAGGGTTCCCTGAAATCATTCCTGGGCGGAACCTGGAAGCCGCTGATCGATTTAATCGTTAAAGGCGAAATCAAAGGGATTGCCGGCGTGGTGGGATGTTCCAGCTTAACAGCCGGCGGCCATGATGTGTTGACGGTTAATCTGGTCAAAGAATTGATTGCTAAAGATATTCTGGTTTTATCAGCGGGATGTTCATCCGGCGGATTGGAAAATGTCGGCCTGATGTCACCTTCAGCGGCAGCCCTGGCCGGGCCAAAACTAAGGGCGGTTTGTGAAAGTCTGGGGATTCCACCGGTCTTAAACTTTGGCCCCTGTCTGGCGATTGGCCGGCTGGAACTGGTGGCTACCGAACTGGCGGAAGCAATCGGCGTCGATTTGCCGCAGTTACCGCTGGTTTTATCAGCACCACAATGGCTGGAAGAACAAGCGTTGGCTGATGGGGCCTTTGGTTTAGCACTGGGACTACCGCTTCATTTAGGATTACCACCGTTTGTTACCGGCAGTCCCGTGGCAGTCCAGGTATTCACCCAGGATATGTTGAATTTGACCGGCGGACAACTGATCATTGATGACAATGCTAAATCGGCTGCCGCAACTTTGGACGCGATCATTGAAAAGAAACGCAAGGAGTTAAACATCTAAGGAGGTGTAATCATGAAACGAATCATCATTGATCGTGAAAAATGCGATGGCTGTCTTAATTGCAACATCGCCTGTATCAGTGCCCATGAAGCCGGTAGTAATTTTTACACCGTCAATATGCAAAGTCCTGATGCGGAAACCCGTAACTTTATTAAATTTGATGCCCAAAAGGGCTATCTGCCGATTTTCTGCCGTCACTGTGATGAACCGGAATGTGTGCTGTCCTGTATGAGCGGTGCCCTCGAAAAAGACCCCTTAACCGGGCATGTACAGTATGATGAGAGTAAATGCGCCGCCTGCTATATGTGCGTGATGAACTGCCCCTATGGGGTTTTAAAACCAGATAAACAAACCCGGACCAAGGTCATTAAATGTGATTTCTGCGATGATAAACCGGATGGACCCAGCTGTGTCAAAGCCTGTCCCAAGAAAGCTATCGTAGTGAAAGAGGTAAGTCTATGAAAATTGTTATTATTGGAGCCAGCGCAGCCGGCATCAGCGCGGCCAAAACAATCAAAGCCTCAGAGCCGGATACCGAAGTGGTGATTATCTCCAAAGAAGACAGCGTTCACTCCCGTTGTATGCTCCATAAATTTCTGGGTCATCAACGAGATGCCAAAGGGATCAGTTTTATTGCTGACGACTTCTTTGAGTCAAATGGGATAACCTGGCTTAATAATACCACCGTGATTGGCCTTGATGCGCAGAAAAAGACGGTAAAAACCTATAACAATCAGGATATCAGCTATGACAAGCTGCTGATTGCCAGCGGCGCTGCCTACTTCATCCCACCGATCCCGGGCCTGCGGGAGTCAAAAAACGTTTATGGGTTCCGGGATTTAAAAGATGCTCAACTGCTGGATAGCGAATGCAACACCGCTAAAAACGCGGTGGTCATCGGTGCCGGCCTGGTTGGTATGGACGCCGCCGTGGCGATGCTGGAGCGGGGATTAAAGGTAACCGTGATCGAAATGACCGCAGCGGTGATGAGTTTACAGCTGGATCAAAAATCGGCTCAGGCCTACCAGCAGCTGTTTGAAGAACAGGGCGCGGAATTTATTTTAAATGATAAGGTTGTTTCGGTTGACGTTGATGCGGTTGGACGGGGAAAAACCATCCATCTGGCCAGTGGCAAAGCGGTTCCGGCCGATGTGATTGTGATTGCCGCCGGCGTGCGGCCCGCCTTTAGCTTTACTGAGGGATCGGGGATTGATACCAATCATGCCATTCTGGTGGGGGACGATCTTAAAACCAATATTGACAATATCTATGCTGCCGGCGATGTGACCGGCATCGCCGGGATCTGGCCTAATGCCGTGAAACAGGGACGGATTGCAGCGATTAACATGCTGGGCCAAAAACTCTTATATGAAGACCGCTATGCCCTTAAAAATACCGTTAATTTCTTTGGACTCACCACCCTGTCGCTGGGGAACATCAACCCGGAACCGGAAGAAAACTGCGAGATCTTGATCCGTGAAGACCGCCATAATTATCAAAAAGTCGTCATCAAAAATGGCGTCGTTCAGGGCGTAATTATTCAGGGAAATATCGCCGGCACCGGATTCTGGCAATACCTGATCAAAAATAAAATCGCTGTTTCCGGTATCAATAAAGATGTCTTCAGTCTCAGCTATGCTGATTTTTATGATCAGGATCAAAGTACGGGTGAATATCGCTACGCAGTTTAAAAGATTAATTCTCAAAAAACTTAAGACACTGGGGAACCTCTTTTCATTTTATTTCATTTGGTGTATACTACATTGAAGTAAAAACTAAATGAAATTTTTGGAGGAATTATGTCAGAAACAGCAAATCCAATTGTAAAAATTGAAATGGAAAATGGCCAGACAATGGAAGTGGAGTTATATCCGGAAGTTGCCCCGATAACTGTAGAAAACTTTTTAACCTTAGTCAATGACGGCTTCTATAACGGATTAATCTTTCATCGGGTCATTCCCGGTTTTATGATTCAAGGCGGATGCCCCCAAGGTAGTGGTATGGGCGGTCCCGGACACACCATTAAAGGCGAATTCTCTGGCAACGGAGTGGTTAATGATCTGAAACATGTTAAGGGGGTAATCTCCATGGCGCGTTCCGGGATGCCGGACTCTGCCGGTTCCCAGTTTTTTATCATGGTCGATGATGCGCCATTTTTAGATGGCCAATATGCGGCTTTCGGCAAGGTGATTTCAGGAATCGAAACAGCGGATGCAATCGTTGCGGTCGCTCGGGATCGATCAGACAAACCTCGCGAAGATCAGGTCATTAAGAAAATTGAAGTTGTATCCTGAATTATATTTTGAAATCATCATGTTTTTATGATAAAATAAAATAAAAAGGATGTGAGCGCAATGGCAAAGTATTGTCCCAAATGTTACGCCGGTATCGGTCCAGATGATGCGGTTTGTGGTAATTGTGGAAATGTGTTGAAGGAAAACGCCAGTGGGGTAGAAGATTTCACGGCCGGTGTTTTCGACAACGAAAATCTTTCTCATGATGTTTCCGGGAAAGAGATTCCTGGTGAAACGCCAGATGAAGAAGTCTTATCTCACGAAATTGTCGCGGATGAAATCATTGATGATGGTATTGTAGAAGAAGAAATCTTAGTTTCGGAAACGATCATAACCACTCCAGAACCTGCGCAAACCTCGTCGCAATATCAGGCCCCACCCCAACGTCAGGCGGCCTCAGAAAACACCGAAGTCCCCATGACCTTGGGTGACTGGATGCTGACTCTATTGCTGTTGTACTTACCGATTGTTAATATTGTGATGCTGATTATTTGGAGTGTTGATTCCAAAACCAGCACTACCAAAAAACACTTTGCCTGGGCGACCTTGATCTTTATGGCAATCGGCATCGTTCTTTCCATCATTTTCTCAAGTATTGTGATGGCCATTGTCGCATCGATGATGCAATCCATGTATTATTATTAAACATCGCTCTGAACATAAAAAGAACCGTCAGCTGACGGTTCTTTTTGTTTGCTTTAATATAAATACAAGGATCAATAATCAACCGGATCTTCGACGCAGCTGATAATGGCGTTTTTAAAGGCTTCACAGGCGGTCCGGCAATTGGATTGGGTCCCGGTCAGGATGGCGCCGCTCAGATTTGAGTTGGTTGGGGGGCCAAAGAATTTGACGACTTCGACATCGGCAACCGTTAAAGCTTCGTCGATTCCGACCACCCCTTCAAGGGCCGGAGCAAACAGGAACGCAATCGATGAACCGATCGGCAGGCCATAGGTTTTCGAAAAATACTTACCGATTTTAGGCACCAGCTGGGCATAAATCAGGTTGCTGTCATCGTCATTGACGCTGTAGATGCTCGATTTGTTTTCAGCGTAGTCCCGGATATAGCGGAGTCCACTTTCAACGTCAGAAACGGTGGGTCCGGTAATGACACCAAAAACCTGGCCGTCATTAAGTCCGGCGCCGGCGCCGTACAGGGTTTTAATATAAACAACCTCGACATTTGAGGCTTTGGTGGCTTCATCGGCCGCACAGTAGCCGACACCGTCATATTGAGTGGTAAAAATCCCGATATCAATACAGCCCTCCGGCAAATCAAACTCTTCCAACATGATGTCTTCAACAGCGGTTAGCATTTTACTATAAACAAGTTCGCATTTAATTCTATCTCCAGTCATGGCATCATCTCCTTTTCTGAATTTTATCCAAATTTCTACTTATGGTTCATAATATCATCATTTCGGTCCCGGGTAAATAAAAAAAAAGCAGCATAACGGGTAGTTATCTGCTTTTTTTGCGGTTTCGGTCTGGATGTCATGAAAGTTATTCGGAAATCGTTTCGATCGCCCCGTACTTGCGGAAGCGTTGGTAACGCTGTTCCGTCAATTGTTCATGATCCAGGGACTGGTTTTTTTGAAAGTTTTTATAGAGACCAATTTTTAATTCCCGATAAACATTTTTAAAATCACGATGGTTTTCGGAAATAATCTTATCGACGACCTGGAGTTCCAGTAAATCCTGGGCAGTCAGCTTCAGACAATTGGCGGCTTCTTTGGTTTTGGAGGCATCCTTCCAGAGAATACTGGCGCAGCCTTCAGGCGAGATCACCGAGTAAATAGCGTTTTCCAGCATCCACACCTCATCCGCCACCCCCAGGGCCAGAGCTCCGCCGCTGCCGCCTTCGCCAATAACGATGGACAGGATTGGTACCTTAAGGCCCATCATTTCCATCAGATTGTTGGCAATGGCATGACCCTGGCCCCGTTCTTCGGCACCGATACCGCAAAATGCGCCGGAGGTATCAATCAGACAGACAATCGGTCGATTGAATTTCTCGGCCAGTTTCATTTGTCGCAGCGCTTTTCGATAACCTTCGGGATGGGAAGAGCCAAAGTTGCGCTTAACCCGGGACTTCGTGTTTTTACCCCGTTCCTGGGCTATAACAGTCACCGGCATGTCCATCAGCATGCCCAGTCCGGTAATCATCGCCGGATCGTCGCCGAAACAGCGGTCGCCGTGTAGTTCGATAAAATCGGTGAACAGATTATCAATAAAATCCTGGCCCGTCGGGCGGCTTTTTTTTCGCGCCAGGGCGACGCGTTTATATGCTTCCATTTTGATCACCGCCTTTGGGAATCCCGTGCAGGGTTAATAACCGTGTCACCGTTTCTTTTTGAGTGCTGCGGGGAACAATTGCATCCACAAATCCCTTTTCCAATAAAAATTCGGCCAGTTGGAAGCCTTTTGGTAACCGTTGCCGAATGGTCTGTTCAATTACCCGGGGGCCGGCAAAGGCGATCAGGGCTTCGGGTTCGGCCAGAATAATATCGCCTTCCATGGCAAAACTGGCCGTCACACCGCCGGTGGTCGGGTCGGTCAGAATGGTCAGATAGAGCAAACCGGCATCGCTGTGACGCTTGACGGCGCCGCTGGTTTTAGCCATTTGCATCAGCGCCAGCATCCCTTCCTGCATCCGGGCGCCGCCGGATACGGTATAGCCGATCACCGGGAGATGATGTTTAAGGGCATATTCAAAGATCAGGGTGATTTTTTCACCCACCACCTGACCCATACTGCCCATCATAAAGGTGGCTTCCATGACAAATAGCGCCACCGGATGACCGCCAATTTTTCCGGTTCCAATGATGACCCCTTCGTTTTCGTGGCTGAACAGGGTGGCCTGCTCCAGTTTTTCATCGTAGCCGGGAAAGTCCAGGCGATTGGACGAAGACAGCTGGTGATGCTGCTCCACAAAGGTATTCGGGTCAACGATCATATTCAGGCGTTGGCGGGCATTGATGCGAAAATGATGACCGCACTTGGGACAGACATGGAAGTTGTTTTCTAAATCTGAAGTGAAGCTCAATTGTTTGCAGGACGGACAGCTCCGGCACAGTTCCGAGGGAATGGCCGGATCCGTTTTACGTTTGATCCGATGCTGGGCTTCCAATTCATTTTTTGGTTTTTTAAATAGACCTTTACTTAGCATTTAAAACCTCCATTTCTATTCAGACAAGGGTTTGCCAAATTCATTTTCCATAAAATCGGTATAATAATCTCCCGCAATAAATAAGGGATGACTGAGAATATCCAATTGCACCTGACTGGTGTGGTCGATGCCTTCAATTACTAGTTCGCACAGGGCCGCTTTCATTTTGCGGATCGTCAGCTCCCGGGTTTTGGAATGAACAATCAGCTTGCCGACCATCGAGTCGTAATAGGGGGGGATCGAATAACCCTGATAGAGCAGGGTATCAAAACGCACCCAGGGACCACCGGGAACATGCAGGAAACTGATGGTTCCGCAGTTGGGCCTAAAATCCAGCAGCGGGTTTTCGGCATTGATCCGGCATTCGATGGCGTGGCCTTGAATATGGACATCTTCCTGGCCAAAGGTCAGGGGCAGACCAGCGGCAATCCGGATCTGCCATTTGACAATATCGACTCCGGTAACCATTTCGGTAATCGGATGCTCAACCTGCAGCCGGGTGTTCATTTCCATAAAATAGAAATGGCCCTGGGCATCCATTAAAAACTCAATGGTACCGGCATTTTCATAGCCGATGGCCAGCGCGGCCTGACGGGAAACTGCCATCATGGCATGGCGGATTTCCGGCGTCAGCGATGGTGAAGGGCTTTCTTCCAGCAGTTTCTGATTCTTACGTTGGATCGAACATTCCCGCTCACCCAGGGCGACTACATGCTGATGTTGATCGCAAAGCAGTTGAATTTCGATATGTTTAACCCGGGTTAAAAACTTTTCCAGATATACGCCATCGTCATTGAAAGCATTTTGCGCTTCCTGTCGCGCCAGGACATATTCGTTGAGAAAATCTTCGGATCGTTCGACCAGCCGGATCCCCTTGCCACCACCGCCGGAGCGGGCTTTGACTAACAGCGGATAGCCGATTTGATCGGCTTTCTGATGGGCCTCGTCCGGGTCATTGATGATATCGGTGCCGGGGACAATCGGGACTCCGGCCGCCGCCATGGTGGTGCGGGCCTGGTCCTTATCGCCCATTTTCTGGATGATTTCCCAGGTCGGTCCGATAAAGGCGATGCCGCATTGGGCGCACAGCCGGGCGAATTTGGGGTTTTCCGAAAGCAGTCCGTAGCCGGGATGGATGGCTTCGGCTCCGGTTAATACCGCCGCTGATAAGATCGCCGAAATATTCAGATAAGAGTCAGAAACAGCTGCCGGTCCAATACAAATACTTTCATCGGCCAGGCTGACATGGAGGCTGTTTTCATCAGCGGTGGAGAAGACGGCAACGGTGGCCACGCCCATTTCTTTACAGGCACGGATAATCCGCAGGGCAATTTCGCCCCGGTTGGCTATCAGTATTTTAGAAAACACGGCGTTCCTCCTTACTCAATCAGGGCAAAAGAGAATTCTCCCACCACGGCAACCTTGCCATTCACCGAACCGGAGCCGCTGGCAAAATAAAAAGGCGCCTTGGACCGGGTAATGGTGCAGGTGATTTCAATGGTATCACCGGGCAGGACCTTTTCTTTAAACTTTACCTTATTCAGACCGGTAAAGTAGGGCGTCTTGTTGGACCCATCCAGTTCGGCCATTAAGACACAGCAGGTCTGGGCCATAATTTCGCAAAGGATAACGCCGGGCACGACCGGATTGCCGGGAAAATGTCCCTGTAAAAAAAACTCGTCGCCGGTTACGGTGTAGCGTCCGGTGGCGGTGGTATCATCTATTTTTTCAGCCTCGTCAATCAGGAGCATCGGCTCCCGGTGAGGCAGGATCTTCTTTAATTCATCACGTTTCATTCTGATTTCCTTCTGAATTTTATAAAAAATTCCATTTAGTAATTTTTCAGACCGTTAACAAGATTTAGCAGTACCGATCAGGACCGGTACGGTGTAGGTTGGCAATAAACTACCGTACCGACCAATTGTTGGTACGGGGCTAGTTACGCAGTCTAAAATTTAGTCTTCAACGATGCGATAGAGCACCTGGCCGAATTCGACGACCTGGCCGTTGCCGACGCAGACTTCCATAATGGTTCCGGGAGTCTCGGCGGTAATTTCGTTCATCAGCTTCATCGCCTCGATGATACACAGGGTGTCGCCTTCGGAAAAGTGCTGACCCTTGGTCACATAGGCGGGATTGCCGGGCTGACTGCTTTGGTAGAAAACACCCACCATCGGTGATTTTATTTCTTTCCAGTGGGCCGTTTCAGCGATTTCAATGGCTTCAGCCATTACTGGTTGGGTATGATGAGGGAGCGGTGCAGTTGTCGTCGTCGGGGGTTCCTGATAAGTAATCCCGGCTGGTTGTGTCGACCCGATTTCTCGTTTCATTTCGATCTTCAGGTTTCCTTGATCAAGAGCCAGACTGGTGAGTTTTTCTTCAGACATGATTCTGGCCAGGGCCTGAATGGTTTCGGTATTTAATTCCATAGCATATTCTCCTCTATCTAACAAATGCCAGACAAGCGTTGTGACCACCAAATCCAAGCGAAATGGACAGGGCAATGTCACTCTGGACGGCCCGTTTCTGATTGGGGACATAATCCAGATCACAGTCCGGATCAGCTTCCTGATAACCAATGGTAGGGGGGATAATGCCGTCTTTTAAGGCCATCACCGAGGCGATGGCTTCGATGGCGCCGGCGGCTCCCAACATATGACCCGTCATTGATTTGGTGGAGCTGACCAGGGTGCGACTGATATGTTCACCCAGGGCATTTTTAATGGCAATGGTTTCTGATTTATCATTAAGGGGGGTGCTGGTGCCGTGGGCATTTACATAAATTTGAGCTTCCTCAAACTTGACGCCCGCACTGGCTGCTTCTGCCATGGCCAGGCTGATGGCCCGGGTTCCGCCGATGGCATCGGGATGGGGGGCCGTGATATGGTAGGCGTCACAGGTATTGCCGTAGCCGACAACTTCACCGTAGATTTTAGCGCCGCGTTTCAGGGCCGATTCCCGTTCTTCAAGGACCACTGCGCCGGCGCCTTCACCCATCACAAAACCACTGCGGTTTTTGTCAAAGGGAATGGAGGCTCGAGCCGGATCATTCACGGTTGTCAGGGCCGTTAAATTAGTGAAGCCGGCCACCGACAGGGGTGAAATACTGGCCTCGGTGCCGCCGGCAATAATGGCATCGGCATAACCGTGCTTAATACTCCGGAAGGCTTCCCCAATTGAATGGGTGCCGGTGGCACAAGCGGTGACAATGGGCAGACAGGGGCCCTGGGCATTATAGCGAATGGCAATAGTACCCGCAGCGATATTTGAAATCATCATCGGGATGAAAAAAGGCGAAATCCGGCCGGGGCCTTTGGTATCCATTTTATGGCATTCATCAATAAAGGTATGAATGCCGCCAATGCCGGAACCCATAAAAACACCCAGTCGGGTGGGGTCCACATGGGCTTGCACACCGCTGTCTTCCATCGCCTGGACGGCTGCGCCGATCCCGTATTGGGTAAACAGATCAGTTTTTCGGATTTCATTTTTTTTAATATAGTCAAGGGGTTCAAAATCATGAACCTCACCTGCAATTTTCACTTTTAAGTCGGTGGTATCAAATTTCTTAATAAAGTCGATGCCGCATTTTCCATTTTTGAGATTTTCCCAAAAAAGATCTACCGTGCTACCCACTGGAGAAACGGTGCCACATCCTGTTATAACAACTCGTCGATTCATTGATTACTCCTAAATATAGAGACCGCCATCAATTTTAATGACTTCTCCTGTAATATAGCCTGATAAATCGCTACTTAAATAAACGCACAGATTGGCGATGTCGTCGGCCTGTCCTAAACGTTTTAAGGGAATTTGTTTGAGAATTTCTGTTTTAATTTCTGGTTTTAATTCTTTGGTCATATCGGTATCGATAAAACCCGGGGCAATGGCGTTGCAGGTGACCCCGCGCAGGGCCATTTCTTTGGCAGCTGACTTGGTCAGGCCGATCAGTCCCGCTTTAGCAGCGGCATAGTTACATTGACCGACGTTGCCCATCAGCCCAGAAACCGAGGATATATTGATAATTCGGCCTTTGCGCTGTTTGAGCAGGTAGGCACCAACGTGTTTGGTCATGTTGAAAGCGCCTTTTAAATTAGTGTTAATGACGCTGTCGAAATCTTCTTCTTTCATGGCGATTAACAATTTGTCATTGGTAATCCCGGCATTATTCACCAGGATATCCAAGCCATCAAAATCTTTGATAACCTGGGTTACCAGTTCTTTAGTGGCGTTGAAGTCAGCGACATCACATTGATAACTTTTGGCCTGGACACCCAGTGCCAGCAGTTCGTCAATGGTTTGTTCAGCATTTTTCTGGCTGCCGCGGTAGATGATGGCCACATTTCCGTGGGCCTCGGCAATTTTAAGAGCAATGGCCCGGCCAATGCCTTTGGCGCCGCCGGTAACGAGGGCGGTTTTTCCTGTTAACATACAAAAGACCATTCCTTTCCTGCGTTTTTTGCTTCTAAATAATCAGTCAGCAATGTTTCAACATGATAACAGGTGACTGATTTATCAATTTTTTTAATAAAGCCGCTCAGGGTTTTACCGGGGCCGCATTCAATAAAGGTGGTAAATCCGTCGGCAATCATATTGCGGATGGTTTGTTCCCATAACACCGGATGATTAATCTGATGCAGAATGTAATTACGGATATCCACCGGAGCTTCGGGGTAGGGTTTTGCATAAGCATTGGAATAGAGGGGCATGGATCCCGCCGCGAATGTCAATTCATAAATTTTCTGCTCCAGCAGCTTGGTGGCATAAGTCATAAAAGGCGAGTGGAAGCCACCAGACAGGGTCAGCGGAATACCTCGTCCGCCCTGCTCTTTGACCCGCGTTAAAAACGCTTCCTGATCGTCCTTCAGCAACGCCACAACCAGCTGCCCGGGACAATTATAATTGACCGGATAGCATTGATTGAACTCCTTGCAGATTGCTTCCACCGTGGCGTTGTCCAGTTTTAAAACCGCCACCATCGATGCCGGCGTCATCTGTGACGCTTCTTCCATGGCGCGACCACGTTTTTTAACAAATTTTAGTCCGTCGTCCATCGATAGGACGCCGGATGCGACCAGACCGGTTACCTCTCCCAGTGAGAAGCCGGCGGTTCCCTGGGCTTCGACGCCAACGCATTTTAAGGCGGCCAGCGCCGCCAGCTCGACGGCAAAAATGCAGGGTTGGGTGTTCTGGGTTTGGTTGAGTGCTTCAGCCGGCCCCTCAAAGCAAAGGGTTGAGGTGCCGGGATGAATGGCATCAACCTGGTCGAAAATTTCCCGGGAACAGGGACTGAGTTCGTAAAGGGGTTTGCCCATCCCAACATACTGTGAGCCCTGTCCGGGGAAGAGCAGTGCTATTTTACCCATTGTAATCCTCCTTTTAAAACTGTTTCTGTTTCTTCAGCCAGTGTTAAAATGATTTCCTTCACGCTTTGTTTTTCTTTTACCATTCCGGCAATCTGACCAGCCATGAAGCAACCTTTTTGAGAATCACCTTCCTGAGCGGCAATGCGAAGCGCACCCCGACCGTATTCTTCCAGAGCTTCTGGTGGCGCATTTGGATCATTTTCCAATTTAATGAAGTCTTTAGAAAAGGTTGTTTTTAAGGAACGAACCGGATGACCCAATGACCGGCCGCTGAGGGTGGTATCAATATCTTTGGCTTTGATAATTTTATCTTTATAGTTTTCATGGATATTGGTTTCGTGGGCGACTAAAAAGCGGGTGCCCAGCTGAACTCCCACCGCGCCCAGCATGAGAGCGGCGGCGATCCCGCGACCATCGCCAATTCCACCGGCGGCAATGACCGGAATCGAAACCGTATCGCAAACCTGGGGAATTAGCGGCATGGTGGACATTTCACCGACGTGTCCGCCGGATTCGCCGCCTTCAGCGATCACCGCCGTGGCGCCGGCCCGTTCGGAAAACCGCGCTAATCCGGTCGAAGGTACCACCGGAATAACCTTGATGCCGGCTTCAATCCACAGCTTCATGAATTTACCCGGATTACCGGCACCGGTTGTGACAACTGGTACCAGCTCATCAATCAGCACCTGGGCAATTTTATCCACGTGGGGATTCATCAGCATCACATTGACACCAAAGGGTTTGTCGGTCAGGCTTTTTGCTTTATGAATTTCATTGCGCAGCCAATTTTCATCGGCGTTCATTGATGAAATAATCCCTAAACCACCTGCATTTGACACGGCAGCTGCAAGCTGAGCATCGGATATCCACGCCATTGCTCCTTGAAGAATGGGAAATTCAATGTTTAAAAGATCGCAGAGTGGTGTTTTAATCATGCTATTTCACCTAAGCGATTGCTTTTTCGATCAGGGTTACCACATCACCAATGGTTTTAATTTCGCCATCCATTTCAATGCTGGTATCAAAGGCTTCTTCAATTTCCATGACCAATTCGACGGTATCCAGAGAATCCAGTTCCAGCTCTTCGAATGTTGAAGCCATTGTTACTTCCAGATCTTGTTCATCTTTGTAATTCCGTAAAATTTCCACTACTTTTTCTAATACCATTTGATTAATCCTCCTAAGATTATAAATAAATTTTTGATTGTGATGGGGTTAGTTGTTTAAATAAATAATTGCGAGCGGACCACATCAGGCCCATTCGATAACGCAGGCGCCGGTTGTCAAGCCACCGCCGAAGGCGGTTAGGGCAATCCGGGTGCCGGGTTTAAAGGTGTTACTGCGGTTAAGTTCATCCAGCACCAGTGGGATACTGGCGGCTGAGGTATTACCGCAGCCGTTGACTCTCAGGACAAATTTGTCCATCGGCAATTTCAGGCGTTTGGCGGCCCCTTCGATAATTCGCAGGTTGGCCTGGTGGGGGATGATATAATCCAGATCTGCCAGTTCGATGCCGGCGGCTTTTGCCACTGAGCGTAAGTCACTGCAGATGGCAGCTACCGCAAAGCGATAAACTTCCGGCCCATCCATCAGCAGATAGGGGGCTGGGTTGGTCTGGTTTTGGGTCAGGGGATGATTACCCTTAGGCCAGGGAATACTTAAGGCATGCTGATTTCCAACAGCGGTCAGCTGAATGGCTTTTAAGCTATTCCCGCTGGCGAGCACAGCTGCACCGGCGCCGTCTCCGAAAAGAACAGCGGTACCCCGATCCTGCCAGTCCACCAGTTTTGACATGGCGTCCACAGCAATGACCAGGATTTTCAGGTCATCATTCCGGGCAAAATAAGCATCGGCAACATCCAGCCCATAGACAAAGCCGGAACAGGCCGCATTCAGATCAAAACTGGGGCAGGTTGCACCCAGTTGCTCCTGAATCAGGCAGGCCAGGGAAGGGGTGACGGTATCGCCACCAAGGGTGGGACAGATAATCAGATCAAGTTCCGCTGGTTTGATTTGTGCATTTTCCAGGGCATTTACACTGGCTTCCAGAGCGATGTCCAAAATAGATTCTGCCACACAAATATGTCGCGCTTCGATGCCAGTTCGGGAAACAATCCAATCGTGGGATGTATCCAGAAACTGGGCGAGGTCTTCATTGGTCTGGATTGTTTTTGGCAATGCAGAACCGGTACCGATAATTGTAAAGGACATTTGTTCCTCCAAGCATCAAGGCTCGGACGTTTCGTTTACGTCAGACAACCTTGATAATTTTTTTCTGAAAAAACCATTTAATTTTTCCATACCGTGAATTAAAACTTCTTTCTCTTCATCGGTCATTTCTTTAGAAATATCTTTCACCATTTTTACATGAAAGTACTGGTGAATTTTATCGATCCGCAAACCCTTGTCGGTGAGCCGGACGTAGACAACCCGTCCATCGGTATTGCTTTTCTCTTTTTTAACATACCCTTTTTTGACCAGTTTATTGATTGCGACGGTCACTGAAGGGAGATTAATGTTAAGGCTTTGGGCAAGATCACTAATGGTTCTTCCATCATTTTTATTTTTTCCCACATGCTCAATCAGATGCATTTCATTGATTGATAAATCAATATTCGTTGATTGTTTGAGTAAATCTTCTTCAAACTTTAAAATATTATTGAATGTATCAACCAGAACGGCGTTGAGTTGGGAAGAAAAAGAGTCCAAAGGGTCACCTCCAATATTGTTAGATTGTCTAACTAATTATAGCCTTAAAAAAATATTTGTCAAGAAAAGCTCAGATATTAAGGGTTTTCTTAGGGCTGATTAAGATTTAATGGTTCGATCAGCAGATTATTTAGCTAATAGTTCTTTGGTTAATTCATTCATTAAGGCTTCGACGGTTGTGATTTCATCGATCTTGTAGGCATTGGCGCCGGAAAAAACATAGCCGTTTTCCAGAGCACCCTCTTTTCCGGCAATCAGCGCCAGGCCGATACAGTAGGGAGCGGTTTTGTAATCACAGGATTTAATACAATTAATGGGACAATTTTTAGGATGGCGCAGCCCGGCTTTAACCTCTTCCAGAAAGTGGTTATGGATCGCCCGACCCGGCAAACCGGCAGGACTGACAATGATTTCGATATCGGTTTGTTTGGCATTGACGATGGCCTCTTTAAATGCCTGGGAGGCATCGCATTCGGCGGTGGCCACGAATCGGGAACCGATCTGCACCGCATCGGCACCAGCTGCCAGAGTTTCCCGGACATCGGCTGCTGTGGTTATCCCGCCGCCGGCGATTAGGGGAATATGTCGTCCGACCAGATCTTCATAGGGTTTGATTTCTTCAAGGACACCGGGAATCAGTGAAGGCAGCGTTTGTTCAGCCAGACGTTCCGGGGTGAGATCCTCATTTTTAAAGCCTAAATGACCGCCAGCCAGGGGACCTTCGAGGACAATGGCATCCGGTGCGACTTCGTAGTGACGCCACCAGTGTTTTAAAATCAGTTTGGCGACCCGTTTAGAAGAAATAATCGGGGCGATCTTGGTTAAGGAATTACGGGTCAGTTCCGGTAGCGTTAAGGGCAGACCAGCGCCGGCAAAAATAATGTCGTAACCGGTTTGCACGGCATCTTTGACCAGTTGCTCATATTGGGTCAAAGCCACCATAATATTAAGCCCAATGGGACGATTACCAGATATTTCTTTGGCACGTTTAAAGTGATCCACCATGGCCTGTCGGTTGGCTTCTTTCGGATTTTTCTGGTAGTTCGGGTAATCAGAACCCATTTCTACAGCAGATAAGACCCCGAGGCCGCCAAATTTTGAGACGTTTCCGGCCAGGCGGGAAAGGGAAATACCAATCCCCATGCCACCCTGGACGATGGGTTTGGAAAATTCCAGATTTCCAATATTAAATTGAGTTTTCAAAAAAAAACCTCCTCTGCAATTATTCTTGCGATTGGAGGTTATCATAGCATATTGAGAATAAAGCTGTAAAGAAAAAGCTAAATCTCGGTGATTTTTTCGGGATTTTCTGGTTTTGTTTTAAGAAATAATGGTTTAAGAAAAGACCACTTGGTTTCAGCGGTAAGGATCCCCAGAAAAATAATCAGACAGCCCAAAAACATCAGGGAAGTGAAGTTATCACCAAGGATGAGAATCGATAACAGGCTTCCGAAAACCGCCTCCAGACTGAGAATAATGGCTGCATGGGTGGAATTGGTATATTTTTGCGCCACCGTCTGCCCCAAAAAAGCCAGAAAGGTGCAGAATATCCCCAGATATAAGCCATTCAAAAGACCGGGCACCGGGATGGCCAGGGTAAATTCTCCGGAAATAAACACGTAAGCCAGAGAAACCACAGCCGCAAAGCCGAGTTGAATCACCGTCAGAGCAATCGGATCATGCTCTTTTGAGTAGATTCCCACCACCACAATGTGACAAGCGTATAAAAAGGCACAAAGAACCGTCAAGGCATCCCCGGGATTAAAGGAAAAACCAACTGAAAAATCGATGGTCAGCAGGGCCAGTCCCAATAGCATAATAAGGGCCGCTACAAAATTATACTGATCCGGCTGCTGTTTTTTGACCGCCCAATAAATAAAGGGGACCATGATGACATTGGTGGCAGTTAAAAAAGCCTGCTTGCCGGCGAGCATATATTGCAGGCCAATCATCTGTGCGGCAAAGGCGGTAAAGAGAAAAAATCCGATCACACAACCGGCCTTAATGGTTTCTTTAGAGATGTTTTTTAAGTTTTTACGGAAGATAAATCCGGATAACAGGGCGGCAACCGTAAATCTGACTGCCATCAGCATCATCGGCGACATTGAATCCAGGGCATTTTTTGAAGCAACAAAACCGCTGCCCCAGACAAATGCCACCGCCACAAGACCCAGATCAGCTAAAAGAGCTTGCTTTTTAGTTTTTTCCATGGTGACTTCCTTTCTAATGGTTCTTTATTAATTATAACTAAAAAGATCGGGGTTGGCAAAAATATTTTGGTTTCCCGGATTAAAATGAGTTATAATATAGAAAAGTTTAAAAATCACATAAGGAAGAATAAATGAAACTTGTACTGGTAAGACATGTAGAAACATATGGAAATGTGGAGCATCGCCTCAATGGCCACACTGAATCTGACTATACGCCCCGGGGCGAGGCAATGAAGGAACTGTTGGTGGAAGAATTAATTGCACTGGATGCGAAATTGTCATTTGATAAAATCTTTGCCAGTCCCACCTCCCGGGCTTTTAAAATCGCCCAGGAAGTTGGCACTTCGACCGGGAAAGAAATCCAGGTGGATCACCGCCTGCGGGAATTCAACTTCGGCATTTTTGAAGGCAAAACCCGGGACGAATGCATTGAAATATTTGAGGCGGAATGGGATCAATGGATGGCGAATTATATCGAATATGCAGTTCCTGAGGGCCAGAGTCAACGGGAATACCATGACCTCTGTGCTGAATTTTTGGCTGAATTGAATGAGGGCGAAACGATTTTGATGGTCGCCCATGGCGGCACGATCCACGGCATGCTGACCAATATGCTGAATCTGCCCCTTGACTGTAAATGGCATTTTGACATTAAATTGGGAAGCATTACGATGATTGACTATAACCATGGTTTTGGGATGCTGTCGCACATGACCACCCCACCCTATGATGAGTTGATTCCCCATAAAACTCCTTTGACGGATGCCAAAAAAGCGGCCATGCGGGCTGCCGCGCGAACCGAAGCCAAAGCTAAAGCGGCGCACAAAAAAAAGAAATAATAAAATGAAAACCAGAGAGGAATTAATATGCTCGTAGTCGCTTATGATAATCGCAGTGAGTTTGAAATAGCCAACCCGATCCTGGAAGAAATAGAAGATGCCATGGTGCGGACCCTGCTTCACCAGGAAATTGAAGTGGAGTGTGAAGTGAGTTTCTCATTTGTCAGCGCTGCTGAAATAAAAGATCTGAACAAGGAGTACCGGGACAAAGATATGGTCACCGATGTGCTGTCCTTTCCGATGTATGAGGATTTTATCCGTAATCGGGAGACCATTATTAAAGAGAACCCCTTTTTACCACTGCTGCTCGGTGATATTGTTATCTGCATTGAGCAGGCTGAAACCCAGGCCAAAGAATATGGTAATACCCTGACCCGGGAGCTCTCTTATCTGTCAGTCCATAGTGTTCTGCATCTGTTGGGTTATGACCATATGGAAGATGATGAAAAATCCCAGATGCGGCGGATCGAAAAAGAAATAATGGGGGACGAGTAGAATACTCGTTAAACCCGAAAAATGACAACGACGCGATCCTAATCAGAAAAAACAGGAGGTGGGAAAAATCAGAAGAAAGTTAAAAAAGAGTTTTTCTTTTGCCATCGAAGGTGTTTTATACACCCTCAAAACCCAACCCAACATGCGAATCCACTTCGGCGTCGGGATTTTAGCAGTCGCCTGTGGCTTTATTTTTAAAATCGCAAGCTATGAATGGCTGGCGCTGGTGATTGTGATTGGCTTCGTATTTATCCTGGAAATCATTAACACCGCCATCGAAACCCTGGTCGACCTTTATACTGAGGAATACCACCATCTGGCCAAGGTCGCCAAAGACACCGCTGCCGGCGCCGTTATGGTGGCGGCGATCATGTCGGTTTGCGTGGGACTGATTATCTTTTTACCGAAAATTATCAATTGGTTTTTTTAACCAGAGAAAGAATGTGAATGATGAACGAAAACTTTAAATCCGGCTTTATCAGCATCGTCGGTCGCCCCAATGTGGGAAAATCGACCCTGCTCAATAATATTATGGGGGAAAAACTGGTGATCACCTCAGCCAAACCCCAAACTACCCGCAATGCCATCCGCTGTATTTATACTGACGAACAGGCGCAGATGGTCTTTATCGATACTCCGGGGATGCATCGCCCCAAAAACCGGTTAGGCGACTACATGCAAAAAGCCGCTGAAAACACGGTGTCTGATGTGGATGTGGTTTTATATCTGGTTGAACCGGAAACAAAAATCGGACCGGGAGACCAGTATATTCTGGAAAAACTCAAGGCCAGCAAGACGCCGGTTATTCTAGTGATCAATAAAATTGATCTGCTACCCAAAGAAGATGTTTTAATAACCATTGCGGCGTATCAGAAATATGATTTCCTCAAAGCAATCATTCCCATTTCCGCTATTTCGGGAGATGGGGTCAAAGAACTGCTGGACCTGATCACCGAGCTACTCAGTCCGGGCCCGATGTTTTTTCCCGCCGATATGATCATCGATCAGTCCGAGCGCTGGATCGTTTCGGAACTAATCCGGGAAAAACTCCTGAATCTTTTAAATGATGAGGTCCCCCATGGGATTGCGGTGGAAGTAACCGCCATGAAACCCCGAAAAGGGAAGGATATCATTGACATCGAGGCCACCATCTTCTGCGAGCGCAAAACCCACAAGGGCATTCTGATCGGCAAGGGCGGTTCAATGCTGACCAAGATTGGCAGCCAGGCCCGGAAGGATATCGAGTTTTTCCTCAAATCCCAGATCAATCTGCAGCTATGGGTAAAGGTGCGCTCCGATTGGCGAGATAAGAATTTTGATCTGAAAGATTTAGGCTATTTTGAATAAATCCGCTGGTTGGGAGAATTATGGCACTGATTAAAACAAAGGGATTAGTCATCAGAGAACAGCCCTATAAGGAACAGGATAAAATTCTGACCATCTTTACCGAAGATGAAGGCAAGATTCAATGCATTGCCCGGGGCGTCCGCCGTCAGAAAAGTAGCCTTCTGGCCAGCACTCAGATCTTTGCCTACAGTGAATTTATTTATTATCCTGGCAAAAACTTTGGCATCATCAACCAGTCCAATTTAATTGAGGCTTTTTATCCGTTGCGGAACGATCTGACCAAAATGGCGTTAGCTTCGTATTTACTGGATCTGATGTATAATGCCTACGAATTTTTCCAGAAAAGTCCGGAAATTTTAAAGCTGCTGCTCCATGTGTTATTTTATATGTCTGGCGGAAAAGCCAAAAACGACCTGGTTTTAGTGGGTGCTTTTCAGATGAAACTGGTCAGTTATTTAGGCTATCGCCCGGTTCTGGGAAAATGCATGGTTTGTCAGGGTGATCAGGACTTAAGCCTCTTCAGCATTGAGAACAATGGCATTATCTGCAGTGGCTGCCGGGCTGAAACTGAGGGATACCTCTACAAGTTAAACCCTACCATGCTGGAACTGCTGCGGGATTTTTTAAGACAACCGATCAAACAACTTAAGGATCGGGAGGTTAATTCGGCCGAGGCGATAAAAATCAATGATCTGCTGGATCACTATATCGGTTACTGCCTTGGAAAATCTTCCAAAGCCTATGCCTTTTACAAAACCATGCTCAACCCGCTGGGTTAACAGCAGGTTATAAACTTATCAAAAGATTGGAGACAATATGAGAATAGCAATGACAATGGATGGCGCCGCTCTGGAGTCGGCGGTGTCTTCGGAGTTTGATACCAGCCCCTATTTATTGGTAGTCCGTCGTTCAGAAACCGCCATCGAGGCCATTGAAGAAATCGCGGACTTAACAGCTGAGCAGCTGGCTCAAAAAATAATTGATTTGAACTGTGAAGGCATCATCACCGGGAGTTTTAAAAGTCAGCAGGCCTTTGATCTTCTGGCTGACGCCTGCCTGACCCGTTTTCAGGGCGCTGGTCATTCCGGAGTGGAAGCCCTTGAATTGATGAAAAACCGAACCTTACCATTAATCAGAAATTTTGCTGGCACCGAAGGGTGTTCCGGCGATCACCACTAAAAATATTAAAATGATATAAATAAAAAGGAGACTAATATGGGGAATTACAAAATGGCACATACGATGATTCGGGTTCTGGATTTGGATCGGGCCCTGGAGTTTTACAAAGAAGCATTGGGATTTGAAGAAGTGAAGCGTCGGGACGAACCAACCTATGAATTTACCCTGGTATTCTTAGGCGACGGCAATCCCAATGGCCATCAGTTGGAACTAACCTATAACTATGGCCAGGTGGCTCCTTATGATCTGGGAACGGCATACGGTCATTTAGCGGTGCTTGTTGACGATCTTGAAGCATCCTGGGCCGACCATGAAGCAAAGGGGTATCAACCCACCCAGCTAAAGGGGCTCAGTGGCGATGGCAAACCCCGTTACTACTTCATCACTGATCCAGATGGCTATAAAATTGAGATCATCCGGAATTAGTGGCATCGCAACAGATATTGGATTAAAAAGAGAGGAATTCCTCTCTTTTTTTTGAATAAAAACCTGCTAAGAAAAAGACTTCCCGACAATTACGGTTAGTCATAATAAAGAGCCAAGCCTTCATTAGTGACGAAATGGATAAAGATATTGACGTTTTGAAGCTCGAATATTTTATGTCATCCAGGGTAAGAAATAATAGACATAGTTAGTCTAAAAATCAGTACATTAAAAAATGGAGATGACATTGAAAACTAAGGATACTAAAAAAATAAAACTGGCGATCTTATCAATTGCGTCGCTTTTAATGATATCAATGACGGCGTCAGCTATTTTAGCCGATATCGAGCTGCACTTTCCTGATCTTGAGGAATCTGTCGTTCAGATGGTTTTAACCCTGCCGGCGCTATTGGGGCTGATTTTTGCTTTTGTAGCTGGCCCCCTATCAATGCGGATTTCCAAGAAAAGCCTCGTCATTTTCAGTCTCATCAATGGTTTAATCGGGGGCTTGATTGCTTTGATCCTGGGACCGTTGGCAATTGGTTTTTTATTACTGGCAAGCGTTTTAATCGGTATTGCCCAGGGAATCAACGCGACCATGACGCTGGCTTTAATCACCGACTATTTTACCGGTGAAGAAAGCGGGGCAATGATGGGACTCCAGTCCGCATTCCTCAATGGCGGCAGTATGGTTCTGTTGTTCACCTCGGGATTGCTGGCAAATATCAAATGGAATCATGCTTATCTGGTTTACCTGGCTTTTCTACCGGTTCTTTTCATCGTGATCAAAAACCTTCCTCATGATCGGCCGGGCCGGGCAGATCTTACTAAAAACTCCGAAGGTGCTGGGAAACTTAATGTCAGCGTCTATTTTATAGCCGCTTTTATCTTTTTGTTCGGCAGTTTCTTTTTTGTTTTTCAGACAAATATTGCCCTGCTGGTTGTCAGTAAAGGTTATGGTGACGCCACGCTCAGTGGTATGATCAATACCGCGGTTTCTGCTTCCGGTATGGTTACCGGCATCAAATACGGAAACCTGAAACGCCGGTTAAAAATGCTGGCGATTCCGATTGGAATCGGAGCGGTGGGAATGGGATTGGGGCTGATCTATGTCTCGGGAACATTGGCCAGTATTTTTGTGGCCGCAATCCTGGTCGGTTTTGGGATCGGTATTGTGATGCCAACCGGGATTTTTATGGCGGCTAACGCAGTCAAGAATGGGATGCAATCGACCGCTATCGCACTCGTTACCGCAGCGGTCAATTTAGGGATGTTTGTTTCACCACTGCTGTTTAATATGGTATCCTTACCGACTGCTAGCGAAAGCCTAAGCACAAAATTTATTGTATCATCAATTTGTTTATTGCTATTGGCCGTACTGTTTGCGATTGGTCAGCGATTCATTTTACAAAAGCGAAACTGCGAGGACTAAAGGTATTAAAATGATAACAATGATCATATCTAACCTCCAATTATCATAATAGTTAGGTAATTCTAACATGATCAAAGCTTAACATAGCTAACTTTTGATGTCAATTACTTAATCTTTTATTAAGGAAATATTTCTGACTAAATAAATGACGCATAAATGAATTTTATTAAATATAATACAACAAAATTCAAAACCGTTTTTGTGAGTATCCCAAAGTTTTTTCCAAACGGTTCGGATACCCTTAGTTAAATACATGAAAAAATGGCAGCAATATACGATTATTATAATACAATATATAAATGATAATTGAAAATAATAATAATGCAACAAAATGTCTTAGAAAGATATTGAAAATCAATAAACATTAAAGAAGATAATAGGTTTCGAATTTATCTATAATTTATTCGGTTTGATATTTAAAACGAATAATTACTTGTTGTTTTTGTCAAATACAAATACTTTTGAATAAAATCTTGATATATGTAAGATAATGCCTTATCATGATGCCAATAGAATATTTAGCAAACTTATCGAAAGGTAAGGACGCAAAGCTTTAGGGTCTAAGTAATTATTTATATGACAGCCAGTTGCAAGACTTCATCATCACATAGATGAGATTAGTGCAACGTGTCAGAGCGTTGTTTTTTTATTCTATCTTACTCTCCGGTTGGAAAATTTAATATTCGGCAAACTTACCGAAAGGTAAGGACGCAAAGCTATAGGGTCTAAATAATTTTTTTACATGACAGCCAGTTGCAGATTTTAGGTGTATTTAATTCGCCTTAAAGTGCAGCGTGCAAAACGTTGCTTTTTTATTACCAAAATTTGTTGGAGGTGTGCTAATGGATCAATTAGCGACAATAGCACTGGTTATATTAATCGGAGCAGTCGTTGGGGTGTTGATGGAAAAAGCGACTATGTATTTGATCAAGCAGCGAGTTAACACACTGATGCACCATCAGTTTTCAGGCAGCCTTACTAAAACCATCTTTTGGGCAATGATGAATGCAATCACTTGGCTGATCTTTGTCAAGCTCAACGGACTTGAATCAAAAACACTGGAATGTATGCTGCTCTTTTCTATCGGTATCATTCTTTCGGCAGTAGACATCAGCATAAAAAAAATCCCCAACGAATTGGTATTAATGACGATCTTTGTCGGGGGAGCATTCATAATAACGGGGCAGCCCATTACCAGTATCGGGATGAATGTTTTTGGTTTATTGATTGGTTTTGTTATTTTCTTCTTACCGGCAATGATAGGGAAGGGCGCTGGTTGGGGAGATGTAAAATATGCAGCTGCTGTTGGTTTTTGCGTAGGTGCTTATGGCATTATATCAGCAATTATGATCATGACATTCTTTCTGATGATTTATGCCGGTTATCTGATTATCAGAGGAAAAGGTAATCTAAAATCAAAAGTCGCTTTGGAGCCGTTTATGGCATCCGGTTTTGTATCGGTTTTAATTTTAAATCTTATAAATTCAAACTATCACCTGTTCGAATTTGGAATGTTATTTTAAGAATCAAAAATAAATGTTAACGGTTACAAATTTAATCATAATTTAAAGGAGAAGAAAGAAATGAAAAACGTATTTGCGCGGATGATGAGAGAAGAAGATGGACAGGGTATGGTTGAGTATGGCTTGATTATTGCTGGAATTGCCTTGGCAGCGATTGCCGCGATCTGGTTATTAGGACCACAAATTGGTCAATTCTTTACAGATATCGGAACCCAATTAGCAGCATAAAGTCTAAGGTAGTTATTGTGTTTACTGTGAAGAAACCAGTGGCATATTGGCAACGTCAGAGTAGAGATTTCTGCCAGACGTAATCAATATGCCTTTTTTAATGGACTTTAGTGATTGACGCGGGTCGTCCTTAAAAGGCTAAAATGTAGATCTTCATTTATGAATGATCAGGGAGGAAAAATGTTTGCAAACATAATCAAAAGGATAAAAAATGAAGACGGACAAGCTATTGTTGAGCTTGCGATCACGCTGCCAATTTTGATTATGATTTTGTGTGCAATCATCGATTTTGGTTGGTTGTTTATGAACCAAAACAGTATTGATTATTGTTCAAGAGAGGGCGCACGATATGCAATCGTTCATTCAACCAGCAAAACGGAAATCGAAGCGCATGTCCGGGCGATTGCACCGGATAACATTGCTGATACAGTAGATATCACCATTACTTTTACGAATACAACAAACCCACGACTGGGAGATGTGATCGTTGAAATCAGTGATGATGTTAGCATATTAACGCCGATTGTGGGCGTTTTTGTCCAGGGTGAAACCATGAATCTTTCTTCATCCTGCACCATGAAGGTGGAATAAATGAAAAAGTTAATGGCCTTACTAGAAAAAATAAAATTATTTAAACAAATTAAAGATCAGGAACATGGGGACGCATTGATTATTGTGGCCGTTTCGTTGGTTTTTATAATGGGAATTCTGGCCCTGGTGATTGATCTGGGTCTGGCCTTTTTAAGTACCGGGGAACAGCAAAAAGCAGCCGATGCAGCGGTGTACTCATCGGGGCGGTTGCTACCCATTGAAACGGGCAATACGGCTAAAATCTATCAGATTAAGAATAGTGCCATCAATTATGCCAGCCTGAATGGATTTGAGGGTTTAACGCAAGATGATATTATTTTAGGTAAAATCAGTAATGGTCAATATACTGAGATACGCGTAACCGTGGATAAATCCGTACCCATGAATTTTGCTAAAATATTCGGGATTGACTATCTCGCTCTCTCGAGAAGTGCGGTTGCAAAACTTTCGCCAGTCATCAGAACCAGTGGCGTTGCCCAAATTGGTTTGACCAAAGAAGAAATGGATGCCAGATTGGCCAATAACAACCTGACCCACGTCACCTTGAAGTATGGGGAGAAAAACGTTTGGAGTGATTCACCATCCTTTTTTGGTGCCCTGGATCTGGATGGGCAGGGCGGCGGTGCCAGCGACTATCGAATCTGGATTACCCAGGGTTATGCCGGCGAAATCAGTGTTGGTGATGTGCTATTGAAAGAACCGGGAGATATGGAAGGTCCGACCTTTCAGGGGTTTGATGAACGCTATTTCGGCTGTACCCATTTCGGCGCTCTCAGTGGTGGAACTGGCTGCACTACAGATAATTTTGAACCTACCTGCCCAAGAATTGTCAAGGTTCCCATCTATTCTTATGCGATTGACAAGCAAACTGTTGTTGTTGAGGGTTTTGCTGCATTTCTTCTCGAAAATCAAACGGATAAAGGTGAAATTACTGGCTCTTTCCTAAATATGGTCACAAATGGAGCATCCTCAGGTAGCAATGTCGGGGAAGGTACAGAAGGTGATTTTGGATTATATAATTTGATCCTGTCAGAATAATTAATAATTGATTGAATTCTGGGTAGATATCAAGCATCAACCCATTAATCAATCGAATGGAGAAATTTATGAAAAAACTCATCATAATCGCATTGATTGTGTCTCTAATAACAGGTTTTGCTGTTTTTCAGTTTGCATCATCGCTGGAAAAAGGAAAAAATCCAGAAACCCAACCAGTTGTTTTGGCGGCACAAGCAATTCCCGAGGGTACCGTTATTGAAAAAGAAATGCTGAAAATAGAAGAGATTCCCATTGAAATGGTTCATCAATTATCAATTGCCAATCAGGATGATGTTTTAGGGCGAATTACCAAAGAGAACATCGAAGCTGATGAACAGATCCTGACCAGTCGTTTAAGTGATACCAATCAGGAAAACAATAATTTATCTTATTCCATTGAACCGAATTATCGTGGTGTAACCATTCTTGTCGATGAAGACAGGGGCGTAGGTGGGTATTTAACAAAAGGTGACCGGGTCGATCTGGTCGCACAAGTGTTGGAAAACGGCGTGATCAGTTCACGGTATATTGTCGAAGACATTGAAATTCTAGAAATTGGTCCTAAAAGCAGCGGTGATAAAGGCGGGGAATACACATCGGTGACCCTCTTAGTTCCCGTTGCACCGGTAGAGAAAGTACACGCTGCGGTATTAACCGGTATGGAACTGAAATATCGCCTGGTCCTGCGGTCACCTGTAGATCGTGCAATTTTAGGTACAGCACCCAGTCCATCTTAAGGTTTTTAATAGACTAGCATCGGCAAATGATAATAAATGAAATGGGATGAACCGATGGAAAAGATAAAAGTAATGATTGTCGGAAACAACGACAATCGGATCTATGAAATTAAGAGCCTGCTGCGAAATGACAAGGTAGCATTTATCGGATTTTCAAAGCTGGATGACAATGTTGTGGAGAAATCCATCAGTTTAAAACCCCATGTGATGATTATTCAATGCGAAGATGAATTCAAAGCGGCCATCGATTTAGCTGAAAAGATCTACATTAAGATACCCGGTTGTGCGGTGATTCTGTTATGTGACAGTTTTGATGTGAGTATGATTGAAAAAGTCATGCTGGCGGGAGTGCGAAAAGTACTGCAGTTTCCCATTGATACCGAAACATTGACAGAAAATATCGAATTAGCCCATTATATGGAAAAATCCCGGATGGAAAATTCTGATGTGACAGCTTCAAATAACATGCAGTCCTGGATTATTACGGTTTTTGGTGCAAAAGGCGGCATTGGCAAAACGTCTATTACCGTAAATTTAGCGGTGGCACTGGCAAAAATGGGAAAAAAAGTGGCTGTTATCGATGCCGATCTTCAATTTGGGGATGTCAACGTCTATTTTGACATTGACCCGAAGGATACTATCTCGGAACTATCCCAGGGTAACGATGCCGGAGACATTGACGCCATCAAGCGGATGATGGCATTACACTTTTCGGGTGTCAGCATTGTCTGTGCGCCCAAGAGCCCGGAGTATGCCGAATATGTTTCGCCCAAAAACATTGAAACCATGATCGATACGATGCGGCCCTTTTATGATTATATTCTGATTGATACGGCTCCGGTGTTTAGTGATATTACCATGGCGGCCATTGAAAATTCAAACCTGGTCCTCCTGGTCACGGTTCAGGATATTTCGACATTGCGTAATACCAGGATCACCCTGAATATTCTTGAGTCCCTGCAGCAGAAAGAGAAAACGGAACTCGTCATCAATCGTCTAACAAAGGGACTGATCAGTTTAAAAGACATGCAACGGGTCTTGAATGAACAGGTAAAGAATACCATTGCTTTCGATTTTAAGACGGCGACCACCGCGCACAACAAGGGCATACCGATTGTCCTGGATGCACCAAAATCGGAAATTGGTAAAGATCTTAAAAAACTTGCCAATTATGTAGTGAATACAATTGACCATCGGGTCAGTTAATACGAATCAATAGATGAGGTAAGAAAATGGGACTTCTGGAAAGAATGGAACAACAGCGGCTGGGACAAAAAGAAAATGCCCAGGAGGAAGGCAAAAAGGAAGTTTTTCATGTTGACATCCACCAGGATCTGAAAAACAGAGTCCATCAGGAAGTTATCAATGAAATCAATAATAATAAGGTTGAAAAGGTCGGCAAAGAGAACACCATTGAAATATTAAGAATCCTGGAAAATGTCATGACCGTTGAAGCGGAAAACATCAACCGGCTGGATCGCAGCCGAATCACCGAAGAACTGCTTAATGAGATTATCGGTTATGGACCGCTTGAAGTTCTTTTAAATGATCCGGATATTTCAGAAATAATGGTAAATGGATATAACCGGGTATATATTGAAAAAAACGGGAAGATTCAGTTATCCCAGGTGGTTTTTAAAGATAACCAGCATGTCATGAACGTCATCGACCGGATCGTCTCATCGGTCGGCCGTCACATTGATGAATCGAGCCCGATGGTGGATGCCCGGCTCCAGGACGGATCCCGGGTAAACGTTGTAATTCCGCCGCTTTCGTTGGTGGGGCCAGTCATTACGATTCGAAAATTCTCAAAAAAACCAATTACGACGGATCAATTGCTGGGGTATGGTTCGATCTCGAAAAAAATGCTGTCGTTTTTGGAAGCCTGTGTCAAAGGGAAACTGAATATCATTGTTTCGGGGGGACCGGCAGCGGTAAAACGACCATGCTCAACGTTCTTTCCAGTTTTATCCCTGATAACGAACGTATTATTACCATTGAAGACTCTGCTGAACTGCGGTTGCTCCAGGATCACGTCATTACCCTGGAAAGCCGTCCATCCAACCTGGAAGGAAGAGGTAAGGTATCGATTCGGGAACTGGTGGTCAATGCCCTGCGTATGCGGCCGGACCGCATCATTGTTGGGGAAGTCCGGTCAGCGGAAACCATCGATATGCTCCAGCCATGAACACCGGCCATGACGGTTCACTGACGACGATCCATGCGAATACGCCGCGGGATTCGCTGTCGCGGATTGAGACCATGGTGTTAATGTCCGGGATGGATCTACCCTTGCGGGCAATCCGGGATCAAACGACGTCAGCGATTGACATTATTATTCAGCAATCCCGGCTCCGGGATGGCACCCGAAAGGTGGTCAACATTACCGAGGTTACCGGACTGGAGGGCGATGTTATCGTTATGCAGGATATTTTCAGCTACGAAATGACGGGACAATTAGACACCGATGGGAAGTTCAAGGGGCGGTTTAAAAGCATGGGCATCAAACCCCGTTGCTTAGAAAAAATTGCTCATAATGGGGTAATGATCAATGATGATTGGTTTATTGAATAAATGAACGATAATGGGGTAATAAAATGAACGCTTTAATGGTCACCTTACTAATTATGATCATGGTTTTCTTTCTGGTACTGCTGCTGTTGTACGCTCTTACTGCCGATCAGCGTCAAATGCAAAAGCGATTTGAAGCAATGACAAGTTTGAGAAATGCCGATTTGGAAAGTCTGAAAAAGGTCAAAAGAAATCGCGACAAGTCCAAACATAAGGTGCTGAAAAATCTGGAAAACGACCTGTCAATGTCCGGAATTCTGATCAGACCTTCAGAATTTCTGCTATTTTGGTTTGTCCTGGCCATTGTTCCCTCAACCTTGCTGTTTATGCTGGGCAGTAATATTATCTTATCCATTATCTTATTGATTTTTGGATTATTAACCCCGCCGTTGTATGTGAATAAAAAAAGAGCGAAACGGGTCGAATTGTTTGAACAGCAGCTGATTGATGCCATCAGTATCATGAGCAGCTGTTTGAAGGCGGGACTCACTTTTCAACAGGCCCTGGTCAGTATTTCAACTGAAATGCCAAATCCGATTTCGGAAGAATTTGGCCGTGTTGTTAAAGAATTGAAATTAGGAAGTTCAATTGAAACATCTTTAACCCGGTTGTCCGAAAAAATAGGCAGCCAGAACTTTATGATGATCGTCTCGGCGATTCTGATTCAGCGTCAAACCGGGGGCAATCTCTCGGAAATCTTGACAAATATTTCGGGAACCATCAAAGAACGGTTCAAAATAAAGAACGAAATAAAGGTGCTGACTGCCACCGCCAGAACCTCAGGTCTCGTGGTTGGTTTAATGCCGGTGGCTATTATTCTTGTTTTTTTATTGTTTAATCCCGACTACGTGACGATTTTCTTTGAATCCAATCTAGGCATCGCAATGGTTGTCATTGCCATTGTTATGGAGATTATTGGATACCTGGTCATCCGCAGGATTGTCAATATAAAATTTTAGAATAAAATTCAATGACTCAGTTTAGACAGAAAAGAGGTGGAGTTCGATGACATTTTTAGCAATTAGTGTTTCAGCGCTAATTTTTATCCTGATACTGATTGTTTTTTATAATCAGGCAAAAGTCGCTGATACTAAAAAGAAAAGACTTGAGGCGATTAAAAAAAGAAATAAAAATGATCTGGGTGATGAGTTTGAAAAACCTTTTTTTCAGCGGGTGATTCTGCCGATCTATCAATCGTTAATCAAGAAAATATCATCACTGTTCCCCAAAAAAAGTGGTGTCCAAAACAAAAAAACCGAAACAAATCTCAGGCTGGCGGGCTTGCAGCTTACCGTCAATGAATATAATGCGATTCGATTAATGGTTTTTGGCGGCTTTTTTATTGGCGCGTTTATTATAACCATCTTCACACGTTGGAACATCTTAAATGAATTATTATTTGTTTTTGTCAGTATGCTGTTGGGAATTATTTTTCCGGTAATCATTTTGAAACTCAAGATTAACAAGCGCCAAGGCGCTATTTCCAATGAATTGCCGGATATTATGGATATTTTATCTGTCACCATGGAAGCGGGACTGGGTTTTGATTCGGCATTGATTAAAATCGGCGAGCGTTTAAGTGGGGTACTGGTCGCGGAGCTGAATATCGTGCACTCCGAAATCAACTTTGGAAAACCGCGAAAAGATGCACTCAAGAGTTTAGCCGATCGTAATTCAGTTGAAGAATTGAAAACTTTTGTCGGCTCAATTATTCAGGCCGAACAATTGGGGATCCCCATTAATCATGTGCTCAAGGCTCAATCAGAAGAATTGCGGATTAAAAGAAGACAGCGAGCTGAAGAAAAAGCGATGAAAGCACCGGTAAAAATGATGATACCGCTGGTTTTCTTTGTTCTCCCGGTGTTATTTATCGTTCTGCTGGGACCGACGATTTTACAGCTTGTCAAACAGTTCGGTTGAGGGGTAAAATAATGGAAAATTGCAGTATTTTAAGAAACGACATGGTATTATTCAGTGAGATAAAAGTAGCTGATCGCTTTTTCACCCGCCTGGTTGGTTTATTGAAAACAGATGGGTTAAATGAAAAGCAGGGGCTTTTACTAAAAAAATGCAATCAGGTTCATACCTTTGGATTGAAATTTCCGATTGACGTGATATTTTTGTCAAAAGACGGGGATATACTGCATATGGAACAAGAAATGGGGCCAGGAAAAGTTAGTCCTCATATCAAAACGGCATACTGGGTATTGGAGCTAAAATCTGGATCCGGTATTCATTACAAATTGGAAATCAATCAGCGTCTTGTTATCAGACAGTAATTGAGAAAGGTATGATTAATCATGGCAAAAAAATCCGAACAACTAACCTTAGATGAGCTCAGAGATAAGTCAGAAAAATCAAAAACAAAATTATCTTTTGGAAAAGAAATGGGCGGATATAATAAAAAACAAGTAACGGAGTATATCGACAATCTAACCGAAAATTTACGCAGCGCCGAGGAATCCTTTAATAATCGACTGGAAGAATATGCCGCCATGATAACGATGTTAAAACAGGAACGGGATCAGTATGGTGAAATGTATAATCTCTGCAAAAGTTCAAAATCCGAAATGTCAAATCAGATTGATGAACTCAAAACAGAAAATGTAGAGTTGAACCAATTAGTCAAGGAATTGAGCGACAATCAAAGACCTCTGCAGTCAGAAACTGTTAATACGGATATTAGCGCCGCCAGTGCTGAATCACAAAATAAACTTGAAGAATACCTGGGCTATGAGCAGGAAAGCAAGGAAATGAAAGCGCAATTGGATCAATTAAAGACAATGGTGCGAGAGTTGAATTTTGAGATCGAAACTTACGCAAAAGAAAATCTGCCGGAGTCTGTTTCAGAAAGTAATTTTGTTGAGCTAACAAAAGCAGCCAATGATGTCCTGCAAAGTCAATACGATGATATTCTACGGGAAAGAAGCGTATTATTAACGGAAAAAAATCGCTTATCAGAAGAAAATGACCGCCTGGCTGACAAGCTAGCTGATTTAAACGAGTCCTTAAAAAATGCCAATGAAAGCTGTGATGCAAGAATTAAGGCGTTAAATTATAATGCCGATAAATTCATAAAAAATCATCAGGAAACGCTGACTCAACTCACTGAAAATATGAAAATATCGTTAGATCTGATCAAAATGGAGGAGGATGATCTGTCGCATCTCAAGAAGAAGATGCTGTTCAGCGAAAATAATCTGGAGTAAGTGGAATTATTCGGAGAGCATGAAGAAATAAATCATTGTTCGTAACTTATAAAAACAAATTTGATCGTTTAGAATATAAATAACCGCTTCTGCTTGATTTGTCGATGATTCTGTATTAGTATGGTATCAACGCTAAAAAAAGGAGTGGAAGTAATGAGCTTTGAAATTGTAACGGACTCTTCTGCTAATTTACCAGATGAATTAATTAATAAATACAACCTGCATATTCTATCCCTTTTATACCGAATTGGCGAGGAGGAATACGAGAGTTATGTTAAGGGACAACGAACTGACTTAACCGTGTTTTACAAACGGATGAGAAACAAAGAAGTCATCACCACCTCTTGCATGAGCTCGGGGACCTGTCGCGATCTATTTGAGGATATTCTCAGCCAGGGAAAAGATCTTCTTTATATCGGTTTCTCATCAGCCCTCAGTGCAACCTATCAAACCGCCTGTCAGGTGATGGAGGAAATGAAACCTGATTATCCAAATGCAAAAATTCTGGCAGTGGATACCCTGGGCGCATCCCTTGGTGAGGGGCTTTTAGTAACCCACGCCGCAAAACTTCGCGAAGGCGGGCAATCAATCGAATCAGTTTACGACTGGCTTATTGAGAATCGCTTCCATCTTTGTCACTGGTTTACTGTGGATGATTTGTTTTTTTTGATGCGTGGGGGTAGAGTCTCTGCGTCAAGTGCAATTATGGGGACAGTGCTAAGCATTAAACCGGTCATGCACATGGATGATTACGGTCGTCTGATTCCGGTTTCTAAAATACGCGGCCGAAAGAATTCGCTCCGGGTTCTTTTGGAGCAAATGGAAAAAACAGCAATCGACCCCAAAAACCAGACTATTTATATTTCTCATGGTGATTGTCTGGAAGATGCCAACTATCTGGCTGATAAAATTAAACAGAAATTTGGTACCGCGGATATTCTCGTGCACCTGATTGAACCAGTTATTGGAGCCCACTGCGGCCCGGGAACAGTTGCCCTGTTTTTTATTGGAACCGAAAGATAAGCTCGTTAAGTAGTTAAACACGCCAGTCGCCTGATGATTTCATCAGGTTTTTTTATGTTTCAATCGCGGCTGATAAATAGAAACGACAGACAGAGATTAATTTTTCAAACTGCCGGAGACGAAGAATGTCGCAATAACGTTTAAATAATCTCAAACGGGTATAAATAAAATAGATCATTTGCGTGAGGGATTATTCAAAAATTATGGAGGGTTGTTATGTTTGATAAAATAATTGTTATTTCTGAGGTTTCAAACGCATCTTCTGAGATGGTGAAATGTATTAAGAGCCTGAGGTCTCTGGGTGCTGAGGAATGTTTGCTTATCCAATGTTTTAATCCTCAGGATGTAGACGCCGGAGTTTCGTCCTATTTAACATCCATATTCAATGAGAATTTAAAGAACCAGTCGGCGATGTTAGCTGAGCAGGGGTTTGCCGTCAAGACTCAAATCATTTCTGGCAATATTAAAAATGAAATCAATCGGATTGCTCAGGAAGAGCACTATTCGTTAATTGTTGTCGGCGCCGAAAAACACTCGATTGTAGGGTCCTTATTTTTAGGCGGGATTGCTTATGATATTTTATATGGTTCCGTAAAACCGATCCTGCTCATCAAGGATTCGAATCAGGAACGTCTTAACGCGGCGACAACGGATCTGATGGAGCATATTTTGTTTCCCACCGATTTTTCTGAGAATGCTGATATTGCCTTTGAAAAAGTTAAGGAGATGGTGAAAAATGGGGTCAAGAAGGTGACGATTTTTCATATTCAGGATGAATCAAAAATCAATCCCTACCTCTTACATCGACTCGTTGAGTTTAATGAGATCGATAATGGTCGGCTCCAAAAACTTAAAGACAAACTGCTGTCACTTAACGACGTTGAAGTCGATATAATTATTCGTTATGGGGCGCCAACCGCAGAGATCATTAAACATGTTGAGGAAGAAAAGATTCCCTTGATTGTCATGGGTACCCAGGGTCGGGGTTTTATCAAAGAAATATTTTTAGGCAGTGTGAGTCATAATATTGTCCGTCATGCCTCGGCATCGGTGCTGCTGATACCGGGTAACCGTGAATGATAAATCAGACCAATAAATAATGAAAAACAGAGAAACAGCTGGAATCTTGAATAGACGGGATTTTAGCTGTTTGTTCAATTGCAGCAAATAAAACTTGAATTTTTATGCATAGCAAAATATAATTAAAGGCATATCTTATACCTCAGGAGGAAGAAATGAAAAGAAAAAGTTATCTATTGATCACTATTGTATTGGGAATTGCGTTGTTTTTAACAGGATGTGGCAGCAAAACGACAAGTAGTGAAGACCCACTGGCTGATGGCGTGTTAACCGCCGGAACCAATGATATGTATCTGCCCTTGGAATTCCGGGATGAAAACAATGAACTTGTCGGTTTTGATATTGACTTGGGCCAGGCTCTGGCTGATGAGCTGGGAGTCGAAATCAAATGGGTTCCGACTGCCTGGGACGGCATTTTCAACGGTCTTAACGCAAACCAGTATGACATTGTTTTGTCGGGAACCAGTATCACCGAAGAACGGCTTACCGGATTTAATATGACGGCCCCCTATCTTGCCAATGGGATTGTAATTGTATCCCGTAAAGATGCAACCCCTGCTAAAACACCAAAGGATCTGGCTGGTAAAACGGTTGGCGTTCAAATTGAAACCACTGCAGATTACGCGGCCGAAGCTCTGAAAACCCAGGAAAATGTTGAATACACGGTGAATAAATATGATGCGATGCTGGATGCCTTTGCTGCATTGGAAGGAAAACAGATTGATAATATCATGACCGATATCAGCGTTGCGCAGTTTTATACCACTTTAAAACCAGACGTTTATGAGGTTTCTTCAGCCGTATTATCAAACGAACCAATCGGCATCACTGTTCGAAAAGCCGATACGGCATTCAATGATCAATTGAATACAGCATTGGACACTTTGCGAGAAAACGGAAAACTGACAGAGTTATCAATGAAATGGTTTGGCCAGGATGTCACCAAAAATATTGATACAAATTTAAAGGTCATTGAATAGTCAAAACAATTAAGCATTGGGACCCGGCGCGAGATTTAATACTCAACGCGCCGGGTCTTTTTGTTTGCAAAAGCTTTTATTTTAGATAGTAATTATGATACTATAGGGCATATGGATTAAGAAGGGATATCAGAGCGGTGAAAGAATTAATTTATTGGCTATGGTTTATGAGTCTTGAAAAAATATCAATCAAGCAAAAAAACATGTTGCTTGAAAAATTTGAATCCCCCGAAGTTATTTTTTCATTAAGTCCGGATACCCTTGCCAAGACAAAAATAATGGATCAGATAGCGGTGGATTATCTTTGTCAGGCCAGATCGCTGGATAAAGCCAGACATGATTTGTTAGTTATGGAGCAAAACAACATTCACTTAATTACCCGCTATGATTCCGAGTTTCCGGACGCGCTCACTAATCTTTATACGCCGCCGCTGGGGTTGTATGCAAAAGGCGACCGATCGCTACTGAAGGCGCCCCTGGCCATCGGGATAATTGGCTCACGAAACCCGACTGTGGCTGGAGAAAAATATGCCAAATTGTTTTCGCAATCGCTGTCATCCCGGGGGGTTACAATTGTCAGTGGGTTGGCTGATGGCATTGACGGTAAAAGCCATTGGGGCAGTGTGAATGAACTGGGCAGCACCATTGGGGTATTAGGTACCGGCATCGATATCTGTTATCCCCGGGTTAATAAAAAACTCTTTGAGCTGATGGCGGAGAAAGCCCTGATTATCACGGAATTTAATTTGGGACAGAAGCCGCTGCCATATCACTTTCCCCAGCGAAATCGGATCATCAGCGGACTCTCCCAGGGGGTGCTGGTCATTGAAGCCCGTAAGAAAAGCGGCTCGCTGATAACGGTTAACCATGCCTTGGAACAGGGTAAGAACATCTATGTGATTCCCGGGGATATCGGTGGTGCTAACTGGGCCGGTGGAAATCAACTCCTTAAAGACGGCGCAAAACTGGTCACGGATCCGAATGATATCCTGGAGGATTATATTATTTTTGATCAGACAGCGAAGAGCAGTGAAGAAAGTAATGATCCATCCATCGCAACGATGGCAACGGCCGAAGAACAGCAGCTATTTGATCTGATCAGAAAGGGTTATCGGACCATCGATGAGCTGGTAGCCTGTTCCGGATTACCCATCAGTCAGGTGAACAGTCTGCTGACGATGATGGAAATTGGCGAAATTATTTTGATCAACTACGGAAATATTATGTTAATTTAAGGACAATGGGTTATATTCGACGGCATAAGTTTGTATTTTGTGGAAATGTTTGCTATAATGTGGCTATTTCAAGAGAGAAAGCGTCACTAATATTAAGAAAGAAGGAGGTATTCAATGAGCAAAACCCTGGTAATCGTTGAATCACCGGCAAAAGCAAAAACAATTAAAAAGTATTTACCAAAAGGCTATGAGGTTGAAGCAACCATGGGACATGTGATTGATCTGCCCAAAAGTCGGATTGGTATTAATATAGAAGAAGATTTTAAACCTGATTATATAAAAATTCGGGGCAAGGCTGAATTGCTTAAAAAATTGAAAAATGCCGCCAAAAAAGCGGATCAAGTCTATCTTGCTACTGACCCTGATCGCGAAGGCGAAGCCATATCCTGGCACATGGCAAATTTTCTGGAAATTGATTTAAATACGAAATGCCGGATCGAGTTTCATGAAATTACAAAAAAAGCGGTAAATGCCGCCATCGACAACAAAAGAACCATCGATATCGACTTAGTCAATTCTCAGCAGGCGCGACGTATTCTGGATCGACTGGTTGGGTATTCGCTGAGTCCTTTTTTGTGGAAGAAAGTTAAAAAGGGGCTCAGCGGCGGTCGGGTTCAATCGGTTGTCACCCGTATTATTGTCGATCGGGAAGAGGAGATAGCGGCCTTTATTCCGGAAGAGTATTGGAATCTGGAGCTGCTCTTAAAAAAGCATGATGATGACAAAACATTCATTTCAAAATTTTATTCTGAGGACGGTAAGAAAAAAACCATTACCAATGCCGAAGAGGCGATTCGCTTAGAAAAGGTAGTGGAAGCGAATGCGATTGTGGTCGGAAATGTTAAAAAGCGAACGCGATTTCAGAAACCGCCCTTGCCTTTTACCACCAGCACGCTCCAGCAGGAAGCTTATAAGTCGCTGGGCTTTACAACCCAACGAACCATGCGTCTGGCCCAGCAGCTTTATGAAGGGGTGGACATTAAGGGCGTTGGCCTGACCGGTTTAATTACCTATTTAAGAACCGATTCAACCCGGATTGCCGACGAAGCGGTGCAGGAGAGCAAAGAATACATCAAGCAGCATTTTGGTGAAGATTATCTGGGCAGTGAAAAAAAAGTCGGAAAAAAGAAAAATATCCAGGATGCCCATGAAGCTATTCGACCTTCATCGGTCGTGCTGACTCCGGAAGAAGCCCGAAATTCATTAGAACCCGATCAGTATCGGTTATATAAGCTTATTTGGGAACGACTGCTGTGCAGTCAGATGGCCGACGCTCAGTATTATGTGACGGATGTGGACGTTGCTTGCAGCAATCTGATTTTTAAAACCAAAGGTGAAACCCAAAAATTTGACGGTTTTACCCGGGTTGGTAAAGGTGCCGGTAAAAATGACGATAGTATTCTACCGGAATTAACCATCGGTGATGACCTGGTTCGACTTAAGACGACGAAAGAGCAAAAATTCACCAAACCACCGGCTCGCTATACCGAGGCATCGTTGGTTAAAATTCTAGAAGAAAAGGGCATCGGACGACCGAGTACCTATGCTCCGACCATCGCCACCATTAAGAATCGCGATTATGTCGAAGTCGAAGACAAACATTTTAAACCCACCGAGCTGGGGGTTACCGTAACCCATTTAATGAAAGAGTATTTTAGTGAAGTCGTTAATATTTCTTTCACAGCCGAAATGGAAGATCGTCTGGATTCAGTTTCTGAGGGCGAAACCGATTGGATTGAATTACTGCGGAACTTCTACAAAGGCTTTGAAAAAGAACTGACCAATGCCCAGGAAAAGGCAGAAGCGGTAACAATCGCCGATCCCGAATCTGATGTAGATTGCGAATTGTGTGGCCGTCGGATGGTTATCAAGAAAGGCAAGTTCGGTCGTTTCCTGGCCTGTCCAGGCTTTCCGGAATGCAAAAATACGAAACCGTTTTTTGAAAAAACGGGTGGTATCTGTTCTGTCTGTGGTGGTGATATCGTCAAACGAACCTCCAAAACCGGTCGAACCTTTTATTCGTGCAGCAATTATCCGGACTGTGACTATATGAACTGGGACTTGCCGATTCCTGAAAAATGCCCAGTCTGCGGATCAACGCTTTTTCAGAAGGGTCTTGGTAAACGAAAATCGATCTATTGCGATAAAAAAGACTGCGGATATAAAGCGCCGACGGCAGAATAAAGTACTGTACATTTAGATAAGAAAGCGAGAAAAAATATGTTTCATGCAACAACCATCGTAGGAATACGCCATAACGGTCAGGTCGCCATTGCCGGAGATGGGCAGGTAACCATGGGCGAAAAAACGATCATGAAAAACAAAGCGACAAAAATCAGAAGGATTTATCACGATAAAATCTTAGTCGGCTTTGCCGGTTCGGTCGCCGATGCCTTTACCCTGTGCGAAAAATTTGAACACAAAGTCGAACAGTACAATGGCAATTTAAAACGTTCCGCTGTGGAACTGGCAAAAGAATGGCGTTCTGATAAGATCCTCAGAAAGCTTGAAGCCCTGTTGATTGTCATGGATGAATCGGAGACTCTGGTCTTATCGGGAAATGGGGAAGTCATCGAACCGGATGATGATGTGGCCGCCATCGGCTCCGGCGGATCCTATGCCCTTGCGGCAGCTCGAGCGTTAAAAAGCCATTCAAGCCTCAGTGCCGAAGAAATGGTCTATGAATCGTTAAAAATTGCCTCAGAAATATGTGTGTTTACGAATAATAATATTTCTGTTGAAGTATTATAGAAACGGAAGAATGGTTATGAAAGAATTAACACCCAAAAAGATTGTCACGGAATTAAACCGTTATATCATTGGTCAGGAGTCGGCCAAGAAAGCCGTCGCTGTCGCCATTAGAAACCGCTATCGCCGCTCGCTGCTGCCGGCTGATCTGATCGACGAATTTACGCCCAAAAACATCATCTTAATCGGACCAACCGGGGTGGGTAAAACAGAAATTGCCAGAAGAATGGCTAAACTGGTCAAAGCTCCATTTATTAAGGTTGAGGCGACAAAATTTACCGAAGTCGGTTATGTTGGCCGCGATGTGGAGTCGATGGTACGTGATCTGGTCAACACCGCCATTCGTAATGTCCAACAGGAAAAAATGAAAGAGGTTTATGTTGAAGCCGAAAAGAATGCCAACAAAATTATTCTGGATGTTCTGGTACCCTCTAAAAAAATCAAGGAAACCCTCAAAACCCCCTTTGATATCTTTATGAAACCATCGCCACCGACTACCCCGACCCAATATGAATTGGAAGGCGATGCCGAAAAAGAAAAAACAAAAAAAGAAAAACGGGAAGCTTTAGCGAAGGAATTAGAAGCGGGCCTGCTGGAAGACACCGTGATCGAAATTGAAGTTGATGACGACGGATCAAAAACCATTGGTATTATGCAGGGGATGAACAACGACAGCATGTCTTTTAATATGAATGATATCCTGGGCGATTTTCTGCCGCAAAAGAAAAAGAAGAAGAGTGTGAAAATTTCCGAGGCCAGAAAAATACTGATCAATCAGGAGGCCCAAAAACTGATTGATATGGATCAGGTCAATGAGCAGGGTGTCAAGGATGCAGAACAAAATGGCATCATCTTTATTGATGAAATCGACAAAATTATCGGAAATGGCAACAACCATGGCCCGGATGTTTCAAGAGAAGGCGTCCAGCGGGATATTTTACCAATCGTTGAGGGCAGTACCGTTAATACTAAATACGGCCCGATCAAAACGGATTTCATTTTATTTATTGGCGCTGGAGCTTTTCATGTTTCAAAAATATCGGACATGATTCCGGAGCTGCAGGGGCGCTTTCCAATCAGTGTTCATTTGGACAGCCTGACCGAGGAAGACTTTATTCAGATTTTGACCCATACGGAAAATTCGGTGATCAAGCAATATCAGGAACTGATCCGCACCGAGAACGTCAATCTGATTTTTGAAGATGAAGCAGTTAGATATATTGCCAAAATTGCCTATCTACAAAATGAAGAAGACGAAAATATTGGCGCCCGGCGACTACACACCGTCATGGAAAAATTACTGGAAGAAATATCCTTTTATGCATCAGATTATGAGCAAGATGATTTTACGATCGATATGAATTATGTGGAGCGGGTCTTCAATATCTCCGAAAAACGCGATAATTACCAAAAATATTTACTTTAAATGAAAAAAGAACTTGTGCAAATCATTTGACTGTGCTAGTATATTAAGGTATGTATTACACACATTCTCTGAGAGACATCAGGTGCCTGGATTCAGGTCGTTGTTCTTGATTGATGAGGATGGAGGAAAAACCAAGGAGGAATAGATTATGGCATGTGTTTCAATGAAACAATTATTAGAAGCAGGGGTGCATTTTGGGCACCAGACACGCAGATGGAATCCAAAAATGGCTCCATATATTTTCACAGAAAGAAATGGTATCTACATCATTGATTTACAACAAACTGTGAAG
Source organism: Acetobacterium sp. (assembly GCF_039830195.1). Taxonomy (GTDB): domain Bacteria; phylum Bacillota; class Clostridia; order Eubacteriales; family Eubacteriaceae; genus Acetobacterium. The sequence goes on along the minus strand of NZ_JBDODG010000041.1, from coordinate 40,038 downwards.
AGAATCGAAAAAGCTTATAGTTTTGTTAAAGAACTGGCTGAAAATGGCGAAGAAATTCTTTTTGTCGGTACTAAAAAACAAGCTCAAACAAGCATTGAAAGAGAAGCAAAACGTAGTGGAAGCTACTGTGTTAATCATCGTTGGTTAGGTGGAACCTTAACAAACTTCGGTACCATCAGCAAACGAATTGACCGATTAAATGAACTTGAACAAATGGAAGAAGATGGTACCTTTGCGCTTCTGCCTAAAAAAGAAGTTATTAAACTGAAACGTCAACGTGAAAAATTGCAAAAATTCTTAGGCGGCATCAAAGATATGAAGGGTGTTCCTGGAGCAATCTTCGTTATTGATACCAAAAAAGAAAGAATTGCCATCGCCGAAGCTAAAAAATTGGGTATTCCAATTATCGGAATCGTCGACACTAACTGTGATCCTGATGAAATTGACTACATCATTCCTGGTAATGATGATGCGATACGAGCCGTTGCTTTAATCCTTTCTGTTATTTCAGATGCTATTATTGAAGGCCGACAGGGCGAACAAGTCGAAGAAGAAATTGTCGTAGCACCAGTAGCAGCACCAGTTGTAGAAGTAGCTGAAGTAGCAGAAGTAGTTGCTGCCGATGTAGCAGTTGTTGCTGAAGTTGCTGAAATTGTAGAAGTAGCTGAAGTTACAACAGCAGAATAATTTATAATTACTATCAGGAGGAGAAAAGTGGACGCAAAATTAGTAAAAGAATTAAGAGCTAAAAGTGGTGCCGGAATGATGGACTGCAAAAAAGCCTTAGTTGAAACAGACGGAAATATTGAAGATGCTATGGTTTTGTTAAGAGAAAAAGGACTGGCAGCAACCAATAAAAAATCTGGACGTATTGCCTCTGAAGGCATCGTTGAATCATATATTCATATGGGTGGAAAAATCGGTGTCCTTGTTGAAGTTAACTGCGAAACTGATTTCGTAGCAAAAAATGATGGATTCAAAAACTTTGTTAAAGATGTAGCGATGCATATCGCGGCAGCTAATCCCTTATATGTGACCAAAGAAGAAGTACCAACCGAAGAACTTGAAAAAGAAAAAGAAATTCTGCGGGCACAAGCATTAAATGAAGGCAAACCAGAAAAGATCGTTGATAAAATGGTTGAAGGCCGGGTTAGCAAGTACTATAAAGAAATCTGTCTGATGGAACAACCTTTTGTTAAAAACCCTGATCTGACCATCGAAGATCTGGTTAAAGAACAAATCATGACAATCGGCGAAAATGTTAAAATCAGACGATTTGCCCGATTCCAAATGGGTGAAGGTTTAGAGAAAAAAGAAGAAAACTTTGCCGAAGAAGTAGCGAAGCAATTAAACGCATAAATGCTTAAAAAGAACACATTCGTGTTCTTTTTTTACCGTTGATAAGATTGTAAATTGTTACTGGTTACGATATAATATAGAAAATGAAAGGGGGAGTCTTTTTGGAACCGAAATACAAACGTGTCATCATAAAATTAAGCGGTGAAGCATTAGCCGGAAGTGCCGGTCATGGTATCGATACCCCAACGGTACAATCAATTTGCAGCCAGATCAAAGAAGTTTTTGAACTGGGTGTTGAAATTGCCATAGTTGTAGGCGGCGGTAATTTTTGGCGGGGACGAAGCGGCGAAGGTATGGATAAATCCACCGCAGACTACATGGGAATGCTCGCCACCTGTATCAATGCTCTTGGTTTACAGGATGTCCTGGAAGAAATGGAAGTGCCTGTTCGTGTTCAAACAGCAATCGAAATGAAACAAATTGCTGAGCCTTATATTCGCCGAAAAGCAGTTCGTCATCTCGAAAAAAGAAGAGTTGTCATTTTTGCCTGCGGTACCGGAAATCCCTTTTTCACTACCGATACAACCGCAGCGCTGAGAGCTGCTGAGATTGATGCCGAAATTATCCTGTTAGCAAAAAGCATTGATGCGGTATACGATTCAGATCCTCTGGTTAACCCTGATGCAATTCGCTATTCCGAATTATCATACATCGATGTATTGAATCAAGGTCTGAAGGTGATGGACTCAACGGCGACATCTTTATGTATGGATAATCACATTCCTATTCTAGTGTTTGGTTTAAATGAACCGAAAAATATTTTACGTGCGATCATGGGCGAAAAAATCGGAACAATTATTCAGGAGGTATAGAAGGTGGTAAATGAGATTAAAGCAACAGCAAATGAAAAAATGGATAAAGCACTGAAGAACCTTAACGAGAGCCTGGGCAGCTTACGGGCTGGAAGAGCAAATCCACGAATTCTCGATAAGGTAACGGTTGATTATTATGGATCACCGACAAGTTTAAATCAATTGGCAAATATCAGTACTCCTGAAGCAAGAATGATCGTCGTACAGCCTTACGATGCGACGGCTATCCCTGCTATTGAAAAGGGTATTTTAAAATCTGACTTGGGTTTTAATCCCTCCAACGATGGGAAAATCATTCGCTTGCTGATCCCCCAATTGACCGAAGAAAGACGTAAAGAACTGGTTAAACTGGTTAAGAAATATGGTGAGGAGTGCAAGGTTGCCATGCGGAACATTCGCCGACACGCCATCCAGGAGCTTAAAGACGGACAAAAAGAAGGACTGATCACCGAAGATGATTTAAAACAAGGTGAAAAAGAAATTCAGAAAGTTACGGACGATGAGATTAAAAACATTGAAACGATTCTAAAAGAAAAAGAAGCGGAAATTTTAGAAGTTTAATTGTTTTTATGGATATGATTTCTTTAATTGTTTATTCAATTATATAGTATTTCATTAAGAGTGGGGAGACCCACTCTTAACTATTTTTTAAGTAGGTATTAAGCATTTTAATGGCTACCTGAAAAAGCCCGCAAATTTTAGTAAATTATAGAATAAAAAGGAAAAAGTATGAAAAAAGTATCGAAAGAGTTCTTTTTAGAAGAACTGACTGCGCCAGTGGTGGAGTCGCTCGGCTATGAATTGACCGATTTGACCTTTGAAAAACAAGGAAAAGACTGGTGCCTGACCCTGTTTATCGATTCGGAAACGGGGATTTCACTGGACGATTGTGAAATCGTCAGCCGACAGATCAGTGAACTGCTTGATGAAACGGATCCCATTGAACAGAGTTATTTTTTAGAAGTCTCTTCACCTGGTATGGATCGACCACTAAAAAAAGAGAAACATTTTCTGTCAAATCTTGATAAAAAAATTGCTATCCATCTTTTCGCACCGTTGGATGGGAAAAAGGATATTGAAGGGGTATTAAAATCATATACCGCTGCAGAATTAACCCTTGAGTTGGAAACAGGTGAAATGCTGACACTGGAAAATAGTAAAATTGCAAAAGCAAATCGGTTGGATGAGTTGAATTTCAAACCTCTTCCATCAGCTGAATAAATCGGAAGGCGGAGATAACGAATATGAATCAGGAGTTTATACGCGCTCTGGATGTAATTCAAGAAGAAAAATCAATTGATAAAGAAGAATTGATTCAAGCAATTGAGGCTGCCATTACCACAGCATATAAAAAGAACTATGGTAACTCGCATAATGTCGAGATCAATATTGACCGTGAGAATGGTGATATTCAAGTATTTGCATTAAAAGAAATTGTCGAAGTACCTGAAAATGATCACAGTCAAATCTCATTGGAAAAAGCCCGGGAAGTCGATAGTAACTATGCAGTCGGCGATTTCTTCAGAAAAGAAGTCAGACCCCGGGATTTCGGGCGTATTGCCGCTCAAAATGCTAAACAATTAATCATTCAGCGGATAAAAGAAGCTGAAAGAAATATCATCTACGACGATTACCTCAAGCGACAGGATGAAGTACTAACCGGTATTATCAAACGGATCGAAAAAGGCGTTGTCTATGTTGAGGTTGGAAAACTTGAGGCGGTGATGCTGCCTTCGGAACAGACAACCGGTGAGAACTATACCCTGAATCAGCGGTTGAAAGTTTACCTGCTGATGGTTAAAAAAACAACTAAAGGACCCCAGGTTAACGTCTCGCGGACGCACCCGGGGCTGGTCAAACGCCTATTTGAATCAGAAGTGCCGGAAATTTTCGATGGCATCGTCGACATCGTCTCGATTTCCCGAGAAGCCGGTTCGCGGACCAAGGTGGCTGTTAAAGCCAATGATCCCAGCATTGATCCGGTTGGCGCCTGTGTTGGTCAAAAGGGCGTACGGGTACAGAATATTATCAATGAGCTGCAAGGCGAAAAAATCGATGTGATTAAGTGGAGTGATAATATTGAAGAATATATATCCAACGCTTTAAGTCCGGCGAAAGTTGTTGAAATCATTCCTAACAAGGATGAGAAAACAGCCATTGCTATTGTTGATGATTATCAATTATCCCTGGCAATCGGCAAAGAAGGTCAAAATGTGCGACTGGCCGCAAAATTAACCGGTTGGAAGATCGATATCAAAAGCAAAATCGATTATGTAAATCAGCACAAAATCGTTGCTGAGAATGCTAATGGGTTTTCAGATGATATTTTACTAGAACTAAAAGAAGAACTGGAATCAGCGGAAGCAATGGAGCTTTTGGATGAATCAATACCTGAAGAAGATTTAGTATTTGAAGATATTTCAGATCTTGAAAATTAAAGGTTTAATCAATAAGATAGCTTTTTATGCTATAATACTTAGATAAAACAATGTCAGGGAGGTACAATGAAAAAAATTCCACAGCGAACCTGTGTTATATGCCATTCAAAATTTGATAAACGAGACTTATTTAGGATTGTATCAGACAAATCTGGCGAAATTTTTTTTGATCCCACTGGAAAAGCAAATGGACGCGGTGCCTATGTATGCAAGTCTGATGCCTGTGTGGATCAATTCCTGAATAAAAATTACCTGGAACGAGCATTTAAAAGAAAAGTAGAAAGTGATGTTGTCGAGATTGTTCGTCAGCAACTGTCAGAGAAAAAACAAATGAAATAATAAAATATTGAAGGGAGGAATAATATGTCTAAATTAAGAGTATACGATTTTGCTAAAAAATATGATATTCCCAGCAAAGATTTCGTAGCCATTTTAAATAAGTACAATATTCCTGTAAAAAACCATATGAGCGCCCTGACTGATCAACAGATTTCAGAATTTGAAAATAAATTCGATAAAGAAAAGTATCAGGCCGATCTGGTAGCAGAAAAGAAAAAAGAAACGGTCAAAGAAACTGCAACCACTAAGCCAAGTCAAGTTGCCCCAAAACCAAGTTCAGATACAAAAAAAACAGCAAGACCACCACAAAAAAATCAACAAAATACAGGGGGCAATGTGCCGAAAAAAGCAGATGATAAAAAACGACCCGTTTCTGGCAACCAGGGTCAGCAGCCAAAGGTCAGAGATCACAGTAAAAAAGAAAAGACCGCCAGAAGTGTCTATAAACGAATCAAAGATGAAAAAAAGAAGTCTGTTCAACTAAACCAGACCTTTGAAATACCTGAGATTTTAACTGTTGGCGAATTGGCTGATGTTCTCGAAATTAGCGCTACCGAAGTTATTAAAACCCTGATGCTAGCCGGCACCATGGTGAGTATTAACCAGGAGATTGATTTCGAAACGGCGGCCATCGTTGCGTCTGAACTGGGCTTTGAAGTCGAAGCGATTAAAATTGAAGATGTTGTTTCAAAAATTTTGGAAGAATATGATGAAGAAGAAAGCGAAAACGAAATCCCTCGTCCTCCGGTTGTAACTGTCATGGGACATGTCGATCATGGTAAAACCTCACTCCTTGACCGCATTCGTAAAGCAAATGTTATTGCCGGTGAAGCAGGCGGTATCACCCAGCATATTGGTGCCTATACTGTTAATATCAAAAACCATGCGATTACAGTGATCGATACCCCGGGTCATGAAGCGTTTACTGCCATGCGTTCCCGTGGTGCGCAAATCACTGATATTGCCGTTCTGGTTGTAGCTGCCGATGATGGCGTTATGCCGCAAACCGTGGAAGCCATCAATCATGCTAAAGCGGCGGGTGTTCCGATTCTGGTGGCGATCAATAAAATTGATAAACCAGGTGCAGATCCCGAACGTGTTAAGCAGGAGTTGACTAAGTACAACCTTGTTGTTGAAGAATGGGGCGGCGAAACGATTGCCGTTAATGTCTCAGCAAAAACCGGTGAAGGGATCGAATCGCTGCTGGAAATGATCATCATGATGTCGGAGATGGAAGAGTTGACTGCTGATCCCGGCCGTGAAGCCCGCGGAAGCGTTATTGAATCACAGATAAAACGCGGTAAAGGATCAGTTGCGACCTTACTCGTTCAGCAAGGAACCTTGCATGTCGGGGATTCTATTATCTCAGGAACGACCTACGGTAAAATCCGGACCATGATTGATGATAAGGGAAAACGACTGAAGAAGGCTGGTCCATCGACTCCAGTAGAAATTTCGGGACTTTCTGATATTCCTGCGGCAGGGGACGATTTCATCGTGCTTGAAAATGAAAAAGAAGCCCGACAATTAGCGGAAAAAAGAAAAGAAATGCAAAAAGGCGAGCGTCAACGACGTTCTAATGTTTCCCTTGATGATCTGTTTAGCCAGATTCAGGATGGCAATATTCAGGATGTCAATATTATTATCAAAGCAGATGTTCAGGGCTCTATCGAAGCGATTAAACAATCCCTGGAAAAACTGGATAATGAAGCAGTTCGGATTAATATTATCCACGGAGCTGTTGGCGCCATCAATGAAACAGATGTCTTACTGGCATCTACTTCAAATGCAATCGTGATTGGTTTTAATGTCAGACCGGATAAAAATGCTGTCAAGCTGGCGGAAACCGAAGAAGTGGATATTCGCCTCTATCGGGTCATTTACGACGCCGTTGAAGATATTAAAAAAGCCATGGAAGGCATGCTGGCACCAGAATTCCGGGAAAAAGTCATGGGTAATGCTGAAATTCGGGAAGTATTTAAAATCCCCAGTATTGGTACCATCGCTGGTTGTTATATCACCGAAGGAAAAATCAACCGGAATGATGATGTCCGTATTATTCGCGATGGCATCGTAATCCTGGAAGGAAAAATTGCCTCTTTGCGCCGTTTCAAAGATGACGTCAAAGAAGTAAATACCGGCTATGAATGTGGAATCGGTATCGAAAAATACAACGATTTAAAAGTTGGCGATAACATCGAAGCATTTACCATGGAAAAAATCGAAAGATAAGCGCAAGCCTATCTTTCCGACGAAGGAGATAAACAAAATGGCATCTCATCGAAATGAAAAAATTAATGGTTTAATCCAAAGAGAATTAAGTTTAATCATTATTCACAAAATGAAAGACAGCCGTATCAAGGACAGCAATGTCAGTATTACCAGGGTCAAAGCGGCTCCGGACTTAAAGACAGCGACCGTCTATGTCAGTATTTTTGGTGATGATCATCAGAAAAAAGTGGTCCTTGAATTATTGAATAATGCCAAGAGTTTTTTAAGATCCAGCCTGGGTCAGGTCATCACGGTTCATTCAGTGCCGGCGCTGATCTTTGAAATTGACAACTCGATTGAATACGGCATGCACATCGAATCAATTTTAAAAAGTTTAAAAGACGATAAAGAATTGAAGGATCAGAATGAAGAAGATTCCTGATGAAATATTAAATTGCTTTCATAACAATCAACGGTTTTTGATTCTACTTCATCAAAAACCGGATGGCGACGCAATTGGTTCGGCAGTGGCTTTGGGCAAGGGTTTGAAACGGCTGAACAAAACCGTTGATTATTACATCGACCTGCCGCTTGAAGACAAACTAGTGTTTTTCAATGAGGTTCAGTTTTTTAATCAACGACTAAGTGATTGCTACGATGTCATTGTTTATCTGGACTGTTCCACGAGCAGTTTTGCATTTTCACCGGCTGAAATGCCAGCGGCAAAAATAAAATTAGTTCTCGATCATCATAAAAGCAATGCTTCTTATGGTGATCTTAACTTTGTGGAAATAACCGGAGCAACGGCTGAAATTGTTTTTAGAGTCCTGCGGGCCTTGGGCGTCGGAATCGATGAAGAAATGGCCGATGCCATTTTTACGGGAATCACGACCGATACCGGCAGTTTTCAATTTTCTAATGTCACCTTCGAGACCCACTATATAGCCAGCCAATTATACACCATCAAATCCGATTTTGCACATCTCTCAAAAAGACTTCACACGCAAAAGACCATCGCTCAAATGAAAATGACGGGCGAAGCAATTCATTCACTGGAAATACTCGATAGCCTCCCAATTGCTCTGATGATCCTTGATCATCAGACTATCAATAAGTTTGGTGGCGCTATTAACATCACCGATGACGTGGCTAATCTGGGTCAAAATACCACGGGCGTTGCCATCACAGCTTTTCTTAAGGAAGTTGAACCAGGTGACTATCGGGTATCTCTACGGGCCAAATATCCCTTTGACATCCATGAAATTGCCTTAAAATATGGTGGTGGCGGACACGAGCGGGCGGCGGGCTTTAATTTTTCTGGTGATATTAATGAACTTAAACGTGATTTAATGGAGGTTTATGAAAGTCAAAATGGAAAATGCTAATGGCTTAAATGGCTATCTCAATGTCTACAAAGAAAAGGGTATGACTTCCCATGATGTAGTATTTAAAGCCCGAAAAATACTGAAAACCAAGAAAATCGGTCATACCGGAACGCTGGATCCAGATGCCCAGGGCGTTCTTGTTTTATGTGTTGGCCAGGCGACAAAAATGGTTGAATATATTACGGACCATGAAAAGGTCTATGAAGCGGAAGTCATCCTCGGGCGGGAAACGGATACCTGCGATGTATCGGGGGTGGTTATCAGAGAAAGCGATCAGCGGATCGGCCGCGACGCTTTTGAAAGTATCTTGGCCCAGTTTATCGGTGATATCCAGCAGCGACCACCGATCTATTCAGCTATTCGGGTGAATGGAAAAAAACTATATCACTACGCCAGAAACGGCGAAACAGTGGAGATACCGGAACGGGACGTTCATGTTGCCGGGATCAGTCTGCTGGAATTTTGTGAAGAAACCCAAAAAGCTAAAATCATGGTAACCTGTTCTAAGGGAACCTATATTCGCTCACTGTGTCGTGATATCGGAAGTGCCCTGGGGACGTTGGGATGCATGGGAAACCTGATCCGACATCGCGTTGGCAGCTTCAGCATTGACGACGCTTTAACCCTGGCTGAGATTGATACAATCGTCACCCAGAACCCGAATACACCGCTTTTCTACCCATTGGAGTATTCGCTTGACCGTTATCCATGCGTACGGGCAACTGAGCAGGGACGCAAGTTTTTACTCAATGGAAATAAGCTGTTTCAATGGAATATCCAAGAATCACTGGAAAATTTTCAGCTGGGAGAAACCCTGCGCCTATACGATGGCGATCAACTGATTGGGATGGGCAGATATGTTCAGAACGAAGAAGGAAACTATATTAAACCGACAAAACTACTGTGAGGTGAACAATGACAACAAATACATATCACGGAGAAGAAATTGTTTTAGCACTCGGCTTTTTTGACGGGGTTCATCTGGGACACCGGGCGTTGCTCGAAGAAACTAAAAAAATCGGCCAGCGTTTAAACTGTAAAACGGGGGTTATGACCTTTAAAGAGCACCCGTTGGAATTAATCTTTCCTAATTATACGCCCTGGCTGATTACTTCCAACGCAGAAAAGGAAGCAATGATACGGGAGTATGGCGTTGATTTTGTGTTCTTGAATCCGTTCACCGAAAAGCTGATGAAATTAACCCCGGAAAAATTTATCACCGACTATCTGCTAAAAAAATATAATGCCAAAGTCGTTGTTGTCGGTTTTAATTATAATTTTGGTTATAAGGGGGCGGGGACAACCGACACATTAAAAGAACTGGGAAAGAAATATGGCTTTGAAGTTGCAATACTGCCGCCATTTATCATCAATACCCATTCCGTCAGCTCAACCTTTATTCGCGAACTGATCAGCTGCGGTCAGGTGGATGAGGTCAAGACTTTTCTGGGCCGCGATTATGCCTTAAGTGGCGTTGTTGTTCAAGGGAAGGGACTGGGTCACCAGTTTGGCATTCCCACCGCCAATATAAAACTGGATAAAAAAATAATCCTGCCGAATACCGGCGTTTACTATACCCACGTTCATTATCGGGGAAAATGTTTAAACGGACTGACGAATTTGGGATTTAACCCGACTTTTGAAAAACATCCTTTCAGTATTGAAACCTATATCTACGATTTTGACGAGGATATTTACAATCAGGAAATCACCATTGAATTCAAGAAAAAAATCAGAGATGAGATAAAATTTGATTCCATCGATGATTTAATCAGTCAAATTAAAATGGATATTGACCAGATCAGAAAAGATTTTATTGAATAATACATTTACAACGATAAATGTTTATGATATACTCATTAAGTTATTACCATTCACTTAGTTTTTTGACACTCCAACAAAATACTCGGTCTATGGCTAAATTAAAAAACAAGGAGATTTTAAATGATTAGTAAAGAATTAAAAGCACAGGTAGTCGAAGACTACAAAACACACGAAGGTGACACTGGTTCACCAGAAGTACAAATTGCCTTATTAACAGCACGAATTAATGATCTTAATGGACATCTTCAAATCCATAAAAAAGATCATCACTCACGACGCGGTCTGCTGAAACTGGTTGGACAGCGAAGACGATTATTAACTTATCTGAAAAACAAAGATATCAATCGATATCGTGAACTAATCCAAAGATTAGGCTTAAGAAAATAATTTGGGGCGGAGTATTCCGCCCTTTTTTTTTACCTGAAGGTCATCAATCAAAATGTGGCAGCTAACCCTGATGATTGCGGTCTTCAATCCAGACGGTGGACAAAAACACCACTACTGGCGAATTATAATAGAAAGCGAGAAAAGTATGAATATTTTTGAAACTCAAATTGCGGGACGTCCTTTCCGGGTGGAAATTGGCGAAGTTGCACAACTTGCAAAAGGTGCAGCGATGATCAGATATGGCAAAACAGAAATTTTAGCAGTCGCTTCAGCTTCTAAAAAGCCGCGCGAAGGCATGGATTTTTTCCCATTAAGCTGTGACTATGAAGAAAAACAATACTCAGTCGGGAAATTTCCCGGTGGTTTTATTAAGCGTGAAGGCCGACCGACTGAACGGGCGATCCTGAACTCCCGACTGATGGATCGACCGATCCGACCTCTTTTTCCTAAAGGCTTCCGAAATGACGTTCAGGTTGTTGCCACTGTGATGTCTGTCGACCAGGATAATGCTCCTGAAATTGCGGCGATGATTGGTTCATCGATTGCCCTGTCTATTTCTGACATTCCTTTCAATGGCCCCACCGGAGCTGTGGCCGTTGGTTATGTCGATGGCCAGTATGTCATCAATCCTAATGAAGCTGAGCGCGAAATCAGTGATCTGAACCTGGTTGTCTCCGGAACTAAAGATGCCATCATGATGGTGGAAGCCGGTGCCAACGAAGTATCCGAAGCGCTGATGCTGGAAGCGATCCTGCTGGCTCATGAAGAAATTAAGAAAATCGTCGCTTTCCAGGAAGAAATTATTGCGGTTGTCGGAAAAGAAAAACAGGTTTATACGCTGTTCACCCCAGCTGAAGAAATTAAAGCCGAAATTATCGCTTTCTTAGGCGATCAATTATCAACAGCTGTAAAAACTGCTGACAAACTGGAACGACTGGACAATATTGAAGCAACTAAAAACCTTGTCAGAGAACATTTTTCTGAAACATATCCCAACCAGGGCAACGAAATCGATGAAGTGCTTAATTCTTTAGTAAAAAAAGAAATTCGTCGCATGATTCTGGAAGACCGGATTCGTCCGGATAATCGCAAAATGGATGAAATCCGTCAGATTACAGCCAAAATCGACTTTTTGGAAAGACCCCATGGTTCCGGATTATTTACCCGTGGTGAAACCCAGGTCCTTTCGGTTGTAACGCTGGGTGTTCTCGGTGATGTGCAGAAACTGGATGGTTTATCAAATGAAGACTCCAAACGCTATATTCACCACTATAACTTCCCCTCTTACAGTGTCGGCGAAGCCCGACCATCACGGGGCCCCGGCCGTCGTGAAATCGGACATGGTGCTTTGGCTGAACGGGCGCTGATTCCGGTGCTGCCATCCGAAGACGTATTCCCATATGCCATTCGGGTCGTTTCGGAAGTATTAAGTTCTAATGGTTCAACCTCCCAGGCCAGCGTCTGTGGCAGCTCGCTGTCATTAATGGCTGCCGGGGTGCCTATAAAAGCGCCTGTTGCCGGTATTGCCATGGGTTTGATAAAAGAAGATGATAAGCTGGCAATTCTTTCCGATATTCAGGGCATGGAAGATTTCCTTGGTGACATGGACTTCAAGGTTGCCGGAACTGCTGATGGTATCACGGCCATCCAGATGGACATCAAAATTGATGGCATCAACAAACAGATCCTGACCGAAGCGCTGGAACAGGCCCGCATTGGCCGACTGCATATTCTTGGCATTATGAATGCAGAAATTGCCGAGTCCCGCAAAGATTTATCACCATATGCCCCACGAATCATTATTTTCCAGATCAAACCGGATAAAATCCGCGACGTCATCGGTTCTGGCGGCAAGGTCATTAACAAGATTATTGATGACACCGGAGTTAAAATTGATATCGAAGATGATGGCCGAATTTTCATTGCATCTGTGGATACCGAATCCGGTAACCGAGCCAAGGAAATTATCGAGAACATCGTCAGAGAAGTTGAAGTTGGCGAAGTATTAACCGGTAAGGTTGTCCGAATCATGAATTTTGGCGCCTTTGTCTCCCTGCCAGGCGGTAAGGATGGTTTAGTTCATATTTCTAAATTAGCCAATGAACGCGTCAATGCTGTTGAAGACGTGGTTAAAATCGGAGATGAAGTAACCGTTAAGGTTATGGAAATTGACGCACAGGGCCGTATCAATCTTTCCCGAAAAGCAATGCTACCAAAGGAATAATAATGATCAAGAATTATTCGATAAAAATACTTAACCAGTCGCAGTTTCCGTTGCCAGAATATCAGACCATTGGTTCTGCTGGCGTGGATTTGCGAGCGAATCTTGAAGCGAAAATGATCATCATGCCCCATAAGGTTTACCAGATCCCCACCGGTATTTTTTTAGAAATGCCGATTGGCGTTGAAGCCCAAATTCGCGCCCGCAGCGGATTGGCACTAAAACATGGGTTGTCCCTGGTCAACGGAGTTGGCACCATTGATGCCGATTACCGTGGCGAAATTAAGATAATTCTGATAAACTTATTGGATAAACCTTATCAGCTGGAACCGGGCGAGCGGATCGCTCAAATGGTTTTCGCTGAGTATGTCAAGGCCGATTTTGTTGAAGTGCTCAGCGCGGACGAATTGACAAGTAGCGAACGTGGCGATGGCGGCTTTGGCCATTCCGGTAAATAATCCGCTGCAGATAATTAAAAGTTAGCTAAAGTCATGAACCTTCATTGATTGCTGCACCGCTTTCCAATCTTATCTTTATAACACAATCATCAAGGTGCAGGTTTACCTGCACCTTTTATCATATCTTTTATTAATAGATCATAAGTAATCAGTTAATATAAATTCGATTAATGTAAATTCGAGGAGCATAATGGCAACAACTAAAAACACCACAAAAAAACCAAATCAGAACAAATCAAATAAACGTAAAGCTAAAAAGAAACCTGCCCCCAAAACGGCAAAGCGATTTTCGATCAGTAATATGGCCATCGGGATCTTCTTAATTATTTTGGGAATCTTTTCGATTTATGCCTATATCGACTTTAATGCCGGGATGGTGGGTAATTTTGTCAGTCTGGCCTTCAGCTATTGTTTCGGTGCACTCACTATTTTTATGTCACTTTACATTGTTGCCCTTGGGGTAGTGCTGTGTCTGAATAAAATTGAGGATTGGGCGACAACATTTGCGTTAGTCTTTTTATTGTTTGTCAACATGATGATTGGCTTTACTGTTAATGCCCCAAATCTGATGGACTATAGCATCCCCGAGCTGTTCAGTTTAGCCCAGTACGGCCAATATGGCGGTATTATCGGGATCCTGCTGGCAGTGCTGTTTATTAAGCTATTTGCTGTCAAAGGCACGCTGCTGCTGGTGATGGTAAGTTCGGCAATTATTTTAATTTTTATTTTCAGAAACCGGCTTAAAAAATATCTGAACCAAATCAAAGAAAAAAACGAAAACGCACCGCAACTTAAAGATCGCCTGAAAGATCGGATTGACGTGATCCGGGACAAACAGCGGATCAAACAAGAAGTTAAAGCGACTAAGGAACGCACCTCGGAAACCACATTGATCCCGGTGGTTGGCGATTATGATGACAATGCACCATTGTTTGAACCCTATCAGATCAATGAGTCGAATCAACCCCATCAGGGTTCTGACAAACCTTTATTTGAACCGGTAACGGGGGTCATCCCGCCGGCAAAAAAGAAAACCAAACAGGATCCCTTTGGTTTTATCGAAGAAGATGCAGATGAACCGGAAACGCCCATGAAGATTCATGAAAATTTCCTGAAGCCGCCCAATTTCGACGATTTCGGATCCCCTAAAAAGGATGCTAATAAAGAGCTAAATAAAGCCATAAAGGCTGATGATGAAACAAAGGTTTTAGACTTATCAGCCGTCAGTTTAGAAACAGCAGTGGCAGAATATAGTTTTCCTTCCTTAGATCTTTTAAACCCGCCGGCCATTAAAAAGAAATCTAAAAAAGATGATGTCATTAAAAAAGCGAAGATCATCGAGGAGACCTTGAAGAATTTTGGAGTCAAAGCTAAAATCGTCGAGGTCAATGTTGGGCCCAGCATTACCCGTTTTGAATTACAGCTTGATCCGGGGGTCAAGGTCAATAAATTTGTTAATCTGTCCAGCGATTTAGCCCTCAGTCTGGCCACCTCCGATATCCGCATAGAAGCGCCGATTCCCGGGAAAGCGGCGGTTGGTATTGAAGTACCGAACGATATTTCGGAAATTGTCGGACTCCGGGAAATTATTGAAACGCCACAATTTATTAACAGCAAGAGTCCCTTGACCTTCGCCCTGGGTAAAACCCTTTCAGGCGAAAATGTCATTGGCGACATCGGCAAAATGCCCCATGTGCTGATTGCCGGGTCGACCGGATCCGGTAAAAGTGTCTGCATCAACAGCATCATTGTCAGTCTGATCTTTAAGTCATCGCCGGAAGAATTACGGTTTATTATGATCGATCCCAAAATGGTGGAACTGAATCAGTACAACGCCATTCCACATCTACTGATTCCGGTGGTGACGGACCCTAAAAAGGCCGCATACGCCCTCAACTGGGGTTTAAAAGAAATGACTGATCGTTATATGCTCTTCAAAGAAGCCGGGGTACGGGATATTGAGGGGTACAACGAACAGATGATCAAAGCGGGCACAAAGAAACTGCCGCGGATTGTGATTGTCATCGATGAGTTGGCCGACCTGATGATCACCTCACCAAAAGAATGTGAGAACGCCATCTGCCGGATCGCCCAACTGGCCAGAGCCTGCGGGATCCATCTGATCATCGCCACCCAACGACCTTCGGTGGATGTTATCACCGGTTTGATCAAAGCCAATATTCCCTCGCGGATTGCCTTTGCGGTGGCATCAAACACCGATTCCCGGACAATTCTTGATACCGGCGGGGCTGAAAAACTGCTTGGAAAAGGGGATATGCTGTACTATCCGGTTGGACAATCGAAACCGACTCGGGTACAATGTACCTATGTATCCGATGCGGAGATCAATGCGGTTATTGATGCCGTCAAGATAAAAAAGGGGATGCAGTATGATGCTTCGATCGAAGAAGCCATTTCCCAGGAACCTGAGGAAAAAACACAAAGTCGGGTAGGGGACGTCCTGCTGGAAGATGCCCTCAATATCGCCTTTGAATACAATCAGCTATCAACCTCGATGCTCCAGCGGAAATTGCAGGTTGGTTACGCCCGGGCCGGTCGAATTATTGATGATCTTGAGGAACGGGGCATTATTTCCGGTCCCAACGGCAGCAAACCCCGGCAAATTCTAATTACAGAAGATGAATTTAAGAAAAGAGAGTAGGTAAATATGAAGACACTTCACATGACGACTTTGGGATGTGATAAAAATACCATTGACTCAGAAATGATGCTGGGTTTAATTGAAGAAAAAAATTATGATATTATCGACGATCCCCAAGCGGCCGAAATTATTATTGTCAATACCTGTTGTTTTATCCAATCGGCAAAAGAGCAATCGATCGATTACATCCTGGAATACGTTGAGTATAAAAATTCGGGATCATGTCAACTGCTGATTGTTGCCGGCTGCATGGCCGAGCGATACCATCAGGAGTTGGCGGCAGAAATACCCGAAGTCGACGGATTTTTAGGGGTTGGTCATTTCGACAATATTCTCGATTTAATCACTGCTCTGGAAACCAAGTCTGATTCGGATCAGCCGGATCAGATCGGTGACGATGAAAAAAGGAATGAGCAGCAGTTTTTCGGCGACATTGATAAAGCCATCATCGAAGCCCGGCGCTATATCCCGGCCGGTACGGTGTCGACCTTTGTCCGCATCAGTGAGGGTTGCGACCACGGCTGTACCTATTGCGTGATCCCCAAGATCAGGGGTAAATACCGTAGCCGCCACAGCCAGGAGATTTTTAATGAACTGCGCGTCCTTCAGCAAAAAGGGATCAAAGAAATTGTTCTGATCGGACAGGACATCGCACCCTATGGCAGCGATCTGGATGAAGGTTTAGACCTGCCCGCGCTGCTGGAAAAAATTGCCACGGAGTTTGATTTCACCTGGATCCGGATGATGTATCTTTACCCGGAAGGTATCACCGATAAATTGCTGGCCGTTGTCAAACGATATCCGGCGATCTGCCAATACTTCGACATTCCGCTGCAGCATCTGAATGACACGGTTTTAAAACGGATGGGCCGAAAGATGAGTTTTGCGCAAATCAGCGATCTGATTCACAAGATCCGTACGAATCTGCCGGACGCAGTGCTGCGAACCTCAATCATCACCGGGTTTCCGGGTGAGACCGCGGAGCAGCATAGTGACTTGATTAAAAAAATTAAAATGTTGCCTTTTGATCATTTAGGGGTATTTAAATATTCACAGGAAGAAAACACCCCGGCCGCTGAATTTGACAATCAAATTTCCGAAGACGAAAAAGAAAAGCGCTACAATGAAATTATGATCACCCAGCAAACTATTTCGTATACCAATAAACAGCGTTTTATCGGCAAAACCCTGACAGTGCTGATCGAAGGCGTTGAAGAAGAGTCATACTTTGGCCGTTTTTATGGTGATGCCCCAGAAATCGATGGAACTGTTTTTGTCGATAGCTACGATACCCCCTTAACAATCGGAAATTTTTATTCCGTTAAAATAGTCAATGCCTTAGAATATGATTTGATAGGAGATATTGAAAATGAATTTACCAAATAAGATTACCGTTGTCAGAATGGTCATGATTCCTTTCTTCATTGCAGCGCTACTGATCGATTTTCCCTACCATCAGCCTCTTGCCGCCGCCTTGTTTATTATCGCCTCGTTAACCGACAGTCTCGATGGTTATCTGGCACGAAGCCGCAACCTGGTTACTGATTTTGGAAAGTTCATGGATCCCCTGGCGGATAAATTGCTGGTATGTTCGGCACTGATCTGTTTTGTCCAGTTAGGCTCGGTTCCGGCCTGGATGGTTATTATTATCATTGCCCGGGAATTTGCCATCACCGGCTTGCGTTCATTGGCCGCTGCCGATGGGATTATCATTGCCGCCAGTAAATGGGGGAAAGCAAAAACGATTTCCCAAATGATTGCCATCATCCTGATTTTATTTGGCAACTGGCCATTCTCACTGATCAATATCCCGGCGGCGACGATTATGATGTATGTTGCCACCATTCTGACCCTATATTCCGGAATTGACTATCTGATCCTGAACAAAAAAGTATTCCGTTCAATGTAAGGGTAACCTGCAATTATTAGATGTACGTAAAACCGTTAAGACTTTGAAAGGAAACATATAATGAAATGTGAATTGATTTCTGTCGGCACGGAGTTGTTAGTGGGCGATACCCTCAACACCAATGTCCAATTTTTATCCCGGGAGTTGTCCCTCTTAGGTATTCCAGTGTATTTTCACACCACCGTTGGCGATAATCCAAAACGTTTAGAAGAAGCGGTCAGAATTGCGTTTAACCGCAGTGATCTGATTATTACGACCGGTGGACTGGGACCCACCCAGGACGATCTAACCAAAGAAGTCATTGCGGAACTCTTCAAAAAAAAGCTGATCCAGGATGAAAAAACCAAAGAAGATTTGCTGCAATATTTTGCCAACCGCGAATTCACCATGACCCCCAATAATCTTAAGCAGACTTTCATCCCGGAAACCGCCGAGATTTTATTTAATCCCTGTGGCACCGCTCCGGGGATCCTATTAAAAGAACAAGGCCGGATGATTATTATGCTCCCGGGACCACCACGAGAAATGACCCGGGTTTTTGAAGAAGCCGTCTTACCGATTTTAAAGCAGGACAATAACCAACTGGTGATTTCCCGCTATTATAATTTATCAGACATTGGTGAATCAGCGGCTGAAGACCGGCTGCTGGATCTGATCGATACCCAGGTCAATCCAACCATTGCCACCTATGCCAAAATGGGCGAGGTGCTGATACGGATTACTGCCAATGGCAACGATGAAAATGAAATGAACGCCTTGCTTGATCACTATGAAGAGATTATGCTATCTCGTTTTGAAGATAATATCTTTTCATTTTCAAAGGAATCCCTTCAGGAAACAGTATGTAAATTATTAATGGCAGAAAACATCACCCTGGCTACCGCTGAATCCTGCACCGGCGGCTTAATTGCCTCCCAACTGACCGAATACCCGGGTATTTCCAAGGTATTTGGAACCGGCCTGGTGACCTATTCAAATGAAGCAAAAGTCAATCTGTTGGGGGTAAAAAAAGAAACTCTTGATACATATGGAGCGGTCAGTGCCGAAACAGCCACAGAAATGTGTGAAAACCTGCAAAAGATTTCGCAAGCGATGCTCAGTGTTTCAGTTACCGGTATTGCCGGACCCGATGGAGGCAGTGCCGAAAAACCGGTGGGACTTGTCTATATCGGGGTTTGTTTTGACGGAAAAACCGAGGTCTATCAATATCACTTTAATGGTGACCGAAAAGTTGTCCAACAAAAAACGGCCAATAAAGTCTTTCATCTGATTCGAAAAACCATAGTTGACAAATCCAAATAAAATAGATATAATAAAACAGAACGAGAACGAATGTTCTAATAAAGAATAGGATGGTTGCAAATGGCTGAAAAAACGAAACCAAATAATGAGGAATTAACAGATAAACAAAAAGCTTTGGATGCGGCTCTGAAGAATATTGAAAGAAGTTTTGGCAAGGGTGCCGTGATGCGTTTGGGCGACGATGCCGCCAAATTGAATGTGGAAGTTATTTCGACTTCATCCATCGGTTTGGATATGGCGCTGGGCGTTGGCGGTGTTCCCCGGGGCCGGGTTGTGGAAATCTACGGGCCTGAATCTTCCGGTAAAACGACAATCGCCCTGCATATTATTGCCGAAGCGCAAAAAGCTGGGGGAAACGCAGCCTTTGTTGATGCTGAACACGCACTGGATCCGACCTATGCAAAAGCATTGGGGGTCGACATTGATAATCTGCTGGTGGCCCAACCGGATACCGGTGAACAGGCCATGGAAATTGTTGAAGCTCTGGTAAGAAGTAACGCCATTGACGTTGTGGTTATTGACTCCGTTGCGGCATTGGTTCCCCGGGCCGAAATTGATGGTGAGATGGGTGATTCACACATGGGTCTCCAGGCTCGTTTGATGTCACAGGCCCTGCGAAAACTGACCGGGGTGATTAAAAAATCAAACACCACCACGATTTTTATTAATCAGTTGCGGGAAAAAATTGGGGTCATGTTTGGTAATCCGGAAACAACAACAGGCGGAAAAGCCCTTAAATTTTATGCCTCGGTCCGAATTGATGTCCGGCGAATTGAATCCCTGAAAAAGGGGACTGAAATTATCGGTAACCGGACCCGGGCGAAAATTGTCAAAAACAAAATTGCGCCGCCATTTAAGCAGGCTGAATTTGACATCATGTATGGCAAAGGGATTTCAAAAGAAGGCGATCTGCTGGATGTGGGGGTCGATTTCGGGATTGTTGATAAGTCGGGCTCATGGTTTTCATACAAGGAGCAACGCCTGGGACAAGGCCGCGATAATTCTAAAGAATATCTGATGGCCAATCCGGAAGTTGCCAATGCCATCGAAAAAGAAATACGTGATAAGAATGCTGCAAGCAAGATTGTTGCCGAACCTGAAGACATTGAAGAAAACATGATGGATGATGAGGACATTGAATAAAAAATGAATTAATCGGGAAAACCATTCAAAAAAGAACCTTTTCGAGGTTCTTTTTTTTAATTCTTAAAAATAACCCCTTTGAGCGACCTTTGTTTCTTGACACTATTTTCAAAAGAGTATAAAATATAGATCATGATGAGTAGATTAAAAACATAGCAAATAGTTTATAAGGAGGTGAAAATTATAGACATACTAACAATTATTTTATTCATTGGTATCATCGCAGCTTTTGTGATTGGTTATTTTGTACGCAAGAATATTGCCGAAGGTAAGATCAAGAATGCTGAATTGACCGCTACAACAATTGTGAACGATGCCGTTAAAGAAGGAGAAACTTTAAAAAAGGAAATTCTCTTTGATGCCAAGGAAGAATCCTTGAAATTAAAAGAATCCCTTGAAAAAGATAACCGCGAACGCAGAGCCGAACTTCAGAAACTTGAGAATCGACTTATTCAAAAAGAAGAAAATCTTGAGAAGAAACTAACAAATTTAGAACGCAACGAAGAAGCCCTCACCAAGAGAGGGAAAGAAGTTGAAAAGAAAAAAGAAAAAGTGGATAGCTTGTATGACGAACAGGTAAAAGAACTTGAACGGATATCCGGTCTTACTTATGACGAAGCAAAAGAAATTCTGCTTGAGGACATCAGTAAGGATACGCGACGAGAAGCGGCTATCATGATCCGCCAAATCGAGGTTGAATCAAAAGCTGTTGCTGATAAAAAAGCAAAAGAACTGATCGCCCAATCCATTCAACGTTGTGCCGCAGATCATGTGGCAGAGCAAACCATTACCGTTGTCAACTTGCCAAATGACGAAATGAAGGGCCGTATTATCGGTCGGGAAGGTCGAAATATCCGTACATTGGAAACATTGACGGGGATTGACCTGATCATTGATGACACCCCAGAAGCAGTTATTCTTTCCGGTTTTGATCCCATTCGCCGGGAAGTCGCCAGACTATCCTTAGAAAAACTTATCATTGATGGTCGTATCCATCCGGCCAGAATTGAAGAGATGGTTAAAAAATCACAAAAAGAAGTCGAAAACCATATCAAAGAAGTTGGGGAACAAGCTTGTTTTGATACTGGAATTCATGGCCTGCATCCTGAGATTGTGAGGCTGTTGGGACGCCTGAAATACAGAACCAGTTATGGTCAAAATGTATTAAAGCATTCCATTGAAGTATCCCATCTGGCTGGCATTATGGCAGCGGAATTGGATGGTAATATTAAGGTCGCTAAACGAGCAGGGTTATTACATGATATTGGAAAAGCTATTGATCATGAGGTCGAAGGGCCCCATGTTGAAATCGGAGTCAATGTTTTAAAGAAATACAAAGAAAATAAAAACGTTATTCACGCTGTCGAAGCTCATCATGGTGATGTTGAAGCGCGAACAATGGAAGCAGTTCTTGTTCAATCAGCAGATGCCATTTCAGCAGCACGACCTGGCGCCAGAAGAGAAACCCTGGTTTCTTATATCCAACGATTACAGGAACTGGAAACCATTGCCATGTCGTTTGAAGGCGTTGAGAAATCATATGCGATTCAAGCTGGACGTGAAGTAAGAATTATGGTTAAACCAAACGAAGTTAATGATGACGAGATGATTTTATTGTCACGTGATATTGCCAAGAAGATTGAAGCAGAAATGGAATATCCCGGAAACATTAAGGTTAATCTGATTCGTGAAACAAGAGCAAGTGACTACGCTAAATAGTCTGAAGTTGTCGATAAACTACCGTACCAACCAATTGTTAATCTGTTGTTCGCCGCGGAATCGGACAGGCTTTGCCGTGTCCGCTCCGATGCGTACAACATGATGTAACAATTGTCGGTACTGCTTTATCGATATAGTCGACACATCAAGAGTAAGGGGAGATAATCTCCCCTTTTTTTAATCAGTTTTATTAAGCCGGTAGAAGGAAAAATTTATGAATATATTAATACTGGGCGATGTCTATGGCCGACCCGGACGAAAAATTTTAAAAGAAAAACTAACCGATTTAATCGCCACACATCAAATTGATTTTACCATCGTCAATGGCGAAAATGCTTCCGGCGGAAATGGCCTCTCAACAAAGAATGCCAGGGAATTGCTAAATTTACCAATCGATGTCATTACCATGGGCAACCATGTCTGGCAGCAAAAAGAATTATTGGAAACAATTGCTGACTTTCCGCAAATTATCCGGCCCCTGAATTATCCGGAGCCATGTCCTGGTAAGGGTTATGATTTTTTTAACTGTGAATTAAAAAATGCGGTCACAAAAAAAATCTGCGTTGTCAATTTATCCGGCCAGATCTTTATGCCCAACCTGAATTGCCCCTTTAATACGATGGTGCCGTTAATGGAAGCATTAAAAGAATCTGCGGATCTGGTGATCATTGATTTTCACGCCGAAGCAACCTCGGAAAAGATTGCCTTTGGTTATTTTATGGATGGCTGGGCCACCGCGGTGTATGGAACCCATACCCATGTTCAAACCGCCGATGAACGCATCTTAGCAGGCGGAACCGCCTATATCACGGATATCGGTATGACCGGACCGGTTGATGGGGTGATCGGTGTTGATCGCCAGATTATTCTGGATACGATGCTGACCAAAAGACCCAGTCGCTTTGTGACCGCCACCGGCAACGTTCAAATCAATGGGATCATCCTGGCAATCGATGAAATTGAAAATAAGGTGAGTAAAATCACTCGATTATATGAAACCTACGAAGTGGAATAGTGAGTGACGGATTCGACGAATCCTGATCTTATCGTACCTGTGATTTAATTGTGAAAGGAAGAATATAAACTATGAAAGCATATTATGAAAACCCCCTAATTGAACGTTATTCATCAAAGGAAATACTCCATATTTTCTCGGCGAACAACAAATTTCAAAACTGGCGAAAGTTATGGGTGGCCCTGGCCGAAGCAGAGCGCGAATTGGGTCTTAATATTACCGAGGAGCAGATTGCTGAGCTTAAAGCAAACATCACCAACATCGATTATGTGTTGGCTGCGAAAAAGGAAAAGGAACTGCGCCATGATGTGATGGCTCATGTTCACACCTATGGCGCCCAATGTCCCAAAGCCAAAGGCATTATCCACCTCGGCGCAACCAGTGCCTATGTTGGTGACAATACTGATGTCATTGTCTACACTGAAGGATTACTGCATGTTCGCAAACAACTGATAAATCTGGTAAACCATCTTTCCGTCTTTGCGGCTAAGTATAAAGATTTACCAACATTAGGCTTCACCCATTTTCAACCGGCCCAATTAACCACCATTGGCAAACGGGCGTGTTTATGGATTCAGGATTTGTTAATGGATTTAGCCGATCTTGATCACGTCATCAATAATGTCAAATTGCTGGGGGTCAAAGGAACCACCGGCACCCAGGCAAGTTTTATGGAACTTTTTGATAATGATCATCAAAAAGTTAAGCGCCTGGACGATCTGGTTGCTGAAAAAATGGGGTTCAAAAAATCATTTGCAGTTAGTGGTCAGACCTATTCGCGAAAATTTGATGCCCAGGTACTGAACGTCTTAAGCGGTATTGCTCAGACGCTGACCAAATTTGCCACCGACATCCGGTTGCTCCAGAATTTAAAAGAGGTAGAAGAGCCGTTTGAAAAAAATCAGATCGGTTCATCAGCAATGGCATACAAGCGAAATCCAATGCGATCCGAACGAATTTGTTCACTGGCCCGTTATGTGATTGTCAATTCTCTTAATCCGGCCTTGACAGCCTCGGCGCAATGGTTTGAACGAACCCTGGATGATTCGGCCAACAAACGGATCAGTATTCCGGAAGGATTTTTAGCCACCGATGCGATTTTGATGATTGCCATGAACGTATCTGAAAACCTGGTTGTATATCCCAAGGTTATCCTGCAGCACATCAACGCCGAACTGCCCTTTATGGTCACTGAAAACATTATTATGGAAGGGGTCAAACGGGGCGGCGACCGTCAGGAGCTTCATGAAAAAATCAGAGTTCTGTCTATGGAAGCGGGTCATACCGTTAAAGTCGAAGGGAAGCCCAATGATTTAATTGACAGAATCCTGAAGGATCCGTCGTTTAATCTAAAAGCCGAAGATGTCGACGCCCTTCTGGATCCCATCCTTTACGTCGGTCGGGCACCCCAGCAAGTTGATGATTTTATTAGCGAAGATGTAAATCCGGTCCTGGAATCTAACCGCGAATTGCTTGACTTAAATAAGATTGACTTAAAAGTCTAAGCAATGCAGTCTTGCATTGTGTTCAATGAAGAAAATACAAAAAAACAAAACATAACTATTGACAAGTACCGCACCAGCAATTATAATATAGTAGTTGCTGTTGTAGGGGTATAGCTCAGTTGGTAGAGCAGTGGTCTCCAAAACCACGTGCCGAGGGTTCAAATCCTTCTGCCCCTGCCATTTTAGTGAAATTTAAACTTCGTCTCTTTTGAGGCGGAGTTTTTTTTATGCCGTCGCTGCTAACCCAACTTTGCCTTAATTAAGCAGACGATATAATACTAATAATGAAAGTAATTAAATAAAACTTTCATATTTTCAA
This sequence comes from Acetobacterium sp., assembly GCF_039830195.1. GTDB lineage: Bacteria > Bacillota > Clostridia > Eubacteriales > Eubacteriaceae > Acetobacterium. The sequence continues at coordinate 15,030 of NZ_JBDODG010000041.1, read as the reverse complement.
ATATATTCATAATATTTACGGAAACTGAAGAGAAAAAAGGGATTATTTTAAATGGTCTTTCAAAAATGCATAAAATAATGATAAATTAACTTTATCTGGATCCAGTTTTAAGGTATAATTATATAAAATAAGTGAGATAGAGGAGATTGATGATGAATCGTGTTTTTTCGGAAATTACCCCTGAAATTATAGAGTATAGCGAATTATGTGTAAAAAATAGCTACATCGAACCTGAATTATATAAAAAATATCAAGTTAACCGCGGTCTGAGAGATTTAGAAGGCAATGGAGTTTTAACCGGATTGACTGAAATCTCAGAAATTCAGTCATCTAAATTGGAAAACGGAAAAAAAATTGGCATCGAAGGCAAACTATTTTATCGCGGCGTTGATGTTGAAAAAATGGTGGATGGTTTTGTCAAAGAAAAACGTTTTGGTTTTGAAGAAGTCGTCTATCTGCTGCTATTTGGTGATCAGCCCAATCCGGAGGAGCTGAATAACTTTACCAAAGTTCTTGGTAACTATCGCAGCTTGCCAACCAGCTTTGTCCGTGACATCATCATGAAAGCGCCAAGTTCTGATATGATGAACACTCTGGCCCGAAGTGTGTTGACGCTTTTTTCCTATGATGACAATGCCAGTGATGTTTCGATTCCCAATGTGCTCAGACAGTCGCTGGAGCTGATTGCCTTATTTCCATTATTGGCGGTCTATGGCTATCAGACTTATAAACATTATCATGATGATCAGAGTCTGTTTATTCATCAGCCCCAACCGGAGCTGTCAACCGCCGAGAATATTCTCTATATCCTGAGACCAGACAGCCAGTATACTGAGCTGGAAGCGCGGATTCTGGATATTGCCCTGGTTCTTCATGCCGAACATGGCGGTGGGAATAACTCGACCTTTACCACCCATGTAGTTTCTTCCTCCGGCACCGATACCTATTCGGTTATTGCCGCTTCGCTGGGTTCGCTAAAAGGACCAAAACATGGCGGCGCCAATATTAAAGTGGTTGAAATGTTCGAAGATATGAAAAAAACGTTAGACGATTGGACCGATGAAAAACAGGTCCGCCAGTATCTGGTCGATCTGCTGCACAAACGGGCCTTTGATAATGCCGGTCTGATTTACGGGATGGGTCACGCCATCTATTCCGTATCGGATCCCCGGGCCAACGTCTTTAAAGGATTTGTCCGCAGCTTATCAGAAGAAAAGGGCTTGCATGACGAATTTGAACTCTATTCAATGGTCGAACGGCTGGCTCCGGAAGTGATCGGCGAAGAACGAAAAATTTACAAAGGTGTCAGTGCCAACGTCGATTTTTACAGCGGCTTTGTTTACAGCATGCTGGGATTACCGCTGGAACTGTTTACCCCGATTTTTGCCATCGCCAGAATTGCCGGTTGGAGCGCCCACCGTCTGGAAGAACTGATCAATGCCGGTAAAATTATTCGTCCCGCCTATATGAATGTCAGCGAGCGACGGGCTTACGAACCGTTGGACGAACGAGAATAGTTCCTTAATTAAAGGAGCGGTTTTGATAGCAGGTAAAAATATCTCTGTGTTTGTAATAGTCTTCCTGATCTGTTCTGTGCTAGAATAGATCAGGAAGCTTTTTTTATCATAAATTTTATTTCATGGCGTTCAGCAGCAGTCGATGATTGTCCTGAAGTAATTGTAACAAAATTGTTTCTTTATTATGGGTTTGAATTAGTGTATAATGTTTCATATGAAAAAAATGAGGTTAAGATGTTTGATAATTTTAATGACCTTGGCGAATCAGTAAAACTGGGCGAGCAGGGGACCCTGGTTGTCGCCGCAGCGGCGGAAGGTGACTTATTAAAAGCCCTTGCCACCGCCAACGAATTATACCTGAGGCGCGTCATTCTGGTTGGCAGTCGCACTAAAATCGAAACGATCAGTCGTAATGAAAGCATCGACGTCAGTAAAATGGAGATCCTTGACGTCGCCGATATGACGACGGCCTGTGAAAAGGCCGTGGCTTTAGTCCGTCAGGGACAGGCTGATTTTATTATGAAGGGTCTGGTCGACACGTCGATTTTTCTCAAAGCCGTGATTAATAAGACTGATGGTCTGATGGTTGGCCGCCTGCTGAGCAGTATTATGATGGTCCGCATCGCTACCTATCACAAATTTCTAATCTTGTCTGATGGTGGTATGATCATCGATCCGGATCTCGAAAAAAAGAAAGGGATTATCACCAATGCTGTCGAATTTTCGCGACTGCTGGATATTTCTCCGATTAAGGTTGGCTGCCTGGCGGCCAAAGAGAAGGTTAATCCTAAAATGCCGGCAACCGTGGATGGCGCAGCATTAAAGCAACTATCCCAGGATCACTATTTTGGTGCTGATGTGCTGGTTGAAGGTCCGATTGCGATGGATCTGCTAATCTCCACCAAAGCAGCCCTAGTCAAAGGTTATGAATCGGATGTCGCTGGCGATGCCGACGTTATTATCATGCCCAACATCGAAACCGGTAATGCAATCATAAAAGTAATGACTCATTTGGGTAATGCCCAATTGGGAGGGATCGTGATGGGTGCCTGTGTGCCCATTATTTTAACGTCCCGATCGGATTCTTATGAAAATAAATTAAATTCCATTATTCTCGGGGCATATTTAACCCAGCGAATGGATAACTGTCACCAAATACGAGAGGAGCATCAAGAAAGAAATGAAGCTATTATTAACAGGAAATGAAGCCATCGCAAGAGGGGCCTGGGAGGCTGGGGTAAAGTTTGCCACCGCCTATCCCGGGACACCAAGTACTGAAATATTAGAAAATGTGGCTACTTATAAGGAAATTGTCTCCGAATGGGCCCCCAATGAAAAGGTCGCGCTGGAAGCTGCGGCCGGCGCATCGATTGGTGGTGTCAGAAGTTTATGTGCGATGAAACACGTCGGCGTCAATGTTGCCACCGATCCGCTGTTTACCTTTGCTTATCTGGGGGTTAACGCCGGGGCGGTTCTTGTCACTGCCGACGAACCAGGCATGCATTCATCACAAAACGAGCAGGACAACCGTAATTATGCCCGTCATGCCAAGGTTTGTATGTTTGAGCCATCAGACAGTCAGGAAGCCAAGGATATGCTTAAAGAAGCTTATGCTGTCAGTGAAGCCTATGACATGCCGGTGTTATTCCGCATGACCACCCGGGTTTGTCACTCCAAGTCAATTGTCGACTGTAGCGACCGGGTCGAACCGGTTGATAAGCCTTATGAAAAGGATATCCGGAAATATTGCCCGCTGCCGGCATTTGCCCGAGGCATGCAGGTGAAGCTGGCGGATAATTTCAAACGCCTGGAAGACTATTCCAATAACTCACCCTTTAATTATATTGAAGATAACGGCGCCGATATCGGTATTATCGGATCTGGGGTGGCCTATCGCTACGCTAAGGAAGTGTTTGGCAAGACCGTTTCCTATTTAAAAATTGGTTTCTCTTATCCGCTGCCGATGGAAAAAATTGCCGCCTTCGCCAAGGGGAAAAAGACTCTTTATATATTTGAAGAAAATGATCCGATTATGGAAACCGAAATCAAAGCGGCTGGCATTGACTGTATTGGCAAAGAAAAACTGCCCGCTATGGGTGAGTTGACTCCCGACCGGGTTCGCAAAGCCCTTTTAAATGAGGAAACCCAAATTATTGAGCCGAACCCCGAAATGGTTTTACCGCGACCACCAGCACTGTGTGCCGGATGTCCGCATCGTGGCGTTTTTTATGAACTGGGCCGCCGCAAAGATCTGATGATCTTCAGTGATATTGGCTGCTATTCGTTGGGACTGATGCCGCCTTACAATGCCACTGATGCGATGATCTGCATGGGTGCCAGTATCAGTGCCGGTCATGGGGTTCAAAAAGCTTTTGATATCAAAGGCGATCATTCAAAAAAAGTGGTCTCGATTCTTGGCGATTCAACTTTTTTCCATTCTGGTATCACCAGTCTGATGGATGTTACCTATAATAAAAGTAATACCCTGACCATTATCCTTGATAACCGCATTACCGGGATGACCGGTCACCAGCAGAATCCTGGCACCGGCTACGATTTAAAGGGCGACGCCGCACCAATGATCGACATTGAAGCGATGGTTAAAGCCTGCGGCGTCAAAAACCTGATTTCTATCGATCCCAATAATCTCCAGATCGTCCAGGAAGCGATTGAATGGGGTCTGAATATTGAAGGACCTGCTGTTATTATCACCCGTTGGCCCTGTGTCCTTAAAAAGTTCTCCGCTCAGGACAATGAAGAGTTCCCAACGGCCTTTAAAATGGTTGCCACCGTCGATCTGGGAAAATGCATTGGCTGTAAAAAATGCCTGAAATCCGGTTGCCCGGCCTTGGCCTTTGATCGCGCCAATAAAAAATCTGGCATTCTTAAAGAGACCTGTGTTGGCTGTGGTGTTTGTGCACAGATCTGTCCCAAACAAGCCATTACCGTGGAGGTGAGATAGTGATGGAAACAAAAAATATTGTATTAGTTGGTGTCGGCGGTCAGGGTACCATTTTGGCGGCCAAGCTGTTAACAACTGGCTTGATGGAAGCCGGTTATGATGTCAAAATGAGCGAAATCCATGGCATGAGCCAGCGCGGTGGCTCGGTTTCTTCGTTAGTTCGTTACGGTGATGATGTCCAGTCACCGGTGATTGAAATCGGCAGTGCCGACATCGTCGTGGCCTTTGAAAAAATGGAGGGGCTGAGATCCCTGGAATACCTCAAACCGACCGGCAAGATGATCGTCAATGATACCGAAATCTTCCCGCTGTCAGTTATTATCGGTGCCACCACCTATCCCGACAATATTCTCGAAGAAATCAGCAGCAAGGTTAATCTGCGGGTGATGTCAGCCACCAAAATGGCCGAAGAACTGGGTAATCCCAAGGTCATGAATGTGATTCTACTGGGTTCGATTATCAAATCGATGGGTCTGACCGATATCGATTGGGAAGCAATTATTGCCGAGAATGTCAAACCCCAATTTAAAGATCTCAATGTCAAAGCCCTCCAGGCCGGCATGAATGCAGTCTAAAAATGAAAAAAGACGCTTCGTATTTTAAATTTTTTCAGCATACCGCCTGTGAGTACTTTCCGTGCCATCAGGTCGGTGATTTAGAAGATTTTAATTGTCTGTTTTGTTATTGCCCGCTGTATGCCCTGGGCAATAACTGTGGCGGTCATTTTACTTATACCGATAAGGGTATTAAAAACTGCAGTGCTTGCAGTTATCCTCACCATCGCGAGCATTATGATGAGGTATTGGAAAAACTGGGAACGCTCATTGAACAACTCAAAATAACTAAAATTTAATGTGTTAAAGGGGTAGTGAAATGTCGATTATTATAGGACTTGTTTTTGTTGTCGCGGCTTATTTAATAGGAAATTTAAATTTTGCCTATATCCTGGTAAAATTTTTAAAGAATGAAGACGTCCGCGACTACGGCAGCGGTAATGCGGGAACAACGAATGTGCTCCGGGTGATGGGGAAAAATGTTGCCATTCCGGTCTTTTTGCTGGACGCCTTAAAAGGCTGTCTGGTGATTGTGATTGGTCGTTATGCCCTAGGCGTCAATGAGGTTTTTCTGGTGCTAGGCGGCATCGCCGTCGTTGCCGGTCATAACTGGCCAGCCTTTCTGCAGTTTCGCGGCGGCAAGGGCACCGCAACATCGCTGGGGGTCTTTCTGACCTATGACTGGGAGGTTGCCATTATTGCCATCATGATCGGATTAATTGTTCTGGCAATCTGGAAAATGGTCTCCCTGACCTCCATGGTCGGCATGACAATGCTGCCAGTTTTCACCCTGCTATTTGGCCGTACCATCACCGAAGTTCTTTTCGCGGTGGTTTTATGCTTGTTCAGTTTATTCCAGCATCGCAAAAATATTGGCCGGATCATCCAGGGTAAGGAAAGTAAGCTGGGCCAGAAAGTTAAAATGAAAAACTAAAAAACACAATAATCAATACAAACGACTTTAGGATAAAAGGCTCGATCATGAGCCTTTTTATTTGCTCAAAGATACTGTTTGAGATTGGTATTGAAAAACATAAAAATACATTGTTAAACACTATATATATGATTATAATTAGAGATACAACCCCAGATCATGTATAAAAATTAGGAGGAACAAAAGAATTGAATCAAATAAATCAACTGTTTAAGCGGGTCTTTACCAAAGAGCTGGAAAATTCAGACAAAACCGTTTACGATCTGTTTGCCTGGCAGACTGTCGACGTTATTTTAAAAAATTATAAAACCGGTGCGACCATTTATGAAATGAAAGACCTGGAATTCCCGGAGCATTACTCTCAGAATGCCTGTAATATTATCGCCACCAAATACTTCCGCCGCAAAGGGGTTCCCAACCAATTTGGTTATGAACACAGCATGCGCGAAATTGCTGACCGGTTGGTCGGTTTCTGGACCGACGCCATCCGCGCCGAAGGACTGATTGAGACCGATGAAGAATGGCAGATTTATTACGATGAGCTGGTCTACGCCTTCCTGATGCAGATGTGGGCCCCCAATTCACCCCAGTGGTTTAACACCGGCCTGAAACGCAGTTATGATATCTCCGGCTCTAAGGATGATCTCTATTATTACGATGAGGCCACCGGAACGGTGCTGGAATCCGAAGACCGCTATACCCGTACCCAGGCCAGCGCCTGCTTTATCTTATCAATCCAGGACCGGCTGCTCGGTGATCATTCCATTTCCGAACACTATGTCAGTGAAACCAAATTATTCAAGGGCGGTTCCGGAGTCGGCACCAATTTCTCCAGCCTCAGAGCCGCCAACGAAGGCCTGACCAGCGGCGGCCAGTCATCGGGGATGATGAGTTTTCTCCAGGGCCTGGATCGCAATGCCGGAGCCATTAAATCGGGGGGAACCACGCGGCGGGCAGCCAAAATGGTGATCGTTGATATTGATCATCCGGAAATTGATAATTTTATCAACTGGAAGGTCAAAGAAGAACAAAAAGTCCGGGATCTGGGCAAGATGGGTTACGACATTTCCATGGATGGGGAAGCCTATCAAACGGTCAGCGGCCAGAACAGCAACAACTCCGTCCGCCTTAACGCCGAATTTATGCAGGCCGTCTTAAACTTAAAAAACGAGCCGGATCATAAAATGAAACTGCGGGGCCGGGTTGACGATAAGGTCGATCGGGAAGTACCGGTGCAGGAATTATGGAATCATCTCAATCAAGCCACCTGGGAATGTGCCGATCCGGGCATTCAGTTTGATGATATTTTCAATGCCTGGCATACCTGTCCCGGCGGCGAAAATGGTAACCTCAATGAAAAAATCAATCGCATCAATGCCACCAATCCCTGTTCGGAGTATGCTTTTTTAGATGATACGGCTTGTAATCTGGCTTCCATTAACATCTTCAAGTTTTACAATCAGGAAGACAACAGCTTTGAACTTGAACCCTATATTCACCTGGTGGGCCTGATCCAATGCGCCCTGGAAGGTTCTATTTACCATGGTCAATTTCCAACCCAGGATGTGGCCCGAAAAAGTTATCTGTTCCGCACTACTGGGCTGGGTATTGCCAATGCCGCATCATTGCTACTGGCCCTGGGCTATCCCTATGATTCCGCCGAAAGCCGCAATCTGATCGCCGGCATCACCGGGATTATGACCGGAACCTCTTACTATGTTTCGGGACTGATGGCCGGCAAAATCGGGGCTTTCCCGAAATATCAAATCAACGAACCCTATATGAAACGGGTCATCCGCAACCACAGTCGGGTGGCCGGAGCCCGCAGCGATGATTATGAAGAACTGCATTATGAACCAATTAAGATCAACCATAAGCTGCTTCAGAAAATGGGCTTTAAAGATATCAGCAGCGGGTTGAAAAATGCCTGGAAACTCGCCGAAGAAGCCGGTGATGTTTATGGCTACCGTAATGCCCAGGTGTCAGTGATTGCGCCGACGGGAACGATTTCCTTTGCAATGGACTGCGGTGCGACCTCAGTAGAACCTTTTTATAATCATGTCGTCTTTAAAAAACTGATTGGCGGCGGATCGATGGAGATCGTCAATCCGGTGATGGAAATGGCCCTTTACAATCTTGGTTACAATGAAAAAGAAATCGGCGAGATCCTGACTTACTTACTGGAAAAAGACAGCCAGGGATATTTTCTCCATGAAGGCGTGGCTGGCGCGCCCCATATCAAGCCGGAACATTTGCCAATTTTTGATACTGCCAACACCATTTCACCAATGGGCCACGTCTTAATGGTCTCGGCAATTACCCCAATGATCAGCGGCTCGGTTTCCAAAACCGTTAATCTGCCCAATGATGCCACCGTGGAAGATGTCGAAAACATTCATTTACTGGCCTATCGGACCGGAACCAAGGCGATCGCCATTTATCGGGATGGTTGCAAGGCCTCCCAGCCGTTAAGCTCGGGGATGGCTGATGACCAGGATAAAGCACTGGATGACTACTCCTATGCTGAATTGCTGGCGCTGGTAAAAGCCGGTTCAGCCACCGCTTTGAACCGCGTCCGACCGGAAGGAATGCGCCTCAGCCGCACCCATGCGGCCAAAATCGGTGATATTGAGCTTTATATCACAATCGGCTTTTATGAAGATGGCGGCATCGCGGAAATATTTGTGTCGACCGATAAAGAGGGGACCGTTGTCAAAGGGCTGCTGGCATCCTTGTCCAAATCGATCTCGAATATGCTCCAATATCATATCCCGCCCGATCAGATTTCCAAGATGTTAAGAGGTCAGAAATACGAGCCCTCCGGTTTTGTATCGCGACATCCCTACATCAAATTTGCCTCGTCAATTTCGGATCTGATCAGCAAGGTCATTGATATTGAACATGGGGACTTTTCCAATTGTCAGGTTAAACCGAAAAACTTCACCCTGATGCATAAACAAAATATGGTTAAAAGTGTCAGTACCGCCGATAACAACCCTCAGGACTACAATAAAGAGGTGTCTGGCGAGGTTTTATACGGTGAAACCTGCAGTCATTGTGGTAGTGACCGGATGATGCGCAATGGCACCTGTAAATTATGTCTGGACTGCGGTACCACCACCGGATGCAGCTAAAAAAAGTTTGATGTTTTCCCATTGTTTGATATAATAATTAACTAGGATACACAACTTAGGAGATTTAGATGCGAGAAAAGATAAAAAACGCCACCACCATTGTGGTTAAAATGGGAACAACATCGGTCACTCATCAAAACGGAACTCTGGATTTGCGGAAACTGGAAATCCTGGCCCGGGTGTTGACGGATCTGGAAAATAGCGGTAAAAAAATGGTACTGGTCTCATCTGGGGCCATTGGCGCCGGGATGAACCGGATGAAGCTGAAGGAGCGACCGAAAACCCTCAAACAAAAACAGGCCGCGGCTTCGGTGGGACAGGGCTTGCTGATGCGGGTCTACCATAAATTCTTTGATGAATACCATCAGACCGTGGGACAGATTCTGCTGACCAAAGATGTTTTTAAACACACGATCAAGCGCAATAACGCGATGAATACCTTCAATGCCCTGATCGAAGGGGGCATCATTCCGATTGTCAACGAGAATGACTGCATCGCCACCGATGAAATCCAGGAGGAATGTTTTGGCGACAATGATATCCTGTCAGCGATGACCGCCGACCTGGTAGATGCCGACCTGCTGATCATTTTGTCCGATGTCGATGGACTATATGATGATAATCCGGTGCTTAATAAAGAAGCCCGACTGATCCAAACCGTCCACCAAGTTGACAACGAGCTGATGAAAAGCGCCGGCAACACCGCTTCATGTCTGGGCACCGGCGGCATGATCACCAAACTGGGAGCCGCCAAATACGCCACCGACTGCGGCATCGACATGGTCATTGCCTCCGGCGAAGATGTTAAGGTCCTGTATAAAATTCTCGACGGCGAAGAAATCGGCACCGTTTTTTTAAGTGATTCACAGGAAGTATAAATGATAAGACTAGCAATTTAAAAAATTAACAACGAAGCTCATAGCACTCAAGCAGTTTCGAAAAATCAAATATATGGAGGTTTCTTATGTTAAAGAAAATATTAGTCGGATTTTCTGCTGTTGCAGCAGGAATGTTAATGGTTTTTGGTGGCATCTATTTTGTTGAAAAAAGAAGAGAAGAAGCCATGGGCGGAAAACTGATGCGGGTAAATTACAAGTTTACTAAAGAATTCGAAGATTAAGGTCTACCATGTCAAAAGTATTTATTTTTACCGCTTCAACCGGTGCCGGTCACAATTTAGCCGCCCAATCTTTAAAAGAATCGCTGGATGAAGCCGGCTATCAGACTGAAGTTTATGATGCCTTTAAAGAAACGAATATCACCCTGGACCGGCTCATTACTAAAGGCTATCAGCAAATGGTGGTGAATGTACCCAAGCTTTATGAGCAAATGTACAATCAATTCAATAATATGAATCATTTTCAGCAGGGCATTTTCCAGGTTCTGACCAAGGTCATGAATCCCGATATCGTGCCCCTGATCAATTCTGGAAAACCGGATTTAATCATTACCACCCACCCGTTTGTAACCAATGTATTGGGTACGCTTAAAGAACATAATGCTTTTGATGTTCCGGTTTTGTCGATTGTCACCGACTATAAGATTCATACTCTTTATCTGAAAAAAATGATCGATGCCTATGTTGTCGGCAGTGACTATACCAAACAAACGATGGTCGAAAAGGGCGTTGCCGAGGAGATTATTTATCCCTACGGGATTCCGATTCGACAGACCTTTTTAACCAATAATCATCTGGAGCGAAAAGAGATTTCCGATGTGGCCGGCACGATTTTGTTAATGGCCGGCAGTTTGGGCAGCAAGCAAATGGAAAAAGCCTTTTCTTCATTACTCAAGGTCAAAGAGAAAATCCGAATTATTGTGGTCTGCGGCAACAATGTCAAAATTGAAAAAGAAATCAAAAGTCTTTACGCCTGGGAAACGGGCACTGATAAAATTGTTGAAATCCACGGTTTTGTCAATAATGTCTCCGAGCTGATGGATGAGTCTGATGCTATCATTTCCAAGCCCGGGGGCCTTACCACCACCGAAGCGATTGTTAAAAACATCCCCATGATTATTCCTTTTTATTATCCCGGTCAGGAAGAAGAAAATGCCGATTACCTGGTTGATGGGGGAATGGCCATTAAAGTTGATAAGATCAAAGATTTGACCTCGATGGTTGATTTTTTGTTTGAAAATAAATATATCATTAAACGCATGTCCGAGAATATGTCGGAGGAGGCCCAGAAACGCTCAATGAGTAAAACCATCGAGCTCTGTAAAGACCTCATCGCCGCTTATACCACCCGAAAGGCGCTCCCTGAGCCGCAAGCCGATCCCTACAAAATCAAAGAAATAGAAGACCATTAAGAAGAGCAGGTGCAAAATGAAGAAAGAAATGTCAAAAACTTATGATCCCAAAGAAGTAGAAGATAAAACCTATGCCAGTTGGCAGGAAAAGGGTTATTTCAAGCCGGAAGTAAACCCCGACGGCAAACCGTTTACGATTGTGATGCCACCGCCAAATATAACCGGACAGCTCCACATGGGTCACGCCTTTGATGGCACCCTGCAGGATGTCTTGACCCGTTATAAACGAATGGATGGATATTCCGCCCTGTGGCTGCCGGGAACCGACCATGCCAGTATTGCCACCGAAGTTAAAGTCGTCGATAAGCTCCGCGAAGAAGAAGGTAAAACCAAACAGGACATCGGTCGCGAAGCCTATCTGGAACGAGCCTGGGACTGGGCGCTGACTTACAAAACCCGGATTACCGACCAGCTCAAAAAACTGGGGGCCTCCTGTGACTGGAGCCGCGAACGCTTTACCATGGATGAAGGCTGCAGCCAGGCCGTTAACGAAGCCTTTGTCAACCTTTATGAAAAAGGCCTGATCTACAAGGGCAGCCGCATTATCAACTGGTGTACCACCTGTAAAACGGCGTTGTCCGAAGCTGAGGTGGAATATGCTGAACACCAGGGCAATCTCTGGCACATCCGATACCCGCTAACGGAGGGTGATGGCTATCTGGTCGTGGCCACCACCCGACCCGAAACAATGCTGGGGGATAGTGGCGTCGCTGTTCATCCCGAAGATGAGCGTTATGCGCACCTGATCGGCAAAACCGTGATGCTGCCCCTGCTCGACAAAAAAATCATCATTGTTGCCGATGACTATGTCGATATGAGCTTTGGTACCGGCGTGGTTAAAATGACCCCTGCCCATGATCCCAATGACTACGAGGTCGGACTGCGCCATAATTTGGAACAGATCCGGGTGCTTAATGATGACGGCACGATGAACGAACTGGCCGGAAAATATGCCGGCATGGATCGCTATGACTGTCGTAAAGCGGTTGTCAAAGATCTGGAAGCGCTGGGGCTGCTGGAAAAAATTGAAGAACACCAGCATAATGTTGGCGAATGCTACCGCTGCCAAACCACCGTGGAAACCATGACTTCCGAACAATGGTTTGTCAAAATGGAACCACTGGCGGGCCCAGCTCTGGATGCGGTACGCAACCACGATACTGATTTCATTCCCGAGCGGTTTAACAAAATCTACTACAATTGGTTGGAAAACATCAGAGACTGGTGTATTTCACGGCAATTGTGGTGGGGACATCGAATTCCCGCCTATTATTGCGACGATTGTGGGGAGATGGTGGTTGCTAAGACCGCTCCCGAAAGCTGTCCAAAATGTGGCAGTACCCACATCAGCCAGGATGAAGACGTGCTGGATACCTGGTTCAGTTCCGGGCTATGGCCGTTCTCAACGCTGGGCTGGCCGGAGCATACCGAAGATTTGAAAAAGTTCTATCCCACCACGGTGCTGGTCACCGGGTATGATATTATTTTCTTCTGGGTCGCCCGGATGATCTTTATGGGCCTCTTCGAAATGGGCGAAACGCCCTTTAAAGATGTCTATATCCATGGTCTGGTGCGCGATTCCCAGGGCCGTAAGATGAGCAAGTCGTTAGGAAACGGCATCGATCCACTGGAACTGATCGAAACCTACAGTGCTGACGCCCTGCGCTTTACCATTATCACCGGTAATTCAGCCGGCAACGATATCCGCTGGCAGGATGAAAAAGTGGAATCCAGCCGTAATTTTCTTAACAAGATCTGGAATGCCGCCCGTTTTGTGCTGATGAATCTGGATGAAGATATTATGGACAAAAAAGACACCGCCATCGCCAATCTGGAGAATACCGACAAGTGGATTCTGTCCCGGATGAACACCATCGTTGCGGAAGTCAACCATAATATGACCAAATATGAACTGGGCATCGCCGCTTCAAAGATCTATGATTTCGCCTGGAACGAATACTGTGACTGGTATATCGAACTGGTGAAGCCACGGTTATACGGTGAGGAAGAGCAAACCAAAATCTCGGCCCAATACACCCTGAGAGTGGTGTTGGATACGATCCTGCGGTTACTCCACCCCTTTACCCCCTTTATTACCGAAGAGATCAACGGCTACCTGCCGGGTACCACCGGTGATATCATGGTGGCCCAGTGGCCGCACTTTAATGACGCCTATGTCTTCCCGGAAGATGAAAAACAGGTGGAGTTTTTAATGGCCGCCATCCGCAGCATCCGCAACATCCGGGCTGAAATGGATGTGCCCAATTCCAAAAAAACGCAGTTATTCCTGATTTCCAATAACCAGGAACATCTGTCATTGATGGCGGACTCGCTCCATTACTTTCAGAAGCTGGCCTCGGTATCAACGATTCTGCCGATTACCAAAGCCGAGATTCAGGAAAACTATGTCTCCGCCGTGGTCGAAGATCTGGAAATCTATATTAACCTCGACGAACTGGTCGACAAGGAAAAAGAAATTGCCCGTCTGGAAGCTGAGAAAAAGAAGCTCCAGCAGGAAATTGACCGGGTCGCCCAAAAACTGTCAAACAAAGGGTTCACCGACAAGGCCCCGGAAAAGGTGGTCGAAATTGAACGGGACAAACAGAAAAAGTTCATCGAAACGATGGAAAAAGTAGTCGAACGATTGGATTATTTTAAAAAATAAATGACCCGCCCATTTTATTAAATATCAATTTTTTAAATAACTTTATAAAGATCAATCAGAACCCGGAACAGCCTGAAGTCATTTCAATGTTGTTCCGGTTTTTTTGTCGTGCACAACCTTAACACTCAGCCGCCAGCAACCGTCATTGATCGTGCAGCCGGACTTTAGTTGATTATAACACCGCCGCTCAGTTATTATGGTTCAAGATGTTTTTGCTGTGGAATGAGACTGGTTTCCCCGACTGGCTGCAGGTGGATTACCTGCTTAAGAATAAAGGAGAAAATATGACTCAGGAAATTTTTATGGAAAATCACGGTGAATTGATTCAAAATACCCTCGTCAAAAGCGAGCAGGTCAAGGCTGAGCAAGATCTGCTCAAAGCGTTGAAGGACAAGCTCCACGATAACCTGGTCAACGCCGGGTTGGATCGGATTGTCACGGACCAGTATAAAATTATGATTGTCGGCGAAAGCCGGGTCAATGGCATCAATCTGAAATCAGTGGCGCGGGATGAACCTGAACTCTATGTCCGGCTGCTCAACGACTACCTCAAGGTGACAGCCCGGAAAAGCTACGTCAAAGTCGAGTACCTGTCGTAGTGGGTGAGATTTATGAATTTTAACAAAATAATCTTCAATGACAAGCACTGGCATACCAATGACCGCAACCGCGGCATTTTGATCGATTCCGAAGCCTTCCCCGGGTCAGTGAAATACGTGGTCAAAGGGAATTCGCTGATTTTACTTTCCGGTAACCATGGGGTCTTCTGTTTTGATTTGAAAATAGGCCCGATCTTTTTAGATGAGGTGTCAGAAATCATTGACTGTTACGTACAGTAACGCCTGGCTCAATCTCTGAACCGTTAGAAATCCCCGGCAAGCTAGCCTGCTGCCGGGGATTTTTTCTATGTGCGCCCGGCATGGGCGCAATCTAACGGGTGAAAGTCCCGAGCAC
>NZ_JBDODG010000040.1:0-14354 GCF_039830195.1 Acetobacterium sp. | reverse complement strand
ATTTCTTTGCTATCTCACGAATATCCTGTGGTGTAGCCTCTTGTGCAATCTCAATGTCTGATTTAAAACCCATATTATTTCCTCCAATACTTTGATAAATTTTTAACATCTGCATTTATGATATATGATTTTAAACTAAAAATCAAATAATAAATGTGACAATTTTTTACTGGAAAAATACGAATAACGTTTACATTAACGGGGTTTACATCAATAATCAGAGCAATATTTTACTCTGCGACACAAAACAGCTCAGCAATTCACCAGGTAATTACCATTTGATTCCTTTTAGTGTTTTGTGTTGCTCATATGATGATTTACGAAATACAATATTTTCGTTTTTTTGACTCAAATCCCCGAATTTGTAATTTTAATGTTATTTCCCATTTTTTTACTCAATCCCTGTTGTTATTTCATCCATAAAAACTACCTTTGCATTTCAATTATTTACCAAGCTCACCTCCCATTTCTTTTTTCCGAATCATTATACCTACAACTTTATGCTATTCCATTTGCCCTTTAAAACTCGACCTAAAAATGCTGATATCGGGCAGCTAGTCCACTATTTACTTGTATATACAAATTTTAATCAGATTATCATTATTTTTTAAAATTGTCAATATTTTTCTAATTAGAGTCAATTTATTTTCTTTAATTGTTTGTTATTTCTCAAACAATCCATTTTCATGTAATATATCTCCATATATTGATATTATACCCTTCGTTTTCTTTTCATTTTAGTTAATAAATTATAAGTTAAATTTCTTTACATAATCACTTCATTTTTTTCGCTTTCAATATTATCTGAAACAATAATATAAGCAACCAAAAAAAATGCAGTGATTAGACTGCATTTTAAGTATCTATTGCTAATATTCAGCTGATTGATTATCCAGGATAACAGCAGTTATCCTTCAAGATAAGAACAATAACTCACACAAATGAATCTGGCCACCTGCAATAACTACGTTTAAACCAATTTGTAAATTGACTAAGAACTTATTTTTCTGGTATTGTAATTCTCCCCTGCCGAAATGCTTTACTATAGGTGCGACAGTACTTATCTTTACCAAGTAGCGCATAGGCTGCGAAAATAGTTCCCATCATATCCTGATTTGTTGGATCCATAACAGCTGAATCCATGCCGGCCTGAATGGCAAGCGCTAAAAATGTTTTATTCATCAGCGATCTGGCCGGCAAGCCAAAAGAGATATTACTTAAACCGGCAGTGATGTGAATCGTTGGATATAATGCTCTTATTTCCGAAATTTCCCTGGTAAAATTCAGCAATGAGTCATTATTCGTGGATAATGCCATCACACATGGATCGATATGGATACGATCCGGCGTTATCCCAAACTTTGCCGCTTTATCAACCATGATTTTCGCAATATCCACCTTTGTTTGAACATCACAGGGAATCCCTTTATTATTACATGTAAGTCCGATAACATCCCATGTATTTCCGTCCATGAGCGGCAGCAGGACTTCGCATTTTTCACCTTCATCAGAAATAGAATTGATAAGCCCAGGTTTATTCGCATATTTGAATACAGCTTCGATGACTCGGGGATTGGGACTATCGATGCAAAGCGGTGTTTCTGTTGCGTTCTGAACAACATCCATCAGCCATTTCAATGCCGCTATTTCTAATTCAGGGGCAGTGCCGGCACACACATCGATAAAGTCTGCGCCTGCTTCTTCCTGTTTTATAGCACGCTCCGCAATAAACTTAGCATCTCTTTTAGCAATTGCTTCCTTTATCGCTGGAATTGTTCCATTTATTTTCTCTCCAATAATAATCATACTCAGCCTCCCAATGTTGACATCGTTTTCATTTTCTTAGATTTTCCGTTCCGTACCTGTATATACAGACTATCATTTCCTTTATTTTTTGTCAATATTTTTCTATGCTTATTGAAAATCTCATTTTTAACGGGTATAATGAAATTAGTTTAGATAATATTTTACAGTCTACCCTAATTTATGACTACGAAAGGACAATTTTATGTCATCTTTGAATACTATTCGCGTTTTTTTTCCATTATTGGATAAAAGTGTCATGGTTGAAGCTGGAAAAACAGTTGCTGAAGCCTGCGCTCTGGTCGGTTTTCCGCAAAACCTGGTTTGCGGGGGCAAAGGAACATGCAAAAAATGCCTTGTTACCATTCGTGAAAACGATTTAGTTTCGGAAGTGCTTGGCTGTCAGCATCTCATTTCTGAAGATATGGCCATTCTTATTTCAAAAGAAGCAGCTTTATCCCAAATACTGGAAGCAACTGACAATGGGGAGCTGAGTTTCAACCCCAAAACCAGAGTGGCTGCCATTCCGATTACGGCGTTAAAAACTGAGATGTGTTCCTATGATCTTGAAACCGTCCGGAAGGCCCTTGAAATACCAGTTACAATGTCTTCCATTAAAGTATTGCAAAAATCATCTGAGATTTTTCATCAAAAGAGCTTTCCCGTTATGAACTTTATTTTGTATAATGATGAAATTATCGATCTGATCCCTGGCACTGAAGAAGTGAATGCCTATGGCGTGGCTTTTGACATTGGCACCACCTCTGTTGTCGGTTATCTTTACGATTTGACAAATGGGGTTCTGATTCACCAGTACTCTTCCCTGAATCAGCAAATTTCTTTTGGCGGAGATGTGATCAGTCGCATCGATTATGCTTCTACCGCTCCGGAAAACCTCAAGGCCATCCAGCATGCTATCATCGAAACCGTCAACAATATTTTATCGAATCTTTTTTATGAATCAAAAATACCAGCTGAAGCTGTTTATGAGTGCGTCTTCTGCGGTAACAGTACCATGGCTCATCTTTTTCTGGGCTTAAATCCGCTGCATTTGGGGCTTTCTCCGTTTACCGGAATTACCCGGGACATGGTTGTCCTCAATGCCGAAGAACTCAATATCAATATTAATCCCAACGGTAAAATAACCTTTTTGCCCTTGTTGGGAGGGTTTGTCGGCGCCGATACAACCGCGGTTCTGCTGGGCCTGCCAAAGGATGACGAATACCGCTTGATGATCGATTTAGGAACAAACGGGGAAATTGCCGTAGGCAACCGTAATCGCTATTTTGTCGCTTCCACTGCCTGCGGCCCTGCTTTAGAAGGTGCCGGTATCCATATGGGGATGAGAGGGACCACTGGCGCCATTGAAAAAATTGACCTGGTTGACAATGAGATTCAGTGCCAGGTTATTGGCGGTGCGGCCCCGCTTGGTTTTTGCGGGTCGGGGATCATTGATGCGATTGCCTTCCTGTATCGGGAAAAATTGATTTATAACCGCGGTAACTTTATTAAAGGTGAGGATCTTGATAATCACCCTTTCAAAGATCGTTTTAAAACAGACGAAAACAATCAGCGTTATTTTGTTTTTGTTCGTCATGAGGATAACCCCAACGGCAAAGAAATGATCATCACCCAAAAAGATGTCCGGGCTGTTCAATTGGCCAAGGCTGCTATCTTTACCGGCTGCAGTCTTTTAACCGAAAAATATGGCATCAAAGCCGAAGATCTCAAGGAAATAACCCTGGCGGGTGCTTTTGGAAATTACATTGATATCGAAAATGCCCAATTTATCGGGTTACTGCCCGAGATTTCCGGCGTTCCGATCCGCTCCATCGGCAATGGCGCCGGTACCGGTTCCCAACTCTTCCTGCTATCCCAGGATGAAGCCCAACGCTGTGAGGAGATCCCCAAGATAACCACCCATATCGAGTTAGCCACCGATCCTAATTTTTCCAACCTTTATATGCAAAACACGACCCTTGGTCAAAATGAAATGAAATAAAGCTCCGTTTTAAATTTACTGCACTTTTTAAAAAGCAAACACTCAGCTGATGTTTGCTTTTTTTATTCCCCTGATCCTCATTAGATGCTATAATTATTCTAAATTACCGAAAGGATGTTCAACTATGGAAAAAACACCCAAAATCTTATTATTGTTAACCGGAGGGACTATCGGCAGTGCGGTCAACGACCACTGTATCAATGTGGATTCCCGATGCGGTGACGACTTACTGACCATCTACAAAGAACAAAATAACCGTGAGGTCGAATTCGAGGTCATCCGTCCTTTTAATATTCTCAGTGAAAACGCCGAACCACAACATTGGCTGCAAATAATTGAAACACTCCAATCCCAACGACTCAGCGATTATGACGGTGTCATCATTGCGCATGGCTCGGATACCCTGCCCTATACCGCCGCCGCCCTTGCGTATGGCCTCGACAGCCCGTTGATTCCGATTGTTTTAGTGGCTGCCAATTATGCCATCGGCGAACCCAACAGCAATGCCATTACCAACTTTTCGGCAGCGGTGGAATTTATCAGCAATATGAAGCTGCCCGGTTTTTATGCCATCTATAAGAATAGTGATGATGTCATTTATGTCCACCTGGCCACCCGGCTCCAGGAAGCCGATTGGCTGAAAGACGATTTTACCAGTTTTGGTGGTCCGTTAGGGGTATTTGATCAACGGGGGCTGTGCTGCGTGCCCACAGCTAAAAATCCAACCATGATCAAGCTTTATAATCCCTCACTTGATGATGTCCCCGCAGTTCAAGAATTTCGCAATGAAGTACTGGCGCTGCGCGCCTATCCCGGTCTCAATTATGAGGTGATCGATCTCCGCAAACGCCCGATCCGGGCTGTGTTGCACTCATTGTACCATTGTGGCAGCGGAAATATTACCGGGACAAACGGCACGTCCCTCTTAGCCTTTATTAAGGACAACCCCAATGTCGATCACTATATGATCTCCTACAAAAATATTCATGGCGATCTTTATGCTTCCTGTCAAGAACTGATTGCCGCCGGTGGGATTCCCCTGGAGAACATCTCCTTTGAAGCGGCCGTAACCAAATTGAACTTTGCCTATAATCAGCAGGAATGCTCACCACTTAACTATATGAAACGTGAATTTTTCTATGAGTTTCTGCGAGATGCCCAGGAAAATGGGTATGTAATATAATATTCACTACCTTTTAAGCAAGTGCTAAAAATCCAGTTTTAATAAAGGAGAATGCTATGTATGATGTAGCTATAATCGGAGCCGGAATAATCGGAACCTCGATTGCCCGGGCTTTAAGTCGTTACAAATTATCCGTTGTTGTTTTTGATAAAGAAGATGATGTATCTATGGGTGCCACCAAAGCCAATTCGGCCATTGTCCATGGCGGCTTTGCCGAGTCCCACGCCAAAGTAAAAGGCGGCCTGTGTTACAAAGGCCGCAAACAGTTCGACCAATTAAATGCGGAACTGAACTTTGGTTTTGAAAAAATCGGCTCGCTGGTTCTGGCCTTTGAAGAAGAACAGCTGGGGAAACTCAAAGAATTATACGAAAATGGCCTGGCCAACGGTCTGGATGATTTGGAAATTCTCGATCACGACCAGATCATGGCAATGGAACCCAATGTCAATTCGGATGTTAAATATGCCCTCTATTGTAAAGGCGCCGGCATCTGTTCGCCCTACGAAATGGCGATTGCCATGGCTGAAAATGCCGTGGCCAACGGCGTCGAACTCCTACTGAAGACCGAAATTACCGGGATTGAAAAAACAGCTGAAAGCTTTAATCTGACTGATCACATGGGCAAGCAATACCAGTCGCACTTTGTCATCAATGCCGGTGGCGTTTCTTCGGATACCGTATCCAAGATGGTTGGCATTGATTATTTTACCATTACCCCCCGAACCGGGGAATATATTCTGATGGTTCGCGGTTCAGCCAGTATCATCAATACCGTCTTGTTCCAGATGCCAACAAAAATGGGCAAAGGCATTCTTGTGGCCCCCACCTATTATGGCAACCTGCTAATTGGCCCAGATGCCGTCAATGAAGACACCGTTGATAAATCGACCCACGCTGAAAGACTCCTGAAGATTTTTCACGAAGCGAAACACACCACGGACAAATTAAATATTAAACAGTTTATCCGCAGCTTTACCGGTGTCCGGGCAGTCAGTTCCACCGATGACTTCATCATTGAAGCCACACCAGTTACTGGGTTCATTAATTGTGCCGGGATTCAATCGCCGGGACTGACTTCTTCACCGGCAATTGCCGAGATGGTTCTTAACCTTTTAAAAGAACTGAATTGTCCGTTTGACGAAGACTCCAGCTTCAATCCGTATCGGGCCCCTATTATTACCAAAACCGAATTGAAGCCGGTTAAAGAAATCCAGCCTCTGGTGGACATGGATTCCAGTCCCGAAAAAATAATCTGCCGCTGTGAACAGGTCACTGAAGCAGCCATTGTTGACGCAATGAACCGGGGCATTCCTGTAACTACCGTCGATGGGATTAAACGCCGCACCCGGGCGGGCTGCGGCTGGTGCCAGGGAACCTTCTGCCGCCCCCGGGTCGCTGAAGTGATGGAACGAGTGCTTGGCCATGAAATTGATGCTGGTTTTGATGTGGAACACAGCGGCGTCAACCGGGTGGGGAAAAATGAAATCGTAGATTATATTCAAAAGCATAGCGATTGACCGATTCTGCCGTTATCCTTAGTCATCGGGACGATAACTGAAGGGCACTTATCGGTACGAGCAAACTTAAAAAAGAGCTGCAGTCTTAATAACACTGTGGCTCTTTTTTTATTGCTAGTCAGCGATTGAGCTGATTTTTCTGGCTTTTTGACGTGATTTATTTATATTTCTTTAAAAAAACTATAACTCAGGCACTTTTACAAAAATATTCGTTGACAAAATACCTGCAACCGTTTATAATCACAGTAAATGAAAGAGTATTTACTAAAATAACAGTAAATAAAATGTCATATACTAAAATATTAGTTTTAAATCTGTGCGCTCGTTTAATCGTTATTTTTATTGTAATCGCAGTCAAAATATGTGATTATCAGCAACTTTGCTAAAACTGATCAATGATTCATTCTAGATAAACCAAGGAGGCTATACACTATGTTAACTGTAAAAGAGAATTTAAAAGAAGTCATGACCGGTGGAAATCCAGATCGTTTTGTTAAACAATATGAATTTCTACAAATGATTATGAGCGTACCATCTGGTCGTGTCAAACCCCAGATCGGTGAAGAAGTAATCAATGAATGGGGTATTACCATCCGTTGGCCAGAAGGTCAACTTGCATCATTCCCAGTACACGATGCGCAACATGTTGTTCTCGAAGATGTTACCGAATGGAAAAAATATGTTAAAGCTCCAAGTATGGAACGACCTGCAGGTGCATGGGATCAGGCCATTGCTGACGCTAACGCCGTTGATCGGGACAATAAATATGTTGCTGCCTTCATCGCTCCCGGTTTATTTGAAATGACCCATTATCTGATGGGTATGGAAAATGCACTCATGAGTTTCTATGAAGAACCGGAAGCCATGCATGAACTGATCGATTATTTAACAGAGTATGAACTGGATTATGCTAAAGCATTAGTTGAAAATCTGCATCCTGATGCAATTTTACATCATGACGACTGGGGCAGCCAGATTTCCACCTTCCTTTCGCCAGCAATGTTTGAAGAATTCTTTTTAGACTCCTACAAAAAAATCTATGGTTTTTACAAAGCCAACGGCGTTGAACTGATTGTTCATCATAGCGACAGCTACGCTGCAACCTTAGTTCCCTATATGATTGAAATGGGCATTGATATCTGGCAGGGTGTTATGACAACCAATGATATTCCTAAAATGATCAAAGAATACGGCGGAAAAATCACCTTTATGGGTGGTGTTCACAGTGGTGTCATCGATCATCCCGAATGGACAAAAGAGCAAATTGATGCAGAATTTGCCCGCGCCTGCCGCGAATCTGGAAAACTCTACTTCATCCCTGGTGCTTGTCAGGGGCTGCCGGTTTCTTCCTTCCCGGGCGTTTACGAAGCCTGTGATGAAGCCATCGAAAAAATGAACAAAGAAATGTTCCAGTAAAAAAATAATTTGAAAATCCATGCTTTGAAAGAGCGGTAAAAATTAATAACCAGAGGAGTGACAAAAATGATTATTATCGGAGAAAAAATTAACGGTGCGATTCCTTCCACCGCGAAAGCAATCGCCGCCAAAGATGGCGAATTTATTAAAAATCTGGCCAGGATTCAAACCGAAGCCGGCGTGGATTACATTGATGTCTGTGCTTCAGTTGATGACGACATTGAACTGGAAACCATGAAATGGTTGATCGATCTGGTTCAGGAAGTTACCGAAACCCCCATTGCGGTGGACAGCCCCAATGTTTATACCTGTATCGAATCGATGAAATACTGTAACAAACCCGGTTTATTTAACTCCGTATCGTTAGAAGGCGATAAGATCGACGCGGCATTTAAAGCCATTGCCGATACAAAATGGGAATGCGTAGCGCTGTTAAACAGTGACAAAGGGATTCCTAAAACCGCCAAAGACCGTCTCGATGTATTTGCCGATTTAATGGCCAAGGTCAAAGAATATGGCATCGATCCATCAAGAATGCACATTGATCCATTGGTAGAAATGCTTTGTACGTCTGAAGATGGGATTGCTATGGTCGTCGAAGTGATCCGCAGCATTAAAGAACAATATCCCACCATCCATGTTACCGGCGCGGTCAGCAATATTTCCTTTAACCTGCCGGCCCGAAAAATGGTCAATATGGGCTTTACCGTCCTGGCCATGAACGCTGGTCTGGACAGTGCCATTCTCGACCCAACCAACGGCGACTTAATGGGCATCATCTTTGCCACGGAAGCGTTACTGGGTGAAGACGACTACTGTATGGAATATATTGGCGCTTACCGGGAAGGGATTTTCGGTCAGAAAAAATAGTCTAGCCAGTTGTTTATAACCAAAAATCACTAAACTGTACAACCTATTTTGACAACCGGTGCACACAGCCAGTTGTCAGATGTTAAAAATACTCAAAATAAATATTGAACAGGAGAAAAGACATGTCAAAAATTCAAGAAGTTAAAGCAAAAGTAGAAATTGGTAAAACAAAACTGATTCCCGGATTAGTTCAGGAAGCATTAGACGAAGGCAACGCACCAGGTGAAATTCTGCAAGCGATGGTTGACTCGATGGGTGTTGTTGGCGAGAAATTCTCTTCCGGAGAAATCTTTGTCCCTGAAATGTTGATCGCTGCAAAAGCGATGGCTAAAGGCGTCGATGTCTTACGACCATTGTTAGCCGGTGATACATCAAACTCTTTAGGAACCTGCATTATCGGAACCGTCGCTGGCGATTTACATGATATCGGAAAAAACCTGGTTTCAATGATGATCGAAAGTGCCGGATTCACCATGGTTGACCTGGGCGTCGATGTCCCAGCTGACCGATTTGTCGAAGCCATCAAAGAAAACGAAAACGTTACTTTAGTTGCCTGTTCAGGACTGTTAACAACAACTATGCCTGCTCTTAAAGAAGCTGTTCAAACCATTAAAGCCAGCGGACTGGATGTTAAAGTTATTGTTGGTGGCGCACCTGTAACACCAGAATACGCTGCTGAAATCGGTGCTGACGGTTTTGCTCCAGATGCTGGTAGTGCCGCTGTTAAAGCCAAAGAAATGGTTGCTTAAGCACTAACCAAAGATCAATTAGCCCCTTAATTTAATATCATAAAAAAAAGAGAAACCTGCGGGTCTCTCTTTTTTTATGCCTAGAATGTTGTTGCCATAAATTTCGTGTTTTAGGCCAATCCCACCAGTTTCCCGGCAATCGGCAGCCATAATGTAGCTAAACCCACAAAAGCGATTTGAAGCCAGATTGCGGCTTTAGGCATATCGGTCATCTTGTAATAGCCAGCAGTATAAGTAATCAATGGAATGGTATCAATCGGGAATAAATAACAGTTGCCGGCACATAGGCCAAGAGCAATAATCAGTAACGCCGGATTGATTCCGGTGGTTGCCGCCAGACTAACAATAACTGGTGTCAATACCCCGATTAATGCCGGTGCTACGGGAACGATCAGCATAATCACAAAACACATCACGGCAACGAAGAAAACCCCGCCCATCAGTGTAAATGATAAGGATGATGGTAAAACATAGCTGACAAACCATTCGCTGACACCGTTTGCAACAATCGTATTGGCAATACATAAAACTGTTCCAATCAAAATAAACGATATCCAACTGACCGCTTTCATGTAGCGCTCCCAGGTGAGTATCTTGATCCCTGGTAAAAAGAAAGAAACACAGCCAATCAGGGCTACCACAGTCACTTCAATGGCCGGATAGAATGAGCTGAGTACCCAGAAGGAAGTCATGACTAATCCAATCAGAATGACCTTCAATTCTCTACTATCCACTTTTTCCATAACTTCAATGGACTTCAAGTAGTTATCAATCTCATTTTTATCAATATTTACCGGAGGAAATATTTTCGTCAAGATGAACCAGGCCAGAGGCACCATGACTACAACAATCGGGATACCACAGGCCATCCACTGAATAAAAGTGATCTGGATACCTGCCAGATTTTGCAGTAAGCCAATCGTTAAAATATTAATGCCACTACCGGCCGGCGTCATTAGACCGCCTAACATCACCGCTATCGGAATTCCCATCATCAGTGATTTTGCCGTTTGCTGACGATCTGCTTCATTTTTAAATAGCTTGAGAAAGCTGGCTCCGATACCCATAAAAACAACCACCGATGGTACATCCGTAACGATCGAAGATACCAGGGCACCAGCAACCATAATCGCCAGAACACAGGTTTTGACATCTTTACCAAATTTTTTAAGCAGCGCATGTAAGATCCGTTGAACAATCGGCGTGGAGGTCACCGCCTCAGCCAGCCCAAATGAAGCCAGTACGAAAAATAAGATCGTGTTGGTAAATCCGCTAAGTCCGGCGGTCAGATTTTTTGTGACCCCCAGCGTTGGCAATAGCGCCAGACATAGGAAACAAATAACGCCAACTGGCAACGCCTCAGTAATCAACATGATTAAAAAGAACAGCAATAAGCCAATGGTTATCAGTCCCTTATCGGTCAAACCCATTGGTATGGGTAGAAAAAAAACGGCTACAAGCACGGCAATGCTGAGAACCATTCCGATGATCTGTTTTTTATTCATAATCCACCTCAATCGTAGTTTAAAGATGATAGTTAATCTGTTTTATACCCAAAATTAGTGCTATTCATCTCATGAAACAAATAAGAAGCCTATCAATTTATATGAATATGGCTTCTTATTTTTATGTAATTATTTTAATGTCATCTTATTTACGTCTACTATTCTGCTATTTTATTTCTGGCATTAATTTCAGCTTGATATTGTTTCACTTTTTCAGTGGTTAAACGGTAGCCAAAGGTTAACAGAACCGCACCTGCGAGAACCGTAGCACCAGGAATTGTACAGAATAAAGTGGTAATACCAGCTTTTAATTCTGGTGTGGCAGTAGCAGGATCCATTTTTGCAACAAAGCCTACCGATGCCAGCATAGCCGGAATGATTAAACCTTTGATGAAGATAGCAAGTTTCAATGGTAAATTCGATAATCCCATAACCCAGCTTGATGCTGCTTTTCCTGTTTTCCATTCACTGTAGATCGATGCGTCACCATATAAAGCAACCATCAATGCGTATAGGAATCCTAAGAAGAACTGTGCACAGGAAAGTACAACCAGAACCATTGTGATATTTCCAACAACAAATTGACAACCAATTAAGAATACACCTAAACCGTAACAGCCAATCAGTGCAGCTGTTCGTGTTGACAATTTTGCGGCAACATATTTACTTGAATATGAGCCAATTACCGCCATAATATTGGCAACCAGCAAGTATACACTAAACATTGCAACATCGTTAGCTACATAGGTAAAGAAGTATACTGCCGAACCGGCACAGACAAAGTTAACTGTCCAACGTGCAACATCTGCTAAAAGTAATACTAACAAATGGGGGTTCTGAACCAATGATCTAGCCATATCGCCAATGGATATTTTTTCTTTTTTTGCAGCAGTCGTATTAGCAGCAGCATCTTCATATGAAGCTTCATATCCACCTGTCAGTTTAAAGTGAATGAAATAACCTAACCAGTAAACACATGCCATTGCAAATGCCGAAATTGTGAACCCAAGTACTGGGTTTTTGACTAATTCACCAACCCATAAAATAGTGGCCAAGCCCATTGCTGAGAAAATAATTTTCCCGACATTTGCATAAGCGCCTCGTGTTGCGGATAATTGTGTTCGATCTTCTGGTGAAGTCGAAATTGTTGGTATTAATGCTATATTAGCAACGTACGAGAAGTTCCATGCAACGTGTGAAGTAATGAAAGCGACACAGATGATGATCATTGGGACGATTCCAGTGCCAATAACTGTAAACATCATCGTATAAAGAACGACGACAATTGGTGGTATTACCAACAAATAAGATCTGTATTTTCCCCATTTCATTGGTTTAAGCGCATCAATAAATCCACCATAGAAAGGTGACAAGACCATATCTACTGTACTTGTTAAGGTCATAATTATTGCAGTTGTTCCCAAATCAAATTTTGCAATGTTTGTTAAAAAATATGCAAAATAAAACACTTCGACATTCGACATCAGAGTAAAACCAAGATCTCCAATACCAAAGAATTTTTTAAGCCCTGAACTTAAGGGTTTTTTTTCCATAAAAGAGCCTCCTCAAATTTTTTAAATGATCGACTAAAGTAAAATTTCCGGATTTTTACCTTCGTCATTTTAGATCTTTCAGTAATATTACTAAGACTTACTAAATAGTAACCCTTTACATCAGTTTTGTCAAGCTTTTTTTATTAAATTATTGTTGTTTTACTGTTTTTTTAGTAATTTGTATTAATTTATTTTTTTATTCCATTCTTTTACTATTTTTCCTTGTTAATTCTCTCACTTAGTGCTAAAATTGCTATGCCACATTGCTTTAAGGAGATTAAAATGCGAAAAATGACCAAAGGCGAGATGACAAAGGAACGCATCTACAAGAGCGCCAAAGAACTTTTTTATAATCAGGGCTACAATGCCACTACAATTCAACAAATCGCCGATCATTCCGATACAACTTTAGGTTCCATGACCTATCATTTTGCCACCAAAGATACCTTTATTGCGCGAATTTTTGATGACTATCTCGATTCCATCCACGATTCGCTGAATAAAAAGCTAATCGGATATAAACCTATCAATGCCTTTGAAAGACATTTCTATTTAACCATGGTCTGGTATCATCATCTGCTGAGTGATCCGCGTGTCAATCATTTTTATTATGAGATTTCTCAAAATGATTCACTTTATCCACATCTTCATGGAAAAATGGGAGAAATCTATCACGATTTTGTCAGAGATTATAATTTGCGCGTTCGTCCGATTGACTTCGATGCGCTGCTTATTGCCGATTTCGGAGCACGGCGGGAACTCACCAGAGCTTTTTGCGAAAAACGGATTAAAATGCCAGTAGAAGATTTTTCTATTCTTATTATTACAAATACTGCCCGGTGCTTGGGTATTCCTCAAAAGTCAATATATCGAGTGGGCTATGAAGCCCTATTGTTTTTTCGAGAACATGATTTTTCAGAAATTAAACTACTAATCTAAAAAAGGTCTATTCAGAAATCATCTGAATAGACCTTTTGGTTTATCTTTTTGTCTTCTTAATTGCTTTTTTATTTGGCTTTGAAGGTAATAATTACGCCTTCAGTGACACTGTTGGCCCAACTGCCATCACTGGAAAAAACGATATGCTGGCCTTGAACAATCGGCACAATCGCAGCCAGTTCATAGCCTTTCTCATCATAATTATTACAGACATTCTCAATTTCCTGCGCTAATTCTTCCGTTTTACATTTTCTGAAACCCTTATTATAGTCATTTCCGACTGACTCCACCTTGTCACTAATGGTCACGCTGATATATTTTTTCATATACTTTTTCCCCCAACAAAATTTATGGTTCTATTGTATCACAAACGCCGCTGAAGATCGAACAGAGTTTTTATCTTGCCATTGGTAAATAAAAAGCCACCTCTCGAGAGAGGCGGCAAGATTGACCAAAAATATTCGTATTTACCTAACGCTATCGAACTGATCAAACAGCATCGCTCAAATATTTTTGGTATTATTATATGTTTACAGATTTTTAAGAATCATATCCACACGAGGACCTTTCTTTCAAAATCTGCATTTGCTTCCTTATCCTTCGCCCGCTAACTACCAATTTTTATCAAAAATTGGACTCAGCTTTTAGTCTTCCAGCATTTTGGCAACAACACCAGAACCAACGGTACGGCCGCCTTCACGAATCGCGAAACGTAAACCTTCTTCGATCGCGATTGGTGTGATCAAAGTGATTTCCATCTGCACGTTATCGCCAGGCATTACCATTTCTACGCCTTCTGGTAATTTGATGATACCAG
>NZ_JBDODG010000039.1:0-102230 GCF_039830195.1 Acetobacterium sp. | reverse complement strand
CGGTGGTGTGGGAGGTCGGCTGATCAATTAATGGTCAGCCTCCTACCCGATTTAAAGATAATGAATTAAAGTTTAGAGGCTCATTAAAAATGTGTTTAACAAAAGTTTAACCGAACATTAACTTTGGGGAATATTTGCAGCGTAATATGGTGATATCAACAGAACGAAAAGCGATCGATTAAGGAGAAACGTAATGAGCGAAATGAGAACAAATGAAAACAAACTGGTGATGAACGAGTATTTGGAAGTCAGTGTCAAATCAGATCTGGTACAGCTTTGTAGCGACTGCTACCATGCACTGGGGTGGACAATCATCAATTCCAGTTCCGGGCTTGATGCGGTCAAATTGAAATTGCAGCGGGATCGGAAAATCAAAAATCGGGTGGCACTTTGCGATCTCCAACGAAAGTGTGAAGACGCCTTTATCAACATTGAAAAGCTGGAACGATCCAAAAATACCAATGCAATGGCGTTAGCCTTGGGGGCGGGGATTGCCGGGACAGTTTTTATGGCCGGAGCAACCTTTGCTTATCTGGCCGCCATGATTCCACTGTGTGTTGTCCTGGCCATCCCGGGATTTATCGGCTGGGGCTTGCCTTATTTTCTTTATAAAAAAAATGTCAAGAAAAGTGCAGACCGTGTGAACCCGCTGATTGAAAGTAATTACGATATGATTTATGAAGCCTGCGAAAAAGCCAGTCAGTTACTGGCATAAGGACTATTAATATAAAATTCTGCAATCAACTTTACAAAAGTCCAGACGTTGGGTATAATAATCGTGTATATACACTGAAAAAGGTGATCACATGAAAATAGAAGAACAAAATAGAAAATCGTCAGTCTGCAATTGTCTCAATTTACGGCGGGCCTCCCTGGTGATAACCGAAATCTACGACCATTACCTGGCGCCCAGCCAGCTCAGTGTCAGTCAATTTTCAATTTTAAAGCACATTATTGCTATGGAACCAGCGAGTGTCAGTGAGTTGGCCGCTGAAATCCGGCTGGATCGGACCACCTTGGTTCGTAATTTAAAGCCCCTTGAACAGCAGGGATTGATCCATGATATTGCCCAGTCGGGAACGCGAAACCGGCAGCTTTGTTTAACGGCAGCGGGCCGAGAAAGAATCGAACAAGCCAATGCTTACTGGGAACTGGCCCAGAAGCGGATTGAAGCGCAGTTGGGTCTGGAAGATACGAAAACTCTCCAAGCCCTGTTATTAAAAATTGAGGTCTTAGCGCCTTAATTTTTTTTAGCGTTATCGTGTAGCTACACTAAAAGAAAGAGAGAAAAAGCATAATATGAAAGAGATGATTAGAACAAGAGGTTTGATATGTCGGAGAAAATTCGTGTGGCAATTGCAGTCAAAAGGTGAACAGCGATGAATAAACAAACGGAAATCGAAAAGGAGTTGGCTCAACTGCCGATTCTGGAATATGTATTTTTTAAACCTGAGGAGATTATTTTTTCCAAAGAAGTTCGGGATCTCTGTCAAGGCAATAGCTGCGGCATGTATAATACCACCTGGGCCTGTCCCCCGGCAGTGGGTAGTGTCGAGAGCTGTATAGAAAAATGTCAGGCCTATGATAAAGCGATGCTTTTTACCACCGCCACTGAGGTAGCCAGCAGCTTTGATATGAAAGGATGGATGCGCGCCCGGGTTGAGCACGAGGCATTAACCGATCAGGTCGCCGATGTTTTCCGGCGCTTTGACGAGAATGCCTTAATTCTATCCACTGAAGGATGTACAGTTTGCAAAAAGTGCACCTACCCCGATGCGCCCTGCCGGTTCCCCGATCGGATGTATCCGGCCACCGAAGGGTATGGGATTATGGTGATGCAGATGGCACCGGCTTTAAATATCAGCTACAATAATGGAGCCAATACGGTTACCTATTTCAGCATGGTACTGTTTAATGAATAAGCAATACTCAATGACAAGCTCTTATGATGTTATTTACGAAGCGCTGTTGCCTAAACTGGCTGAATGTAACCTGGCGGAAAGTGCAGCCCGTTTTGGTTTAAACATTGATGTCAAGGGACAGATAATTATCAATTTTTTAAAACGTAATTATTGCATTACCAATACCGGGGTGACACCGGTTGATGGGAAACCGGTCAATATCAATAACCGGTCTATTCTGATCCATTATGTGTTGTCCCAGGGCACCGGCGATCCGGTTTATTCGTTCAAACCCCTTTTTCGGATGACGACAATTTTTTCAAGTGGCGACACCGGAAAAGTCAGCATGATGGATGCACCTTTGATTAAAATATTTGGAAATAATGTCAATGAATTGGACGAAGCCATCATAAAATTAGGCGGAAAATCAGAGCTTTCCAAAGAACCGAATAGCCAATGCTGGTTATTGGAAGTGTTACCCAAAATACCGGTTAAGATTATCTATCGGGAAGCTGATGAGGATTTCCCGGTTGAGATTCAAACTCAATTTGATGAAAGCGCTCCGAAATTTCTGGAGTTTGAATGTCTGGCTTTTTTATGTGGCTGTCTTGTCAGAGCATTGATTAAAACGGCTGAATATGGAACTGTGGACGGATGGGAATAAGAACTCGCCGTCCCTTCGGGTTTGGCAATGGGGATGATTAATCGCGTGATGGCGGCAAATGTTCATTAAATACCATCACACTAATCACGGGAATGATTTGATGATCAGGGAGCCCTAACGCTTTTGTAAAGATTGCCGATATTTATAGCAGCAGATGATATTAAAATAATGGTGTTTATTCAATTTTGATGATAAACTGAAGTGGTTAAAATATCGAAAGATTTACAGGAGAAAAAGGATGGATCAGAATAAAAGTCTTTTTAAAAAGAAACTTGCAATCTTCATTTCAATAGTGGTATCCCTTTTTCTCCTGACGGTTTTTTTGCTGATCATTGGTATGTTTATGAATAACATGAAACAGCAGGAGATGTTAAAAACAACCGATAAATTTATAAATTTTAAAAGTCAGGTAGAACATTTGGTTTTCACAAACAAAACCCTAGTTCAGGGATTTGAGGCTTATGTCCTGCTGAATCCCGCGCTGGATGAATCAGAAGCCTACTCTTATCTAAATAATCTCTTATCTAAAAATGAAAATCAAATCAGGAACATTGGCGTCTGTCAGGATACAACCATCATCTGGAATTATCCCAAAGAAGGAAATACCGCGGCAATCGGAGTTGACCTGGCGAAGGTTGACAGTCAGAAAGAGCTGGTGCTTAAGGTTAAGAATGAACAAGTGCCAATCTTCCAGGGGCCGGTAGAGCTGGTTCAGGGCGGGACCGGTTTTATTATCCGTCTTCCCATCGTCAGAAAGGACACCGGCTATTGGGGACAGATCAGCATTGTTCTTAAAGGGGATAATATTATTGAAGAGATTAATGCCTATGCTGAAGCCGCCGGATTAAATGTCGCCATCTTCAATGATCAGAACAAAACGGTTCCTTTTTTTGGTTCCATGAGTGTAGTTGGCGAATCACCATTAACTTTTGATGTCGATCCGGACTTTATTGACTGGAAGGTGGCAGTATCTCCCAAAGAAGGGTGCGAAAATAATCAGTTTATTTTTTGGGGTGCCACTATTTTAGCCGTTTTAATTGCCGCCGGAGCGGGTCTGTTAACATTCAGAGCCCTGAAAACAAATTATCAATTACGGATTATGTCCAGTCACGATTCCCTAACGGGCCTTTTTAACCGCCATTATTTAAATGAATACCAGAACATGGTTCTGGCCTCAGCCAAAAGAAATAATCGGCAGGTCGGGTTTATGAGTATGGACTTGAATCATTTCAAGAATATCAATGACACCTACGGGCACAACGTAGGGGACTTGGTGCTTACGGAAACGGCCCGGGTTTTAAAACAGAGCACCCGGACAAACGAGGCAGCTTTTCGACTGGGCGGCGATGAATTTCTGATAATCATGCCGGATATCAAAGACCGGACCGCATTGCAACAGGCCCGGGAAAGACTTGCAAACAGCTTTAAGACTGAATTTCATCTGGTCGATTATCCCGCTAAAATTGCGGTGAGTATCGGTACGGCATTATTTCCGGAAGATGGTGACAACATTGATGCCTTGCTTCAGATTGCTGATGAAGAAATGTATGCCGATAAAAGGAAACAGAAAATGAAGCAAACAGAAAATCAATCAGATCAGCTATCGTGACAACTTGTCAATCGGGTTATATTATGATAATATGAATAACTCGTACCCTGTAAAAACCAATTATGAATGGAGAATAATAAAATGGAACAATTGCCTAATTGCCCTAAATGCAATTCAGAATATACCTATGAAGACGGAGAACTGCTGATCTGTCCAGAATGCGCCCATGAGTGGACCGTCGACGCAACAAACGAAAACGGCAGCGATGAAAAGATCGTCAAAGATTCAAATGGAAATGTCTTAGCTAGTGGTGATACGGTCATCTTGATTAAAGACCTGAAAGTTAAAGGCAGTTCCCAGGATTTGAAAAAGGGAACCAAGGTCAAAAACATCCGTCTGGTTGATGGCGATCATAACATCGATTGTAAGATTGACGGTTTTGGCGCGATGTCTTTAAAATCGGAGTTTGTAAAAAAGGCGTAGAGGCCTGCAATTAATAGTGGCAGAATATTGACGGATTCGCTGAAAACATAGAAAATTCAATTAAAAATAAAAAAACAGCCCTCTGATTTTCACAAGCAGAAAATCAGGGGGCTGTTTTTTTGAAAGCAATGGTCATAAAGAAAACTCAAAAAGTCTTGACTTGGAGTGCACTCCATATGTTAAAGTGGATAGAACCAGTAAATGATGAAGAAAATCATAGCGAAAGAAAATATTAAGTTAACCGAGGTGGATTTCCATGACCATTACCGAAGTAAGTAAAAAATATAATATCTCTCAGGATACCCTGCGTTATTATGAGCGGATCGGACTAATCCCGGCCGTCAATCGAACCAAGGGCGGGATGCGCGACTATAGCGAAGAATCCTGCGGCTGGATTGAGCTGGCTAAATGCATGCGTTCGGCTGGGATTCCCATTGAAGCCCTGATTGAATACTGCGCGCTGACCCAGCAGGGGGATGCGACCATCACCGCCAGAAAAGAGCTGCTCGTTGAGGAACGGACAAAACTGCTGGAAAAAATGGAAGACATGAAAAAGACCCTCGACAAACTTAATTACAAAATTGACATCTACGAAAAAGCTGAAGTGTCCGGGGTTTTATCCTGGGAAAAACCGAATGCTTGACTAAATAAATGAGCAGTTTAAAATCTCTGTACCTTAAATGGGCGGAGATTTTTTTTGAAAAAATAAATAAAAGTATTGACTTGGAGTCAAGTCCAGATGTTAGTATAGTAAGAGTAGATAAATAATCCATTATAAATTAATTTGACTAAATAGTCGGTCACCGATTGTTTAAATCTAAAATTAGGGAGACTAAAGATGTTGTATCGAAAATTCGGAAAAACAAATGAAGAGGTTTCGGTTCTGGGGTTTGGTTGCATGCGTTTGCCGGTTATCGATGGGGTTCAAAACAATATCGATGATGAAAAAGCCATTGAGATGTTAAGATATGCCATTGATCATGGCGTGAACTATATCGATACCGCCTATCCTTATCATGGCACCGGTTTTGATAAAGGTGGCGCGAGCGAACTTTTTGTGGCCCGGGCTTTAAAAGATGGCTATCGCGAACGGGTTAAAATCGCGACCAAGCTGCCGTCATGGCTGATCCAGTCCCGGGCGGATATGGAGCGATTATTGGATGAACAGTTGAAACGGCTGGAAACCGAGACGATTGATTTTTACCTGTTGCATGGACTCAATCGAGGCTTCTGGCAAAACCTGAAAAACCTGGGAGCGCTTGAATTTCTGAATCAGGCCATCAAAGACGGTAAAATCAAACATGCTGGTTTTTCGTTTCATGATGATTTTGATTTATTTGTCGAAATTGTCGATGCCTATGATTGGTCTTTTTGCCAAATCCAATACAATTATCTGGACGAAAACTATCAGGCCGGTAAAAAAGGCCTGGAATATGCGGCCGGCAAAGGAATGGGAATCACCATTATGGAACCAATCAGAGGCGGGTCTCTGGTCGATA
Organism: Acetobacterium sp.; assembly: GCF_039830195.1. Taxonomy (GTDB): domain Bacteria; phylum Bacillota; class Clostridia; order Eubacteriales; family Eubacteriaceae; genus Acetobacterium. The sequence continues at coordinate 96,134 of NZ_JBDODG010000039.1, read as the reverse complement.
AATTACCCACAGAGATTTTAGAGGCCTGGAACCAGGCCCCAATTAAAAGAACACCGGCTCAATGGGCACTGCGGTGGGTTATGAATCATCCTGAGGTTTCTGTGGTGCTCAGTGGTATGACGACGATGGAGCAGGTGGTCGATAATATCAATACCGCCAATGAAGGTGCGGCCAATTCCTTAACCAACGAAGAACTGGCGTTAGTGGATTTTGCCAAGAAAACAATAACAGAAAAGATGAAGGTCAACTGTACAAATTGCCGGTATTGTATGCCCTGTCCATCCGGGGTCGATATTCCAGGACATTTTGCTCTTTATAATAACGCCTATCTATTTGATGCACTACCAAGAGCCAAAGGTCTATACGAAACGATGTTTCTGCAGGATGCCAAAGCCTCCAATTGCGTTGAATGTGGAAAATGCGAAGAACATTGTCCGCAGAACATTGCCATTATTGAGGAATTGAAAAATGTCAGAGCTGCCTTAGAATAAAGTTGATGCTAAAAAATCTCCGTACCTTAAAGGTGCGGAGATTTTTTTAAGAAATGAATTAAGGGGATTGACTTGGAGCGAACTCCAGATGGTACAGTTATTAATATCGCTGATTAAATGAAAATGTGTTTATTAATTCAGGTTGCCGTTTTCAGGATCAGGGCGGCATCTTTATTGGGGATGGGGTTCTGATCGGTCACAATGTGGTGTTGGCCACCCTCAACCATGATATCAATCCGCAAAAACGCAGCGACATGTTTCCGGCACCAATCCGAATTGGGAATAATGTCTGGATTGGTGCCCAGGCCACGGTGCTTCCTGGGGTTACCATTGGTGATGGGGCCATTGTTGCGGCCGGAGCGGTGGTTACCAGAGAGGTACCGGCTAATGTGATTGTCGGTGGAGTCCCGGCCAAGATCATCAAAAAAATTGAAGTTAATCAGGAATAAATTGCGTATTAGCAAAAAAATATTGGAGGGAAAAATGATTTATCTGGATTTTCAAGACAAAAAAATATCGGCATTGGGTTTTGGGGGGATGCGCCTCCCCACTATTGGAGAAGGCTTTAGCGCCCCGGTAAATGAGCAAGAAGCGGCAAAGATGGTGGAGGTTGCCATCAAGAATGGCATCAATTATTTTGATACAGCCTATGGCTATCACGCCGGAGCATCCGAGCGGGTATTGGGACAGATTCTTAGCAACTATCCCCGGGACAGCTATTATCTGGCCAGCAAATTTCCCGGCTATGAAGTCAGAGAAAGCTGGGATCCCAAAGCCCAGTTTGAGGAACAGCTGGAAAAATGCGGCGTCGATTATTTTGACTTTTATCTGATCCATAACGTCTATGAGAGAAACATTGAGGTCTATTTTGACGAGCGTTGGGGAATTGTGGAGTACCTGATTGAGCAGAAGAAAAACGGCCGGATCAAGCATCTGGGTTTTTCAACCCATGGACTGAAGCCAACCATTGAGCGTTTTATTGAACGCTATGGCGAGCACATGGAATTTTGTCAGATTCAGTTGAACTATCTGGATTGGAAATTACAGAAAACCAATGAAATCTATGAGATGTTGGTCGAAAAGAAGATTCCCATTTGGGTGATGGAACCGGTTCGGGGTGGGGCCCTGGCCAATTTTGACGATGAAAAAACGGCCAAGCTCCGTGAATTGCGACCAGATGAGAGCTCGGCCGCCTGGGCCTTCCGCTTTCTGCAGGGATTACCCGGTGTGGTAGTGACCTTGTCAGGGATGTCAACGCTGGAACAGGTAGAGGAAAACATCAAAACCTATGAAATGTTTAAACCGCTGACTGCGGAGGAACAATCAGTAGTTGCGGAAATCAGAGATAGTATGCTGGCGATGCTGCCCTGTACGGCTTGTAAATATTGCTGTTCCGAGTGTCCCCAAGAATTGGATATACCGACCCTGCTACATCATTATAATGACCACAAATTCCAGCCGGGCTTCATCGCCCCGATGGCGATTGCCGGAATGGATGAAGAAAAGCGCCCGGGTGCCTGTATTGAATGCGGTCAGTGCAAACAGGTCTGCCCCCAGAATATTGATATCCCCACAGCTTTGAAAGATTTCCAGAAGATGCTGGATGAAGGTTCGGCCTGGGGTTGATGCATTTTCAGATTGACAAAAGCGCAGCTGATGAAGTTGATGGATCAGCAGAATAAAAAATAAAATGTTTAGAACCATAGTTATTGGTGTTAACATATTATTCGAGGAGAAAAAACATGAACGATAAGAAAATTTTAGTAGCATATTTTTCAGCAAGTGGGGCGACTGCTAAAGTCGCTAAGACACTCGCCCAGTCGGCCAATGCCGATATGTTCGAAATCAAACCCCAGGTACCTTATACACAGGCAGACCTAAACTGGATGGATAAAAAAGCCCGCAGTACCATCGAAATGAAGGATAAAAACTCCAGACCAGCAATTGCCGAGAAGCTTTCGAATATGGATGACTTTGATGTGGTATTTTTAGGCTTCCCAATCTGGTGGTATGTTGCGCCAACGATAATCAATACGTTTCTGGAGCAATATGATTTGGCCGGAAAGACCATTGTTCTGTTCGCCACATCAGGTGGCAGTCGCTTTGGAAAGACCGTCGCCAACCTCAACGGCAGCTGTTCTGAAACAACAAAGATGATTGAAGGAAAGATTCTCAATAGCAACGCTTCCAAAGATGAACTGACTGCCTGGGTGGCGAGTCTTTAATAGTTGTGAACTTTTAGACGATCCGGACTGGCGCAATTAAAAAATAGCGGTTAAAAAAGCCGGATATATAAGAAAAAATTTGGAAAACTGTGATTATTAAATAAATGAGCACAGTTTTCTCACAATTATCAGATATGATCAGAATTTGAAATGGCTGTATATGAATAATTTCGACACGGGTAGACCGATATAAATTAATCAAATCGGAAATGATGAAAGCGCATGACATGGTCTATGGGGTCAACAGTGAAGCCGGTCAGACAAACTTCTGGTTTGAGTATAATCAATACATGCCTGATCCAGTAGCCCTTGATCAGGCATGTATTGATCTTATCTATAGTGCCGAAGGCCGGGAGTCGTTGGTGAATTGAATTGAAGATCGGAATGGACTTCATGTCCTGGAAAGTGCAGAACAGATTGGATTGGGAACCCGTTCGTATCAGCTTGAAAGGCTTGCAGACTAAGCCAGGAAGTCGAGATTGATTTTTTAAAAGTAAGAGCTTGCCGGAAGAAAAGAAATCGACCGCTAAAATCGGTCGAAAGGAGAAAAAATGAAAGCGCTGATCTTCCCTGGTGAAAACAAATATGTCGAATTCAAATCAGACTATACAAAAACGCTGTTAAAAACAGTCAGTGCGTTTGTAAATTATCATGACGGTATTATCCTGATCGGGATAGATGATAACCGGCAACTTGTCGGAGTCAAAAATGCCAATCAGATGCGCCTCAATTTGGAAAACACAATCAATGATGCCATTGAACCGAGGCCTTATTATGAAATAGCAGTCGAAACACATGAAGGCAAAGAAGTAATCTTAATTCGTGTTTATAAAGGCGAAAACACACCCTATCTTTATGATAAAAGAGCTTATAAAAGACTTGATACAGCCAGTGTCCCGGTTGATCGGAGTGCTTTCGAAGAGTTGATTCTGTATGGCAAAAATTTAACTTTCGAAATGATGAAGTCTGAAGATCAGGAGCTTTCTTTTTCGGTTTTAAACAGACAACTGAAAAATCGATTAAATCTAAGTAATATTACAGAAGATCTTTTAATTACGCTGGAACTGAAGGTAAAAGATCAGTATAATAACGCAGCAGCGCTTTTATCTGATAATAATCCGATTAAATATTCAACACTCCAGCTGATTGCATATAACGGAACAGGGGTCACAGAAATAAAGGATCGGCAAACGCTTGCCAATCAATCCATTCTGCAACATTTTGATCGGGGTATTGACTTTTACCACAAACACATCAATCAGGCTGAATTTATTAAAGGTGCTTATCGGGAAACACGGGCCGGGGTTCCACTTGTTGCTTATCGTGAAGCGCTGGCAAATCTGATTGTACACCGGGATTATTCAAAAAATGCTGAATTGAGGGTTGAAATATTTGCAGATCGCATCGAAATTATATCCCCGGGAGGATTGCCCATTGGCATTAACGAGGAAGAATATATTTCTGGGAGGATTTCAGTTCCGAGAAACCGAATTATTGCCGACATCTTTTTAAGATTGCATATTATCGAAAAATTGGCAACGGGAATCCGACGGATCAAGGAGTACTATCAGAATTATCCTGTCGAACCCGGATTACACATTTATGAAAATTCTATTTCGGTGATGCTTCCCAACGTTGATCAAAAAAATCAGGGCGATTTGCTTAAAATTAAATACATGGATCAATTAACGTTCAATGAACAGAAGATTGTTCAATTACTTGAAAAGAATGAGGTAATGACGCGGCGTGAAATTGAACAGGCGCTGAATTTACAAAAATCTCAGACAAATGAAATTCTGAATCAATTAAAGGGGTACCATCTGCTGATTCAAGTGGGAAGTGGCCGGTCAACCGCCTATAAACTCAGATCATCATAAACCTTAAATGACAGTGATACATTTGATATGATGATGCCATCATTATTTATAAAAGGAGCTTAAGAAATAATGGAACTTCGTGTCCTGAGTTATTATCTGACGGTGGTCAGAGAAGAAAACATCTCGAGAGCTGCAGAAATTTTGCATATCATGCAGCCTACACTGAGTCGGCAGATGGCTCAGCTGGAAGAAGAGTTGGGAACCCAATTAAGCATGACCTCTGTGCTAGCCTGGAAAAAGTACAATCCTGTGTTCAGTGCGGCTGGGAAGTTCCTGGAATACTTCAAAACTATCCAATCAGTGCATATAAACATATAAAGTATAAGTATTAGACATATAACTGAATAATCATTAAAATGAAAGTGTATTTGGGAGCGGGATAAGTTTCGGATTACACTTTTTTTTATTTGTTTAAGGAGGAATGGTTTGAATCGAAAGAGAATTGGTTTAATTGGGGCGGCTTGTTCGTTTGCGGCAATATATGCGGCTTCGTCGGGGCCGATCCGATTTTAAAAATCAAGCCATTGCAAAAATCGCTGTTTCTGAAAACTTAATTATAGTATAATACCATCAAGAAATCGGTGTGTCCGAAACAGCTAATCACGGTTCGAAAAATAAACAGTATTCCAGAAGCATTGATGATTAAGGTTTGGAGTTTTTTTATGAGTTTGATTTTGAAAGAGGAGCAAAGATATGAGTGTTGAATTAAAACAGGGGTTAACCTTCAGAATGGCGGAAGAAAAGGATGTCCGCCTCATTCTTTATTTTATAAAAGAACTGGCCAACTATGAAAAAATGCTCGACCAGGTCGTTGCTACTGAGGCATTACTGACAGAATGGCTGTTTGAAAAGAAAACAGCGGAGGTCATTTTCGCAGAGCTTGAAGGAAAGGAAATCGGTTTTGCATTATACTTCCATAATTTTTCAACATTTTTGGGACAAGCCGGGCTTTATCTGGAAGATTTATATGTTCTGCCAGCGTACCGAGGCAATGGTTATGGAAAAGCAATTCTAAAACAGCTCGCCAAAATCGCCGTTGAACGAGGCTGTGGTCGTCTGGAGTGGTGGTGTCTTGACTGGAATCAACCAAGTATTGATTTTTACCTGTCGCTTGGGGCAAAAGCAATGGATGAGTGGACGGTCTACCGGATCACCGGGGAGACGTTATTAGAAATGGCAAGTAACGCAGTTAAATAGTTAGCACTACCATCTGACGCTTTCAGATCCACAGTCAGCAAAAACCATGAAGCCTCTTTGGCTCCATGGTTTTTGCTTCTTTTTAGACACGGGTTTTTGATAATATTGGTCAGCAAAACTGAAAACTCAGCCCAAATTTTTTTTCATTTCCAGTTTTTTCAACTCAAATTTCTTTTTATAGTAACAAGCATAAACCTGGGCGTTCTGCTCCTGCTGTTCGCTGACAGAAAGCAAGCGGCATTTGTTAATTACCATCATCTGCCCGGTAAAAATGAGATAGATATCTTCCACGTCGCGCAGCATTTTATTGGGATCCGATAATTGATTGATTGTTTCTTCAGCTAAAATTGATAGTTGTTTTTTTATTTCAGCATCTGATAACTTCACTGATAAATCGACCTTGTTGTTATTTTTTTGGGGAAGATTTGTTGAGGTGCTTAAAGGCGCTTCTGCAGATGTTGGGGCTTCTAACGGCGCTGGAGATTCAGCGGCTGCCTCTTTATGGGGTTCTTTTTTCTCTTTTTTTGTTATTTTTGTACGGCCATGATATTCGTCTCTTGTGATTCGCAAGATTGTTACCTCCAATATTGTTTAGGAATAGGTTTATCCAATAAAAATTGATGTTTAAAATTCGAATTGATAATTCTTATATTCTATCACTTTTTATCCAAAATGACTATTGCTAAATTCAGCGAGACCTTGTCTATGGCAAAAAGCAAAGGAAAAGCTGGTTACTGATTTTAATTTATAGGATCAGCAGCAATTCTTTTTATCCATTTTCGACTCTTCAATCGATAAATACACCAGACCGCTTTGATAATCTGATCAATTTTCAGTAGCGCATAGATCCAAAATGCGGGTAAATGCCAGACCAAACCAGCCAATGCGCCAAGCGGAATCGCGGCAGCGCATAAAGAAATGATGGAGCCGATAGCGGATCTTTGTATCAACAAAAAATAAGTAAACGCAAATAACCGAAAACTCGACAATCCGAGCAATAAGAGTGGATAGAGCAGAGCCCTCAATGCCCATCCGGGGGGCTCCGAAATTCCCGAATATGAACAAATAGTTAAAGAAAATATTGATAATAAATGCAAAAATCGACGAAATTAAGGGGAGTCGGACCTGCCCGACGCTTCGTAGCACAATGGTGGATGTCAGCGAAAGTCCTAAAAGCAGATAACAGGGAACGGCCCATTTAAAATAGCGCGCGCCTTCCCGGATAATTTCGGGATCAGTTGTATAAATACGCATGATCGCTTCCGGGGCAAAAAAGGTCACCAGCGAAAAGAGCAGCGCAAAACCAAGGCAAATTCGAAGCATGATGGTGATGGATTTTCTCAAAGCTTCCTGGTTTTTCATCCCCCAGAAACGGGAAGTGAGGACCGAAGCACCCATGCCAATCCCCATGCAACAGATTTGAAAAACCATAATGAACTGATTGGCCACTGGATAAGCGGAGATGAAAAGATCGATCTCAGGAAAATGGCCAGAATTAAAGCTCAGGAAGGGGAAATATCCAAAAAATAAAAACAACGGTGCTCCGACGAGACCGTTGCTTTCATGAAAGGTTAGAATAGTTTAAGTGTTTGATGATGCTTTGCTTATTGATAATATACAATGAAATACTTAAGAGTATCTTGAAATGATTCTTGATTAAGAATTCATTAAGAAATGCTAATATAGATGTTGATGATCAGTTATGGAAAAACAGAAAGGTAGTTGATTTGTTTTTTTATCATGAAGGATTATTTTTACAAAATACGGGCAACATATTAAAGAAATGTTCGACAATCAAAGCCATTTATATGCTATAATGGCCTCGTATAACTTTATTCTGATCGAGCAATTTTGTTTGCGACTAATCATTTTACAATGATTGGCGGCACAATTTGTTTAATAACCAAAAAATTAAAAATAGATCGTTTAACTGTGCCATTGGAATCAGTTTATTATGGCAGAAAAATAGGCCAGTGAGAGAGTGCTTAATGAATAATCAACATTTTGTTAATAAGGCTTTTCGTGTATTTGTCATTAACAGTATCCTTTCCTCGGCAGGAGTGGTTTTGGGAACCTTTGTAGATGCCATCATTCTGGGAAATGCCTTTGGCGCGGTTGGACTGTCGATACTGGCAGTTTCAATGCCGGTATATACGGTTTACAACCTGCTCGGCTATGCTTTTGGGGTCGGTGGATCCCTGAAAGTATCGGAGTCGATTGGTGCTGAGGATAAGGACGGGGTTAAAACCTATTTTACTCAGGCGATGTTTTTTGCTGCGGCAACAGGTCTGGTTATTGCGGTTTTGGGAATGTTCTTTCTGCCGACGATTATTGGGCTTACCGGGGGGGCCGGAATTGCCGCCGCCGGAGATTATATGTGGCCGATCATCATCACCGCCCCGATATTCATTCTGGCGCCGGTGATGTCCCTGTTGATTCGCAGTGACGCCGATCCGTTTCTGTCTACCCTGGGTATCAGCGTATCGGTGGTAGTAAATCTGGTGCTGGATCTCGTCTTCATCTTCGGTTTGAACATGGGGGTGTTCGGTGGGGCACTGGCCATGGTTATTGGACAGTTGGGTGCGATAGTCGTTTACTCAATTCACTTTTTTAAAAAGCATAATCACCTTAAATTATGTCAGACTTCCCTTAGCCCGAAAGCTGGCTATCAGCTTTTTCAAGGCGGCTTCGGGATCGCCTCGGCCTTTATTTATCAGGGGATCACCCTTGTTGTCATCAATAATCTGTTGAGTGTGACAGTGGGGGTCGGGGGACTGGCGGTTTATAATATTCTTTTTAATGTTTCCCTGTTTGCCTATGCTATATTTGATGGCATTTCATTAGCGCTGGCGCCCCTGGTGGCAACTTTTGCCGGGGAAAAGGATACCGAAGGGGTTTATAAAACCATGGGCCTGTCATTAAAGACAGCGGTTTTTCTTAGTGTCTTATGTGTCCTGATTTTACTTATCTTCGCCGAACCGATTGCGTCGATGTTTGGGGTAGCCGACAATCTAACCCTGGTGGCCCAGACCATCCGGATCTTTGCTTTCGGGGTAGTCCAAACCTGCTTTAACTGTGTCGTGGCTCATTTTTATCAGACCATTAAGCGGCCAACCCTGGCGGGGATTATCTACTTTATGCGGGGATTTTTACTGCCCGTTGCTTTTTCGGCCTGGTTCATTCCGGTTTTTGGTGTTCTGGGTACGGCGTTAGCGATTGTGGCAGCGGAAACGGCAACCATGGCAATCCTGCTCCTGGCAGCGCTGGTTATTAAGCAACAGGGCGGGTACCGAAATATTTTATTGTTTAGAGAACCCATCATCGCGAAGGATAAAATATATGAAACGACCCTTTCTTCGGATATTAAAGAGCTGGAAAAATGTGTCGAGGAGATCGAAGCTTTTTGTGAAAGGCTGGATATTGACAGCAAGAATGCGTATTTCATTAATCTGACCATTGAAGAATTGGCGGCCAATATTATTAATTTCGGCTTCAATGATGGGAAACCCCATTATATTCATATAAAAATTGCGCTATTTGAAGAGGATATCTACATTCGGCTCCGGGATGACAGCACCAGCTACAATCCCTTTGAAGAATCAGAAAAACCCGATGAAGCCCTCGATTATCTGGGTGTAGCGATTGTTCGGAAGAAAGCAAAATCCTTTGCATATAATCGAACGCTGGTATTTAATAATCTGCTTATAATTCTGTGAAAAAGGTGGCAAGTATGAAAGAACAAAAAAGTATACGTCGAATCAGTTTAAAAACCAAGTTTGCAACAGCCAGTATGATTTTGGCACTGGTCTTGAGTCTGGTAATTGTTCTGATTTCTTATTTCAGTTATCGGGACTCGATGTTTAAACGATACGAAGAAAATATTGCGTCATTGGTGAAAACCGCTTCAGTCTTTGTTCCGGTGGAAAAAATCAATCAATATTATGAAACGGGTCAGACCGATGCAGATTATGAACTGCTCATCAAAGAGTTTCAGATTATTCAGGAACAGAATCAGCTGGAATATCTTTATGCCTATGAACCAACCGCAGAAGGATTTAAGGTGTTTGGTCAGGGAACCAAACCCGGGATGGCAGGTCATTTTGAGCTTGGTGATTTTCTGGGAACAGACTATTATCCGCAGGAAGATATTGATGCAGCCAACAAATTATTTACCGATCCAGACGCTCCTAAAGTAGTGATTACCAATGAAAGTGAGTTTGGTTATCTGATTTCGGCGTTTAATGTGTTAAAAGACAGTGAAGGGAATCCGGTTCTGGTGGTAGGAGCTGATATGTCGATGAAGGATATCAACTCGACCCTTTTTAATTATATTATTCTGGTGTCCTCAATAGCGGCACTGATTTTAATCCTTTTTATTACAATTTACCTGTTGTTTCTCAACAAGTCTATCATTGATCCCTTGCAGGTGATTGTGGATAACGCGACAGATTTTGTTAATACCAATATTGATGATAATCTCAGTGAGATTGTGGCTTTAAATATTGATGTAAAAACGGGTGATGAAATCGAAATACTGGCTGAAGCTTTTAACAAGATGACCAGTGACATTATCCGCTATATTAAAGAGCTGACCAGCGTTACCTCCGAGCGGGAGCGGATTGAAACCGAGCTACGGATTGCCACCCTGATTCAGGAAGGCATGCTGCCCCGGAACTTTGAATATCCCGACAGACATGAATTTACGCTTTATGCATCGATGCGGGCGGCCAAAGATGTGGGCGGCGATTTCTACGATTTCTTTTTTGTGGATGATGATCACTTCTGTATCACCATTGGCGATGTGTCCGGAAAAGGAGTTCCGGCTGCGCTGTTTATGGCGATGACCAAAGCGACGGTTAAAGATCTGGTGCTCAGGCGTTTACCCGTCGATGAGGTTATGACCGAAGCAAACATAAACCTATGTAACAACAACGAACAGGGTATGTTCGTTACCTTACTGATTGCCATAATTAATGTTAAAACAGGGGTATTTCAGTGGTGTGATGCCGGACATGACCCGGCGATTATCTGGAAAAAAGATGGCACGGTTGAGATGCTGACCGGTAAAAAAGGCTTTGTCTGCGCCGGCATGGAAACCGCCAAGTACAAGATGAATGAATCGCAAATTGAAAAAGGGGACATTATCTATCTTTATACCGATGGGATTCCCGAAGCTAATAATACCCAAAATGAGTTTTACGGACTGGAGCGTTTGAAAACTTTGGTTGCTTCAAAAGAAGAACACGATATTAAATCATTGTGTGCTGACATCTTAGCAGATGTCGATGAGTTTGCAGATACGGAACCGCAGTTTGATGATATCACGATGCTCGGATTTAAGTTTGAGGCGTAGCAAGATGGATATAATTATCAGAACTGGTCAGGAATTGTCGGTAGAAGATTTTGAGTCAACGCTGGACCTTGACCGTAAGATTTTTGGAGATGAGATTGTGACCAACCAGGGGATGGCGGTAAAACGGTTTTTAAAGTTTAAAGAAGGACTTATTGCGGCTTATACCGGGAATACGCTGATGGGCTTTATCAGTTTTTTTGGGGTCGCTGCTTCAGTTTATCAGCGGGCCGTATTTGAACAGGCGTACATTGACGATAATCTTGATGTCAGTGACGTTTTACCACTGGAAAAAGGAAAAACAAACGATATTTTGATATTAGATTTGGCAGTTGATGAATCCTTCCGGCATCATGGCATCTCAAAGCAGTTACACGAGACGCTCTGGGATTATCTCCGGCAAAAACATAATCAGGGCTATCTGATTGAGCGAATATTCTGTTTTGCAATTACAGCTGAAGGACACCAAAGCATGTTATTTCTGGGTGCCAGAGCGATCTGGTCAAAAGATGGTATTACCCTTTTTGAACTGGGAAAAGAAATATTTATGGCGCGCTGATGGAATACGATAGCAAAAATTTCAGCGACTGCTCCATATATCTGGAGAACAGTAATGCTCAGGGCGATAAGATTTTTGATGAGAAGTTTGGCTTTCATGCGATCAAAAAGATTGATGTGATGGGCATCTCAGTGGATTTGTTAACAAACAGTAAAGGAGATCAGATAATATGAAGAGATTGACTGTTAATGCATCAACAGATAACCTGCCTAAGGTACTCGAATTTATCGATACCGAATTGGAGACAGCGGGGGCCAGTATGAAAATGATATTTCAAATTGATCTTGCTGTAGAGGAGATTTATGTAAACATCGCCCACTATGCCTATGCCCCGGATGACGGCAACGTGATCATTCAATTTGATTCCTATGGGGAACCTCCGCTGGTGGAAATTCAGTTTATTGACCGGGGGAATCCATTTAATCCTCTGGATAACCCGGATCCGGACATCACCTTGACGGCTGAAGAGCGTCAAATCGGCGGATTGGGTGTATTGATGGTAAAAAAGAGTATGGATGAGGTTGACTATCGTTTTGAAGAGAACGTGAACATATTGACAATTAAAAAACTGGTGTCCTAGCTAAGATAAGAATTTTTTAAAATTGCTGCAAACAAAAGCTGGGTGCTGGATTTTTATTAGGATGAACGTGGAATACGATTAGCTTTTTTATATATCGATTTAACCAGTAAACAAAATGGAGGATACTAATGAAAAGAGTTTTTATAAGCATAGGCATACTTATTACCCTATTTCTATCCGGGTGTAACCAGACGGCTGCCACCCTTCCCCCAGTTGAAACTGCCAAAATAGGAACCATGATCGGTACAGTCAGTGAGATCATTGCTCCTGACCAGTATCCCGATGCGAAAATCAGTCGTTTTAATAATTATGTGGACGAGTCGGCAGCACTGATGTCCGGAAAAATCGACTATGCCATCATGGATTATGCATCAGCCAAAAATTATACCAAGAATAATGACGAGGTTGTTATTTTACCGGATCCCTTAACGGATGAGGTAACGGCTATGGCTCTGAACAAAACAAATACTGAGTTGAATCAGAAAATCAATGTGATTCTAAACCGCTTTCTAAGTGACGGCACCATGGATGAAATCATCGCTCACTGGTTTCCGGAAACCGGAGCGGACTATGAAATTGCGGCTGTTCCTAAAAATACCAGCGGCCCGGTACTGAAGGTAGCAGTTACATCGCTGACTGAACCCCGCTGCTTTGTTAAAGACGGCGAGCTGACCGGAATGAACGTGGAGCTGATGGATCGAATTGCGGCTGAATTGGGCATGCAGACCGAATATCAGGATATGGATTTTTCGGCCATGATCGACAGTTTGCAATCCGGGAAAAGCGATGTGATCGCAGCGATGTATGAAACCCCGGAGCGGTCAGAAAAGGTTGCTTTTACAGCGGGTTATTTTCCAAACCCACAGGTATTCGTCGTAAGGAAGGACAGAATTGAGGAAGTGGACAATGCTCAGTAAAAGTCGGATTTTCGCCTTGCTGATAGGTCTGTTGGTGATGTTGCTGAGCGGTGGTTGTGCAGCCCAAGATGAAGCGAAAATCAGCAGCACCAGTGACTTGAACCAGGCCGGCTATATTATCGGTGTTCCGGAAGGAACACCCCCGGAAGAAGTCGCTAAAGAGTACATGCCCGATGCCGAAATCTCGTATTTCACCCAGTTTATTGATGGCGTGGCCGCCCTCAAAAGTGGCAAGGCTACGGCGGTTATTTATGACAGCTCCGGGGTTGACCGGATTCTGCTCAGTAATCCCGATCTGGTTAAGCTGCCCGAGGAACTTGGTAATATTGAAATTGCTACCGTGGTGGGATTGAATAATACGGCCCTTAATGACCAGGTCAATGCCTTTATCAAACAGATTCATCAGGATGGCACCGCCGACGAAATGGTGACCCGCTGGATTGATAATATTGGTGGGGTGATGCCGGATATTTCCAAGCCCCAGAACCCGGACAAGAAGTTGACAATCATTACCAATGGTATGACGGAACCGATGAATTATTACGAAAATGGCGAGCTTACCGGCTATGATATTGAGTTTATCAAGCGCTTCGCCAATTACGCCAATTTCGATTATGAAATCATCACCATGGATTATGCGGCGATGATCCCGGCCCTCCAAAGCGGCAAAGGCGATATCATCATTTCTGACTTCTTCAAAACCGATGAACGGGGTCAGGAAGTGCTCTACAGTGATGCCTACGTGGTGCTGCATAACAGTGTCCTGGTGCGAAAAAGCATGTATTCCGGAAGTATCGAGAATGTTGCGGGCACGGTTGCGACCAATCAAAGCCAGACAGGTACGGGTAGTTTTTTTGCCTCGTTGCAGGACAGCTTTAACAAAACCTTTATTGTTGAAGACCGCTACAAGCTGGTGTTAGAAGGGCTTTGGACAACCATTGTCATTTCAATGCTGTCGCTGTTCTTTGGTAGCTTGCTGGGCGCCCTAATCTGTGCGATGCGCAAGTCCCGCTTAAAGATCGTGTCCGGGCTGGCGATTGTTTATATCCGGCTGATTCAGGGGGTACCGATTGTGTTAACCCTGATGATCCTCTATTATATTTTGTTTGCGTCAGTGGATATTGATCCGATCCTCATTGCCGTGGTGGGTTTTTCGATTAACTTTGCCGCCTATGCGGCGGAGATCTTCCGAACCGCCATTGATGCCACCGACAAGGGACAGCTGGAGGCAGCCTATGCGCTGGGATTTACCAGGGTGTCCAGCTTTTTCAAGGTCACCTTGCCCCAGGCCCTGCGTCACATTCTGCCGATTTTTAAGGGCGAATTTATCAGCATGGTCAAGATGACCTCGGTGGTGGGCTATATTGCCATTCAGGATTTGACCAAGATGACGGATATTATCCGAAGCCGGACCTTTGATGCCTTTTTCCCGCTGTTTGTGACCGCGTTTATCTACTTTGTGATCACCTACCTGTTTATAATCGTGCTGGGGAAAATTGAAGTTCAGGTCGATCCTAAACGCCGAAAACGGGTGATCAAAGGGATTGTTGATCCTGAAGCGAGTGTAACGGAGGTGGTAAAATGATCACGATCAATGGTTTATCCAAAAGTTTCGGCACGTTACAGGTGCTGGAAAATATCAGCACCGAGATAAAAGAAGGCGAAGTGATTTCAATCATCGGGCCATCAGGCTGTGGGAAGTCAACCTTTCTGCGCTGCATCAATTTGCTGGAAACCCCCACCAATGGCGAGATCATCATTGATGGCCAGAATATTCTGGCTAAAAATGCCAATGTCTCCGGTCTGCGTCAGAAAATGGGGATGGTGTTTCAGTCTTTCAACCTCTTTTCCCATCTGATGATCATAGAAAACCTGATGTTGGGACCCGTGAACTTATTGAAGGTGCCCCGGCAACAGGCCTATGATGAAGGGCTGGCCTATCTGGAAATGGTTGGGCTCCGGTCAAAAGCCCTGGCCTTTCCCGATGAATTATCCGGCGGCCAGAAACAGCGGGCGGCAATCGCCCGAACCCTGGCAATGAAACCGGAGATTGTCTTGTTTGACGAACCCACCTCGGCTCTGGATCCCACCATGGTCAGTGAGGTGCTGGGAGTTATCCGCAAGCTGGCGTCAAGTGGGATGACAATGATGATTGTGACCCATGAGATGAAATTTGCCCGGGACGTCTCCAGCCGGGTGTTTTATATGGATGAAAAGGGCATTTACGAAGACGGATCGCCGGCAGAGATTTTTGACCATCCCCAGAAGGCCAAAACCCGCGCGTTCATCCGAAAAATTTCATCCTTTGAATATACAGCGGCGGGCAGTGGCTTTGACCTTTATGAACTCAATGCCAGAATCGAAACCTTCCTCAAAAAGCAGATGTTCACCGATCGCCAGATTATGAATGTCCAACTGGTTTGCGAGGAACTGGTCCTCGCGATCCTGCTCCGGGCTTTTCCCAAGGCCAACGTCGCACTTGTGGTGGAATATTCGGACTTAAGCGGCGAGGTCACCATCCAGGCCGACTTTGACGGCGAAGTCTATGAACTGGAAAAAGCCGCGGAAAATGAATTATCGCTGGCGATTATCCATACTTATGCTAAATCGGTTACCGTTACCCATGAAGCAGGCCGAAATACCGTGAAAATAATCATTTAACTAAATCGATTGAAAACAGGGGGATAATAAAATGGCTAACGTGTTTTCTTCCAAGGCTTTAGAGGCCAATCTTAATCAGACCCGGGAAACCAATACCGAAATCCCGGAGATCCAACAATGGTTCGGCGAATTATCAAAAGAGTATTGGGGAATCCATAAACGTACCCAGGAGTTTTTAATTGAACTCAATCATAAGTATCGCAACAATCGCTATGTCATTGAGTCGCTGCAGACTATTTGTCTGGGCGATATCTGGCTGTACCAAGATCTGGCAGAGTCCGAAAAGGCCTTCACCGTTCTGGTAGAGATGATCCGGTCAGTGCTGCGTTCCAAATTGAAAGACAACCAGCGGGCACTGCTTAGCCAGGTATTGATCCGCTTTATGGATCGCCTGGCCAGTCTTGACGATTTTCCCAAAGCAATTATTTTTTTGTGCATCGATGTTCTCAAAGAGGACATGGCGGAGCACGAACTTCTTTATGTCAAAAACTCCGGTGTTTTTAAAATTTATTTAAATAAGGTGGCGGCGGACCCCGAATTTACCAAAACTCTGGAAGTGATCACCGCAGACCTACTGGATCAGTGCATTGATTACTGGGAGCAGACCTCCCAGGCTGATGCATGGTTTGATTCCCGAAAAAAACTTTTTCCCCATATGAAAACTGAAGACATCCAGGACATCGGCCATGCCTATTTTGAGGATCTCAGAGCTCAGCGTCAGCAGGCCACCGATTGGGCTGAGCTTCAGCAACAACCTTTTTTCAATGATATCGCCAATTATTTTCGCAGCTTCTCAGAAAAATTCCCCACCCATCTGGAAACCATCTACTATTTGTATTATCTGTTGCATTTGCCCGGAATGGCAACCCTCAACGACCATCTGATCTACGATATCAACCGGAATCTGCGCAATATCTTTGATGAACTGGATTCCCAGGATATCACGGAATTTCTCAACACCATTATGGCCGAGTTTCAGGAACTTAATGTGGAGCATGGGGGCACCGTGCTAGATTGCATACTCACCCTCGGCAAAGAAATCATTGCCACCGGAGATGCCGCCAATATTGACTATTTCACCAAAGCGTTGATCAATCTGGGCTTCAACTACCCGGGGAAATTGAGTCTCAATGTCGACTGGCAGATTCTGATCGATTCCAATCATGTCAAAAATATCCGGGTGTGGCTGGAACTAATTGAAGAAAATCCCCGCGCCATGCGCGAACTGTTAGCCGCTCTGATTGTCAACCTCAAGCTGGGCGGAATCTTTATTTCCGACACTGATCTCTTTCAGCGGGATATCACCAAACTGCTTAACGGTGAGATCACGCCGGTTTACCGGGAAATTAAACAGCTGGCGCGAATATTTCCGGTGTATTTTCGGGAAATCGGGGCCGAGGGTGAGCTTCGGGATGTGACAACCGCCATTGATGAGGCCTCCCGTCGCAAGGACCGGCTGATCCATTTCATGCGCAAACAGATTCATATCGAAAGCAACAACACCCATATCGAGCTGGCCCGAAAAATCATCACCTACTGGTATGATGGCAACAAGGAACCGCTGAAAGAGATGATTCCTCAAGAAATCTATGAAGGTCTCGATCAGGACAGCAAATGGTTTACCCGGCCCCACGAAACGATGATCCGACTTTGTGAAGCATTACAAACGTCTCCTGTCGGGCTGCTCCGTCTGGATCTTGATGTGATCCGGGAGGTGTTGCACAGTTTTGGGCCAGATCAGACGCTGGATATCAAACGGATCATTTATATTTTCAGGGCTTATTTTCTGCTATTGGAAAAGTACTCCTTTGAATTTGACGATGTCCTGGCCATGCTCAGAGGTTACAGCCCCAACCTGACCGGGGATTTGAGCGAACTGAAACGAAGTCTGAAAAATGATGATAAGGAAGCGGCGATTCGCCAGATTTATCAGCACATGAACCATCTCAAAGCCATTATTCTGGATCCTCAACCCAGTGAAGCCTCCGAAAACATTTATTACAAGCGGCACATTGCGGCAGATATTCCCTCCATGTACGGCGAATATGTGGAGCCCAAGTTTGATGCCCTGGGTCTGATGTACCGGTTGGAACGGACCGTGGCCAAGCTGATGACTCAGGTCACCCAGCCCTTTAATGCGGAGTATATTACCGCCAAAACATTCAGGCAGATTTATCATATCCTGCTGCTGTTTAAAGATGGACTGGAGTTGGATGGCATTTATAATCAGGGGCTGAACTCCCATCTGGATATGCTTAAATTTGGGCTGGCCTCGCCCAGCTTTTCGATTCACCAGTACATTAATATTTTTCAGTTTATGGCCAACGATATCAAACAGATTATCAGCGAATACTTTTTTGATCTTTTCGAGGTCCCGATGCGGGTTATCATTCCCCAGGTGCTCGCTGCAAAGCAGGTCGAAATGGCCGGGGACAGTCGTAAATTCTATCATATCGAATCTGAGAAATTCCTGCGGGATAATCTGTCCACGGCCTTTCTGGTTCAGGATCTGGATAACTTTATCACCGATACCATCAGCGGACTGCGCAGCATGATGAAAAATTATTCCAGCAGCTTTATTGAAAGCATGATGACCTATGACCCGGATATTACCTTCAGCCTGCTGACCGAAAGCACCGCAGCAATTGATAACCCGGTTTTTCTGGGGGCTAAGGCTTACTTTCTGAAGAAACTGATCAGCTACGGATTTCATGTACCACCAGGATTTGTGATTACCACCGAAGTGTTCAGACATAAGGAAACCATCGAAGGCCACCCGGATATGATGCGGGACATGGATCTGCTGATTGAAAAACATATTGCATTCATTGAAGCAATTACCGGTCAGTATTACGGAAAAGCAGACAATCCGCTATTTTTCTCGATCCGCTCAGGCTCATCGATTTCACTGCCTGGCGCGATGAAAACATTTTTAAACGTCGGGATGAATGACGAAATCGCCGAAGCTTACAGTAAACGGGAGGGTTACGGTTGGACCGCCTGGGATTGTTACCGGCGCTTTCTGCAGAGTTGGGGGATGGCTTTTGGCATTGACCGGGATGTTTTTGACCGGGTGATGCTGGAATATAAACAACAATGGGATGTGGACCTGAAAATTAACTTTAGCCCCGATCAGATGAAGACCATCGCCTGCAGCTACAAAATGGTCTTAAATGACTACGGCATCGAAATCGAAATGGATCCCTTCCAACAACTGAAGCAGGCCATTCGCTCGGTTTTGGACTCCTGGTTCTCCGAAAGTGCGGTTTACTATCGCGATCATCTGCAGATTGCCGAGGACTGGGGCACCGCCGTGGTGGTCCAGAAAATGGTGCTGGGGAATCGTTCGAGCCGTTCCGGCACCGGGGTTATTTTTACCAGCAGCCCCTTTAACGGCTGTGCCGGGATTAATCTCTATGGTGATTTTGCCCTCTGCAGTCAGGGCGAAGATGTGGTTTCCGGACTGGTCAATACCCTGCCCATCAGCGAGTTGCAAAGGAAACGGGATTATCGGGACAGCAGTTTGTCGCTGGAGTCGGGATTTCCTAAGATCTACCAGGCCCTGATCCATTATGCCGGACGGCTGATTGAAGAATATGGCTTTGTCCACCAGGAAATAGAATTTACCTTTGAATCTGATAATCCGGAAGATTTGTATATTCTCCAGACCCGGAATCAGAACCTGAAAAAACAGACCTCCTTTTCCAGCTTTCTGCCAGCACCCCACGAAATGGAACTGGTCGGTCACGGCATCGGCATGAGCAGCGCGGTGCTGTCAGGACTGCTGGCCTTTGATATGGCGGATATGGAGGGTTTAAAACGAAACTGTCCCGAGGCCAAAATTATTCTGGTCCGGCCGGATACGGTACCGGATGATATTCCCTTGATTTTTGTCTGTGATGGGCTGATTACAGCCAAGGGCGGGGTCACCTCCCATGCCGCAGTGGCAGCCGCCAGCGTCGGTAAGGTCTGTATTGTTAAATGTAAGGGTCTGGTAGTGAATGATGCAACCAAAGAATGTACCATCAATGGGCATCGCTTTAAATCTGGCGATCCCATCTCCATCGACGGCGGGTTGGGGAATGTTTACAAGGGGAATTATGAGATTGGTGAGATCTAGGGATGGGAGTTAGTTTAAGAATAGATTACGGTATAACGAAAATGAGCGCGATTTATTATGATAGTTTTCGTTATATCGAAAACTATCATTGAAAACCGACTGGTGAGAGGATATAATCAAGATAAAAAGACAGGTGGTGGTAACAGATGATAAAGAGAGAAACATATTTACAGAAAATCAGACCTTTTTTTAATCAGAACCTTATAAAGGTATTAACCGGAATCAGAAGATGCGGAAAATCCGTAATGCTGGATCAGATTAAAACTGAATTGATGGATTTAGGTATTGAAAGCAATCAGATTATTGCGATTAATCTGGAGTCTGGGGAATGGTTGTTGAAAAATCAGGTTGAACTGCTTTACGATTATGTGAAAGTGCGCATCAATCAAACGAAAAAGAACTACCTGTTTCTTGATGAAATTCAGGAGATTAATGGATGGGAGAGAGCTGTTAATGCTTTTTTGGTCGATTTTGACATTGATATCTATATAACCGGATCAAATGCAAAATTGCTCTCGGGAGAATTGGCGACCCACCTGGGAGGCCGATACGTGGAATTTAGCATTTATCCTTTTTCGTTTGCGGAAGTTTGCGAAATCAAAAGGGATAAAGGGTTGGATGTCGATATACAGAAGGTTTTTCAAACCTATCTACGAATGGGCGGGATGCCTTTTATTTATGAATCCGACATTGATGAAAGTTCACAGAAAAAGTATCTATCAGATATATATGATTCGGTTGTGCTAAAAGATATCGTGGGCAGAAATAATGTCAGAAACATCGACTTACTTCAGTGGATTCTGCTGTTTTTGATGGCTAATATCGGAAATCCATTCTCATCATCAGCTGTGATCAAATTTCTAAAGAATGAAAAACGAAGTATTTCGCAGGAAACCATCTATAATTACATTAATTATTGCGAAGCCGCATGTTTTGCTCATTTGGTTGTAAGAGAAGATATTGTTGGTAAACAAATTCTGAAATTTCAGGAAAAAATTTATCTCACTGACCACGGATTCAGAGAAGTGGTTTATGGCAACAACGAACGGGATATTCAGCAGATTCTGGAAAACATCGTTTATTTGGAACTATTACGAAGAGGCTATGAGGTAAGAATTGGAAAAGTATCGACCAGAGAGGTCGACTTCATTGCAATAAAAGGCAATCAACGTGAATATTACCAAGTTTCCTATATTCTTGCAGAAGAAACCACCATTGAAAGAGAGTTCTCTCCACTAGAATCGATTACCGATAATTTTCCCAAATATGTGCTGACTATGGATGCCTTTGATCGAAGCCGAAATGGGATTAAACATGTGAATATTGTGGATTTTTTGTCGGGGGAGTATGAAGATTAGAACAAGAACGGAAGAATCTGCACAAACTCTACGGAGCGTTGATTGAATAAGTTCCATCGATCCATTATTATAGTTCATATGGAGGTAAGATTATGGATTGCACGAAGGTAGGCAAACTACTGAAGGCGTTGCGAAAAGAAAAAGAATTGACTCAAAAACAGGTTGCCGATCGGATGCGCATCAGTGATAAAACCATCTCCAAATGGGAACGTGGCCTGGGTTGTCCGGATGTATCCCTGCTGGGGGAGCTATCGGAACTATTTGAGGTAAATATTGAAAAAATACTTTTAGGAGATTTGGAACTGAATGATATGGAAACTGGAAATTTGAAACGAATAAAATTTTATGTTTGTCCAAACTGCGGAAATGTGATCAGTACGACTGGGGATGCGGAGCTTTCCTGTTGTGGACGCAAACTGGCTCCACTGGTGGCCAAACCGGCCGATGAAAAACACAGCGCGGTAATAGCTGATGACGATGGCGAATATTATATTACCTTTGATCATGAAATGAGCAAAACCCATTTTATTGCCTTTGTGGCCTACGTATCAACGGATCGATCTTTGTTTGTCCGGTTATATCCCGAGCAAACCGCAGCAGTGCGGCTGCCTAAAATGAGCGGCGGCAAGCTGGGCAAAAAGTTTGGCAGTAAGCTGTACTATTATTGCAGCAGTGATGGTCTTTGGGTATTATAAAAAAAATCTGACAGAAATGTCAGATTTTTTTTGCCTGGTTTTTATATCTTGACTTAATACTTTACTTAACGGCCGCAACATCCAGCTGCTGCCATTTATTCCCTAAAACCGGCGGAGTATAGTGGATCATCTGATTGACCAGGTCCCCGGGATCCGATGAGAGCAGCACCAGTTTGGTATTGGACGGGTTCATAAAACCTTCGTTGACAATGTTTTGCATCATCGCCATGAAGGAATCAAAAAAGTTGGAAATATTGAGAACCCCAATCGGTTTCTTGTGGATGCCGAGCTGCGCCCAGCTGAGGGTTTCAAACAATTCTTCAAAGGTCCCCACACCGCCGGGAATGGCAATAAAACCGTCGGATAAGTCGGCCATGGTCTGTTTGCGCTCATGCATGTTTTTTACTTCAATAAATCGGGTCAGGCGATCGTTAATCACTTCCTTGGGGAAGAGACCACCGGGCATAACGCCGGTGACGCGGCCATTGTTATCCAGCATATGGTTGGCTATTTCACCCATCAAACCAGTTTTTGATCCACCATATACCAATTCTATATTATTCTCGACAAGGACCAGACCCAGTTTTTTTGTAATTTCTTTGTATTCTGGACGAACACCCAGATTTGAACCGGAATATACGCATATTCTTTTCATTGCTGCTTCCTCCCAGGATCTTATAAAAAATTTAATGGATGCATCAGCAGAGACGCATCCAAAATCATAAGTTCTATTAAGATTTTTTATTATATCAAGCAGCGACCGATTTGACAAGCAGTGCCGGCGATATTAGTGCTTTGCTTAAGGTTTGCCAAGCAGGACAGAAACGGAAAATGTGAATTTTCTGGCTGATCAACCATAGTCCGGAACGTGGTGATCAAATTATGAAGATTTGGTTAAGATTTACGAAGAGCGTTGATATAATCGTTGTTGGATGCTATACTTTTTTCATGAAGGAAAAGGAGCGTGTTGATGAAATTGGATTACCGCCTCACTATTTTGGTCGGTCTGGGGTTTATGACCATTAGTGCATTTTGGAGCCTGTACGATTTTGTGATTCCAATGATTATGTTGAAAGCCTTCGAATTTGGAGACACAATGGCTGGGGTGATCATGTCCTTTGACAATGTGCTGGCCTTATTTATGTTGCCTTTGTTTGGGATGCTTTCTGACAATACCAGCACCAGAATAGGACGACGAATGCCCTATATTTTAGGCGGAACCGCAATGGCGGTAGTTTCCATGCTTTTAATACCTTATGCAGTGATGGCCAATAAGCTGATTTTATTCATTGTGGCCCTAGCTTTGGCCTTACTAACGATGTCTTTTTACCGCTCACCGGCGGTGGCCCTGATGCCGGATGTTACCCCTAAACCGCTGCGTTCCAAAGGGAATGCGGTGATTAATCTGATGGGGGCAGTTGGTGGGATTATGGTTTTGGGAATGGTGGCGCTGCTGGCCCCGGATAAAGATAATATTAACTACTGGCCCCTTTTTCTTGGCACGGCCGCAGTGATGGTGGTGGGTGTCGTTATTCTCAAAATGACAGTCAACGAACCGGATGCGGTAATAAAAATGCGTCATAACAGTGCCGCCTTTGGTATTGACGTCGAAGAGGCTGAGCATGATGAGACCCTGGTGACCCACGAAAAGTTGCCTAAAGAATATCGAAAGAGTCTGATCTTTATTCTCTTATCGGTAGCCTTATGGTTTATGGGATACAATGCCGTCACCTCGGCGTTTTCAAAATACGCCATGGTTTCGCTGGGGATGAAGGAATCCCAATCGGCACTCATTTTGATGGTCGCCAGTATTGCCGCTATTATTTCCTTTATTCCGGTGGGGATTATTTCCTCCAAGGTGGGACGCAAAAAAATCATTCTGATGGGTGTGGTAGTGCTGGCAATGGTGTTTGCCACCGCCGCTTTCTATAGTACGTTTAACCCGATGCTGTTTATATCCTTTGCGTTAGCCGGAATCGCCTGGGCGGCCATTAATGTCAATTCCCTGCCGATGGTGCTGGAAATGTCCAAGGGTGCCAACGTTGGCCGCTACACCGGTTATTATTACACCGCATCGATGGCGGCTCAGGTTATTACACCAATTATTTCCGGGGCGCTGTTAGAGCATCTCGGCTATCATACCCTGATGCCTTATGGTGCCTTGTTTGTCGCGTTGGCCTTTGTGACCATGATGATGGTTCAACATGGTGATTCCAAGCCCATTGCCCCGCGGTCCAAGCTGGAGGTTTTTGATGTGGCGGATTGATGAGAACGATTGGCTTAGCCAGGAAGGTCGACAATGATTTATTTGATACTGGTACTGATCGCATTAATGCTGCTTTATCTTTTTATCATTTCACCAGCTCGATTGCCGGGCCATTCCGATCCGGCTCTTTGGGAAACCAGTTATGCCCATCGGGGCCTTCATCAAAAAGACAAGACTGTTCCGGAAAATTCGCTGACGGCCTTTGCAAAAGCTGCTGAAGAAGGATATGGCATCGAGCTGGATATAAACCTTACTGCCGATGGAAAAGTGGTGGTTTTTCACGACGACAGTCTGCTTCGGGTTTGTGGGGTGGATAAATTGATCACCCAATGTCTGTCAGCAGAGCTTGCGGATTTTCGGCTGGAAAACACCGAACAAACCATTCCCTTATTAGCAGATGTGCTGAAACTTGTGGATGGGCAGGTTCCCCTGATTATCGAACTGAAAAACACCAAAGCTTGGCCGCAACTCTGTGTCAAAGCCGCCGAACTGCTGGCTGATTATGGGGGACCTTATTGCATCGAGTCCTTCCATCCCGGGATTGTCAGCTGGTTTTACAAAAACAAACCCGGGGTAGTAAGAGGTCAGCTTTCAGCGGGACACCAAAGTTTTGAGGGTACCCCCCGGTGGCAAAGCGTTTTGATTGCTTCGATTATGACAAATGTGATTTCCCGGCCGCATTTTATCGCCTATAAGCACCAGGATGCCCATCATCGCCTCCGTCTCCAGCTGTTTCGGCAATTAGGAGGGAAACTGGTTGGTTGGACGGTCAGGGATACCGATGATATCGTCGGGTGTATAAATTTTTTTGATGTGATTATCTTTGAATTTTTCAGACCTTAGTTACTTAAAACAAGATTTAACAGAAAATAGTCTAAATACTAATCTAGTTTTAATGATTGATTGAGAAAATAAAGGGGTAAATAAAGAAATACACGACAAAAATAGACGCTAATAAAAAAAGCAACGGTTAAGTTATTGCGAAACAGGTAAGCAGCGTAGCGTTTTCGCAATGGCTACTAAAATTTCAAGAGAAAGGAACTGATTTGATTTAGATTAACAGAAGAGGGTGAGCGAACATGACACTATATATCGTGGCAGGAATAGCCATATTTATAATTTATATTTTGCTGCTGCTCCCGGGTAGAATGCCAAAGGAGGTCGATGACCGACTTTGGACCAGTTACTATGCCCATCGGGGATTGCACGAAAAGGATAAGTCGATACCGGAAAATTCGATGACCGCTTTTAGAAAAGCGGTGGATGCCGGCTATGGAATCGAAATGGATTTAAATCTCACGGCCGACGGCAGGATTATTGTGTTTCACGATGATAATTTATCGCGTTTGTGTGGGGCAGATAGATTAATCACGGACTGCACCTATGAGGAGCTACTGACGTATAACCTGGAAAATACCGGGGAAAAAATCCCTTTGTTTGAAGATGTGCTGAGCATGGTAAATGGTCAGGTTCCCCTGATTGTTGAACTGAAAAATACCAAAAATCTTAACGAACTGTGTTCAAAAACGGCCGAGCATCTTGATCATTATGATGGGTTGTATTGCGTGGAATCCTTTCAGCCGTTAATTGTCAGGTGGTTTTACAAAAACCGGCCCGATGTGGTCAGAGGTCAGCTTTCAGTCGGGCGCAAAAGTCTCAAGGGGTTGGATGTTAAATTGTGGCAATGGCTGTTAATCATTTCATTTGCCACCAATTTTATATGCCGTCCTCATTTTATGGCATTCTATCATGGTGATGCCCGACGTAAGCTGGGACTCAGCCTGTTCCATCTGCTGACCGGAAGACTGGTCGGATGGACGGTCCAGGATACCGATGATATTGAGTATTGCAAGAAAAAATTTGATGCGATCATATTTGAATATTTTGAACCATGAGTTTTAGTAAAAGGTCATAGTATATCACGGCGATATGCTGGGCCTTTTTCCAGGTTGAAGGAGGAACAAGATGGAATTTTTACAAGAACAATTAAAGGCCAAAAAAGCCGGGCAGGCTTATGCAGTGCTGACGGTTGTTGCAACAGCGGGAACGTCCCCGTGCAAGGTTGGGAAAAAGATGCTGCTTTTGGATGATGGCACCTTTTATGGTACCATAGGCGGCGGCGAGTTTGAACGGGAAGCCCTGGAAGAAGCCAAACATGCCATAAAAAACAAGCAAAGCTTTTTAAAAGCATATGAACATATTCCGACTTATGAGATAGCCGGTCTGGGCTGTAGTTTTAAGGTGACACTTTTTGTAGATGTTGTTTTTCCCCGGTTACAATTAGTAATCTGCAACGGTGGACACGTGGGCACGGCAGTTTTGCGCCTGGCAAAGCAACTTAATTTTGACACCATTCTGCTGGACACCAGGGCACCGGAGCTGATCAGGGAGCAGATTGAGCTGGCCGAAAAATTCATTCCCTGTGATGTTTTTGAGCGTGGTATTCTCGAAGGTGACATTCCCGACGGAGCCTATTACGTCTGTTGTGCATCCACCCATACTCAGGATAAATCAGCACTGAAGGGAGCCTTGCAGAAAGAGTTTGCTTATATTGGGATGCTGGGCAGTGTCAAAAAAACGGTTGAAATGTACCGGCAGCTGGAAGAAGAAGGGATCAGCAAAAATCTTCTTGAGCAGGTGCACACTCCGGTTGGGCTGGATATCTGCGACATGTCGCCCGAAGAGGTGGGATTTTCGATTCTGGCGGAAATACTGATGATTAAAAATGGGGGTACCGGAAAACCCCGTAAGGAAGTCAAAATGACAACCCGAAAATAGAATTGATAATAACATAAGATTCAAACATGACAGACAGGTGTCATGGTTACTGCGGTATAATCATTCAAAAACGAGGAGGAAAAAGATATGAAATTTGAGGCAGCCATGCTGGTAGTAGATGATATCAATCGGTCCCGGGCTTTTTATTGCGATGTTTTTGGTTTGGAAGTGGTGATGGATTTTGGTGAGAATATTACCTTTGATGCGGGGTTTTCGCTGCAGGATAAGGCTCTTTGGGCAAAATTCATCGATGCCGAAGAAACGGCAATTGTCTATCGGGGCAACGATATGGAAATGTATTTTGAAGAAGCGCAGCTGGATAAATTTGTGGAGCATTTAAAAACCTTTGCGGATATTGAATACCTACACGGCGTAAAAGAATACCCATGGGGTCAGCGGGTCATTCGCTTTTATGATCCGGATTATCATATCATCGAAGTGGGCGAAAGTATGGCAGTGGTTTGCCAACGCTTTCATTCCCAGGGCATGACAATCGATGAAATCGCCGAGAGAACCATGTTTCCGGTAGAAGCAGTTAAGAGTTTTCTGTAAATAAAGCTGAATTTTATCTAAATGCAAGAATCCCTTCAAAAAAAGAAGGGGTTCTTTTACGTTAGTCTTAAAAATGATATAATCAAAAATAAGATGAAATTAAAGAAAAGAAGGAAATAAAATGCAAGCAGACATAACGATTCGGATCGCCCGAGAATCAGACACAGAAGAATTATTGGCTATTTACGCCCCCTATGTCACAGAAACCGCCATCACCTTTGAATATACGGTGCCGACCCATGCAGAATTCAGAGACCGCATGACAAAAACATTGATGAAATACCCTTATCTGGTAGCCGTACAGGAAGCGGAAATCCTGGGCTATACCTATGCTTCAGAATTTAAAAACCGGGCCGCCTATGACTGGGCTGTCGAAACCACGATCTATGTCAAACAGGACAGCCGCAAAAGCGGGGTTGGTAAAAAACTCTACCGGGCTCTGGAGGAAGTCTTGAAGCAACAGCATATCTGTAATCTTTACGCCTGCATTGCCTATCCCAATCCCGGGAGTATCGGTTTTCATGAATACCTGGGTTATCAGACCATTGGCCATTTTTCAAAATGCGGTTATAAATTTGAAACCTGGTACGACATGATCTGGATGGAAAAAATGATTGCTGAGCATGATCAGCATCCAGAACCGTTTAAGCCGATTACCGAAGTGCGCGGGTGGGACGCGCGGCTGGAAAATTTATAACTTTTCATTAGCTGCTGAAGGCGCAGCGTTAAACGAAAAATCTCCGCACGTTGAGAGTACGGAGATTTCAGACTGTCAAAAAAGATAACCCAGTACCGACAATTGTTACATCATGTTGTACGCATCGGAGCGGACACGGCAGCGCCTGTCCGATTCCGCGGCGAACAACAGATTAACAATTGGTCGGTACGGCAGTTTATTGACAACCTCAAACAAGTTGTTGTAATGCTTATTTTGCCGCGGGCCCGATTTGTCCGGCTCGATAAGCCTTGCTGTATTTTCGACAGTGCCGGTCCTGCCCCATTAAGGCATAGGTGGCAAAAATGGTGCCCATCATTTCCCGGTTCAGCGGATCCAGCACCGCTGAATCCATGCCGGCCTGAATGGCAAAAGCCATACCGGTTTTATTCAGCAGTGACCGGACTGGCAAGCCAAAGGAGATATTGCTGATCGCGCCGGTTACATGGATGGTTGGATACATTTCCTTGATCGCTCTGATTTCCTGAGTGAAATTAAGCAGGGAATTGTTTTCCGTTGATAAGGCCATCACACAGGGGTCGATATGAATACGATCGGGGGTGATCCCATAGTGAGCAGCTTTTTCGACCATGGTTCGGGTGATCGCAACCTTGGTTTCAACATCATTAGGGATCCCATTGTTATCGCAGGTAAGTCCGACCACTTCCCAGGTATTACCTTCCATCAGTGGTAATAAAATCTCGCATTTGTCGCCTTCTTCGGATATCGAATTCAGCATTCCCGGTTTATTGGCATACTTGAAGACGGCTTCAATGACCCGCGGATTGGGACTGTCAATACAAAGTGGGGTATCGGTGGCATCCTGTACCACGTCCATCAGCCATTTCAGGGTTTCAATTTCAAATTCCGGAGCGGTGCTGGCACAGACATCAATGAAATGGGCGCCGGCAACGGTCTGCTTTACAGCCCGGTCAGCGATAAAAGCAGCATCTCTTTTTTCGATGGCTTCTTTGACAGCAGGGATCGAACCATTAATTTTTTCTCCAATAATAATCATGATAGCCTCCTATACCCAACCCTGGCAAATCTTCACGCCTTCAGCCGCATTGGTGGTGAAAGCGTCGGCACCGACAAATTCACAGGTCTCTTTGGTGGTTGGATTACCGCCGATGATGATTTTTGCGTCAACTCCAGCTGCTTTTAAACTTTCCACCGTTTCTTTCATGGAGTCAATGGCCAGAGTCAAGACGCCACTCATCCCGATAACCTGGGGTTTTAGTTCGGTTGCTTTGACAACAAACTCCTCAACCGCCACGTCAATGCCGATATCTACGACTTCAAAACCGGCCGCTTCAGACATGCTTTTAAAAATATTCTTGCCGATATCATGTAAATCCCCATGGACGGTTCCCAGCAAAATGGTGCCCTTGATTTCAGTGGCGCCACTGCCCAGAACGGGCTTTAAAACGTCAATGGCTTCGGTTAACAGTTCCCCGGCAAAAATCAGATCGCCAACAAAATAATCGCCGCTCTCGAAAAGATCGCCGACAATTGCCATACCACCCTGACAGGCCGCAACCGCTTCTAAAGCCTCTGTTTTAGAGGGATTCGTGGTGGCAAATTCTTTTAACATCTCCAGTACCAGTTCTTCTTCCAAATCACCCAATGCCTGCGTTAATACTTTTAAATCTAACATATTTATTTACCTCTTCTATTATTAATATTTTGTGTTGCGTAACAATACGCAAATGTTTTTAGTTATCTTACGTTTACGATCGGTTAAGTTAACCCGTTATTCTTTCATTGCTGCTTCTGACAACATTTTCAAACAACTGATGACAATGATGCTGTAGATCAGACAGGTCGGTAATGCCAGGATCACCGAAAGGGCCTGAACCTGAACTAACGAGCCATTGAATATCATTAATACCATCGGTATTGCGGCCAGTGTTACGGCCCAGAAAATGGTCAGTCTTTTGCTGGGACGCCCATCTAAGGGAACGTGTTTTGATGAAACCATGGCCATGGTGTACGCCGCAGAGTCAAAACTGGTAGCCATGGAAAGAAGTGATGTAATCAACAGCGCAAACACGAAGACGCTGCCAAACGGCATTTTGGCATACAGATCAACGACTGTTGTCGGTCCGCCATTTTCGGTCACACCCTTGACAATATCGACGAGGCCGCGTAATTGCAGATCCAGGCTGTAATTGCCAAGCACCGAAAACATTGAAAATGATCCTAAAAAGCCATAAAACAAACCACCGAAGATGACCTGGCGGATGGTCCGGCCCCGGGAAATTTTGGCAATGAACAATCCCATGAAAATCGAATAGGAAAGCCACCAGGCCCAATAAAAGACCAGCCAGGATTGGGCATCGCCACTGTTGCTGACGGGATCCAGATAGGTGCTCATTTTAAAATAATTATCAAACAGCAGCCCCAGCGACGTTGTTTGCATATTGACAATAAATGCCTTATTGCCAACCAGGAATACATAAATAATCATCAGCAACATCAGGATAATATTGAGATTGCTTAAGATCCGAATCCCTTTTTTCACGCCATTATAGGCGGATACGGTAAAAATAGCAGTAACCACGACAATGACCGAAAAACGCAACATCGGGGTATCTTCCCAGCCAAAAAGTTGATTGAGGCTGGCTGAAACCAGCGGTGATCCAATCCCCAGTGCGGTGCCAATCCCACCTAAAATGCCAAACAGGAAAAGAATGTTGATCATTTTTCCGCCGATTCCATCAGCATGTTTTCCCAATAGGGGTTTACAGGCGATGGCGACATCAAAGCGTTCGTTTTTTAAATTATAACGAAGAAAAGCAAACGCCACGGCGGGAATCAGATAAACACCCCAGGCCGATAGGCCCCAATAAAAGATCGGTAAGGTGGCCGCATATTCGGCCGCTTCAGGAGTCAATGGATTAATTCCAAAAGGTGGCTTGATATAATGAAAGACCCATTCAATACTGCCCCAATAGATAAAACCGGCGGCCATGGATGAGCAGAACATCATTGCCGCCCAGGAAAACTCACTGTATTCTTTTTCGTCCTGGCCCAGGCGAATCGGTCCAAATCGACCGGCACCAATGTAGATACACAAAAATAAGGAGATTAGCACAATCCAGACATAGACAAAGCCAAAATTAGTCAGGATATAATTGTTCAGCGCGTCAAGCACCAGCTTGGATTGATCCGGAGCGATAAAGAAATAGGCAATTACAATGAATACAAAGGCCAGCACGGTAACAATCATACTGTAATTTGTATTTGATTTAGATGATTTCATATTCATTCATTTCCTTCTAGTAGGATATTTTTTACATGTTAACCGTTATCATTTTAAACGATTTTTTCAGTATAACATATGGATGTAAGTTCTTATACCCACCTTTTGCTCCCGTTGATAATTATACTGAGATCAGCTGGTAACGGTTCAATGAACTAGCGCTAGATTGTCTTTATCGCTCCGGCTCTTTGCCGAAATTTTGATTAATTATGGGGATCGTTGTTAAATTGTTTGCGGTTCATCTACTGCGGTGGTTTCCTCGTCAATGCTATCCGGCGCATTAACCCAGCCATTGGTGCGGATATCTTTTAAAAATGACAAGGTCATCAACGCAATAATCAAAAGTGCCGGGATGCCGCAAATAACGGTAATGGTTTGGAAAGGCCGGATCCCACCAATCATCAGTAAGGCGATACTGATCACGCCAATACAGATTGACCAGAAAATACGAATCCAGATCGGGGGTTCCTGGCCGGCTTTTAAAACTTTTGTGGTGGCCATGGCCATACTGTAAGCATTGGCATTTAATAAGGTCTGCATACAAATGTTGGCGAAAATGAATAAAACAGGCATCATTACAACGGCAAAGGGTAAAAATTTCCAGACCGCCGCAATGGCAGCACCCTGTCCACCGGTAGCCATAACAGCACCCAGATCCAAGCCCTCATTCAAGAAGGTATGAATTGAAAAGCCCTGGAACACGGCGAAAAACATATAGGTACCGATAACGGTTGAACCGATCAAACCGAAAATCAGTTCGCGCACGGTTCGGCCCCGGGAAATTCGTCCGTAGAAAGCACCATTTTGAATCGACATGGTTATATACCAGGCAAAATAGAAAACGGTCCAGCCCTGCGGTACTAAGGATTTTGCATAAGGGTCGGTATTAGAGATCAGGTGCAGGGTATTATTCATTACCATGCCCAGTCCGTCAGTAAATGAATTGAGCATAAAGAATGTCGGGCCAAAAAGTAAAACAAAAACGAGAATCCCGAAGCCCATATAAACCCGGATATTACTGAGCAGGCCCAGACCTTTTTTAAGTCCGGCAAAGAGCAACACTGCCATGATTAAACTCCATAACAGGATTAATACCACGGAGATGATAAAGGGCGGTTGACTGCCGGTCATATTGGCAATAATGGCCACCAGCGTCGGAATATTGACGCCAACACAGGTAACAACGGAAGATAGCATGGAAATTACAAAAATGATGTCAATTAATTTTCCGAAACCACCATTGGATCGTTTGCTGCCAATCAGTGTGGTACAGGCAGTACTGGGCAGCGAATCCGCTGACTTTTTACAATAGAACTGATAGGCAAAAACCACGGCAATCAGGGCATAGCCCATATAGAAAACCGGTCCCCAGTGGAACAACGGCAGCATCGCCGCCTGGGCAAGAGCCTGCGGGGTTGCAGTTTCCACACCCCACATCGGGGTCTGATAGGAATAGAACCATTCAACGGTGGTCCAGGTGAGAACCCCCAGGCCGGCCGCTCCGGTAAACATCATCCCCAGCCAGGAAGCGGTGGAGTATTCCGGTTTTTCATTGCCAAACCGTTTTTTCCCCAGTGGACCAAAGGCCAGAAACAGAACGACTGCCGATAAGGCCATAAAATACCAGCTGAACATCCAGGCAAAACTGTCGGTGGTAAAGGCAAAGGCAGCTTGTAAAATTTTTCCAAAGGCTTCGGGATTGGTCATAACCACGGCGCTCAAAACGACGGTGAAAATCAGTGGTGGAAAAAAAGTCCAGCCATTAACCGTTGAAAAAATCGAAGCCTTAGCGGGCTTCTGCATTTCTTTTTTCATTTCTTCTTTGATATATTAGCATTTAATATATCTTCTCCTTTCAAAGTGCTATTTGACTCTTTTAAATAAGCAATAAACATGCCAAAATGAGAAATGGCGGTTACAAGAGCTTTTACGAATATACATCCGATGATTCACGGCAGTTTCTGAGTGAAAATCACTCAGACGAACGAATTTCATTCACTACGCAATTAAAAAAAAGTACCGAATTGGATGGATTATCATAAAAATCCCAAAAACATTGGATTCTGACATGTTGGCACGAATTATGCGTAGGATACTGGTTAGAAATACTCAGGAGGTATATTATGTATAAGAAACACTACACGAGAAACTTTGTTACAAAAGAGTCAGTTGAATTAATTCACGAAAAATCCTTACATCTATTAAAGACCAAAGGGATTCGTTTTTGTTCAGCGGAATTACTGGAGCTATTTAAAGCGAGAGGCTTAAAAGTTGACGGCGAGATCGTCTATATCACTGAAGAGCTGGTCAATGAAGCGTTGGCGTCCTGTCCCCGTAATTTTATGCATGTTTCCCGGGGTAAAAAAATTCCGATTGGTACCGTCCAGGAAAAAACCGTCGGACAATCATCGCTGGGTCCCATCAATGTCCTGCAGGAAGGCATTCACCGTCCGGCAACGTCCGATGACTTTGTCAATTTCATAAAACTCTTTCATACCAGTGATGTGATTGATATCATTGATTGTGAACTACTTTATCCCCATGATGTGCCGGTGCCCTACCGGACCGATTTTATGACCCTGGCGCCGATGATGTATAGCGACAAACCTTTGGCGGGCTTAAACGGCAGCGCGGAAGTTTGTCGCCGCACGATAAAACTGGCCCAAGAATTTAATGATATTCACGACCAGGTGCTGATGTCAACCCTGGTTACCAGCGCCCCGCCGTTTGCCTGGGATCGGCATATGTGTGAAACCCTGATTGAATATGCCAGAAATGGACAAGTTTGCTGTATCGCCGGAGTGGGTCTGGCGGGACTGACCGGGCCGCCGGCTTTAGCGGGCAATATTATTCAGAACAATACCGAGCGGCTGGCCGGCATTGTGGCCACCCAGTTGGTTAATCCGGGAGCTCCCGTGATTTACCAGTTCAGCGCTTTGCAAACCGATCTGCGCTACAGTCTCTGCGTCTGTGGTGGGGCCGAAACCAGCGTTGAATGGTTTGTTGAAAGTGAGCTGGCCAATTTCTATGGCTTACCCAAACGATCCCACGGCTGTCTCTCCGATGCCAAGGATGACGACTATCAGTCCGGACGGGAATCAACCATGGTTGGTCTCTCGGCCTTAATGTGTGAACCGGAAGTATCCTATATGCTGGCGGGCATCATGGATTCCTTTAATACCCTGGGCTATGAAAAATTCATGCTCGATGAGGATACCTACAAAATGTCCGGGCGCTTTTTAAGAAGCGTTGATTTCAGTGACGAATACCTCTGTATGGATAAAATGGAAAAGATCGAACATTCGGCCAATTATATTGCCAGAACCACAAAAACCTACAAACATGATTTCATTTTCCCGGAATTTGCCAACCGTAAAGCCTATTCCAATTGGGAAAAAGAAGAGCATTCGATCAGTATCCGGGACCGAGCCACCCAGGCCTGGAAAAAAAGAATTGCCGACTATGTTCCATTAGAACTGGATAAGGCGCAAATAAAAATGATGGAAGAACTGTTGCCCCCAGAATTAAGACTTAAATAAAGGTTTTATCAAACTCCTTTGATCCACAGGTTTTGCCTGTGGATTTTTTTGTTTTGCCAGCGGTGCGATTTGTAAAAACTGAAAAAAATGTTATAATGGCTCCATCAGTCATTTGAGCGGCAACAGCAGCATCGAGACACGACAATATCAAAGATCTTTTTAAGTTTATGCTTTTGTTGGGCCGGGAATGATATCGTTAACAAATATAAAAAAAGAGAAGAGAAGTATATGATCGATCTATCTAAAACTGTCAATACCCCTGAGTACGATGACTACTTAAAGTCAATCCCCCATGAAACCCTGTTAAAGATTCTGGAAAATTCATTTACCGAAATCTATGTCCTCGACAAAGATGGCAAGGTGGTCTATGCCAATCCCGCGGTTACCCGGCTGTATGGTATCAAACCGGAAGACATTGTTCAAAAAGACAGTAAAAAAATAAAAGCAGGGCTTTGGGATCCCTATAGTTTTGATCTGACCAAGGTCTCCCACCAGGCTATTGTCACAGAAAATATTTATTACAAAACCAATCGCACTATTATCTGTATCAATGTCCCGGTTTACGATGAGAATAATGAGTTTGAATTTATGGTTTCAACCTCACTGGATAATATCCGGTCAGTCGACTTAAGCTATCGTGACGTCCGTAACCCGATTGAAACCATCGATCTGGAGTTTTCAGATCAAATTATCGGAAAGAGTAAGTTATTTAAGCAATGTCTCAGTGATCTGGAAAAAATTGCCAAATCCGATTGTAATCTGCTGATTTTAGGGGAAAGCGGAACCGGCAAAAGCTATATCGCCCAAACCGTTCATAATGAGAGTCGCCGCAGTCATAAACCGTTTATTGCCATTAATTGCGCCGCGATTCCCGATGGCTTATTTGAGAGCGAACTTTTTGGTTATATGCCTGGAGCCTTCACCGGCGCCAATGTCAAAGGCAAAACCGGTTTATTAAAAGATGCCGATGGCGGCACCATTTTTCTCGATGAAATCGGCGACTTATCGCCTAAAATGCAGGTGAAAATTCTGGATGTGCTGGAAAACCAGCGCTTTATTCCGGTGGGCAGTAACAAACCGGAACATGTCAACATCCGCATTATTGCCGCCACCAATCAAAAACTGATTCAGGCCATCAAAGAAAAGAAATTCCGCAGCGATCTGTACTGGCGGCTC
Organism: Acetobacterium sp.; assembly: GCF_039830195.1. Taxonomy (GTDB): domain Bacteria; phylum Bacillota; class Clostridia; order Eubacteriales; family Eubacteriaceae; genus Acetobacterium. Next base: position 59,813 of record NZ_JBDODG010000039.1, on the reverse strand, counting down.
AATACGGCCAAGATTATCCTGCCACCGTTGCGTCAGCGGAAAGATGATATCCTGCTGCTGGTAACCCATTTTTTAAATGATTTTAATCGACGCTATAATACCAAAAAAATATTCAGCAAAGCCATTCTTTCCTATTTTATCAGTTACGATTGGCCGGGAAATGTGCGGCAGTTAAAAAATGCGGTTGAACGGATGTGCATATTGTCGGACAAGATCATTGTTAATGAAAGTCTTTTTCTGCAGTACCTGGATCAGGAAGAAGATATTGAAGAATTTGATGAGGAATGTTTTAATGTTGAAGAATTTAAAAAGCGCACCGTCATCAAACTTTATGCGAAATACAAATCCAGCCGGATCATTGCCAAAAAAATGGGACTGAGTCAATCCACGGCCAATCTTTTAATCAATAAGTATATTAATGAAATGTGATGTCCATGAGAGCAAATCCAAATATAAATGAATAAAAGCGCATTCAAATGGTATAAAGAAAGAGCAGTGATTTTAACAAAAAAGCAATAGACAGAACCGTAAAAATAGAATACACTGTGAATAAAAAATCGAAAAAATGTTGATAATATCCAGATAAAATTAATATAAATTGAACTTGGAGGCACATTGTGAAAACGATCAACTTGAAACTGATGCTTATTCATCGCGGCACCCGGACTCATTCAATCACCCAAATTGAGCCGATTGGCCATATGTCGCTGGCGGAAATGATGGCCAGCAAAGGGATTGATGTGGCTGTTTTTTCAGGCGAGCTGTTAAGGGGGCTGGAATTTCTGGAAGCGACCGGCTCGGATAAAAATACCGTGGTGGGTTTGTATTGTGATTATGAGAATCAGTCAGCAGTTGAGAGTTTTGCCAGAGAAATAAAAAAGCGCTACGGTGCCACCGTTTTTGTCGGCGGACCCCAGACCGTGGGGTTGGGTGAAGAATTTCTGCGCGCCAGCCAGGCTGATGCAATGATGCGGGGCGAAGGGGAGTATTCTCTCTACGAAGCGATTCACGCCCTCCAAAATGAAGAAAAAGAAAAATGGGAAACAATAGCGGGACTGTGTTCATTCCGGAATGACGGCAGCTATTATGATAATGGTATTTATCCGGCGATTGAGAATTTAGACGAACTGCCGATCATTACCGGAACAATTAAATCCGCCCAGCATCAGGGCATTAATCATATGGCAGTGATGTCAGGACGAGGGTGTCCTTTTCACTGCTCTTTTTGTTATGAGGGGGGAAACAGCAAGAATGTCCGCCGTCGCAGTGTCGAAAGTGTGATGAAAGAAATCCGCTGCCGGTTAAAACAAAACCCCAATGTGAAGTACATCTTTTTCGGCGATGATACCTTCACCCTGGATAAGGAACGGGTGCGAACCTTTTGCGAACAACTCAAAGAGCTACGGAAAGAACACGATTTTGTCTGGTTCGCCGATGCCCATGTCAATATTGTCATCAAATATCCGGAAATTGTAAAAATGATGGTGGACGCCGGGCTGGTTCGGATGCAGATTGGGATTGAAAGCTGTAATCAGCACATCATTGATATCTATAACAAGAAGATTAAACGGGAAGGGCTCTTTGACGTCATTGCCATCTGTCAGGCCGCCGGACTGCCCCAGCTGGTCGGTAACATCATCATTGGCGGAGCGCTGGAAACCCGGGAAAGCCTGGATTTTACCTTTGATACCGTCAATGAAATGATTAAAGCCGGCCGGGGTATGGTGGAGGTGGTCAGCACCTTCTACATGCCTTTCCCGGAAACCGCGATGTCAAAAGATCCGGAAGCCTTCGGGATTTTTGTGAAGGATGAACAAGCGCTCACATCAGTGGGTGATTTTCCGGTGATTGAAACCGCAACCCTGAGTATTGAAGAAATCTGCGCCGCCCGGAATGAGTTTTTTGAAATGAATATCAAATTGATGCGAAAAATGCTCAGTGATGGTGAAATTCCCGATGCGGTAATTCTGGAAAGTTATCTCCTCAGTGAAAAATACGGGCTCAGCGGGATGTGGCAGGGACTGGCCTATTCCCGGTACCCTTACTTTGATGCCCAGTATAAGGCCCGGATCCGGGGCGACAAACTGACCAAAGATTATCAAGGCGAAGCGGTTTTTGAGACGCATCCCCAGCGCATTGCCCTGCTTTCCCTGACCCCCGAGCTGGCGGCAGAAATTCCGGTCTTAAACGGATTTGTTTATTCCCCCTTCGAATTTGAAGTGCTAAAATACAGCTCCGGAAAATTGACCATGAACGAAATGGCAGAAGTACTTTTTCCACAATACCAGAACAGCTTTGAGAGCTTTGAAGTGTTTAAGCAGCATCTGCTGGCGACTATCAAAAAATTGGAAGCCGTGGGGATGTGTGTATTGTCAGGATCGCTGACTGCCACAGCGGCTGATCAAGAATGGGCGCAACGGGGAAAAGCAGTAGTCAAAGAAGTTGAGGATACCGTGAAAAATAAGTTCATTCTTTTTAAACTATCAACCATCGGGATGGAAGTTGCCGGCTTCAGCAGAAACGGGGCCTTTCTGGGCATTTACGGGCTGGCCAGCTATCTGGATGCCAAAGGTTATGACGCCATTGTCTGTGAATGCCGCCCGGATCAGGCCATCGATTATCTGAAACGCTACCCCTTTGATGAAATTTGCGGGATTGGTTTTTCGGTGGATTTTGAAAATAAGCACGTGGTTAAAAAAGTTAGTGCGGCAATTACCGAAACCTATCGGATTCCGGTGTTGATAGGCGGACCGGAAGCCATTTCTCTGGACGAAGATTATCTGCGCCAGTCTCAAGCGGTAGCGATTGTCAGAGGTGAAGGTGAACTGGCGATGGTGGCGGTTCTGGAGGCCTTAAAAAAACAGCAAGGCCTGACGGGGATTGCCGGAATCTTTTATATCAACGAAGAGGGCGACTGCATCGATATGGGTGAAGGTCCGGTGGTGGAAAATCTCGATGATCTGCCCTTTCCGGCCTATGATAAAAGCATTACCCCGATTGATTTTTCCAGCCTGTATCTGATGAGTAGTCGGGGCTGCCCCTACCACTGTGTTTTCTGCCATGAAGGGGCCTTGAAACGGCCGATGCGGCAGCGAAGTGTGGCCAACGTCATCGCCGAAATGAAACATTTTCTGCTAAAATATCCGGAGCTCAATTATTTTAAGTTTTGTGACGACACCCTGGTTACAGATCCCAAATGGTTGGATGAATTTTGCCGGGAGGCTAAAGCCCTTCAGGCCGTGAAGCCCTTTCAGTTCTATTGTGAGGCCGATGTGGTGTCCTTAAGCCGACGACCGGAAGTACTGAAGTCGATGGTGGATGCCGGCCTTAATCGACTTCAAATCGGCATTGAAACCGTAGATAAGGAGATGTTGAAAATTTACCGCAAAAACATTTCTCCGGAAATGGTGGAAATCGTCGTGAAAGCCGCCTATGATGCCGGGGTGCAGCAGGTCTTCGGAGCGCTGCTGGTGGGTGGTCCCTTCGAAAACCGGGAACATATTGAAAAAAACAAGACCTTTGGAGCCAAGCTGCTGCGACTGGGCCCGGGGATGATGGAAATTGCGCCCAGTATTGTGATGCCGTACCCGATGACTGATATTGGTCTGCATCCCGAAAAATACGGACTGACCATTTACGATAAACAGGGTCTCGGCAGTATTTCCGATTATCCGATTATGGATAGTGAAACCATGGATCGCCGGGAGATTATGGGCGCCTATCAGGAATATCTTCAGAGTTTTGTGGATGAGGTAAAAATCATGCTCAACGACGGGGAATTGGGTCATGAAGATATTTTAAGATGCTACAAAACATCCATGGCCGCCAACGGGCCCAAATACTGGATAAATATTATTTCTCATCATAAGCCGACCTTGACCGCCTATTACACCATGCTGGCCCGGGAATCCGCCAGTCGGGTTACCGATGTCGACCCGGCCGAACTGCCCAACTGGCGACCCCAGCGGATGATTGAAATGTGGCGGGATGTGGATTTTTCCCAGGGCTATCCGCTGTTATGGGGTGAGGCGTTGTCGCCCTTTGAATATGAAATCATGAAATACTGCACCGGAAAAAGTACCATCGCCGCCATTACCGAGATTTTGTATGAGCGATTTGGAAAACCGTTTGGTGAAAGTCCCAATGAATTAAGGGAACGGATCATTGCGACGCTGAAAGTTTTTGATAAAAAATACTGGCTTCTTGTTGTTCCGTTCTAGAAAAAGGGTAATAAAATGAAGATACTCCTTTGTAATGTGTCGAAAAAATATGAAACCAGTTCTCATGATTATCTGGGGCTCTTTTATCTGGCCGGAGCGCTGGAAGAAGCCGGCTTTGAACCGCTGGTTTTTCATGGCAAACCGGAAGATTTACTGGAACAGGTAAAACAGAATGAACCAGTCGCAGTGGGTTTTTCCTGTGATTTTGATAATGTTTCGCTGATTGAAGCTTTGTCTCAAAAGATCAAAGCAGACTGGAATATTCCCATTATTATTGGCGGTCCCCAGAGCATTGGGCTAGCGCAAAAATTTCTGGAAGACAGTCAGGCCGATTTCATTTTAAGAGGCGAGGGCGAAGTATCACTGCCGCTGCTCTTGAATGCCGTTTTAAAAGAAGACGGCGACTTAAGCGAGATCAACGGACTGGCGATGATCAAAGACGGGATTTTTACCGAAACCCCGCCGGCCATTATCGCCGATCTGGATGCCCTGCCGTTGCCGGCCTATCACGCCTCCCTGCATATTGATCATGCCTATGGCAAACTGATTTTTACCGGCCGGGGCTGTCCCTATCAATGTGCTTATTGCGCCCCCAGCCCGGGCAAGCAGCAGGTTCGGCTGCGGAGCATTCCGCTGGTGCTGGCAGAAATCAAACTCAACTTACAAAATAATCCGGATCTGAAATACATTATTATCATGGACGACGCTTTTACCCTTAACCGGGACCGGATTGAAGAATTCTGCCGGGGTATGCAGGAAATCAGAAAGGACCGCGATCTGGTCTGGTATTGCGAATGCCATGTGGGCAGAATAAAAAACTGGATGGATATCCTGCCGACGATGATTGCGGCGGGGCTGGTCCGCTTGCAGATCGGGATTGAGTCCGGGGATCAGCAGGTCATCGACCAGTATAACAAGCATGTCCAGATTGACGATATCATTGAATTTGTATCCTACGCCGCCGACTGCGGACTGACCCAGATTGCGACTAATTTTATCGTCGGCGGTCCGGAGGAAACGCCCGGAGCAACCGCGGCCCTGATCCAAACCTTGATAAATCAGGCACCCGGGGTCATTGATATTATCACCGGTTTTTTAAGAGCTTATCCCGGCACCCAGATCAGGGACAATCCGGAAAAATTCAATTTACAGCTGCATGACCACACCGGCCGGTTTTCCGGCGATGACTATCCCTTTGTCACACCCCTGGGAAAAAGTCAGGATCAGGTGATGAAAGACCGTCAGGAACTCAATAAGGTGATCCGGCAAAGCATGCAAAAGAAAATCAAAAATCATGAACTAGAACAGCAGGCGGTGATGAAGCAATTTAAAGCTGCCCTGACCTATGGCATCCGCAGCCGCTGGTTTGAGGAAATTGCCGCCAATCCCAGAGCCTATGAATATTATTACGTGCTTTATTTAAACGAGGGACAGGCATTTGATCCATCGTTGGATTTCTCCAGCGATTATCCCCAGCGTACCTTTGAATTATGGCGCACGATGACCTTTACCGAAGGGTTCCCAAAACTTGATGGCATGGCGCTTTCACCGCTGGAATATGAGTTGTTGTTGCGCTGTGCCGGAAAAAGAAGCCTGGCCGAGATCGAAACCGAATTGTTTTCAATATTTGGTGGGCCTTATCAAAATCAGGCCGAATTCCATGGAAAATTAGTTGATATTCTGTATCAATTTAATTTTAAATATTGGCTGACTCATTTTGTGATTTAGCCAAAATCGTTTGGAAAGGAGGAAGAAAATGAGTATTGATGGTGCAAAAGCATTAGCTGCAAAAGTATTAACCGATGAGGCGTTGGCAAAACAACTTGATGGTGCTAAAACAGCAGCAGAATTTGATGCAGTGGTTGCAAAATTAGGTTACAGCTGTACTGCAGCTGAATTCGATGCTGCTTTTAAAGAAGCACAGGCTAAACAACCAATCAGTGATGATCAATTAGATCAGGCTGCCGGTGGTTTAAGTATTGTTGGCGTAGATTACGCTTTTACAGCAACACAAACAGCGAGAGCATAATAAGCCAAGAAGGGGATTTTCCCCTTCGAAGTGCTGACCGGATAGCGATAGTCAGCAGTTCAAAGGGGGATAGGTAGATATGGAACTATTATTGATCAAATCGCACCGCTATGTCAGCGGCTATATTCCCGGCAGTAATCTGGGAATGAATATACTGACCCAGCTATTAAGGCAAAAGGGCTATCAGGCCGAGATGTTTCAGGGTTATGCCAAGGAAGCGCTGGATTATGTCAACGCTGTGATGGAAAACGAGGACAAGCCTAAAATCATTGGTTTCTACTGTGATTTTAACAATATTCACTGGGTTAAGACCTTTGCTCAGGAAGTGAAAAAACGCTATCCGGAGGTGATCCTGTTGGCCGGTGGTCCGCAAACAGCGGGGATGGATGCTGATTTTTTGAAGGCAACGGCCATCGAAGCTGCCTGTATCGGCGAAGGTGAGGAAACCATTCTCGAGCTGATGGATTATTTTATTGAAAAAAAAGGTTCGCTCAAGGATATCCAGGGAATTATTTTCAGGGATGAAAACGGAGAACTGGTGGAAACCGAACCGCGAAAGCCCCCGGAGGATTTGGATGATATTCCCTGGCCGGATATTACCCTGACCAACGACTATAAACATTATGGACTGCTGCCGATTTTAACTGGCCGGGGCTGCCCTTTTGGCTGCACCTTTTGCTATGAAGGGGCCAATGCCAAACGGGTGCGTCGCCACTCAGTACCGTCACTGATGGCGGAAATCCGGACGAATTTTAAGCGCAATCCCGCCATCAATTACATCAATTTTCTTGATGACACCTTTACCCTGGATCACAAACGGGTTGATCAGATTTGTGAAGAAGTCAAAAAAATCCGGGCGGATTATGATTTTGTCTGGTTTGCCAGCGCCCATATTTCGACGATTGATAAACATCGGGAGATGGCCAGGAATCTGGCCGATGCTGGTCTGGTAAAGATCTTTTTTGGGTTGGAATCCGGCAGTGACCAGGTTTTAAAGAGCTATAATAAAAAAATAACCCGAAAGATGGCCGTTGATGTCATTGATCATTGCGTTGAATCAGGAATTCACGGCATTTCCGGCAATATTATTATTGGCGGACCCCATGAAACCCGGGAGACCATCGCAGAATCCGAAGATTTAATTATGGAATTGCTTTACCGGGCGCCGGGTCAGTTCGAAACCGCTTACTTTTCATTTTTGCCCTACCCCAAAACCCCCATTACCCTTAATCCGGAGAAATTCGGGATGTCCATCTATGAGGATCTGATTGATTGCTGCAATGAGGATATTCCCCTTTCCCGCACCAAAGAACTGGATTTTACCGACCTGATCAATATTCGTTTGCAGGCTAATAAGCGGCTGCAGAATGAAATGCGCAAAATATATGTTGATGGAAAAATTCCGGAAGCGGTGATTCTGGATTCGTATCGATTAGGCCGTCAATACGGTGTGTTTACCCGGTGGAACGACTATGTCTATAAGAACATTCCCATTGATGATGCTTACTGGAAAATGCGGGCCTCAGATGAGTATCTAATCAATGCTCAATTAGGAACAAATGATCAAGCTGCCATTGTCCACCGCACCTTCGAACTGTGGCTTTATACCGATGTCAGTGGCGAAAAACCACAGATATTTGACCAGGTCCTGGATGAAATCGACTATACCCTGTTGAAATTATGTAATGGTAAGCTTTCCAAAAAAGAAATCCTGCAACAGGGCCAAATAAAACTGGACCCTCAGGGGAAAAATGCTGATTTCTACCACCAGGCGGAACAATCCCTGAATAAAATGGAGGGGAATAAGTGGATTTTATACCGGAAACCCTAATCAACAAACCCGAAGTTCTGTTGGTTTACACCCAACGCATGGTTCGGGGACGAACCTTTGAAATGATTGAAAATCTGGGGATCTTAACCCTGGCAGCTCAACTCAACGCTAATGGTTTCGAAGCAAAAGCTTATACCGGGATTACCACCGACGCCGTTAAAACCATTGAAAAAATGAAAGACCGCTTATTTGCGGTCTGTTTCTACTGTGATTTTGATAATCGTTCAGCGGTGGCGGCCATCATCAGCTATTTAAAAAAGCATTATGATTTTTATGTGGTTCTGGGCGGTCCGCAAACCCTGCATATGACCGAAAAAGATCTGGAAACATATCAGGCCGATGGCATCCTAAAAGGCGAAGGCGAAGAAAGCCTCTTAACCTGGTTAAATGCAAAAATCACGGGAGAAGCGTTGGGCGTTCCGGGTGAAATCCGAAAATCCCAAAATGCCGATTACGTCTACCTGGAAGATTTTTCAAAATATGAATGGCCCCGTAATGAGGATGTGCTCGATTATCAGGAACGACCACTGTTGTCGGTAATTACCGCCAGGGGTTGTCCCTATCGCTGTGCCTTCTGTTTTGAGGGCGGGAATTCCAAAAATTTGCGGATGCGAAGCGCGGAAGATGTACTAGACGAAATAGCCGCCCGCTTAAAAAATAGTCAACGTCCCCGGTACCTGTTTTTCTGTGATGATACCTTCACTACCAATCCGGTTAGACTAAAGCAGATCTTAGCCGGTTTGCGAACGCTTCGAAAGAAATATGATTTTGTCTGGTTTTGCGAAGGTCATCCCGGGTTTTTGGTGAAACACTCTGAACTGATTCGCGAAATGATCGATAGCGGCATGGTGCGGATGCAGATCGGCATGGAATCAGGGGTGGAAGAAGTCCTGAAAGCCTATGGCAAACAGGCCCGCCCAGAGGATATAAAAAAGGTGGTCGAAATCTGCTATGCCGCAGGATTACCCCAATTAACCGGGAATTATATTATCGGCGGGGCCTTTGAAAGCGCTGCAACCCTGGCCGAGACCACCACAAAAGTCCTGGAGCTACTGGACCTGGCCCCAGGGATGCTCGACATATCAACAACCTTTATAATGCCCCTGCCCGGCACCCAGATTTATAATCATCCCGAAAAATTCGGAATCGTGCTGGAAGACCGGGAATGCCTGACCAACCTGGAGGATTTTCCGGTTAATCATACCCGGGAATTATCGCTACCGGAAGTATGTATGGGTCGCTCCCGATTTATTACGGCCGTCTCTAATAAAATGAAGGAACAGTTTGAAAAGGGTCTGATTTCCCAAGATCGGATCAAAGCAGATTTCAAGCTGGCGTTTAATTACGGTATTGCGGCTGGATACCTTAAATTTATTTATGCCAAAGACGAGATCATGGTGGCGTATTATCAAAAACTGATTGAGTACAAAGGCCTGTTGAAAGAATGGCATGAATTAGACGAGGATGAAAGAAATACCTGGATTATCCAAAAGATACCGGATTTTTCGATGTTGGATATCAATACCCTCAGCCAAACCGAAATTGATATTCTTTGCTGTTCCGGAGAATTTACCAGCACAGAAATGGCAGAAAAATTAAATCTGTCGGCCGGGGAACTAAGCAAGCTATTGGTGAAAATGAGTGACAAGCATATGATTTTATTTTCAGCATTTATTTAGACTAAGAATTATCCAAACGTAAGGAGAAGGTTATGAAAAAACACCTTATGATATTATCGATACTAGCTATCATATTCAGCGGCGGATTATTCTGCTTTGGCTGCACGGCGGAAACCGACAAAACCAGCAGCCTGTCAGTGGATGTGGTTTATCCATTTTCGCAGGAGTACAGTGCTTCTTTTAAAAATGGCATTGAGCTGGCGGCCAAAGAGATCAATGATCAGGGCGGGATCCTTAATCAAACCATCGCAATCAACTACAATGATGATGGCAATAACACCAACACCGCCGTGGAAGTAGCTACCAGGATTGCTGAAAAGCCGGGCTTTCCGATTGTCATCGGACATCGGAGTACCGATGATGTGTTGAAGGTGGGGAGTATCTACAACCAGAATAATAAGCTGCTGTTTGCGCCGATTATCGCCAGTTCGAAATTGAATCTAGCTGATAATGAGGGCGCCTATCTCTGCGCCCCATCGGATGATGCCATGGCCAATGAAATGGTCAACAGTATGGCGGCCCAGGGCATCCGCCGGATCGCCATTGTTCATACCGCCGGCAATACCTATGGCAAAGATTATATGCAAAAAGTTGAAGAACATGCCGGTGAAGCCGGCATTGAAATTGTCGACGCGGTGTCCTATCTGCCAAATCTTGATTATTTCCGTTATTATCTAAAAAAATGGGACAGTCTGGGCGCCCAGGCCATCGTCTCCGCCTGTGTCGGGGATGATATCACGGCGCTGTATGGGTATCTGGAAAAAACCGGCAATACCCGGCCAGTCTTTGCCAGCTATGACATTGAGATTCAGCCTTATACCATTCCCCAGAGCATGAAAAACCTGACCCAGGTCACCAGTTATTTTAACAATACTGCCACAGCCGGGCCAGAAGCGGCATTTATCCAGGCCTATCAGCAGGCCTATGGAAAGAACCCGGATTTACCGGCGGCCCAGGCCTACATGAACATGCACCTGGCAGCAGCGGCGGTGAACCAGGCCCAGAGCCTGGATACTGCGGCCATTAAAAAAGTGCTGGGCGAAAACAGTTTTGAAACCGTCTATGGCAGTTTAAGCTTTGACAAACGACTGATCAATGGAATTCCGGTGTTTCAGAAGAGCTATGTCAATGATCAATTAGTGCCTAGGGGCAACTTGACGGGAGGAGGACAAAGCGGTGAGTAAATCCATTTTTCGGAATAAAGAGGATAAAAGTACTAAAAAAAGCGAACACGCAGCCCTGATGACCGTCATCGGACCGGGGAATCTGCTGATTTTGCTGGGGATCATCATTTTCTTAGTCGGCGTGATCATCTATTCAGTTACGGTCCCGATTAACATCACCACCACCTTGGATGCGGTGGTATCCTATGGTGAGGGCAACGTTGATGTGGTGGTTGAAAATGAAGGGATCCTGTCCCAGCTCAGTGTATCCAATGGTGATTATGTCAAAAGAGGCGATCTGCTGGGCGTATTGACCACCGAGGGGACCGCTGCGCAGATCACCAACGGCACAGTACTGACAGAAGAAGAAAAAAGCAAGGTTAAACGGCAAACGATGATTGTCGCCATGGAAAGCGGTGTGGTGGCAGGACTGCGTTTTGAGGACGGGGCTTTTTTGCCAAAAAACTCGACCTTATGTCAAATCGTCAAACGGGAAAATGAAGATACCACGGTGGTGGTTCAGGCCTATTCCAGCTATGAAGGCGCCATTAATGTCAAGCAGGGAGATCGGGTTTTTATCGCGCTGGAATCAGTAAACAATGATAAGTATGGATATTTAAGAGGGATTGTACGAAGCGTTCAGCTCAGCGGATTGTCTCAGGATCAAGAAAGCCCGATTGAGATGCTGATTATTATTGATCCCAAGGTTAATGATCAGGGGGATTATATCTGGACCAAAGAAAACAATGGTTTTAATGGCGAAATTACCGCCGGGACATCCGGCAGTGCGACGATTTTCACCGATCAGTTATATCTCATTGATTTGATTATTTCCTAGAAAGGCGGCATGACTCATGACGAAAGCAGAAACCGAGAAAAGTCGGGATGAGCACGAAAAACTGCCTAAAATAGCCAAGGTACCGGTGGTGCTGCAAATGGAAGCAGTGGAATGCGGGGTGGCCTCACTCTCGATGATTCTGGCCTATTATGGGCGCTACGAAACCCTGGAAACGCTCCGGATCGATTGCGGGGTCTCCCGGGACGGGGTCAAAGCCGGAAATATTGCCAGAACGGCCCGACTTTACGGCCTCGAGTCCCAGGGCTTTGTCTGTACCGTGGATAAGTTAAAAGAAATGACCATGCCAGTGATCATCCACTGGGATTTCAGTCACTTTGTCGTCCTGGAAGGGTTTAAAAACGACAAGGTTTATTTGTGCGACCCGGCTTCGGGACAACGGGTAATTACTGCGGAAGAACTGGGACAGATGTTTACCGGGGTGGTGATTGAATCCCGGCCGGGACCGGATTTTAAAAAGGCCGGGGAAAAGCCTGATGTCTGGAAGGCGCTGTTTAAACGGCTATCCCAAACCGGCATTTCGCCCTTGCTCTATGCTCTGGTGCTGGGGGTGCTACTGGTTATTCCCGGTCTGATTATTGCTAATTATGCCAAAATATTTGTCGATTATTACCTCAATAATACCGAAAAATTTGATATTTTGATTTTTGTTTTTATTTTGCTAAACACGGTGGTGCTCCAGGCCATTCTCAACTGGCTGAAGGAGAACGCCCTGGTGCGGATGGAAAACTATATTGCCATCGACAGTGCCGGCACCTATCTTCGTCACGTCCTGCGGCTGCCGGTAGAGTTTTTTAATCAACGCCAATCCGGGGATATCAACAGCCGGATGCAAAGCATCAATACCGTGGCAACGGCCTTATCCAGCAATCTGGCCCGAATTCTGGTCAATCTGGTCACCGCCTTTTTATACCTGATCCTGCTTTTTCAATACAATGTGATTCTGACCCTGATCGGCATTGTCATCACCGGGATCAACATCTTTCTGCTGCAATACACAGCTAAAAAGAATGCGGACAACAACCGGGTCCTGCTGCAATATCAGGGAAAATCAATTGGCTGGATCATGGTCAATCTGAAATCCATCGAAACCATTAAGTCGATTGGTGAGGAAGACAATTTCTTTACCCGCATCGCCGGACTCAGTGCCGAAACCCTGGCCGTAGAACAGCGGATGGGGCGGATGGAAGCGGTTATTTCGGTGCTGCCGACCCTGCTGACTTCGATCTTAACGGCCCTGATCTTTACCATCGGCAGTGAGTACGTGTTAATGGGAGCCATGACCATTGGGACCTTTGTGGCCTTTAACACCCTGATGACCGGTTTTACCCAGCCAATGAGTGAACTGGTCAGTACCAGTGCCGCCTTACAGGGGATGATCGCCGATATTGCGCGCCTCGATGATGTCGAAAAATATCCGGAAGATATCGCCCTGGAATCAGAAAAGATTTCATTGGATGGGTTTGACTGTGATCAATTAGAAGGTGAGATCGAGATCCGGGATCTCACCTTCGGCTATAACCGACTCTCAGATCCGATTATTCAGGGCTTGAACCTGACGCTCCGGGCGGGTGGTTCGATTGCCCTGGTCGGTTCATCGGGAAGCGGTAAATCGACGATTGCTAAAATGATTACCACCCTTTATCAGCCCTGGAGCGGCGAAATACGCATTGATGGCATCGATATAAAGGCGATTCCGGCCGAGCTGCGGGTCAATACGATGAGCTCGGTCGATCAGGAAATTGTGATGTATTCAGCCTCGGTGCTGGACAACATTACCATGTGGGATGAAACCATTGCGGTGGAGGATGTCATCCAGGCCACCAAAGACGCCTGTATTTATGAGGATATTCTGGCATTGCCCAACGCTTTTGACCACATTTTAAGCGAAGGCGGAAAAAACTTAAGTGGCGGTCAGCGACAGCGCCTGGAAATCGCCCGGGCCTTATGTAAAAATCCCCGGATCCTGGTGATGGATGAGGCCACCAGTGCACTGGATACGGCCACCGAGGCCGAGGTCAGTGAAAATATCCGGCGTCGCGGCATCAGTACCATTCTGGTCGCCCACCGTTTATCGACGATTCGCGATTGTGATGAAATCATCGTACTGAGCTGCGGGGTTGTCAAAGAGCGCGGCACCCATGAAGAATTGATGGCTTTGGGTGGCGAGTATGCAAGTCTGATCAGAACTGAGGGATAAAAGATGGCAAAAAAATTAGAAGAGATTCGACAGATCAATAAACAGTATGATAACAGCGCCAAAAAGGCCTTTGACAGCGTCTTGTCCCCTAAAAAATCGGCGGCATCCCCAGACGATAATCCGCTGATTGCGGCAGTGATCAAGGTCGCCGAAGCGATGGGAATTGCCGTCAAAATCCCGCCACTGAGAAAGCTTAATAGCGGCGGTGATCAGTTTAAACTGATTGCCGATGAATCGGGATTTCGCATTCGCCTGGTGGAGCTGAAAGCGGATTGGTATAAAAGAGACAATGGCCCGATGCTGGCCTTTACCATGTCCGGAGAGGCAGTCGCCCTGATCCCTAAATCCCCAACCCGCTATCTCTGCTTTCGTTATGATGGGACGTCGCAAGAAGTGGATGGCCAGTCGGAATTCGACCGGGCCTATGTCTTTTACCCGCCCTTGCCCAAGGAACCGGTATCTTTTCGGGAAATGGTAAAATTGGGTTTAAAACTGTTCCGCCGCCGGGATCTGATCTGGACCCTGGTGCTGGCAGTCGTAACCGCTTTGCTATCGCTGTTGCCGGCAATGGCGATGCAGGAAACCTTCAACGTCTGGATTCCCCAAAATCAGTCAATAACGATTCTGGTGGTGGGTTTTATCCTGGTGGCCGTCGCTGTCAGCCGGGGCTTGTTCACCATGGTTCAAAACATCTGTATTCTCCGAATTCAGGGTAAATTGTCAATTTTGCAGAATTCGCTGCTGGATAAACTGTTATCGCTGCCGGCTTCATTTTTTAAACAGTATTCATCCGGAGCCCTGGCCATGCGAGCCACCGGCTTTGCGATGATACAGAAGATTTTATCGGTCAATATTATTACCATGATCATCACCAGCTCTTTTTCGATTATCAATGGGTTATATATCTTTACCATCAATACCACCATTGGCTGGATTGCCATGGTTTTAACGGCGGTCAGTGTGGCGATCACCCTGGTCATTGGAAAAATGCAAATGAAATGTCAGCGTACCTCACTGGAAATGTCCAATGATATTTCGGGCATGGTGTTTGAGCTGATCACCTCAGTTTCGCGGCTGCGGGTGGCCGGGGCCGAAAGTCGCTCCTATCTGAAATGGGTCCGGGAGTATGCCAAACAACGAAAGGTGGAGTATAAAAGAGGACAACTGATGGCGCTGCTGCGGTTGACGACCATCGCCTTACCGACCCTGTCGATGTGTGTGATCTATTATTATGTCAGTGTCAACAGCATTTCCTCCGGGGGCTTTGTGGCCATCAATTCGGCCTTTATCATTTTTATATCCTCGTTGCTGGGACTGGTGCAAACTTTGATTTCCATCAATAGTGTGGTACCACAGTATGAAAATACCAAACCGATCATTGATGGGGTGCCGGAGGTGGATTGTTTTAAAACCACACCGGGAAAAATTCAGGGTGATATCGAAATAAAGCATCTGTACTTTTCCTATTACGAGGGTGGTGCAACGATTCTGGACAATATTTTTATCAATATCAAACATGGCGAATATGTGGCCATTGTTGGAGCTTCCGGCAGCGGTAAGTCAACCCTGTTACGCTTGCTGCTGGGTTTTGAAAAACCGACCAGCGGCAGTATTTATTGCGGCGGATTTGATCTGGAAAGTGTGGATATCCGGGAAATCAGAAAGCAAATGGGAGTGGTGCTCCAGGACAGCCAACTGATCCCCGGGGATATCTTATCCAATATCGCCGGCTCAAAAAAAGAATTAAGCGAAGATGATGTCTGGGAATTGCTCAAAAAAGTAGGTATGGATGAAGAAATTAGGGAAATGCCCATGGGTCTTAAAACCATGGTGGCAGAGGGGGCTGGCACCCTGTCCGGGGGACAGCGGCAGAAGCTGCTGATCGCCAGAGCCATTGCCGCCAATCCGGCGATCATCTTTTTTGATGAAGCCACCAGTGCCCTGGACAACCGGTCCCAGAAGACGGTCTCGGAAAGCATGAAAAATCTCGACGCCACCCGAATTGTCATTGCCCATCGGCTCAGCACGATCATGGATTGTGACCGGATTTTGGTGCTGGAAAAGGGCAACATCGTCGAAGCTGGCACTTATGATGAACTGATGAAAAAAGAAGCATATTTTTATAAATACGCCAAAAGACAGCTGGTCTGATAAAAAACAGAAAAACAAAAAACCAGAATCATCCTGCTAATCATGTAACGGATGCTTCTGGTTTTTTCAGGTTAGGAGAAGGGCTAGATTAGTTATTGGAGTATTTAATTTAATACTTAGTATTTAATAAAGCTGGTTCCAGGAACGCCACAGATAGCACATTTATCGGGAACTGCTTTTTCAATATTGCCGCAGAGGGGGCAGAGGTAATAGAATACTTCTTCGGTTTGATCCAGATCTTCCAGGGCTTCCTGATACAGTTTGGCATGTACCGCTTCGGCTTTCATCGCAAAGGTAAAGGTCTTAATGGCTTCTTTGTTTCCTTCGGCTTCAGCTTCTTTTAAAAAGTCAGGATACATTTCGGTATATTCATGGGTTTCGCCAGCGACCGCATCTTTAAGGTTTTCAGCAGTGCTATGGATCTTTCCGGCCACTTCAAAATGCTTCAGAGCATGCAGGGTTTCCGCATCAGCCGCAGCTTTAAATAATTTAGCCGCATTGATTTTTCCGTCTGCTTCAGCCTTCTTTGAATATGCAGTGTACTTTCTGTTTGCCTGAGACTCGCCGGCAAACGCCTCCATAAGATTGTTCAATGTTTTTGATTCTGACATTTGTTTTCCTCCATATCAATAGTTTTAATAGTAGTTCGATTGATCAAGACTCAGGAAAGAAAGGGGATCTTCCAGTTCTTGGGATCAAACTTTTTTATAAAGAAATAATTACTAAACAGTAATGATTATAAATAAGATACCATAGATAAATAGAACTGTCAATAAAATAAAAAAAGAAAAATAAAAAAACCGAAGCAATTGCCTCGGCATCGATTATTGTTGGTCGCAGTCGTCAGCAGTGATTTCCTCATAAATCATCTGCATTTCTTCATCAAGTCGGGTAATTGACTCAGCGCAGTATTTCAGCCGTTCCCGGAGACCCTCAGACATGTCGCTATGTCCTTTGTATTTGAGCTGATGCTCAAGACTGGCCCAGAAATCCATGGCAATCGTCCGGATTTGGATTTCAACCGGAACGGATTCGGTGCGTTCGGCTAGAAAGATAGGCACCAGGACAATCAGGTGAAGGCTGCGGTAGCCGTTTTTCTTGGGCTCAGTGATATAGTCGTTTTTGCGGACCAGGGTAATATCATCCTGACGGAGTAATAGGTTGGCAATCCGGTTGATATCATTTAAATAGTTGCAGATCACCCGAACGCCGGCAATATCAGTCAGGTTTTTGCGGATGTTTTCGGCGGTGATCTCCAGACCTTTTTTCTGCATTTTTTCAGCGATACTCTGGGGTGCTTTTAACCGGTATTCCATATGATGAATCGGATTATGATCGTATCGGGCCTGGAATTCTTCATCCAGGATTTCAAGTTTGGTTTTAATTTCTTTAATGGCAGCCCGATAAATCTGCTGTTGCAGGAGAAACTCCTTCAGACTGCCATTAATGTCCAGATCATCTGAAAAGGGTACTTCAGTTGAATTAATTTGCATTGTTTTTCATCACTTTAATCAATTAAGAGTAAAAAGTGCCTTTCTATAGTTAATCATGTCGATAAGCAAGCTGAATAGGGAAACGTTGCAATATCAATAAAGGCTGGGGAGAAAAGGGCCTTAACAAGTATTTCAACAATGATGATCGCATTTGATGGATGCGGTTGATACTAAATAAAGTATACAACGTGTAATTGTACATCGAAAACCTTAGGTGCATTTTAAAGATCGGGTGGAGCGAATAGATTACTAACGAAATTCCCGGTGATCAACAAGCGATTCAATGGAAATAGCTGACTGGCTAAAGCTGATCTGGTAACATCTGTCGAATTGAACGATTTGTTTTAAGTAAAGTGGGTATAATAATAAGTAGTAAAAGAAAGGAAGTGAACTTATGGGATTTTTCACCTGGATCATACTTGGCGGTTTAGCCGGTTGGCTGGCCAGCATGCTGACTAAAAACAATGAGAAGATGGGATTAATTAAAAATATCGTGGTCGGAATTTTGGGCGCAATGATCGGCGGTTTTGTATTTGACTTTTTTGGAACAACCGGAGTAACCGGATTTAATTTATGGAGTATCTTCGTTGCCTCAGTGGGGGCGGTAATTCTTTTGGTTATCATTAATCTGTTTACAAAATAAGCAACTTGTTTAATTGCATGTTCCGAGTAGTCGGGAAGGAGATGATGTTTATCGCTTTCCCGACTTTTTAAGCATCAGAAAGGCAGTTACGCCTGTCGAAACGGTATTTGCTTTTTCTGACGGTTCTTAATTTCATAGAGTTTTTTGTCAGCTTCAATGATGACCTTTTCGAGGATTTCCTCGCCGTGCATCTGGTATAATCCAAAACTGGCACTGATGTGGATCAGGGTGCCATTATAATTAATTTCGATGGCGTCGAGAACATTCTTTAATCGGGCGATAAGAACGGACGCTTCGGCATAATTGGTGCCGGACATCAGTAATACAAATTCATCCCCACCGTAGCGGCCAAACAGGTCAAAGGCGCGGATGCTTTCATTGATCGTTTGGGCAACTGTTTTTAAAACCAGATCCCCGGCGTGATGGCCACAGGTATCGTTGATGTTTTTAAATTTGTCGATATCGATCATTGCAACACAAAGATCTGATTGAAACCGCTTGGCTTTAGAAAATTCAACACTCGCCAACTGCTCAAAATATTGACGATTGTAGATCCGGGTCAGACCGTCCCGCTGGGCGAGATCCCGCATCTTCTGGCCTTCGACCTTATCTGTCACATCCATACAGCTGCCAATATAACCGGCAAATTCATGGTCGTTGATATAATAGGGCACACCCCGATCATTGATCCAGCGATAAACGCCATCACTGCGTTTAAGTCGGTATTCCATTTCAAAGGACTCCTGTTTGGCAAAGGCATCCAGATATACTTTCAGGCACATGTCAAAATCCTCGGGGTGAACGCCTTCAGCCCAGCCGGTGCCGACTTCTTCGGCCATGGTTTTGCCGGAAAAGCTTAGCCAGGTGGTGTTAAAGTAATTGCACAATGTATCGGTACCAGCGCGCCAGATCATATTGGGGGACGATTCAACAATGATTCGGTACTGTTCATTATCCAGTGTCATGGAAATACCTCCAGAAAATTTAAATATTAACGGTTTTAGTTTAATACTTATTATAGCCTGACCGGGGTATCTTTGCAGCAATTATTTGCTGGTTTTTGTGTTATAATCAAATAATAAAGACCCAGAAAACAAATTGGATAAAAACGCTCTGTTTTTTCATACAAAAGAACTGATAAATATATTGAATGAGGGTAGAAAAGAAATAACGGTAAAAATTATGGGGGATTTTTGAAAGGAACGGATGGTAATGAAAAGAAAAATTTTGATCTGGGGATTCTGTCTGACATTGATGGTTCTGGTGTTTTCGGGGTGTAGCGCACAAAAAGCAGAACCCAAAAGTTATGAAAAAACCATTGCGACGGCGCGAACGGAGGTTTGGAATGCCATCTCTGCGGGCGGCGCCTCCAGTGCCACCGTGGCGATTATGGACGATGGTAAAATTGTTTATGAAGAGGGCTTTGCCATGGCCAACCGGGGCGAGGCGCTGGGGGTTAATACCAGCACCCAGTTTAATATTGGTTCGGTGAGCAAGGTTTTTACGGCCGCCGCGGTCATGCAGCTGGTCGAAGCAGGTAAGGTTGATCTGGATAAACCGGTGGTCGATTATGTCCCGGATTTTACCATGCAGGATAGCCGTTACAAAAATATCACAGTCCGGATGCTACTGAATCATTCATCAGGATTGCCGGGAACCGACATTTACAATGGTTTTGCCACCGCCGTGGATCCGGATTTTCTGGCCAATTTTATGGTCTACCTGGCCAACAGCAATTTAAAAGATGATCCCGGGGTGGTCAGTGTTTACTGCAACGATGGTTTTACCCTGGCAGAGGTGTTGATCGAAAAAGTATCCGGCCAGTCCTATGCCGAATATTTAAATCAGCATATCTTTTCCAAGTCGGGTATGGATGACAGCAGTTGTTATTTTAAAGCAGATAATCCCAATATTGCCCTGAAATACAACAACGACGATGGGTCAGCCCTGCCGGCGGAATATGTCAACCTGATGGGCACCGGGGGGATTTCCTCCACCGCCGCAGACTTATGCCGGTTCGGCAATGCCTTGTTGACCAATAAGATTATGACCGCGGAGTCTTTTACCGAATATACCAGTCCTCAATATGGCCCGGAAACAGTGCCATCAGGTACGCCGATTACCAATTATGGTTTGGGCTGGGATATGGTCGCGGTGGCGGATTTTGCCGAACAGGGAATTCAGGTGCTCAGCAAAAACGGCGGCACCCTGCAGTTTAACTCGCAGCTTTACGTGCTGCCGGAACAGGGCTTATCGGTGGCCGTGATTTTTGCCGGTACCGCCGATACAACCACTATCAGCAATGCCATTACCCAGGCCTTGCTGGAGGAAAAGGGCGCACTGCCGGGAAGCGAAACCAGTGCTGCAGCGGCGCCGAATCCGGCTGCGATTCCCGATCAGCTGGGCAGCTTTGCCGGATATTATGGGGCCAATGGCAGCACCATCAAAGTTGAGTTTGACCGGCAGAACAACACCATGAATTACAAAAAATTCAATGGTAGTGAATTTGTCAGCGCCGGAACCTATCCCTATATGGATGACGGTTATTTCTATCTGCCGTCCGGTAACCGGCTGTCCTTCAGTGACAGCTTTGGTCAAAAATTGATCCTGCAAACCCTGCCGACGGCGGACTATTCCCTGGTGGTGGGACAGGGGATTGCTTCAGTCAATCCGGTGAATACCCAGAACTTTGCCAACAAATGGTGGATCCCCACAAATTTCTCGGCCATTGACCTGAATACCTTTGTCGCTGCCACCGGCAGTATTCCCGACTTGCCGGGCTTCATCTATTTTGGTGGCGACGGCACCTTTACACCCTACCGCTTAAAAGATGAAAACAATACCGAAATGATCCTGCCCTATGCCCGGGATCTGGTTGAACCGCGAATCAGTGAGGTCAATGGGAAAAAAGTTCTTAACATGATGAGTTATACCTTTATCGATGCTCAGGATGTCACCGGGCTGGGAAAAGATGAGGCCATCAGCATTGTCAGGGCTAATGAAAACCAGGTCAGAAAGCTGGATGCCGACGGCATCTTTGCGGTCAGTATGCCTGAAGACGGCCGGGTGATTATTTTTGCTCCAGATTTTACACTCAGCTATGACAGTCTCTATGCGGCGGCAGAAAGCGTCCCGGTTACCGCCGGATCCTACGCGATGTTTATCGGCAATGAAGGCGACAGTTTCTCATACCAATATACCTTCTAATTGCCTGGTGGTTTTTTAAAATCGTCTAAAAGCTCAGCGTAGTAGCTAAACTTATAAGGCTCATGATTGCTTTGACAAAAACGTCAAAGATAATCATGAGCCTTATTTTTATAGCGACTTTTCATTCGTCAGCTTGTTTCGTCAGAGACATTGTGTTATTCTAACTAAGAACAATTTAACCGCTATTAAAATACGGAATCGACGACAAGCTGTAAATTTCCCGAACGGAGAGCTTTGACAGCGGGTCTTACAATAAAAGAGGATTGAATGAACGTTATTTTAAGCACACTATTAATGATTTCAGCACTGGTTCTGATCGTCTTGGGGTTGGTGGGGTTTCGACATCAGGGTATTTCAGGGGTCAAAGCTTTTTCGGTCCTGATGCTGGCCATGGCAGTTCATACCATTGCTTACGGCTTTGAGCTGTTAAGCCCAAACCTGGAGACCATGTACCTGTGGATCCGAGTTGAATATATGGCCATGTCTTTTTATCCCTTTCTGATTCTCTGGTTTGCCAGAGAGTATGTCGGCGAGCGAAAGTTTGCCAACCGCTATGTGATGGCCATCCTGCTGATATTAAATATGATCACCTTGTTTTTAGTTCAGACGAATGCCCTGCATGGCTGGTATTATGAAAATCTCGGAGTGGACACCAGCCTGGGATTTCCCACCCTGGCAATTGATAAAGGGATTTGGTATCTGGTTCAGGTGGCAGCCCTCTATTTTGCCATCAGTTATGCATTGGTCGTTTTATTAAAGCGCATCATCAATACCCGGGGCTCTTCGCGGCGGCGGGTTAGTATGGTTTTTGCTGGGATGTTGGTACCGTTGATTGCCAGCATCCTCTATTTGTTTGGTTGGGGCAGCGGCCAGATTGATCTGTCACCCTTTTCCTATATTTTTCTCAGCCTGTTGGTGGCAGGGGGATTATATCGCTATGATATTTTGTTTTTAAGTGAAGTAACGCATGAAATGATCTTTAATACCATTGAAGAAGCGGTTATTGTTGCGGATAGTGAAGGTTATATTTTAAAAATTAATCAGGCGACCAGTCAGCTTTTTGAGGCCATCGGTCAGCTAAAAATTGGAGAGATGGTCAATCAATACCCGGTTTTGACCCATATTATTGCCGGAAAGAAAATGCAAATGGTATCAATCGGGGAACAGCATTACCAGATTCGGCTGATTCCCATCGGCAAACACCATGGGACGATTGTAGTTTTCACAGCTGTGACGGAGATAACCGAAGCTAAAAAACAGATGGAGATTCTGGCGAAGACAGACCAGTTGACAAAATTGTATAATCGCCGGTATTTTGTGGATTGTTTTGATCAGCTGGAGCAGGAGGGCGTGGTGATGTTGGTGGATATCGACCATTTCAAAGGGGTGAATGACCAATATGGACACCCGGCCGGGGACCGAGTGCTCTGCGAACTGGCGGGGTGTTTGAACAAACACTTTTCTGACGGCGTGATTTGCCGCTACGGGGGCGAAGAGTTTGCCCTGATCCTGGAGAACGAAACCCTTGAAAACGCCAAAATCCGGGGCGAAAAGTTCAGAGTGGCATTTCAAGATCGCGAAACTGATTTTCCCTGTACCGTTTCCATTGGCATCTGTTGGTACAAAAAGGAAGATTACAGCAAAACCATGAATCTTGTTGATAAGTTCTTGTATCAGGCCAAAAATGCGGGCAGAAACTCCGTGGTTTCGGAAGAAGTTGTGATATGAGAAGAATTCGGATAAAACATGACAAAAAAGGCGAAGCCTCGGGCTTCGCCTTTTTTATAGAAAAATTTATAATTGTGCTGTTGTTTATACTTAAACCAAATGATATGCGGCAACAAAACCTGTTTCTACCGCGTTGGCAATTCGGCCAACCTGGGCGGTATCACCAATTTTCACAACTCGATCAAATTGCTTAACAAGTTCATCGGCCAGGGTTTGATCAGCCTTGACACCTAAGGATAGAACCACATGATCAACGGCGAGGTCAGTGCATTGTCCATTGGTCTGCTCCAATTTAATCGATTTGTCATCAATTGAAACCAGCTTATGGCCAGGCATAAAGATCGTGCCAAATTTTATCAGGCGGGCCTGAACGTCGCTGAAGCTCTGCCAGCTGGCATCGGGGCCAATGCGATCAGCCATTTCCACCACAAAAACCTCGTTATCCTGGGTTTCCAGCAGCTCAGCCGTTTCAACCCCGGTCATGCCAGAACCGATCACAGCGACTTTTTTACCAGTGAGCTGGACCTTACCGGTGAGAATATCCGTGCTGGTGCAGACATGGGCTTTTTTGACGCCTTTAATGGATTGGGGAACAATCGCTTCAGAACCGGTACCCACAAAAACAGCATAAGGGTTCAGGGCCGTAATGGCATTATGGGTGGCTGGTGTATTGAGTCGAACCTCCACCCCCAGCTTAGTAAGTTGGTTTTTATAATAATCAATCAGCCAGTTGATTTTATCTTTATGAGGTGGCTTGTTGGCCAGCCCGAGTTGGCCACCCAGTTCGCCGTCCTTTTCAAATAAGACGACTTTAAACTGGCGTTCGGCCAGCTTTCGAGCCGCTTCCATGCCAGCTGGACCACCACCGATAACAACCACTAAACGGCCATCGCCATTCATGCGGGCATCATTATAGAACCATTCCCGGGCAGCCCGGGCATTGATGGCACAGGCAAAGGGTTCGCCCTTCATCCCATTGGCAATCATCGAGTCCATGCAGTTCAGACAGGAAATACAGCGGCGGATATCGTCCACCTGTCCAGCAGCAGCTTTATTAACCCAATCAGGATCGGCCAATAAACCCCGGGCGATGGTAACCCCGTCCACTCGTCCCTCAGCAATGATTTTTTCGGCAAAATCCGGGTTGCGGATCACACCGACCCCAAAGACCGGCACATCCACCGCTTTTTTAACGGCTTCGGCCAGATAGATTTTCCAGCCTTCGGCAAAAGAAATCGGTTCCCAGGCCTGGTTCATGGTTTCATAAATACCGGCGGAGACATTGATGGCATCGAGACCAAAGGGCACAAGATATTTACAGATTTCCACCGCTTCATCCAGCAGTAAGCCGTCTTCTGAAAAGGGGAACATCGATTCCCGGAGAAACTCATCGGCTGAAATTCGGAACATTACCGGGTAGTCCCGGCCAACGCGAGCGCGGATGCCTTCAATAATTTCTTTAACCACCCGAGCCCGGTTTTCGGTGCTACCACCGTATTCATCAGTCCGTTTATTAGTCAGCGGGGAAATGAACTGGTTTAACATATAGCCATGGGCACCATGCAGTTCAACCCCGTCGATCCCGGCTTTGTAGCAACGTTCCGCAGCATTGATATAATCCTGAACAAAGCTTTTTATTTCGGCATTGGTCATTTCCCGGCATTCGGCCTGGGTCAGCATGCTCTTGATGCCACTGGGGGAGATGGTCGCCCGCCCGCCGATGGCCATGTTATCAGTCTGGCGACCGGGATGATGAAGCTGGATAAAGATGGCCCCGTCATAGAAGTGAACAGCTTTAGCCAGTTTTGCCAGCCCCGGGATGCAGTCATCGGTGGCGGCAGAGGTTTGGCGGGGCATCATTACGCCGGTTTCATTGTTTACCCGGGTGACCTCATTAATAATCAGTCCGACCCCGCCTTTGGCGCGCTCGGCATAGTAGGCGCATTCGCATTCCGATACAGTGGCGTTGTCATGGGCCGTTCCCGAACCCATGGCGCCCATCACCACTCGGTTTCTGATTTTTAAGGTACCAATATTGATGGGGGATAATAAATGTTCAAAAGTCATAAGATTCTCCTTAAATTTTATAAATAGACTTACTGATAACAGTCGTAAATCTTGGTCAGCGATGCGGAAATGAGTTTTTCAGTGGCCGGAACCGGACAGAGAAAACGCAACCCTTCATTGGCGACATCGCCGGTGGTGCTGACAGCGCCAGCACCGAAAGCCACCGGACATAGTTGTGAGTATCTTTGTACCATATCAAATCCTCCTTGATTTTGTTAAAGAGTTGTCATTTCTATCTGGCATCAGTATAGCAGTTGGGGGTGGCTCCGTCTTTGTGAGGGTTTGAGATTTTAATAATCAGATAGAAGCCAATTGACAAAGACGACTTGTAAAAAGTGACAAATTGAAGAGGTTGAATTGGTAAAATATTCCTAAACAGGCGAGTCGGCAAAGGTTAGTTGTTTTTCTTTAAGACCCTGATGTACAGGGGTTTCACCCCGTGATATAATGAGTCAAATTCGATAAGATGATAAGGTGGTTCTGATGGCGGTAACACTTAAAAAAATTAGGTCGGTATTGAATGGGCGTCCCATTAAAATGAGCAGCGATGAAAATGACGACAATATTGAAATTAAAGGCATTGATTATTTTGCTGAACAGCGTCCGGACTTGTTGCCGGACTATGCCTATGTTATCAAGGGGTCTGATATTCAGCGACGGCTGGATCATAAAAACTGTTTTATTATCATCGAAGATGAGCCCCTGGACCAAAAGCATATCGGGACAAGCGGCACGAATGCTATTCTGGTGGACAAAGACTGGAACCCGGAAACGGTGGTCAAGCGGGTACGACAATTATTTGAGGAGCAGTATCGGATTGGTGACAGTTCAATAAAAATTCTTGAGTCCTGTCAGCAAG
This sequence comes from Acetobacterium sp., assembly GCF_039830195.1. Taxonomy (GTDB): domain Bacteria; phylum Bacillota; class Clostridia; order Eubacteriales; family Eubacteriaceae; genus Acetobacterium. The sequence continues at coordinate 33,687 of NZ_JBDODG010000039.1, read as the reverse complement.
GCTATACCATCCAGCAATTACTGGATCTGGGCTATCAGCTGCTGAATAATCCCTTGTTGCTGGTTGACGTTTCGTTATGTTTTATTGCCCATTCCGGGGGAAATAACATTGACAACGAACCCCTCTGGGAATGGACCCTGTCCAAGGGCTATGTCAATAAGGAATACGCCAAATCGGTGATGACTGATGATAATCAAAATGAAATAGATGAGGGAAAAGAGGTGCTGGTCATCTGGGAAACCGGCCTGTTAAACCATCGGCAACTGGTTGGTCGGGTTTTGAAAAATAATCGGCCGCTGGCATATCTGAAACTTTTGGAATACCACCATCCCATTAGCGAAAGTGATCAGGAAATTCTGATCATGTTGTGTCATGCCGTGGCGATGACCATGGAAGATGCCAACGGTAGCAGCCAGACCGCCAGTTCACTCAGCGATACCTTTTTAATTGCCCTGCTGAACCAGAAAATGTATGATCATGAGGCCATTGAAGAACGGGAAAGAATTTATGGATTAAAGCTCTATAAAAATCTCTTTGCCCTGGTCATCCGCATTGATAATCGCCAGAATACTAATGATCGGTTGTATTACTTAAAACGGATTTATCAGAATTTTTTTAATCGTCAAACCGTGATTATTTACAATGGGCAATTGGTGATTTTGCTGGACACCATCACCGCAGAAATTCAGAATGAGCGGGAAATGGCCTCCTTTGAAAATCTGCTGGAAGAAAATGACTGCACTGCCGGCATCAGCAAAATATTTTATCACCTGTATGATTTTTGTGAGCACTATAAACAGGCTCACAATGCTTTGACTTTGGGCGATCAGCTAAAAAAACCAGGACGGATTCATAACTATGACGATCTGATTATTCCCCATATGATCCTCAGCTTTAGAGGGGAAACCAATATTAAGAATTTAGTTCATCCGGTGGTGAAAACACTGACAGAACTGGATGAGAAAAAAGGCAGCAATTTTTTGGACACCCTGGTGGCCTATATTAATCATAATCAGGATACCACCCTGACGGCCAAAAGTCTGCATATTCACTACAATACGCTCAAATACCGGATTAATCGGATCATCGAAATAACTGAGCTTGATTTGTCCGATAGCGAAACCTTATTTAATATTCAGCTGTCTGTGAAAGTGAATGACATATTAGCTTGTTTATAGAAAATCGGAACTGCAATATCATCCAAGAGATAAAATCAGATCAATGTTACACTGGGGTGGAAGTGGAGGTCGATCAATGAAACACCATGAAGAACGGATCGTGCGTTATGATAGCACCCTGAAAATAGAAGCCTTTCGATTAAAAGGCATTATTCAAAAATTCCCCAACCATTTTCATGAGCATTATGTGATTGGTTTTATTGAAAGTGGGCAACGAAAACTGTCCTGCAAGAACAAAGAATACCGGGTAGGACCGGGGGATTTGCTGCTTTTTAATCCCTACGATAATCATTTTTGCGAACAAATTGATGAAAACACCCTGGACTATCGGTGCCTCAACATCAAACCGGAAATCATGCGGGCCGTGGTTTGCGAAATTACCGGCAAGCAGGACAAGCTTATTTTTAAACAGCCGGTGGTATGCCGGTGCGAACAGGTGAAACCACTCCAGGAACTGCATCAGATGGTGATGCAGGAAGAAAAAGAATTTAACAAGGAAGAAGCTTTTCTGTTTTTGATTGAACAGCTGATTGAAGAATATGGCAACTGGGAAGCAGATGGCGATCAACAGGAAGTTGACGGTGACATTGAAACGATCTGTACTTATCTGGAAGCACATTACCCGGAGCGGATCTCGTTAGATGACTTATGTGCGCTAATTGGTTGTGGTAAGTATTATCTGGTACGGGCCTTTACCAAAACAAAGGGGATTACCCCCTACCGCTATCTGGAGACGGTGCGCATCAACCAGGCCAAGCTATTGCTGGAAAAAGGGCTGGAACCGCTGGAAACTGCCTACCAGACGGGATTTTCGGATCAGAGTCACTTCACCAATTTTTTCAAGGAATTCATCGGGATTACCCCCAAACAATACCAGAAAATATTTATCCCGCAGGATTCACAAAACCGGGATCCCGGCGCAGCAGCGAAGGGAGCAAAAATTGATTAATCAACACCACCTGACCGGCCATCTGGCCGCTGCTTTTACGATTTTCATCTGGGGGATCACCTTTGTTTCGACAAAAATTCTGCTGGATGTCTTTACCCCGATTGAGATTCTGGTTTTTCGCTTCGTCATCGGCTATCTCGCCCTGACCCTTGTCTATCCCCGGCGCATGGGCCTGCGCAGCCGGGCCGAGGAAATGCTGATGATGGCCGCTGGTTTGTGTGGGGTAACACTTTATTTTTTACTGGAGAACATTGCTCTCACCTATACCTATGCCTCCAACGTGGGGGTGATTATCTCGATTGCACCCTTTTTCACGGCGATCCTGGCTCATTTCTTTTTGACCGGAGAAAAACTGCACCTGAATTTTTTTATCGGCTTTATCGCCGCCATCATGGGCATCTTTCTGATCAGTTTTAATGGGATCACGGTGCTGCAGCTCAATCCCATTGGTGATTTACTGGCGGTGTTGGCGGCCGCGGTGTGGGCCGTTTATTCGGTACTGACCCGCAAGATAAGTAGCTTGGGTTATCATACCATTCAAACCACGCGGCGGATCTTTTTTTACGGGCTACTATTTATGATGCCAGCCCTGCCTTTTTTCAATTTTACTTGGAGCCTTCAACCATTGGCTCAGCCGGTCTATCTCTTTAATCTGCTGTTTCTGGGATTGCTGGCCTCAGCCCTTTGCTTTGTCACCTGGGGTCTGGCGGTCAAGCGGTTGGGGGCCACCAAAACTACCGTTTATATTTATCTGGTGCCGGTGATTACCGTGGCAACATCGGTGCTGGTCCTGCAGGAAAAACTAACCGGGCTGGCGGTGCTGGGTATCGCACTGACCTTATTGGGGTTGGTGATATCCGAAAAGCAGATGGCCCCGGGAAAAAACGCGATTACCGAACAGTCCGAAAAGAGCTGCTGAAATTAAGTGTCATCAGCCATGATTTTATAACAAATCAAAAACAAATTATCTGACCATTCCGCTGATTTATGATAGAATAAATCAGCGGAATGTTTTTTTATGAAATGATCAATAACAGATAAAAGAAAGGTTAAGTGAAATGTTAAAATTAAAGTCAATGAGGATCACTCGGGTAGGTTTATTCTGTCTGGCTTTATTGCTGGGGCTGACTCCGGTTTTTGGTAGCGTCAAAGCAGAGGACAAGCTGCCACAAACTGAAAACGCTGTCACAACCACGTCGGATGCGGTAGGCCAGGCAACGACGACGGAGCCCACGGTGAATGCGGCGTTGGGCTGCTCATATCGTACCCATGTGCAAAACGTGGGGTGGCAGAGCTTTGTCAGCAACGGCGTCATCAGTGGAACCGAAGGACAGGGTCTGCGTTTAGAGGGAATTGAAGTGAAACTGGAAAATGTCAGCGGCGATGTCGGGATTGAGTACACTACCCATGTCGAAAACATCGGTTGGCAGAACTATGTAAAAAACGGTGCTATGAGCGGAACCTCCGGCCAGTCACTGCGTCTGGAGGCGATCAAAATCCGACTGACGGGGGCTGACGCTGTGAATTATGACGTTTACTATCAGGTTCACGCCCAGAATTTTGGCTGGCTGGATTGGGCCAAAAATGATGCCAGTGCCGGAACCGAAGGGTTCGGCTTAAGGCTGGAGGGGATCAGAATCATGGTGGTGCCCAAGGGTGAGCCGGCGCCGGGCGCAACCGCACGGCCCTTTGTCACCACCAACACCCAAGTTGTCTATCAGACCCATATCCAGAATATTGGCTGGCAGGGGTGGCAGCAAAATGGTGACTTGAGTGGTACAACGGGCCAGAATCTGCGCCTGGAAGCAATTGAAATAAAGAATGACTATCGCGAGAGCAATGTCGGTCTTGAATACCAGACCCACGTGCAGAATATCGGTTGGCAGGGCTGGAAAGAAGACGGCGAATTGAGCGGTACCGAGAACCAGGGGCTCCGTCTCGAAGGCATTCAAATCCGGCTGACCGGAGCCAATGCCGAGCTGTTTGATGTATACTACGAAGCCTATGTGGAAGGCTTTGGCTGGCTGCCCTGGGTGATCAATGGCGAAACTGCGGGAACCGAAGGTTTAGGGCTACGCCTGGAAGGAATTAAAATTATTGTTCAGCTAAAAGGGACCCAGGGGCCCAGTGCCACCGAAAACGAGTTAGGCTCAATGGCTCAGCTGGTCAATAAAAACCACAGCATTCCCGCCGACTATGTTCCGGGTGATCTGGTCTGGGTTAATCTACCCTCGACCCGGGATACCCAGCTCCGGGCCGATGCCGCCGAGCATTTAATCCAGCTCTTTAATGGCGCCAGTGCGCAGGGTTTAACCCTCTACTGCTGTTCCGGGTATCGTTCCTATGCGACCCAGTCAGCCTTGTACCAATGGAATGTGGAGATGTATGGGGTCGCCGGGGCGGAACTGGTCAGTGCCCGGCCGGGCATGAGTGAGCATCAATTGGGGTTGGCCATGGATGTCACCTCCGCCACCGTTGATTTTGATCTGGTGGAAAACTTTGGGGCCACCGCCGAAGGCCAGTTTATCCGTGACCATGCCCATGAATATGGCTTTATCGTCCGCTATCCCCAGGGCAAAACCAATATTACCGGTTATGCCTACGAACCCTGGCATCTACGATATCTGGGGGTTCCGGTGGCAACCACGATTCATAACAGCGGCAAAACCATGGAAGAGTTTTATGGGATATATTAACAGATCTGATTTTAAGCAAAAACACCCTATTCCGGACCGGGAATAGGGTGTTTTAATTTAGGTTGCATGCTTTGAGTTGATCGTGCACTAAAAAATAAATTGGCGGGTTGACACAAATTAAATTCATTAAAAAAATGTGAAAGATCGGGATTGTTTGGGTATATAATACAACACTTAGATGAATGCGGCTCAATAATTAAAAAAATAGTTGATGAAAGGAGTTCTTGTGGGGATACTACCATTGATATTTTCATTGTTGTTTTTCATTATATCCGGAATTTATATATTCTTTGGTTCTTATATTGTTTCGGTGAACGCGAAAGAAAAAAGCAATCGGGTCTTTTTTGTGCTGTGTATCTTTTTAGCTGTTTGGACATTTAGCCTGGCTATGTCCATTTCAGCAGCGGACATGGAGACAAGCTTTTTTTGGCGCCGCGTTTCAGCACTGGGGTGGTGCTGCTTTGCCGGGCTGTTATTACATTTCTTATTAATTCTCACCAAAAAACAAAGGCTGCTTAAAAGGTGGTGGATCTATTTTTTGATTTATACCCCGGCAGCCGTCTTTATTTACATATTTGCGCTATCTCATGACCTGGCCATCCTCCAGTATAATTTGATCAATACACCGTTCGGGTGGCTTAATCGAGCCGAAAATAATCTCTGGAATGTACTATATTATATTTATTACTACAGTTTTATTGCCATCGGACTGGGCATACTTTGGCACTGGGGGGAATACTCCGGTAACCAGCGAAATATGCAACAGGCCCGGCTTATTCTGAAAGGCTTTAGTATTTCATTAGTCATTGGTTTTGTCATGCAGATTCTCGGCAATGAGTTATTCTTAACAGGAGCCACACAAAAAATCTCAAATGTTATGTTTGTCGCCATCCTGGCCATGTTTTACTCAATTAAAAAGTACAAACTGGTAAGAATGCCGCCAATCAATATGGATGAAATCATTTTAAATAAGAAGAACCGCACTAAAATATATAATTACCTGGCGGGATGCTTTATCGCCGGAAGTTTTTTAAATATTATTTCCCGGTACTTCATTAAAGCGCAGGATGACCTGATCTCGATTCTGACCTTTAGCGGACTATTATTGGCAATTGGTTTGATCATCCAAATAGCCCAACGTGCGGAGCCCCTGAAGAAGTACCAGAATTATATCATCATGGTGTTAATTGGGATCTCGATACCCGTAATAACCTTTGAGTTTATCAGCATCGCCAGTCTCACAATTTGGGCCTTCCCATTTATTCTGATAATGATTGGCCTTGTTTATAATAACCGAATTGCCCTGGTTGGGATAACGGTGTCCATCTTTCTAACCCAGATTCTGGTTTTTATTATCAAACCTCAGGCCATTGTAGAAATTGCCAGCGCCGTTTACGTGGCGAGAATCGGGTTGTTTGGGATTGGGGTTTGGGTGGCTTTTTTTGTAAATAAACTCTATGTTCAGCGATTGAAGCAAAATGCCGACCAGCTCAAAATCCAAAAAACGATTTCCGAATTTTCGACTGACTTTCTTAATGTCAGCGCCGTAAATTTTGATCAAAAAGCCATAAAATGGCTACGCAAAAGCGGTTCGATGTTCAATATCGACCGCGCCTGTATCTGTTTTTTTAATGAAGATAAGAGCAGTATCTCGTGTCAACAGGAATGGTGTAATGACGGTGTCGGGTCACAAAAAGAAGAGCGCCTGAATATTCCCGTAGCAGCAGCCCCGGAGTGGATCAAATCAATTTTTGCCAATGAAGTGGTCCATATTTTCAATCGCGGCGACAATTTGGAAGAAAGACCCAATGATGTGACTATCGCAATCCCGATTTCCTGCAAAGGCGAGGTAAGAGGATTCCTGGCTTTTGAAATAAAAACTGAGAAGGAAGAATTAAACCGAGAATATGAAGGGCTGCTGGAAATTATTGCCAACATTTTAGCAGATGCCCTGGTGAAGATCGATGCCGAAAATGAAATCACCTATCGTGCTTATTATGATCAACTAACCGGGTTACCCAACCGCTTATTGTTCAACGACAGCTTGAACCAGGGAATTAAATTAGCAAAACAAAATGGTAAAATGATCGGGATCATCTATCTGGATATTGATAGTTTTAGAACCGTCAATGATATGATGGGCCATGAGGGCAGCGACAAGCTACTGGTTCAGGTCAGTCAGAAGTTGGTGCACTCAGTAAAAAAATCCGATCGCGTTTGCCATTTTGAGGGTGATGGATTTGTAATCATTCTGAATAATATGGCCCGGGAAAAAGAAATTTTAAAGGTAGCCAACCGGATTACCAGTTTATTTAAACACGCCTTTATTGTCAATGGCCAGGAATTCTATATCTCGGCCAATGCCGGCATTTCGATTTATCCGCAGGATGGGGAAACAGCCGAAGAGTTGATAAAAAATGCCGATATTGCGATGTATAGGGCCAAAGAAAAAGGAAAAAACAATTATGTATTATGTTCCGCGACGATTAAAGCAGAAGTAAACTTTAAAAATAAACTCACCAGCAATCTGTATCACGCGCTGGAAAAGCATGAATTGCGGGTTTATTATCAACCGCAGATTTCTTTGGGAACAGGCAGAATTGTCGCAGTGGAAGCGCTGCTGCGATGGCAGCATCCGGAACTGGGGATAATACTACCCAAGGTGATTATTCCGCTGGCTGAACAAACCGGGTTGATCAATCCCATCGGGGAATGGGTGCTGAAAACAGCATGCAGTCAAAATAAGTCATGGCAGGATATGGGGCTGCCGCCGATCCGGATCGCCATTAATATCTCCGCCACCCAATTTCGCAATCCACGGTTAATCAGTCAGATGAAAAAGTTGATCAAAGAAACGGATTTAAAACCAAGATATCTGGAATTGGAGCTGACCGAAAACATCGCCATCAACAAATCCAGTTATATTGTCAGTGTTTTAAACGGGCTGAAAAAGTTGGGACTGTATATTTCTATCGATGATTTCGGCACCGAGTACTCATCATTAAGTCGACTGAAATTATTGCCCATGGACCAGATAAAAATTGACAAGCAATTCATTGATGGCGTCACCGAAAATGAAAAAGACCAGGCGATCGTCAATACCATCATTCGTCTGGCCAAAAATCTGGGACTCAGTGTGATCGCCGAAGGTGCCGAAACGGAAGCACAGATTGACTTCTTAAAACATCAAAAATGCGATACCGTCCAGGGCTTCTTTTACCATAAGCCGATGCCGGCTGCGGAAATTGAGACAATTTTGCGACAAACTTTAGGTTATCAATAAACTGCCGTACCGACCAATTGTTAATCTGTTGTTCGCCGCGGAATCGGACAGGCGCTGCCGTGTCCGCTCCGATGCGTACAACATGATGTAACAATTGTCGGTACTGGGTTATCTTTTTGACAGTTGGTCACCCTGATTAAGCATCAGGGTGTTAATTGCGTTAATTCAGATTGTTTTCTTCCAGGGCCAGTTTGGCCGCCGGGAAGGGTTCCAGGGCCCGGCTTAAGATCCCCTGAACATAGGCGATCAGCATCCCGTAGTTGGTGATGTAAACCCCTTTTTGTCGGGCGGTGTGAACCCGGTACTGCATTTCCCGGCGGTTGAGCATGCAACCGCCGCAGTGAACAATAACGGCGTATTCCCCGATGTCTTTGGGATAATGCGCGCCGGAAGCCCAGTGAAATTCCAGGTCACAGCCGGCAATCTGGCGGATCCAGCGGGGGATTTTGACCTTGCCGATATCATCGGCCTGGCGGTGATGGGTACAACCTTCGACGATCAGTACCTTATCCCCGGGCACCAGTTGTTCGATCCGTTTAATCCCCCGCACCATTTCGGCCAGATCGGTTTTCTGCCGCGCAAACAGGATTGAAAAAGAGGTCAGCGGAATGCCGGCCGGGGTATCGGCCGATACTTTGAGAAAAGCCTGAGAATCTGTGATGACAATAGCTGGCGGCTTGTTCAGGCTTTCCAGCGTATGTTTCAGCTCATGCTCTTTGGTGATCATCGCCACCGCATCCTTTTCGATGATGTCGCGGATGGTTTGCTGCTGGGGCAGAATCAGCCGACCCTTGGGGGCCGATTTGTCGATCGGGGTTACCAGCACTACCATATCCCCGGATTCAATCAGATCGCCGACCAGCGCCGGTTCCACATCTTCATAGTTGGCATGGTCGATGATCATTTGCTTGACCGCCTTGATTCCGGTACCATTATAAACACTGGTAAAGGACAAGGGGATTTTAAGCGATTTTTTCAAGGCTTCGATCTCTTCCGGCGCGGGACAACCCTTGTCGGCTTTGTTGAGTACAAAAACGCTGGGGATTTTGCGCTTGATTAGCTGATCGATGAATTCTTCTTCAAAGTCAGTAATGCCGGTTTCAATATCCGCCACGACAATGGCGAAATGACATTTCCGCAGCACCTCATAGGTTTTTTCAATCCGTAGCATTCCCAGTTCGCCGGTATCGTCCAGACCGGCGGTGTCGATAAAGACCACCGGGCCGATGGGTAACAGCTCCATGGTTTTATAAACCGGGTCGGTGGTGGTTCCGGCGACGTCAGAAATAACCGCCACCGACTGGTCGGTGAGGGCATTGATCAGCGACGATTTACCAGCATTTCGTTTGCCAAAAAGGCCAATCGCCATCCGGCTGGACATCGGGGTTTCATTCATACTATTTAGATTCATAATTTTTTATTTCCTTTCGATCAGAGATTGTGATCAGTGTTTTTTATCCATGCTGGGTGAGGTCAGTCGTTCCGGTTTTAACACCTCCGCCAGTTCAGCCGCGGTCATCCAGCTTTTTTCGAGAATAATATCTTTTATCGATTGTCCGGTTTCTTTTAATATCAAAGCAGCTTCGGTGCCCTTGTCATAACCGATGATGGCGGTGAGGGCGGTGAGGGTTACGGTACTGTTTTCCAGATTGGTCCGACAGGTTTCCGCGTTGGCCGCAATCCCGTCGATACAGCGACGGATAAAGATCGGCAGGGTGTGACTGAGCAGATCCAATTCTTCAAACAGGTTTTTGGCAATCACCGGCAGGAAGGCATTCAGCTCCAACTGTCCCGACATGGCAGCCAGGGTAATCGCCGTATCATTGGCCATAATCTGGAAGGCCACCTGATTAACGGCTTCGGGGATGACCGGATTGACCTTGCCGGGCATAATCGAAGACCCGGCCTGCACCCCCGGCAGGGTGATTTCACCAAGGCCGGTGTACGGGCCGGAAGAAAGCAGCCGCAGATCATTGGCGATTTTAGAAAGATTGACGGCCGCGGTTTTTAACAGGCCGGAAACTTCCACAAAGACATCGCAGTTCTGGGTCGGATCCATCATGTAATCGGTCCGGGCCAGGCTGATGCCGGTGAGATCCCGGAGTTTTTCAATCATCGTAAAGATGTAGGAACGGGGCGCATTGAGGCCGGTACCCACGGCAGTCCCGCCGATATTCACCTGACGGAGCCGTTCTTCCGCCTTGTAAAGCCGCCAGCGGTCCCGGGAAATGGCCTGAGCCCAGGCCCCAAACTCCTGGCCCAGGGTCACCGGCACCGCATCCTGAAGCTGGGTTCGTCCGGCTTTGATGACCCGCGAAAACGCTTCTTCCTTTTCCTGGAGTGCCGATTGCAGGTTGGCAAAGGACTCAGTCACCGGTTTTAACAACCGGATGGCGGCAATCCGCACCGCGGTCGGAAAGACATCATTGGTGGATTGGTGGAGATTGACGTGATCCAGCGGATGAATCAGATGGTAATCGCCTTTTTGTCCGCCCAGGTGTTCAATGGCGCGGTTGGCAATCACCTCATTGACATTCATATTGGCCGAGGTGCCGGCACCGCCCTGCATACAATCCACCACAAACTGGCTGCGCAGCGCGCCGGCCAGAATTTCATCGCAGGCCGCGGTGATGGCTTCACCCTTTTCCGGATCCAAGGCACCAATGCTGATGTTGGTCAGCGCCGCCGCTTTCTTGATGACGACCAGGGCTTCCACCAGTTCTTTATGAATCGGGATGCCGGTGATATAAAAATTTTCCAGGGCCCGCACCGTATGGATGCCGTAGTAAGCATCAACCGGCACATCAAGTTGGCCCAATAAATCGTGTTCTGTTCGCATGTTTTCCCTCATTTCAAATAAGAATCAAATAAAAATAAAAGACAAAAAAAACTCTCTCTCCGAAAAATAGACGGAAAGAGAGCGTAATAGCATTAAGGACGTTTATTAAATAAAACATAAAAATATTAAATCAAATAAACTTGCCAATTTCGCACCTTTCCGGTCAGAAAAAATCTTTTCGGTCAGGATAATAGCAATAATATAACGTTTTCAGATTAATAAGGCAATCTTAGCATTATTTGATGGGTTTGTCAAAGTCAGGTTAGGGTATTATTTTGTGAAATAGAATGGCAGAATCGAGTTAGGGTGTGATTCTGGAAATAAAGCGGGTAAATACTTCGTATACCAGAGAGGAGGATTTGTAGATGAACTATCAAATCGTTACAGAATTTCCCCATCCAATGATGGAAAAAGGAAAGAGGCCGGTGATCTCCATCTATGTGGATACCCATATCAAGAAACCGGATCGTCTGGAAAATCCCATCCGTTTTAAAAATCTTGTTAAGGAAGCCCAGGCTTCTTTAAAAGAGAAGGAATTCAAAGGGTTCAAAGATTTGTTTTCGCTGTTTAAAGAAATGGAGGAAGATGCTTTGTTCTGGGAAGGTGCCACGGAGAGTATGGCAATTCTGGGGGATGAAGAAGAATGTATTGTCTATAAGCTGCCGGTCAATGTGAAAAGCCTGGCGATTGTGTCAGACAGCTATTATATAAAGCCCATCCTCAGGAGCTTTCAGTCTTACGGCCATTATCACGTGCTGGGTTTAAATCGGGATAATTTCATCCTGTTTGAAGCTGATCGCTACGGCATAAAGGGGATACCAGTGGATCAGAAAGATGCGACCATGGAAGGCGTTCTGGGAACCGAAAAAACCGCCCCCCATCTTTCGGTGGCCAGCATTGGCGGCGATCAGTCCATGTATCACGGCCATGGCGGGGCCAAGGATGAGCGGAAAGTCGACCAGGAAAAGTTTTTCCGTCATGTCGATACCTTTATTCTGGAACAGTATTCCAAAACAAACAAAATACCACTGATCCTGGCTGGTCTGGACGAACACCAGGGCGAATTCAGAAAGCTGTCAAAAAATAATTACCTGATCGCCGAAGGCATAAAAATTGATGTGGATGCCCTCGACAAGAAGACGCTTCACGAAAAAGTTCAGGATGTGATGAATAAACTGTTTGAAAAAGAGCTGCAAGAACGGTTAGATAATTTTTCGGCCGCCCACGCCAAGGATTTAGGTTCCGATGATCTGGTCCAGATCGGCCGGGCCATTGCCGAAGGCAAGGTAGCCACCTTATATCTGGAAGAAAACACCGTTCATCCCGGACTGTTTGACCCCAATCTGGGCAGCATCCGCCAGGGTGAAATTGCGGACCCCCGCGTCGGCGATGTTTATGACGACATGGCCGAGGTGGTACTTAGCCGGGGCGGCGAAGTGCTGATTTTAGAAAAAGAGTACATGCCAACCGAAAGCGACGTGGCCGCGGTGTATCGGTACTGAGAATCTGGTTGGATCAACAAATCGAGCGGAGGATTAACCCCTAATATTTAAAGGGGTTAGTCCTTATTATTTTTCCGGATTTAGTTGGATTTTGTAGTATAATAAAGAAATTATAACGCCGTTGAATGATTAATGCGGAAAAAGCAATTAAAAAAAGTGATCGGCAAAAGTGAAAGGGAACACCATGAGTAATGAATATAAAGAAAAAATAGGAACACTGGTTGACAGCATTTCAGAGAGTTATAAAAAGGAGTGCTACATTGCACCCCATGATTTAGGCTTTTTACCAAACCGGACCGTGATTATTGATACCACCAAAGCATTAAGGCAACTGGTTTTCCCCAGCTATTTCGGGAGAACTAATTTTCGCCGCGAAATTCAGGACTATCATATTGGCGAGTTGCTGGTCTGCATCATCGAAAGTCTGACCAAACAGTTCACTCTGGCTTTGCGACACCAGGCCGGCAGATCCAAAGATTTGGGTGAAGACGATTATCAACAGGAAGCGGAAAGAATTTGTTATGAATTCATGAGCAAAATCCCCCAGATCCGGGAGTTTCTGGCCACCGATGTCATTGCCGCCTTTGACGGTGACCCGGCAGCCAAGAGTAAAGATGAGATTGTCTTTTGCTATCCCGGCGTTTTTGCCATCAGCATTCACCGCCTCGCCCATGAACTCTACAAGCTGGAGATGCCGCTGATTCCCCGCATCATGAGCGAATACGCCCATAATATCACCGGAATTGACATTCATCCCGGCGCCACCATCGGCAAGTATTTCTTTATCGACCATGGCACCGGCGTCGTCATCGGTGAAACCGCAATTATTGGTGAGCATGTCAAAATTTATCAGGGCGTTACCCTGGGGGCGTTGTCCACCCGGGGCGGCCAGAAACTCCGCGGCGTGCGGCGTCATCCCTGCTTAAAAGACGAGGTCACGGTTTATTCCGGCGCTTCAATTCTCGGCGGCGAAACAGTCATCGGCAAGGGAACCGTCATTGGCAGTAACGTGTTTATCACCAAATCAGTGCCGGAAGGAACAAAGGTCAGCATTAAAAGTCCGGAACTAATTTTTGCCGAACGCTCCACAAAAGAATCCCCCCAACAGGAACAACTTTCAGATATCGAAACAATTTAAAAAACAAAACACGAGCCTACGATAAAGTTTCAGAATCCCTTCGGATTTTGAAACTTTTTTGTTTGGAACCATATTAAAAAGGGTATCTATAAATATTAATTAGAACTGAAAATCAATCAAAAAAGCTTAGGGGGGGAACAATGAGCACAAAGATATTGATTGTCGATGATTCAACCACCGATCGTCTGATTATCAGCACCATGTTAGCAGATTATCAAACGCTGACAGCCTGCGATGGATTGGAGGCCATGGAATTAATTGCCAAAAATCCGGATATCGATCTGATCATTCTTGATTTAAACATGCCCAGAATGAATGGCTTTGAGGTGCTTGAAGCACTGCAGCAGGATCCGGTATATCGCAAGATCCGGACCATTATTCTGACCAACTACGACGAAATCGACAATGAGGTCAAGGGCCTGGAATTGGGCGCGGTGGATTATATCCGCAAGCCGCTTAATATTCAGTCACTGTTGATCCGGATCAATATCCATATTAAATTAAAACGGATTCAAAAAATGATCGAACAGGATAATGCCCGGTTGGACGCCATGGTGTTAAAAAAAACCAGAGAGGTGGCCGCCACCCGGGACATTACCATCCAGGCGCTGGTCGGGCTGCTGGAAGTCCGCAATGTGGAATCATCAAAACATACCATCCGTACCCAGTTAATCATGAAAATTCTTTGTGACCATTTAAGCGCAAAACCCAAATACCAGGATATCTTAAGCGAGAACTACGTCCAGGAACTGGTGACCACCACCCCGCTCCATGATATCGGCAAGGTCGGAATTCCCGATAATATCTTATTAAAACCGGGGAAACTGACCAGAGATGAATTTACGATAATGAAAAAACATGTGGATTATGGGGTCAATGCCCTGCAAAACGAAATCTACTGTGATGCGGATGTGCCCAGCTTTATTAAAACAGCCATGGAAATTGTTGGCGCCCATCATGAAAAATATGATGGCAGCGGTTATCCCCGGGGCTTAAGTGGCGAAGAGATACCACTGCCGGGGCGTCTGATGGCGATTATCGATGTCTATGATGCCCTGACCAGTAAACGGGTCTATAAACCGGCCTATGATTTTGACTACAGCATCGAGCTGATCAAAAGCGAAAGCGGCAAGCATTTTGACCCGGATATTGTGACCGGTTTTTTAGAAATCAAGGACAGTGTTATTAAGATTTCCCGTAAATTTCTGCAGGAGATTCAGGAAACAGAGGCCCAGTCATGAAACGACTGGCCCGGTTAATCATCTTACTCATCGTTATGCTGGCTTGGCCGTCTTTTTGTTATGCCCGTGATGACAGTATCGACTGGACGGCCGAAGAACTGGCCTTTATGGCCGAGCATCCGGTGATCCGGCTGGGGGTGGACCCGATGTTTGTGCCCTTTGAGTTTTTTGACGAAGATGGTACCTATCAGGGCATTACCTCCGACTATCTGGAAATAATCAGTGAAAAAACCGGCTTGGAGATGGTGGTCAGCCCCGGACTGACCTGGAACGAAGCCTATGAAAAGGCCCTCCATGGTGAGATTGATATGCTCCCGGCGGTTTCCAAAACCCCGACCCGGGAACAGTATTTTTTATTTTCGGAACCCTATTATTATTTTAAACGCGTCATTGTCGTTCGGGATTCCACCGAGAATATCAGCAGCGTTGAAGATCTGTACCGCCAAACGGTGGCCGTGCAGAAGAACAGTTCCCATCACAGTTACCTGACCGAATACCCGCAACTCAATCTGAGTTTATACGACTCGGTGGAAGCCGCCTTAACCGCCGTGGCCAATGGCACCGAAACGGCTTTCGTGGGAAATCTGGCCACCACCAATTATCTGATCAATTCCACCGGTCTGACCAATTTAAAATACGTCGCCTTTGAAGCCGAAAAACAACAAGCCTTATATTTTGCGGTGCGCAATGACTGGCCGGTGCTGATTGGCATCATCGACAAAACCCTGGCCACCATCACCCCGGAAGAGCGGCTCGCCATCAACAGCAAGTGGGTTGGCGTCGATGTGGTACCCGACTACGGCCCCATCTATCAGGTGGTCATGATTGTCAGCGGGGTCATCATCCTGATCTGGCTGGTGTCCATTTACTGGATTTTACGGCTCCGTCGCGAAATTGACAAGCGCAAAATAATCCAGCGCGATCTGGAAATCGCCAAGCAGGAAGCCGAGGCCGCCAACAATATTAAATCCAGCTTTCTGGCGCGGATGTCCCATGAAATTAGAACCCCCCTCAATGCTATTACCGGGATGGCCTATCTGGTCAAAAAAACCCAGGTCAGCCTGACCCAGAAGATGTATCTGGACCGCATCACCCAATCGGCCAATACGATGCTCAGCATCATTAATGACATTCTCGACTTCTCCAAAATTGAAGCCGGCAAAATCGAGCTGGAGCGGGTCGCCTTTAATCTGGATCTGGTGATTCAGGATGTCATCAATATCGTTTCCTATAAAATTGAAGAACAGCGGATCGGCTTCAAGCTCAGCAAAGACCCCAAAATACCAAACTGTTACTTTGGCGATGCCAAACGGATTGAACAGATATTGCTGAACCTGATTAATAATGCCACCAAGTTTACCAATGACGGCGAAGTCTCCCTGGATATCCGACTGGTGGCCCGGGAATCGGATTTTTACCATCTCGCTTTTACGGTCAGGGACACCGGCATCGGCATGTCGGACGAGCAGATAAAAAATCTGTTTGAGCCTTTTGCCCAGGGGGATGCCAGCATCAACCGCCGCTTTGGCGGCACCGGGCTGGGTCTGTCAATCGTCAAAAGCCTGGTCGAAATGATGAACGGCGAGATCCAGGTTTATAGCACCGCCGGGGAAGGATCAACCTTCATTGTCGAATTGGCGCTGGAAAAAGATCAGCAAAAAGAGCAGGAATATCAGCAACAGGTTTCGTCGCTGTATTTTAATGATATCAAGACCCTGGTACTGGAAAAAACCGGCTCAAACATGAATGTTATTGACAGTTATTTAGGGGCCTTTGGGATGCACTGCGAACTGACCACCTCGGCAACCAGTGCCATCAATATGCTGGAACTGGAAAACGGCAAGTTTTCAGAGCCCTTTGATCTGCTGATTCTGGATTATGATACCCCCACCGGCGGCGGCTTTAAATTTATTGAAATGATTCAGGACAATAAAAAAATCCTGAAAAAACCCAAAGTCATTATGCTGTTGCCGATGATGCGGGAGGATCTATTTGACCAACTGGATACCCAGGGCGTTGACATTGGCATCGGCAAACCGATTATCCCTTCGGTTTTATACAATGGCATTCTGGAAATTTTCAGGACCAAAGCCATCGTTGCCAATCAGGCGTTTAAACCGGAAGATCATGTTAACGAAATAATCGACCATCATTATGGCATTCTGGTGGTCGAGGACAACAAAACCAATCAGTTGATTGCCAAATCTCTGCTGGAACCGGTGGGCTTTCAGGTCTGGTTGGGCAATGACGGACAGCAGGGGGTTGAGCTGTTTAAGGCGCACCGCAGCGAGATCGATTTAATTTTGATGGATCTGCACATGCCCGTTCTAAACGGTTATGAAGCAGCCGAGCAAATCAGAGCGCTCTCGGCGGATATTCCCATTGTCGCGATGACCGCTGACGTGATTGAGGGGGTTAAGGAAAAATGCCAAGCGAGTGGGATTCATCACTACATCAGCAAACCCTTTGATCCCGAACACTTTGTGGAAACCATCAGAAAAATTGTCAGCGCCACAACAAGCAGCAAAAAAGAACCGGACCGCCAGCGTGATAACCAGAACAATGGCGGTGCCGATGAGGCCATGGTCCTGGACCGGGAAGAGGGACTCCGCTATATGGGCAACAATCAGTCGCTTTATGAAAGTGTTCTGGAAGCTTATTTCAACGAAAACCAGGACGTGGCAGAAAACCTCGATCGCGACATCAACAACGGGCATTATCAGGCCGCTGCCCAGACGGTCCATAAGGTTAAAAGCAGTTCTGGCAGCATTGGTGCCAAGCACCTTTTTGAAATCGCCAAGGCCCTGCAAAAGGCCCTTGAAGGCGGCGATGAAAAGGAAATCGCCCGTCTGCACCCGCAATTTAGCGCGGCGATCAGGCAGTTGCTGGTGACAATAAAAAGCAATTAAACGCCAAAGGCAAACAAATTCTCCCAATTCGTACCGGGATTTGGTAGCAAAAATAAATAGTTATGCTATAATAATCACAACTTAAGTATGATGAGGAGGGTAACAATGTTAAATATTGCTTCGCGGATTGATCAGCTGCCGATGACCCCGATGTTAAAGAAGGTTCTGCTCTTAACCGGGATCGGCTGGATGTTTGATGCGATGGATCAGGGGATGGTTTCCGGTGTGATGGCAGCCATTGGTAAAGAATGGGCCCTGGATCCCAGCCAGCTTGGTCTGCTGGGCAGCATCGGGATGCTGGGGATGGCCCTGGGCGCCGGCTTATCCGGCATGGCCGCCGATAAATGGGGCCGCCGAACGGTGATTATGTGGACCCTGGTTATTTATGGGGTCTCCAGTGCGTTGTCCGGCTTTGCCGTGAATTTTACGATGCTGCTGGTGTTACGGTTCTTTACCGGTTTTGGACTGGGTGGGGAACTGCCGGCGGCATCAACCCTGGTCAGTGAGTTTTCGCCGACCCGGATGCGGGGCCGCAATGTTATTATTTTAGAGAGCTTCTGGGCCTGGGGATGGCTGATTGCCGCCTTTGTGGCGTATTTGTTTATCCCTGTTTACGGCTGGCGGATGGCCTTTTTTGTCGGCGGCGTACCAGCCCTGTTTGCGGCCTTTTTCCGGATGGCCGTGCCCGAATCGCCCCGTTATCTGGAATCGGTGGGTAAAATCAGTGAAGCTGAAGATCTCCTGATGACGATGGAAAAGCAGGCCAATATTACCAGCCAGGCGAAAGCCGCTGAATCAGCAACCGATAAGTTCGCGCATATCAAGGCATCGTTTCTGGATTTATGGGGCAAAGAACATATCCGTTCGACCATTGTGTTGTGGGTGATCTGGTTCGGCATCAATTTTGGTTACTATGGTTTTGTCTTATGGACCCCATCGCTCCTGGTGGCCAAGGGCTTTACCCTGACCAAAAGTTTTGAGTTTACCCTGATTATGTGTCTGGCCCAGTTGCCGGGCTACTTCAGTGCCGCCTATCTGATCGAAAAGGTCGGGCGCAAAAAAGTACTGGCCATTTATTTTGCCGGAACCGCCCTGGCCGCCTGGCTGTTTGGCCATGCCGGTAGTGTCGAACAAATTTTGATCTATGGTTCAATGCTTTATTTCTTCAGCCTGGGCGCCTGGGGCTGCGTTTACGCCTATACCCCGGAAGTCTATCCCACCTTTTTTAGAGCGACCGGGTCCGGCTGGGCCGCTGCCTTTGGTCGGATCGGCGCCTTTTCAGCACCCTTTATTGTGCCGGTGATCTATAATTATTATGGCACCGAAATCGGCTATACCAATGTCTTTATTACCCTGACCCTGGTGTTTGCGGTGGTGGCCATTGTGGTGGCCGTATTCGGCAAAGAAACGATGGGGAAAACCCTGGAAGAAATCAACCAATCAGCAAGCTAAATACTACCACATCAAAAAATAAGCAAACAGCCTGTTGTCCACCGCGACAACAGGCTGTTTGCTTGCTTAAAAACGGCTATTCAGGCAATCGTAAAACGCATCACTGGGATAAGGCATTTTCGATCGATTTGAGATAGGCCTTGCTTGACACCGTGGCACCGGTGACGGTGTCGACGGTGGTATTCTGTTTTTCGATGACGCTGTTGATGATGGTGCTGGTCATTTCCGGAGCTTCGATGGTGATTGTTTTGACCACATCGATGTTGGCAATCTGATGATCGGCCACGCTGACGGCGACCTCATTGCTCCAGCGTCCCGCCTGATAAACCCCGGCATAGGTGCCATCTTCAATGTTGGTCAGATCGACGGGGTTGATCGCCAGGTTTTCGCCGGCCTCCAGGCCATTGGTGATGTAAAAAACACCGCCGGCCCCGACCAGTACCAATACGCCCAGAATACTGAGAATAATAATCATTGCTTTTTTCATGTGTTTTTCCTCCTGTTATTTTGATTCCTGGTCCATCGCCTCCAGGTTTGTCAGCAATTTTTCAATGGCTGACCGGGTCGCCGCCAGTTCTGCGGCGCTGATGCCATCAAATAATTTTTCAGTAAAGAGTTCGGATTTCTGCTGGCTTTCCTGGCCAAAAGAATCAATCGCATCAGTTAGTTTGATCCGGGTGATCC
The DNA here is from genome assembly GCF_039830195.1 of Acetobacterium sp. Lineage (GTDB taxonomy): Bacteria > Bacillota > Clostridia > Eubacteriales > Eubacteriaceae > Acetobacterium. The sequence goes on along the minus strand of NZ_JBDODG010000039.1, from coordinate 13,816 downwards.
GGGCATCGTGGGGATCCTTTGCCATCACCACAAAGCCCTTTTGTTCTAATTTAAGCGCGACCTGTTTGACATTCTGATGGGAGCTGCCCATGCCTTTGGCGACTTCTTTGATGGTCGGGTCGTGATCAAAAATATTCTGTACCACAATGGTCAGCAGCCACTGCTTGGTGGTTAAATTGTATTCTTTGAGTTCCCGTTCCAGTAGAGTATCCATCTGGTTGGCAACAACTTGAACCCCACCAAAGATAAATTTTTGGTCCGGCATTGAATCGATATTGTCCAAATGATAACCTCCAACAATCTATTAAGGTAACACATTACCTTAATAGATAATACATTACCTTCTTAAAGCTGTCAACAGCTTTTGCAAAAATAATGCTGTTTCTGAAAAAAGTTAAGGGTCTCAGGATTTGAAAGGGTTTGCAGTAATTTTAAGGTCCCAAATTTGTAAATTTATGTTATTATAGATGGGCGCCAGAAAGAGCAGTACGATGTAAACTCATTGCTGCTGAGATATTGATGACGGTTTGCAACGCATAATGGATTTGACACCATATCTTGTATGTGGTAAAATACAGACAACAAAATAAAGACAATAAAGGTGTTTGAACCAACCAATCTTATGCCTCTTGACCCCCGCCGTCGAGAGGTTTTTCAATGCCCGGAAAGTAAATAAATAAGTAAACAAATAAATAAGCAGACTAGCAGGAAAGAAGGAAAACAGACCAGCATGATTACTAAAATCAAAAAACGCGACGGACGAGAAGCGCCCTTTAATATTGAAAAAATTGCCAATGCAATTTTTAAGGCAGCCACGGAAATCGGCGGCCAGAATTACCAGACCGCCATGGATCTGGCTGAAAAAGTGGCCATTTATATCGAACAGGAAATGAAGACCAACACCCCGACGGTGGAAGAAATTCAGGATGCCGCGGAAAAAATCCTGATCGAAACCGGCCACGCCAAAACCGCCAAGGAATATATCCTCTACCGGGCCGAACGCACCCGGATCCGCGAAATGGATACCCGGCTGATGAAAATATATGAAGACCTGACCTTTAAAGAGGCCAAAGACAACGATGTCAAACGGGAAAACGCCAATATCGACGGCGACACTGCCATGGGTACGATGCTGAAATATGGCTCAGAAGGCGCCAAGCAGTTTTATGAAATGTTTGTCCTCAATCCCGACCATTCAAAGGCCCATAAGGCTGGCGAAATCCACATTCATGATATGGACTTTTTAACCCTGACGACCACCTGCTGTCAGATTGATTTAGAGCAACTGTTTAAAAATGGCTTCTCCACCGGCCACGGCCATCTGCGGGAACCCAATGATATTCAGAGCTATTCAGCCCTGGCCTGCATTGCCATCCAGTCCAACCAGAACGATCAGCATGGTGGCCAGAGCATTCCCAATTTTGACTATACCATGGTGCCCGGGGTGAAAAAAACCTATATCCGGCTTTATCGCGAAAATCTGGCCAAGGCCTTAACCTTACTGGCGGATACTAAAAACGCCTTTGCTAAGGTCAAAGCCATCAGTGAAGATATTGAAAAGAAACAGGGCTTAAGTCCGGCGTTGGATCAACCGCAAAATTACCGGGAAGCCGAAGCCCGGAGCCTGACCCAATGGATCCCCGATGCCAACATCATCAGCCGGGTCCAGGACTTTGCGGTGGAAAATGCCGAACGGGAAATTGACCGCAGTGTCTACCAGGCGATGGAAGCCTTTGTCCATAATCTCAACACCATGCACAGCCGGGCCGGGGCTCAAATCCCTTTCAGTTCCATCAATTACGGCATGGATACCACCACCGAGGGGCGGCTGGTGATAAAAAACCTGCTGCTGGCCACGGAGGCCGGGTTGGGCAATGGCGAAACCCCGATCTTTCCAATTCATATTTTCAAGGTCAAGGAAGGGGTCAATTACAATCCCTGGGATCCCAACTATGATCTGTTTAAACTGGCCTGCCGGGTCAGTGCCAAGCGCCTGTTTCCGAATTTCTCCTTTTTGGATGCGCCTTATAACTTGAAATATTACAAGCCCGGACAACCAGAAACCGAAATCGCCTATATGGGCTGCCGTACCCGGGTAATCGGCAATGTTCATGACACCAATCGGGAAATCACCTATGGCCGCGGCAACCTCAGTTTTACCACCATTAACCTGCCCCGGATTGCCTTAAACAGCAAAGGCGACCAGGAACTGTTTTTTAAAGAGTTGGATCAGAAAATCGATCTGGTCATTGAGCAGCTACTGGAGCGATTTGAAATTCAGGCCCACAAAAAAGTAAAGAATTTTCCCTTCCTGATGGGCCAGGGCGTCTGGATTGACTCTGCCGAGCTGAGCGACGAGATGGAAATCCGCGAAGTGCTGAAACATGGCACCCTGAGCATGGGCTTTATCGGCCTGGCCGAATGCCTGACCGTTTTAACCGGCCAACACCATGGTGAAGCGGCCGCAGTGCAGGCTCTGGGGCTTAGCATTATCGGCCATATGCGCAAACGAATGGACGAAACCAGTGAGCAGTACCGGCTCAACTTCACCCTGCTGGGTACCCCGGCCGAAGGCACCGCCGGACGCTTTGTCAAACTGGATAAACAGGTCTTTGGTGAGATCCCCGGCGTCACCGACCGCGAATACTACACCAACTCCTTTCACATTCCTGTTTACTACCCCACCAGCGCTTATGAAAAAATCACCCTGGAAGCCCCCTATCATGAGTTGACCAACGCCGGGCACATCACCTATGTGGAAATGGATGGGGACCCGCTGGACAATCTGGAAGCCTTTGAAAAAGTGGTTAGAACCATGAAAGAAGCCGGCATCGGCTATGGCTCAATCAACCACCCGGTGGACCGGGATCCGGTCTGCGGCTATACCGGCATCATTGGCGATGAGTGCCCCAGTTGCGGCCGCAGCGAAGGTGATGTTCAATTTGAACGGATCCGTCGCATCACCGGTTATCTGGTCGGAACCCTGGACCGCTTCAACGACGCCAAAAAAGCCGAAGTGAGAGATCGGATCAATCATTTCAATACCGCCGGGCCAATGGCTGGTGGGGACCGGCTGGAGCAACTGTAATGAACCCCCAGCTAAGAATTGCCGGCGTCGTTAAGGAATCGATTGTCGATGGCCCGGGCATCCGCTTGGTGGTGTTTGCCCAGGGCTGCCGCCATCATTGTCAGGGCTGCCATAACCCGGCCACCCATGATTTTAGCGGCGGCAAGCTGGTAGACATCGAAACTATTCTAGACGAAATGCAAAAGAACCCGCTGCTGGACGGCATTACCCTCAGCGGCGGGGAACCCTTTGAACAGCCGCAGGCCTTTGCCGCACTGGCCCGCCGTGCCCGGCAGCTGGGCTATCATGTGATAGCCTACAGCGGCTACCGCTACGAAACCCTGATCGCCAACAAAGATCAGCAGCAACTGCTGGAGCACACCGATCTGCTGGTGGACGGGAAGTTCGACATAACCCAAAAGAGCCTGCTACTCAAATTCCGGGGCTCCAAAAATCAGCGGATCATTGACCTAAACCAGTCCCGCCTCCAAAACCAGATGATATTGAGTGAACTGAATTAAAATACGCTAGTAACCCCGGTACCGACAACAGATTAACAATTGGTCGGTACGGAAGTTTAGCAACCACCTCGCGCCGTTGACCGGCGTTTTTTTTATGCCAATTTTTCAGCATAATGCTTAAAAATCTTAAGTAAAACGAAAATCTTTGACATATGCTAAAAAATCGTAAAAAACAATAAAAAATAATTTCAAAAAAATGCCAAAAAACGTGTCACACAAGTTGCCACACGTTGTGGTGCAAAAAAAATTGTGCTAGAATGGAAAAGAATGAAAAAAGTTTAATAAAGTTTTAAGAAACCACGTACACTTTAATTTAGGGGAGAATCAATGGCGAACACGACACATCAATTAGAAGAAGATTTAGAAATAGATATCCTTAAACTGCTCAAAGCACTTTGGCGTAAAGCCTGGTTAATTGTGATCTCAGCGGTTATATGTGGTGGCCTGGTACTGGCTTTTACCTATTTCCTGGTGGAACCACTTTATGAATCAAAGGCACAAATGTATGTTAACAATAGTTCACTGTCATTTGATTCCGCCGCCCTGAGTCTGACCAGCGGGGATATTTCCGCCGCCAAAAGTCTGGTTGAAACCTATATTGTCATTCTGCAGTCCCGACAGGTGCTGAGCGAGATCATCAGCAAGGCCGAGCTGGATTTAACCTATGAGGAACTAAGCAAAATGATCACGGCAGAATCAGTCAGCTCCACCGAAGTGTTTGAAGTGGTCGTGACCGATACCGACCCCTACCGGGCCGAAAAAATTGCCAATACCATTGCCGGCATCCTGCCCGAAAAAATCAGCAGTATTGTTGAAGGCAGCTCGGTGCGGATCGTTGACTACGCCGTTATCCCGGCGGAGAAAAGCAGTCCCAGCCTGATTAAAAACAGTTTAGTCGGGGCGTTAATCGGTTTTCTTTTATGTGCCGGGCTGATTATTGCCCTGGAACTCAGCGACACCATCATCCGCGACGATAATTACCTGATCACAAACTATGAGGAAATCCCGTTACTGGCAATTATTCCCGATATGGACAGTAAAACAAGTAATAATGGTTACTATTACAGTAATTACAAGTAAAACAAGAGCGAAAGGAGGTGCCTACTGATGGGTTGGAGAAAGAAAAACACCGCTGGTAAGGGCGCAGATCGGAATAAATTAACAGAACAGCAAAAAATCGGCGGCAGCCTGAATTTTCAAGCCGCAGAAGCCTATAAACTGTTGCGGACCAATTTGGAATTCTCGTTTGCCGATGATAAAAAATGCAAGATCATTGGCATCACCAGTGCCTTGAGTGGCGAAGGCAAAAGCCTGACCACCATCAATATCGCCTATGCGATAGCCGCAAACGATAAGAAGGTGCTGGTTCTCGAAGCCGATTTTAGAAAACCGACCGTCGCGTCCAAGCTGGGCCTTAATGAAAATGTCGGCTTGACCGACCTGCTGGTAAACCATGAGATTGCCCCGGGTGATATCCTGGTGGGCGTCAGAATGTCAGAACTGGTTAAGTTTGACCTCGCACCGACGGGCCGAATCCCCCCGAATCCCGCCGAATTGCTGGATTCCAACAAAATGAAGGGTTTTCTGGAAATCTGTTCCGAGAACTATGATTATATCTTAATTGATTTACCCCCCATCACCGTTGTTGCTGACGCGGTGATTGCCTCGAAGCATATCGACGGGATGGTGGTAGTGGTACGCCAGGATCGCTGTGATCAAAAAGCGCTCAATGAAACCATGAGACAGTTGAAATTCTCACATACAAAAGTTTTGGGTTTTGTGTTTAATGGCTATAATCAGGCAAAATTGGGGTATTATAAAAAACATGCGTATCAAAAGAATTATGAAGCAGACTATGTGAAGGCCAGTCCTTCGCTACCCCAGGGGTGATCGGATGATTGATTTTCATTCGCACATTTTACCGGGGATGGATGATGGCAGTAAAAACCCTGAAGAATCAGCGAAAATGATTGAAGCATCCTTCAATCAGGGGGTTGAAATGATCGTTGCGACGCCGCACTTTTATCCCTGGCTGGAAAAACCGATCGATTTTTTAGTCAGAAGAGCCAGCGCGATCAGATCGCTGACCGTACCACTGGATAAAATCCGGATTGGCGCAGAAGTCGCTTATTATGATGGGATCGTCACCACCGAAGATATCGGAGCACTGAAGATTTCCGATACCGATTTCATATTAATTGAAATGCCAATGACCGCCTGGACGAAACGGATGCTCGATTCGCTCCATGCCATTGAAAACAGAACTCGGCTGAAAGTGGTGATCGCGCATTTGGATCGCTATCTGCGGCTGCAAAAACGAACTGATAATATTGACTATGTCTGTGATAACTTTTTTATCCAGGTCAATGCCGATTACTTTATCAACCGCGGTACCCAAAGAAAAGCCCTGAAGCTGTTCAATGAAAATGGCGTTGATTTTATCGGTTCAGATTGTCACAATTTAACATCGCGGCCACCCAATGTGGGGGAAGCCTATCAAACGATTGAAAAAAAACTAGGCATAAAAAGTGTAAAAGCTTTTCATGATAAACAAAACCAGTATTTAGAAGGAGGAATCATTTATGAAAGGTAAGAAGAATTGGAAGGTTATTGTGTTGATGACAGCCGTGCTGTTATCACTGACAAGTGCGCAGGTATTTGCATCGGTCGCCCCGAGTGTCAGCTCAAAGGCAGCACCGGATGTTGTGGGGGCAGCGACATTCACCGATGCCGATGGTAACCCGATCACCATTAATGCCGGCGACATTAAGATTACCGCCGATGCAGCAGAGGGAACATTAAGTCCCGAAGAAAAAGCAATTTACGACGAAGCTAAAGCTCAATTCACCAACCCCAACTCAGAATACAACAAAGATTTAGGCGATTTCCTGACTAAGAATTACCCCGGAATTGCGGCTGATAAGGTTGTGGTTCGTGAGATCTTTGATATCAAAGTGAATCAGGATTTAAAATTTGACAAAGGCCAAAAACTGGAGCTGACTATGAGTGGCAGTTATAAACCAGGGGATACCGTGATCGTGACTGTTTTCAATAAGGATACCGGCAAATGGGATTTCATCGAGTCTAAAGATGTAACCGTCAATGCCGATGGCTCATTAACCGTTAAATTCCCGCATTTATGCCCGGTTGCAATTCTGGTAGCCGATCAGGGTACCGCAGCAGCAACAACCACCGTTGAAAGTACCAAGAAAAACGCAGCCCCACCAACCGTTACCGGTGAAGCAGGCGGCAACGGTAATACCTTCTCAATGCTGATTCCGGTTTTAGGTCTGGGTGCTGTTATTTTAGCAGTTGTATTCGTGGCCCTGAAAAAGAAAAAATCCGTATAATTAATCAGACCAGATGAGAAAGAATAGTAGAACTGGCAGTAACATCGTTTTTCGTACCTTTGTCATCCTGATTATCGGCACGATTGCGGTTGTTACTGCTTATTTAGCAGTAACAAATTTTGGACACAAATTTGGACAAGTATTTGGACAGGAAGAAATCGAAAATGCCGGTCAGACCCTGACCGATTATGAAGAGTCGAAAGCAATTTATATCAATGATCAGAAATACTTACCAGATCCCGATGTGTATACTTTTCTTCTCGGTGGTGTTGACAAGTTTGGTGCGGTAGCAGAAAGTGACTCATACCTGAACAATGAGCAGATCGACTTTCTCGCCCTGATTGCCTACGATAAAAATAAAAACACCTGTAAAATTTTGATTATCAACCGGGACACCATGATGGAAGTACCGGTGCTGGGGCTGGGCGGCAAAAGTGCCGGCACAGCCTTTGAACAAATTGCCTTGTCCCATACTTATGGAACCGGACTGAAAGACAGTGCCGAAAATACCGTCAATGCCGTCGAAAAACTGCTGGGCGGGATTACCGTTGACAATTACGCCATTATGAAAATGGATGCCATACCGGTCTTAAATGATATGGTAGGCGGGGTACCGGTTGTTATTAAAGAAGATCTGACGGCCATTAATCCTGGTTTTTTACCGGAGACCCCGGTAACCTTAAGTGGTGATCTGGCCTTGCAATTTATCAGGCGCCGGATGGATGTCGCGGACGGCACCAATTTATCCCGGATTCGCCGACAGGAACAGTATATCAACGGGTTTTATAATAATTTAAGACTGCGGGTGGGTGAAAATGGCAATTTTTTAGTCAAATCCTTTGCCGCCGTAGAAGATTATCTGATCACCGATTGTGATTATGTTAAGTTGAATGAGTTTCAGAACTATATTAAAACCTATCCCGAAGCGGCCATTTTCACCATGGTTGGTGAAGCCCGCCAGGGCCCGGAATTCATAGAGTTTTACCCGGATCAGGGCAATTTAACCCAACTAACCGTTGACCTTTTTTATAAATCGGCAGAATAGAACAAAAGCAGTTTTTATCGAATAGATGTATTTTGAAAATGGGGTAAGAGATGTATAAGCTTTATAAGGAAAGTTGGATAAAGTACTATAAGTTTACAATAAGCGATTTTATCTGTCTGAATATTGCATTTTTATTACCGCTTATCAATGGTATTATTTCACAGAACAATTACCGAACGTATTTTGAGCTGGCCCTGATTATGAGCATATGTTTTTATATTTACGTTTTACTTAACGATGCCTACAAGAACATTTATTGCCGCGGTTATTTTGATGAAGCGACGTCGGTCTTATATCAGGTCAGTTTGATTTATGGATGGGTCATCTTCATTACCTTTATTTTAAAAACCACCGCCGTTTATTCACGGCTGAATTTAACCCTAATGTATTTACTGACATTAGTGCTAACCTATACGGCAAGGAGTCTGATTAAGAGAGCCAGCAAAAAGCGTTTAACACTGAGTATAAACGCCAAGAAGGGGGTCATCTTCACGTTCAGTGATCGCCTTGATGAACTGGACAACATTATCAGAACCGTTCAGAACAATGATTGCGAGGCGTACCATTTCAATCGTGTAGTAGTGTTGGATGATCAGCCGGCTGAGGGCTGTAAGATTCCCCAATTGCCATCTAAAGAGGCGGCCTATAAATATATCAAAAGAAATGTAGTTGACGATGTCCTGATCTTTGCCAATCATTACAATGAATTGATTTATGAAATTGAAGAAACCTGTATTACGATGGGGGTAGTGGTCCATTATGTGCTGGGTGAACGAAAGAGTAAATATCCCAAGAAAGAAATCATTGAGGAGTTTGGCCAGTACAAAATTGTCACCAGCGGTTTAAACGTCATCAGTGTCCGGCAATTGTTTGTTAAACGGGTAATTGATATTTGCGGCAGCCTGGTGGGATTGCTGATCATGGGGATCTGTTGTCTCTTTGTGGCCCCGATGATTTACATTAAAAGTCCCGGTCCGATCTTTTACTCCCAAACCCGAGTCGGGACCAACGGGCGGCCCTTTAAAATCTATAAGTTTAGGTCCATGTATCCGGATGCCGAAAAGCGCAAGGCAGAATTGCTGGCCAAGAACAAAATGGACGGACTGATGTTTAAGATGGATAATGATCCCCGGATTATCAAAGGGATCGGTCAGTTTATCCGCTCGACTAGTATAGATGAGTTGCCGCAGATGTGGAATGTCCTAAAAGGCGATATGTCACTGGTGGGCACCCGGCCACCGACGCTGGATGAGTTTAATGAATACAGCTTTCACCACAAGTCAAGACTGGCAATGAAGCCCGGGATCACCGGTTTATGGCAGATCAGTGGCCGCAGCCAGGTGACGAATTTTGAAGAAGTCGTGGCCTTAGACAATAAATATATCAGTGAGTGGCGGATGGGTTCGGACGTTAAGATATTGTTTAAGACGGTGATGGTGGTGTTTGGACGGTGTGGTGCGGTGTAGGATGAGGTTGTATTGGTATGAGACTTGGGTAAATGATCCACTGTGGGGGGGGACTATGGTGGATTTTTTATTGGGAGATTTAATGATGACAGGAACAAATGCTATATAGAAATGTAAAATATGCAACGTATTTTATTGGGCTATAGAAATAATGGGAACAACAAAGTCTTATGAAACAAATGAAAAGAGCGTTGAAATAAAGAGTGAGGCTTTGTTGATCGTTTACATGAAAAATGTGACTGATGAAAAAAATCAATACTTGCCTACTAAAAGTCTATTAAATACTAGAATCGTAACGAATATGGATTGAAAGAATGATGATACGAAAGGCCAGTCATTTCGACCAAGGTTAGAACAATGGAGTGAATTAATAATGTAGTTGGTTCATTCCTCGCATGGCATGTGCTATGATAATCCGTCCTTTGTTTATGGTAGTTACTGTCTCCCGTAAATATGGCAGTAATTTCTTCGGTAGTAAAGTTGACTGTAATTTAATAGATTTCAAGAAAGTATGCAATACAATCCTTGCAAATCCTGAGGACAGCTGTTTGGATAATGTGTGTGAATAGGTCCTTACAAAAGACCATTCGGTAGAGATTGATCAAAGGAAGTGAGCGTTGTGTACAAAAAAAAGAAAAAAATATGTTTTGCGGCTTCGTCAGGCGGTCACTTTGAGCAGTTGATGATGCTGAGACCATTGATGGATAAATATGATAGCGTTGTTGTTTCTGAAAAAACGGAATACGGTTCAGATGTAAAAGGTATAAAGGTTTATTACATGTTGCAAGTAAATAGAAAAGAAAAATCATGTTTTCCAAGATTAGCTATGAATGCATTTAAAGCATTGAAATTATATATAGTTGAAAAACCAGATATAATCATATGTACCGGTGTATTGGCAATGATTCCTCTTTGTTTGATATGTAAAATGTTTGGTAAGAAGCTGATTTACATAGAATCATTTGCGAAAGTAATAAGTCCTACTCAATCAGGAAAACTACTTTATAAATATGCAGATCAGTTTTATGTTCAATGGCCACAAATGAAAGAATTTTATCCAAAAGCAATTTATTTAGGTGGCATCTATTAATACAAAGTGATTATCAATGATGATTCGTTTATCCAGAGATACTCATTGATTGTATACAGCGCTTTAAAAAATTAACGAGGAGGAAGAACATGATATTTGTAACATTAGGAAGTCAAAGATTCCAATTTAACAGATTGCTAAAAAAAATTGATGAATGTGTTGCAGATGGAACTATATCAGATGAGGTATTTGCTCAAATTGGTGTAAGTGATTACATACCACAGCATTATATTTATAAATCTTTTTTAGACAGAAATGAATTTGCATGCACTATATCCAAATGTGACACGGTGATCACCCATGGTGGTACAGGGGCAATTATTGGTGCGGTAAAAAAAAGAAAAAAAGTAATTGCAGTGCCAAGGCTTGCTAGATATGGAGAGCATGTAGATGACCATCAAATACAGTTGATTAGGCAGTTTGACGGATTAAATTTAATTTGCCCATGCTGGGATGTGGAAGATTTAAAAGCTGCCATTCAGACAAGCAAGATGGAGCAGTATCAGGAATATGAATCCAATTCAAATATAATCATTGAAAGTATTGTGCAATTTATAGAAAATAATTGAGGAGACCAGTTTGAAGTTAGTTATAGTGTCAAATATGTATCCAGATTCAAAACATCCTTCATACGGCATATTTGTTAAGAAGTTCTGTGATCAGTTGGACATCGCAGGTATTAAATATAAAAAATGTGTGATGCTTTTTAGCGATTCCAAAATAGGAAAAGCTAAAAACTATTTTTTGTTTTACGTTAAGACTGTCCTGAAATTACTATTTGGAACTTATGAGATAGTTTATGTGCATTATGCTTCTCATAGCAGTATACCGGTTCTTATTGCAAATAAAATGAGAAAAAAGCCAATATATACAAATGTCCATGGTAGTGATGTCGTTCCTGAAAACTCCAAACAGGAGAAGCTGCAAAAGTATACAATAGCGATATTGGGAAAAAGTGAAAAAATAGTTGTACCTAGCGAATATTTTAAAAAATATGTGTCGCAGAAATATCGCTTACAAACTGAAACCATTTATGTGTACCCGTCAGCTGGAGTAAATCATAATGTTTTTCATCCTTTAAGCATAGAAAACAAAAGAAATCTCAAAGAGAAATATGGGTTGGATAAGCGGCATTTAAATTTTGGTATGGCTGGTAGAATAAGCAAAGATAAAGGCTGGGATACCTATATAGAAGCCGTATCTAAATCAATTTCAAAAGGTATTAAAGCGAATTATATTTTAGTTGGTTGCGGTCCAGAAGAAAAAGAATTGGAGCAACTTATTAGAAAAAATAAACTGGAAGATGTTATTTGTAGAGTGGGATTGTTGCCGCAAAAAGAACTAGCGTTGTTTTATGGGCTGATCGACTATTTTATTTTTCCGACTAAACGAGAAGGTGAGAGTTTGGGGTTGGTTGCCATAGAAGCAATGTCATGCGGCATTCCAGTTGTATCAAGTTCATATGCCGCACCAGATTACTATGTTCATGATGGTATAAACGGATACAAATTTCCGGTTGGAAATTCAAATGAATTATCAAAGATTATGGTGAGATTAACAGAGACACATAATATGGAAAATTATAATGAACTTTCGCGAGGAGCTCAAAATACAGCAAAGGAATACTATGAACAAAATATCATGGATAAACTTAAAGCTATTTTTGAGACATGAAAATAGGAAGATGAGTAGGTCAATTATGAAAAAATGCGTTGGCTACAGTTATTATTCCTGTAAATAACGTTGAACATTATTTAGGTGAATGATTGAAAGCTGTTGCTGAATTGCACAAAGGAAACTGCTGTTATTTAAGGTTCTACAAAGTTTAAAGATCTCGTTTACGCGATCAATGCTATTGCTGCTATTTCTCTTCCTTGAATAGTATGAAAAATTTCAAGCTGTTCCAATCTGTATCTGTTTCTAGCAAAGCCAAATAAATCAGTAAGCCAGTTTTATTTGGCACGGTATCATATCTGGTGACCGCATGATGCAATCAATCATTATCTGAATCACGACAGGGATGATTGGTTCCGGCTACTCTGGTCTTTTTTAAAATGCAATATAAGGCATTTTTGGTAACGGCACATTACTGATATTGAATAGGATCTTGACTGGTGCGAATAGAATTCTAATTTCGTATTTTAGAGTACCCAAGCACAGCGAGGGTTATATCGCTGATTTTTTAGGATGTCATTTTCCGCCAGTATGAGTTGGTCTTCTTTTCTCAATTGGATAAGTTCATTTTCAACATCTAGTACATCATTGCATAAAATGCTGATAATAAATACTGTCTATCATTTACTCAGCGTTTGATGAATTATAATCTTAATCGTTAGAGATAGGTGGTTTACTATACGAAAGAAAACTGTTGACATGATACCTGCTTTATCCAATGTGATGATCGCTATTTTGGCATTCTTTTCGAATAGTAATTATTTTAAAGCGTTCTAAGGTTGTCATAATGACTTCACGTGGCCGCATTAATTAGGAAATTGCTAAAAAATTGATCTTCATTACAATAGTGCAGCTCTTTGGCGAACTTATTTTCTCAATGCCCTTTCCCTTTCTCACCTGAGTGAATTAGAAAACACTGCTTCTGAAAAGCTTTCCGGATAGAGTATGAATATTTTTTCAGATAAGCAGTGATCAGAATGTCCGGTTGTATTTAAGCCAGAGTAGATTGCATAATAATTGACCTTGTTTGTAAATTCCCCTCCGTTTTGGTTGCGAAGCTAGTCAATAGATCCATAATTAGCTCGTTGCTGAAATAAAAAATAAGGTAACGCTGAGCAGATTCCCGCGAAATCGGTTAGTTTTTTTTAAAAATAACGTCAATTTAAAACCACATAAAACACGTTGCTGACTGTATTCACCAGAAAAATAGGAAGCTTCCGAAGTGTTCACTGCCAAAGCTAAGACCAACTGTAATCTATACGTGAGTGTTAGGAAATCGAACAGAACGGCATTCACGAGGTATCCACAGCGAGAGATTATTAGTATCCAGGCAATAGAGCATAAATATCCGGTGAAACTGCTATTACCGAACCAATGTGCAAAATGGTATTTGAGTATATTCGCCAGGGGACAGACCAGCCCGATTGGATTTTTTACATCGCACATAGAATGCTATACCCGCCTTATCTGAATCAGATAAGAAATGAAGAGAACTTTTGACAATCAGTTCTTGAGGTTGCAAAAAAAGCTCCTGATCAGGGATATATTTGGAGTGTTATCATAAAAGTGCAGTCCCAAATTGCAAGGAAATGAGGTAAAATAG
>NZ_JBDODG010000038.1:0-17062 GCF_039830195.1 Acetobacterium sp. | reverse complement strand
CGGTGGTGTGGGAGGTCGGCTGATCAATTAATGGTCAGCCTCCTACCCGATTTAGATCATTATTTCATCAACGGTACGATTAAAGACCTCCACATAGTTGTTGCGCTGATCGGTGCTGAGTTCTCGGTTTTTTAGTAAATAAAGATAATCTTCAAAGGATTGAACCAGCAGCTGGTTGATCATCCGGTATTTTTCTAGAATCACCGGATCTTTTTTGAAGCTCAGTTCCCAGGTATCCTTCATATACGAAAAGATATGATTGGTCATATCCCGCATCATCCCGGCCAGCATGGCCACCCGGGGATTGAGATAATCAGTGTCCGCCTCATAGGTGGAGTGCGCCGAAATATTCAGCCGTCCCTGCTCCTGCAGGGCTTTGTAGGATGAGCTGCCCTGGAGAATAATCATATGATGGTAGAGCACGTTGACACTGATCTCCAATTTATCCAGTAGCTTGTTGCGCATTAAAAAGTCATAGTTGACTTTCAGGTCTTCCAGGGTCGAGTCGGGTTCAAACATGATAAAGCCGACGCTGGGTTCGATCCCGTATTGCCGCAGGATGCGCAGGGCATTCTCATTATCGGCCACCGTGGTCAGCTTATTCAGCCGTTTCAGGGCCTCGTCCCGGCCGCTTTCCAGACCGATCAGGATGTGTTTAAGACCGGCGTCAGTCAGGGCTTTGATGGTTTCGGCTTCAATATCGTTGGCCCGGGCTTCAATGCCAAAGTGGATCTGGCGTTCCTTTAAAAGACGGGCCAGTTTCAGGACCCGCTCTTTGCCGGCGCGACCGGGGCCGTAGAAGTTGGGATCCATAAAATAAAAGTAACGGATATCGGTTTCCTGCATCACCGCATCGATTTCGGCGATGATATTCTCCGGACTGCGGCCCCGCCATTTCCGTTTGGTATCGCCGTAGTAGGGGTTGATATAGCAGAAGGTACAGCCGCCGTAGCAACCCCGGCTGCCGGAAATATTGACCTCACCAAACGAATAGGAACCGGCGCTGCGCAGGGGAAAGGGCAAGCTATCAACATCGATGACCACTTCGCCGCGGCTGGCGACGATGCCGGTATCACTGCGCGCGGCGATTCCCGCCTGGGGGACGGTAGGGAAATTTTCGGCCAGCTTTAAAAAAGTCAGTTCAGCCTCGCCCAGTAAGGCGCCATCAATGGCCGGACAGCGGGTTAGGATTTCTTCATAGGCAAAGGTGGGGTAAAAACCATAGACGCAGACATAGGCAATCCCATAGGTTTGTTTGACGTGTTCGATAAACTGATAAAGGGTTTTATTGTCCTCCCAGTGATAAACCAGGTGAATCCCTAAAATCGTCGGCTTCAGCGCTGCAATCTGTTCTTCAATGGCCGGATAATCCAGCTGTTCCAGATAACCGTCGACAATCGTCACATCAATCTTGTTGGCCGCCAGCATGCCGCCGATATAGCCGGTGTTCAGGCAGGCGGAAAGGGGGGCGTTGGCAATATCGTTGCAGCGGTCGTCGCCGTAGGAGCGGGGATGTTCTAATAGGATGACGTTCATGAGGTGACCTCCTGCCACATAAAGATATTTTTTTTGGTATGATAGATTTCCAGCTCATAACGGACCCGGTCAAAGGGCGCCGGGTTGTAATAGGTCGGGTAGAGCAGATCGGTTTCTGGGGTGATCACGCCATGCTCCAGCGCCTGCTGTTCGACCTTGGTGCCTGGTAAAATCCGGATATTATTGAGAACGATGGTGCCCAGGGTTTTGGAAGCGTGATGGATCGCATAAATCGCGTCGATCAGGTCTTTGGCTTCTTGCTGGGTTGCGGCGGTATCTCCGGGGGTATTGACAAGGAAGTGATAAACGGTAACGACGCCGCTGTTGGCCAGAACCTGGGCGGTGTCGAGGATATCCTGGACCCGCATATGTTTATCTATGGCATCCAGGGCTGTCTGGCTGAGGCCGTCGGGGGACAGCGAAAAACATTCGCAGCCGGACTGGGTATAGAGGGCGACATTTTCCTCGGTTAACAGGTTTTCCCGGAAAAAGCCGCTCCAGTTGATTTTCAGATCGCGCCGGATAATTTCGGTACAGATCGCATCGAGATGATCGACGGGAATATTGACCACTGAATCGGTGAAATGGATCCGGGTGACGCCGTAGGTGTCATAGAGAAACTGAATTTCGTCGACCACCGCTTCCGGGGTACGGCAGCGCATTTTAGTTCCCTGCAGCAGCGGATAGGAACAGTAGCCGCAGCTAAAACAGCAGCCCCGTTTGGTTTCCACACCGATACTTTCCACATATTTATTGACCGTGAGGTAGGGTCGGGGATCGAGCAGATCGCGGTTGGGCATCACATAACCCCGCATATCATAATCGCCAACTGGCGGAACGATTGTGACTTTGCCCTGCTCCCGAAAACAGAGTCCTGGCAGGCGGGGCGGGTTGTCCAGATTTTCCAGCAGCGGCACAATGATTTTTTCAGCTTCACCGGTGACGCCGTAATCAATTTCCGGATATTCGTTCATCAGCCGTTCCGGAAACAGCGAAAAACCGGTTCCGCCGGCTAAGATTTTGGTGTTTGGTAAGTAGCGCTTGATAAAAGCCAGGGTAACAGCAAAGCCGGGAATCAGCGATGAGGTTTTATTGCCCAGGGGATCGATGTTTCGTAACGACAGGCAGACCACGTCCGGCTGATGAACATCCAGCTGCTGCCGCAGATCCCCATAGGGATCGAGGGCCATATTCATGTCAAAAATCTGCAGCTGATGATTGGTTTGGCGTTCGACCTGGGATGCCAGGACGACGATCCCAATGGGATAAACCCGCTCGATATCGATACCCTCCATTGAGAGGGCTTGAATGAAAAGTATTTTCATGGTTTCTCCTTGAGTTAATTAGCGGTTAATCAGTATCTTATTTTAAACAGAGGCGCTCCAGGACCGACTGAGATCGGGCGGCAAAGATCAGGGCCGTGTCGGTGGCCAGGGGCATCAGCGGCGAGGTGACCAAATCATGCTTTTCCAGTTCGGCAATTACCCAGGCTCCGGAAAAAACCTTGCCGTTGTAGGTGTTTAAAAACATATTGATATCGCTCAGATGGGCTTTGATCGGGTCATGTTCATTAAAGAAATCATGGATCAGAATGATGCCGTCATCGCTCAAATGGCTGGCGGCGATTTTTAAAACCTGTTCATTTTCCGCTTCGGCGTAGGCGTGAACAATATTTGAAAGGATGATCAGCTGATACTTTTGAGTAAGTCCCCATTCTGGTTCCAGAATATTAGCAGGATGGTAGCAAACCCGATCGGCAAACCCCGTGGCAGCGACAAGCTTTTGGGTCTGGGGCAGCATCTGCTCAATATCTAACAGGGTCGCGTCGGTGTCCGGAAAGGCCTCTAAAAAAGCCAGGGCCATGGCCCCGGAGCCGGTGCCCACATCGAGAATAGCGCCGCTGAGGGCGGTAAAAAAGGTGGTGCAGTCCCGGGCTTTAAGCTTGGCGACATTGTCCATGGCCTTGATATATTTGGCCCGGCGCCGATTCAGCTCCGCTTCACTGATCGTTTCCGGCAGAAAGTTGACCCGACCGCCGGCGGTCAGCGCGGCTTTCAGGGTACTCCAGTCATCGCTTAGATTTTTTCGCCACAGCAGCGAGTCCCCCTGATAAAGGGGACTCGCCTTCAGTAAATATTCTTTGGTAATTAATTGGTTATAATATACGTTTTTGTAGTAGCCCACTAATCCCAGGCTGTTAAGAAGTGCCAGGTAACGTTCCAGGGCGCTTTCATTGGCCTGTAGTTTTTGGGCGAGCTCAAAGAGATTGGCGCCCCGGATTCCGAAATCATCGATGGTCTGAAAAAGATCCATTTCCAGTGCCGTGAATAGAGCGTCGGAAACCCAGTAGGCAGTAGCCAGATCTTCCAGATACTGGCCGCCATTGGTACGGGGATCATACCCCTTCATGACCATTGGTTACTCCTGCATCGGCAAAGGTTAAGACGTCACAGATGACCCGGGCTGAGGATTCGACCAGGTGCATGGCCACCGCCGCGCCGGTGCCTTCCCCCAAGCGGAAATTGAGGTTGAGCAGCGGCCGTAATCCCAGGGCCTGCCACATCAGCTGATGCCCGGGTTCTTCACTCTGATGGGAGGGAATCATGTAATCCAGGGATTGGGGACAGAGGGCCTTGGCAATCAGCGCGCCGGCAGTGGAAATAAAGCCGTCCACCAGCACCGGGACCTGATGATAGGCAGCCCCCAGGATCACGCCGGCAATCCCGGCAATCTCATAGCCGCCCACTTTTGATAGCACATCAAGGGGATCGCTTTTATCCGGTTGATGGCGGTTAATCGATTCGCGAATCACTTTGATCTTATTAATCAGAGCGGCGTTATCAATGCCGGTGCCCCGGCCGGTTACCGATGAAACCGGATACTCCGCCATGACGGCTAAAATAGCGGCGCTGGGGGTCGTGTTGCCGATCCCCATATCGCCGGTGGCCAGCAGGTTGATCCCCTGTTCTTCAATGACCTTGGAAGCCACATTGATGCCCGCTTCCAGGGCGGCAATGGCCTGTTGCCGGGTCATTGCCGGTTCGCGGTAAAAGTTTTTGGTGCCATGGGCGATCTTACAGTCGATGATGGCGCCTTGTTCAACCAGTTCGGGCATGTCCACAGCGACGCCCATATCGACGACAATCACTTCGGCGCCGGCGGCTTTGGCCAGAATATTAATGCCAGCTCCGCCTTTGACAAAGTTTTCTACCATCTGCGGGGTCACTTCCTGGGGAAAGGCGGAAACGCCTTCGGCCACCACGCCGTGATCCCCGGCCATGGTGATGACCATTTTTTTATCGACATTGGGGCGGATGGTGCGTTGAATCCCGGCCAGTTGTTCAGCGACAACCAGCAGCTGACCGAGGCTCCAGGGCGGAATTGCCAATTTTTCAATATGATCCCGGGCCGCCTGACGCCACTTGGGATCTGCCGGTTCGGTATTATCGATGACCTGTTTTAAGGTATATTTGGTTTCGATCATGGTATTTATCCCTTCTATTGATATTAAATGAATATGGAAGATTGATCCGTTATCATTATCCAGGGTGCGGGTGGGTAAGCCGCCCGCACCGGAGGGTTTATTATTTAAGCCAGCCCAAAAAACTCCGCTGCTACATCGGCCGGACATTTGCTGTCGGCACAGACGGCACAGCCATGGGATGGCTTTTGGGCCGCCAAAGCGGAGATCAGATTGGCCTGATTAATGGCGTTTTTGACCTGTTCCTCCTGGTTGCGGGAAACCCGCGCCCGGGACATTGCCAGATCACGGTTCCAGGCCGCGCCGCCACGCTTTAAGACATTGGCAGCATTGGCGGCGATCCGGGTGGTTTCGACACCGATGCGGACATCTTCTTCATTGGGCAGACCCAGATGTTCGGCGGGGGTCAGATAACACAGGAAGTCAGCTCCGTGCATACCGGCAAAGGCGCCGCCAATGGCTCCGGAAATATTATCATAACCGGGAGCCACATCGGTGGCCAGGAAGCCCAGAATATAGTAGGGCACGTCAAAGCAAAGCCGTTTTTGCAACAGCATCGCTGACGGAATATGGTTTAGCGGGACATGGCCGGGACCTTCCACCATCACCTGAACGCCAGCGGCCAGAGCCCGTTTGGTCAGCTCACCAGCGACCATTAAGCCGCGCAGGTGGGCCTGATCGAGAGAATCGGCATTGGCGCCGGGGCGGATGGCATCGCCGATGCTGAGAACCGTATCGGTGGCTTTAAGAATCTCCAGCAGCCGGTCAAATTCAGCGTAAAGTGGATTTTCTTTATCGTTATGGAACATCCAGCCGGTCATCAGCGAGCCGCCGCGGCTGCAGATATCGGCAACACGACCGGTTTTTTTCAATATTTTAAGCAGATCCATATTCAGGGCCGAGTGCACGGCCATAAAATCCATACCGGCCTGGCACTGTTTTTCCACCACATCAAACAAGTCATCAGCGGTCATATTGACCATCAGGCCGCGTTTATCAGCCGCTTCTTTGGCTGCCTGATAAACCGGCACGCAGCCGGCGGCGATATTGGAATTGGTTAAACTCAGGGTTCGCATCGTATCAATATCTTCACCCATGCTTAAATCCATAAAGCCGTGAGCACCTGTTTCCTCAATGATTTTGAGTTTTTTGACTTCCATTTCCATATCATCCCGGTCACCGGAGGTGCCCATCAGGCCATTGACTTTAACGTCCAGGCCGCCGCCGATACCACAGATTTTAGTCCGGTTGCGCAATTTATTTTTAGGAATGACGATTCGGCCGGCGGCTACTCCGGCGCGGATAAATTCGGGTGTGAAGCCTTCGCTGATCGCCACCATTTCCATTTCTTCGGTAATTTTACCCTGACGGGCTTTTAACATTTGGGTCATGACTAGTTCCTCGCTTCCTGGTTTTCGTCTCGTAAATACTTGCCGACAATTTTCATGGCACAGAAGTCGCCGCACATGCTGCACTCAGATTCGAAGTTGGTGCTGCGATCCTTCCAGACCTGGGTGGCGGTTTCGGTATCGATGGCCAGTTCCATCTGTTGGCCCCAGTTCAGTTCCCGCCGGGCATGGGACATTTCCAGATCCCAGGCAATGGCTGTCGGATGCCCTTTGCCGACATCGCCGGCATGGGCAGCAATGCGGCTGGCCATCACCCCCAGATAAACATCATCAGCACTCGGCATGCCGATGTGTTCCGCCGGGGTCACGTAGCAGAGGAAGTCAGCGCCGTAAAAGGCGGCGATGGCCCCGCCGATGGCGCCGGTGACGTGGTCCATACCCGCTCCGGAATCGGTGGGCAGACAGCCGAAGACAAAGTAGGGCGCGCCGCCGCATAATTGTTTCTGTAATTGAACGGTGGTCTGGATCTGATCCAGGGGCACGTGGCCCGGTCCTTTGACCATCACCTGAACTCCGGCCGCCCGGGCCTTTTTAACCAGGCCGCCGAGGATCACCAATTCATGAACCTGAGCGCCGTCCAGCGAATCAGCGATGCAGCCGGGGCGCATGCCGTCGGCAAAGCTCAGCACGACATCGTATTTTTTACAGATTTCCAGGACCCGGTCATATTGGGTAAAGAAGGGATTTTCACAGTGGTTGTGAACCATCCAGCCGATCAGGTGGGAACCCCCATAACTGACCAGGGGATCAATCCGGCCTTCTTCTTTGGCGCGGTTGATCACATCCATGGTGGTGCCACAGTGCAGGGCTAAAAAGCTGACCCCATCTGCAGCATGCTTTTCCATCATCGCAAACATGTCGTCGGCGGTCATATCTAAAGCGGTACCGTATTTTTCCTGCGCCACGGCCAGGGTCTGATACAGGGGCAGGGTACCCACCGGCCGGTCCACGGTGGTTAAGACTTTTTCGCGCATCTCGTCGATCGGGCCGAGAACACTTAAGTCCATCAGGGTATCGGCCTTGGCCTTAACGGCCTGATCGATCTTAGCCATTTCACCGGCGATGGTATCATCCGCTTCATACATCCCGACGCTGGCCGAGACCTTGGTAAACAGACCTTTGCCCACGGCAACCGGGTTGATATTGGGCCGGGAACTCATCAAGATGACGATTTCACCAGCAGCCACCCCCTGGCGAATCAGCTCGGGATCGATCCCTTCTTTTTCTGCCACATAAATCATTTCGGCGGTGATTTCACCAGCGCGTGCTTTTTCCAGAATTGTCATTGTTTCCTCCTGAATGATTGTAGTTATTGTAAATAATTACCAATTTCAGAACTAACCTTAATTGCTTTGATGTCAGTTTTCATAACCAATTTTGTAACGTGTAGGCGAACAGTCGATAGACTGTCCGCCGTACAGTGTAAAAATTGTTTTATGTAAACAGACAGCGAAGCTCACGGCAGTATAGTTATGAATGGCAAGATTTTGGCAAATAAAAAAGTCCACAGCGGTTATTTTTTACAATAACAGCCATGAACTTTACCTTCGTTCATTCAGGATCGATTCATAGGCAGGTCTCCTGACTCGGGGTTTTAGCGCTACGCCACACCTTCCCATTAAAAAACAGTGGTTCTTGTGGTTTGCTCCGCCCTTACAGTGATGGGTTCGTTCAGGACTCTCACCTGATTCCCTATTCTCCTTATTGCTAAGGCACCTATGCTCGCTTTTTTATTCACTTATTCTTAATTATACACACTAAAAATGAATGTGCAAGAAAAAAATAAAAAAAACTGATTTGTGCAGTTGCCATAAAAAAACGAAACAAACTATGTTATAATGAAATCAAGTGAATGAGGGAGGTGAGAGGATGAATATTGTTTTTGTCTGGTTGGTCTTGTTTGTCGTTTTTCTGGTGGCTGAACTGGTTACCGCGGGCGCGCTGGTTTCGATCTGGTTTTGTATCGGGGCGCTGGTGGCCTTGGCAGCCGCTTATTTTGGCGCCGCCTTCTGGTTGCAGATGACGCTTTTTTTCGCGGTCTCGATTGGGTTATTATTGGGGACCAAGCCGTTTTTAAAGAAACATCTGGATCCCAAAACAATGGCCACCAATGCCGATCGGATCTTGCAAAACCGGGGGATTGTTGAGGAAGAAATCAATAACCTCAAAGGACAGGGGGCGGTCAAAATTGACGGCAAATCCTGGACGGCCCGAAATATCGACGGCGAGGCCGTTATTCCCGTTAATGCGGAAGTGATCGTGGTGGGCATCGAAGGGGTCAAGGCCATGGTTAAAGTGGTTGAAAAAGAAATAGTTTCTGAATAAAAGGAGGAAAAAAATTATGTATGGACTGATTGTTTTAGGCGTAATATTTATCATTTTTATTGTTGTGATTATTGTCAATGCCAAGATTGTGCCCCAGGCTAACGCCTATGTGGTGGAACGGCTGGGTGCTTATCATGCTACCTGGGAAACCGGTTTTCATATCGCGATTCCGATTTTTGACCGGATTTCCAAGCGGATCAGTTTAAAAGAGCGAGTCGCGGATTTTCCGCCGCAACCGGTCATTACCAAAGACAACGTCACGATGCAGATTGATACGGTTATTTACTTACAGGTCACCGACCCTAAATTCTATATGTATGGGGTGGATAACCCCATGAAGGCGATTGAAAACCTCACCGCCACCACCCTCCGTAATATCATTGGCGATATGGAACTGGATGCTACTCTCACCTCCCGGGATGTTATCAATACCAAAATGCGGGTGATACTCGATGAAGCCACCGACCCCTGGGGGATTAAAATCAACCGCGTCGAACTTAAAAATATCATGCCACCAGATGCTATCCAGAATGCCATGGAACGGCAGATGAAGGCTGAGCGGGAACGGCGGGAAAAAATTCTCCAGGCCGAGGGTGAAAAAGCCAGTGCGATTCTGGTCGCCGAAGGGGAAAAATCAGCAGCTATTCTTAACGCCGAAGGTTTAAAAGCGGCCGCCATTCTCAGTGCTGAAGCCGATCGCGAAGCCCAGATCAGAAGGGCCGAAGGGGAAGCGGAAGCCATTATCAAGGTTCAGGAAGCGGTTGCCCAGGGCGTTAAAATGCTCAATGAAGCTGATCCGATCAAGTCGGTCATTGCCCTGAAGAGCTTGTCCACCTTTGAAAAGGTCGCCGACGGCAAAGCCACCAAGATTATTATTCCTTCAGAAATTCAGGGGTTGGCCGGTCTGGCCACATCCCTCAGTGAAATCATGAAGGATCAGACCAAAGACATTCAGTAACGCAATATATCAACGACCATGAATGGGCAATTGGAAAGCGGCAAGCCGTTTCCCAATTGCCCTAAGTTTTTAAATACACCAATTAAGAAAGAAGGAATATTTTTGGGAATCACGAATACGCAACTCATCAAACGTTTCATACCATACTATCAAAAATACAAATGGATTCTGTTGTTGGATCTGTTTTGTGCCACCCTGACGACGGTTTGTGATCTGGTTTTGCCGTTGATTGTGCGGTTTATTACCAATACCGCCATCAATGATCTGGCCAGTCTTACGATGACGACGATTTTAAAACTGGGGCTGGTTTATCTGGTGCTGCGGCTGATCGATGCGGTCGCCAATTATTTTATGGCCAATGTTGGTCATGTCATGGGGGCCCAAATTGAAACCGATATGCGTCGGGATCTCTTTTCACATCTTCAGAAACTGTCTTTTTCGTTTTACAGTGACACTAAAATTGGCCAGCTGATGTCGCGGATCACCTCAGATCTTTTTGATGTGACCGAGTTTGCCCATCATTGCCCCGAGGAATTTTTTATTGCCGGTTTAAAAATCGGGGTATCTTTTGCGATTTTGGCCAGCGTTAATATCTGGCTGACCCTGATTATTTTTGCAGCTTTGCCGGTGATGCTGTTGACGACCACTTATTTCCGTAAACGGATGCGCCGGGAAATGATGCGGTCCCGGGTTAAGACTGGCGATATCAATGCCCAGGTGGAGGATAATTTGCTGGGGATTCGGGTAGTCAAATCTTTTGCCAATGAAAATATTGAAGAAATGAAGTTTGAAGTCGGGAACAGTCAGTTTCTGGAAGTTAAAAGAAAAACCTATCGTTATTTCGCCGGTTTTCAGACGACCACCCGGCTCTTTGACGGGCTGATGTATCTGCTGGTGATGGTCTGCGGGGCCATTTTTATGATCAACGGGGCCATTAACCCGGGCGATTATGTGGCCTATCTGATGTATGTTACCACCTTGCTGGCTTCAATCCGTCGGATTGTCGAATTTGCGGAACAGTTTCAACGCGGCATGACCGGGTTTGAGCGGTTTATTGAAATTCTTGATGAACCTACCGAATATGAAAATCAGGCCAATGAGGTGGAACTGACCGATGTGGTTGGCGAGATCCGCTTTGAAGATGTCAGCTTTCAATATAACGATGGCGGCGAGGCAGTGCTTTCTCATATCGATGTCGAGGTGAAAGCCGGCGAAAACATTGCCATTGTTGGGCCTTCCGGCAGTGGCAAAACGACCATGTGCCATCTGATTCCGCGCTTCTACAACGTCAGCTCCGGCCGGATTCTGATTGACGGTCAGGATATTCAGGGCCTGACCCTGCACTCGTTGCGAACCCAGGTGGGGGTGGTTCAGCAAGATGTTTATCTCTTTTCGGGTACGGTTTATGAGAATATCAGCTACGGCCGGAATGATGCCGATCGGGATAGTGTGATCCAGGCAGCTAAACTTGCCGGGGCTCATGAGTTTATTGAGAAGCTCCCCCAAAGTTACGATACCCATATCGGCGAACGGGGAATCAAGCTTTCCGGTGGTCAGAAACAGCGGATCAGCATAGCCCGGGTCTTTTTGAAAAACCCGCCGATTCTGATTCTTGATGAGGCTACCTCAGCCCTGGATAATGAAAGTGAACGGATTGTCCAGGAATCCCTGAAAGAGCTGACCCGGGGCCGAACCACCTTTACCATCGCCCATCGCCTGACGACCATCAAAAATGCGGACTCGATCTTAGTTCTCACCGAAGACGGGATCGTCGAAAAAGGCTCCCACGAGGAACTGCTCCGGGAAGAAGGCGTTTACTACGATCTCTACCAGATGTATCGCGATCTGGATGAATTGAACGAAGAGTTTTAGCCGTTCATATTGCCGCAGTTGTAGCCGGCCAGGTCCAGGGTGATGGTTTTGATGCCGAGGTTTTTCAGGGTGTCGATCAGGGCCAGGCGGTTTTCGATGATGGCGGTAAAATCACCGGGGTCGCATTCAATTTTAGCGGTCTCGCCCAGCAGCCGCAGCCGGTATTGGCTTAAACCCAGGGATTTGAGAAAATCCTCCCCGGCTTCGATGGCTGTCAGGGCGGCGGAAGTGATCGGGGTGTTGGTGGGAATCCGGGTGGCCAGGCAGGCCATGGCCGGCTTGGTGGCGGTGGGCAAGCCGTAATAAGCCGAGAGTTCGCGGATATCCTGCTTGGTCAGGCCGGCTTCTTTTAACGGACTGAAAACGCCCAGCTCGCCCAGGGCTTTGATGCCTGGCCGGTAGTCCTTCATGTCATCGAGGTTGGAGCCATCCAGAATCACCTCGTAGCCATTGGCCCGGGCCGCATCTTTGATCTGGGTGAAAATAAATTTCTTACAGTGATAACAGCGATCGGCCGGGTTCTTGACAAAATTCTCCAACGAAAAAACATCAGCATCAATCACCAGAGGCACAGCCCCCATGGCTTTAGCTAGCGCCTGCGCTTCAGCAAATTCTGAGCCGGGCAGCATCGCGCCGTTGACGGTGATTGGCAAAACATTAGGCCCCAGCACAGAAACCGCCACCTGCAGCAGCAGGGTGCTGTCGACTCCGCCAGAAAAGGCAATGCTGACCTTGGGGAAACGTTTGATATTTTCTTTCAAAGCAACCAGTTTTTCGGCAAGAACCGGGGTTAGGGTGGGTTTTATCTTCATAGTATCTCCTTGGGGGTATCTGTTTAAATTATTTTATTATGATAATGGCTATATTATAACTCCTTAAGAGGGTTCCCCGCCAGTAAATATTTTGTTATAATGTTTACATTAAAGGATAGGGGGATTACTGAATGACCGTAAAAAAAGCCGTCTCACTGGGAGTGGGAATTGGAGTTTTGTTTATCATCGTGTTAATTATTTATGGGGTTACCCATACATTTAATCAGACCAAAAGTGAAGATCATCTGGTCAAGGGGGTGGATCTATCCGCTTATCAGGGCGAGATTGATTGGGAGCTGCTGGCCGATCAAAACATCGATTTTGCCTTTATCAAGGCCACCGAAGGCAAAGATTATGTCGACGAACAGTTTAAGACCAACTGGGAAGAAAGTCAAAAAACACAGTTGAAAGTTGGTGCATATCACTTTTTGAGTTACGAAACAACCGGAAAAGATCAGGCCAGTAATTTTATCAAAAATGTGCCGGTATCGGATAAAATTCTGCCGCCAGTGGTAGATTTGGAATTATACGGTATTTATGAAGCAAACCCGCTACCCAAAGAACAGGTAAAGATTATCCTTGACGAATTTTTAAAGGAAGTCGAAGCTAATTACGGGGTCAAACCGATCATCTATACCACCCAGCGGATTTTCAAAATGTATATTGGCACCGACTACAAAGATTATAAGATTTGGATTGTCGACCTGGATAATTCATGGCCGGAAACCCTGCCAAACGGCGAAACCTTTACGTTCTGGCAATACAGTCACCGGGGCATGATGGATGGTTATAATGGCGATGAAACCTTTGTTGATTCAAATCTCTACAATGGCACCTACGCCGAATTTATCGAAGAATTCTTTTAAGAATAGAAAAAGCTGCCATTACGGCAGCTTTTGTGTGATCTGATTATTTTTTACAGCGTGTGTTTAATTATAGACTTGCTTTCCATAAACCATGAAGGTTACAATATTCGTAGGCAGCAATGACTTTATCCCCAGGTGTTAAGGCAAATTCTGCTTTAGGGGCACCGGTTTCTGCCAGACATTTTCGCTGGCCGCCTTCGGTTGTTTCCAGATAGACCCAGGCGATATGGTGTTCTGGTGTCATTGGATGAGGAACGCTGCCGATATCGACAGTGACGGTATTACCGCTGACGGTGATAACGGGCACATGTTTTTCCTGGGCGGCATCAGTCGTATTAGGAACAACTTCAGTCATTGGATCGCCGCAGCAGATCATTTGGACACCAGATTCGTGAATCATACCCACAAAATTCCCACAATGTTTACAGACGAAAAATTTTGGTTCTTTACACATAATAGACCTCCTAAGTCAATGTTAATCTCTTTTGTTATATTCCCCAAAAATAAAGAAATAAACAGATTAGATTAATTCTTGTTTATATTATAACATAAGATTTAAAAAAGTGAAGACACAAATTGTTAATTTTCAGCAATTAAGTGATTTATAGGCATCGAATAGAAGTTGCTTTGATGTCGGTTTCCACAAACCGGCAGCAAAGCTCACGGCAGTTTTGAATTGTTAATTTTAAAAGGAGAGAAGCGCGGCTTCGAGAAGAAAAATGGAAAAACAATGGCTTGTATGGGCAAGAGAATTACAATCAATCTCTCAGTCAGGATTGACCTACTGCAAAAATGATTATGATCTGGTCCGCTATCGCGAAATCGAAAAGTTGTCCCGGGAAATCATCGAAAAACATACCGAGGTTTCCCATGAGGTGATCAAGGATTACTATGTCCGGGAAGAAGGATATCTGACGCCCAAGGTCGATGTCCGGGGCGGCGTCATCGTCGAAAATAAGATCCTGCTGGTGCGGGAAAAGGTTGATGGCTGCTGGTCGTTGCCGGGCGGTTGGGCCGATGTCAACCGGACGCCCCAGGAAAATGTCATTAAAGAAGCCTTTGAAGAAGCCGGGGTGCTGGTTAAGCCAACCCGACTGGTCGGGCTCTTGGATCGCAGCAAATGGGTGCAGGATACCTGTCCCTATACCATTTATAAGATTCTGATGCTGTGCGAACTGCTGGAAGGGGATTTTAAAGGCAATGCCGAAACCACCGAGAGCGGCTTCTTTGCCATGGATCAGTTGCCGCCACTGTCGCTGGGTCGAACCACCGAAGCACAACTGGCACTCTTTTTTAAAGCTCACCAAAACCCGGAATACCATCCGGTATATGATTAATCATAGCAAAACCACAAAAACCGGCAGCGCGCCGGTTTTTGTGGTTTATATTATATAACATAAGAGGTTGGTATGTTGGTACAGGTAATGGGGGTGGTAATCAGATTGGAAACACCGCTTTGTCCCTGGCTTTGCAGGGTTTCTTCCACCGATTTGTTGATCGGCAGCGCGCCGGCAATCATTTTCCCGTCTTCCGAGGCGGGAAAGAAATTTCCGTTCTTACCCAGGAAAGTGGCATAAACCCGGTATTGAGTCACCCCATTGGCATCGACAAAGGTGTAAAAACCATCCTGGTCTTCCACCGGGGTATAAAAAGCAAAAGGTAGTTCACCATCGTAAGCCGTGGTAATTCCGTTAGCTTTGTCCACCTTGGTTAGCGGCGAGCTGCTGTTTATTAAGGCCAGATAAACGTTTTGTTCATCGACCCGATACTCCACTTGATAAAAACCTTCTCCGATCAGGTGAGACTGGTCACCGGATATGGATTCTTTTCTGCCATAAACGTAGTAAACCGGTTCCCCGGCAGTATTTGTAAAACCAAAGACACCAAACTGGACAGTGGTAGTGGCACCAGTGGGATCATCCGGAATGGGGTTGGTGATGCTTAAAATCGAATCGAGATGTAGTCCATCAGGTATGGTTGCTTTTGTAGGTAGGGTCATAAAGGTCAGATAGGCCGTAGTGCCATCATCTTTATCGCAACCGGCGAATAGAATAACAATTAGGGAAAGAATGATGATAGTTAAGAATCTTTTTTTTGGCATGCCGTCGCTCCTATTTCATGTATGGGTATATTTTATAACACTTTTGGCACAATAGCAATCACACTTTAGTCACAATTATGTCCAAGAATCAAACTTTCCTTGAGATTATGATGTTTTTCGTTTAAAATAGTATCAATGGTATTTCAAAGCGAAAGCGGATGAGATGCCATTTTTGAAATGATCCATGGAAACGAGGAAAACGATGAATTCTGAAAAAAAGCCCTTAATCGGGATCTTACCCTTATATGACAGTATCAAGAAGAGTCTCTGGATGTACCCGGGCTATCCCGAGGGGATAACTGCGGCTGGCGGAATTCCGGTGATTCTTTCAATTTTAAATCGCGACGAGGATATCGAAGCCATTGCCGAGCGGCTGGATGGGTTTGTTTTCAGCGGCGGCCAGGACGTGGATCCCCGGCATTATGGGGAAGCCTTGCTCAAATACAGCAACGAGATCTATCCGCCCCGGGATCAGCTGGAAATGCGACTGCTACGGGCCGTAATGGACCGGGATAAACCGATATTCGGAGTTTGTCGGGGCCTCCAATTAATAAACGTTGCCTTGGGCGGAACCCTTTATCAGGATATCAATCAGCAGGTAAAACGGGAGTTACCGATTCAGCATTTTCAACAAAATAACTATGATTTTCCCGTTCATCAGATCAGTATCGCAACGAACTCCCGATTATATGAAATTATCGGGACAGAAACGATCTGGGTTAATAGTATGCATCATCAGGCGATTGCCCACCTGTCGCCCCAACTACTTGCCGCAGCTACAAGCGCAGACGGCCTGGTGGAAGCGGTGGAAATCCGGGAGCTCCGCTTTGGTCTGGCGGTACAATGGCATCCCGAGTTTTTATGGCGGGATGATGAAAATACATTGAAAGTGCTACGGGCTTTTGTGGCTGCTTGCCGTGATTAAAAAAGGATTTCCGACTGCGTTGATGCAGCCGGAAATCCTTTTTCTATGTGCGCCCGGCATGGGCGCAATCTAACGGGTGAAAGTCCCGAGCACGGGTAGGTAGTGCCAAGTGCATAGCTTAAGGCAAGGGTGTCCCCGGCGACGGGGAATCTGAAGGAAGCCGGCGGCAAACTTCCGGTCTGACGAACAGAAATCACATCAGGCATGATCAACTGGGTAAGGTTGCATAACAAACCGAAGCCCCAAAACTACCCGGAAGTTGATGGTGTAAATGTGGCAGATAGATGGAAGGAAAGATTGCGTTCTTACCCGGGGAGATCTCACGGACGTGTGGAAACAGAGTATGAAATACGGTTGAAATAAGATTTATCGTGAGAAGTCAGCTGAAGCCATAGTACAGAGGTGGTCATGACACCGAAGGAAGGGCTGAACCAGAGGAGGTGAAGATCAATGAAGATTACTGACAGTGATAAAATAAAACACAGAAAACTTCATAATGAAGGCGATCTGCAAAAGGTATCTGCGGAACAGAAAGAATATGCAGACGAGTGCGCATCACCAAAGATAATTGAGACCGAAATCACCAACATAAACGAGCAGACGGATGGATTGCTGGAGAAAATTCTAACCCGGGATAATCTGAACCTGGCCTACAAGCAGGTTAAGAGAAACAAGGGTGCAGGTGGAATTGACGGGATGCAGGTGGATGAACTTCTGCCCTACTGTAAATTTTCACATTATTTCGGACTGGTTTAATCACAATAAAACGGATCGAAA
>NZ_JBDODG010000037.1:0-112316 GCF_039830195.1 Acetobacterium sp. | reverse complement strand
GCTGAGTAAAATATTATTCATGATGGAATAATGTTTATAAATTTGCGACAGGTGGGCCGCTCATCAGGACGTTGTGAGCCCCGGCGGCCGCGATTTCCAAGCCGCGTTTGGCCAGATCCTGGCCGCGGATGTCGGAAAAATCAATGGAATGACAGCTGTTATCCACGGATAGGAGCGTAGTGAGATCGACCTTGAAGGGGTCGATGATCAGTTCGTTCTTTAAAAAAGAGACGGCCTCATGAAAATCTTTTAACGGATAGACATTCACATTCTGAACCACGGCAGCTTCATGACGGTTATCATAGGGAACCAGAATATTGGAAATGCCCGCTTCTTTGGCGGCCAGCACCATCGGCAACACGCCGTTGACGCTTCTTATTTCGCCACTGAGGGATAATTCCCCAATGATCAGATAATTTTCAGGATGATCCCAGGTCAGTTGCTCCGAAGCGCTTAAAATACCCAGAGCAATGGCCAGATCAAAGGCCGGGCCTTCTTTTTTTAAATCTGCGGGAGCAAGATTAATGGTGATCCGTTCCATCGGATATTTAAAGCCATTATTTTTGACGGCTGAAAAAACCCGATCTTTTGATTCCTTGATACCGGTATCCGGCAGACCGACCAGAGAATAGGACGGTAATCCCCGGGAAATATCTATTTCAACAGTGACGATTACGCCATTTACGCCTTGCAATCCGCTACTTTTTATCTGTGATAACATACAAAGTTTACCTCCATTTATTATGGATATTATACAGGAAATAAAAGTAAAAATATAGAGAAAAAATTGAAGGGGTATGGTATCATCAAAAGATAAGTAGAAAGAGAAAAAGGGAGGTACCGATGGAGAAAACAACAAAAGGGACCCTATATGTGCTCATTGCCATGGTACTATTCAGCACCGGCGGGCTTTTTATCAAGCTTATCAATGCCAATGCTTATACCATCATTTTTGGTCGGGCATTAATCGCCGGGCTTATTTTTTTGCCCCTGATCCAATGGAAAAAATTGCGGTTTTCTAAAAACTTTTTAGTTCTGGCAACCGGATACTGCTATCTGTGCATCATGTTTGTGCTAACAACTAAAATAACAACGGCGGCCAATGCCATCATCCTGCAATGCACTGCGCCATTATGGCTTTATTTGTACTATGTGATCCGTGGGAAAAAAATAACCGGCCGAGAATTGATTCCGCGGTTGTTTATACTCGTTGGGATCATTGTCATCTTCAGCGCTTCGGCAGGAGGAAACCGATGGGGTGATTTGCTGGCATTAAGCAACGGAGTTGCCTATGCGTTGGTGCAGCATTTTATGGATAAGGAATATCCGGTTTCGGATAACTCAATCATCGGTCTGAATAATATTATCCTTTGTCTGGTGATATTGGGACTGTTTTCAACCCAGTTTGATTTTTCGGGATTATCCATGGCCGGTTGGCTGGGACTAATTTTTTTAGGTATTTTTCAAATCGGGGTGTCCTATCTGGTATTTTTTAAGGGGGTGAGGATGATTTCAGCATTGAAAGCGTCAATGGTATCACTTCTGGAACCGCTTCTAAATCCAATTTTCGTTTTTTTCTTTGTGGGTGAGGTTCCCTCAGTCAATTCATTAATTGGTTTTGGTATTATTTTATTTGGTATCGCCTTGACGATGATACCGATGAAAAACGTCGCCCAGATTGAAGAATGCTAAAGATGTGCGAGAACTGTCAAATGTCCCCAAAAAACAAGAACCGTACATCTTTTATGGATGTACGGCTCTTTTGCTAATGATCGTTATTATTCAGGTTGAGGGGCAATTTGCTGTTTTGGCTTTACAAACAGCAGCCCTACCGCAATAAGGGTAAAGGCGATCATCGATACATAGAAAGGAAACTTAATGGAGACAGTCATATCAACACCCATAATCCCGGCTAAAAATGCGAAGAAATAGGCTGAACAGAATCCACCGACATTCATACATGCCATAACAATTCCGGATGCAGTTGGCATCTGGCTGGGATGAACGGTTGCCCCCAAATTCATAAAGATACTTGGCATGATAAAGCTTAAGCCAATACCGGCAATGGTGGTTCCAATATACATAAAGACAATAGAATTACCAAGACCAATGCTCACCATGGCAACGGCTAATAACACAACGCCGACAGCCATCGTTTTACTTTTAAAAATACCGAAGGATTTAGCAAAGATAAGTCCACCGACCATACCGCCGACTGTAAACATGGTCAGGACAAGGGCGGCATCACCGGCTGTACCCATGCCGTTGGCTGCAATGATTGAAGACATGTTAACCAGCATCGGGTAAATCAAAACCATCATAAAGAAGATTAATCCGGCAAAGGCAAACACAGCCCCAGGTAATTTTGGTTTTGCTTCGCCAGCAGCTTGAACTGGTGCTTTAGCTGGTTCAGGAAGGAATAAAATAATAAGTAGGGTTATAATACCTAATCCGTGAATAAGGAAAGCATATTCCCAGGAAATCGTTGCAGCAAACCCACCAAGCAATTGGAAAAGGATACCACCAATGTTACCGACAACACCACTTAAACCCATCATCTGAGCACGAACCTCACCATCAAAGAAAGCAATGATCAGCGCGGCGCCTAGTGGGGTGACAATTCCAAGACCAATACCAAAGATGGCACGTACGGCTAAGATAGCCGTAAAGCTGGAAGCAGTCATGAAATAGGGGGCTATACCACCGCCGATAAAGAGGACCATACCGACGATTAACAGTGTTTTGTATTTAACAACTCCGCCGGCAAGTCGACCAGAGATCAGGGTCGCCGGGACCGACATTAATACGGCTAAAGTAGAAACAAGTAACAGGGTTGTGAATGGGACGTCCGGGAATGCCGCGGCGATGTTGGCGATTGCCGGTGTGATGGTTCCGACACCCATCTGGACAAAGAATACAGACAGAACAGCAATTTTTAAGAAAGTACTATTTTTCATAATTTCACCTCTTCAAGATATCTCCCTGAAATTAAACTGGGAGACTTAATTTTTTCACACAGCCCTGGTTTTTGAGATGGGTTGTGTACGGGTACATCTTCACCAGATAGAATGGCGCAGATCCTTTAACAAGTTAGTAATTAATGTAAAACACTTGTTTAAACGTTTGCTGTTTATTTCAGACAGCAACAAATGATCGCATGGGTGCAATAAACAATGTCCTCTACTTTCGTCCCTCCTCCTTTTAAATTTATTTGCAACACACCCAGAATGCACTATCTACAATCACTGAACGATGAATAGTATAATAAAGGACTGTTAAAATTCAGTGAATAATAAATTGTTCTCATTCAATATTAGTTGTATTTAAGTATGGTTTGATAATAGCATGTAAAATGGGGTTTGTCCAGCATAAAATGTATAATAATGATAAATTACGAAAAATGTTCAATAAAACAAAAATGATAAACGTTTAAAACCTGAATAATGATATATTTACAGTGACTTTAGCTAAGAAAAGGATATCGAGTAGTTGTAAAAATGGTTGAAAAATTAGTCGCAAATAAAATGAAAATAAGTGAAGTGATGAA
Organism: Acetobacterium sp.; assembly: GCF_039830195.1. Taxonomy (GTDB): domain Bacteria; phylum Bacillota; class Clostridia; order Eubacteriales; family Eubacteriaceae; genus Acetobacterium. The sequence goes on along the minus strand of NZ_JBDODG010000037.1, from coordinate 108,769 downwards.
AAATTGAGGATAAAAAAACAGCGTCATGGTTAACCACGACGCTGCAATGAAAAGATCATGAAAAAGGACTAGTCTGCTTAGATGATGATGAAATTTTTTTCGATTCGCACGGTAATCTTTTTTTCGATTTCATAGGATTCGTTAATTACGTGTTCATTGAGCTTTGCATCAAGTCCCATATTATTCAGTAGAAGATGAATGCTGGAATTAATAAAATCCTGGGAAGAACAATCAATGAGTCCGGCATCATAGGCAAGATTAATGCCTTGGGTAGCACCGGCACTGGCATAAGAAATAAAAGCTATTTCAAAGTCGCTGTAATGAAGATCGCAGCTTTCAGCCAGTTTGCGGTAAAAATCTGTAACCACACTCTGCTCTTTATAGAGAACATTTTCGCCCAGTAAATCATAATAAAAACGGCTGAAATTTTTATTGAAACGCATATTATTATTCAATACCCGCCATTCGATGGCAGTCTGCAATAAAAGAGTTGCTTCAATCCCTAATTTTTCCAGATTTTCGGTGACTTTTGCTTTGATTGAAGACATGATTTCGTTATATACTTCAATCCCCAAGCCACCTTTTGAACCATAATAATAGTTGATCAGACCAACGTTTGCCCCGGATTCCTTCGCAATCTTCAGGCAGGTCGTGCTGGTATAGCCATTCTCATAAAATAAGGCTTTGGATGCTTCATAAATCTTTTCCTTTGTTTCTTTACCGACCTTGTATTTTCCCATTTCATACTCTCTATTTCTATATTTTGATTAAGTGCAAATTGTGTTTAAATATTTATAAAGCATATCATATTTCTTTGTGAAAAACAAGACAAAGGAAGTGAAAAAAACTTTCTTGATTTAATTGGCAGGACAATTTGGGCTTAAAACTCTAGTTTTGGGCAAGCCATTGATGATTAAGGGCTATCGCCTTTCGCACTTGCTCTTCAGCCGGCCCGCCAATAATATTACGTTGGTTAACACAAACATTCAAATCGATAGCGGCAAAGATGGATTCATCAAAAACCGGAGAGACACTTTTATACTCAGCAAGGGACAGTTCATCCAGACTTTTTTGCTGTTCCAAAGCAAAAAACACCAGCTTGCCAATAATTTCATGGGCATCACGAAAGGCAACCCCATGTTTAACCAGCCAATCGGCGGCATCGGTGGCATTGGAAAAACCGCCGGCGGCGGCCTTTTTCATCGTGTCTTTATTGACGGTCAGGGTCTTGATCATTTTGGCAAAGGTGATCAGACAGATTTTAATGGTATCGTAGGTGTCGAATACCGGTTCTTTATCTTCCTGCATATCCTTATTATAAGCCAGCGGAATCCCTTTCATGGTCGTTAACAGACCCATCAGGTTGCCATAAACCCGTCCGGTTTTGCCGCGAACCAGTTCAGCGATGTCGGGATTTTTTTTCTGGGGCATAATACTACTGCCGGTACTGAAGGCGTCATCGAGGGTGATAAAATTAAATTCGCTACTGCACCAGAGGATGATCTCTTCCGAAAAACGACTGAGGTGCATCATTAACACGGAGGCAGCTTCGAGGAAATCAAGACAGAAATCCCGGTCTGAAACCCCATCCAGACTATTTAGCGAAACAGCGGCAAAGTCCAGCTCCGCCGCCACCGCTTCCCGATCCAGTGGATAGGTGGTGGTGGCTAATGCACCTGAACCCAATGGTAGGGTGTCGGCCATGGTTTTTACCTGGGTCATTCTGATCATGTCGCGTTTAAACATTTCGACATAAGCCATCAGGTGATGACTGAAGGTAATCGGCTGAGCCCGCTGCAGATGAGTATAGCCAGGCATGATGGTATTGGTATGATCTTCGGCCAGATCCAGCAGAGTGAGGATCAGATTCTGGATTAGTGATTTGCTGTCAGTGGCAATTTCTTTAACATAGAGGCGCATGTCGGTGGCAACCTGATCGTTGCGGCTGCGGCCGGTGTGGAGTTTTTTGCCGACATCACCAATGCGTTCGGTCAGAATCGCTTCGACATTCATATGAATATCTTCCATCGACACCGAAAATTCGATGCTTCCGGCTTCGATGTCGAGAAGAATCGCTTCCAGGGCTTCGATAATCTTTTCAGATTCTTCGGGATCGATAATATTTTGCTTCCCAAGCATTCGAGCATGGGCAATACTTCCGGTGATATCCTGTTTATACAGGCGTTGATCAAAGGATATGGACGAGTTAAAATCATCAGTTAAAAGGTCGGTTTTTTTAGAAAACCGACCTCCCCACATTTTTTTCATATTGTTTTATTCCCCTTTTTCTTCTCGGCTGAGTCGCATTAAAGCACGAACCTTAAGCGGTAAGCCGAATAAATGGATAAATCCTTCAGCATCTTTATGATCATATAAGTCGCCGGTGGTAAAGCTGGCGATTTCGGCATTGTAAAGCGAATACGGTGAAGCAACACCGATCAGGATAATATTGCCTTTGTAAAGCTTCAAACGAACATTACCGGTAACCGTTTTTTGGGTTTCATCCACAAAAGCAGTTAAAGCTTCACGAAGGGGCGTGTACCATTCGCCATTATAGGCTAATTCAGCAAACTTAACGGCAGCCTGTTGTTTAAAGCCGAAGGTTTGGCGATCCAGACACATGTGTTCCAATTCTTCGTGGGCATTGTAAAGAATTGAACCGCCGGGAGTTTCATAAATCCCTCGGGATTTCATCCCAACCACCCGGTTTTCAATGAGATCCACGACGCCAATGCTGTGACGTCCGCCGATGATATTGAGTTGTTCAAGCAGTTCCCGGCCAGTCATTTCAACGCCGTTTAATCGGACGGGAATACCTTCTTCAAAGTCAAGACTGACAATTTCAGCTTCATCGGGTGCTTCTTCCAATGGTGTTGTCATTTGCAGTAATTTTTTATATTGTGGTTCTAAAGAAGGATCTTCCAATTCCAGACCTTCATGACTCATATGTAAGATGTTTTTATCGCGGCTGTAGCTGTTGCTGATCGACATTGGCACCTTTATATCATGCATGACACAATAGTCCATGGCATCTTCTCGGGATTTGATATCCCAAATTCGCCAGGGGGCAATGATTTTTAATTGAGGTGCCAAAGCGCCAATGGTCAATTCAAAACGGACCTGGTCATTACCTTTACCGGTGGCACCGTGACAAATGGCTTCAGCGCCTTCCAGTTCTGCATATTTTACCAGTACCTTAGCAATTAAGGGACGAGCCAGGGAAGTGCCTAACAAATATTTTTTTTCATAAATAGCGTCGGCTTTAAGGGCTGGCCAGACAAAGTCTTCGACAAACTCATCGGTAACATCTTCGATATATAACTTACTGGCTCCGGAAGCAAGGGCTCGTTCTTCAAGGCCGTCCAGTTCGGTGCCCTGTCCCACATCCACACATACGGCGATAACTTCATAGTCGTAGGTATTTTTAAGCCATGGGATAATGGTTGTGGTATCTAATCCACCGGAATAGGCAAGAATTACTTTTTTCTTCAATTTTATATCCTCCTGATAACAATCACTTTTGTATAATAAACTTAATTACATGAATGATTATACAATCATTTTCATACAAATGCAAGTATAAAAAGAAAAAACTTATAATTTATTTATAATTATGCATAAAAACGCTTGATTATGCATAATAACAAGAGTATAATACAGAAATAAGATATTAATAAATTTCATAAACTAACAGACAGACTTCATTTATTTTGGTAAAATAAGTGTTTAAAGTACTTGTGTTGGCAGATTATTAATGGGAAGAAAAATAGAATATTAAGATTGTAGATAAACCCCGTACCGAATTGATTCAAATCGATTGTGCGATCCTGTTTGCCTAAACTCTTACTATTCTTAAACAAAGACATTTAAGAAAGGAAAGGAAAATTAAAATGATTAAAGCATCTGTTATCGGAGGAACTGGTTATGCCGGACAGGAACTGATCCGAATTCTTATGCGGCATCCGGAAGTGGAAGTAGTGACAATCGGAACCAGAAGCTTTTCCGGGCTGAAATTTAGTGATGTCTACGGAAATTTTGAAAGTATTACTGATCTTGTTTGCGAAGCTACGGACATCAAGGCGCTGGCAGAAAAGTCAGATGTGGTATTTCTGGCCTTACCTCATGGCATTGCATCCAAAACCGTTACGGCGGATGTGCTAAAGAAAACAAAGGTAATTGATCTTGGGGCTGATTTTCGGCTCAAGGATATTGATATCTATGAAGACTGGTATAAAACCGAGCATTTCAATCATCCATTACTTAATGAAGCGGTTTATGGATTGTGCGAATTGCATCGGGATGAGATAAAAAAAGCCCAGCTCATTTCGAATCCCGGTTGTTATACAACCTGCAGCATTTTAAGTCTGGCACCACTTTTAAAAAATAATCTCATTGATACCAGCAGTATTATCGTCGACGCCAAATCCGGGGTAACCGGAGCTGGCCGGGGAACGATAACCGAGCTGATGTACTCGGAGTGCAATGAAACCATCAAGGCCTATAAAATCGGTGCCCATCGCCATACCCCGGAAATTGAGCAGGAATTACGGCTGTTAAATGGGCAGGACTTTAATATTCTGTTCACCCCCCATCTGGTTCCGATGAATCGGGGAATTCTGGCCTTGTCCTATGCCAAATTAACGGCAGACCTGAGCCTGGAAGAGGTCAAGGCAATTTATCGAGAATTCTATCAAGATGAATATTTTGTCAGAATCCTGGAAAACCGGATGCCAGAAACCCGCTGGGTGAAAGGAACCAATTATTGCGATATCGGGCTGACAATCGATCCCCGGACCAACCACGTCGTTGTGGTGGGGGCCATCGACAACCTGATTAAAGGCGCCGCCGGACAGGCAGTACAGAATATGAATATCTGTTTTGGTCTGGCAGAAAAAACCGGCATCGACTTTATTGCCGATTTCCCAATCTAAACAAAAATTTGGATCAGCCATTTAAATACGAGGAGTAAAGACATGAAAGTAATAAAGACAGGCGGAGTAACAACCCCCATCGGTTTTAAAACCGGAGGGATCAATTGCGGCATCAAAAAGAGCGGAAAAAATGATCTGGCGATGATTGTTTCAGAAGTGCCAGGCGCAACCAGTATTATGACAACAACGAATGTTGTTAAGGCAGCACCGATTCTCTGGTGTAATAAAGTGATGAATAATCCCTATAAACAGGCGGTAGTGGTCAACAGTGGCAACGCCAATGCTTGTACCGGACAAAAAGGCGATGCAGCGGTAGCGGCCACAGCCAACAAGGCGGCCACGGTTTTGGGCTTGCAGCCGGAGGATGTGCTGATCGCCTCAACCGGGGTGATCGGGGTGATCTTACCGGTGGAAAAAATCCTATCTGGGATTGAGGCCCTGGGGCCTAAACTGGGAAATAGCCAGGAAGACGGCGATATTGCCGCCAATACGATTCTCACCACCGATACGATTCAAAAGACCATCGCCGTTGAAGTGGAAATCGACGGGAAGTTGGTAAAGATTGGCGGCATGGCCAAGGGCTCGGGTATGATTCATCCCAATATGGCCACGATGCTGTCTTTTGTGACGACTGACGCAAAGGTTGAACCGGCCCTGCTTGATAAATTGTTGAAAGAAACCACAGTGGATACCTACAACATGATCTCTGTGGATGGGGATACCAGTACCAATGATATGGTCACGGTGATCGCCAACGGGATGGCCGGCAATCAGCCGTTGCAGGAAAATACCCCGGATTATGAGATTTTTAAAGAAGCCTTTATTTATGTTCATAAAACCCTGGCAAAAAAAATCATTCGCGATGGCGAAGGTGCTTCCAAGTTTGTGGAAGTGGAAGTCCGCGGTACCAAAACAAAGGATGACGCCCGCAAGCTGGCCAAATCGGTGATCACTTCCAGTCTGGTCAAAACAGCGTTATTTGGCGAAGATGCCAACTGGGGACGAGTGCTCTGCGCCTTGGGTTATTCCGGGGCTGACTTTGATCCACTAAAGGTTTCATTGGTTTTTTCCAGTCAGGCCGGGATGATTACCCTTTTAAATGACGGTGCTCCGATCGCTTTTGACGAAGACGAAGCTAAAAAAGTTTTATCCGAAACAGATATTTATATTGCGGTTGAAATGGAAGAAGGCGACGAAAAAGCCGTAGCCTGGGGTTGTGATCTGTCCTACGACTATGTTAAGATCAATGGCGATTACCGGAGTTAAATAAAGAAAAGAGTAATAAATGGAAAAATATATTGAAAAGGCCAAGATTCTGATTGAAGCCTTGCCCTATATCCAACAGTTTAAAAAGAAAACCATGGTCATTAAATATGGCGGCAGTTTTATGTATGATGAGGCCAGAAAGCAGTCGGTCATGGATGATATTTCCCTGATGCGGCTGGTTGGTATCCGTCTGATCATTGTTCATGGCGGCGGCAAAGATATTTCTGGGATGCTAAATGATCTCGAGATCCAGACCGAATTTGTGGAGGGTCTGCGGATCACCAATGAAAAGGTAGTGGAAATTGCCGAGATGGTTTTATCCGGAAAAATCAACAAGGAAATTGTACAGCTACTCCAGAACCGTGAAATGAATGCCGTCGGGCTTTCCGGCAAGGACGGCGGGATGATCAAGGTTAAAAAGAAATTTATCAATAATCTGGACATCGGTTTTGTCGGGGACATTATCCGGGTCGATAACCGGCTCTTGAATACTCTGTTAAAAGACGACTATCTGCCGGTTATTGCGCCGATTGGCACCGATAAAACCGGCCAGAGCTATAATATTAATGCCGACCATGTGGCCTATGCCATTGCCAAAGCAATGAAGGCAGAAAAGCTGATCTATCTCACCGATACCGATGGGGTCTATATGGATCCGGATAACCCGGATTCAATTATTCGGCGGCTCTTTGCTGAAAATGTACCCAAGCTCATAGAAGAGGGGATTATCTCCGGCGGAATGATTCCCAAGGTCGAAAACAGCGTCGACGCCTTGAACCAGGGGGTCAATTCAGTACATATTTTAGACGGCAAGGTGGAACACTCGATGTTACTGGAGCTGTTCACTGCTGCCGGGGTGGGGACGATGATTCGACGTTCCATTATTTAGGAGGACAATATGGATTTAATAACACGAGGAAACAAGGTGATCATGGAAACCTATAAGCGTTTTCCATTGGTTTTTGATAAGGGTCAGGGCTGTGTGCTGACGGATAATAATGGCAAAGAATATCTGGATTTTGTGGCCGGGATCGCTGTTGATGCCCTGGGTCATTCGCACCCGGGGCTGCTGACAGCGATGCAGGCACAGATGGAAAAACTGGTGCATATTTCCAATCTTTACTGGTCGGAACCGGGGATTGAACTGGCTGAAATGCTGACCAAAGCCAGCGGACTGGACAAGGTTTTCTTTTGCAACAGCGGGGCAGAAGCCTGTGAAGCGGCATTGAAACTGTGCCGGGTTTACGGCAAGCTCAAGAAAAATAAGGAAGCAGTGGAAATCATTGCCATGGAACAGTCCTTCCATGGCCGAACCTATGCCGCGATTACCGCCACCGGTCAGCCCAAATACCAGGAAAACCTGGAACCGCTGATGCCGGAAATCTCACATGTGCCTTACAATGATATCGACGCCCTAAAGGCTCAGATCAGCCCCAAAACTTGTGGGATCATTTTAGAACCGATTCAGGGCGAAGGGGGAATATACCCTGCCGATCCGGAGTATTTAAAAGAAGTCCGGAAAATCTGTGATGAACAAAACATCGTCCTGATTTTTGACGAGGTGCAAACGGGCATCGGACGTTCGGGAAAACTGTTTGCCTATCAGCAATACGGAGTGGTCCCGGATGTGGTGACGATGGCTAAAGGCTTAGGGGGCGGGGTCCCCATCGGCGGTATTATTGCCAAAGATCATGTGGCCGAAGTCTTTACACCGGGAACCCATGCTTCCACCTTTGGCGGCAATCCATTTGTGACAGCCACCGCCAAATATGTCATTGAAACCCTGACCACACCGGGATTTTTCGAAGCGGTGGTGGAAAAAGGTGATTATCTGAAAAGCAAACTGGAGGCCTTGAAAAAAGACCATCCTGCCATTAAAGAGGTTCGCGGCATGGGATTGATTGTGGGTGTTCAGATTGATGCCGATCTGGGTGCCATCGTCGCTAAGGCGATGGAAAAAGGCTTGCTGCTGATCACTGCCGGTAGCAACGCCATTCGTTTTGTCCCACCCCTGGTCGTTTCCAAAGCAGAAATTGATCAGGCGGTTCAGATTTTTTCTGAATGTTTATAAGTAGTTGAGTGGGGTGTATAGGATCGCCCCTTCAGACTGTCAAAAAAGATAAAGCAGTACCGACAATTGTTACATCATGTTGTACGCATCGGAGCGGACACGGCATCGCCTGTCCGATTTCCGCGCAGGCAACGAGCCAATCACAAGCTTGCTTGTAGTTGGCGACTGCCCGCGACTAATGCGAAAGGAGCAAAGCGGATTTCGTATTGGCCGCGGCGAACAACAGATTAACAATTGGTCGGTACGGCAGTTTATCGACAACCTCGTGGGGCGATTAAATCGCCCCTTTTTTAATGTTTTTTTAGAAAGATCGAAGCTTTGGTGCCCTTGTTTAATTCACTGGTAATGACCAGTTTGCCGCGATGAATGCTGATGATGCTGTCAATAATCGATAAACCCAGGCCGGAACCGCCGGTTGATCGTGAACGATCGCTATTGATGCGGTAAAAACGTTCTTTAATTTTTTCAAGCTCCGCAGAGGGAATCCCGCAGCCGCTATCGTTGACCGCGATTTCATTCATTTTTTTATGGTCACCCCGACAGCTCAGGGTGATGGTTCCGCCAACCGGAGTGTATTTGCGGCTATTGTCCAGCAAACCCCGAATAGCCTGAATGAGCAGGCCTTCATTACCCCGGACAAAGGCATGGTCACAGGACTCCATGATGTATTGATGGTCGGGATCAATCATTTGACACTGATAAAAAATCTTTTCCAGTAGCATCGAAACATCCAGAATGACAAAATCTTCATCAAAATAATTATTTTCAATGCGCGTAATCAATAGTAAATCTTCAACCATCTTATTCATACCCTGAATTTCATCCCGAATGGCATCAATCGATTCATCCCGAAGCTGGGGGTCGTTTTTACCCCAATCCGATAAAATGTCGATATAGCCCTGAATGACTGTCAAGGGAATCCTCAGCTCGTGGGAGGCATCAGAAACAAAGCGTTTCTGGTTATTAAAAGCCGACTCCAGTTTCTTAATCATCTGGTTCAGAGAGATGATCAGCTGATCCAGCTCATCCTTGTTGCCGGTTTCTTCGATCCGTATATTGAGATTGTTTTCAGTGATGTTCTTGGCAGTTTCCGAAATTTCAATCAGCGGTTTCAAGGTTTGTTTGGTCCCGTAAATACCGATCAGAATAATTGCAATCATTCCCAGAATACTGATGGCGATCATCAGGACAAACAAGGTGGTCATAAACACGTAACTGTCATTGAGGTTTTTGATAATCTGGAGATAAATGATATCGCCGTCCTCCAGTACGTAGTAAGATCCCAGATAATAGTATTCGATCTGGTTGTAGCGCAGCGAGTTGACTGAGATCATCTGATCATTATCGTCATTAAAGCTGAACTCGAACAAATGAAAATTGTATTTTTCCAGATTTTCAGCAACCAGCAGATCAGTCAGAATTTCCGAGGACTGATAAATATTGCCCTGGTTATCTTTCAGCTGATAGGCAATCAGGGAATTATCCTTGACATAGGGGTACAGCTTATCAGAAATGAATTCCAGTCGCTGGTCCGCTGGTAAACTGAGCAGGGTGGCCATGTTTTCATCCAGGGTATTGATGACATAATTATTAAACCGGATCATCGTCGATTTGCTTTCGTTTAAAATAAGCTGTTGCGAAAAAAAGAACACCATTAAGAATGACAGTGTTAGAACTGCGGTGAGGGCCAGAATAAAAAAGAAAACGATCCGGTGATATATTTTCAGCGGCTTTTTGCGACCGGGGATATTCAGCTTATCGAACCACATAGCCCCGCCCCCGAACGGTCTGGATCAGCTTTTCATCAAAATCCAGGTCGATTTTGTCGCGGAGATATTTAATATAAACATCGACAATATTATCTCCGCCGTCATAATCAAAGCCCCAGACCTTGGTGAGGATCTGTTCCCGGGACTGAACCAGATCATGATTGAGAACCAAATAATAAAACAGATCAAATTCGGTCCGGGATAAGTTTATTTCCCGGGACTGGCGTTTAACGCTGAAGGAGTCCAGATCGATCTCAATGTCCTTAAAAACCAGATGGGTGTTTTGTGCTGTCTCCGGTGTGTTTTTTCGGATATTGGCCTTGATCCGGGCCAGCAGCTCGTCAAAATTAAAAGGCTTGGTCACATAATCATCGGCGCCCAATTCAAAACCGGTTACCACATCACTGGTATCGTCCTTAGCGGTCAGCAAGATAATCGGCAGATGATGATTCTGGGCCTTGATATATTTGAGAACATCATAACCGGAAACCTCCGGCAGCATAATATCAAGTAAAATCAGATCTACGGCAGGGTTTTGATGATAGGCTTCAATCCCTTCCCGACCGGTAAAAGCCTTAACCGTCTCAAAGCCCGCATGCTTAAGCTGCAGCTCAATGATCCGGGATATTTTCTTATCATCTTCAATAATGAGTATTTCTTTCATGAGGAACCTCCAAATTACTAAAATAATACCATATTTTCCAGGTTTTATATAGCTTTAAGATTTCGGCTCTATAATTAGATGTTGCTTATAATCAAAATTCAAAATATGGAAGGAGTCGCTTTATGCGTATACTATTTGTAGAAGACGAAAAAAAAATAACCGATGCACTCCAGGAATTATGTAAAATACAAAACATCGATTGTGACATTGCCAACGATGGGGAGGAAGGTCTGTTATTTGCACTGAACCCCATTTATGATGTCATTGTTTTAGATATTATGCTGCCGATCAAAAGCGGGATTGAAATTCTGCAGCAGATCCGCGACCAGGGTATCAACACCCCGGTGCTGATGCTGACAGCAAAGGGTACCATCGACGATAAAGTAAAAGGCCTGGATTTGGGAGCCGATGACTATTTGATCAAGCCATTTTCGGCCAAAGAACTGTTTGCCCGGATTCGCGCTCTGGGACGTCGTCCTGACCATGGAATCAAGGGTGAAACGATTGTTTTCGAAGACGTCAGTTTCAATACTAAAAAGAACATTCTGCAAACCGAAAACAAGGAATTTAAGCTGTCAGTCAAGGAGGCAAAGATTCTGGAAATGCTGTTAAAACGGCCTAATCAGGTGTTCACTCGCGAACAGATTCTGGATCGGGTGTGGGGCTTTGATAAAGAAGTTAATGAGAATAATATTGAAATCTACGTTCATAACCTGCGTAAAAAAATTGTCGATACCCAGGTTAAAATTGATACCATCCGAGGGGTAGGTTATACGCTTGGAAAAAAATAAGTTGGAGAGTTAAGGCTCATGTTTAAAGAAATCAAGCGCAAGATTACCATGTTCAATACCTTGATCCTGGTTATTTTCATGTTTATGTTTATCTTTCTCCTGGGTTTTTTAGTGAACTGGAGTCTCACTCTTTCCGGTGAAATGTATTTGACGACGGTGGCCAAGGAAATCATTTCAAACAACGGACAAACCACCTCCCAACCCATCAATTCAGGGGACTCGGTTCATGATAAATTCGGTTATCAATTTATTATGTGGGACAGTAGCCGCGTTGTAAAATCGATGAAGGTGGAAGACCGCAATCTGATCATGATGGGTTACGAGTTGGCCATTAAGAAAAATGAGACGCCACAATTTAATATGCTGGTCTCAGAAAATGTCGAGTATCGGGTATATACGCTGCCATATTCCAATAATTCAAACGACTATGTGCTCCAGGTCTTTCAACAAATATCAACTGAACGATCGATTATTGCCTATGTTATTTCATTTTTATTCTTAATTGGTTTAGGTTCCATTGCGGTGCTAATTCCGATCTCATATTTTCTGGCCGGTAAATCGCTGCAGCCGATTAAAGAGACTTTTGAAGATCAGAAGAAATTTATTGCCAACGCTTCCCATGAGCTGCGAACCCCGCTAACGGTTATTCAAACCAATGTTGAGGTGCTGAAACTCAAAGAAGATGAACAGATCAAGGATAATATGAAGTGGCTGAACAACATCGCCAGTGAAGGGGAAACCATGGCAAAACTCATTTCTGAGTTATTGCTGCTGGCCCAGGCTGAAAATCAGCGGCTGGCCATTGATAAGGAAGTTTTTGACCTATCCTCGATGTGTCAGCAAATGGTCGAGTTGATGACTGAGCTGGCCAATGAAAAAGAAATTGAGCTCAGCGAGAACATTTCACCCGGGATCCAATATCGGGGCGATGAAGAACGACTTAAACAGGCGGTCCGAATTTTAGTAGACAATGCCATAAAATATACGCCAATGGGTGGAAAAGTTCAATTATGTCTGGTCCAGGGAAAACGACACCTGGTTATCGAGGTTAAAGATACCGGAATCGGTCTCACCGAAGAAGAAAAAGCAAAAGTCTTCAGTCGCTTTTATCGGGTCGACGATGCCAGAAACCGGGAAACCGGCGGTGTCGGTCTGGGCTTGAATATTGCTGACTACATCGTAAAAAAACATAATGGCAAAATCAAGATTGACTCCATTCCCAACAAGGGGAGCACTTTTTCGATTGTTTTACCCAAAAGTAATCAAAAGCCGGATTCAAAGAAAAACAATATTAAAGGGGATACCCTTCAATAAATGATTAATAAACATAACCAGTAATAAAAGTTCAATTTCTTTGTAGGTGTTAAGAAAGTCCCGGACATCCGGGGCTTTCTTAAAAAAAGAAAGAAATTGGGCTTTTTTTCGATTATAATAGAATTAACAAATAACTGATAATGAAAAGGAATAAACATGAATATTGTACTATATCAACCAGAAATACCCCAAAATACTGGCAACATTGCCAGAACCTGTGCATTGACAGAGACGAATCTGCATCTGATAAAACCGCTGGGTTTTTCATTGGACGAAAAACACTTGAAGCGGGCCGGCCTGGATTATTGGGAGCTTGTTAATGTGAGCGTCTATGATTCATTTGATCAGTTCCTGGAAAAGAATCCGGAGGCTAAACTCTATATTCTAACAACCAAAGCTACCAAGTTTTATCACCAGATCGACTATGATCAGGACGCATTTCTGATGTTTGGAAAAGAAACCGCCGGGATTCCCTCAGAAATTCATGAAACCCATCCGGATAACCGGTTTCGCATCCCGATGAGAAATCATGAAAAGGCCCGTTCACTGAACCTTTCAAATGCTGTCAACATTGTCTTATACGAAGCGTTGCGACAACACGAATTTCAGGGATTGATTTAGCATGAAAATTCATGAAAATTTCATGAAAATAGCTGAAAATTACATTACTTTACCATAACAGTGTGTTATAATTAATTCAATTGAAATTAGGATGGTACACAATGGATCAAGCAGGTAGAAAAGAAAAGTTTTGGAAAACAAAATTTTGGAAAAAATACTCGAGCTATTTGTTCTTTATTTTTCTAATCAGCGCAACAACGATTGTTATTTTAACCCAAGTTGATCCGGAAACTTTTTTAAGAACAATTAAACAGGCCAATGGTTATTTTCTCCTTCTTGGGATTGGCTGTGTATTTGGCTATTGGGCAATGGAAGCTTATATGCTGTTGAAGCTGATGCGACGGGATAATCCCAGAGAGACCTTTCATTTTGCCTGGACCATGACAATGATCGGTCAGTACTATAATTTGATTACGCCCAGTGCCACCGGGGGTCAGCCCCTTCAGCTCTATGAAATGTCCAAAAAAAATTATAGCTTTGGTTCGGGTACGGCTGTGCTGGTTCAAAAATATGCATTATATCAAGTGACCGTTACATTTCTGGCTATCGTCGCCACAATTTTTAGTATTACCTCGCTGCACCAGAGTCTGGATGCGGCTAAATGGCTGATTGCGATTGGTTTAATTGTGAATATTGCCGGGGTTGTGTTGATATTTATTCTGGCCTTTAACGCCAATGCGGCAAAAGGAATTATGATGGCCTGCGTGGAGCTGTTGTTAAAGCTTCGTATTTTAAAAAATGCGGAGAAATATGTTGAAAAAGTCAATCACTTTATCAAAGAATACCAGATCGCCATTGATGCTTTAAAAGACCATAAAATGCAGACAGTAAAATTGTTTACCGTTTCCATTTTACAGATTCTGATATTTTATACGGTCAATTACTGTGTCTATCGTTCATTGGGTTTGAATGAGACTAATTACCTCACCATTATTTCGCTTCAGGCGATTCTCTATGTGGCGGTGGCCTTTGTCCCCACTCCGGGAGCAGCGGGGGGCGCAGAAGCCGGATTTTTACTATTGTTTGGGCCGATTTATGGCCCAGGCAATGCAGCGGTGGCAATGATCCTCTGGCGTCTGATCACCTTTTATTTCGTTATTCTCTTTGGCGGAATCTATCTTTCCATTCACTCCATCAGAGTTGGAAAAGATAAAGCGAAACAAATTGAGGAAGAGTGTGATGACCAAGTAGATAACCTGTAGAAAGACATTAAAAATAAGGAGAGTGCAGTGAAGAAAATTGGAATTCAGCAGATTATCGAACATGTTGCAGAAATGTGTATCGAAGCCAATACATTTTTATCAGCAGACATGATGGAAGGACTGCGTCGGGCAAAGGGGTCAGAGGAATCGGAAAATGGCAAAGAGATTCTTGAAACCATGCTCTGTAATTTTGAAATAGCTAAAAATAAGAACATCCCCATTTGTCAGGATACTGGTATGGTTGTAATGTTTGTGTCTTTCGGACAGGATCTGATCATTGAAGGGGGAAGTCTTGAAGAGGCACTCCAGGCCGGGGTTGCCAAAGGATATCAGGAAGGCTATCTGCGGAAATCGGTCGTTGCCGACCCTTTTATTCGGACAAATACGAGGAACAATACCCCGGCAGTGATTCATTATCAGGTGGTACCCGGTGATGGTTTAAAAATAAAGCTGATGCCTAAAGGTTTTGGCAGCGAAAACACCAGCGCTCTGAAAATGCTGAAACCATCAGATGGTATGGCCGGCGTTAAAGAGTTCGTACTCCAGACGGTGGAAGCCGGCAGTCCCAATGCCTGCGCACCGATTGTGGTCGGAGTCGGGGTCGGTGGCACCATGGAAAAAGCTGCCATTATGGCAAAGGAAGCCCTAAGCCGGCCATTAGGGAAACATAATCCACTGGAACATATCGAAGCCCTGGAAGATTACCTTTTAGAAGCCAGCAATGCCCTGGGCATTGGTCCAATGGGACTTGGCGGAGTCAACACGGTGCTTGGTGTCAATGTGGAAGTCTTTCCGACCCACATAGCAGGGTTGCCGGTGGCGGTTAATATAACCTGCTATGTGAATCGACATGTGGAAAGGGAATTATAAAATGGCTGTTGTTGAGATTAAAACACCGTTAGTTAAAAAGACCAGAAAGAAATTAAGAGCCGGAGACCATGTGCGGATTTCCGGGATCATTTACACAGCCCGGGATGCGGCGCACAAGCGGATGATGGAAGCGCTGGAAAAGGGACAGGCTTTACCGATGGATTTTACCGATGAAATTATTTATTATGTGGGTCCCTGTCCGGCGAAACCCGGGGAAATTATTGGCTCAGCCGGACCAACCACCAGCGGCCGGATGGATATCTATACCCCGGAGCTATTGGAGCGCGGGCTGGGCGGGATGATCGGCAAGGGCAATCGCAGCGAGCGGGTTATCAATAGTATGATGAGCAATGACGCGGTTTATTTTGCCTGTGTCGGTGGCGCCGGGGCGCTATTGCAGGACTGTATCAAATCAGTTGAAATTATCGCTTACGAAGATCTGGGAACCGAAGCGATCCGCAAAATTGAAGTCGAAAATTTTCCAGCGATTGTCGTCATTGACACCCTGGGGAACAATTTATATGAAACTGAAAGAAAAAAATTTACAAATAAACTATGGATTTAGTGGGAGGAAAGATGAAAAAAGCGGAAATGGTTATTGAAACGTCGTTAAGAGAGGGCGGTACTGACCCGATCTTCAGAATTGCCGGAGAAGCGGCAAACCGTACCAAAGAATTGGGTCCGGAGGCCGTTATTAATTCAACCATCGGAGCCCTGATGGATGACAATGGCGAATTGGTGACATTCAAATCAGTCTATGATACCTTGAAAGGCCTGCCGAATAATCTGATTGCTGATTACTCAGGCCTGGCTGGTCAGCCGGATTTCTTAGAAAAAATTACAGAAGCTTGTTTCAAAGACTGTAAACCGGAAGGTCATATCCGGGCGGTGGCAACCCCAGGTGGAACCGGTGCGGTGCGCCATTCTTTTTGTAACTATACCCAGCTGGGTGATACCATTTTACTGACCGACTGGTATTGGGCAGCCTATGCCACTATTGCCGATGAAAATCACCGAAAGATCACAACCTTCCCACTTTATAATGAAAAGGGTGGATTCAATTTAGAAGGCTGGAAAAAAAGCATGCTGGAACTGCTGGAAAAACAGCAACGGGTTTTAACCGTTCTCAATACCCCAGCTCATAACCCTACTGGCTATACCATTTCGTTAGCAGAATGGGAAGCGATTAAGACCTTTGTAACAGAAACGGCCAAAGCCCAGCCTGAGTCTAAGATTATTCTGCTGGTAGATCTGGCCTACATCGATTTTGCCGGAGAAGGGGATGAAGCCCGTCAGTTTATGAAAATGCTGACCGGGATGCCCCATAATGTATTGACCCTTTATGCATTTAGTTGTTCAAAAGGTTATACCATGTATGGACTGAGAAATGGCGCTATTCTTTGTGTAGCACCTACCGAAGAAATTGCCAGTGAGTTTGCCAATGCCTGTACCTATTCAAACCGCGGTAACTGGTCAAACGGCACTCGGGGAGCGATGGAAACCATCACCAAAATTTTCAGTAATGATGAATTGTATAACCAGGCGATGGCTGAACAGAGCTTCTACAAAAGCATCTTAAGACGCCGGGCTGCCGCCTTTGTGGAAGAGGCCCAAAAGATCGGCCTGGAAATGGTTACCTATTGCGACGGATTCTTTATCAGTATCCCCTGTGATAAACCAAAAGAAGTCAGCAGCCATTTAATGGAAAAAAACACATTTGTGGTCGCATTGGGAAAAGGTCTTCGCTTTGCACCCTGCGCCGTATCAGAAGAAAAATGCCGCCGTTCGCCCCAGCTAATCCTGGATGCTATCAAAGAGGTGGAAGGCTGTTAATAATCGGCCTAGAAATAAGTGATTGCGGATTAAAAGTTGCTGAGGGCAGCTTCGCAATCACCTATTGTTTATGAAATTTGAAAGGTAAAGAGATGAGAGTAAAAATAGTAGATGTTGCCAGAGAAGCAAACGTTTCCGTAGCAACAGTATCCCGAGTTGTCAATAATATTCCGTTAGTAAACGAAGAGACAAAGGAACGGGTATTGGAAGCGATTAAAAAGACCGGCTACAAACCCAATGCCATTGCCAGAAGTCTAAAAATCCAAAAAACCAATACCATGGGGATTATGATCCCAGATATTACCAATCCCTATTATACCGAGATTGTCCGTGGTGCTGAAGATGTTTGTGGCATCTATCATTACAACATTATTTTGAGTAATACGGATTTTGATCCGGAAAAAGAAAAAAAATCGTTAAATGTCCTAGTCGAAAAACAATGTGATGGCATCATCTATGTCGGCAAAGATCTCAGCGCTGAAATGCAGGCCGAACTGATCGATGCTCCGAGCGAAGTCGTTTTGGGCTGTATTCCTGATGACAGCGGATTTCTTAGCGGCGTTTTGATTAATAATGAAGCAGCAGCCTATGAATTGGCGATGGAGCTGATAAAATTAGGCCATAAAAAATTTATGCTGTTTTTCGATGAATTGGAAGAAGGTTATATTTATCAGGAAAGAAAAAATGGTTTTATCAAGGCCTTCGAAGAAAACAACATTGAATTTGATGACAGTCGCATCCTGAGAGAAAAGCTGAGCCTCTCCGGCGGCTACACGATGATGCAGGAAGCCATTAATTCAGGGGTTGATTTCACCTGTGTCTTCTGTTTTAACGACCAGACTGCTCTGGGGGCGATTCGCTGCGCCGAAGAGATGGGCAAGAAAATTCCTGAAGACATCAGTATCTGCGGCTTTAATAATTTCTGGATTGCCGAATGGACCAGACCACAGATTACGACGGTTGCCCAACCGATGTATGACATCGGAGCCATTGCAATGCGGATGCTGATCAAACTATGCGAAAAAGACGGCGACCGAACCGTGAAAAATGTTTATGTACCGCACGAGGTTCATATTCGCGGTTCGGTAACAGAAATCAAGAAATAGCTGGGCTTTTCATGAAATACATCGATTGGAAAGAAACCGATCCACAGATAAATCTGGCCTTTGAAGAGTATGTGTTTAATCAAATGGATAAAAGCGAGAGTTATTTTCTGTTGTGGCAGAATGATAATGCCGTCATTGTCGGAAAACACCAGAATACCATTGAGGAAATCAACCAGGAGTACGTCAGGGAAAATGACATCAAGGTGGTCCGCCGGCTTTCTGGGGGTGGGGCAGTTTACCATGATTTGGGAAACCTGAACTTCACTTTTATTGTCAATGAGGACGGACAGGAACAATTTGATTTCCAGACCTTTACCCGACCCCTGGTGGAAGCTCTTAAAACACTTGGCGTCAATGCGGAATTCAACAGCCGTAATGATATTGCCATCGATGGAAAAAAGTTTTCCGGCAACTCCCAGTATGCAAAAAGGGGACGGATTCTTCACCACGGTACGATCCTGTTCAATTCAAATCTGGCTACCATCCAGAGTGCTTTAAAAGTTAAAAAAGATAAGATTGAATCCAAGGGGATCAAATCGGTTAAAAGTCGGGTCACCAACATTGCTGACTATCTGAATGAAGGGTATACTCTGGATGATTTTAAAACGGCGTTGCTGAAAGCGATGTTTGAAAATGATAATTTAGAAAAGATCACGCTTTTAGACGAAGAAATCCAGGCCATCGAACAATTGAAAGCAGAAAAATATGCAACCTGGGATTGGAATTACGGAAAATCGCCGCAATATAATCTGAGAAAAGAGAGAAAGTGTGACTTCGGCCTGATCACGGTCCTGCTTCAGGTTGTCAAGGGCGAAATCAAAGAGATACATTTTTATGGTGATTATTTTGGAAATGGGGACATTCAGGATCTGGAAGCCCTGTTTATTGGGGTAAAGCCAGTCGAAGAAGATTTGTCGGAAGTTTTGAAAAATATTGAACTGACCGATTATATTAATGGACTGGATTCAAAGACACTGATTGATTTAATTTTATATTAAACTCAGCATTAGGATAACTGGTCAGCTTGATTGATTTTGGATCATACTGCGTTGACCAGTTTTTTCTGTTGGGCCTGAAGAAAGGAAGTTCATTGGAATCAAATATTACACGGCTTAATTATAATGACAAAGAAATAATCTTAATCGGTACGGCTCATGTTTCCAAAAACAGTGTAGATGAAGTGCGAGATACTATAGAAAGAGAGCGGCCGGATTCCATCTGCATCGAACTGGACAAGCAGCGGTACGAGGCAATTAACCAGAAAGACAAATGGTCCAACACTGACCTTGTTCAAATCATCAAAAGTAAACGAGCTGGTTTTATGTTTATCAACATTCTGCTGTCTAACTATCAGCGAAAGCTGGCCGAACAGTTCGGGATCGAATCCGGTCAGGAAATGATGGAGGGGATCGTCTGTGCCAAAGAGTATGGAGCGGAGTTGGTCTTGGCCGATCGCAGCATCCAGATTACTTTCAACCGGATCTGGCGAGGTTGCAGTTTATGGGAAAAGGTCAAGGTTCTTTTTTCGATTGTGCTCAGCGTGGTGGACGATGAAGAAATTACCGAAGAAGATCTGGAAAACCTCAAATCCGATGATATGCTGACAGCCGCGCTTTCTGAGATGGGATCGGCTTTCAAAGGCGTCAAAAAGTATCTGGTCGATGAACGGGATCAATACCTGGCCTATAAAATAAAAAATGCCCCGGGAAATAAGGTTGTAGCCGTTCTTGGTGCCGCCCATGTGCCGGGGATCAAGGAAGAAATATACAAAGAACAGAATATTGCAGAGTTAGAGGTCGTTCCTCCTAAATCCAATGTCGGTAAGGTGATCGGCTGGATGATCCCGATCATTTTGCTGGCGTTGATCGTGGTGACCTTTATTGCAAACCCCAGCTCCGGTTGGGAGCAGGCAAAAACCTGGATCCTTTGGAATGGTGCCTTATCAGCGTTAGGAACCTTAATTGCCGGAGGACATGTAATCTCAGTGCTGACTGCATTTATTGCGGCGCCGATTACGTCGTTAAATCCGTTACTGGCGGCAGGTTGGTTTGCAGGCATGACCGAAGCTCATTTTCGGAAACCAAAGGTGGAAGATTTTGAATCGCTGCCCAAAGATCTCGGCAGCATTAAAGGGCTCTGGCGGAATAAGGTAACCAAGGTGTTAATGGTGGTGGTTTTCGCAAACTTGGGAAGCGTATTGGGAACCTGGTTGGGTGGACTTAATATCATCGGAATTTTCATCAATACTTTTTCATAAGAAGTGAATAAAGCTTCTCAAAGATCGTTTAAATATGCATCGGGTTTTAAAAAAACTTGTTAATGTTTACAAAATAATATATAATTAACAACATTAGGAATTTAGAAAGGAGAAGACTATGAAAAGAAAATTATTAGGTCTATCACTGGTTGTTTTACTGTTATCGGCACTTGTTCTGACAGGCTGTTCCACCGGAGGATCCAAAACATCGGAAGATGCTTTAGCGGATGGTGTATTAAGTATCGGCGTGGATGATACCTATCTGCCAATGGAATTCAGAGATGATCAAAATGAATTAGTTGGTTTTGATATTGACTTTGCCAATGCTTTAGCCGAAGAATTAGGAGTAAAGGTTGAATTTCAAACAGTTGCCTGGGATGGTATTTTCAATGGCTTGAATGCTAAACAATACGACGCTATCATTTCCAGCACCAGTATTACACCCGAACGTCTTGAAGGCTTCAGTATGAGTGATCCTTACGTTGCCAACGGGATTGTCATTGTTTCAAGAAAAGATGCAACACCAGTTAAAACTTTCAAAGAACTTGAAGGTAAAATTCTGGGTGCTCAAATTGAAACCACAGCTGATATTGCAGCAGAAAAATTAAAAGTTGATGAAGCGGTCAATGTCGAAATCAAAAAATTTGACGGTATGCTGGATGCGTTCGCAGCCCTTCAAGGCAAACAAATCGATAACGTGATTACCGACGTCGGCGTTGCAATGTACTATGTGGCCAAAAATCCTGATCTTTATGTTGTCAGCTCAGATGTCTTAACCAATGAACCAATCGGAATAACCTCACGCTTAGCTGACACTGCAACAACTGAAAAGTTTAACGAAGCCATCAAAGCTTTACAGGAAAGCGGTAAAATGACTGAGATTTCGATGAAATGGTTTGGCGAAGATATGACAAAAGATATCGACACCAAACTGGTTGTTATTGAATAGGATTGTCAACAACTAAATAAATCAATGGAATAGGACTTGGTACAGTTTCTGTGACAAGTCCTGTTCATCTGTTTATAGGGTAGAAATGAAACGGAGACGAGCTCCCCGCTAAACGCTCTGTATTCAAAAAAGGAATTACGCAGTGTGTTACTGTGCATCGTGAGCAAATGTTCGTGAGGGTTGTAGACAAAGTAATTAAGCTGTTAATGTCTTTTTCAGTGATTCGTACTTCAGTGTCACGGATGGTTGAAAAAGATTTTGTCTACAGTCTGACATGAGTCAGTGTTCAAATTTTTATGACGAAGGGAAGATCAACGTGTTAAATGAAACCCAATTATGGGCAATTTTTGATGGAACCATTGTAACTTTAGAGATTGCAATTGTCGCAATTATTTTTGGAGCAGTTTTCGGCGTAGTTGTTGCGCTGGGGAGACTCTCAAAGAATAAGGCAGCCAACGCACTATCCTGGTTTTATATCTGGTTTTTTAGAGGAACACCAATGTTGCTCCAATTATTTATTATTTATTATGCCATACCTATTATTTATCTGGACGCGACTGGGGCAACATTCACAGTTGACCCAATGATTGCTGCTTTTGTGGCCTTTTCTTTAAATGCCACCGCTTATCTGGCGGAGATTATTCGGGCGGCCATTGAATCTATCGATGGCGGTCAAATGGAAGCGTCAAAGGCTTTGGGGATGAGCTATCGCCAGGCGATGACAAAAATCATTATCCCCCAAACCTACAAACGGCTGGTAGCTCCACTGGGTAACGAGCTGATCATGCTGTTAAAGGATACGTCACTGGTATCCACAATTGCATTATTTGATTTATTGAGAACCACAAAAACAATGGCAAGCGCAACCGGGTCATGGATTTACTACATTTATGCAGCCGCCATTTATCTATTCTTAACAACCATTATTCAGGTAGTATTTGATATGATGGAAAAGAAACTTGGAATTTACGAAAGATAGGGAAATGAATATGAGTATGGTAAAATTAGTGAACGTCCGAAAATCTTTTGGCGATTTGGAAGTGCTCAAGGGTGTTAATCTTGAGGTTTCGCAAGGCGAAGTAGTCTGTATAATCGGTGCCAGCGGCTCAGGAAAAAGTACCATGTTGCGTTGTCTAAATCACCTGGAACGGATTTCAGACGGAGAAATATATATAGAAGACGTGCTTTCGGATAAACGCGCCAACAATAAAGATTTGATGAAGATTGATCCGGTAACGGTGCAATCTTTGTGTACCGAGTTGGGAATGGTTTTTCAGAACTTTAACCTGTTTCCACATCTGACGGTAATTGATAATGTGACCATTGCTCCGCTGATTGTAAAAAAAATCGATAAAAAAATAGCTGAAACCAGAGCCCTGGATCTGCTAAGTATGGTCGGTCTGTCTGAAAAGAAAGACGAGTATCCCTCCCGTTTATCTGGCGGTCAGCAACAGCGGGTGGCCATTGCCAGAGCCCTGGCTATGGACCCCAAAATCATGATGTTTGATGAACCGACATCGGCACTGGATCCTGAACTGGTTGGAGAAGTTCTGGCAACCATGCGGCAACTGGCTGAAAAAGGAATGACAATGCTCATTGTTACCCATGAAATTGGTTTTGCCCGGGAAGTGGCCGATCGGGTTATCTTTATGGATGGCGGTGTAATCTGTGAAGAAGGAACTCCCGAAGAAGTGCTGCTCAATCCTAAAGAAGAGCGAACCAAAAGCTTTCTCAATAAAATTTTATAAAGAACCTAAAAAATTGTCGTATCGGCAATTTTTTTTTATTTGCTTTACAATACATGTCATGATACAATCATCACATGCAAACTTTTGGAGGGATCAAAATGTTACTGGCAAATTATCATGTTCATTCAGATTATTGCGATGGCACCAATACCCTTGAAGAAATGGTGCAAGCCGGAATTGCCGCAGGGCTAACCAGTTTAGGTCTGTCAAGCCATTTCCCCCTGCCATTTCCCAATGACTGGACAATGAAGGAAGAAAATGTTGAGAGTTATCTGGACGACATCAACAATCTAAAAGAAAAGTATGCATCACAAATTGAACTTTACTGCGGCATGGAAATCGATTTTTTCATCGATCGTCAGGATATCAGTGATCTGGCCAAAGTTGTTTTACCCCGGCTGGACTACACCATTATGTCTATTCATACCCTAGGAAAAACAACAGGGGATGATGTTTCCTATATTGACGAATCGCAACAGGATTTTGAACAGGGCATCAAAAAATATTATCGGGAAGACAAACAGGCATTTTTTAAGGATTATTATGAGAGCCTTGAAAAGATGGTGAAGATCTTTGAACCTGATATTTTGGGGCACATTGATTTAATCAAAAAATACAATCAAAACAATTACTTTTTTAATGAAAATGATAGCTGGTATCAAGAATTGGTGCGAAACTGTTTGGACGGTGTCGCCGCAACAAAGACGCGGATGGAAATTAATACTGGTGCAAATATGCGGGTTCCCGGAGTGGGACGTTACCCTTCTGATTGGATAATACCGGAAATGAAAAAAAGAAATATACCCATCACAATCGGCGGCGACAGCCATTCGATTGCGGGAATTATCTACGAATTTAACCAGGCAGAAGTATATTTAGAACAATGTGGCTATCAAGAATATTGGATGCTTAAAAAAGGCCGATGGGAAGCACAGCCTCTGGGAGTGTAGAATGGATAAGCTCGATCGCAATAAAATCCTCTACATTCTCATCGTGCTTGTTTTTTTGGGCGTTTTTTGGGGTTGGTATCATTTTAAAGAAAACTATGATGCGACAATCCGTGTTACCGATTCCGCCACTGTAAATAAAACCGATGGCGAAGACAACCAAGCGGTTCAGAATGATATGATGGTGCATATCACCGGTGCAGTCAATCAGCCTGGGGTCGTTTCACTAAATCAAGATGCCCGGCTGATCGAAGCCATTGAAATGGTGGGTGGCCTGACTGCAGCTGCTGATGTCGAGTCCCTGAATCTGGCCAGAAAATTACAGGATGAGGAGAAAATTCATATTCCCGCTATTGGCGAAGTTTCCAAAACGACGACAGCCGGTGAGAGTACTAAAGTAAATCTCAATACTGCCAGCCTGGAAGAACTGAAAAAACTGCCCGGGGTTGGTGATGTCATTGCTCAGGGGATCATTGATTACCGGGAAAAGAATGGCGGATTCAGACAATTGGACGAATTAAAGAATGTCACACGGATTGGTGATAAAATATTTGACGCTTTATCTGAGTCAATAACCATATGAAAATGGTTACATACAAACATAATGATAAAAAATTATCAGTAGCGTTTAAAAAATCATTTTATATGTTTACAATAAAATGATATGTGTTATACTTAATAAATCAAACAGTCAAAGGGGTTGGAGATGGAGTTAACAAATAGACAAAAAGAAATAATCGAGATTGTTAAAGAAAAGCAACCCGTAAAAAGCAACGAAATTTCGGAGCAGCTTAATATCAATCGGGCGACAATTCGCCCTGATCTTAAAATACTGACCATGATGGGTATTTTAGAAGCAAAACGAAAAGTCGGTTATTATTATACGGGGCGTTCATTGTTGCATATTTTGGGAAGTTATATCAAAACCATTAATGTCATGGACATTCAAACGGAGCCAACAGTCGTTGAGGAAACATCATCCATCTACGACGGGATTATTACCATGTTTACCAAAAATGCCGGAACATTGTATGTGGTTGACGGGAAATATCTTTCCGGGATTGTGTCCCGAAAGGATTTTATAAAAGCCATGATTGGAAGAAAAGAGGTAGAGTCGCTACCGATTCCGATGATTATGACCCGAATGCCCAATATTATCTACCTGGACCCAACTGAATCCGTATATGATGCGGCTTATAAAACGATGTTTTATGAGGTCGAATCGCTGCCCATCGTGACTAAAGAAATTGATGAAAAGGGCGCTTCGCGGTTAGTCCTGATTGGCAAGGTCTCACGAACAAATATTACCCGCTATGTGGTTAACATGGGGAAAAGTGTTGAATAATGAGGTTGAAACTTGAAGAGCATAGTAATTTTTGTCGTTTCTGATACGCCCACCGAAATCGGTGAACTGCTGGTAAAAGCAGGGACCAGCGTATTTGAAAACTCCATCAGGGAAGTTCGGTTTCATCCATTTGTTGATGATAAACTGAGCATTGATTACCTGTTGGATTTGGCAAAACAGGAAAATGGATTGGTCGTGTATCGTTTTGCATCAATCGAACTAAAGCACCATATGGAAACAGAAGCCAAAATTAAGGGTGTTCCCATTTACGATGTTATGGGGTCGCTGATGGAGACGCTGAGAAGTATAACTGGTGAAGAACCGGTCAGAAACCGATCATCAAGTTTGGAGCTGGATGACCATTATGTGAAAAAAATCGAAGCCATCGAATTTGCTGTAAAATACGATGATGGTAAAAATACATCTGACCTCAATCAGGCGGATATTATTTTAATTGGGGTGTCAAGAACATCCAAAACACCGATCAGCATTTATCTGGCCAACAATAATTATAAGGTGGCCAATATACCGTTAATGCCGGAGGTTGAACCACCAAAGGAGTTATTTGAGATTTCTAACAATAAAATATTTGGGCTGATCCTGGATCCCGGCCATCTGGTCAATATCCGCTCAGAAAGAATCCGGGCCATGGGTCTCACCGGAACATCAAACTATGGAAGTTACGAAAGAGTCATGTTGGAGTTAGAAAAAGCACAACAGCTTTTCGATAAATTGGGATGTACTGTCATTGACGTCACATCAAAAGCAATTGAAGAAATTGCAGCGATAATACTTGCAAATATAATGAGGAGGTAGAGGAAATGTCAAAAAAATGGGTTTATTTGTTTAAAGAAGGTAATGCAAACATGAAGGAGCTGCTGGGGGGAAAGGGTGCAAACCTTGCGGAAATGACAAACATCGGTTTGCCAGTTCCAGGAGGCTTTACCGTTACCACCGAGGCCTGTACTGAATACTACAACCAGGATAAAAAACTTTCCGATGAAATTGTGGGCCAGATTAATGAATACATGAGTGTTCTGGAAAAAGAATGTGAAAAAGAATTTGGCAATGCCGATAATCCTTTGCTGGTTTCAGTTCGTTCGGGAGCCAAGTTTTCGATGCCAGGAATGATGGATACCATCTTAAATCTCGGACTTAATGACGATACTGTAGCTGGAATTGCCAAAGCAACAGACAATGAGCGGTTTGCCTTTGACAGCTACCGCCGTTTTATTCAAATGTTCGGGGATGTTGTTCAGGAAATCGGCAAAGAAAAATTTGATCATGTTTTGGAAGCTGCTAAAGATAAAAATGGATACAAAGACGATACCGAATTGACCGCCGACGATCTCAAAGCGATTGTAGTAGCTTATAAAAAAATCGTCAAAGATGAAACCGGACAAGATTTCCCTCTGGATCCCAAAGAGCAATTATTGATGGCGATTGAAGCAGTATTCAGATCCTGGAATAACAACCGGGCCATCAGCTACCGAAATATGAATGATATCCCTCACGATATTGGCACCGCAGTCAATGTTCAGTCCATGGTTTACGGAAACATGGGTAATGATTGTGGCACGGGGGTAGCTTTTACCCGAAATCCTGCTACTGGACAGAAAAAACTTTTTGGTGAATTCCTGATCAATGCCCAGGGCGAAGATGTTGTAGCTGGAATTCGGACACCCAAGGATATTGATGAACTGAAAGATATTATGCCTGCAGTGTACAAACAATTCCATGAAACCGCGGAATTGTTGGAAAAGCATTATAAAGATATGCAGGATATCGAGTTTACCATAGAAAAAAGCAAACTCTTTATGTTGCAAACACGAACTGGCAAGCGAACGGCTGCCGCCGCTATCTGTGCCGCTGTGGAAATGGTAGAAGAAGGGCTGATCACAAAAGAAGAAGCCATTCTGCGACTGGATCCGATTGCCCTGGATCAATTGTTGCACCCGACCTTTGAAGCAGCCGCATTAAAAGCCGCTGAACTCCTGGCCACTGGTCTGCCGGCTTCACCAGGAGCAGCTACCGGTAAAATTTACTTTACCGCTGAAGCGGTTTGCACCGCTGTGGCTAATGGCGAAGAAACCCTGCTGGTTAGAAAAGAAACATCCCCAGAAGATATCGAAGGGATGTACGCCGCCAATGGGATTTTAACCGCCCGAGGTGGAATGACCTCCCATGCGGCGGTTGTTGCCCGGGGGATGGGGAAATGCTGCGTAGCCGGATGCGAAACCATCAAGGTAGATGAGGCCGCTAAACAATTCACCGTCGGTAATCAAGTATTCAAAGAAGGGGATTACATCTCCTTAAATGGAAGTACCGGTAGTGTTTACAAGGGCGGCATCAAAACCGTTACCCCTGAACTATCTGGACACTTTGGACAGATCATGGCCTGGTCGGATGAATTCAGAACCTTGAAAGTCCGGACCAATGCCGATACCCCCAAAGATGCCTCCGTTGCGGTCGGTTTTGGCGCAGAAGGCATCGGCCTCTGTCGTACTGAGCACATGTTCTTTGATGAATATCGTCTACCTAGTGTTCGTCGGATGATTTTATCGGAATCAAAAGAACAGCGGGAAAAAGCCCTGGCCGAAATTCTGCCAATGCAAAAAGAAGATTTTATCGGTATCTATAAAGCCATGGAAGGCCGACCGGTTACCGTTCGTTTGCTTGATCCGCCTCTCCATGAATTCCTACCCAAAGAAACTAAAGACATCGAGGCTTTGGCGGCTGATATGGGTTTTGCCGTGGAAGACATGATGACTATTATTCAGGGCTTGGAAGAATTCAACCCAATGCTGGGTCATCGTGGTTGTCGTCTGGCGATTACCTATCCGGAAATTGCTGAAATGCAAACCCGGGCGATAATGGAAGCGGCCATTGAAGTCAAAGAAAAATTTGGCTTTAATGTAATCCCCGAAATCATGATTCCCTTAATTGGTATTAACGAAGAGTTAACCTATCTGGACAAGGTAGTCAGAAATACCGCTGAAGTAATTAAGGCTGTGAAAAAGTCGGATATTGAATATCTGGTAGGAACGATGATGGAAATTCCCCGGGCTACCCTGATTGCTGATCAGATTGCTGAAACAGCTGAATTCTTCTCATTTGGAACCAATGACCTGACCCAAATGACCTATGGTTTTTCCCGGGATGATGCCGGTAAGTTTATTACTGACTATAAAGAAAAAGGTATTCTGCCAAATGACCCATTCCAGAGCATTGACGTCGAAGGCGTTGGTAAACTGGTTGAAATGGGCGTGACCCTGGGCCGGAAAACCAAGCCTGATCTTAAAATCGGGGTTTGCGGCGAACACGGCGGCGATCCTAAATCGATTTTCTTCTTCCACAGTGTGGGATTAAGTTATGTTTCCTGCTCACCATTCCGGGTGCCAATCGCCCGGCTGGCTGCAGCACAGGCTGCTTTAAGCAACAATAAAAGTGCCTTTAGCGACAAATAAACGATAAAGAAACCCTCCGGGGTTTCTTTTTTTTAGAAAAAGTTCTATAATAAAGAGAAATCAAAAAATACAACAATAAATAATAGAAATAGAGGAACACGATGAAAATTTTAGTATGTGGCGGCGCTGGATATATAGGATCACATGTGGTCAGTGTGCTGATGGAACAGGGCTATGAGGTGGTAGTACTGGATAACTTCTCAACCGGACATCCGGGAGCGGTGCCGAAAGAGGCAGTGATTGAAGAAGGCGATATCCGGGATCAGGCTTTTCTCAGCCAGGTCTTTAGAGCTCATCCGATTGACTGCGTCATGCATTTTTGCGCTAATTCCCTGGTGGGAGAGTCCATGGAGCAGCCGATCAAATATTATCATAATAATGTCTACGGCACCCTTTGTCTGTTGGAAGCGATGGTAACGCATGGCGTTCTGCGTTTTGTCTTTTCATCTACTGCAGCAGTATATGGAGAGCCGGAGGAAAGTCCGATTACGGAGAACAGCAGCAAAAATCCCACCAATACCTACGGTGAGACAAAACTGGCGGTCGAAAAAATGTTGCTGTGGATGGATCAGGCCCATGGCTTAAAATCGATGACCTTTCGTTATTTTAATGCCGCGGGGGCCCATCCCAGCGGAAAAATTGGGGAAGATCACAATCCCGAAACCCACTTGCTGCCGCTGATTTTAAAAACTGCTCTGGGACAGCGGGAAAAAATCAGCATTTTCGGCGAAGACTATCCCACCCCTGATGGCAGTTGTATCCGGGATTATATCCACGTCATGGACATCGCTGCTGCCCATATTTTAGGGATGGAAAAACTGTTGACCGGGGGCAAAAGCGATATTTATAATTTAGGAGACGGAAAAGGTTTTTCTGTCAAAGAAGTCATTGCCAAAACAAAAATACTGACCGAAAAAGAGTTTACAGTTGAAATCACTGCCAGAAGAGCCGGAGATCCGGCCGAACTGATTGCCTCATCCCAAAAAGCCCGGCAGGAATTGGGCTGGACTCCAGCCAATTCAGATTTAGACAATATCATAAAAACAGCCTGGAAATGGCATCAAAACCACCCCCAGGGTTACGGTGAAAAAATTGTTAAGCATGTAGAATAGTCAACAGATTAATAATTGATCGCTATAATTAGTATTCAGAGCGGTTAAAGATAAAAAACGGTTAGAATTCCAGGGTGCTGAAATATTCGGCTGCGGTGAGATCCATAGCAGCGAGGAGTTTTTCAATGCCCTTTAATTTTACCGAATAGTGCATTTCCACACCGATTTTCCGATTTTCGAGAATACCGGCTTCCCGGAGTATTTTAAGGTGTTGGGAAAGGTTGGCCTGGCTGTAATCAAATAACTGATTCAGGACGCATACACACTGGGGTTCAATTAAAAGAAATTTTACGATTTGTAAGCGAACCGGATGTCCCAACGCTTTGAAGATTTTTACTGAAACATCATCAGCATTCATAATAGCCTCTTTTCTGTTAATCTTCCTGAGTGGCATCATAAAACTGAAAGCCCCCCGAGAGATTAAATACGTTTTTAAAGTCGTGGTTAAGTAAGATGTTCTGGGTTGCATTACCGGTGACACCCTTATTGCAATAAGTAATCACTGGCCTGGTCTGATCGAGCAGCGCCAGTTTGCTACGCAGATCCTGATGGGGAATGTTTTGCGCTTTCGGCAGATGGCCGGCAGCATATTGTTCAGTAATCCGAGTATCAATGATTTGATAGGGTTCCCCATTATTCAGTTTTTTTTTAAGTCCGCGGCGGTGATCAGCTTCCGTCCTTTGTTCAGGGCGTTGTCCAAAATCATCCCGGTATAGTGAACCGGATCCTTGGTAGTTGAAAATGGTGGGGCATAACTTAAATCCAGATTAAAGAATTCAGCCACGGTGGCGCCATAGGTAATCAGGGTGACAAAGACATCCAGTCGCTTATCGACCCCTTCAAAACCGATGATCTGAACCCCTAAAAGTTTTTGGGTGGCCCGGTCAGCGATGGCTTTAATCAGCATCTCCCGACCGCCATAATAGCCCGGCTTATCGGGTTTGATATTATGTGATATCTCGATATCGTAACCTTCCTTACGGGCTTCCGATTCCGATAAACCGGTGCTACCAATACT
This sequence comes from Acetobacterium sp., assembly GCF_039830195.1. Taxonomy (GTDB): domain Bacteria; phylum Bacillota; class Clostridia; order Eubacteriales; family Eubacteriaceae; genus Acetobacterium. Next base: position 77,488 of record NZ_JBDODG010000037.1, on the reverse strand, counting down.
GATATCAAATACCTTAAAAATACCGGTGCTCAAATTGCCCGGGTAAAACACATCGCCGCCGGTAATATTATCACCACAGATGCGACCGGTTTTATTCGCGGTCGAGCCCAGCGGCCGGTAATGGGGTTTTTTAGTAACCGTTGACCAGGTTTCAATGCAGTCGCCGCAGGCATAGACATCGGTATCGATGGTCATCATCCGTTCATCAACCCGAATAGCTCCGGTGACACCCAACAATAAGCCGGCTTCCTGGGCCAGGGTCACATTGGGTTTAACGCCGGTGGCCACTATGATCATTTCGCCGGGAACCAGGGTGCCATCTTCCAGCACGACACCCTGGCTGGTGGCTTCAACTACATTGGCATTTTTCAGGATGGGAATTTCTTTTTTACTCAATAATTTTTCAAGGTATAAAGACATATCTTCGTCAAGATTGGGAGTCAGCTTACCGGCCCGTTCAACCAGCGTCACCTTAATACCACATTCGATCAGATTTTCCATCACTTCAAAGCCAATAAAGCCGGTTCCGACAATTACAGCGGTTTTAGGTTGATGACTGTTCATAAAGGTTTTGATTTTCAAGGCATTCTGAACATTTCTGAGGAAAAACACATTCTCCAAATCAATGCCCTTTATCGGTGGGACAAAAGCCTGGGCGCCGGTACTGATTATCAATTTGTCATAGCGATCTTCGAATACGGCTTCGGTTTCCAGATTTTTAACCACAACCGTTTTTTCGGAGATGTTTATTTTTAAGACCTCATGGCGGATATGAACATCAATATTGTATTTGGATTTAAAAAATTCGGGAGTTCGGGGGGTCAATTCCATGATCGATGCGACTTTGCCACCAATAAAATAAGGAAGGCCACATCCGGAATAAGAAATGTCCTGATCTTTTTCATAGATAATAATTTCGGCCGAATCATCATTTCGCCGGGCTTTGGCTGCTGCCGATGTTCCGCCGGCAACGGCTCCTATGACAATAATTTTCATGGTTTTCTCCTTATTTTCAAATCAAATTCTATATTGCAAGATTCACAAAAAAATAATATTATCTACATTATAATCAATCAATGATTCAAAAGCAATGATGATTTAGGGAATATGACGGTGAATCACAGTAAGAAAACCGGTATCAAGGGTAAATTGTGGCTTTCATGGTAGCAGCGAAAATTTACCCCATGAAATCAGTTTCAATGAATAGAAAAAGTGATAGAATAATGAAGCTGAGAAAATCAGATAATAATAGCTGATCAGTATTACAATTCAGGAAAAATTTGGTATAATGAAAAGAGCTAAATAACTTTGAAAAGAACAGATGAGGAGAAAAAATGTTAAAACTCGAAAATATTTCATTTGAAGTCGAAAATGAAAAAGAAATTTTGAAAGATGTTAATTTAACCATCGAAAAAGGTAAATTTATCGCCATAACCGGACCAAACGGCGGTGGGAAATCAACTCTGGCCCGAATTATTTCCGGAGTATTGAAACCCACTAAAGGTAAAATTACTTTTTATGGAGAAGATATAACCGATTTATCGATCACTGAACGGGCCCAAAGAGGCATCAGCTTCGGCTTTCAGCAGCCCGTCCGGTTTAAGGGAATCACCGTCCATGACCTGATCAATATTGCCAAAGGCGAGGATCTATCCGTGATGGATGCCAGCCACTATCTGTCTGAGGTTGGTCTTTGTGCCAAGGATTACATTAATCGAGAGCTCAATGACGGCTTATCTGGCGGTGAAATCAAGCGGATTGAAATTGCTACCATCATTGCCAGAAATACGAAACTGTCTATTTTTGATGAGCCGGAAGCCGGTATCGATTTGTGGAGCTTTAACCACCTCATTGATATTTTCATGAAAATGCATCAGAGCCAGGAAAACTCCATCGTGATTATCTCCCATCAGGAGCGAATTTTAGACGTGGCTGATGAAATCATCGCCATGGTTGATGGTGCAATTGTCAAGCGGGGCGCCAAAGAAAGCGTATTGCCGGAGCTCCTGCATTGTGAAGATCCTAAAAACTGTTTAAACTGTCAAGATATATTGGAGGCATAAGGAATGAATGACATCGCAAAAAAATTATTAAAAGAAGTCAGTGGACTGGATGAAATGCCAAAAGGGGCTTATAATATCCGGGAAAACAGCAAAAGTGTGGCCCGACAGTCCAGCGAAAATATTGAGATCGTCAGCAAAGAAGATAAATCCGGCATCGATATTATTGTCAAGCCCGATACAAAATCCGAAAATGTTTTTATCCCGGCGCTCGTTTCATGTAGCGGGGTTCATGATCTGGTTTACAACGACTTCTTTATTGGCGAAAATGCCGATATCACCATTATTGCCGGCTGCGGCGTCAGCACTGGGGACAGCTGCGACGGATCTGAGCATAATGGGATTCATCGTTTCTTTCTGGGCAAAAATTCAAAGGTACGCTACGTTGAAAAACACATCGGCGAAGGAACCGGTACCGGTAAACGGGTTATTGATCCAGTCACCGAGGTGATTCAGGAAGAAGGCAGCTATATGGAAATGGAAACAACCCAGATCAAAGGGGTTGATTCCACCCGACGCTTTACCACCGCTAAGCTTAAAAATGGGGCAAAGCTGGTGATCAAAGAAAAACTGATGACCCATGGCGAACAATTTGCCGAATCCAAGTTTGAAGTGGATATGGATGGCGAAGATTCCAGCGTTAATCTGATTTCCCGTTCCGTCGCCCGGGATTATTCCCGACAGACGTTTATTTCTAAAATAAACGGGAACACCCGCTGTATGGGTCACTCCGAGTGTGATGCGATCATTATGGACCATGGCGTCGTCAGTGCGATTCCCGAAATTACCGCCAACAGTCTGGATGCCACCCTGATTCATGAAGCGGCGATTGGAAAAATTGCCGGCGACCAGATGATTAAGCTGATGACTTTGGGATTAACCGAAGGGGAAGCCGAAGCAAAAATTATCGATGGCTTTTTAAATTGATTTATCCAGATACAGAGAACCTCTGATTAATTAAGTCAGAGGTTCTTTTTTAGCCAACAAGGATCATACTGAATATAAACGAAAAAATTGGGTAAGAAAATCATGTAGCTATCCAAAATTTTAAAATCATCACAGTTTAATTAGCGTTGATACCAAAAGAGTGACAAAATAGAGATGAGTACTTAGTACGACTGATAGACTAAATTTAGACTTTTAAGGGGAACCGGATCATGAACGGAAACATGGACAGCAATACCCTTCAACCTGAAAAAGAAATAAACCAAAGCATTCCAAAAATTCGGGCGTGGTCTTTTAATTATTTGTTAAAACCGTCGACCCTGGGGGTGCTTGTTTTATTTGGTCTGCTTTTGGTTGTTTTGTTTATACCACCGGTCATCGGGATGGGTGACGATGGCAGCACCGCCGCTATTATTTCAGGCAGCAATCTCTATAATTTGGGGGAACTCAGCCCCAAAGAGGCAATGGCTTTTTTTCAAAAAGACTGGGGCATTATGGAATATTTCAACGATACCGGTAACGCTCAGGTCACTGCACAGACTCCTTTTCTCAATGCAGCCAAGCGGCTGGATCGGGCTTTTACCTGGGACTGGTTGTTTGATATGCGATTTTATGGGGCTGTTATCGCGTTTTTTTATCTGATTGCGATGTATTTTTTATTTGAGACCGTCACCTATGGCAAGCGCGCCAAATGGACCTATGTTATTGTTGGTTTGGGGGTGGTTATCTTCGGAGATACGGCCTACACTGCCTGGATCAATTCGTTTTACCCTCAGGCCCTCAGTTTTTTTCTGGTGATCATTCTGGGAACATCACTTATTTTGATGGGGCAGGAAAAGCTCAACGACTATCTTTTGATCAGTTGCTTTTTCTTTAGTGCGCTGTTACTTTGCCTCTTGAACCAGCAATATGCCCTGCTGGGACTTTTTTTGGGTATTCTGGGGATCAATCTCAAATACGTGGATGAAAAAAAACGCTATCAACGAATTTGTATTGTTTGTGGCACGATTCTGATGCTATCTTCACTGGCAGCGTTTTTTATGATGCCCAATGGCCTGACAAAACTAAGTGCTTATCATAGTATGACCCGAGGGGTATTGATGACTGCCGCCGATCCGGAGCAAGCTCTGGAAGGATTTTCAATCAATCCCCAGTACGCCGTTCTAACCGGAACCTCGTATTATCAGGCGATCTCCCCGGATGCTTTGGACAGCCAGGAGATGGGGACTGATTTTTTTAGTAAGATAAATCCCACCGGCGTGGCGATTTATTATTTGGCCAATCCCGGTCAATTGTATGAAATGCTCAATCGCTCGGTGGACAGCAGTTTTAATATCCGTCCAGCCTGGTTGGGCAATTATGAAATAAGCCAGGGCTATCCAGCGGGAGCCCAAACCAGCTTTTTTACTGTCTGGAGTTATCTCAAAGCCAATTACCTGCCGGGAAACTTTGGATTTATCATCATCTGGATGGGAGTGATCATTGGGGTCTATGTCCGATTTTTCAGAAAAGGCATCATCGAAAAAAACGAGCGCAATACCTTGCGCTTTGTGGGACTGATGACCTGGCTGTTTATCGGGCTCTGGGAATTATACGTCGCGATTATTACTTCCGGGGATACCGATACCCTGGGGCATTTATTTATTTTTGCCCTGACCTTTGATCTGATATCATTTGTTATTTTGGGGAAATTTATCCATTGGATCGAAAAACAAATGCGAAAGGTTGATTGGGATGCCCGTAAACAGGCGTTTTTGGATCGGAACAAGGATAAGCAAAAAAATCGGGAACAGCGAGGCTATCGACTATGAAGCGTTGCATTTTGATTTTTATCGCTCTTATCTTAATGGTTTTACCAATGCCGGTGATTTATGGAGAAGAAGCAGTCGATCCGGAAAACATCACCATGACGACAAAGGATGTGCTGCTGATCTACGACCAGTTGGCAGTGGATACGGTTTACCGCTATAATCTCGATGCGGTGGAAACCCTGTTGAGTACGCTGTCCCGGACGGCGGAAATATCGTCTATTGACGATTACCGGGCGGGGCAGATGTCAGGCTATCAAAAAGTGATCGTTTTAAAAAACACTGAAAACCCGATCACCAACCCGGTTTTTATTCGTGACGGTCAGAATTATTCCGGCGCACTGCTTTATATCGGCTTTGTTGCCCCGGGACTGGTCCCCAGTCTGGATAGCATTCCAATCAGTCGTCAGGTCGGGCAGACTGTATCTGTGAATCTGAATGGCTTGGCTAGCAGCAGCATCTGGATCGATGATTTACGGGTAGTTGATGAACAGCCAGATCCCGGACAAACAACCATCGGGGTTGAGGCAGCAGCTTATCCGTTCTCGAAAAAAATCGATCAACTGACCTACGTGCCGACCTTTATTAGCAATCCGGAGTTTAACCTAGGCCTGGGAGGAATCCTGAAAGACTGGTTTGGAATGGCAACATCGGCTGAAATGACCCTGTTGATTCCGGATATTTACCCCTTTTCGGATTTGAATATGGTCATTGAAACCAGTGATGCATTTTATGCTCATGGCATTCCCTTTGCTTTGGGGGTGGTTCCCATAGAAGATAATATGGATTTTCCGGCTATGGCCCGATTTTATCAGGTGCTGCGTTATGTTCAGTCAAGAAATGGAACGATCATTATTCATCGGCCCAGTCCCGCCACCGTGAGCGATGGCAATACGGTGTTATCCGAAAAAATGTATGCGGTTATCACCAAAATGGTGGAGAATGGCGTTTATCCACTGGGTCTGGCAACCGGAGAAAGTCTCTTTTTTGATGAGGTCAGCAGTGTTAATCCTTTAAATCTTTTTTCATCGGGGATTATTCTACCAGATCCTGATATCTCTGAGCCGGGGAGGAAGGAAACCTGGGCACTTAATTCTGGCAGCCTGGGGATCAGTCTTGAAACGATTGCCAGTACCAGCAGCGTGAATCGAAATTTTGGTAATTATCCCATTAATGCCACCATTATCATGCCGCTGCCGGAAAACGAAGCGGCGCTGGCTGTCCAGCTGGGGATCATTAATGATAAGTGGCTTTCACTGACGGACTATAAACGACTCGATAATGATTGGACCATCGGCCAGAATAACATTTCAAGCAGTGCTTCGGGAATTCGGGTCAATGGTCTTCCGGTTTCCCTGAGTTATGATGAAGAACCCATCAAAGAAGAGTATCTTTATCAAAAGCCGCCGGAATACAGTCTGGAGAAAATCTTCACGGCTGGCAATACCTTTCTGCTGACGGTGGTGGGGATCATCATTGTGATTTTCATTGTGATCGTGGTTTTTAGTCGGCAGGTATATCTTAACAAGTTTAGAAAAGTAGTCAATAATGATGAAAAAAATAAACCGATCAAAAATTCCCGGGATCAGGAGGGAAACACCCCATGAATGTGTTTGATTATTTAATGCTGATCAATATCTTTTTAATCTGGAGTCTTTTATTTGTGAACATTGTCCTGATTGTGGCCGGATATGTTTATTATCTGAAGGTGGAAAAAGAACCGCCTCCGGAAATTATTGGCAAATATCCCTTTGTTTCGATTATGGTACCAGCTCATAACGAAGGGGTGGTTATTGTTAAAACGGTGGCGGCTCTGCTGGGCTTTGACTACCCTGAGGATCGTTATGAAATTATCGTGATCAATGATAACTCATCAGATAACAGCGCTGAACTGCTCAACGAAATCCAAAAAAACAACTCTAGCCGCAATTTAATTGTCATCAATACCGATAATATTACTGGCGGTAAGGGAAAATCCAATGCCCTGAATATAGGCTATCAGCAGGCCAAAGGCGAATTTATTGCCATTTATGATGCGGATAACACCCCGGAACATAAGGCACTGAGATATCTGGCCGCTGAATTGAAGGCTGATGATTCGCTGGGAGCCGTGATTGGAAAATTCCGGACCCGAAACAAGGAAGTCAATTTGCTGACTCAGTTTATCAATATCGAAACCCTGTCGTTTCAGTGGATGGCCCAGGCCGGCCGGTGGCAGCTAATGAAGCTGTGCACCATACCGGGAACCAATTTCATTTTGCGGCGAAGTATTATCGAGGCCATTGGCGGGTGGGACGAAAAGGCGGTGGCAGAAGACACTGAAATCAGTTTCCGGATCTATCTGATGGGCTATAAAATCAAATTCCAACCCAAGGCGGTGACCTGGGAGCAGGAACCGCAAACCCTGGGGGTTTGGTTCAGACAGCGAACCCGCTGGGTCAAGGGCAATGTTTATGTGCTGATTAAAAATATCGGCTATCTGGTTGATAAGGATGCCAGGAAAATTCGCTTTGATATTTTCTATTTCTTATCCACTTATTTTTTACTCTTAACGGCGCTGGTAGTATCGGATGTTATTTTTTTTATGAACATGGCCGGGCTGGTTTCCACGACCATCCAGGGTTTTAGCAATCTACTCTGGTTTACCGCCTTCGTGATGTTTGTTTTGGGTGTGTTTATTGCGCTGACTACCGAAAAAGGGGAGATGACCGTTGCCAATTTTTTTATCATCGCCCTGATGTATTTCACCTATTGTCAAATGTGGATCATCGTAACGGTATACGGTGTTTTTCAGTATTTTAAAGACCGCATTAAAAAGCAGGATAGCAAATGGTACAAAACCGAGCGCTTCCAGGGCTGAAATGACCGAATGAGGAGGAGAAAATGAAACGAACAATCATCACGATAATTTTCCTGAGTTCGCTGCTACTGATGTTGATACAGCCAGTCAGCGCGGCCAACTATGGCGGGGTATCGCAGTCGGATGCGCGGACGATGCCCCAGACCTTTGTTACTAATTTTTCTGATCATTCCATGAAGGGGCTGTTTTCAACCGCGGAACAAACCTTCTGGATTGCCAAAGACTGGGATGTGAAATCGGTGTTGCTGCATTTGGAATACCGGGCCACGCAATTGGCAGACACACAGCTATCCAGTCTGACAGTAGCGATTAATGAAACATATTTTTATTCGCTACGCCCGGCTGACAACTCCGGCAATCGTCATGGCATCGATATCTATGTGCCACTGGAGTCACTCCAGCAGGGCTACAATAATATCAGAATCGACGGCTACATGAGGACCCAGAATGCTCTGCCCTGTGTCGATGAGGTCAGTGAGGCCAACTGGCTGGATATTTTCAAAGAATCAAATCTTTCGGTCAGGTTTGACAAAAACGCTTTTACCACCAGTATTGATTCCTTCTATAATCGTTTTTTTGAAGTGGATGCCCTGAGATATGGGGAATCGGCGTTTATTATTTCAGATGCTGACAATCCGGCGGAACTGAATGCCGCGCTGTTGGGAATCTCTGGTGTATCCAATCAGACCATTTATCCCGATGGATATTTTCCGATTCTGACATTCAGTGATCCAGCCGCAAATCTGCCTCTGAACAGAATCGTCATCGCCAGGTACGATCAGCTTCCGGATAATTACCGCAGTCAGGCTGACCAGAACGGAATCAATGACGAGGATGCGCTATTGGTTCTGATTAACGAAGGAAGCGGAACGAATACCCTGATCATTACTGCCAAAAACGATGTGGCCCTGATCAATGCCGGTCGGATGTTGGGAAACCCGGCCTTGATGAATCAATTGCAGTCGACCACCAAGCTATTGGGAAAAACTGCAGACGTTAAAACCCAAGTTTATGAGGCGGAAACCTATATCAGTTTTGCCGGTTCAGAAGGAACCTATTACAAAGGGCCCTTTCATCAGGTTAAAGAATTTGCCATCAACTATCCGTCCAATCGTAGCTTAACCAATGCCAGCGAAATCTACCTAAATTACCGGTATTCAGAAAACCTGGACTTTGACCGGTCGCTGATGACGGTTTATATTAACGATATTCCTGTCGGTAGCAGAAAGCTCTCGCAGCATACGGCTGGGGGCGATGAGGCCACCATTCCGATTCCCACCGATATTGATATCGGCGGTGCCTTTCAGGTGAAGGTCACCTTTGATCTGGAAATCAAAGATCTCTGGTGCAGCTTACGACAGGGAGATATGCCCTGGGCATATCTCACCCCCAATACGATGTTAAAAATCAACTCCGTAGTCAATCAGGATCTGAATTTTAAAAACTATCCCGCGCCCTTTGTCACTGATTATAGTTACAACGCGGTCAGTCTGGTGGTGCCGGATCAGTTGGATGGTGAAACCACTAACCTGCTGGCCAAAATGTTTCGGGTGATGGGACGCTATACCAAAGGGAATACCGGGGAGATAACCGTGCTTTATCCCGAAGAAATGAACGAGGCGGCACTTTACGCCAACATTATTGCGGTGGGTACCTATGACAATAATAGCTTTATCAAAAGCAATAACGATAAGCTGTATTTTCAGTTTAACGAAGACGGTACCAGCTTCCTGTCCAATGAAAAGCTGGTAATCGACCCAGTCTATGGTAAGGCCCTGGGTTCGGCCCAGCTGTTGGATTCCCTGTACAGTAAACCAGGCCGGGCCAGTCTGATGGTTGTGGCACCGGATCAGACGGGTTTGGTGGCGATTGGCAATAACCTCGGCGAAATGAAAAACCTGGGCAGACTGTCAGGCGATGCCACTTTGGCAGACGCCAATGGCGAGGTGCTGACCTATCGCTTTAAAGCACCGAAAAATCCTACCATTGCGGTGGTACAGCAAATTGCAGTGAGTCAGGACGCCCAGATCTTTTTGGTCGTCAGTATCATGGTGATGATTCTGCTGGCAGTGGGGTTGATCATGGTGGTGCGCAAGAATGGGATTGAACTCAAGAAGGGGGGATGGCGAAAATGAAGAATCGTGATCAGGTTTTATCCGATCTGGGGATAGTATTCTTTCTGGTCTTAACCTTCGTCACCATTACCTTTACCGCCCAGGATTCGGCTCACTATATTCAGAATTTAATCATGCTGAACGTTACCTTTCTGGTCATTTTGATTACCTATTTCAGTAATATAACCCTGGGTCTGGTTACCAATGGGATCGTGATTTTTTTCTATATCTCCTACACCATTTTTCTGGTGCTGGTCAACGGTGAACCCCTGACGGCATCCTCGTATTTCTGGGTTGTGTTGTTGCCCCTGTTCACTTATGTGGTCAGTTTGATGACCGGTAGAAATCGGGCGCTGCAGAACCGGATTAAAGAGCTGGAAGATGAAAATGTTAGTTTATCCACCGTGGATCCAGATACAGGACTGCGAAATTTTCGAACCCTGATCAGCGATGCCAAAATTTTCATCGGTATGTCAAAACGGGGACAGATTGAGTTATCCTTGATGATGATCAAGTTTCGACATTATAAAGAGATCAAACGAATTCTGGGAGAAGAGCGGCTGCCTCTGTTTATCCGCCAGATGACGGAGGTGATGCAACGCAGTCTAAGGGCTGAGGATACCCTCTATCTGATCGAAAAAGACGATATCACCTTCGGCTTGTTTTTGATCACCGATACGACCGGAACAAAAATTGTCGAAAACCGGATCAGGAGTCACATGAAAAGCGAAGAATTTTATACCATCACGGCCCCTTATGAGGTGGAAATTGATCTGAAAATCGGAGTTTTTCATTGTGACGAGTGTAAATCGGGGGAAGCAGTTTCGCCGCTGGAATTTATTGAAAAAGCCCGAAAAGAAATGGAATACGACGTCGGTTAGGTCTGAAATAGTTTCATGAGTTGTAAAAAAGACCAGGATTTATTGTGCTTTATTGGCACAAAAATCCTGGTCTTTTTTTATAAGTTAAAATATTCGGCGATGGCTGTACAGATGCGCTGGGAAGTTTTACCATCGCCGTAGGGGTTAACGGCATGGGCCATGGTTTGGTAGGCATCGGGGTCGTCCAGCAGCTGCTGGGTGATTCGGATAATGTCGTTTTTATCAACGCCGCTCATCACGACGGTTCCGGCAGTGACGGCTTCGGGCCGTTCGGTTTCGTGGCGCAGCACCACGACTGGCTTGCCCAGCGCCGGGGCTTCCTCCTGAATGCCCCCGGAATCGGTGAGTACCAGATAGGCACGACCCATCAGGTTGGACATTTGGCTGTAATCCAGAGGTGCCAGAATATGAACCCGGTCAAGATCACTAAGCAACGGCAGGGCTGTTTCGGCAATCAGGGGATTGGGATGCATCGGAAAAACCACCTCCACATCCGGATTGGCCAGCACCAGTTCACGGATGGCAGAGAAGATATGTTCCATCGGCGCACCGATATTTTCCCGGCGGTGCGAGGTCAATAAAATCATCCGCCTGTTTTGGTAGTCGATGGTGTTTAGAAGTGGGTTTTCAAAATGGTAGTCGGCCTTAACGGTCATGAGTAACGCATCGATGACCGTATTGCCAGTAATAATAATCTGGTTTTGGGGAATATCTTCCCGGATCAGATTATCCCGATTGCCGACGGTGGGGCAAAAATGCAGATCCCCCAGCTGGCTGATGAGGGTCCGGTTCATTTCTTCCGGGTAGGGGGAGTACTTATTTTTAGTCCGTAAGCCAGCTTCGACATGGCCAATCGGGATCTGTTCATAAAAAGCCGACAGGGCTGCGGCAAAAGCGGTGGTGGTATCGCCATGAACCAGAATCATATCCGGGGCCTCGGCTGCCAGTATCGGTTTCAGCTCGTTGAGAATACTGGCCGTGAGATAGGACAGGGTTTGGCCGGGCTTCATCAGGTTCAGATCATAATCGGCAGCGATGGCAAAAAGTGCCAGCACCTGATCCAGCATTTCCCGATGCTGGGCGGTCAGCGTTACCAGCGTCTGGAAACGGGGATCTTTTTTTAAAGCAATCACCAGTGGCGCCATTTTGATGGCCTCCGGCCGGGTTCCAAAAAGAATCATGATTTTGAATTTTTTCATGGTTGCTCACTTTCTTCCAGTTCTAACATATCGATTTTTAGCGAGTGAGTGGGAGTCGCTAAGATATAAAAAAAGCTAAAGCAGTACCGACAATTGTTATATCATGTTGTACGCATCGGAGCGGACATGGCAAAGCCTGTCCGATTCCGCGGCGAACAACAGATTAACAATTGGTCGGTACGGATCCATTAAGGAATCCTGGTGCGAGCGATTATTTGTTATAAACCAGCCCCAGCAGAGCCTGCAGGTTATCGTAGGAATAGGCATTGTTGTTATAGCCGAAACCGCCGTAGAAAGGACTCTGCGAATCCGCGTTCTGATGTTTTTTTAATTGAGTCAGCGCGTTGCCGGTTAAAAACTCATTTCCCAGCACCGCACCAATCTGAGCGGCTATACCATAGGCCGCTGAAGATTCCTGAGTATCCAGGGCCGCTCCGGTTTGGGGATCATAATAAGAATAGAGGGTGCCACTGGCGGTCTTTTCTTCCAGCCAATCAATGGATTGTGGGGAATAGATTCCGGCTTGAGCCAGATTTTGGATCACCATCAGGCTGTCGAGAATGTTTATCTTTCCGTCGGCATCGGTATAAGTGCCCTTTTGGGGATCATAGCTTTTGTGATAGAGGGGCAAAGTTTCGCCAATAAAGCTGCCCAGCAAAATCTGCTGATTTGTTGTCACGGCCGTGGCGATTTCAGGTTTTGCCGCTGCCAGCGTCTGGATGGCCGAGAGGTTAAGATAAGCCACTTCCACGGTTTTATCCTGGGTGGGACTGGCGGCGCTGTAGTAACTGACCAGGTAGCCGGACTGAAATCCTCTGGTCGGCAATTGATTTTCCAGCGTCTCAAAAATTTTCGTCGCTGAATCATTGAGCGGCCATTGTGCTTTGGCCAGGGCCAGGGTCTGGTAAATCCGCAGATCATCAATGGTGGCTGAAACATCGGTGATCGGATCACTGTTTTCAACGATGCGCCACAACAAAATATCATCAACCATCAGATGATCCTCGATATAGTCAGAGGTTTCATCAAAAAGCCGTTGATCCCCGGTTAAGCGGGCATACTCCAATAATAATCCCATTGATTCGGACAGAACTTCATGACCGGTAGATAGGTCTCCGGTTTGGGCAGTGTTCTGATAATTGGTATAAATGCCGCCATTTGGAGAGGTTAGCTGATTGCCGATAAAGCTCTGGCAGTTCAGGGTTTCCCGGGAAAGTGGATTGACCGGCGTCAGGGGGACGGAATCAAGCTGTACGTAATTAGCCATTTTGGTGGTATCCTCCGGTTTGGTAAAAAAACAGCCCCACATTACCACGGTCAAACCTACCAGCAAAACAAAAACAAGAAATAACTTATGTGCTTTTGCCATATTTATACTTCTTTCCTATTTTTTTTTTACTTTTCAGCATCACCTTGCGGACCAGATTAACGGTGGATGAGACCATAATTATACCCACCGCCAGCGCCCCGGAGATCAGCAGGGTGTGAATGCCGGTAGAGATTCCAAGATCGATCTCCCCGTTGATAAAATAGAGCATCGTATAGTAGATGCCACCGCCTGGCACCAGCGGAATCAGGGCCACCGCCAGATAAATGGTGGTGGGGGATTTAGTTAACCGGGCCAACACCTCAGCATAAAGGGAGATCGCGATGGTCGCCAGCAGATAAAGGATAACATCATTGGAAATCACCAGTTGAAAAACCACGTAAACCAGCTGTCCCAGCATCCCGCCCAGGGCTGAAAGGAGCAGCTTGTTCCGGGGGATATTAAACACAAAGGCAAAGGCCAGGGAAGCGCCAAAAGCATATAAACAGGGTGCGATGTAATTCATGACTTCAACCTCCCCAGAATGGACGTAATAAACTCAGGGGTACAGCCACCCCGGCGGCGATGGCAGCACCAATCAGCAGGGCCTCAATGCCCTTGGTCAGCCCGGAAAGATAATCTCCGGCGATGATGTCCCGGATCGAATTGGTGATGGCCAGTCCGGGTACCAGGGTCATAATCGAGCCAATAATAATGGTATTCATATTGGTGGTTAGCCCCAGACCCGAGGCAGCTACCGCAACGGTGGAAGCAATCAGGCCGCCGACAATATTGGTGAAAAAAACATTGGCCTCAAAGCGACCCATGATATCCATTTGTAGCTTTATGCCAATTCCAATCAAGAATCCCACACAACTGTCCACCAGACTACCTCCAAAAAACAGGGTGAACATCTGGGAAATAAAGGCGAATGCCATGACATGAAGATAGTAAGGATAAGAGGGAATATTATCGATGCGCTTGATGTCTGCCAACAGGTCTTTGTAGTTGGTAGGTTCATAGCAGATCTGACGGGATAAATGATTAATCTCGGATACTTTGGTCAAATCAATCTTACGGGAATGTATCCGTCGGGTTCGGGTCAGCGGGACTTCTCCTTCCAGAGTAACAGAGACGATGATGGTGGTCGGTACAACGAATATTTCAGCCTCTTTGGCACCAAGGGCAATACAGATCCGATGCATCGATTCTTCCACCCGGTAGGTTTCAGCGCCGTTGGAAAGGAGGATAACCCCCATTTCCATGGCAACATGACTGAGTTGAGTAATGGTCATTACAGTTCATCCAGGATGGCATCAAGAACCCGGTGTGCCACCGCATCCTTGGACAAAAGGGGGAGGGCTTCGGTTTTTTCCAGGGTAATAATCGTCACCCGATTGGTAGGGGTGTTAAAACCGGCGCCTTTTTCCTTTAAATTATTGGCTACCATCATATTCGCGTTTTTTAAATAGAGTTTTTCTCTGGTATTTTCGATCATATTTTCAGTTTCCATCGAAAACCCACAGACAAATTGGTCTGAACGTTTCTTTTCGCCGATGGTTTTTAAAATATCAATAGTCGGAGTCAGGTTGATGACGGGCCGTCCATCCCTTTTTTTAATTTTTTCATTAGCCACTTCAGTCGGTTTAAAATCGGCAACTGCGGCGGCCTTAATGACAATATCGGTTGCTTCAAAATGATCCATCACCTGGGAGCACATGTCACTGGCCGAGACAACCGGGACAAAATTAACAAAGGCTGGTGATGTCAGTGCGGTTTTGCCACTGATCAGGGTGACATCGGCACCCCGGAGCATAGCAGCTTGAGCCAGAGCATAACCCATTTTTCCGCTGGAATGGTTGGTGATATAGCGCACCGGGTCGATGGCCTCGCAGGTGGGACCGGCGGTAATCATGACTCTTTTTCCGCTGAGGTCATGAAAAAAAGCGATCTCCCGGAGGATATGATTAATCAGCAGTTCCTCATCCGGAAGTTTGCCGGCACCGACATCCTTGCAGGCCAGCATCCCGACTGCCGGATCGATGATCTTATAACCCAGTTTTTTCAAACTTTTCAGATTGTTTTGGACGATTGGGTTTTCATACATGGCGGTATTCATGGCCGGGGCAATAAGTTTGGGACAGTGGCAGGCCATGATGGTAGTGGTGAGCATATCGTCGGCAATTCCAGCATTGATTTTGCCAATGACATTGGCCGAAGCCGGCGCCACCATAAAAAGATCGGCTCTTTTGGCCAGACTGATATGAGCCACATCGTAAGAGATATTGCGGTCAAAGGTATCAACAATGCACTTGTTACCGGTTAAACTCTCAAAGACCAGGGGCGTGATAAATTCCTGGGCGTTTTTAGTCATAATGACTTGTACATCGCAACCCATTTTGGCAAGGCTGCTGGCTACATTGGCCATTTTATAAGCGGCGATGCTTCCGGTAATACCCAGAACAACGGTTTTATTTTTTAATAGATTTTTCATCGGTTTTCCTTTTCCAACTGTTTTCATTTATTTTCATAATCATTATACCAAACCCGGGGGTCAGGAGTAAATATAAGTTTTATTGTATTTTTTTATTGAATTTAAATAAAAAAGGCGTTAGAATATAGGTGCATTGTATCCGGCATGACTGGAACGATAGCGGGAGGTAAAAATGAAAAACATCAAGACCAACGATTTGGTCAAACTATCCTTTTTTGTGGCGATTATTATTTTGTTGGCAGCGACACCGTTTCTTGGCTATATCCCCTTGGGATTCACCCGGGCCACCATTATTCATATTCCCGTCATTATTGGCAGTATTATTCTGGGACCATTCTATGGTGCTTTTCTGGGCTTTGTTTTTGGGCTGACCAGCTTAATCAACAATACCTTTAATCCGACGGTGACATCTTTTGTTTTCACACCTTTCTATTCTCTGGGAACCTATTCCGGTAATTTCTGGAGTCTGGTGATCTGTTTTGTACCCCGAATTCTGGTCGGCGTAGTGCCTCATTATGTTTTTAAGGGGATGAAGAAAGTAAATAACAATGACGTGTTGGCATTAACCATTGCTGGAGTTGCGGGATCATTGACTAATACATTGTTGGTTATGAATTTTATTTATCTGTTTTTCGGACAAAGCTATGCTGAAGCTAAAAATGTGGCACTATCAACTTTGTATGGCGTCATTTTGTCAGTAATTGCCATCAATGGTATTCCCGAAGCGATTGTGGCGGGAATTCTGACCACGGCGATTTGTAAGGCGCTATTGCGATATACCGGCAAACCGGCACTGCAATAAGCTGCTTAAATAAAATTATAAAATACCCTTTAAACTGTTTCAGGTAAAAATCTTGAAGCAGTTTTTTATTAAGTTAATTGAGTTTTATTGGCTATTTTTTATTGCGTTAAATTGATTTTATTACTTTGATATCCTGCTAAAAGAATATATAATGAAGATAAACTAACCGCGGGTTAGCAAAAAGGAGTTGTGATGAAAAAAATTGACAAAATTCTGGGTTTGCTGCTGATAGTATTGATGGTAATGGGATGTTTTGGCTCGATGGCTTTGGCGGCAACCGTTAATGATGATCAGTCCATTGCCCTTAAAATTATTCACACCAACGACACCCATTCCCGTTACACCTATAGTGCCAAAAACAACACCATCGGCTATGCCAAACTCAAGACCATCATCAATCAGGTAAGCCCTGATTTGACTGTGGATGCCGGGGATGTTTTTCACGGACAGTCCTTTGCCACCATCGAAACCGGCGGTTCGATTGCCGAACTGATGGCGGCGGTGGGCTTTGATGCCATCGCCCCCGGTAATCACGATTTTAATTATGGTAGCGCCCGGTTGCTGGAACTGGGAACCATGGCCAACACCAAAATCCTGGGAAACAATGTCGTTGATTCCGAGTCCAGCGCGGCTTTTTTTGCAGATGACTATCTCATCAAAAAAATTGCGGTGGACGGCGCGGTCTTAAAAATCGGCGTGTTTGGACTGATCAGCCCAGATATTTATGGGGATACGGCGCCGGCCAATGTAGCCGGACTGACCTTTGGCACCCGGGAGTCCGTCATTGCCACGGCCCAGCAAGCAGTAGCAGTGCTAGAGGACCAGGGTTGTGATGTGATCGTGGCCCTGACCCATATTGGCGATTCCGACAACGGTACCCTGATGCGCAGCGACGCCATTGCCCAGGGGGCACCGGGTATCGATGTGATTGTGGACGGCCACACCCATGATGTGGAAAACCGGGAAGTCAATGGCACCCTGATTGTCCAAACCGGTTGTTATTCCAGTGCGGTCGGAGAGGTTGAGATTACCTTGAACAAAGATACTGACCAGCCTGATCCCGAGGATGCCAGCTATACCATTCAGGGTAAAACTGCCAGCCTGACAACTGCGGCTGAGGCAACCGATGAGGTTATTCCAGCGGATCCGACGGTGGCAGCCCTGATTGCCAGTATTGAAGCCCGGGAAGATCCGATAAAAAAAGAAGTGGTGGGGAACACCCCGGTAAAACTGGGCGGGAGCACCGACAATATCTGGCAGGATGTGCGGTTGGGCGAACTGAATCTGGGCAGAGCGCTGTCCGACAGTTATCGGTTTGCCACCGGCGCTGATATTGCCGCTGAAAATGCCGGCGGAATCCGGGCTCAGATTCCTGCCGGAGAAATCAACAAAGGGCAGGTCATCGACGTGCTGCCCTTTGGGAATTATCTGGTGACCAAGTCGCTTTCCGGAGCTGATATTAAAGAAATGCTGGAAACCAGCATCGAAATTGGCGTCAACAATCAGATTGCCAATGATGAAAATAACAACTCCTGGCCCAGCAACAGCGGCAGTTATCTCCAATGGAGTGGCATCACTGCCCAGTATGATTTATCCAAACCAGCGGGTGAGCGGGTCTTTTCGGTCAGGGTCGGAGCGGCGGAGCTGGATCCTGCGCAGAGCTATACGATTGCCTGCAATAATTATCTGGCCACCAACAGCGACTACCCGGGTTTGCAGGCTGCGGACATCATCAATGAATATTCCGCCTGTGACGAAGCTTTTATCAGTTATCTGCAAAACGCTGGCAACGAGCGTTTTATGGTGGCCATCAACACCCCCAACGTGACTGCCGGAACAGCGCCCCAACCGGTACCCAATCCCCAACCGGCCCAAAAGCAATCAGCCAATAATCCCCGGACCGGCTATGGTCAATGGGCTTGGGGATTTGCTTTTTATCGGTAATAGCTAAAGTATGCGGAGCATCGCTGCTTGTTTACATCAAAGCAATCGTGTTTTTCTATATACATTTCCTAAATACTTTTTTTCAAGAGAGGGAGGTAGCCATCAAAAATAAAAAA
This sequence comes from Acetobacterium sp., assembly GCF_039830195.1. Taxonomy (GTDB): domain Bacteria; phylum Bacillota; class Clostridia; order Eubacteriales; family Eubacteriaceae; genus Acetobacterium. The sequence goes on along the minus strand of NZ_JBDODG010000037.1, from coordinate 58,959 downwards.
AACAACCTGCAGAAGATCATGGCCCTGGCCATTGAAATGGCAAAGGAAGGGGCTGCCAGGGGTGAGGTCCCGATCGGGGCGGTACTGGTTTGCGACGGCAAGATTATTGCCCGGGCCCATAATCAAAAAGAAAGCCTGGCAGACCCCACCGCCCATGCTGAAATGCTGGTGATTCGCGCCGGGGCCGAAAAACTGGGCCGCTGGCGGCTGGATGACTGCCAGTTGTATGTTAGCGCCGAACCCTGTGTAATGTGTATGGGGGCCATTATCCAGGCCCGGATCCCCTTGCTGGTCTATGGCGCTGCCGAAAAAAAATTTGGCGGCGTGGAATCCACAGCCCGGCTGGGGCAACACCCGATGCTGCCCAAACAGATGGAAATCTATGCTGGTATCGGTGAACAAGAATGCGAAGCGTTGCTGAAGGATTTTTTTGAGAAAAGGAGAAATAAAGATGAGTAATAAATCACAGGTATATTTTACAACCTTACGGACCACTGGTTCCAATAATATTCTGAAAAAGCTGGAAAAACTGGTCACTGCTGCCGGCATGAGCGATATTGATTTCGAAAATAAATTTGCTGCCATCAAAATCCATCTCGGTGAACCGGGAAATCTGGCTTATCTCAGACCGAATTACTCCCGAGTCATTGTCGATATGATCAAAGAAAAGGGCGGGAAACCATTTCTGACCGATTGTAACACCCTTTACGTGGGACGACGAAAAGACGCCCTGGAGCACCTGGATGCAGCCTACGAAAATGGCTACAACCCTTTTGTCACCGGCTGCCATGTGATTATTGGGGATGGCCTGAAGGGCACCGATGACATTGAGGTACCACTGGATGGGGGTGAATGTATCACTTCGGCTAAAATCGGCCGGGCGATTATGGATGCCGATGTCTTTATCTCAATGACTCATTTCAAAGGTCACGAAAATACCGGATTTGGCGGCGTCCTGAAAAATATCGGTATGGGTTGCGGTTCCCGGCGGGGGAAAATGGAAATGCATTCTAACAGCAAGCCCTTTGTGAAAGAAAAGAAATGCCGTAGCTGTAAGATGTGCGGCAAGATCTGTGCCTTTGGGGCTATTTCTTATCGAGTGGAGGATGGCAAGGCCCGGATAAAAGATGATCTCTGTGTCGGTTGCGGCCGCTGTATTGGGGTCTGTCCTTTTGATGCCATCTCGCCCAAATACGATGAAAGCAATGATGTGCTCAACAAAAAAATTGCCGAATATACCAAGGCTGTCATTGATGGCCGTCCCCATTTTCACATCAGTTTTGTCATCGATGTTTCACCCAACTGTGATTGTCATGTAGAAAACGATCTGCCAATTATCCAGGACGTCGGTATTTTTGCCTCCATCGATCCGGTAGCTCTGGATATGGCCTGTGCGGATGCCTGCAACAATGCCCGGATTCTCCGGGGCAGTTGTGCTGAGGAAAGGATTATCGAAAATGAAGCCCAGGATCTGTCAGACATGGATGTATTCACGCTGGTTCACCCCGATACAAACTGGAAGGTCTGCGTTGATCATGCCGTCAAACTGGGTCTGGGCAATAAGGAATATGAAATAACTGAGGTTTAAGGGTAGGCTTTATAAAGGTTCAAACTAGAAACCGATATCATGATTTCTTTAATATTTTGTGATTGACAAAGGCAAAATAAATAGATATAATGACTCAAATACTAAAGTAAGTAATTAAAAAATAATCAAATAAAACAACTGCTATGACCAAGAGAAAGATACTAAAAATTGTATTTAAGAGAGTTGGAGGATGGTGTAATTCCAATAATACAATGGTATGTAATACTCACTTGCGAGCTGCCAACCTGAAAATTTACCCAACTAGTAGGGAAGGCCGTGATCCCATCCGGGACGTCAACGTTAAATGACTATGGTTAGGTGCGCCTTGCGTTCAGACCAGAAGAGGAAATAATTGTGAGATTATTTCGAATTTTAGAGTGGTACCGTGGATACTTATATCCGCCTCTGTTTTTTACAGAGGCGGATTTTTTTAGTTTCTGGATGTTATTTAGTATATAATGGTCACATCAAGTGAATTTATATAATTAGAAAATTAAATTATTAAAACATTTCAAGGAGGAAATTTAAAAATGGCAAAATTATTTTACGATGCAGATTGTAATCTGGGGTTACTCGATGGAAAAACAGTTGCAATTATTGGATACGGAAGTCAGGGGCATGCTCATGCACTGAATTTGAAAGAATCAGGTGTGAATGTTATTGTTGGTCTTTATGAAGGCAGTAAATCCTGGCCAATCGCTGAAGAAGCCGGATTAAAAGTTATGACTGCAGCTGATGCCACAAAAGCAGCAGATATCGTCATGATTCTTCTTCCTGACGAAAGACAGGCAGCGATCTATAAAGAAAGCATTTTACCAAACCTTGAAGCAGGCAACAGCCTGGTCTTTGCTCACGGTTTCAATATTCATTACGGTCAGATTATTCCACCAGCTGACGTTAATGTCTTCATGATCGCACCAAAAGGACCAGGACACACAGTCAGAAGTCAGTATCAGGAAGGCCGCGGAGTTCCCTGCCTGATTGCCGTTTACCAGGATCCATCCGGCAATACTCATGATTTGGGCTTAGCTTATGCTTCCGGAATCGGCGGAGGCCGTGCCGGTATCCTTGAAACAACTTTCAAAGAAGAAACCGAAACTGACCTTTTCGGTGAACAAGCTGTTCTTTGCGGCGGGGTAACAGCATTGATGAAAGCTGGTTTTGATACCCTGGTAGAAGCTGGATACCAACCAGAAAGTGCCTATTTTGAATGTGTCCACGAAATGAAACTGATCATCGATTTAGTCGTTCAGGGCGGATTAGGCTACATGCGTTATTCCATCAGTGATACTGCTGAATATGGTGATTACATCACTGGCAGCAAAATCATCACCGAAGACACCAAAAAAGCTATGAAGGGTGTTCTAAACGATATTCAGGATGGTACCTTTGCCCGTAACTGGATCCTTGAAAACCAGGCTAATCGACCATACTTCAATGCCGTCAGACGGATTGAAACAGAAACTCAGGTTGAAAAAGTCGGCGCTGAATTACGAACCATGATGTCCTGGATTAAAAAATAAGCATTTCAAAATAACAGACTCAAAAAAAGGCAGAAGACCTTCTGCCTTTTTTTAAAACAAAAAAACAAAATAATTAGGAGGAGATGCAATGAGCAGAATAGTAAAAATATTTGATACCACCCTTCGAGATGGGGAACAGTCACCAGGTTGTAGTATGAACCTGAAAGAAAAATTAGAGATGGCGAAACAGCTCGAACGTCTGAGAATTGACGTCATTGAAGCCGGATTTGCCATTGCATCTCCTGGTGATTTTGAGTCGGTTCAACTGGTTGCCAATGAGATTAAGAATGCCACAGTTGCCAGTCTGGCCCGCAGTACCGAAAAAGATATCAGCACCGCCTATGAAGCCTTGAAAGGCGCGGTTAACCCCCGAATTCATTACTTTCTGGCAACCTCGGATATTCATATGGAATACAAGCTGCGGATGTCCCCGGAAGCAGTGCTGGAAAAGGCCATTGCAATGGCAAAATTTGCCCGTAACCTGTGCGGTGAAGTGGAATTCTCCGCTGAAGATGCTTCCCGAACCCGACCAGAATTCTTATATCAGGTTCTGGAAGGGGTTATCAATCAAGGAGTTACCATAGTCAACGTCCCGGATACGGTGGGTTATACCACCCCCGGTGAATATTTTAAATTCATTGAAGGTATTCGCAACAATGTACCAAACATCGATAAGGCCACCATTTCTGTCCATGTTCATGACGATCTGGGGCTGGGTGTGGCCAACTCGTTGGCCGCCATTCAGGCCGGTGCCGGTCAGGTGGAATGTACAGTTAACGGCATCGGCGAACGGGCCGGAAATGCGGCCCTGGAAGAAATTGTTATGGCCCTTAAAACCCGCTACGATGTTTACCAGGTAGACACAAATATCGATACCACCCAGATCTATCGTTCCAGTCGCTTGTTATCTAAGTTAACAGGGGTTCGCGTACAACCAAATAAAGCCATTGTCGGCGAAAATGCCTTTGCCCATGAATCTGGCATCCATCAGCATGGCATGATGGCTAATAAAGAAACCTATGAAATTATGACGCCGGAATCGATCGGCTTAAAAGAAAACAAAATGGTACTGGGAAAACACTCTGGCAAGCATGCCTTTGTGGATAAGCTCACCTCCCTCGGTTACAGCTTAAGCGACGAGGAAGTGCTGGATTTATTCAATCAGTTCAAGGTTCTGGCCGATAAGAAAAAAGTTATTTCTGATAAAGACATTCTGGCCCTGGTCGAACAAAAACAATTGGCCATTCCCGAAGTGTACTCCCTGGACCGCTTTGTTATCAGTACCGGGAATACCATTTCCACCGCCGCCACCATCCGCTTACGGAAAAACGGCGATCTCATCGAAGGGGTATCGCTGGCTGATGGCCCCATCAGTGCCGGGTTTAAAGCCATCAGCGAATTGGTTGACTGTGAACTGACCCTGATTGATTATGGGGTTACCGCTGTCACCGACGGTACCGATGCCCAGGGGGAAGCGCAGGTAAAAATATCTGATGGTACCCAAGTGTATCATGGCCGGGGGTTGAGCACTGATATCATCGATGCCAGCTTGAAAGCTTATGTTGACGCCGTAAACCAGATGCTTTACATAAAAGACAGTCAAAGCAAGGAAACCCAGGAACAAGCAAGTTCAAAACCGTGATAAGGGGGAATTGGAATGTCAGAAAAAATATTAGTCTTTGATTCAACCCTCAGAGATGGGGCCCAGGCCGAAGGAATATCCTTCTCGGTAGAAGACAAAATCCGGGTGGTCGAAACCCTGGATAAAATGGGGATTGATTATATTGAAGCCGGAAATCCCGGCTCCAACCCAAAAGACATCGAGTTTTTCAATCGCATCAAGGGCATCCGCCTTAATCATGCCAAGCTGGTCGCTTTTGGTAGCACCCGCCGGGGTGGTATTGCCGTTGAGGATGATGCCAATCTCAAGGCGATTCTCGAAACAGAAACCCCAGGGGTAGCTATTTTTGGAAAAAGCTGGACCTTTCACATCACTGATATCATCAAAACCACCCTGGCCGAAAACCTGAAAATGATCGAAGAAACCATGGCCTATTTAAAGGCCCAGGGAAAAGATGTCACCTTTGATGCCGAACATTTCTTCGATGGTTATAAAAACGACCCAGCCTATGCCATTGAAGCCCTCCTGGCCGCCCAGGAAGGGGGGGCCGATTGTCTGGCCCTCTGTGACACCAATGGCGGTACTCTGCCCTATGAAATTCAGGAAATTGTTACCGATGTCCGCCAGAAATTACGGATTCCGCTGGGGATCCATTGCCATAATGACAGCGGCCTGGCCGTAGCTAATTCATTGATGGCCGTTCATGCCGGTGCCCGTCAGGTTCAGGGAACCTTCCTGGGCTATGGCGAACGCTGTGGAAATGCCAATCTGGCTACCATTATTCCTAATCTACAGCTAAAAATGGGCTTTCATTGTCTGGCTGATGCGGAGCTTCAAAAACTGACATCTTCGGCGATTCGAATTGCCGAGATTTCCAATTACGCCCTCACTGGCCGCGAACCTTTCGTGGGCAAATCGGCTTTTGCCCACAAGGGCGGCATGCATATCGACGCCGTCATGAAAAACCCGGCCTCTTTTGAGCATGTCTCACCAGAAGCCGTCGGCAACGAACGCCGGATTTTAATGTCCGAAGTTTCCGGCCGCAGCACCATTATTCAGCTGATCAACGAGGTCGACCCGAGCCTGACCAAGAAATCCGACGAAACCACCCGGGTGATGGATCGCATCAAAGAGCTGGAATACCAGGGTTATCAGTTTGAAGGAGCCGAAAGCAGCGTCAAACTTTTGATCCGCAAAGAGCTGGGGATGCACAAGCCATTTTTCACTCTGGAAGATTTCAAAACTATTGGCGAACAAACCCACACCAAGGAAGCCCTCAGTTCCTCCGCGGTGGTTAAAATCAACGTTGACGGTCAGTCGGAAATCAATGCCGCTGAAGGGGATGGTCCGGTCAATGCATTAGATAAAGCCCTCAGAAAAGCGCTGGAAGTATTTTACCCCAAAATCAGCGAGGTTCGCCTGACTGACTTTAAGGTCCGAGTCATCGATTCCAAATCAGCCACTGCCTCCAAGGTCCGGGTGCTGATTGAAAGTTCCGATGGCGTGGACATCTGGACCAACGTTGGTGTTTCCACCGATATCATCGAAGCCAGCCTGATCGCTCTGATCGATTCCATTGAATACAAGCTGTTAAGCGATGAGGAACGTGAACAACAAAAGCATTAATATTACCAACATAACGATTACGATCAAAGATCATAACCCAAATGAAAACCGACAGCGAAGCTCAGGGTAGTTTCACAATTGCCGAAATGTTTTTTACTCGGAAGGAGATGAGTGGCATTGGGAATGACAATGACTCAGAAAATATTAGCAGCCCATGCAGGTTTAAAAGAGGTAAAACCAGGAGATTTAATCATGGCCAATCTGGACCTCGTCTTAGGAAACGATATTACCGCACCGGTGGCCATTAATGTCTTTGCCGGCATTAATGCAAAGACCGTGTTTGATAAGGATAAGGTGGTTCTGGTACCAGACCACTTCGCACCAAATAAAGACATCAACGCTGCTGAGCAATGTAAAAAACTTAGAACCTTTGCTGGTGAACACGAGATCAGCAATTATTTTGAAATTGGCAAAATGGGTATTGAACATGCGCTGTTGCCGGAAAAAGGACTGGTTGTTACCGGTAATTTAGTCATTGGCGCCGATTCCCACACCTGTACCTATGGGGCGTTGGGAGCCTTTGCCACCGGCGTGGGCAGTACCGATATGGCTGCCGGGATGGCCACCGGTAAAGCCTGGTTTAAAGTACCATCCGCCATTAAAATTGTACTAACCGGAAAATTGAATAAGTTTGTATCCGGGAAAGATGTGATTCTCCATATTATCGGGATGATCGGCGTAGACGGTGCCCTGTATCAATCCATGGAATTCGTGGGAGACGGCATTGCCAACCTCACCATGGACGACCGTTTTGCGATTGCCAATATGGCGATTGAAGCCGGGGCCAAAAACGGTATCTTTATGGTTGATGAACAGACGCTTGAATACGTCAAAGACCACTCCGAAAAAGAATACACTGTTTATCCCGCTGATGCGGACGCCGAATACACGCGTACCATCGAAATTGATTTATCAGCTCTCAAGCCGACCGTTGCGTTCCCATTTTTACCGGAAAACACCAGAACCACTGACCAGATCAACGAGACCATTACCATCGATCAGGTCGTCATCGGCTCCTGTACCAATGGCCGTCTTTCTGACTTTTCGAAAGCAGCTAAAATTTTTGAAGGCCGAAAGGTTGCCAAAGGGGTTCGCGTCCTGATTATTCCGGCCACCCAGAAAATTTATCTCCAATGTATGGAACTGGGCTATTTCAAAACCTTTATCGAAGCTGGCGCTACTATCAGCACCCCCACCTGTGGCCCTTGCATCGGCGGGCATATGGGAATCCTGGCCGCCGGGGAACGCTGTGTTGCCACCACTAACCGAAATTTTGTGGGACGAATGGGTCATGTAGACTCAGAAGTCTATCTGACCAACCCGGAGGTAGCCGCTGCCTCAGCCATTCTCGGCCGGATTGCCGACCCCACCGAGTTATAGGAAAGGAACGCACACATGAAAGCACAAGGAAATGTATTCAGATACGGAAGCAACGTCGACACTGACGTTATCATACCGGCACGTTATCTTAGTTCCAGTAACCCTGAGGAACTGGCCCTACATTGTCTGGAAGATATCGATGCTGATTTTATCAAAAATGTCAAACCCGGTGATATCATCGTGGCAGACAAAAATTTCGGCTGCGGATCATCCCGGGAACATGCCCCCATCGCTATTAAAGCCGCCGGGGTGTCCTGTGTGATTGCCGCTGACTTTGCCCGGATCTTTTACCGCAATGCCATCAACATCGGGCTGCCGATTCTGGAATGTCCGGAAGCCGTGGCCGGAATTGAAGCCGGCCACGAGTTGTTCGTGGATTTCGATACTGGAATCATCACCAACTGCACCCAAAACACCAGTTACCAGGGACAGGCCTTTCCCGAGTTTATGCAAAAAATCATCGCTGCCGGTGGCCTGGTCAACAGCATTAATAAAAATTTATAGATTAACAACTTAAAAACCTAACTACACTAAATTAATTTAACGAGGAGAACACCATGGATTATAAAATAGCAGTAATTCCCGGAGACGGAATCGGCCCTGAAATTGTCGGGGCCAGTATCAAAGTTTTAGATAAAATTGCCGAAAAGTTCAACCATACCTTTAATTATACCGAAGTATTGGCCGGTGGCGCTGCCATTGATGCTTGTGACAACCCGCTGCCTCAGGAAACCGTAGACATCTGTCTCGCCAGTGATGCCGTTTTGTTGGGCGCCCTGGGCGGACCAAAATGGGACAACCTGCCCGGCGATAAACGACCAGAAGCCGGTCTGCTGGGTCTGCGAAAAAGCCTGGGTTTGTATGCTAATCTGAGACCAGCTATTCTTTATCAGGAACTGAAAGCGGCCTGCCCGTTAAAACCAGAAATCATTGGCGATGGCCTGGATATCATGGTCGTTCGGGAACTGACCGGCGATGTTTATTTTGGTGAAAAAGGCCGGGACGGCGATTTTGCGGCTTGGGATATTATGAAATACACCCGGCCGGAAGTCCTGCGGATTGCTAAAAAAGCCTTTGAAATTGCCATGAAGCGCGATAAAAAAGTAACCAATGTCGATAAAGCCAATGTTCTGGAAGTTTCCCGCTTCTGGCGCAGCTGTGTGGAAGAAGTGGCCAAAGACTACCCTGAGGTCGAACTGAACCATTTATATGTCGACAATGCCGCCATGCAATTGGTCATCAACCCTAAACAATTTGACGTTATCGTTACCGGCAACCTGTTCGGCGATATCTTATCTGATGAAGCCAGCATGATCACCGGTTCCATCGGAATGCTGCCATCAGCCAGTATGGCCGACGGCAAATTCGGGATGTTTGAACCAATCCATGGTTCCGCTCCAGATATTGCCAACCAGGACAAAGCTAATCCCATTGCTACTATTGTTTCGGTAGCGATGATGCTGCGCTACTCCCTGGATCTGATCGCCGAAGCCGATGCCATCGAAGCCGCCGTTCAAAAAACGCTGGCGCAGGGCTACCGTACCGGCGACATCTTCAGTGAAGGGATGACCCTGGTCGGCACCGTCGAAATGGGCCAGAAAATTATCGAAAACCTGTAAAATTTACAAAAAAATCAATTGCTGGTTCGATGGGCGGGGATCTGACCCTTGGTCATTATCTACCGCCTGCAACCTGAACCTGATAAAATCAAAACCACAAAAGAAAGGATATCAAATGAAAAGTGATCGTGTAAAAAAAGGAGTCGAAACAACTCCGCAACGTTCTTTATTCAAAGCCATGGGTTATATCGACGAAGAACTGGAGCAACCCTTAATTGGTGTGGTTAATTCCTTTAATGAAATCATTCCCGGACATATTCATTTAAATACCATTACCAAAGCGGTTAAAGACGGCGTTCGCATGGCCGGGGGAACCCCCATCGAATTTCCGGCCATCGGGGTTTGCGACGGCATCGCCATGGGCCATGTGGGGATGAAATATTCCCTGGCTTCCCGGGAGCTGATTGCCGATTCCATTGAAATCATGGCCACCGCTCATTCCCTTGATGCGCTGGTTTTGATTCCCAACTGCGATAAGGTGGTCCCCGGTATGCTGATGGCCGCCGCCCGGCTGAATATTCCTGCCGTGGTAGTCAGTGGTGGTCCGATGCTTACCGGTAAAGCGGTGGGTCAGAAAGACACCGATTTAAATACCGCCTTCGAAGCGGTGGGGGCTTTTAATGCCGGAAAAATTGATGAAAAAGAACTTAAATCCTTTGAAGATTCCGTTTGCCCCGGTTGCGGTTCCTGCTCGGGAATGTTCACCGCTAACAGCATGAATTGTCTGACTGAAGTGTTGGGCATGGGTTTGCCTGGTAACGGCACCATTCCCGCCGTTTTTGCGGAACGGGTGCGACTGGCAAAAAAAGCCGGGATCCAGGTAATGGAAATGTGGAAACGGGACATCAAGCCCCGAGATATAATGACGGATGCAAACTTTAGAAATGCCCTGGCCTGCGATATGGCGCTGGGTTGTTCAACCAATAGCATCCTCCATCTACCCGCTATTGCCAACGAAGCCGGGGTTTGTATTGACCTTCAGGAAGTTAACGAGATCTCAGCCAAAACTCCCCATCTGTGCAAGCTGGCACCAGCCGGAAATCACCACCTGGAAGACCTGTACTATGCCGGCGGCATTCAAGCGGTGATGAAAACTTTAGCCGATGCCGATCTGATTGACACCAGTTTAATGACGGTTACCGGCAAAACCATTGCCGAAAACCTGACTTGTGTGTTCAATAAAAACCCGGAAGTCATCCGCCCACTAACTAATCCTTACAGCCCCACCGGTGGTCTGGCCGTACTCTTTGGCAACCTGGCCCCCGACGGCGGCGTGGTTAAACAGGGGGCAGTAGCCCCGGAAATGTTAAAACACCAAGGCCCGGCCCGGGTGTTTAATTCTGAAGAAGACGCCACCGCAGCCATCAAGGCCGGCAAAATTGTCGCCGGGGACGTGGTTGTCATCCGTTACGAAGGCCCCAAAGGCGGCCCGGGGATGCGGGAAATGCTGTTTCCAACCTCCGCCATCGCTGGTATGGGACTTGATAAGGATGTGGCCCTGATTACCGACGGACGTTTCTCGGGCGCGACCCGGGGTGCCTGTATTGGCCATGTTTCTCCCGAAGCTGCGGCTGGTGGCACCATCGGTCTGATCGAAGAAGGGGATATCATCGCTATCGACATTCCCAACCGGTCCATTGCTGTAAAAGTGGACGACGCCGTTCTGGCCGAACGTAAAGCTGCCTGGGTTCCCATTGAACCAAAAATAAAAACCGGCTATCTTTCCCGTTATGCCAGACTGGTAACCTCCGCCTCCACCGGCGCTGTCTTCGAAAAATAAAAATAAATATAACGCAGTTATAAATGGTTCGTTGGGGCGATCTGCGATCGCCCGCCAACGACCTGATAAGCCAACTAATCTCAACCAAAAGCAGAAAGGAAGTGAAAATTTGAATAATAAAGAATTATTATTAGGGTCAGAAATCACCGTCCGTTGTTTGGAAGAACAGGGCATCAAACATGTCTTTTCATTCCCCGGCGGCGTCGTCATTCCATTATTCGACGCCTTTTTCCGACTCGATCACAACATTACCGAAATTGGTCCCTGTCACGAACAAAATGGTGTCCATGCCGCCGACGGCTATGCCAGAACTAGCGATACGGTGGGGGTTGCCATTACCACCTCGGGACCAGGCGCAACTAATGCCATCACCGGGATTGCCAATGCCTATTTAGACTCCGTGCCACTGGTTGTCATCACCGGACAGGTTGCTTCGCCTTTGCTGGGCAAGGATTCCTTCCAGGAAATTGACATCACCAGCGTGACCATGCAGATTACCAAGCATAATTATCTGGTCACCAATGTCGAAGATCTGGCCGATACCATCCGGGAGGCCTTTGTCATCGCCCAATCGGGACGACCCGGCCCAGTTGTAATCGATATTCCCAAGGACATCTTTCTGGCCAAAACCGAATACCAGAAAATGTTTATCCCTAAACTGCGCCAGATCTATCCGGAAATCAAGGAATCAAAGATCTTAGAAGCGGTGACAGCCATTAATGATGCCCAGAGACCGATGATCTATGCCGGCGGCGGGGTGCTAAAATCCAAGGCCCACGAAGAACTGCTGGCCTTTGCTGAAAAATCCGGGATCCCCGTAGCTAATTCTTTAATGGGTTTAGGCGGCATTCCCCGCGATCACGAGTTGTCGATGGGAATGGTTGGTATGCACGGCTTCCAGGAAACAAATCTGGCTGTTATCAATTCTGACCTGCTGATTGCCATCGGTGCCCGCTTCAGTGACCGGGTCACCGGCAACTGCGACGCTTTTGTTCGCAATAAAAAAATCATTCACATTGATGTGGACCCCACCGAATTTGCCAAAAACATTCCGGCCGAAATTCAGATCCAGGGAAACATCAAGGATGTGCTGCCCCTACTGACAAAAGACATCAACGAAAAATCCTATCCGGAATGGTATGAAAAAATCAAGAACTGGATCATCCCCTGTGCCGATAAAGGGAACTATCATCCCAAGAATATTCTTAACACTATCAACGCCGCCTACCCGGAAGCTTTTGTGGTTACCGAGGTCGGACAGCATCAGATGTGGGTGGGGCAATATTGGAATGTCAAACGTCCGGCCCAGTTTATTACCTCTGGCGGTTTAGGCACCATGGGTTACGGCCTGGGGGCTTCCATCGGGGTTAAGCTGGCCAATCCCGATGAAGATGTGCTGCTGATTGCCGGAGACGGTAGTTTCCGAATGAATTGTCAGGAACTGATTACCGTCAGCAAGTACCAAGTCCCCCTTAAAATTTTCATTTTTGACAACGAAGCACTGGGAATGGTGCGGCAATGGCAGAAGCTGTTCAGTGACAAACGTTATGCCCAAACCGATATCGTGCAGTGTACCGACTATATTATGCTGGCCGCTGCCAGTGGGATCCCCGGCTACAAGGTTACCAATATGGCTGAACTGGAAGAAACCCTGGAGAAAATAAAAGATCAACCGGGACCACTACTGGTTCATGTGAAGATTTCCAACGAAGAAGGTGTTTACCCCATCGTTCCGGCCGGCTGTGCTATCGACGAGATTTATTATGAATAAATAAAAACAAGCAAAAATAAGCAAAAATCACCGTGATGCAAAGATCACGGTGATTTTTTAATATTTATCACCTTTTTTTGTATTCTTTACCTGCAATAAAAAGTTTGGCACACAGAGTGCCACACATTGTCACGGGTACCTGTCTGTGTTAAAATGAAAAGAATGAAACATTTTCAAAGAATAAATGCTGAATAATCAGAACGGATTTTCTAAATAGTTTGTGACAATTTGAAGCGCGACAGATCCAGACATATTTAGGCAGGCAAGGGATATCAAAACTAAGAAGGTGAAAAAATGTTATTACAAAAAGAGCGGGAAGACGTCGTTAAATATTGCCGTAAGATGATCACGACGGGCTTAACCAAAGGCACTGGCGGAAATATCAGTATTTTAAATCGGCAAAGCGGAATGATGGCAGTCAGTCCCAGTGGCATCGACTATTTTGAAATTGAAGTTCAAGATGTCGTGGTCATGGATCTGGAAGGAAAAATTGTGGATGGCCGGAGAAAACCATCCAGCGAATATGAACTCCATCGAATTTTCTATGTGAAGCGGCAAGATATCGATGCGGTGGTTCACACGCACTCGGTTTATTCCACGGTGTTGGCAACATTACGGCTGCCGCTTCCGGCATCCAGTTACCTGGTGGCCTATTCGGGATTGGATGTACGATGTGCTGAGTATGCTTCCTTTGGCACCACAGAGCTGGCCGAACGAACCTTTGCGGCGATGACCGATCGCTTTGCGGTTTTAATGGCCAACCATGGTTTGTTGGCCGGAAGTAAAGATATTCTTAACGCCTTTAATATAGCCGAACAAATTGAACACTGTGCTGAAGTGTATGTGAAAGCTCGCGCCATTGGCGATCCGGTAATTCTGGATACAGAAGAAATGAAAAAAATGATTGTCCAGTTCGACAGTTTCTATGGCCAAAAGGCATCTAAAGAAGAATTGGAAGATTAAACAGATCGGTGAGGCATTTATGTCGACCGGGATCTGGCAGTATCTCCGAAACCATTGAATGATTGTTTCAAGAAAAGATTTCCGATAGTTTGACCAGTGAATTAGAATTCAGTACCACGAGAGGATTCCATGGAAAAAATAAAAAACTTAACAGATCATAAAATTAATCATTTTGATAATAAAAAGACGGCTGAGGAAAGCAAGGTAGTGTTAGGGAGTAAAATCGTCATTTCTCTACTGGTATACTTTACCGCCATTTTTCTGGAGTTGCGGCTATCAACGGCAAGCAGTATTGCCGGCGTTGTGGCTCAGCTTCAGGTGATTGTATCGGTCTATCTAGTGGTTGCAGTCAGGGATAAAGGTTATCAGATTGCGGTTGTAATTAATATTCTGGTCGCGTTAATTGTGGGGATCGTTGTGGTTATCGGTGCCGGAAATCTGGACGCTATACCAGGAGTTATAGTACCCATCTGTACAATCATCACGATCAGCATTATTTCGTTCTACGAAAAAGGTTTTGAAAGTAAGCTGGCTGAAGTAATCGAACAAAAAAAAGAGCTCAGTACTCTCTACGATGATCTGGCAAGCTCGGAAAAAGAAATTTTACAGCAAAATGTCAAACTGAAGGAACTACACAGAAAAATGAAACAGCGCGAGGTCAGGCTTAATTATCTTGCCTATACCGATGTTTTAACCGGACTCCCCAACCGAGAAATGTTGATCAACAAGCTGGATTTTTTGGTGGAACGGTCTCTGGAAAGGCAAGAGCGTTTTGCGGTGGTGTTTATTGATCTGGATAATTTTAAAAAAATCAATGACTATAAAGGACATTATATCGGTGATTTACTGCTAAAATCGATTGCTGATAGAATCAAGAAAATAATTTACCAGCAGGATATGCTGGGACGTTTGGGTGGTGATGAATTTACGTTGATTATCCAGCGCGATTTGAGTGAGGTTGAAATTTTCGATTACGTAGAAAAAATCCGGACCGTGTTACTTGAGACTTTTGTGGTTGAAAATATGCAATTAAATATCAGTGCCAGCTTTGGTATTGCGCTCTATCCCCGGGATGGGATCACTACGGCAGAGTTGCTTAACTATTCGGATATTGCCATGTATAAGGCTAAAGAATTCGGAAAGAATAGAGTGCAGTTCATCAATCAACGGGTGTAGATTAGATAGACAGGAGGATAACGTGGGGCTTAGATTCAAAGAAACAGCCGTGATGAGTTTATTTGTGGCAGTGCTTGGCGGAACCATTGGCGGGATCACCTGGGCATTACTTTTCATCATGAACCTGGGTATCAATTTTTTATGGACTGATCTTAGAAATGCGGTTGATTTCACGCTGTATCCGGTGTTGGTCTGCGCCTTTGGTGGTCTGCTCATTGGGCTGTGGGAACAGCGATTTGGAGCCTATCCCCGGGAGATGGCGGAGATTCTGAAGGATGTCAAAAAAGGGGAACAGATTTCCTACAATAATTTACATATTATTGGCATATCAGCTTTGTTGCCGCTGATATTTGGAGGCAGTTTAGGGCCGGAAGCCGGGCTAACCGGCGTGATTGTTGGGTTATGTTTCTGGTTTTCGGATCGGTTTAAGTATATCTTTTTGGAAACCGCAGACCTGCCCCAGATCGGTATGGCCGCAACCATTGGCGTTATTTTCGGAGCGCCGCTGTTTGCCTTTATGCAACAGATTGAAGAAGAAAACAAACCGGCGGCGATTCCCCAAAATTTGAAAGTGTTAATGTACTTTGTGGGGATAATCAGTGGCTATGGAGTATTAACAATCCTGCAGAATCTATTTGGCGGAAGGCTGGGGTTGGGACATTTTCCGGCAATTGAAAAAATAACGGGAGCGGAATGGGCAGCGGCGATCCCCCTGGCGCTTATTGGGGTAACGGCAGGAATGCTTTATTATCTGTTTATGAAAATGACTAAAGTGGCAGTTAAACCTTTGGAACAGAATATTGTGATCCGGGGGATTCTTGGTGGTGTGATACTTGGTGGGACGGGAATTATTTTGCCTTATACGATGTTTTCCGGCGAACACGAAATGGTTGAGGTGATGAATTCCTGGCCGAGCATGGGTTTTGCCGTGCTGCTCCTAACCGGGGTTGTCAAGCTATTAATGGGCAATATTTGCCACGAAATGGGCTGGCGGGGTGGTAATATATTTCCGACCATTTTTTCGGGAGTAGCGATTGGTTATGCCTGTGCCTTAGTGTTTCCCATTGATCCAATCTTCTGTGTGGCGGTGGTGACGGCGGCCCTAACGGCCACAGTCATGCGAAAGCCGCTGGCAGTGATTTTACTGCTGTTGATTTGTTTTCCGATTAACGGTATCATTCCGATGACCATCGGAGCGGTGATTGGCGGTGCCATTCCGGTACCCAAATGGATGGGGGAGTCTGAGGATCACTAGGGAATACGGTGCAAATAAAAAGATCTGAACCACATCGTTCAGATCTTTTTATTTGCCATTAGCAGTAGCCAGTGCTTTATTTTGGATGATGGTCAGGCTGCAGCCGGCCATAATCAGACCAGCGACAATCAACAGCGTCTGGATTGGTATAAAATCTGCCATCGGCCCAAAGATCACCATCCCCAGAGGTAGGGCGGTGGTGGCAATCAGTTGGAGGATACTGAATACCCGGCCCTGAATGTCAACTTCTACCATCTCCTGAAGCAGCACCGTGGTTGGGGCTGATAAAAAGGGAATGGCCAGCCCGGAAATAAAAATGAACAGAATATAGAGGACGAAGTTGGGGGCAACACCCATGGCTGAAATGGCCAAACCAAACACAAAGCAGCCCATGGAGATGGTTTTAATCCGGTTGGTATAACCGCCCCAGAGAGCAATAATCACACCGCCGACCATGGTCCCACCGCTAAAAAAGATTTCGTTAACCGTCAGACGCCAGACCTCGCTGCCATAGATCCGGGTGATCAACAGGGGGGTTAAAAAGGCCGCCGGGGTAATTAAAAACATAATCAGAGCATAATAGATAAAAAGCACCCGGATAAACCGCTGCTGGCGGATATAATGGAGTCCTTCTTTCAGATCGGCCAGGGCGGTGGTCGTGCTTTTTTCCCGGGCCTTGGGATGGAGAGGGATCGGAATCAAGGTCAATATAGCCACTGCTATCATCGCGGTGACGACGTCGATAAAAAAGGTGTATTCCAGTGAAAAGGCTACCAGCAGACCGCCGCTGATAGCTGGCGCGATGATAAAGGTCAGTGACTGAATGCTACCGTTAATGCCGTTTACCTTCATCAGTTTGTCTTCCGGAACCAACTGGGGAATTAGTGAATTCACCGCCGGGGTCTGAACGCCGGCACCAAATGAACGAATCCCCGAGACCAGAAACAACAGCCAGAGCTCCTGATAGCCGATTAAAAAAAGGACTGCCAGAATCAGGGTTGACACGGCGATTAAAACATCGGCCAGGATGATCAGGTATTTTCGATGATAGCGGTCCGCCCACACCCCGGCAAAAAGCGATACGAATATCTGTGGTAAAAAGGTAAATAGGGTAGAGATGGTCATCATCAATCCGGAAGCGGTGGTCAGGGTCACGTACCAGATAATGGCGTAGGCGACAATAGCGGAACCCAGCAGTGAAACCGTCTGGCTGATCAGAAATAAGGTGATCTGCCGGCGCCAATGGGGGTTGATATTTTCTTTAGTTGGACACATTTATCTCGGTCCAGGCCCGGTTGTAAATTTCCATGACATCACTGGGCAGATCCTTGAAGATTTCGCTGCGGGCCAGATCTTCCTTGCTGATGTTAAATCCGGCATTGTCTGACCAGCTGGCATCAAGCAGGGCCAAAGCTGGAGTATTGGGTGAGGAATAGCCCACATATTCGATATTCCGGGCGGCGATTTCCGGGGTCAGCATGAAATTGATGAATTGTTCGGCCAGTTCGGGATTCTGAGCATTTGGGGGAATCACAAAATTATCATAAAAAGCATTGGAACCTTCTTTGGGTACGGCAAAATCGAGATTATCGGTTTCACTCATGATAATGGCGGCATCGCCGGAGTAGACTACGGCCATAGCGGCGTCACCGCTGGCCATCAGGCTTTTGACATTGTCGGTAACATAGGCCATGACCAGTGGCTTTTGGGTAATCAGGGCATCCCGGGCAGCATTGATATTGGCTTCGTTGGTTTCGTTCATCGAGAAACCCAGCCGTTTCAGGGAGGCCCCCATGCTGTCGCGAATGCTGTCATACATTAAAATTTTGGAAGCGTATTGATCATTCCAGAGAATGTTCCAGCTATCCACCGGTTCGGTGACCTGAGTGGTGTTATAGACAATCCCCAATACCCCGTAGAAATAGGGCACCGAGTATTGATTACCGGGGTCAAAGGCCAGATTCTGGGCTGAGGCATCGAGGTTAGCCAGATTGGGGATATTGTCTTTAGTGATTGGACGGAGCATGCCTTCGCTGATCAGCCGTTCAATCATATAATCAGAAGGGACCAGCACATCGTAGGTATCCGATGAATTCTTGACCTTGACGTACATGTCCTCATTGGAGGTAAAGGTTTCGTAATTGACCCGACAATCGAATTCTTCTTCAAACTGGGCGATGACCTCGGGGTCCATATAATCTCCCCAGTTGTAAACAGTGAGCTCGGCCCGATCGTCGGAGCCGCAGCCGCCGGCCAGAAATGGCAGACACAGTAATGACAAAATTAATACGATTTTTTTCATTGTCTTCTCCTTTGTTATTGAATATGTTTTATCCCTTTTTCACTGCGGATGTTGATGAGGATCAATAAGACCATGATACACCCGAACATGATGGTTGACAAGGCGTTGATTTTGGGGTTAATGCCAGCCTTGGCCATCGAGTAAATGGTGATCGACAAATTGCTGATGCCGTTGCCGGCGGTAAAGAAGCTAATTACAAAATCATCGATGGACAGGGTGAAGGCAATCAGGGCGCCGGAAGTGACGCCGGGCAGAATTTCCGGGAACAGCACCTTCCAGAAAGCCTGTCGCGGGGTTGCGCCCAGATCCAGGGCGGCCTCAAAAATGTTTTCTGGTAGCCGGTTAAAGCGGGGCAGCACCGCCAGGATCACATAGGGAATACAAAAGGTGATGTGAGCAATAATGATGGTGGTTAAACCCATTTTCATGCCGGCAAAAATAAACAGCGACATCAGGGTGATCCCCATGACGATATCCGGTACCAGCACCGGGATATTGTTTAATAACAGATAGGGTCTCTTCAGTTTTGAGCGCATCCGGTAAATGCCAAGCGCCGAGATGGTTCCCACAAGGGTGGAAACAGTGGTGGCCACCACGGCGATAATCAGAGTATAGTACAAAGCCTGGAGGATATAACGATCCTGAAAAAGCATCACATACCATTTAAGAGTAAAGCCGGCCCAGGGTCCCATAATTTTCGAATCATTAAACGAATAAACAATCAGCACCAGAATCGGGGCGTATAAAAACAGCAGGATCAGGCCAAAGGCCAGGTTTTTGAAAATCTTTTTCATAGCAGCTGACCTCCGGTATCGAGTTCTTTCCCGGTGATCAGACGGGCGATGCCTAAAACCAGAAAGATGATCGTCATCAGGACCATCGAAATGGCCGAGCCGAAGTTCCAGTTGTTGAGGGTTAAAAACTGCTGCTCAATGAGATTTCCGACCAGCATATATTTTCCGCCCCCCAACAGGTTGGAAATAACAAAGGTACTTACTGCCGGCATGAAGACCATCATACTCCCAGAGACGATGCCAGGCAGACTGAGGGGCACCTTAATTTTTACAAACATCTGGAAATGGTTGGCGCCCAGATCAGTGGCAGCCCGCAACAGATCCGGATCGATTTTTTTCAGGGAGGTGTAGATGGGTAACAGCATATAGGGAAAAAAGTTATATACCATCCCCAGAATAACGGCGGATTGGGTATAGAGCAGGGAAACATCCCGGAAGCCCAACAGACCCAGAAATTGTGAAATCAAACCGCTGCCGCTGAGCAGCACCATCCAAGCATAGGTTCGCAGCAGGAAATTGACCCACATCGGGATGATCATCAGGACAATCATCAGATTCTGACGATGACCAGGCAGGGAGACGATCAGGTTTCCCAACGGATAAGCAATAATGAAACAAATCACAGTGGCGATAACGGCATATAAAAACGAGCGGTATAAGAGTTCCAGGTATACCGGGTCCATAAACTCCTGATAATTGTCCAAGGTAAAGGTGTAGACCCCGGCTTTAAAATCGGGATTGGACAAAAAGCTGAACCAGATTACAACCAGGAGTGGAACGGCAATAAAAATCAGCATCCACAGACCATAGGGATAGGCAATGTACTCCTTAAATGATTTCATGGTCTTGTTCCTTTTTCATAATATGAATATTATCGGGGTCAACCCGAATGCTGATCTGATCGCCGGTGAAAAATTCCCGGGTGGTGTGAATCAGCCAGTTGATACCCTTGCAGTTCATGACGATTTCATAATGCATACCCAGAAAGGTCACCGATTCAATGACGCCATCCAGTAAGCCGGCACCGGATGGTAGAATTTCGATGTCTTCGGGTCGGATCACCGTGAGCACCGCCTCGTTTTCGCCAAAACCTTTATCAACACAGGAGAATTCCACATCCTGCAGCTTGACCAGACAGTCTTTAAGCATAATCGAATCGAGAATATTGCTTTCACCGATAAAATCTGCGGCAAAGGCGTTGCGGGGTTCGTTGTAAATATCCACCGGTGATCCGATCTGCTGAATTCGGCCACGGTTCATAATGATAATGGTATCGGACATGGTCATAGCTTCTTCCTGATCGTGGGTGACGTAAATAAAAGTAATACCGGTTTTTTTCTGAAGATTTTTCAGTTCCAGTTGCATATTTTTACGCAGCTTGAGATCCAGGGCCCCCAGGGGCTCGTCCAGCAGCAGCACCTGAGGGTGATTGACCAGAGCGCGGGCAATGGCGACCCGCTGCTGTTCGCCGCCGCTTAAGGAATTGACATCCCGCTGTTCCTGACCCTGAAGATTGACCATCCGCAGCATTTCCTGAACCAGGCTGTCTATTTCATCTCGGTATTTTTTTTGAATTTTCAATCCAAAGGCAACGTTATCATAAACATTTAAATGGGGGAACAGGGCATATTTCTGAAAAACCGTATTAATGGGCCGTTTGTTGGCCGGAATACTGAGCAGTGATTTTCCTTCAAACAGTATATCGCCGCCGTCCGGGGTTTCAAAACCACCAATCATCCGCAACAGGGTGGTTTTTCCGCAGCCGCTGGGGCCAAGAATGGTCAGGAATTCATTGGCGCGGATGTGAAAATTGATTTCATCAATAATGACTTTGTCCCCATAGGATTTGACCAGGTCTTTAACTTGAATAATCTTTTCGGTATTTTTTTTCAATTCATAAATCCTCCGTCTGTATCGATCCGATAAATTTAAGCAAAAAAATCCCCAGGCTTTCCCCAGGGTTGATTAAGCGGTTCGTTGCTTATTGATAAGCTCGATTATAATAGATTTATTCTAACATGGAATGGGATCGTTGGCAATGAAATTAGCCCAGCGAAACGGTATTTTTCGATTGGTAAAAAAAAGAGCGCTGTCCCGTTTGGGAAACAACACTCCGAACAATTATTTGTATTTTCAGGAAATTTTATGGCAATATCTGGTTGATTTATAAGACGCTGGTAATTGTAATATTCAGGAAAGCCCGGTCACTGAGATTGAGCTCAAAAGGGGTAATATCCTCGCCATCCTTTTTAAAAATCCGGACGGTGGGACGCATCGAGAAGCTTTCATAGTTTTCGATGATAATACCAGTAAGTCGGTTGCTTAGCTCCACACAGGTGCCAATCGGATAGGGGGCAATTTTGCGGATAAAGATATTCACCAGATCCGGATCAAAAAGCGTATGGGAGGCACCCATAATATATTCAATCACTTCTGAAGGGATGATCGCTTTGCGGTAAGGTCGGTCAGAGGTCATCGCGTCATAGACATCGGCAATGGCAATGATTCGACCAAACAGGGAAATTTTTTCCTCTTTTAAATCATTGGGATAACCGCCACCACTGAATTTTTCGTGGTGATCGAGAATTCCGATTCGGGCGGACATACTGATATTTGAGACTTTTTTTATGTAATCATAACCCAGCGTAGAGTGGTTCTGCATTTCACAGGATTCGTCAACGGAAAGATCACCTGCTTTGCAGAGGATGTCTTTTTTAACAAAAACCTTTCCGATATCGTGGAGAATGGCGCCGATACCCAGATCACATAATTGTTCCCGCCGTAGACCCAGCGCCGTACCCAGGACAATCGAAAGAACTGCCACATTCACGGAATGGAAATAAGTGTAATCATCAAAAACCTTTAAATCTACCATATTGATGACCATGCTACTATTTTGCAGAATTTCGTCGACAATGGATTCGATCTGTTTTTGCATGTCATTAAAGGTATTCTTTTTTAATGATCCTTTATTCTCGGTGGTAATAAAAACGTCTTTAATACATTTGACGGTTTCGGCCCGGACCCGGTCATTGATAATATTAATGATTTGGATATCTTTGGTCAGATCGTCTTCAACATAAATGCCATTATAATTCAATTTCTTTATTCGTTCGATGTAATCCTCAGTGAGAACAGTATCTTTGGCCAGAATCAACTCGCCCCGTTCGCCCCAAAGATTGTTTCCTAACATCATTCCTTCACGAAGGCAAAATGTTGGTACATATCTCATGGTTTTCCTCCCAAAATAATGACCCTATATAAAGTCTGGACTAAGTTATTATTATAACTATAAGCGACCTGTTTTTGCAATAAAAATTTCCTGACAATCCATGAAAAAGAAGATTGTCAGGAAATTTTTAAGGTTGTATGCTTTTAGCTCAGACAATAAAACGTTAAAATCGATTGAATGAGATAAATTCATCGATGGTTGGTTGGTCGGATTTCATGATTTTTTCCGGTGTATCGGAAAAAAGGCAGGATCCCTGATCCAGAAAAGTCAGGTGATTGCAGATTCGAAAGGCCTGACTGAGATTATGAGTGATAATGATAATAGTCAAAGCCTGCTCTTTATTTCTTTTTTTTAGTGCCGCTTCAATAATCTGGATGCTTTTAGGATCAATATTCGCGGTGGGCTCATCTAAAAGCAGCACCTTGGGCGAGAAGGATAAGGCCCTGGCCAGAGCAGTTTTCTGGGATTCGCCACCGGAAAGATGTCGGGCACTCTGATTTTTGATATCGTCAAGTTCGAATTCTTCCAGTAACTGCGACACGGTCTGATGGATCTCATCTTTGTCCCTTTTGCGGATTTTTAATGGATAGGCGATATTTTCATATACCGATCGGGAAAACAGGGTAGGGGTATGGGTGGAATAGGTCATTTCGGAAAGAATTTCCTGACATAAGGGCTGGCCATTGTATAACACATCGCCAGCTGTCGGGGCGGTGAGACCGGCTATTATTTTCATCAGGGTGGTTTTGCCGGAACCGTTGGGTCCAATAATACCATGAATTTTTCCTGACTCAAAAAGGAGATCACGGTATTTTCCTGTCAGGTTGAGTACATTTTTTTTTGTATAAGTTTTGACAATACTTCTAGTCTCGATATTCATTCTGATCCCCTATGATAAAATGGTATAAAACCGAATTGGTAATGAACGATATGGTCATCAGGATCAGCCCCATGGCAATGGAGACACTGTATTGACCCATATTATTATTCATGGCGATGAAGGTGGTCATCACCCGGGTGAAGCCCCGGATATTGCCGCCGACAATCATGACGGCGCCGACTTCAGAAATAGCCCGGCCAAAACCGGTGACCAGGGCGATCATAATGACACCTTTTAATTCCAAAACCAGCAGGATCAGAATATTCCACCGCTGGGCGCCCAATGTTTTACCGGTTTGCACCACCTCATAACCACTGGTACTGGCATGGTTAAAGACGATACCCATGATGACAGGCGTTACCAGAATGGTTTGGGCAATGATCATGGCGGTTGCTGTATACATCAGCTGAAACTGACCGAAAGGTCCGGAACGGGCTAAAAAAAGGGCGGTAAACAAACCGATGATAACCGGCGGAAATGACATAAAGGTATACAGAAACCGGGATACCATTTTTTTGCCCGTAAAGTTGTTGATTCCCAGCAGAATGCCAAGGGGAACCCCAATCAGGGTGCCATAGATGGTGGATGAAAAAGAGACAAAAAGCGATAATGAAACGATTTGAATAATTTCAGGGTCAAAGGAAAAAATGAGCCGAAAGGCTTCAACAAAACCATTGAGTATGTAATCCATTGATTTCTCCATAATGAGATCCTGGAAGAAGGCATTTCCCCCAGGATCCCGATTGAGTTTTTATTTTTGGGCGGCATTGGGGGTAAACAGTGGATCCCCATTAATTTCGTATGAACCAATCAGTTCCTGAGTTTCAGGTGAAGTGATCCAATCGAC
This sequence comes from Acetobacterium sp., assembly GCF_039830195.1. GTDB lineage: Bacteria > Bacillota > Clostridia > Eubacteriales > Eubacteriaceae > Acetobacterium. The sequence continues at coordinate 34,602 of NZ_JBDODG010000037.1, read as the reverse complement.
AAAAGCCTGAGCGCCTTCGGCATTAATCTGGTCATTGATGGTTGGTGAAACGGCAATAACCCCATAAGGATTACTCAGCATCTTATCACCTTCGCAGACGATTTCCAGATTAGCTATGGTATCTTTCATATTGGCGTAGGTTGCCCGGTCAGCCAGGGTGTAGCCCAGCTTTTCGTTGGTAACGGTCAGGGTTTCACCCATTCCGGTTCCGGTTTTAATGTACCAGTCGCCGGCTGGCGTAATGTTGGCAGCTTTCCATATTTCCAGTTCTTTGGTGTTGGTGCCGGATTTATCATCCCGGGAGACAAAGGTTGATGGCACGGCGGCAATGGCGGTAAAGGCTTTGGCAGCATCAGCAGCTGCGGTTGTTTTTACCTTGGCCGGATCTTCTTTTGGTCCCAGCACCACAAAGTCGTTGTACATGACATCAAATCGTTCCACCCCATAACCATCTTTGATGAATTGATCTTCCTGAGATCGGGCGTGAACCAGAAGCACGTCGGCTTCACCGGCTTTTCCCATTTCCATGGCTTTACCGGTTCCCACGGCAACAACCTTAACGGCGATGCCGGTCTGGGCTTCGAAATCGGGCAGGATTACTTCCAGCAAACCGCTATCCTGGGTGCTGGTGGTGGTGGCAAGAATGATTTCCCCGTTGGAACCGGGCTCTAAATCTTTCTTTGCCGGGGTACAGCCCAGAGCACTGAGGGCTATGGTACAGACAAACAAAACAATGACCAATACTGACAATTTCTTTTTCATTTTCTTCCTCCTAAATAATTATCAAAAGAGCACAAACCCTTGAGATGACAAAAAAAAGAAGTGAATACAAAAAAATAATCGATTGCTCAAAAAACAATCGAAAATTCTGAGTTAACCATCCTTTACACATTGGAAAGCATAGTCATTTCTAACTATACTCTATCGATTGAAAAACCATAGAAAACCGTAGGCTCATCAATTCGGATTGTTTGTTTTCACTGCGAAACCATATTTAATTGGTTTTATTCTATCAAATCAAATAGTCTGAGTCAAGCTTGTTGAGAATTTGTGACCTTTGTTTATAGTATACCCAACAGCTGATGAATTAAGCAAAGAAATAAAAAAAAAGTGGAAAAAAAGATGTCGATAATTATCTAAAATGCCGATATTTCATCAGAAAGTGTACGTTTTTTTATCCTTGTTTTAAAACACATTTTTTTTTAGCCTTTTACCATGACATTTTTGCCCAGCCGTTGACAGACAAAAAATCTGATGATACCATGAACCAACCAGACTTGTGTAGAATATTTTTATAAAGGAATATGTGATGAAGACAATTAGAGTATGTGTTGGCAGTTCGTGTCATGTAAATGGATCATATAAGGTAGTTAAGGCCTTGAATCAGATCATTGACCAGCGGGAGCTGGGGGATGAGGTTGAATTGGTGGGGTCATTTTGTATGGGGAAATGCACGGAAGGTGTGGCCGTGGAATGTGATGACGTCATCTACGCTGTTTCAGTTGAAAATGTCGAAGAAATCTTCGAAAAAATATTGGGGGAAAAATAATTGAGTATTATCAATTTTTCAAAAGATAAATGCCGTAATTGTTACAAGTGTATCCGGAATTGCCCGGTCAAAGCCATTAAACTGAAGGATAAACACGCCCAGATTATTCAGTCCATGTGTATTGGCTGTGGTGTCTGTATTGCGACCTGTCCTCATAATGCCAAAGAAATCCATAGCGATGTCAAAACCATTAAGGAATGGTTAAAAACAGAACAGGTGGTGTTAAGCTTGTCGGCAGTATTCCCGACGGCTTATTATCTGGAGCATCCCCGACAATATCTGGGGATCCTTCGGGAACTGGGCTTTACCATTATTGAGGAAACTTCTATTGGTGCAGAGGTAGTGGCGAAAGCCTACGCTGATGAGTATCGCAGCGATAAAAAGTTTGTTATTTCGTCATCTTGTGCGGCCATTAAAAACCTGATCGAAATCTATTATCCCCAGTATTTATCATCACTGAGCCGCCAGGTTTCGCCGATGATTGCCCATGGTAAGATTCTCCGGGAAAAATATCCGGATGCCAAAATTGTTTATGCCGGTTCCTGCCTGGCTAAAAAAATGGAAGTACACGATAAAGATGTCCGCGGCATCATCGATGGGGTGTTAACCTTTGATGAAATTGATGCCTGGATAAAAGAGGAGAACATTGTCCCCGGCAAAATGCCAATGGAAGAATTCAACGCCATCGGTACCAACACCGGACGACTTTATCCGATTACCGGGGGGCTGGCTAAAAATAGCGTCGAAAATCTAGATGGTAGCCGAAAAATTCTCCGAATAGACGGAGTCAAGGATTGTATGGATTTCCTGGATGAAATTCACCAGCTGGACAAGAAATACTGGATTGAAATGAATGCCTGTGAAGAGGGCTGCGTCAATGGACCGGGAAATATTCACAGTCCCTTATCAAAATATGAAAAGGTGGAAATGCTACAAACCTATATCGATCTGAATAGTAAAAAGGAGCCTTCCGCCGAAATTCCCCAACTGGATACGAAGCGGTCTTTCCACAAGCGTCCGGTTCATCATCTCGGTGAAGTACCTGAGGAAGAACTGGAGAGAATTTTAAACCAGATGTCCAAATTCACGGAACGGGATGAGCTCAATTGCGGCACCTGCGGCTATGAAACATGTCGGGATAAAGCCAGAGCAGTTTATTGGAATATGGCGGAAATGGATATGTGCCTGCCGCTGATCACCAGCAAAACCGAAGCCATTTCAAATCTGATTATTACGACCACCCCCAATGCTATTGCCGTGCTCGATAAAAAATTCCGGATCATCGAGTTTAACGCTGCTGCTGAACGCCTCTTTAATATAAAAAAGGAAGAGGTGATGCGCTACAATTTTGTCGATGCGCTGGATTATAATCCCTTCCGAAAACTGAATCATGACCGGGGGAATACCTATACCGGAAAAGGTCATTATGAAAAAGAAAACCGTACTTTTATGGAAATCCTAACCTATATTCCAGAACAGGAACTGTATATGGGGATTTTCATCGATATCACCAGACAGGAAAAACAGGAGCAGGACATGCAGAAAATTCAGGAAGAAACCCTGAAAATGGCCCAACGGGTTATTGACAAGCAAATGCGGGTTGCGCACGAAATCGCCGGACTGCTGGGAGAAACCACGGCAGAAACCAAGGTGACGTTGACCAAGCTCCAGAAAGTCGTGACCAGTCGGGAGGTTGAAATTTAATGCCTTTATTTATGGATATTGCCAGTGATAGTGTCAACAAGGTTCATGAAGAGCTTTGCGGCGATAATGTGGAAGTGCGAATTAATGATGAAAGTGTCATTGTCGTGCTGGCAGACGGCATGGGCAGCGGGGTCAAAGCCAATATTCTGGCAACCCTCACGTCCACCATTGCGGCCACCATGCTGGAAGAAAAAATGGGGATTATGGATGTACTGGAAACTCTGGAAGCAACCCTGCCAAAATGCAGCGTCCGCCACATGGCTTATTCCACCTTTACGATTGTTCAAGTTTTCCGAAACCGGATGGCCTATATTCTGGAATTTGATAACCCCCCGCTGGTGTTTATCCGGGATGGAGAAATTATCGAACTGGAGCGGAAGGAAATCGAATTCCAAGGGAAATCTGTTTACGAGACCAGCAAGGAAATAGAGAAAGGTGACATCATGGCTTTTTTCAGTGACGGCGTGATTCATGCCGGAATTGGCCATCTGTTGAATTTTGGCTGGCAATGGGAAGAAGCGTCGGATTATATCCTGGCTCGCTCTTATGAGAATAAAAAAGCCAAGGATATTTCCATGTCATTAGTGGAGACCTGCTATAATCTTTATGGCGAAGAACCCGGAGATGATACTACTGTGGCCGTGATCAAGGTGGAAGAACGAAAATATATTACCATCTTTTCCGGACCTCCGTTGGATCAGGAAAAGGACGCCGAGATTAAACGGTTACTGGAACGGGCCCGGGGCAAAAAAATTGTCTGCGGCGGGACGGCAGCCAACATTGTCGCCCGGGAATTTGGGGAAGAAGTTAAGGTTGATTTTTCCACCATGTCGGACAGGGTGCCCCCAATTGCTACCATCAAAGGGATTGATCTGGTGACTGAAGGGGTACTGACGCTTCAGGAAACCCTGCGGATCTGCGATGACTATATGCATAATCGCTGTGGTCGGGAAATTTTTCAGGAAAAGAACGGCGCATCGATGCTGGCGAATATTTTGATGAACGAATGCACCACCATTGATCTGATTATGGGGAATTCGATTAATCCGGCTCATCAGAATCCGGATTTTCCGGAGGAACTCACGACTAAATGGCGGGTGACTCAAAAACTCATTGATATGCTGCGTAGCATCAACAAAGAAGTTAACATCATCTATGTTTGATTTAAACACAATAAACCAATTATTATAATTCAAGCAAAAAGAGAAGCGGAACACCCCGGTGAGGGTGCTCCGCTTCTTTATATAATATGCTTTGAGGAGAAAAGCTATATAACATATTTACCCAAAATATTTTAATAAACACAAATATTAAAAAAATATTTTTTTATTTGTTTTTGTTATTTTTTTAAGACGCCAAAATGGTAGTAGCTGTACCCGGCTCCAAAAACAATGGCGCAAATTACAAAGTAGAGTCCAAACAGCGGATTCTGGATCCCACCGGAGAAAATAATCAAAGAACCGATGGCGGCCAGAATCGGACAGATCAAACCTCGGAAGACGCTTTTGATTTCCTTCTTTTTCCATAAAACAAAAACTTTGTAATACAGGCCCAGATACAGCAGATAACTGGTTACGATGGCGATTTCAGAAATGTCGGAATTAGGAAACAGGGTGTACTTCTGAGAAAAATAATGGACTGTTAGCCAGAAACCGACAATAACAAGCGCAAAAACGGCGGAATTCACCGGGAAATCAAACCGTGGTGAGATCTTAGTCATCGCTCCGGATTTGGGGATCATCTGATCCAGGCCCAAAGCGTAGGGCATTCGGATCATTGCCATGACCAGGCCATTCAGGGTCCCCAGCACCGAGATAAAGACGAACAGCATTAGTATTTTTGCGCCGCTAGGACCAAAAATCATATTTGCCGCAAAATCCAGATGGGCGTCTCCGGCGTTCATAATTTCGGTGGGCCCGACCAGATTTGAAATCCCCACAAAATATATGATATAGAGCACCAGAATAATCAGTGGACTGATGACCAGGGCCAGCGGCAGATTCCGTTTACTGTTTTTAATCTCATAAGCTACCGAGGTAGAAATAATCCAGCCGTCAAATGAAAATGCAATCGGAGCAATGGCCGCAATCCAACCGGTTGAGCCAATTTCTGAAACGGCCGCGGCGGTAAAATGTTCTCCGGTGCCGCCGAATATCAGGCCGGCAAAACCGATGACCACCAGCGGAATCAGCTTGATGACCATCGCGGTACTCTGGAAATGACCGCCGATTTTGGCTGAAAAAATATTGGTGGCATAGAGTACAAAAAAACAGGCGATCCCGGCCAGGATTTGAATTTCCAACGTTTGTTCTACATTAAAGAGGATACAAAAGTAGATCCCCGAAACCCAGGCTAGGATAGCGGTGATGGTGGGTAAATAAATAAAGGTCTGAAACCAGCCATAGGCCGAACCCATACTGGGGCTGATAAATTCCTTGGCATAAGAAAGAACCCCACCGGGCCGATCGGTTCGGGCGGCTAGTTCGGCGATGGTTAAACAGCCAAAGACGATACTGATGGCCGCAATGACGAAGACCAGAATACCTAAAACAACACTGCCGCCGGTGGCGACGAGAATATTATCGCTTTTGAAAAAAATACCAGAACCGATAACGACGCCAACAATAAGCGCGATGGCGGTAAATAAGTTGTATCGTGACTGTTGCATGGCAACCTCCAGGGTTTGGATTCCCGGCAAATAAGTAAAAGTTTGGTGCGATTTATTTTTAATTACCGGAAAAAAATTGGGATTTATTTGGTACCAAAAAGTCGGTCGCCGGCATCACCTAAACCAGGAACGATGTAAGCATGATCGTTTAAGTGATCATCAATAGCGGCACAGAAAATAGGGATTTCGGGATAAGCGGCGGTGACGGCTTTGATCCCTTCCGGGCAGGCCAAAATATGAACCACTTTGATATTGGGACAATTGGCTTCTTTTAATAAGCGAATGGTATGAATCACCGAAACACCGGTGGCCAGCATCGGATCGACAATTATAGCTTCTCTTTCGGCAATATCAGAAGGCAGCTTTTTGTAGTATTCTACCGCCTGAAGGGTTTCGGGATCTCGATATAAGCCGATATGACCGATTTTGGCCTTGGGGATAATATTGGTAAAGCCTTCAACCATTCCCAAACCTGCTCGCAGAATAGGGACAATGACGACATCTTTTTCGGCCAGAACTTTTTGCGTCGTTTTACAGATGGGGGTTTCAATCTCAATTTCTTTAAGCGGAAAATGTTTGGTAACCTCCCAGGCCATCAAGCTGGACAATTCTTTTACCAATTCTCGGAATTCACGGGAAGGGGTTTCCATCTTGCGAAGGTGGGTTAATTTGTGCATGACAAGTGGATGATCCACTATGGTTACATTTTGCATGGGTTATCTCCTTTTATTGTTATTAGATTAATAATACGATAACTGAGATAATAATTCTACAATTATTTAAGAATTATTTGTTGACACTTGGGAAATAAGGGTTAAAATGAAATAATACGATTAAATTTATGACGAAAATAAATTTTAAAAAGGAAGGTGACCTGAAAAATGAAAGAAATAAAATTATATACTTGGGCCCACTGTCCATATTGCCGAGCCGCCAAACAACTTCTGGATGACAAGGGGTTGAAGTATACGGAAATTGACATTTATAATGACGCGCAAACCCGTCGCCAATTGCAGGATCAGACAAATCATTATACAGTACCTTTTGTCTTTATAGGAGAGACATTTGTTGGTGGTTTTTCGGAACTTAAAGAAATCGAGTTTAGTGGTAAACTTGATGAATTATTATAAGGTGAGGTTAAGATGGCAGCAATAACATTCAAAGTTGTAGAAGAAATCGGAGTTCTCAGTGAATTACCCAGCGGATGGCAGAAAGAACTGAATCTGGTCAGCTGGAATGAACGGGATCCCAAATATGATATTCGGGATTGGAATGCAGATCACGAAAAAATGCGTAAGGGAATCACATTGACCGCCGATGAGCTGGTCCAATTGCGTGATATCTTAAACGGGATGGAACTTTAGTAAAAAATGCAGTAAAAAGCGTATCTCACCAGATGGGGAGATACGTTTTTTTTATGGGTGGGGTTACTTGATGGGTTCGGCGCAATTGGCGGAACCGGTGCTTAGGAGCATGTCGAGGCCGTGGTCCAGGGCCGGCAGAATGGCTTCGAGATTTTCCTTGACCGCTTTGGGGCTGCCGGGGAGGTTGATAATCAGGGTTTGCTTGCGGATACCGGCGGCGCTGCGGCTGAGCATCGCTTTTGGGGTAATCTGCAGGCTATGGTAACGCATCGCTTCCGGGATTCCCGGGGTCATCCGGTCGCAGACGGCAATGGTGGCTTCAGGAGTCCAGTCCCGCTGAGAAAAACCGGTGCCGCCGGTGGTTAGGATCAGATCCAGATGGTCCTCATCGGCCCAAGCCATCAGGGCGGCTTTGATGGTGTCCAGATCATCCGGCAGGATGATGGTTTTGATCACCTCATAAAGTTTGGTTTCGGCCAGCATCGTCTCAATCATCGGGCCGCTTTTGTCTTCTCGTTGGCCCTTTGAGCCCAAATCGCTTAAGGTCATTATTCCAGTTCGATACATAAGATCCTCCTAAATATTAAATGTAAAAAAGTCGTTGGCTAATAAATCAATATACAAAAGTTTGTTCCGCAATATTTCTTCTTTACCGGTGAGGACTTTTAAGGCTTCAGAAACTTCCAGCGAAGCTGCCAGCGCCGGGGTAAAGGATGGGTTGCCCAGAGCCTTGGAATCGTACTCTTTTTCGCCGGCATAGAGGCGGGACAGGGTATCGTCTTCCGGGAAAACCGTGGTGACCTGGGCAAACCAGCCGCCAATCGCACCGTGGATCAGGGGAATGTTTTTTTCTTTGCACAGGGTCTGTACGGTGAGTCGTGCGGGGACATTATCCAAGGCGTCCACCACCAGATCGGCCGCGCCAATCAGGGCGGAACCGTTATCCTCGTCGAGAAAATCGTGATAATAGGTGGTTGACACTTCTTTATTAATCAACTTAACCCGTGCCGCTGCAGCTTTAGCCTTAGGGGTACCCAGATTTTTTTCGGTGGAGAAAATCTGCCGATTCTGGTTGGAATCTTCAAAAACATCGCCATCAATTAGAATCAGAGCACCAATGCCGACCCGGGCCAACATTTCAATAATATAACCGCCCAAACCGCCGCAGCCCACCACACAAACTGTGGCACGTTGGATGCGCTCAAATTCTTCCTCGGAAAAAGCCGGAAAATTCCGTTCATAACGTGACATCGCGTCACCTCCTCGTATCCCAATCTAACAATTAACTCCAGTATAACAATTTTTAACGAATAATTAAAGTCTTGAATTGATATTGTTTTTTCCGACAAAAATCGTTAGAATAGAAAGAAGACAAAAAATGATAAAATTTGGTCGGATAGGAGAAAAAATGGAGTTGCTGAAGGTAAAAACCATTGATGAGATGAAAAAAATCATCAATGAGACATTTAAGGACTTAACTTTAGAGAATGAAACCATTGATTTAAGCCATGGCCTGGGTCGGGTATTATCAGCGGACATCGTTTCCACCATGGATGTGCCTCATTTTGATCGATCAGTGGTAGATGGTTATGCGGTGAAACTAACCGACGTTCAGGGAGCATCCAATGCCATTCCGGGTTTTTTGAGAATAGTTGGCGAAGTCCAGATGGGCAAAGAAACCACCGACAGCCTTAATCAGGGCGAAACCTTTTATGTACCAACCGGTGGCATGGTGCCAGCCGGCACCGATGCCATGATCATGATTGAATATACTGAAAAACTGGGGGAAAAAGACCTGGCTGTATACACCAATGCCGGAGCCAATGAAAATATGATGCGCATTGGCGATGATATCAGAAGCGGGGAACTGGTTTTTTCCCGGGGCCATCAGTTAAGACCCCAGGACATCGGGGTTTTATCGGCTTTAGGTTACCTGCAGATTGAGGTTTATAAGCGTCCCCTGCTCAGCATTATTTCAACTGGTGATGAAATCATCCGACCGGGAGAGACCCCTAAGCCAGGGGAAGTGATTGATATTAATACACCGGCATTGGGGGCGGTGGCAAAACGATTGGGGGCGGAGGTAATTTCGACCTCCTACGCCAGAGATGACCAGGAGGAGATTCGCTCAGCCGTCGCGAGTGGAATAGAAAACGGCGATATGGTCATTCTTTCCGGCGGTAGTTCGATGGGCGAAAAGGATTATACGGTCAAAGTCATTGATGGGCTGGGCGAAGTGCTGCTTCATGGTCTGGCTGTTAAACCAGGAAAACCAACGATTCTGGGAACTGTTTCGCAAAAACCAGTGATCGGCTTACCCGGCCAGCCGGCCGCGGCCATCATGGTGATGATGATCGTGCTGCAGGAATTTATGAAGCTGTACTACGGACAGGATTCTTTTAAGTATCAGACCGCCCAAGGGGTATTGATGGAAAATATCCATGCTGCGCCGGGACGGCGGACCTTCCAGACTGTGTCCATTGCTAAAACCGAAAATGGCATCGAAGTCCGGCCAACTCGCGGTAAATCCGGAATGATTACACTCTTATCCTATTCGGACGGATACATTGAAATCACCGAAAACGAAGAAGGAAAAAATACCGGAGACCAGGTTGAAGTGACCCTGTTTTAGAAAGTACGCGGCCTTATCACTAGCATCAGAACTGGAGGGAACAATGAATACCGAAAATACAGGAAAAAAAGACGAACGCAATTTATATTTAAAAAATGAAGATCTGGAACAGGCAGTGAAAAAGTTTCTGGCCTTGTTATCCTTTGAAGAAGCACAGGAAAAAGGTCGTTTATTGCCTGTGATCGAAGCTCAGGGATGGGTGACTAAGGAGCCGGTCTTTGCAAAAATTTCGTCGCCCTATTATAATGCCTCGGCCATGGATGGAATCTGTCTGGATGCCATCGCGATGATTGGTGTTGATGAACGTCATCCCCGGACCTTGATAAAAGGAACCGATTTCGATTTTGTGGATACCGGCGACGTGATTACTGATCCCTACAATGCTGTGGTGATGATCGAAGATGTCATCATCAAAAATGATGACGAGGTCAGCATCAACAATCCGGTTTCGCTGTGGCAGCATGTCCGGCCCATCGGTGAAGATATTGTTGCCGGAGAACTGATTATTCCAGCCTTTCATCGGATCCGTCCGATCGATCTGGGGGCCCTGCTGGCTGGTGGCATTACTGAAATTGAAGTGATGGATAAACCTCAGGTCGGGATTATCCCCACCGGCACCGAACTGGTGGAAGCCGGAGCGGCCATGGCGGTGGGAAAAATTGTCGATTCCAATACCCACATGTTTGCGGGGCTGGTAAAAGAATACGGCGGCGAAGCCCGACGTTACCCCACGGTGCGGGACGACTATGAACTGATCAAAAAAGCCATCATTAAAGCAGTGGATGAAAATGACGTGGTGCTTATTTCGGCCGGTTCCTCGGCGGGAACTGAAGACTACACCCGTAAGCTAGTCGCAGAACTGGGTGAAGTGGTGGTTCACGGCGTGGCCATCAAACCAGGAAAACCAGTAGTTTTGGGAGTCATTCAGGGAAAACCGGTAATCGGGATCCCCGGCTATCCGGTTTCCGCTTACTTTGTGTTTGAGAGCTTTGTTAAGCCGGTAATGCTGGCCTTCAACCATCAGACCTTGACGGAAGGGGTTGCCATCAAAGCGGTACTGTCAAAACGACTGATGTCGTCGCTGAAACATCTGGAGTTTGTGCGGATGAAATGCGGTCGGGTTAATCAGCGCTTTGTGGCCACGCCTCTGGATCGCGGCGCTGGGGTGACGATGTCGCTGGTTAATGCCGACGGGATTTTGAAGATCCCCAAAAATGTAGAAGGCTATGAAGCCGGGGAAGAGGTCGAATTGATTCTGATGCGGCCCCGGGAAGAATTAGAAAATACTCTGGTTTCGATTGGCAGTCACGATGTACTGATGGATATTGTCGCCAATATTATTCATAAAAACAAGGAAATGATGAGTCTATCCTCGGTTCATGTGGGCAGCCTGGGCGGGATTATGGCGATCAAAAAAGGGGAGTGCCATATTGCCCCAATCCATCTGCTTGATGAGGAAACCGGGATTTACAATCTGGCCTATTTGAAACGTTATCTGGCCGATGAGGCGGTGGTGTTGATCAAAGGGGTCAAACGAACCCAGGGGATGATCATCCCCAAAGGTAATCCCAAAAATATTCAGGGAATTACCGATCTGATCCGGCCGGACATCAGCTTCGTTAACCGCCAGCGAGGGTCGGGCACCCGGGTGCTGCTGGATTATTTATTGAAAACCGCCCAACTTGATGCCAATCAGGTTTTAGGATATACCCGGGAAATGAACACCCATATGATGGTGGCTTCGGCCGTGAAATCTGGTTCCTGCGATGTCGGGATCGGGGTTTTATCGGCGGCCAATATGATGGAGCTGGATTTTATCCCCATCGGCGACGAAGCTTACGATTTTGTAATACTAAAAGACAATCTGGGAGATCCTCGGGTACAGATATTTATTAAAGTGCTTAAATCACAGGAATTCAAAGATGCCCTGAAGCGGCTGGGGGGATATGGACTGGAACAGCCGGGAGAAATAGTCGAACCCTAGACATCACAAGGGAGAAAGCAGGAAGCAGATGAAGGATAATTATGGAAGAAAAATAAATTACATGCGTATTTCCATCACCGATTTATGCAATTTAAGATGTGTCTATTGTATGCCGGAAGAGGGTGTTGAGAAACATCCTCATCAGAAAAATCTGTCCTTTGAAGAAATTCTGGATCTGATCAAAGCCGGGGTGAGCCTGGGGGTCAACAAGATTCGGCTAACCGGCGGAGAACCGCTGGTACGCCATGGGATTGTGGATTTAGTCAGACAGATCGGGGAAATTCCCGGAATTGACGATTTGACCATGACCACCAATGGGATTCTCTTGCCTAAATACGCCAAAGATTTAAAAGCAGCTGGCTTAAATCGGGTGAATATCAGTCTGGATACCTTTGATCCGGTCAAGTTTCATGAGATTACCCGGTGGGGCCATCTGGAAGATGTTCTCGCGGGGATTGCCGCCGCCAAGGCAGTGGGGATGCATCCCATTAAAATTAATACGGTGCTGATTAAGGGTTTTAATGACAACGAAATAGAAAACTTTGTGAATTACACCAGGGAAGAAGACGTCGATGTCCGGTTTATTGAACTGATGCCGCTGGGCGAGTCCAGTACTTTTGCGGAAAATAAATATCTGTCCAATGGTGAGGTATTAAAAAGAATGCCGGCTTTAATGCCGCTTCTGGAACCGGACAAAACCGGACCGGCAGAATATTATCAGCTGCCCGGAGCCAAGGGCCGAGTGGGGCTGATTAATCCCATCAGCAAGCATTTCTGCAGCGCATGTAACCGGATTCGGGTGACCACCGACGGGAAGATCAAACCCTGTCTTCATTCAGATTACGAAATTGACCTGGTGGCACTGCATCAATCCGGAATGACCTATCAAGAAATTCTTTTACAGGCGATTAATGAAAAACCGGAGAAACATCATATCAACGAACATGAAAAACAGTTACTAAGAAATATGAACGAAATTGGAGGATGATATGGACAAGGAAGTATTAGAGTTCACCCATTTTAATGAGGCGGGCCGCAGCAAAATGGTGGATGTTAGCGAGAAAAAAAGCTCCGAGCGGGTGGCTGTTGCCAAGGGTGCCATCACCATGAAAAAAGAGACCCTGCAAAAAGTCATCGATGGCCAGATGAAAAAAGGCGACGTCCTGGGCGTGGCTCAGATTGCCGGAATTATGGGGGTTAAGCGAACCGCTGACCTGATTCCGATGTGCCACAATATTTTTATTTCTGGCAGCGATATTAATTTTCAAATTGATGAGGAAAATTCCCGGATTCTAATCGAAGCCGTGGTTAAAAACACCGGTCAGACCGGGGTGGAAATGGAAGCCTTAACAGCGGTATCTGTGGCCGCCCTGACCATTTATGATATGTGCAAAGCGGTGGACAAAGAAATGACGATTGAAGCGATTTATCTGGCTAAAAAAACTGGCGGTAAATCCGGCGAGTTTATCAATTCCAAACATCAATAAATTTAACAGGAGAAAAAACATGAGTGGAAAAGTAATTGCAATTAATATCAGTGAGAAAAAAGGTGTCATGAAAAAACCGATACCGGCCGGGAATTTTATTAAGGATTTTGGACTGGAGGGCGACGCCCACGCCGGGAAATGGCATCGGCAGGTTAGCCTGTTAGGCCAGGAGAGTATTGATAAAATGATCGCTATGGGAGCAGCCGGACTATGCGCCGGAAATTTTGCCGAAAACATTACGACCGAAGGAATCTGTGTCTATGAATTGCCGGTGGGGACTAAGCTAAAAATTGGAGAAACACTTCAGGAAGTTACCCAGATCGGTAAAGAATGTCATGCTGGATGCGAAATTGCCCAACAGGTTGGGGATTGTGTGATGCCACGAGAAGGCATCTTTACAATTATCCTGGAAGGTGGCACCATCAAAGCCGGAGATACCATCGAAGTCGTGGAATAGTCAGATCGAAAATCAATTGATTCTGACCAGTTCAATAACAAAAACCTGATGAGCTTTGCAGTGTCGGAAACTATTGAATGAAATAAACCTTAAATTTTTCCAGAGATCAAACAAATCATAAAAAATGATGGAATGTGTATTGCATTATCAGAATTTAATGTTACAATAGTAAATGTTATTGCCGTACAAGTGTCTTTCAGATGAAGACAGTCGCCTAATGGAGGACAATATGAATGAATTTATAAATAGTATGGCCGGAGTGGCCTGGAGTATCATCCCGATATTGCTGATCTTTTTTTTAATGTCAGGCATCATGTTCGTTTTTTATTTCAAAGTGAAAATTGAAGAAATATCGATCTATTTAAAAAGTATTGCAGCTTCCCTCGAAAGGCTTTCAAATCGGCGAAATGACTATTAGAAAGAGTTTTATGGAGGAATTTATGTTTTTTGAAGAAGTAAAAGTTGCAGATCCTGAGATTTATGAGCTCATGGAAAAGGAATTGCATCGACAACAAAGTCATTTAGAGCTGATCGCCTCTGAAAACTTCGTGTCAGACGCAGTGATGATTGCTATGGGAAGCCATTTAACCAATAAATACGCAGAAGGTACCCCGGGACACCGCTTCTATGGCGGCTGTGTTCACGTTGATACCATCGAACAGGTTGCTATTGATCGGGCCAAGGCATTATTTGGCGCCGAACACGCCAATGTCCAGCCTCATTCCGGTGCCCAGGCCAATACTGCCGTATATATGGGAATTTTAGAACCGGGCGATACCGTTTTAGGGATGCGTTTGGATCAGGGCGGACATTTAACCCATGGTAGCCCCGCCAACCTGTCGGGGAAATATTATAATTTTATCTCTTATGGTGTCGATCAGGTTACGGAAACCATTGATTATAATGAAATAGAAAAACTGATCAAAGAACATCAGCCCAAATTGGTAGTAGTGGGCGCCAGCTCATACCCGCGAGCCATCGACTTTGAACGCATTTCAAAGATGACCAAGGCCGCCGGTTGTTATCTGATGGTGGATATGGCCCATATTGCCGGTCTGGTGGCCGCTGGACAGCATCAAAGTCCTGTGCCCTATGCCGATTTTGTTACCACCACCACGCACAAAACCCTGAGAGGCCCAAGAGGGGGCATTATTCTATGTAAAAAAGAATATGCCAAACTCATTGATAAGGGTGTTTTTCCAGGAACCCAGGGTGGTCCTCTGGAGCATATGATTGCCGCCAAGGCGGTAGCTTTTAAAGAAGCAGCAACGCCAGAGTTTAAGGCTTATCAGGAACAGGTTGTTAAAAATGCCAAAGTATTGGCAGCCGCTCTTGAAAAACGGGGATTTCGAATAGTTTCCGGCGGAACCGACAATCATCTGATGCTGTTAGATGTCAGTAAGGTGGGCCTGACTGGGAAAGAAGCAGATGAAACCCTGGGAAAAGTCAATATCACCGCCAATAAAAATGCCATTCCCTACGACAAGGAAAGTCCGTTTGTCACCAGCGGAATCCGGGTGGGTACTCCGGCGATTACTACCCGCGGGCTGGTTGAAGCCGACATGGAAGTCGTAGCCGATGCCATCGAAGCGGCACTGATTAAAAAAGACATGGAA
Source organism: Acetobacterium sp. (assembly GCF_039830195.1). Taxonomy (GTDB): domain Bacteria; phylum Bacillota; class Clostridia; order Eubacteriales; family Eubacteriaceae; genus Acetobacterium. The sequence continues at coordinate 19,141 of NZ_JBDODG010000037.1, read as the reverse complement.
CTGGCGCTTGAAAAAGTCGCCTTTTTAACAGCAAAATATCCCCTGTATCCGGGCTTAATGGGATAATAATTAAATTGATTATAAAGATACAGGGGTTTGTTGATTCAAACCCCTGTATCTAATTATATATGCCGGTAAAGAGAAAAGGAACAACATGAACAATTTCATCAATTATTTCGTTATTTATTTTATCATCATTAATCTTATTACCTTTATCTTTTTCTGGAACGATAAACGACGGTCAAAAAAAGAGGCCTGGCGGATTTCGGAGAAAACCCTGATGGGCCTATGTCTGATTGGCGGCTCAATTGGCGGATTGCTGGGCATGCGGGTTTTTCATCATAAAACAAAGCATGCTTTATTTGCCTGGGGGATTCCGATGATTATTGTTTTGCAGATCGGGTTGGTGCTGTTACTGTATTTTAAAGGATTGAATTAACAAAAGCGAATAAAATACATACAAATTAAAAAAATATTAAAACAGGCCTTGACAATCTGTTTAAAACAGTGTATTCTATAGTGGTGTTCAAAATGATTTATGCGAGAGTGTTGGAACTGGCAGACAAGCACGTTTCAGAGGCGTGTGTCGCAAGGCGTACGGGTTCGACTCCCGTCTCTCGCACCATTTAGAATTTTCAAAAACGGCATGAGATGGCCGTTTTTTTTATGCCCAAAATCTGGCACTCTGCTAACTGGTTTTTTTCTTCGGGATTAATTGGGAAAAAAGTGGGTAAATTATTTATAAACAAACTTTAATTCGATGATATAAAGCAACTAAGAAATTGAGAGAGAGGGAAGTCAGTTAATCCATTTACAAGGGGGATACAATGAAATGCGATAAATGCGGTCACGAAAATGAAGCATCCAGTTTATTTTGTCAAAATTGCGGAAATCCGATTCGAAGTCTGGAAAAGTGGGAGACCGGAGAACCGGAAACAACGGTAAAGGAAAAAACGGAAAGCGGGATTCCGGATAGTAAAGCTGGGCACCCGGGAAAGAATAAGGGAATCATCATTGCGATTGCAGCAGTGGTCGGAGTCTTGCTGGTTGCTGGCGGTGTGTTTGGTTTTTTGAATTTTCAGAAGACCAGTGCTATTGGCAGCGGTCTGAAAAACGGCGAAGCGTTGCTGGCTGCACAGAATTATACCGAAGCGCTGGTGGCTTTTGACGGAGTCTTGAAACTGGATCCGAACAATGCCGAGGCGATGTTCGGGAAAGCCAAAGCTTACTCAGGGATGGGCAATTACAAAATGGCCAATACCTTTTTTGAGGAAGCCATCTTAAAAGAAAAAAACGAGGAAAAATTAAAAATAATCTTTGATGCCTACATTGCTTCAGAAGTTCAGGCGGGAGCGGCAGAGAGTGATCTTTTCGCGCTGCTTGATCGGGCCACCGAAGTCACCGGGGACAGTAAATATGCCGATCAGAAAAGTAGCTATACAGTTAAGGCGCCGTCCTTTAATCTCAATCCGGGAACCTATCAGGGGGAGCAAAAACTGGAAATTGTTAAGGCTGATGCCAATGATCAGGTTTTTTACACGACGGATGGATCTCAGCCCACGGTCAGTTCAATCGCATATACAGAGCCGATTACCTTGACAAAAGGTGAAAAAACAATCAAAGCCATTGAAGTCAATGTGGCAGGTTTTGCCAGTAAAATAATCGAAGGCAAATACGTTATCAATGATATTCCAACCACATCTGGGGGAGCGGAATCAGAAGGGCCCGAATCGGAGGGCGGCACTGCCACCGGCTACGACTATACTAATTTCAGTCTGGTTGCCTCATCAACCCTGCCAGATATGGCCGGGATCAGTTATTATGTCGGCAATGTGATGGATGGCAGCAATAACACCGCCTGGGTAGAAGGTGTGGCCGGAGATGGCGTTGGCGAATATGTCCAATTCGTTTATAATGGAACAGCCGCTCTGACCATCCATGGGGTAGCCATCAAAAACGGATATGTCAAAACGACCACCTCTTTTTCCGAAAACGGCAGTGTCCGAGGGATGGTCATGTATGTTAATACCAGTCCCGTGGCCAATATGATTCTCGAACGGATTCGGGATGAACAGGTGGTCTCAATCAGCCCCACCACCATTAATCCCGGCGATTCGGTCGTTTTTGTCATCGACTCGGTGGTCCCGGGACCCGCTGACGGCGACCATGATACCGCCATCACCGAAATAAGACTGTTCTGATTTTTTCAACGTAAATTTATAAAAATCCGGAGAGCAAAACTCTGGTCAGATTGTCAGAAAAGATAACCCAGTACCGACAATTGTTACATCATGTTATACGCATCGGAGCGAACAGGTTGATAAACCTGTCCGATTCCGCAGCGAACAACAGATTAACAATTGGTCGGTACGGTAGTTCATTGATAACCTCTCCGGAGAACCTGTTCTCTGGATTTTTTTGTTTGAATCGTTTATTTCAGCCTTTTCTTTATCTTTTTCAGACAAATGATGTTATAATAACCAGGTGAGACTAACATCAATAATATGAAAGAGGTTTTAATGAAGTTTCTGGAGATTTCAGATAAGCTGACACAATTTATAAATAGATACAATTATCTGACTGAGGACCGCAGTGCCAATGTGCTTTTTTTGCTTACCTGCATTGTTTTGAAGTATCTGGCGGACAATCAGCGGATTGATTTTGAAGCCCATCGTAAGGACATCAAAAAGAATTTTACCCTGGATTATATTCTGGGACTGTGGCAGGGAACGCCCCTCAGGTTGGCATTCGGGGAGCAACCTATGGCAGATCCCCAGCCGATTGGCGATGAGATATGGGATTGGGTTTGTGAGTTGACCACAGCGTTACCCTCCCTGGCAGGTGAGAATCCGGGGCTGATTGGCAGCCTTTACGAAGCCAGCCTGCTGATCAATCATAAGAAAAACCACGGCATTTTTTATACCCCGGAGAACATTGCCACTTATATGGCATCTGATGTGCTGGGATCATTCCAGCCCGGAGATGAACAGCAGGACTTCCGGATTCTGGATCCGGCATGTGGAAGCGGGTCCCTGTTAAATGCCGTTTATGATCAGATTGTGGCAAAAAGCAGTGCATTGAGTCCGGCGGAACAAGAAGCACAGCATCGCCAGCTGCTGGAAAACTGCCTGCTGGGTGTGGACCGGGATCCGATTGCCTGTCTGGTGACCCGGCTGATCCTGACCTTGAAAGGAAACCAATACGTTAAACCGCGGGGGATTTTTTGCGGCGATATTCTTACCGAAGAATTAGTAACAACCCAGTCGGTGGATGTGGTAATCGGGAACCCGCCCTATGTAGGTCACAAAGAAATCCAGGCCGAGTATATGAAACTGCTCAAAAACCGCTATGCCGAGGTGTACCGGGATAAGGGTGATCTTTCCTATTGCTTTATCTACCGGGGCTGGGAGTTGTTGAAACCCACGGGGCAATTAATCCATATCACCTCCCGCTATTTTATCGAAGCCTTCTACGGGAAACCGTTACGAGCCTTTATCAGGAAAGCTTTTGCGATCCAGGAAATTGTGGATTTTAACGGGCTGCGGGTTATTGAAGGGGTTGGGGTTGATCCGGCCATTATCCGGCTGGAGAAAAAGCAGGAGATTGATGACGCGCAAACCATTCGGGTTAAGCGCTTCTTCATTAAAAACCATAAACCGGAAAACTATCCCCAACTGATCCAATCACTGGAGCAAAATAATCAGCAAAGCGATCTTTATGAATCATTTGAACTGCTGCAGGCCCGCTTAAATGACGATTCCTGGCGGCTATATTCGCCGGTTACGCAGGGGATTATTGAAAAGATTGAGAAAAAAACACCGTTCACCCTGGATAATGTTGTCCACAGTTTTCAGGGGATTATTACCGGCAATGACAAGGCCTTTGTTTTTGAGCAGACTGATCCGGCACTTTGTGCCTTTGATCCGGCCTTGTTAAAACCCTGGATTAAAAACAAGGATGTCAGGGCCTACCAGGTAACCGAACCGCAAAAGAAAATCCTCTATACCAACAGGATCGGGGCCGTTGATCAGTACCCTCAGGTGGCCGCGCATCTGGAAAACCACCGGGACAAGCTTGCAAACCGCCGGGAATGCAAAAATGGCAAGCTGGCCTGGTATAAGCCGCAATGGGGACGGGATCCGGATCATTTTGAAGGACGAAAAATCGTCTTCCCTTATAAGGCAACCCAAAATCGTTTTGCCATTGATGAAAATAAATGTTATTTCAGTGCGGATGTTTATGGACTGATTCTCAAATCCCGGCTTTACCATCAGGTCGATGAGGAATTTCTGGTGCTGCTGTTAAACAGCCGGCTGTATAATTATTACTTTAAGTCCTACGGAAAAAAACTGGGGGACAAGCTTTATGAGTACTATCCAAATACCCTGTTACGGCTGGGAATACCGGACATAAAAGATGAAGCTATTAAGTATTTTAAAGATTTTTATGATAGAATTGTAGAATTAAAGAAAAATGGAGACACTTCGGAATCAGGCAAGATTCTTGCTGAAATTGACCAGTGGTTCTATGATTTTTTTGAGCTAAACCAGGTAGAAATAGATGTAATTGAAACGAACCGGTGATTGCGATCCTACCATCGGCTTCGCAATACCAGGATAGAACCCGTTCGTGAAAGGACATTATGCAGGAAAGTTTTTTTAATCAGAATTATGAAGGCCAAATCGCCGATAATGCGCCCCTTGCGGTGAGAATGCGACCCCAGAACCTGGCAGAATTTGTCGGCCAGCAGCATATTATTGGTCGGGGGAAACTCTTGTATCGGCTGATTGAAGCCGATAAACTATCCTCGGTGGTTTTCTACGGACCGCCGGGTACCGGCAAGACCTCATTGGCGAAAATTATTGCCAATCGTACCAATGCGGTGTTTTATGAGCTGAATGCGGTCACCTCGGGAAAAAAAGAAATCACCGAGGTGCTGGATAAGGCCAAAAACAATCTGGGGGTTTATAATAAAAAATCGATCCTCTTTATTGACGAGATCCATCGCTTTAATAAGGCCCAGCAGGATGCCCTGTTACCCAGTGTGGAGAAAGGGCTGGTGACCCTGATTGGGGCCACCACCGAAAATCCCTATTTTGAAATCAACTCGCCGCTGCTGTCCCGCTCCACCATTTTCGAGTTTTACAATCTGACCCCGGACGATATCCGTCAGGTGATCGAACGGGCCATCGAGGACCGGGACCGGGGCTATGGCGTGATGAAAATAAAATGTGATCAGGACGCCCTCGATCATTTTGCCGAGGTCGCCAACGGTGATGTCCGCCGGGCCCTGAATGCCCTGGAACTGGGGATTCTGACGGTGGATAAAAACGCCGACGGCGTCATTCATATCAATCTGGAAACGGCCCAGGAGTGTATCCAGCAGCGGGCTGTCCAATATGATAAAAATGGCGATAATCATTACGATACTATCTCCGCCTTTATCAAGAGTATCCGCGGTTCCGATCCCGATGCGGCGCTTTACTGGATGGCTAAAATGATCACCGCCGGTGAAGACCCCAAGTTTATTGCCCGACGGATTGTCATCTCGGCATCTGAGGACATTGGCAACGCCGAACCGCTGGCTTTAACCGTGGCAATGGCTGCCGCTGATGCGGTTCAGTTTATCGGCATGCCGGAAGCCCGGATTAATCTGGCCCAGGCCGTGGTTTTTCTGGCCTGTGCGCCTAAAAGCAATGCCTCCTATTTGGCAGTGGACGCCGCCATTGAGGCGGTCAAGCATGTCTCTAACAGCAATGTTCCGGCTCATTTGCAGGATACCCATTATTCCGGCAGTAAAAAACTAGGCCGCGGCATGACTTATCAGTACCCCCATAATTATCCCGGACACTATGTTAAACAGCAGTACCTTCCGGATGATCTGGTCGGCACTCATTTTTATGAACCGACAGAAATGGGTCATGAACGCAAAATGAAGGAATATCTCAAGAAAAATGGGATTATTTAATAAATACAATTAGAAAAGGAGCGACATTTGAAAAAAGAATTACGAGAACAACAGGAAAAAATGTTTAAACTGGAAGAAAATATCCACGGCTTTATCTTGAATAAAGAAGAATTTGTGGATGAAATAGATGGCTTTGCCAGAACCTTTGTCCATGAAAAAACCGGGGCCCGATTACTTTATATCTCGGCCGATGATGATAATAAGGTTTTTTCAATCAGTTTTCGCACTCCCTCCACCGACAGCACCGGGGTGCCCCATATTCTGGAGCATTCGGTTTTATGCGGATCAAAAAAATATCCGGTTAAGGAACCCTTTGTGGAGTTGGCCAAAGGATCGCTAAACACCTTCTTAAATGCCATGACCTATCCCGATAAAACAATGTACCCGATTGCCAGCACCAATGCCAAAGATTTTATGAATCTGATGGATGTTTATCTGGATGCGGTTTTTTATCCCAATATTTATGAAAATCCCTATACCTTCCAGCAGGAAGGCTGGCATTATCACATTGAAAATGCCGATGATCCGATTATCTACAATGGGGTGGTATATAATGAAATGAAGGGCGCCTTCTCCAATCCCGAGGAATTGCTCCAGAATAAGATTTTTGAGTCCCTTTATCCCCAGTCCTGCTACCGGTTTGAATCCGGCGGGGATCCGGATGTGATTCCGGAACTGACTTATGAGGATTTTCTGAGCTTCCATAAAAAATATTACCATCCTTCCAACAGCTATATTTATCTCTATGGCGATGGCGATGTCCGGGCGCACTTAAAATATTTAAATGATGAGTATCTCAATGCTTTTGAAAAACAGATTGTTGACAGTGAAATCAAGGCCCAGCCACCACTTACAGCCCGGGCAGAAATGCGGACCTCCTATGGGGTCTCCAAGGAAGAATCGCTGGAAAATAAAGCCTATTTGGCTCTGAATGTGGTGTTAGGTGATAAATTATCCTATGAGGATGCCCTGGCCTTTGATATCCTTTCTCATATTATTTTGAATAATAATTCGTCGCCGTTAAAAGAGGCCCTGCTGGATCTGAAAATAGCTGAAGATGTCAGCTATCATTATAGCAGTTCGCTCAGACAACCCTATTTTTCGATTGTGCTAAAAAATACCGAGGAAAAACATCGCGACTTATTTGTTAATACAGTGGAGTCAGTGCTGAAAAAACTGGCAACTGAGGGCCTTGATCCGCTGAGTGTGGAAGCGGGCATCAATATCCATGAATTTTCCCATATTGAAGGAGAATACGGTTCCTATCCCAAAGGTCTGATTTACGGGATTGAAATGATGGATGACTGGCTCTATGGTGAAGACCCGATCGCCTACCTTAAATACAAGGCAGCCTTTAAAAAATTCAAGGACAGCTGGAAAGACGGCTACTTTGAAAAACTGCTCAAACGGATGCTGATTGATAATACCCACCAGAGTCTGGTGACCATCGTACCGGACAATACCCTGCAGGAAAAGGCCGATCAGGCATTAGCAGAAAAGCTGGCGGCATTTAAAGCGGGTTTGACCCCGGAAGAACTCCAGGCGCTGGTTGATGAAACCCTAACCCTGATTGAAAAACAAAATGAGGAAGATGCCCCGGAAGATCTGGAAAAAATCCCCAAGCTATCGCTGTCTGATATCAGTCGCACCGGCCGAACCTACCCGATGGAAGTGACCGAAGTGCTGGATACTACGCTGCTGTTTCATCCCGGTTTTACCGGTGGGATTTCCTATTTAAAACTCTATTTTGATTATAGTGATTTGCCCCAGGAAGATTTGAAATATTTATCGCTGATGTGTAAAATGCTGGGCAGTCTCAGTACCAAAACCATGGATTTCCGAAGACTGAGTCAGGAAATCGAAATTCATACCGGCGGTCTGTCCTTTGGGATTGAGTCCTATGATGATGTCCATCATTTTGGGGATTTCACCTCCAATTGCTACGTTAAGGGTAAAGCGGTGGCTGAAAATATCCCGACCCTGATCAATATTATGACGGATGTGATCACCCAAACCCGCTATCAGGAAAAAAACCTGATCCACGACATGATCCGGGAAATCAAGACGCATAAGGAGACCCAGTTTTTAACTGCCGGCCATGTGGTTGGGGTGCAACGGCTGCAGTCCTACTATTCTCAGTCAGCCCGGCTGTTTGAAGAATTTGGCGGGATTGAGTTCTATCGTTTTATTGCTGATCTGGAAGCCAACTTTGATGAAAAATTTGAAGCCCTGGCCGAAAAGCTGGCCAGCATTGCGGCATTAGTTTTCAACCGGAAAAAACCGCTGATCAGCATTACCGGCACTGAAGAAATCCGGGATCGGACTTTGGTTGCCCTGAGCCCTTATGTATCAGCACTGGCTTCGAAAAAAGCGGTCAAAAATGCCTTTGCCTTTGAGACTGAAATTGCCAACGAAGGTTTTTTAACGGCGGCCAAGATTCAATATGTTTCCCAGGGCTATAATATTAGAGATTTAGGCTACGAATATGCCGGTTCGCAGCTAGTCTTAAAAGGTATTCTGTCGATGGACTATCTCTGGAATAAGGTCCGGGTTCAGGGCGGTGCCTATGGTGCCTTTATGAGCATCGGCCGGGGTGGCGACCTGTACTTCGGATCTTACCGGGATCCGAAATTGAAAAAGACCTTTGAAGCCTTTCAGGGTGTTGTAGATTATATCGAGCAGTTGGATCTTTCCGAACGCGAGCTGGAAAAGTATATTATCGGGACCATCAGCAGTAAAGATGTACCGCTAAGTGCCTCGGTGAAAGGCGAAATAGCGGATAATTTCTATTTCAGCGGGGTAACCGCTGAAGATCTGCAGAAAGAGCGGGATGAAATATTAGAAACTACTGTTGAACAATTAAAAAGCTACGCGGAAATGATTAAAGCGGTGCTTGCCAAAAATGCCATCTGTGTTTTAGGCAGTGAAGAAGCCATTAATGAAGAAAAGGAATTGTTCAAAGTGACGCGCTATATCAAATAGGAGTTTTGAGGGGAGAGGGGATATGAAAAGAAAAATAGGATTATTGTTGATACTTAGCCTGGTCTTTTGCACATCGGGTGTTTTGGCGGCGGGTTTACCCGCCTATGGCGCCGATGAGGGAGTAATCATTTATGAAGTGAATAGCGGCGATATTCTTTTTGCCCAAAAGCAAAATGAAAAATTTTATCCGGCCAGTACCACAAAACTGATGACGGCACTGGTGGCCATTGAGCACGGTGATCTCAATGAGAATTTCACGGTCGGGGATGAAATAGAAAGTTTAGATGCCGACAGCAGCACAGCTGGTCTTGAAGTTGAAGAGGTGATTTCGCTCAACGAACTGCTTTACGCCTTGCTGCTGCCTTCTGGTAATGATGCCGCAGAAACTATCGCTGTCAACATTGGAAAAAAAATTGCTGGAGACAGTTCAATTAGTTCCGATAAAGCCTATGAAGCCTTTGTCGGTGCCATGAATAAGAAGGCCAAAGAAATGGGGATGACCGGGACCAATTTTACCAATCCCCACGGACTGCATAGTAGTAACCACTATACCACTCCGGCCGATATGCTGATTCTGGCCAAAACCGCATTTGAGGATACCACTATCAAAGCGATTACCCGGGCCAAGATTCATGAGGTTCAAACCAATAAAACCAAGCACAAGTGGAATAATTCCAACCTGATGCTGTACGCCAATTTTAATGAATTATCCGAAGAGTATCGGGTGGCCAATAATCTTTCCGGAACGAATCCGGTTTTTAACGGTTATGCGACCAGCGGAAAAACCGGTTATACGGAGGAAGCTAATAAATGCCTGGTTTTTGAAGGCGAAGGCAACGATAAGGACATGATCGGCATAATCTTCAATGCCGATGAGACGGCGATTTTCAGCGAAGCCAGCAATACCATTAATGCGGTTGTCAAAGAATATGAATTGCTGGAATGGTCTGATCCGGAAGACGAAGATCGGGTAGTGCAGGTAGTCAATTATCATGTCTTTGACGGTAATAAGCTGAAGTATCAGACCAATGATCCCCTGATTACAGCGGTGCCCCAGGCCAATCAGGATAGCTACACGTCCAAGGTGAAATGGGATGAAACGAAAGTAATGGGCGACCAAACCCTGGCAAACCTGGAAACGGATATCAAAGCAGGCGAACAGATTGGCGAACTGCAGGTCTATAATGGGGAAACCTTTGTTGAAGCCACGCCGGTGTATGCGGTCAATGATATGAAAGCCCGTAACTGGACCGATTATCCGATCCTGTACTGGTATGTAACGATTATTGTGATCCTGATATTGTTAGCCATTCTACGAATTATGTTTGTTCAGTTTATGCGCAAAAATAATATCAAATATAAAAAGATCAAGATAAAGAAAAAAGCAAATTCATCTGGCAGCAGATCATCCAATCAGCCGCCGAAACGAAGACGATAGCATAAGCTTAAGAATAGGCGGAGTCTGCCAGTCAAAGTGACAGACTCCCGATATTTCACTTGACATGTATAGACAAGTGGTTTATAATTTAGATAGTATTTCGCATTGAAGTGCAGGATACGAATCAATTTTTATGATACGAAAATGATGCCATGAAGGTATTTCCAGAGCTGAAGCTTGGAGGTGTTCTTCGTGTTTTTTTGTTTAAAGTTAAATTTTGAGGAGGTTTTATTATGCACATGGCAGATGCTTTAGTTTCTCCGGCAGTCGGAGGAATCATGCTTGCGGCTAGCGCCGGAGCAATCGCCTATTCGGCGTATAAATGTAAAGACGATTTAGATGAAAAGAAGATCCCGTTAATGGGTGTTATGGGGGCCGTAATTTTTGCCGGACAGATGATTAATTTTACCATTCCGGGAACCGGTTCCAGTGGACATATTGGCGGAGGGATTTTACTGGCAGCCCTGTTGGGACCGTTTCCGGCCTTTCTGACGCTGACCGCAGTATTATTGATCCAGGCCTTATTCTTTGCCGACGGTGGGCTTTTAGCCTTAGGCGCAAATATCTGGAACCTCGGTTTCTATGCCTGTTTACTGGTTTACCCCTTTGTGTTTAAACCGATTGTAAAAAAAGCACTGACCCCGACCCGGATTTCGGTAGCATCCGTGGTTTCGGTTATTTTAGCCCTGACTCTGGGCGCCATTTCAGTCGTAGTCCAAACCCTGGCTTCCGGCATTACCGAATTGCCGATGGCAACCTTTATGGGGATGATGATTCCGATTCATCTGGCCATTGGTCTGGTTGAAGGGATTGTGACCGGCGGGATTTTAGTCTTTATCTACAAGATGAGACCGGAATTGCTGGAGTCATCCATGGATAACAAAAAACTACCCAAAAACCTTTCAATTCAAAAAGTCTTAGGCGTATTACTGGTATTTGCTATTGTTGTCGGTGGCGGTTTGTCGCTGCTGGCTTCTGCCAATCCCGATGGTTTGGAATGGTCAATGGAAAAGGTCGCGGGAACTGCTGAACTGGAAACCACAGGCAATGCCTATGACAGTGCCGCCAGTATTCAGGAAAGCACCGCGTTTCTGCCGGATTACGGTTTTAAATCAACGGATGGTGAAGGCTCAGCTGCCGGAACCAGTGCGTCCGGCATTATCGGCGCAGGGATTACCCTGGTCCTGGCTGGTGGAACCGGTTATCTGATTTACGCTGTCAAACGGCGAAAAGAAAAAACAGCATAGCGGATTCAATACTAATTGAAATGACAATCTTAATATGGTAACATTAACAATAGTTTGCTTAATAACCTCTGTTTAGAACAGAGGTTATTAATATTTAAGTGAAAGGTAGTCTCAATGTCAACAATTACCGACTCCATGAATACAATCAATTCTCTCGAGGAAATGGCCGAAGGCAATACCATCATCCATCGCCTCCATCCGATGGTTAAACTGATTACCACGATGCTTTATCTGGTGCTGGTCATTTCGTTTAATCCTTACAATATTACCGGACTGATGGTCTTTGCGTTCTATCCGGTGATTTTAATGGCGTTGGCTGAAATTCCCTATAAACCCTTGCTGCAACGGCTTTTAGTGGCCTTGCCCTTTTCTTTTTTTGCCGGCTTATCGAATATCATTTTTAATCAGCAACTGGCCCTGATGATTGGGCCGGTGCCCGTCAGTTACGGGGTGATCTCCTTTACATCAATTATGGTTAAAACCATTTTTACGGTCATGGCGGTACTGATCCTGATTGCCACCACCTCGCTGCCCAAGATTTCCTATCAGCTATTATCGATTAAAGTGCCTAAAATAATTGTGGAGCAAATCATGTTGACCTACCGCTACATTTCGGTGTTGCTGGAACAGGTCTCCAATATGTATACTGCTTATATTTTAAGAGCCCCGGCTTCCAAGGGGATCAAAATGAAAGACATGGGTATCTTTGTCGGGCAGTTATTATTAAAAAGTTTTGACCGGGCCGAAAGCATTTATGTGGCCATGAAATGTCGGGGCTACGACGGCAATTATCTTTATGCCAAACCCAGCCCGATAAAAAAGGGTGATTGGCTGTTTCTGGTTTTAACTTCGGGTATTTTATGTTTGATGCGATTTTTTGATCTGAGCCTGTTTATCGGCAGTTTTTTATAATAAGGAGTTCCAATGCTAGCAATTGAAAAGTTAAACTATGCCTATCCCGACGGCCATCAGGCCATCCGGGATATCAATCTGAATATCAAAGAGGGTGAGAGCATTGCTCTGGTGGGCGCCAACGGAGCCGGAAAATCCAGCTTGTTCAAACTGATTATCGGTATTGCTGAGATTAAAGAAGGATCGATTAAAGTTGAAGAACTGTCAGTGGGTAAAAAAACGCTCAAAGACATTCGCCGAAAAGTCGGGATGGTTTTTCAGAACCCCGATGATCAACTGTTTATGACCAAGGTTTATGACGATATCGCTTTTGGACCGCGCAATGAACTATTAACCGAGGAAGAAGTGGAAGTGCGGGTGGTTAACGCCCTGGAGCAGTTGGGTATCACCCATCTTCGGGACCGGATGCCCCACCGCTTATCCGGCGGTGAAAAACGGGTCATTGCCATTGCCTCGGTGCTGGCCATGAATCCCCGGGTTATTTTGTTTGACGAACCGACCTCCTTTCTGGATCCCCAGGCTCGACGAAATGTAATTAATACCCTGGACTCCCTGAAAATGACTAAAATTATTGCCACCCATGATCTGGACATGGCTCTTGATATCTGTGACCGGGTGATTATTTTACACCACGGCAGCGTCTTTGCCGATGGCACTGTCAAAGATATCCTATTAGATGAAAACCTCTTATCCCAATGTCATCTGGAGCTGCCCCTGTGTATGCAAAAACCGCGGGTCCGCTAAATTTACCAAACACGGCCGGACCAACTTAAAGCTTGACTTGTTCAAGCTTTTTTTAGATTTAAGCGCTTTCTATCATGAAAACAAAAAAAGCTTGAATTTAGCTAAAGAAAAGCGCCGGGAAATGGTTTCCTAATTGAAATTTTAAATTTTATAAGATATAATTAATGCTATGTTTGGGAGGTCAAACGATGATTAAAAAAGATTATTCAAATATCGGTAATGATATTAAAGATATTGTTCAGGATGCCTTGAATTCGGCGGAGTTTAAAGAGCTGAATAAAAACATCTCGGAAACGGTCGCCCGGGCGATGGATGAAGTCAAACGAAGTGGACAATATTGGCAGGAACAGCAGCGTCAGCAGCGGGAAAACAACCAGGAAACCCGAAAGCAGGCGGCCAATGCGAGAAAAGCCCAGGAAAAAATAAATAAACCGCGGCAACAGCAAATGGTTACCAGAAACAACGCTCAAAGTAGCTACAGTCCCGTTAAAAAACAGCCCAATAACCTGATTTCAAAATCACCCCATGGTCGGATCTCGGGGATGTTATTGATGATCTTTGGAAATATCGGCATCGGCGTAACGCTACTGTTGCTGCTTATTTTTTCGTCGGTATTTGGTTTTGCCTTTAACAGTATGCCGTTGCTGGGGATTGGTGCCGGGATTCTGCTGCCGATTTTTACGATTAGCGCACTGATGTCAGCCAAGGGGTCAAACCTGCGGGGGCGGGTGAAACGGTTTCGCCAGTATGCCAGTCGCCTGAAAGGACGGCAATTCTGTAAAATTACCGAATTGTCTGATCCCCTTGGTCGTAGCAAGAAATATGTGGTCAAAGATCTGCGTAAGATGATCAGCCTGGGGATGTTCCCGGAAGGACGCTTTGATGAGCAGGAAGAATATCTGCTGATCAGTAATGAAGCCTATGAGAACCATTTACGACTCACCGAAGGAAAGAAGCTCCAGGAAGAAAGAGCCCGATCGGAACAGCAGGTGCTGGATCAGAAAAAGAAACTGGAAGCCGAAAACCCGGAAATGAAAGCGGTTCATGAGGTGATTGCCGAAGGTCAGGACACCATCCGGCAAATCAACGAAGCTAATGTAGCGATTGAAGGGGAAGTAATTTCTCTGAAACTGGATCGGCTGGAAAAAGTGATTACCAAGATCTTTGAATTTATAGAAGAAAACCCCGGGGGAATTCCGGAAATACGTAAATTTATGGGCTATTATCTGCCCACTACCTTAAAGCTGGTCTCGGTCTATCGGGATTTGGATGCCGAACCGATTCAGGGGGCCAATATTCTGGCTACTAAAAAAGAAATCGAAGATACCCTGGACACCATCAGCCATGCCTTTGAAAACCTGCTGGACAGTTTTTATGAAGACACCGCCATGGATGTCTCAACCGATATTTCGGTGCTTAACACGATGCTGGCCCAGGAAGGGTTAACCAAAAGAGATTTTAAGAAATAAGGTCCTAACTCAATAACAACAAACCATGACGCTTGTAATTTATGGCAGTTTTGAAATAATCAACTTAACTAAGATAAGGAGAATAGCAATGGAAGACAATATGAACGATTATTCCCAGGCAACCCCGACCCTGACCTTTGACCCATTTGAAGAAGAAAAAACAATGACCGCTAATGTCCATCAGGAACTGAAGGGGGAACGACAAGTTTTTGACGAAAGCCGGCTGACCCCGGAAGAACGACGGATGGTGGACGATTTTGCCAGCAAAATCGATCTCACCAATTCCAGCCTGGTGATGCAGTTTGGGGTTGGCGCGCAAAAGAAAATTGCCGATTTTTCAGAAACGGCGCTGAATAATGTCCGTACCAAAGATATGGGCGAGGTTGGCAAAATGCTGGGCGACATGGTCATGGAACTGCGAAACTTTGACATTGAGGAAGAAGACAAAGGCTTTTTAGGCTTTTTCAAGAAAAGTAGCAATAAGCTCAGCTCGATGCAGACCCGCTATGCCACTGCCGAAAGCAATGTCAACCGGATTACCGAAGCGCTGGAAAAACATCAGATGCAGCTGTTAAAAGATGTCGCCATGCTGGATAAACTTTACGATGTCAACAAGACCTATTTTAAAGAATTATCAATGTATATTATGGCCGGTAAGAAAAAACTCCAGGAAGTAGAAACCAAAGAGTTGCCGGAGCTGATCAAGCGCTCGCAGCTCAGCGGGCTGCCGGAAGACGCCCAGGCAGTTAATGATTTATCAGCGATGTGCAACCGCTTTGAGAAAAAAATCCACGATCTGGAACTGACCCGGATGATCTCGATTCAGATGGCACCGCAGATCCGGCTGGTTCAGCATAATGATACCTTGATGGCCGAAAAAATCCAGTCCTCGATTGTAAACACGATTCCGCTCTGGAAAAGTCAGATGGTGCTGGCCTTAGGGGTGGTTCATTCCGGCCAGGCGGCCAAAGCCCAGCGGGAAGTCACCAATATGACCAACGAATTGTTGCGAAAGAACGCCGAAACCCTGAAGATGGAATCCATTGCCACTGCCAAAGAATCGGAACGGGGCATTGTTGATATCGAAACCCTGCGGATCTCCAACGAATCGCTGATTACCACCTTTGACGAGGTGCTGAGAATCCAGACTGAAGGCCGTCAGAAACGAAAAGAAGTAGAAGCCGAGCTTGAAAAACTGGAAAATGACTTAAAGAATAAAATGCTGGAAATCAGACGATAAAACTTTCAGCTAAAAAAGACAGCATGGGTCGGTGCCCATGCTGTTATTTTTTGACAAAACGGTGCGGCCGTAGCAGGCCAGCTCAATAGGAGGAAAAGAAGATGAAAGTGGTGATTGCCCCCGATTCGTTCAAAGGATCATTGTCTGGCTTTGAAGTATGTGACATTGTCGAACGTGGCATTCTTCAGGTTTTTCCCGCAGCGGAAATAGCAAAAGTCCCCATTTCAGATGGTGGCGAAGGTCTGGTGCGTTTGTTGCTAATGGCCTTAGAGGGAGAAAGTGTTAAAATAAAGGTTCATGATCCGCTTTCCCGGATTATTGAAGCAGAATACGGGATTCTCGAGGGAGAAACAGCGGTCATTGAAATGGCCGCCGCTTCGGGATTGCCGCTGTTAAAAAAGAAAGAACTAAATCCGCTGTTAACAAACAGCTACGGGACCGGGGAGATGATTGTTGATGCGGTCAAAGAAAAAGGCTGTCAGAAAATTCTGCTGGGTATTGGCGGCAGCGCCACCAATGATGGCGGCATGGGGATGGCCGCCGCGCTGGGAATAAGGTTCTTAGACGAAAACAACGAGGAGCTGGAGCCTTGTGGTCAGAATTTAGGATACATCAAGACAATTGACCAGAGTCGTGTCGACACGGCATTTGCTGAAGTCGAATTTATCATTGCCTGTGATGTTGATAATCCCTTATGTGGAGATCAGGGCGCTGCCCATATCTATGCTCCCCAAAAAGGCGCAAATGAAGCCATGGTAGTACAGCTGGACAACGGCCTGGCACATCTGGGGCAGCTGTTCGAAGCGCTGGCCGGCCGTGAGCTGATTGATCGCAAAGGCATCGGCGCGGCCGGGGGATTGGCGCTGCCGCTGGTGGGGCTCTATCAGGCCAGCCTCAAGTCGGGGTTGGAAATTGTCCTGGATGCCATTAAATTTGATGAATTAATAACAGGTGCCGATCTGATCGTGACTGGTGAAGGCAAAACGGATCATCAGAGCGCCATGGGTAAGGTAATCTCGGGAATTGGCAGACGGGGAAAAAATCAGCAAATACCCGTGGTGGTTGTTTCCGGAGCCCTGGAAAAGGGCTATGAAAGTCTTTTTGAACATGGTATAGCGGCGGCCTTTGCCACTTACAGCAATGCCAAAAGCCTGGCCTGGCACATGGAAAATGCGGAGCAACTGCTTTACGATACGATTGTCAATATTTTTCAATTATTGTCAATTACCGGTTGGAAAACTAAGTAAGAATCGGGCTGATCGGCTGTTTCTGTGGTCATCAAGATGTGACGAAAAATTAAAAAAAATTAAAGAATAATCTATCCGGTAAAATTTACCGGATATTATGGAATTGTAACTAAAAATATGATATTATAGTGACAAATAATATTTGAAAGAGGAATAAAATTGGACGACGTACCATTATCTGAGACGAAAACGAAAAAAACAACTCAACTTATTAAGTCAGTCATAGGGATGACTGATGGATCTGTTTACTGGGAGGCATCTTAGTCAATGGACAGTAGTATTATAGGCTTTATTGCAGTTCTGGTCGCGATGTTGTTAATGTCAGCCTATTTTTCGGCGACGGAAACGGCATTCACCTCACTTAACCGTATCCGCATAAAAAATCTGGCCAAAGATGGAAACAAGCGAGCCGCCCAGGTATTGGCGCTTTCTGAAAAATTTGACGTTTTATTATCGACAATTCTGATTGGGAATAATATTGTTAATATTGCTTCAGCTTCGATTGCCACCGTGGTTTTTGTACAGTATTTCGGCAATGCCGGGGTGACCATTTCAACGGCGGTGATGACGGTCCTGGTGCTTATTTTTGGTGAAATTTCGCCGAAGAGTCTGGCCAAAGATTCGCCTGAGAAATTTGCCATGTTTGCGGTTCCATTTATTCGGTTTCTGATGTTTATTTTGACACCAGTGAACTTTTTATTTATGTTATGGAAGAAAATGCTGGATAAACTGTTTAAGGTGAATGATGAACGCAGCATGACTGAAGAAGAGCTGTTGACGATTGTCGAAGAAGCCGAAAACGATGGTGGCATCGATCTCCAGGATGGGGAACTGATTCGGAGCGCCATCGAGTTTAATGACCTGGATGTCGATGATATCCTGACTCACCGGGTGGACGTAGTGGCCATCGATGTGGATAATCCCAAAGAAGACATTGCCAAAATATTTTTTGATACTGGCTTTTCCCGGTTACCGGTTTATCAGGGCACCATTGATCAGATTATTGGTTTTATCAGCTATAAAGACTTTACCCACTATGTGAACAATGGCAGCAGTAGCCTGGAGGAAATCATCAATCCGGTGGTCTTTATTACTCCGAACATGAAGATATCCAAGCTGTTAACCCTGCTCCAGCAGAAAAAATGCCATATTGCCGTGGTTTCCGACGAATACGGCGGAACGGCCGGTATAGTCACACTGGAAGATGTCATTGAAGAACTGGTTGGCGAAATCTGGGACGAACACGATGAGGTCATTGATGAAATTGTAAAAATTTCTGAAAATAAGTATCGAATCCTGGGAAAAGCAAACCTGGGAAAAATGTTTGATCTTTTCGAGATGGATGATGAGTTTGATGTAATTACCGTGGGTGGCTGGATTGTTGAATTTCTGGATCGGGTTCCTGATGTGGGCGAATCCTTTGAGTTTGAGAATTTGACTATTACGATCACCCAGGCGGATGAACGTCATGTGATCGAGATAAATGTCGTTAAAAATGAAATAGTTTGTCCGGAAAATTAAGGATTTATAAAGGTTGAATGAGTAGGCTTTAATTGTAATAAACCTTAAGGAGGTAGAAATGAAATTAAGTGCAAGAAACCAGCTAAAAGGTAAGATCGTCAGTATTGAAGAAGGTGCGGTCAATGCGATCGTCAAGGTTGATATTGGTAATGGCAACATTATTACATCTTCTATATCAATGGGCTCCGTCAAAGACCTGGGTTTAGCAGTCGGTGGCGATGCTACCGCAGTAATTAAAGCTACTTCTGTAATGATTATGGTTGACTAAAACAAAAAAATATTAAAAAGCTCCTGAAGCATTGCCTTCAGGAGCTTTTGCTATGTGCGCCCGGCATGGGCGCAATCTAACGGGTGAAAGTCCCGAGCACGGGTA
>NZ_JBDODG010000036.1:0-19385 GCF_039830195.1 Acetobacterium sp. | reverse complement strand
CTGCAACATCGGAATTACGAGGATTTTTGTTGATTATTATGTGCGAAGTTTGAGTAACTTAATAAAAAAAGGCGCTGAAAGTTAGTAGTTAACTTCCAGCGCCTTTAAATTTTAGATTCAGTTTTTATTTAGCTCTTAAAGTGATGATTGATCAGGAAAAGAGAAACGGTTAAAACTGCTTTAAGCATTCATCCTAGTAAATGAAACCGGCATTCAGATGGCACTGATAAATCAGCTCATGGCCCGCTGTGGTGGGATGGGGATCCAGGCTACCGGTGTACCAGTTGAAATTGACGACGGGTTCAGTTCCCTGGTAGTTTTTAAAGGCAGTATAGACATCTGCTACCATATAACCGCTGTCTGGTACCATAATAGCGGTATTAATAGTCTGAATGGATGGCTCAAAAATGGCATAGAGAGGATCTTGGGTGCTGATCGGATCGTATAGGGTTGCCACAACGATATTGGCCTGAGGCGCCAGGGTTTTGATGGTTCCGATAATTTGCGGCCAATCGGTGGCAAACTGCGTAACACTGGTCGTGACATTGGTTTGAATCTCCGGCAACGCCGCCGTAATAATATCCTGGGCGCCGGGCTGAGCTAAGGCTGTCGCCAGATCGGTGGGGAAGGTCGGTGAGGTTGGATCCAACTGGAAAGTAGCTGCCAGGCTGATAATAACCGGTGCGAGGATATTATTGCCCCCGACACTGATGGTAACTACCTGGGCATCACGCAATGGGGCAACGACTGCCGGATCGTTCTGAAGCTGATATAAGAGTTGACTGGAATTATAACCAGGGACGCTCAAATTAACTAGCGACATATCTCCAAAAGAACTCAATTCTTTGAAATGGTTATAAAAAAGATTAACATAACCGTAACCGGGGTCGGCACTCATCCCATAGGCAATGGAATCGCCGAGCGCGGTGAAGTTCTGAGTTTTAGCAATTCTTATCTGGATCGACTCCAGACGCAGGCTTTCACCGGTTGTTCCCAGCTCAGCCCCGTTCTTCACCCAGCCCCAGGCGTTGTCAACAACAGGAATATCACCTTTGTTCTGGACGTGGCCACGATAATAGACATCATAACCCTCTAGACCGATCAGATTGATTTTGATGGATTCAATCCGCAAACTGCGGGCCGTCGTTCCGGCAAATCCGCCATTTTCCTCAGCATTCATCTAGCCTTCATTCTGAACATGGACCGCATAGCTGATCCCGGCCCCGGCTGGGACGTCTCCGGTGAGCTCAATCCGGATGCCTTCGAGCCGAAGCCCCTCGCCGCGACTTCCCAATTCAGCGGGACCGGTAACAAAATCGCCCAGCGGCAGGGGAACATCCCCTTTATTCTGCACATGTCCGCGATACTGGACCCCAATATTGCTGACTGCCTGAGTGTCAACGGTGCTGTCTGCGGCTGCGCTTTCTGATTCGACAGCCGCAAAAACGCCGGTTGAAAAAATCATAGACAACATCAGCAGGAGAATCAGAAGACGGCCGGTGATGGATCTGAAAATACTTTCTTTCATTTATTTTCCTTTCTCTGGTTAGATTTGGGAGTTTATAGAAAAACACAGCTACCATCCGCCCAAAAGAGCGGAAGACGGGGCCCTGACTTTAAAAAAACTTGGCCAGGGGCTGGTCACAGAATTTTAATACCCAATCCAGTTTTTTTTAAACAGCGCGGTGATCAATTTAGAATCAGTAAGTTGAGATGAGGATTATTCTAAGGGGTTGAGTAGATTTTACGGTTTAATTTTTATCGGATAAATCTTTCGTTTGTTTCGATAAAATGATACAATACTGCTATCTTTTTGAAAAAACGGAGGTAAACCTTGCAACCAAAAATAATTCTTGCCAGTCAGTCACCCCGCCGACGGGAGCTGTTTAAGCTGGTGGTTAAAAGCCATGGCATTCAAGATTTCAGCATTCATGCCGCTGAAATCGATGAAAAACGGATTGAAGCAGAGATTCTGGCAAACAGTGCCGGGGCTTTTCAGGATACGGTTAAAAAACTGGTGGGCGAGCTGGCAGCGAGAAAAGCCAGAGTTGTGCAAAAGATCAATCCCAGGGCTCTGGTGGTGGGAGCGGACACGATTGTGGTCCTTGATGAGCAGATCCTCGGCAAACCAGCGGATGAAATGGAAGCCTACAACATGATTAAACAGCTGGCCGGAAATACCCATCAGGTCTTAACCGGGGTCAGTATCCGCTATCGGGATTGGGAAGAGCGGTTTGTTGTCACATCGTCGATCCGTTTTTATCAGTGGGATTATCAGATGCAGCGGGAGGTGGCGGACTACGTGGCTTCTGGTAAGGCCATGGATAAAGCCGGCGCCTATGGCATCCAGGAAGAAGCCGGCCTCTGGGTTAAGGGGATTAAGGGTGATTACAATAATATTGTCGGGCTGCCGATTGCCAAGCTCAACAAGCGGCTCGGCAAAATGCTGGAGCAGATCGCCAACCAATAATCGACTGGCCTAGAAATGGGGTGTTATAAAAATGAAATTAAAACCTTTTTTAAGATAGATCAGAATTGAAGTAATAATCAAAACGCCGTGGCATGGTCGTGGATGCCGCGGTAAATTTTTTCGGCGGTGATCGGCAGCTCCCGGATCTGCACTCCGACGCCGTTGTAAACCGCATTGGCAATGGCCGGAGCTGGGGTGTTGATGACGATTTCGCCGATCGATTTGGCTCCAAAAGGCCCGGTGGCTTCATAGCTGCTTTCAAAAGCCACCCGGATCTGGCCCAGATCCAGCCGGGAGGGAATCTTATATTGCAGCAAGGAGTTGTGACTGACTCTTCCGGCGGCGTTGTAGTGGATATCTTCATAGAGGGCCATACCGATACCCTGGGCCAGCCCCCCTTCAACTTGAACCCGGGCCAGGCTGGTGTTAATCACAGTGCCGCAGTCCACCACCGCCACATAATCCAGCAGTGTGATGACACCGGTTTCGGTATCAATTTCGACCTCGGCCATCCCCACCATAAAGGGCGGCGGGGAAATCGGCGAAGAAAAAGATGCGGTGACTGATAAGGGCGGATGATTGCCCCGGAGCGATTGATTAGCCAGTGCCTTCAGGCTGATGACAGCGTTGTGATGAATCGCTTCGACCTGCTCGCCGTCAAAATCCACCGCTTCGACCGCACAGCCCAAGTGTCGGGCGCCGGCGGCCGTTATTTTTTTTATGAGTTTTTCGCACGCATTAACAACGGCCATCCCGGTGACATAGGTGGTGCTGGACGCATAGGAACCGGTGTCGTAGGGGGAATAATCGGTATCGACGCCACTGACGACAATATTGGCCTCCGGGCACAGCAGACAGTCGGCGGCCATTTGGACGAGAACGGTATCACAGCCGGTGCCCATATCAGCTGCGCCGATGCGCAGGCTGTAAAACCCATCATCACTGAGGGTCAGGGTGACCGAGGCCGTATCGACTTGGGCAATTCCCGAACCTTGCATCGCCATCGCCACTACCACACTGCGCACTTTACCATTGCCCAGATCCAGTCGGGGATATTTCTGATCCCAGCTTATCATTTCTTTGGCGATTTTCAAACAGCGATCCAGGCTGCAGCTGCCCAGGGTTTCGTTGAAATAGCCGGGCATCACGTCACCGCTTTTAACCTGATTAAGCTCCCGGATCTGCACCGGATCCCGGTTCATTTTGGCCGCCAGCTCATTGACCGCCGATTCCAGGGCAAAGATGCCCTGGGTGGCGCCATAGCCCCGATAGGCCCCGGCGGACATTTTATTGGTATAGACCACATCATAGCCAAAACGGTAGGCTGCGGTTTTGCCATAAAGGGGGATTGCTTTGTGACCGGTCAAAACCACCGTGGTGGGGCCGTGATCCCCATAGGCCCCGGTGTTGGAGAGGACCTGCATATCAATGGCCTTAATTACGCCATTCTGATCGGCACCCAGGCGGACCGTGATTTCCATTTCGTGCCGGGGCGAGGAGGCAGTCTGATTTTCCCGGCGGGAATAAATCAACATCGCCGGTTTGCCGGTTTTCAGGGTGACCAGGGCCGGGTAAATCTGGGAAACCGCCGTCTGTTTGGAACCAAAGCCGCCGCCGACCCGGGGTTTGATCACCCGGATTTGAGCTTTGGGCAGATCCAGGGCATGGGCCAGAATCCGCCGGACATGGAAGGGGATTTGGGTAGAAGTGACGCAGTTCAGCCGGCCATAGGCATCCAGGTAGGTAAAGCTGCGAAACGTTTCCATCATTACCTGTTGGTTAGCCTTGGTGTGATAGGTCTGCTCCAGGGTTACGGCGCAGTCCCTTAGGACAGCCTCCACATCGCCGTGGCGGTCTTCGCCATGGGCACAGAGATTTCGCCGGGGATCCGCACCGACTTCCATCAGGCTTTGCCAGTTGTCTTCGGGATGGATGATTACCGGGTGATCCCGGGCCGTCCGGAAATCCAGGACCGGCTCCAGCAGCTGATAGTCCACCCGGATCCGCCGCAGGGCCTGATCGACGGCTTTTTCGGTTTCACCGGCGACGATGGCCACCGCATCCCCGACAAAACGCAGGGTCTGATCGAGAATCAGCCGGTCATAGGGGCTGGGTTCGGGAAAGGACTGACCGGCCAGGGTAAACCGTTTTTGGGGCACATCCCGATAGGTGAAGATAAAAATTCCGGGAATCTTCGCGGCGGCTTCGGTATCAATGGCCTGGATCCTGGCGTGGGGGTGGGGGCTGCGGAGCAGTTTGACCACCAGACAATCTTTGGGGGCCAGATCCTCGGTGTAAACCGGTTGGCCGGTGAGCAGCGCCAGAGCATCTTTTTTAGGGACCGGGCGATTAACTGCGGGTTTGCGGGTGCTCATTTGCTCATACCTCCTTGAGATTGCAAGTGAACCAGATAGGCTTTAATGCCCCGGAGGTGACTGGCATAGCCGGAACAGCGGCAGAGATTGCCGGCCAGATATTCCCGGATCGCCGCATCGTCGGGATTTTCCAGTTCCCGGGTCATGCCGATTATGGTCACCATCAGACCAGGATTACAAAAGCCGCACTGGTCGGCTCCTTCGGCGGCTAAAAACGCCGCCAGTTCTAGAGCTTCCGGCTTTAGACCTTCCAGGGTGACAACCTGTTTGCCATCCACCCGGGCCGTTAAAGTGGAGCAGGCAAGAACCACCATATTGTCCACCAGCACCGTGCATAAGCCGCAGTTGGCAGTATCGCAGCCCCGCTTGACGCTGTAACAGCGGTTATCCCGGAGAAAATCCAATAGCATCAGATCAGCATCGATTTCTTTGGTCAGTTCCCGATCATTTAACCATAAGTGGATCAGCATGGTCAGCGCCCCCTTTCGCTTGCAGCAGTTCGGCAATGCCGCGGTGGAGATAAACAGCCGCCAGGTGACGGCGATAGTCGCTGCTGCCTCGGAGGTTGCTGCCATAATTGAACTGAGTGGCGGCCCCGCGGGCAAAAGCCCTCAGTTCCTGGGGTGATGACTGCGCAGTTAAGCCGCAGTCAGGCTTGATCAGCAGCCGGGCTTTCATCGGGCGGGCCCCCACGGCTATATACAGGGTCTGGTCTTTCTGGGCTACGGCCACCGCAATCACCGGGAAATCAGTACGGGTCAGGCGCTGGGAATGGTAGGTTATTTTCCGCTGGTCTTTGTTCAGGTGCAGGCGAACGAGAATTTCCCGGGAGTAGGGGGCGGCTGCAAATTCTGACAGCGGCATGATTCCGGTGGGATAAAGCTCCACGGTGGCATCAAGCGCCATCAAGCAGGTCAGCAGATCAGAAAACCCGTAGCGGCCATAAATACTGCCGCCCAACGTGGCACCGTTGCGAAACTGCACCCCGACAATAGGACGGACCGCCTCCCGGATGGCGTTTTGAAAGGCCCGGTTCAGGCCCGGGTGTAGCTCCAGCTCCCGGAGGGTGCACATACAGCCAATTGAAAAGCCATCAGCCGTTTCGACAATGGTATCCAGCCCCAACCGGGACAGGTCTATGCCGGTGTTGATTCGGCGCTTGCTCATTTTCAGCCACATAAAACCACCCAGAACCCGGTTTGAACGGGTCTGATTTAACACGTAGGCTTCTTCCAGACTGACTGCTTTGACAATTCGATTGATCATGGGCATGATGATAACCTCCACTTTCACCGCGATTTAAGTTAGATATAATCATTTTATACCCATCAGCGACCGAAAATAAACGGCTCCCCGGGCTGCCAGATCAAAGGCTTGCAATTAAAAAAGCATTCCTCGGGTTGAGGAATGCTCTGTCGGTAAATAAGGTAACCCTGTTTAATACAGCGATAACTCGCGGTAAAAAGCCGGGTTGAGAAATTCTTTCAGGGTAATGTCGGCCATTTTAAAGAGCCGCCGGGAAACTTGGGTGGCATCGGCATCGGGGTATTTATCTTCCAGATAGACCACTTTTTTGATGCCGGCCTGAATAATCGCCTTGGCGCATTCATTGCAGGGAAAACAGGTGACATATAAAATCGAGTTTTCCAGTGACCGCCCATCCGAATTTAGAATCGCATTTAATTCGGCGTGACAGACATAGGCGTATTTGGTATCCTGAAAAGAGCCATCCCGTTCCCAGGGCAGGGCGTCATCGCTGCAGCCTTTGGGCATGCCGTTATAACCGGTGGACAGAATAATATTGTCTTTATTGACAATACAGGCTCCCACCTGAGTATTGGGATCTTTGCTGCGCCGGGCCGATAACAGGGCAATCCCCATAAAATATTCTTCCCAGCTGATATAATCATGTCGTTTCATCGCATTCTCCAGTTTTTTCTTTAGTGTAACATAATTCCATTGAAAAGTGGAGACATCTCGGATAAAATTAATGCGTTTCCACTGTCAGTTATTTATAATTAAAAACGGGGTAAACAGCATAAAAAAATACTTATTTAAAATAGATAAACATTAAGGCTGGCTGTTGGGTCGGAAATAGGTGAAGGCGTGGATAAAAAACGATTGATTGTGATATTGACCTGGAGCTGCACCCTGGTCTGGATGGGGATTATCTTTTATCTCTCCAGTCAGTCGTCCACCCAGTCAGCTCACCTCAGCACCGGTTTAAAAAATGAATTGCTGGCGCTACTGGCCCATTTCATCCCGGGCATCGAAACCATGGAAATAAAGAGTCTGGAATTTTATATCCGCAAAAATGCTCACTTTATTGCCTATTTTATTTTAGGGGTCCTGACCCTTTTGGCCCTGGTTCAAAGCGCGGCCAGAAAACCGGCTAATCTGGCCCTGCTGATCTGCCTCCTTTATGCCATGTCAGACGAATTTCATCAATTATTTGTGCCGGGACGCTCCGGTCAGTTCCGGGATGTCCTCATCGACGGAGCCGGCGCCGTGCTTGGCGTTTTACTCACCGCTATTTTGATGAATCGGATTTCCCGGCGATTTTAGGGATAATTGCGATTAATCCCCAGCGAAGGGGGTACAAATTAAGTAGCGAATAAAAGGAGGTAGTAACTTATGAAATTCAGAGAATTTACAGTGAATAGTCACTCAACCAGAGAATTTGTTGATAGCGGTGTGGAAGAACGGGATATGAATGAAATAAAAACATATCTGGATGAGGTAAACAATACGGCCGGAAAAGAAAAAGGGTTTTCCCTGATTTTGATGGAAAACGGCGCCGATGTTTATCAGAACCTGGAAGGCTACGGTGGTTATGGCGGGGTAATGCTTAAAGGTCCCCATTATATCGGTTTGCGACTGGATAAGGTCGACCATGAGATTGAAGTTTTAGGGGCTTTTTACCTGCAGTCAGTCGTTCGCAAGATCTATGATCTGGGTCTGGGCAGTTGCTGGATCAGCTTAAAAGAAATAACCCCGGATCAGGCAGAAAAAATACTGGGAGGCCAGGTTGGAACCATCCAGCATCTGCTTGTTTTTGGAAAACCGACGAAAAAAGAAAACAAACCTGAAAAACATACCACGATTATCAACTGTGATTCAAAATATGAACAGGATCCCTATGGCATCGCGGTGATTACCACCAACGATGAAACCCGGCTGTCCGTGGTGGACACCATTTTTCTTCAGACCTGGGGTAATGTGGCGCCCTATGAAGAAATGGAAAAAAGAGGCGTTTTGGATTTGCTTTATTATGTCCGGAATTCGCCCTCATTCCAGAATGGTCAGCCCTGCCGGTTGATCCTCAAAGATGGTTATGCAGAATTGTGCATCATCAATCCGGAACAGGAAGAAAATTATACCGACGCCGGAATTATGCTCTTTACCCTGGAAGGCCTGGCCAAAGAGCTGAGTTTCCCATCAAACTGGCATTTTATAAATGACGATTCGGGAAATGTTGAATACCGTCGGGTCGCTCATTTCGACCTGTAAAACTGGATATAAGTTAAAATAACGAATAAATTAAAAGGGGCTTTTGCCATCGAAACCGATGGGCAAAAGCCCCTTTTTATAGATATTGGAGATGCGCATTGGAACGATTGAGGTACATCAATGCCAATTCCAGTTTCATTTCGATACTGTTTTTAAGGTAATCCCATTCATCCGCCCGCTGCTTTTTGGCTAAGGCGATTTCTTTTTGTGACGGCGTGGTGGCTCGTTGGGGTAATCTATTGGTCGTGCTGCTTGTTTCGAGAATCAGTGAAATATCGTTAGTCTCGGGATGAGTTTCATAATAAGTTGCAAATCTTGACTGTACCATTGTTATTTCCTTTCGTTGAACAAATTTATTTTTCGGAATGTGGTTAACATCCTCAGGTTTTATTGTTGATCTGATATCAGTATAAACGATAGATGTTAAGGACTTTTGAACGAAATGTTAAGGTTTTGTGAAGATTGTTAAAAAAGATAACCCAGTACGACAATTGTTAATCAGTACCCTCTTCCTTGTCAGCGGCAGTCTTTTATCTTATAATAGAAGAACATGACAAAGTCAGGGTTCCGTGGGGAACCGTCTAATCGGAGATAAGGATTCACAGGAGGTTCATCGTGACGCTTAAAAAAAACCTGAGCCAGTATTTTGGCTACGATACATTTAAAGAAGGACAGGAAAAAATCATTACGGCGGCGGTTAATGGTCAGGATGTACTGGGAATCATGCCGACCGGTGGGGGGAAATCGCTGTGTTATCAGCTGCCCGCCCTGCAGCTGCCCGGCATCACCCTGGTGATCTCACCGCTGATTTCACTGATGAAGGATCAGGTCGATGCTTTGGGTGAAATGGGAATCCCGTCCACCTTTTTAAACAGCAGTCTCGATGATGCCACCTATCAAGAGCGGCTTAACAAGATCCGGGCCAAGCACTACAAGCTGCTTTATATTGCCCCGGAACGGCTTTGCGCCCCGGCCTTTGTGGAGCTGATCCGGACGCTTTCGGTTTCCATGGTGGCAGTGGATGAAGCCCACTGTATCAGCCAGTGGGGCCATGATTTCCGACCCCATTACCGGGAGATTCCCGCTTTTATCGGAAATATTTCGCCCCGGCCGGTGGTGGCGGCTTATACGGCCACAGCTACGAAGAAGGTTATTGAGGAAATTAAAACCTTGCTGGCGCTTAAGGATCCGGTCGAATCGATCATCGGCTTTGACCGGCCCAACCTGCTTTATCAGGTGGTGAAAACCGGCGATAAGCTCGGTTATGTTAAAAATACCATCACCCAGACCTTTCCGGATCAGTCCGGGATTATTTACTGCGCCACCCGAAAAACGGTCGAAAGCGTCACTGCCAAACTCAAAGGCCTGGGCTTTCTGGCCGGCGCCTATCACGGCGGTATGAGTCCCGCCGATCGGGAGCAGAGTCAGCAGGACTTCATCAATGACCGCCTGCATATCATGGTGGCCACCAATGCCTTTGGGATGGGGATCAATAAGCCGGATGTGCGTTTTATCATCCATTACAACATGCCCCAGAATATGGAGGCTTACTATCAGGAAGCCGGACGTGGCGGCCGGGATGGCGAACCCAGCCACTGCACGATTCTTTATTCCCCCGCCGATATTGTCAAGCAGAAACAGCTGATCCAGCTCAATCAGACCTCGCCAGAGCGGGAGACGCTGCTGTTTGAGAATCTTCAGTATCTGGTCGATTATTGCCACACCAATGATTGCCTCAGAAAAAGCATCCTCCAGTATTTTGGGGAAGTCGCCGATTATGACCGTTGCGGCAATTGCGGCAATTGTCTGGACCAATCCGAAATGGTGGATATCACCCTGGATGCCCAGAAGATCCTGTCCTGCATTTATCGGATGAAAAACCGCTTTGGCCTGAATATGGTGATTGCGGTGCTCCGCGGCTCGAAAAACAAAAAGGTGCTGGAGCTGGGTTTTGATCATCTGTCCACCTACGGGATCCTTCAGGAGCAGAGCGCCGAAAGTCTCCGCGAAATCATCATGACCCTGGTGGCCAAGGGCTACATCCTCGTCACTGCCGATGAGTACCCGGTTCTCAAACTGACCCCGGCCGCCAGCGGGATCTTAAAAGGTGATGAAACGGTCTTTCATAAAAAACATTTGCTGAATATCAAGGCTGCCAAAACAAAATCTTCCGGTAAAGCCAAACCGCTGGTAGATTGCGACGAAGCCCTGTTTGAAGAACTGCGGAGCCTGCGCCGCAGCATTGCCCAGGACAAGGGGCTGCCGCCCTATGTGATTTTCCCCGATGCGGCTTTAAGAGAAATGGCGGCCTATGTTCCCCGAACCGAAGCCGAATTTCTAAACATCACTGGCGTCGGCCAGGCCCGTTATGACCATTATGGTGCGGTCTTTATCGAAGCAATCAGCAGCTTTGCCGAAAACAACCCGATTACCATCAGATCTCGTCCGGACGCGGCAGCAGACGACCCGGAACCCCGGGTGACCAGGCAACAAATGGGCGAAAAAGAAGCAAAAGTGCCCTCATGGGAACTCACCTACGAGCTGTTTGCCGGAGGCATGACCATTGCTGCCATCGCTGAGCAACGGGAACTGACCGAAAACACGGTGCTGAGCCATTTAATCCGCTGCGATCAGGAAGGAAAAGCGATCGACTGGCAGGATTTTGTCGATGCCGAAAAAGAAGTAGCCATCATCAACGCCATCGGAACCGTCGGTCTGGAAGCCCTGCGCCCCATCAAAGAAGCCCTGCCAGAGTCCTGTTCTTATGCAGATATCAAAATTGTGATTCATAAAAATGGATTAGCGTAGATTGGAGAAAGACAGATGACCTCGACGAGCTTAAAAGTAATCGCCCTGATTTTGATGCTGCTGGACCATATCGGGCAGTTTATTCCGGGCACCCCGCTGTGGTTGCACTGGCTGGGCCGGCTTTCGGCGCCGGTGTTTATGTTTTGTATGGCCTGGGGCTTTTATTACACCCATGACCGCAAAAGATACATGCTGCGGATGTATTTTTTTGGCGTCGGGATGGGAATGATTGATCTGATCAGCAATAATAGCATTGCTGATCCCTACGCGATGATGTCCAATAATATTTTTGTGACGCTGTTGTTGGTGGCGGTGATTGTCTGGCTGATCGAAATCCGCAAAACCGACAAGCCCAAGGGCAACAAATTTATCACCCTGTTTGCCGGCTATCAGATTTTGACCACGATGCTCTGTATTTTAGCCGGTCAGCTCGTGCCGCTGACTGGGATGATGAGCTTTGTCGGGGCCATCACCGGCAATCTGATTTTTAACGAGGGCAGTTTTATCTTTGTTTTTCTGGGAGTGCTGATCTACTTCAACCGCACCGATAAAAAGCGGCTGATCCTGGTCTATGGGCTTTTTTGTCTGGGCTTTTTAGCCCTGGAATGGGCCGTGTATCCTCAGTTTTCCGCGCTGCTTTACAATAATTATCAGTGGATGATGATCGGGTCATTGCCGCTGATGCTGTCCTATAACGGCGAAAAGGGACGGGGGCTGAAATATCTGTTCTATATTTTTTATCCGGTCCATATTGTGATCCTGTTTTTTATCGGCAATCTGTTTTTTTAACGCCCGCAAAACTGGCGGAAATCGCGAGACGCAGTAGAATATCAAAGAATAACTGTTTGCAGAAAAGGAGATCGGTCGGATGGTAAAAACTGTCAAAGATCAGGAAGAAACAACTATCAAACGCCGCCATGAGATTCTGCTTTGCGGCCAGGAACAGGGGGTCAGTGCGGCCTGTAAAAAATACCGGATTTCCCGGACCCTCTACTATCGCTGGCATAAACGCTTTGATGAGCAGGGTCTGGCCGGCCTGAAAGATCAGGTCCGCCATTTTGTGCCGCCCAATAAAGCGGCGCTGACAGTGGAGCAGGCCGTGCTGGATGCAATCGTTTCCTTTCCGGACTATGGCCCCCAGAGCATTGCCTGGCTGCTGGAGGAACAGGATCTGAACATCAGCAGTAGCGGCGTCTATAATATTATGCGCCGTCACGATCTCAATCACAAACCGGCCCGCAAGCATTACAGCCGGAAAATCAGCGCCGCACAGCACCAATCCGCAGCGGCTGATCTTGATGTCCGGTCCGATCGGGCGCCGGAGCCGGCGCAGCTGACGGTCGGCGAATGCTGGCTGGCCTGGACGGTAGAACGGGGTTATCAGCCGGGGATTGGCAATCTTTATCAGTATGCGGTGGTGGATTTAATCAGCGGCGTAGCTTGTGCCCGGTTGTATACCAAAAAAAATGCCGACTGCGCCCTGGACCTGTTGCTGGGGGTAGCCATCCCGATGGGCAATGCGTTGCTGATGCAGCCAAGCTGGATTATGACGCCCCATCAGCAGGAGTATACCACCGGCAGAATCCACAGCCGCCATCTTTACTCCAGTAAGCTCCGGGAAATGAATATTAAACAGGTGATCTGGGAGGAAAAAAATAATCTTTACTCCAAAACAGTACAGGTATTTAACCAGAAAAGCGGGGTTTATCTGGAATCGCTGTTGGAGTCAGCCGACTCTTTTGACGAGATCAAGGACGGCTTTCAGCAGTTTGTTCGTGATTATAATCTTGAGCTGCCGCTGGGCTATGGTAAAAACACGCTCAAAACGCCCATGGAAATCGTTGTCGACATTAAGGGCTCCGGGGTGACGCTGCCCTTGTGGTCCTATGTCAATCGGAAGTATTAAGGGTGCAAAAAGAGATGCGGTTGGTCGCGGCGTTTAGGACCGCCGGTCAGCCGGGAGAGGATTACCAATGAAAAAGCAGATAGCCGTGGTAGGCGGCGGATACAGCGGTTTGACGCTGGCCTATTTTCTGGAAAAAGCCGGTCATCAGGTCACGATTTTTGAAGCGGAAGAACGAGCCGGGGGGCATTGCAACAGCGTTTTTCACAAAAAAGAATTCTGTGAGCTGGGGTCGGTGCTGGGTACCTCAGAGTCGTTGATGAAATTTTTGCGGCAGTTGGGCGTGAAAGCCGAGTACAAGTATTTTCACCGCAGTTTTCTGGGTCCGAATGGTGAAAAACAGGCCCAGATCGGTCCCGCTGAAATTGCCAGTTTTCAGGAGCAACTTAAGCGGTTGCCGGAATACCTGGCCTCTTATCAGGCGGCCTTAAGTGCCCAGGGCTGGGCGCATATTCCCGATGCGCTGACCCAATCCTTTGAATCCTGGTGCAACGAAAACAAGCTGCACACCCTGATGCAGGTTTATGCACCCCATCTGGTGGCCTTTGGTTTTGGCAAGTCCAGCGAGATTCCGGCCATCTATGCCCTGAAGTATCTGGACATCATGACCCTGTCCTCGATGATTGAGTCCCGGAAGCTGATCAGTTTTTCCAACGGCGCCAACGAAATCATTGCCAAATTGTCGGAGCGGCTGGAGGACCTCCGCCTGAGTAGCCCGGTCACTGGCATGATCCCCGTTGATCATAACCGCCTGACCATTGAAACACCGGTTGGCGAAGAGGATTTTGATGCGGCGGTGATCACCGTGCCGCTGGACCCGTCGGTGATTCACGCCCCGGACCATGCCCGCCTGATGGGGTGCTACCAACGCAAAGCTTACAATGTGCTGGCCTATGTGGCCCGGGAAAACTATCGGACCACCAGCTATTTCACCCATAATTTTGACAAAGACGGACACCTGCTACTGTTGTATAGCAGCAAGCCGGATCAACCCGGACCGCTGCTGACCGCTTATGCCGCCGGCGATCTGCCGATTAAGGATTTAAAAGCCCAGATCGACGCCGATCTGAAACAGGCCGGCTTTAAGGCTGAGCGGCTGTTTGCCTACAAACAATGGCAGACCTTTCCGCACGTCACCGGGGCCGAGATAAAAAATGGCTTCTACGATCAGGTCAATGCTCTTCAGGGCCAGCAGGGAATCTATTTTTCAGGCAGCCTGACCTGTTTTCCGACCCTGGATAAACTGACCGAATACCTCAGAGATTTTGCCACCCGTTATTTTGGACCCGCACAACCATAAACTTATTTATTTTAGCTTGCTGTTTACAGATTTGCTGTAACAGCAAGCTTTTTTTATAAACACATCCCGTTAAGCTGTTAACACCAAGTTAAAACAGCTGACGGGATGCGTTTTTATGCGGTGTTAAATTGTTGTCAAAGATAATCAGATGAACTATAATCAGTTCAAAGAAGCCACTGAAAACAATTACAAAAGCGGAAAGCGAGAAATAAAATGGAAGTCTATAAGGTTCTGGAAATCAAAAAAAGCGTCTATGAAAATAATGACCGGGAGGCCGATCTGCTACGTCAGGAATTAAAACAGGAGCAGACCTTTCTGCTGAATCTGATGTCGTCGCCGGGCTCGGGAAAAACGACGACCCTGCTGCGAACTATTGAAACTCTGCAGGATGAGATGAACATTGCCATTCTGGAAGCTGATATCGATTCCGATGTGGATGCCCATACGGTGGCGAAAACGGGCACTAAAGTGATTCAGCTCCATACCGGAGGGATGTGTCATCTGGATGCCGGGATGACCCGGCAGGGGCTGGAGGGGATTGGCACTGGGGAAACTGATCTGGTGGTGCTGGAAAATGTCGGTAATCTGGTCTGCCCGGCGGAGTTTGACACTGGTGCTTCCAAAAACGCGATGATTCTCAGTGTTCCGGAAGGCGATGACAAACCGCTGAAATATCCGTTGATGTTTTCGCTGGTGGATGTGCTGCTGATCAATAAGATCGATGTCCAGGAACACTTCGATTTTGATCTGGCGGTTCTTCGGGAGCGAGTTAAAAAGCTCAACCCCAATCTGGTCGTCATTCCGATTTCTGCCAAAACCGGCGAAGGCATCGGAGAATGGGCCGACTGGTTGCGGGAGGCCGTGAAAAACTGGAATCAACCGGAATTATTGAGTTAGAAGAGGAGATCGAAATGAAAAATCAATCAGAACCGACAAATTTTAACCAGTCAACCCGTTTTAATTTTGCTCTGACCTGGGCGGATGTCAATGACCGGCCTTATCGTCAGGTAATTGTTGATCTGGCTAATAAAATTGGCCGCACCAAGGCGAGCAGCGATCGGGAAGCGATTCCCTTTGGACCCGAGTACTATGCTCTGGCGCCGATTCTCGATGACTATCAGGCTAAAATTGCGATGCACTTGGCATTCCGGGAAAAGCTGAGCGCTGAAGCGGTGGCTGCTGCCGCTGGGGAACCGCTTGAGCTGGTCACGGCTGCCCTTACACATATTGCCTGGGCCGGGGTTGCTTTTGTCAATACGGTGGATGGGGTGGATCTGTACTGGCAGGATATTTTTGTCCCCGGTCATCTGGAAATGATCAATAATAACAAAGAACTGGTTGCCAGACATCCGGAAGTTGCCGAAGCGTTTTATTATTTTGGCGGCAAAAAAGGCCCCATGGCTGTTGGTATTATGCCGATTGGCAGCGGTCCGATGCGGGTTTTGCCGATTGAACGGGCCATTGATGGTAATTCCAAAAAAGTGACCTATGAAGAGGTTTCCTACCATTTGGATCAGGCCAGTGTCTTTTCGGTGTCGGATTGCTCCTGCCGGACATCCCGGGAAGCTATGGGCGAAGGCTGCGGCCACCTGAAAGAAGAGATGTGTATTCAACTGGACCATGCCGCTGAATATTATATCAAAACCGGGCGCGGCCGGGAAATCACCCGGACCGAGGCTTTTGAAATTATCAAAAAGGCGGAAGATAACGGCCTGATGCATTCGATCCCCAACCTCGATACCCCGGGCCATACCCATGCCATCTGTAACTGCTGCGGTTGCGGCTGTTATGCAATGCGGCTGGCCAACGAATATCTGAACAACGACATCGTCCGGTCCAACTATAAGTCGGTGGTGGATGAGACCAAATGCGTGGCCTGCGGTGAGTGCGTCGATGTCTGTCCCACCAATGCCATCAGACTGGGGCAGAAACTGTGTTCCAAGACGCCACTTGATGAGACGGTTACCAAGGTGACGCCCCGAAATACCGAGTGGCAGGAGGATAAGTGGAACAGCGATTACCGGACCAACCGTAAAAATGCCCTGGATTCGGGAACGGCTCCCTGTATCACCAAGTGCCCGGCCCATATCCCGGTTCAGGGTTATATCAAACTGGCTTCCCAGGGACGCTATACTGAAGCCCTGGAGCTGATCAAGAAGCACAATCCGCTGCCGGCGGTCTGCGGCCGGATCTGTCCGCGGTTATGCGAGGAAGATTGTACCCGCGGGGACATTGACGAAGCGGTGGCCGTTGATGATATCAAAAAGTTCATTGCCGAAAAGGACCTCGAAATGGCGACCCGTTTTATGCCGGTCAAACGCCATGATTACAGCGATAAGAAAATTGCGATTATCGGTTCCGGGCCGTCGGGACTGACCTGTGCCTATGATCTGGCCATTGACGGTTACGATGTCACGGTTTTTGAAAAAGAGCGTCGCCTTGGCGGGATGCTGAGCCTGGGCATTCCTTCTTATCGACTGGAAAAAGATGTTTTAGCCGCCGAAATCGAGGTGATTCAGGAGTTGGGCGTCAAGTTTGAAACCGGCGTTGAAATTGGCCGCGATCTTTCCCTTCAGGAGCTGCGAAACCAGGGTTTTAAGGCCTTTTATGTGGCCATTGGAGCCCAGGCCGGACGAACCCTGGGGATTGACGGCGAAACGGCCGAAGGCGTCTTCAGTGGCGTGGATTTTCTGCGCCGCACCAATTTAGCGGAACAAACCAATGTTAAGGGCAA
This sequence comes from Acetobacterium sp., assembly GCF_039830195.1. Lineage (GTDB taxonomy): Bacteria > Bacillota > Clostridia > Eubacteriales > Eubacteriaceae > Acetobacterium. Next base: position 2,285 of record NZ_JBDODG010000036.1, on the reverse strand, counting down.
GGTCGTGGTCATCGGCGGCGGCAATGTGGCCATCGATGTGGCCCGCAGTGCGACCCGGCTGGAAGGTGTCGTCCAGACCGATTTGTACTGTCTGGAAGCCCGGGATCAGATGCCCGCCCATACTGAGGAAGTAGCTGAGGCCCTGAGTGAGGAAATTGGCATTCATAATGGCTGGGGACCAACCCGGATGATCACCGAAAACGGCAAGGTTACCGGGGTGGAATTTAAGCGCTGCCTGGCAACCGTTGATGCCACCGGTTGTTTCAATCCCCAATTTGAAGAAGCGGACCGGATGATCGTCACCTGTGACGGCGTGATCCTGTCAGTGGGACAAACCTATGCTTATGGCAATTTGTTTGCCGGCGAAGCGGTTGAGTTAACCAGTCGCAACACCGTAGCCGTCGATCCGGTCACCCTGCAGTCCTCCCGGGCGGACATCTTTTGCGGCGGTGATGTGGCCAGCGGACCCAAACTGGCGATAGACGCGATTGCGGCCGGTAAAGAAGCCGCGGTTTCGATCCATCGCTTTGTCCAGAAGGGGCAGTCCCTGGTTTTTGGCCGCGACAATCATACCTACACGATGTTGGATAAGGACAATCTCAATGAGCGCATCGACTACGATGGTACCGAGCGCCAGCGGATCGCCCCTGTCGATGGTCAGGTCTCGAAAACGACCTTTAAAGATTTGCGCGGGGTTTTAACCGAAGCCCAGATCCAGAAGGAAACGGCCCGCTGCTTAAGCTGCGGCGCCAGCAAGGTCGATGAGTACCTCTGTGTCGGCTGCGGTGCCTGTACCCTGAAATGTAAATTTAAGGCGATCAGTCTGGAACGGGTATATGATGAGATGGGTTATGAAATTGATGATTTACCCAAGGCGATTCTTAAAAAAGCGGTCGGCCGAAAAGCCAAAATCATGCTGAACAAGGTCAATCCTTTTTCAGAAACCCGATAAAAACTAGAAAAAGAGGTGTGAGGCCATGCATGAACTGGGAATTGTTTATGAAGTGATAAAAATTGTTGACGAATTTGCGGTGGCCAATGATTTGACCAGGGTGGATAAGATTATTCTGGAGATTGGCCAATTGTCCCAGACCATTCCGCATTTTGTGGAAGCCTGCTATCCGGCAGCGGTTAGTGACACCCCCTATCAGGAGACCAAACTGGAAATCATCGTGCTACCGGCCATGGGGGAGTGTCAGGCTTGCCATGAACACTTTAATGTGGTCGAGCACCGTAAAATTTGCCCGAACTGTCAGGGTGAAGATTTCCGTTTGATATCCGGCCGGGAATTTAATATCAAAGAGGTCGTCGCTTATTGAGATGGTGATCAATCGAGAATCAACGCGGTTTTATTCATAAAGGATCCTTAATGAAATCCTTTTAGCTTTATTTTTTCAGGAATTCTGGTATACTAAATCTATCTTTTTAAACGAAACAAATAAAGGAGAACTTATGCCGGACAAATTATTTAACCTGGACGACTATTTTAAGCGGATTGACTATAACGGGGGCCGTCCGGTTTCGGCCGAAACCCTGAAGCAGCTGCATCTTGGCCACGTGATGAATATCCCTTTTGAAAACCTCGACATCTTTGCCAGGAAGACTATTTCCCTCGATCTCGACGATCTTTTTGACAAGCTGGTGTTACGCCGTCGCGGCGGTTATTGTTTTGAGATGAATAGCCTGTTTGCGGCGGTGTTGACGGCGCTGGGCTTTCCGGTTACCCGGCATCTGGCCCGGGTCTACCACGGAGGCTTTGATAACTCGGGAAAAACCCATATGGTGCTGCTGGTGGAAGCCGACGGCCAGAAGTGGGTCTGTGACGTCGGTTTTGGTGGCAACAGTCTGGCCGCACCGCTGTTATTTGAAGAAGGCCGGGAGCAGGAAAATCTGGGCCGGATCCATCGGGTGATGGCTGACCCCGAATACGGTTACCGGGTGGAGTTTAAAACGGCTACCGGTTTTGAACCAATCTATGCCTTTACTTTGGAAAACTGCTGTCCGGCGGATTATCTGATCGCCAATTTTTACACCTCCGCCTACCCGGAGTCTTTTTTCCAACAGGCCCAGATGTGCGCCCTGGTCACCGCCACCGGCAAGATCACCTATTTTGACGGCAGTTTAAAGATTGCCGATGGTGAGACGCTGACCGAAACCATCATCAGCGGTGATGCCGCCATCAAAGACATCCTGAAAAGCTATTTCGGGGTGGAGCTATCTTAAAAGTTGGCAATCGGGTAGGAGGCTGACCATTAATTGATCAGCCGACCTCCCACACCACCGTA
>NZ_JBDODG010000035.1:0-118982 GCF_039830195.1 Acetobacterium sp. | reverse complement strand
ACTCCGTCTTCGCTGCGCTGCGCCTGCGTTTGGGGCTTCGCCCCATAAAAAAATACAGATATAAACATTGATTTTCAAGTAAACTTGAATCAATATTTATATCTGTATTTTTTTGCACGGCTTCATTTAAATAAAAGTCCCGCAACGTCCTATCCTCCCAGGCAGTTACCCACCAAGTACTTTCGGCGCTGGAAGACTTTACTTCTGTGTTCGGTATGGGAACAGGTGTGGCCCTTCCGCCATCGTCGCGAGACTAATTTAGCTTTGTTTTGCTAAAAACAAATAGGTTTGATGGAGCGTTAGCGGTCAAACCGGCTAAATTGTCCATCTTTTTTTCTAAAAATAATCCTTAAATTACTCAAATATTTTTAGAGAAAAAGATGTTCCTCATCCCTACTTGCTATGTATATTCAGTTCTTGTTTATTTCAACTTCACTATTATACGTCGTCCTACTTCGTTTGTCAATCTTTTATTTATTTTATTTTTCCATCAAATCCTGTATCAATGTTTGCGCTTTTAAAACGCTCTTTTCCACCTCTAATGAATTGTCGGCTCTGAAAATACACTGGGTTTGTCCCGATTCATTCTGGTAGGTAACAACCAACTTATTTTTCTTTGCTTTCTGGTGATCGGTTTTATCCTTTTGGAGTTCGTCTTTGAAGCAGGTCGTCAGCCAAGCCTGGTTTTCTTCAATATCCAAGGTTGAAGCAATGGTGACGGATTTCATATCTAAAAATTGAATTGTAAACTTGGGACCCATTACAGCAAAGTCAATACCAGCTTCATGAATTTCCAGAGTTCCTTTAATGGACTTTTCAAATTCTTTGTATCCACCCAGATAGCTGGCCATCATGGACATCTTTACATCAGAAGTGTTTTTACCCCAGGAAAACCACTTTTTTTTCGTTTTCGGCTGTTGGTAGTTTCCGACACTTTCCGGTTGCTGTTCCTGAGCGCCTAGTTTTTCTTCATTCAGATAGCTGAATATGGTTTTAATATTATTTTTATTCACGCCGCGATCGTTCGTCAGGACGTTTGAAATCAGTTCCGACCGGACGCTGACTTCGGTCGTTTGGTTATCGGCATTTTTAAGCTTAACGGTAATCCGCTGGCCGTTGGCGGCAAAAACAATCTTTGTATGGAAAACAATCAGACTTTCTGCTTTGTCTGCGATATGGTTTTTCAAATCATATTTACTGGTGTCAAACGCCAATAAACTTTCTTCACACTGGTCTTTTGACCGATTAATGATTCGGGTTTCTTCACTGTGTTTTCCCATAAGGTCTTTCTCCCATCATCATATTCGCTGTTCTGCTTTGAGGTTGTCATTTGTTTTATAAACTATTTGGAGATGATTTTTTCCAGCAAGGCGATGAGTTTTTCTTCGCAACTTTCAATGGTAAATTCATCATTTTTCAAAAAATCAAAATAGGTTTTTGACCGAGCCACGGTAATGATCTGAGCCTGCTTGACCAGATCAGTAAAAATGTTATTCTGATCGAGATCCAGTTCAAAATTTTCCGGGCGCAAAAAATAGTCCAGATCAATATCGAGGATCAGGTCCTCGGCGCCGATCTTTTCCAGCGGCAGTTCGATATTTTTAAACACGACGTCTTCAAGGCTACCAAATTGGTTTTCCGGAACCAGATAGTGACTGCCCCTTGAATAGACATGTTTTTCCATACAATTAATCATATGGTAATCCCTCAGATAGCCCAATTCCATTGCGGTATTGATATGTTCATCATTGCGCATCTGATCCATGACCATTTGCACACTATCCAAATGAAGGGGATCCAGGGCGGCCAGCATTCGCTGCTGAAATTTTTCGACCAGTTCGGCTTCCCGATCAGGATCGATAGCCATGGCTTTTTGATAGGCCCATAGCCAGAACGGCGGGTTGGTGTCCGGATGATAATCAATACTTACCAATGCCATTGGCTGTTTTCGGTTTTGAAACAAACTGCCCCAGATCAGCAGCACATATTGATGGTCGTCCACCACTCGGATGTCTTTACCACCGATGTTCAGGCAGCGGGGATTTAAATTGCTGTTACTCATATCAGGATCAGTTCCTCCAGCCACCAATTGTCATTAATCAATATATGAACGGATCCGTAATTCTGCCCCTACCGATTGACTGATTCTACGACAGGCTTCCTGATCCTCAATGGGCAGTATATCGACAATGGTTAAGACCACCTTGGTATATCTTCCCGCCAGTCGGGCAAACTCCAACAGTTCGTCATAGGCATCTTCAAAAACAGGTCGACACAATTCATCGTATTCGCTTTTGTTTTTAGCATTTAAGCTGATCGACACCACATCAATGGCATCTTTTAACAGGGGCGTCATATCCTTTTTAAAGATCAGGTTACCATGACCGTTGGTGTTAAGTCGAATCGGGATGGCATGGTTTTTTTTCACCTCTTTGGCGATGGCACAGATTTCGTCTAAACGATAGGTCGGTTCTCCGTATCCGCAAAAAACCAATTCATCATATTGATCCAGATCCCGTTTTAAGATATCTTCCAGTATTTCTTCCTGAGTTGGTTCTTTCTCCAGCCAGAGATCATCAACTCCATTGATTGTCGGTTCATCTTTTCTTACGCAAAACGTACAGGCATTGCTACATCGATTCGTTATGTTCACATATAAAGATTTCCCTAATTCATAGGTAATCGTCATTTTATTTTCCTCCAGGAATTTGTTTATCTTTTATTTTTCCTCGCTGATCAGTTGTTTTCAGCACTATTTATGGGACTTTGAGAGCCGCGGTCAAATTGTTTAAGCCAGTCTTTGCTTTCAAACAAATTTTATAAAAAGTTATCAACATTTTACCATATTTAATCATGATGTCACGTTAAATCATGATTTTCTAGGAATTTCGCTAATTTTTCCTGTTATCATTGGGAAATATTTAAGCTTTCTTCGGGTTACATCTACCCAAAGCATCCGCGCTTTAATTACTAAAAAAGCACATCTCCCAATCGTCTTTGTTGGCAAATGTGCTTCCTGATGTGCTTATTCGTTTGTTTTCTTTAAAATACCGGCCCGACAAGTTTTAAGTCACAGCCTTCACATTCCCAGTCAAGTCCCACGCCGTTCATTTTCCCGCCGCATTGGGGACAGATACCGATTCCACTTTTGGGGTAGGTATATTCAGTCAGTTCCATTTCAACTATTTCTACCACATCAGTCTCAGGTTGTTTTTTAAATTTTTCAATGGTTTTTCGTGACATTTAACTTTCTCCTTTGTATTCGATTAATAATCCTTTTTTCATTATAGTCCATCCCTGCTGCGCTTACAAATCATTTATAGGAAAAAATAACGGCCACTATGGGGATTAATCCTGCTTATCGGTCAATAATGCAGCTTGCCACTGCTCCTCTTTGAAACCGATGAGGACGGTATCGGCCAAAATAACCAGCGGCCGCTTCACCAGCATCCCATTGGTGGCCAACACGTCAGCCATCTGATCCGGGGTCATTGTTTTAACCTTGTTTTTCAGTTCCATGTCCCGATAAACCAGACCACTGGTATTAAAGAACTTTTTAGCATCGCCCTGATAAAGATTCATCCATTTTACCAGTTCATCTTTGTGGGGATGATCCTCGACAATGTGCCGTTCTTCCACGTCGATCTGATTTTCTGCCAAAAACTTTTTCGCTTTCTGGCAGGTTGAACATTTGGGGTAACATAAAAATAATGGTTTCATGATTAACCTCAATTCTCTTAGCTAAACTTTTTTCTATTTGAACTTTTGAACCCGGTCATTGGCCACGCCCTGAGGCAAGGTAACTTCCAGGAGTTTTTTGCCGGTATTGAAATCTATTTCGGAAATCGTCACATTGCCATCCTTGAGCAGGCCCCATCCGATCGTATAGACTTCAATGTTATCGCCGATTTTCTGAGCACTACCGTAGGCCAGGGCAGTTTTTCCCGGCACCTTATATTCCTGGTATCCGAGGATTTTCTTATTAACTTCATCCAGTTTTATTTTCAGAATTCGGGTTTGACCGGTGCTTGTGGCATTGTCAAATACGGTTAATTCCCCCTCGGCGGTGATCGCCAAATCGGTTTGTCCCGCTGTTTTTTGTTCCGGAGACATTCCAAATTCATCGCCATTACCGGATAATTTCCAGATGACATCCCGGGTTTCCCGATCTATTTTCATAATCGTATTCATGTTTCCAAAGGACACAATCAAATTATTATCAGCGGGATCAATGATCATCCGATTCAATCCGGCATAATCGGGACTCTGGCTGGTCGTATTGCTGTAATCATGGTCATTGACGCTCAGTCCATAAAATTCCGGATGGGAGTCCGTGGTAAACTCAAAGACCACCTGATCATCTTTCACTTCCTGAATCAGATTGCGAACCACTTTTGATCCCATGTTGTTCGCGCCTAACCCGTCCGGCACATTTTGCACCAGCACCAATTGAGAGGATTCGACAATATAATGGTTATCATCAATTAAAATGAAGTCCCGGCCATCGACTGGATCTCCTTCTTTAGCCAAATCACTTTGGGCCAGGGTAATAACATCTATTTCCTCATACCGATCATCCAGAATCACCCGTTCTCCGACGGCATAACCGATCCCATTGCTATCGCCATATACCCGTTGGTAGCTGTAACGGACGGTGCCATTTTCATAAACGTGTTTTTTGAAATCACGATAGGATTCGCCGTTGGCCTTTTCCGGTGATTTTGCGATATAAAAAACAACCTCGCCCTTATTATTCAGTTCATATAAGGCCGCGCCCCCGGTTGCCACGGCAGCAAAGTAATTTCCATCGTAACTGCTTGTTCCGGCAGGAATAATTTCCGGCAGTTGGGATGACAGGGTTCTCAGATAAATCACCCGCTCGTCCTTTTCATTGCCCACCTGAATTTTTATCAGTTCGCCAGACGAAAGCTCATCCAGCTTTAAATCCATGGTTGTCCCGGCGCCGATACCCTTGCCGTCTATTTTAACGGTGGCACCGACCTCGTTGAGTAATTTTATTCTATTTTCAGTAACACTGCTCAAACTCACCGCGTCATACACCGCGTCGTTTTCTGAAAGCGGCAGCTCCACATTAAATCCGTTGATTTCAAAGCTCAGGGTTTTGTCTGACATCAGGGTATTATCCCGCCCTGAGTAGGCCAGTGTGCAACTGACTAAAATGATCAACAGTACCGCCGCACTGATTGATACAATAATAAATTTTCTTGAACTATCCATAAATTCGTCTCCTTCTGTTCCCCATCATTCCATATGCCACTCTTAATAAATACGCCTTTGTATTTTAAGCAACGGGATGATTTTATCACATCTACTTTAATTTTTCATGTGACCTGTCCGACTTTCTTAAATGAACGATCCATCCACTCATCAGACTATTGTAACGTATTCCCGTAAAAAGGTAAAGGCCGGAAATTTTCCCTTGGTTTTTAGCGTCATTTATTAATTGCTGGATGGTTGTTGACATGCCCGTGCCAACCAATTATCAACCACCTTGCCTCATCGCTCCCTTAAATAGTTCTAAATAACACGATCTTCATCTATTAAAGCAATACTTCCTTAAATATGCTAAAATAAAGCCACGGAGGAATTGAAAATGAAACGAAGACTTTTGTTTATTACCACACTTATTTTAAGCTTGCTTTTTATCGTCAGCGGCTGTCAGTTTTTGACCGGTACGCAGACTACCTTTACCCCCGAGGATTCGCTGGCGGTCCACTTTCTGGATGTGGGCCAGGGTGATGCCATGTTGCTGGTGGATAACAATGAAACGATGTTGATTGACGGCGGTAATCCGGAAAACGGCAATGAGATCATTAACTATCTTGCCGATCTGGGCATCACCCAACTGGACTATGTGGTGGCTACCCACAACCATAATGACCATGCCGGCGGACTGACCGATGTGGTGACCCGGCTGAAAGTCGGTAATATATATCTGACCAACTCTGAGGAAACCACGGCTTCCAAAAACCTGGTCGCCGCCGCCACCAGTAAAAACATCCCCATTTCTACCCCCAGCCCGGGAACGGCGATGGCTTTTGGCAGCTCTGTCATCAATTTTCTCGGCCCCCTCAATGCCCATGAGGACGTCAATGACGATTCCCTGGTGATGAAGGTCACCCATGGCACCCATCGTTTTTTGCTGACTGGTGATATGGAAGAGACAGCCGAAAAGGAACTGCTGGCTCAAAACCTCGATCTGGCGGCTGATGTGCTTAAGGTCGGCCATCATGGCAGTTATTCCTCCACCGGCTATCTGTTTCTGCGGACGGTGAATCCCCGCTATGCGGTAATCTCCGCCGGGGTAAACAACGATTATGGCCATCCCCATGAGGAAACCCTGAGCCGGCTTAACGATGCGGGTGCGACCATTTTTCGCACCGACCTGCTGGGAACCATCGTGGTCACCAGTAAAGGCGATCAACTAAGCTTTGACAAAACCGGCCTTACCCCGACTCAACCTTATCAGGAGGTGGATAACGGCCTCATCGCAACAACCAACCCCGTTTTGGAAGCGCCAGCCAATACCGCCACGGCAGAAAACGCCAGTTATATTGGCAATAAAAACTCCAAGGTTTATCATCTGCCCAGCTGTTCCGGCTTACCGAAAGAATCCAACCGGATTTATTTAAACAGTCTGGACGAGGTGCATTCCCTGGGCCTAACCCCCTGTGGGATTTGTAAGCCGCCAAGTTAAAAAGTGTGAAATCATCAAGGCCAGTGTTTAGCGATAATTGTCGCCGCTAAACACTGGCCTTTTTTTGGCTTTGCTTTTTTACTTATTTTTACGGTTCTTCTTACTTAATATGTTGACCTACTATTGATTACCCCGTCACCACATCCCGCCGTTTTAACCAGGTGATGGCAAATAGACAAAACCCAGCCATAAAAACAGCGCAGGCGATCAGAAAGGAAATTTCACCCACCGCCATCGGTGCCGCCGGATCGTTTGCCCGCATACCCAGGGTTATTAGCGAATAGGGAAAATAGATGCCATAGCCTTGCGACAACAACGCCAACCCGGCAATACCGCCCATCAGAGCAATGCCCACCGGGACCGCAAAGCTGCGAATCACCAGCGACAGACAAAGCTGCAGCGCGCATACCACCATGCCGCCCAACGCTCCAAACAACAGCCAGACTGGTAACTCCGGCGGGATCGGTCCCGCCAGCCCTGCCAGGAACCCCGAAAGGATAAACAACAGTCCCATCCAGAGCTGGGTCAACATCACCATCAGCCAACCGCTTATCAGTTTCGCCATAAATACCAATGTGATCGGAACCGGGGCAGTCATCACCGCATTCCAATTATGATTGGCATGTTCCAGCCGAAAAAGATAGGACGCATAGATCCCAATCAATACTGGCAGGAAAAAATAACAAGCAAAGATCGTATGCTGGGTCCACAGGCTGTACCACTGATTCTCCAGCATGCCCAGATTGTTGAGATAATTAAAGGTGCCCATAAAGGCTGGAATAATGGGAATCAGTAAAAAAGCCAGCCACACCGGACTATGCCGCATCTTGATCATTTCTGCTTTTAAAACACGTAGTAACATCGCTTAGACCTCCCTTCTGACAAATAAAGTCCGGCCGATTCCATAAATCAGCACAAAGAAAATTAAAATCAAACCGAAACCCGACCAATCAATGGCCGTCCAATAAAAATCAGTGGCTCGGGTGACCTGATCCCAGTTCATGCCAACCTGCATCAGCACCCCGTAATAACTCCACAGAATCAGCTTTTGAAAACCCTGGGGGAAAAACATACTGAACAGACCGATAAAACCGCCGACGAGTCCCAGGGTCATCGGCACCATCTGATTGGCAACGAGCATCGAGACCCCCTGTTGAAAGATATAAATGGTCAGACTCACCACCAGTGTAAAAAACAGGTAGCCCGCCAGCGCACCCCAGGGCACCGGTCCGCCAAACTGCAGCGCAAAGCCCATACCAATCATGATGGCCAGCTGTCCCAGGGCAGCGCCAAGCATATAGATACTGCCCCAGATAAACTTGGCCGCAAAGATCCGCTGCGCCGGAATAATGGTTTCCAGCAGCTTAAAGGTTTGACCCTTATGCTCCACGTCACTGAGACGGGAAGCCACCACTGCGGCGATCACCGGCATGATGATACAGTTGAGCATCGGAAATTGATAGAGAAAAAACATCCAGCCCTGAATCAGGTCATCGGCATCCTTGTTAGAAATAGCCCAACCCGCCCATAATAGCTGAACGGCCATCATCACCGCCACCACCAGCCAGATCTTGCGCCCCTTTGTTTTTAAGACCTCCATCCCGATTGCGGCTTTCATAAACTCACCGCCGTTCCCGTCAGCTCCAGGAAAATATCCTCCAGGCTTTTTTTTCGTTCTTCTATCCGAACCAGGCCAATATTATTCTGTCCCAGTGCCTTGCTGATTTCGGCCATCATCGTATCTTTCATCTGCGGGATAATCAGATAATCATCCTCGGCTTCCCAGGCCACGCCGTTTCGACTAAGGAATGATTTGGTCACCTCATTATTCATGGTTCGCACCGCCAGATGTTGCTGACTATACTGGTGAAGCTTAGTCAGACTGTCCTGATAAACCAGTTCCCCTTCCCGGATGATCCCCACCCGGGTGGCCAGCTGATCAATTTCACTTAAGAGGTGGCTGGAGACGACCACGGTCATTCCAAATTCTCGGGGCAGCGACTGAATCAGTTCCCGCATTTCCTGAATCCCGGCCGGATCCAGCCCATTGGTGGGTTCATCCAGAATCAGCAGCCTGGGATAGCCCAACAAGGCACTGGCCAGCCCCAACCGCTGTTTCATCCCCAGTGAATACTGGCTGACTTTTTTATGCTGCTGATTCTCCAGCCGGACAATTTTTAGAACTTCGGCAATGTTTTGTTTCGGTACCCCCCGCAGCGTCTGAAAGATCTGCAAGTTTTCCTCTCCGGTTAGATGACCGTAATAGCTGGGTGACTCAATTAGCGAACCGACATTTTTAAGATTTTCCAGGCGGTTTTTGCTGTTGACCCGTTTTCCGAAAACTGCTATCTCCCCTTCTGTGGGCTTTGCCAACCCCAGAATCATCTTCAGCGTCGTCGATTTCCCGGCGCCGTTGGGCCCCAAGAAACCATAAATCGCCCCTTCCGGAACCGACAGATCCACATCCTTAACCCGATAAACATTCCCATATTGTTTGCTGAGACCCTCAGTCTCGATAATATTGCTCATAATATGCACTCCTTCTTTTTTCTACCTTTATGATAGCCCATGAACCTTACGGCGGGTTGTCCCAGGCCTTACGTTTACCTTAATTTTAAGTTCATCCACTAACAGCAACTATTTTTTCAGGTATAATAACGAAGAGGTGATTCGGATGAAAACAATCTTTGACGCAAAACTTCTGGTTGTGGATGACGAACCAGAAATAATCAATCTATTAAAAACAATCCTCCTTCAGGCAGGCTTTACTCAGGTGATCAGCGCCGAAAACTGCCAGCAGGCTCGGACGCTTTTTGCTTTAGAAAAGCCCGATGGGGTCATTTTCGATGTGACGCTGCCGGATGGCGACGGGTTTTCGCTGATGCAGGAGCTACGGCAGCAATCAAATGTGCCGATGCTGTTTTTGTCAGCCCGGGATGAGGACGAAAACCGACTCCTGGGGCTGGGGCTGGGAGCCGACGACTACATTACCAAACCCTTTCTGCCCCGGGAGCTGGTGCTGCGCTTAAGCGGAATCCTGCGGCGGGTTTACCAGCCACTACAGACTCAGCCGCTAACGGACGAATGTCTGGTGTTGGGGACAGTGACCGTCAATTTTAAAAGCGGCATTGTTCAGACCGGTGATGGTGAAAAAACCCTGACCGCCAAGGAGCATACCCTGCTGAAAAAGCTCTGGGAAAATCAGGGCAATATCGTCACCGCTGATAGCCTCTGCCGCAGCGCCTGGGATGATGATCTCTACGGTTATGAAAATACCCTGATGGTTCACATCCGGCGACTCCGGGAAAAAATCGAGGTGGATCCCTCCCAACCCCAATACCTGCTGACCGTTCGGGGTATGGGTTATAAACTGGCCAAGGAAACCGGGCTATGAAGAGTCTGCGAAAAATCATCACCCGTTCGATACTGCTGACCGCCATGATTGCGCTGTTACTGGTCGCCATCAATATGGCTTTTACCACCAACTGGATGTTTAAATACTCCGGCAGTCAGCCCCTTAAATATGCCATTGCTGATGTTTCCGATGGCCTCTCAAGCGTCGATGGAACTTATACCCTTAATGCCGCTGCCACCACGACGATGGAAGAACAATATGCCTGGGCGATGTTGATTAACCGGGATGGCCAGGTGGTCTGGAACAAAAACCTGCCTGGTGATATTCCCCGGCAGTATACCCTTACCGATGTGGCCTCCTTCAGCCGTTGGTATCTTAACGACTACCCGGTCTCGGTTTGGGAGCATCCCGACGGTTTACTGGTTTTAGGTGACCCTAAAAACAGCATCTGGAAATATAATATCACCTCCACCGAAGATACCATTGCTCATATCCCCGGTTTACTGCTCGGTTTTTTGATCTTGAACGTACTGTCGGCCCTGGTGCTGGCCTTATTTTTGGGACTATGGCTATACCGCAAGCTGAAACCCCTGTATAATGGCATTACCGCCCTACCAAAAAAAGAACCCCTGACACTGCCCACCAGTGGTGTCACCGGGGAAGTGGCAAGGATTCTTAATGAAACATCGGTGATTCTCAGCGAGCAGGAAAAACAACTGGCTCACCGGGATCAGGCCCGAACAGAATGGATTGCCGGGGTTTCCCACGATATCCGCACGCCGCTGTCGATGGTGATGGGCTACGCCAGTGAACTGGAAAACAACCCCGGTCTACCTGCTGCCGAACAAAATCAGGCCCGGATTATCCGTCAGCAGAGCCAACGAATTAAGTCCCTGATCAGCGATTTAAACCTGGCCTCCAAACTGGAGTACCATGCCCAACCGATGGAACTGGCCCGGGTGTCGCCCGCCGCCTTAATCCGGAGTGCGGCGGTGGATTTTATCAACGATGGTCTCCCCGCCCCCTATTCCCTCACTGTCGATGTGACCGAGGAAGCCAATGGTCCCATTTTGCTTTGTGACCAGGCCCTGATTCGTCGGGCTCTGACCAACCTGATTGACAACAGCATCCGGCACAATCCCCGGGGCTGTGATATCCGGCTTTCCGTGACCCAATCGACGGATCGTCTGGTGATTAAAGTCAGTGACGACGGCAAAGGCTATCCCCCTGAACTTATCGAAAATTCAGGGGGATTGGATGAATCACACTTATTGGGTAACCACGGTTTGGGACTGATCATTGTTCGTCGGATCATGAAAATCCATGGCGGGAAAGTTGTTTTTGAAAATCTGTCTGATGGGGGCTGTGCGGCTGCACTTGTTTTTAGCTCTTAATACGTTTGTTAGCTCGATCGCAAGATATCCTCACTCACAGGCCGCCCCAAAAATTATTTTGTCATCACACTTTGCCGAATCACCGGTGCCAGGCGTTTGGCCAGAAGAACACTCAATGCAATCTTGATTATCCCCCCCGGTAGAGTCATCACAAATCCCGACATCATGACCGTTGCCGCTCCCACTGGCGTATTTAGATAATAATTGAGGATCACATAATACCAGGGCAATCCCACGGCGTAGATGACGGCTGTTCCCGCAACCGCAGCGAGAATTAGCTGCTTTGTTGAGTTATCAGGGTTTCTTTCAACCAACCACCCGGTGACAAATGCCCCCAGCGCAAAGCCGACAATATAGCCGAAGGTTGGTTTAAAAAGATACATTAATCCGCCGCCACCGGTAAATACCGGTAAACCGACCAGACCCATAAAAATGTAAACCAAAACCGCAATCAGCCCCCCTCGGGATCCGAGCAGCATCCCGGCCAGAAGTACAAACATCGTCTGGAGGGTTAAGGGTATTCCCGGTAGCGGCACTTTAATCATCGCCCCCACCACGATCAATGCGGAAAATAATCCGCACAGCACCAGCATTCTTATATTAAAGGTATTATTTTCAATCATTTTTTCCATCCTATTCTAATTTTCTAATACTGATTTCCCCTGAATTCAGGGTTTCCGTCTGCCCAAATTGATTTTTAATAATTAATCCGCCTTCGTCACTGATGTCCAGAGCGGTTGCCACTTCCCACTCATTGTTCCGGAAAACCTTAATCTGTTTTCCTAATACCATCGAGTGGGTTTTGTATTCCTCTAAAAAATTCCGATTAGTCAGATCGTCACAGATCGTTAAGACCTCGTTGATAATTTCCGCCGCCAGCCGATTACGGGTCAGGGCGTCCGGTTTTTCTTTAAATAAAGTACCAACAATGTCTTCCAGTTCTTTGGGCAAAGCAGCTTCCGGCTGTTTGAAATTCAAGCCGATACCAATGATCACAAATTCGAACTGGCCGTTTTCAAAGTTGGTCACTGCCTCGGTCAGAATACCCACAATTTTCCGGTCGCCCATAAAAACATCATTGACCCATTTGATCTGGGTATCAATACCCGTCACTTTTTTAATAGCCCGGCAAACCCCCACCGATGCCCCAGTGGTTAACAGCACCGCATCCCGGGCGGCAACATCGGGACGCAACACCAGACTTAAATAAATCCCGCTTTTGGGCGGTGAATAAAAGGAACGGCCCATCCGGCCCCGCCCCTGGGTTTGCTCTTCAGCGATAATCACGGTTCCCGTTTTCGCCCCTTCCAGGGCCAATTTCTTGGCTTCCTGATTAGTAGAGCCAACGGTTTGATAGACAATCAGCTCAAGCTCCTGGTTGGTTGGAGACAGCCAGGGCTGTATTCCTTCGGCCGACATCAGATCCGATTCACTTTTTAACCGATAGCCCTTGTTGGTGGTGGACTCTATTTCATAACCTGCTTCTTTTAAGCTCTTGATGGCCTTCCAGATGGCTGACCGGGAGACATTCATGGTGCTGGCCAGCACTTCTCCGGAGAGATAGGTTTCGCGATTTTCTTCCAAGGTTTTTAATAATTTTTGTTTTGTCGACATTTCATCACCTCTTGTTGGTATTCTAACCAAAAAAAAAGCGATTGTCAACCATTTTAAATTCAATGGTCGACAATCGCTTTTGTCGCTTGCTTACTTACTGGGCCAGCACCGCCAGCGCCTTGACAATAATATCAAAATTCTTCGCCATGCTGTCAATGCTCCAGAATTCATCAGTCTGATGACAGGTGTTGGCTTCACCGGGAAAAGCTCCGCCAAAGGCCACAGCATTATCAAAGGCCCGGGCATAGGTTCCGCCCCCGGAGACAATCGGACCGCTGGTATCCCCGGTGTAGTCGGCATATACTTTTTGCAGCGAGGTGACCAGAAAACTTTCCCGATCCACATGCAGGGGTAGGGTTTCGTGATCCATTTTCAGGGAAAAACCCAGATCTCCGGTAGCTTTCTGAATCGCTGCGCAGAGTTCGCTGCTATTCATCGTCACCGGATAACGGATATCACAGCGGAGCACAGCGATATGATCATCCCCATAAGCAATCGCTGGATTAAGGGTGAGCTCCCCGGACACCTGATCAGACAAGTTAATTCCAAAACCCTCAGGCGTCGCCCGCTCAAGCAGCTCCAGCAGCGGATGCTGAATGCCCGCCGCCCGTAATTCGTTCGCCAGTTTCAGCAGCGCATTGTCACCTTTTTGCGGCTCGGAAGCATGGGCAGATTTGCCCCTGGCTTCGTAGCTCTGGCCATTGTAAACTGCCTGAGCAACATCCGGAACTGAATTAATCTGCTTGCCGCTGCTTAAATTCAACACGGGTAGGCCAGCATCCAATTCTTTTTCAAAAATCACATTCATGATGCCCTTTTCCGCAAAAATGACCGGGTAACCGGAATCCGGCGAAAAGGAGTAGACCGGTGTCTCTTCAGTTTCTTTGTAGCGTTTCATACAGGCCCAGCTGCCGCCTTCTTCATCGCCGCCGATAATCAGGCGAATCCGTTTATTGATCGGGACCTTGGCATCTTTAAGCGCTTTCAAGGCAAACAGGGCAACGATCGTCGGGCCTTTATCATCCAGCACCCCCCGGCCATAAATCCTGTCACCGTCAATGGTTAAGTCAAACGGTGGCACGGTCCAGTCGTCGCCTACTTCGACGGTATCGACGTGAGTGATCGCTGCCACCATTTCCGGCCCTGTGCCGAATTCCACGTAACCGCAATAACCGTCACAGTTTTTGGTGGTCAAACCAAAACTTTTGCCCAACGCCAACACGTAATTGATGGCTTCATTGATCCCGGTTCCCAAAGGCGCTTCTGATGTGATCGCTCCGGCGTTGGCGTTCACCGACTTTATTTGTAACAGCCCTCGTAAGGCCTCTAAAACTGCTTGTTTATCAAAATGAATGGTCATGTTTTCCCCCATTTCTGTTGCTACGATTTAGGGTTAGCGCATGGCCACCCCTGCTATTATTGTACCAGACTTTCCAGGGCTTTGGTGATAATATCAAAATTCTTCTTCATGCTGACAATGCTCCAGTATTCATCGGTCTGATGACAGGTGTTGGGTTCCTCAGGGAATCGGCCCCCAAAGGCCACCGCGTTGTCAAAAGCCCGGGCATAGGTACCGCCGCCAATAACCTTGGGACCGGTCGTATCACCGGTATAGTCTTCATATATTTTTTGCAGGGCATCAATGAGGTAGCTTTCCTTTTCAATATGCAACGGTGCCAGATCGTGATTGATTTCAAACCGGAATCCCAGGGGTTCCACCGCTCTGGCAATGTTTTTTCCGATATCGGCCCCATTCATCGTCACCGGGTAACGAATATCGCATTTCAACACGGCTCTTTCGTGGTTGACATTGGCAATCGAGGGATTGATGGTGAGCTTTCCGGAGATTTCATCTTCAAAATCGATATCGAGTCCCTCAGCGTTGGCAATATCAATCAGATCCAGAAAGGGATGGTCCAGCCCCAGCACTCTCAACTCCTGGGCCAACAACAACATCGCATTGACCCCTTCGTGAGGCTGGGACGCATGGGCCGGCTTACCAATACGCTCGTAAACCGCATCACTGACAATGGCTTTGGCATAATCCGGCACCGTATTAATCTGAGCGCCGCTGAAAAAGCCCAGATTATGAATGGCCGGATCCAGCTCCCGTTCGATACTGATATTCAAAATGCCCTTTTCGGCAAAGATCGCCGGATACCCGGAATCTGGCGAAAAGGCATAGGTTGGCGCTTCTTCGGTAGCCTTGTAGCGGTTCATACAATGCCATTTTTCCCCTTCTTCATCGCCGCCGATAATCAGCCGCACCCGTTTATTAATCAGGGCGCCGCTATCAGCCAGGGCCTTCATGGCATAAAGTGCCACCAGAGTAGGCCCCTTGTTGTCGATGGTGCCACGACCATAGGCCTTGTCCCCGTCAATGGTCAGATCAAAGGGATTAACCGACCAGCCGTCGCCCACCGGAACGGTGTCCACATGGGTCAGGATGCCGATCATTTCTTTACCCTGACCCATTTCAATATAACCGCAATAGCCGTCACAGTTTTTGGTTCTAAAACCAAAGTGCTCACCCAGTTCCAAAACATAGTTGATGGCCGCATTAATGCCAATCCCCAGGGGGGCCTCCGGCATCACCGGTCCGGCATCGGCATTGGTCGAATCAATTTGCAACAGCCCTTTCAGGTCATTTAACAGGTCTTTTTCGCTAAATTTATAGTTCATCTTTTTATAATGATGCCTCTCCCATATATTCAAAACGTTTTTGTGTAACGCCGTCTTTTTCGATGATTTCGTTCCACATCGTGGCAGGACGAACCCACAGCCCGCCGTCACCATACAGGGGCCGGTAAATGACCATCGCCTCCAGGGTTTCGCTATGGCTGCCCACCCCAATCACTTCATAGTCATTGCCTTTATAATGCCGATAACGGCCGGGTTTGATTATCTCTTGTTTCATTTACTGATCGCTCAACTTTCACTTTCTTCTTGCCGTAAGTCGTGATATTATATACAAAGATTCTTAAGAAATTACCAAACTTTTCTTAAGCGTTTCAATCAAATGATTCATTACTTTTTTATACAAAGGAGCTTCTTATGCAAAAATGTTTTTCCTGCGGTACTGAACTTGAAGACGACGATATCTATGAAGTTAAAGGTAAGATTTTTTGTGATGACTGTGCCTTAGGCCAGCATAAACTGGTGCAAACCTGTGACCCCAGTGCGGTTCATAGCGCCAAGCTTGATCGCCAGCGGTCCGGCCACACCGGAACCCAGGGGCTGACTCCTCGCCAAAAAGAATTCTATGAATACATTGTCGCCAATAATGGGGTCACCGTTCCCCAGTTTGTTGAAAAATTTGGTCTGACCCCCGAGGAAGTCAGTGCGGAGCTCAGTGTTTTAAGACATTCCGAACTGGGCAAAGGACAAAAAAGAGCCGACGGCGTTTATTTTGTAACCTGGGAATCTTGACTTTTTAATACCAATAGAGGTGCTGGGTGATTTTTCAGCCGGCATTTTTATTGTTGATTATAAAAAATTACAAAAGGAGATTTTTATGAAAACGAGACAGGAAATCAAAGCGCTTGCCAAGCAGAGCTTTTCTGAGAATTATTGGGTCTGCGTCGGCGCCACGTTATTGGCCTTTGTGGTGATTGGTGCCGCTTCCGGGGTGACATCCTTTGTCGGCGGTCTGGGCGGTCTGATTGTCTGGGCACCGATGATGGTTGGCTTGCAGTTTTTTTCGCTGTGGATTTATCGCGGTGAACTGCCCGCCCCGACCATTGAAGACATGTTTAAAACCGGCTTTTCCGATTTTGGACGAAAACTGGGGGGGATGCTGTGGATGGAATTATTTATTTTTCTCTGGTCCCTGCTATTTGTGGTACCCGGTATTATCAAGGCGATTGCCTATTCATTCACCCCTTATATTTTAGCTGAATACCCCAATGTGCCAGCTACTGAAGCTGTTAAAATTTCGATGCGGATGACCCAAGGCCACAAGGGCGAAATTTTTATGATGTCCTTGAGCTTTTTGGGCTGGTTTTTACTCAATGGCTTTACCTTTGGGATTCTTGGTATTTTTTATGTGAACCCCTACTTCTATGTCAGCGTCGCTGGACAATATCAAGATCTTAAGGAACTGGCGCTTCAAAATGGCGTGGTCAGCCTTGACGAATTAGCTTAACTTTTATCTAAAACAGCGGGCCGGAAATCACCGGCCCGCTGTTTTTTAATTTGCTATTTCGTTAATCAGATTGACCATTTCAATCGCCGTCAGAGCACAGTCGTAGCCTTTATTACCAGCCTTGGTGCCAGCCCGTTCGATGGCCTGTTCAATGTTTTCGGTGGTCAGCACCCCGAAGATCACTGGTATTTCTGACTGCAGGGAGACATGGGCGACACCCTTTGAGACCTCGCTGCAGACATAATCATAATGGGTGGTCGAACCGCGGATCACGGCCCCCAGGCAAATGACGGCATCATATTTTCCCAGCTTGGCCATTTTGGCCGCAATCAGCGGAATCTCAAAGGCCCCCGGTACCCAGGCTACGTCAATGTCCTCTTCTTTCACATCATGACGCTTCAAGCCATCAATGGCTCCACCCAGCAGCTTCGATCCAATAAACTCATTAAACCGTGCCACTACAATCCCCACTTTAATTCCCTTTGATACTAATTTTCCTTCATATACATTCATCTTGCTTCTCCTTTTAGTTATAATTTAAAATATGGCCCATTTTTTCCTGTTTGGTTTTTAAATAAAACAAGTCATGGCTAGATGCTTCCATTTGAATGGGAACCCGCTCCACCATTTCCAGCCCGAATTCTGACAGCCCGTCCATTTTTTTTGGGTTATTGGTTAGCAACCGCAGCTGTTTTATCCCCAGGTCGCTTAAAATCTGGGCGCCGATATAATATTCCCGCAGATCTTCCGGGAAGCCCAGTTCAATATTGGCCTGAACCGTATCCATCCCCATATCCTGAAGCGCATAGGCTTTTAATTTGTTGATCAGACCAATGCCCCGGCCTTCCTGACGCATGTAGAGCAGCACACCCCGACCTTCTTTTTCAATGGCCGTCATTGCGGCCCCAAACTGATCACCACAATCACAGCGGATCGAACCAAAGGCGTCGCCGGTTAAACATTCAGAATGAACCCGACACAGGACCGGGCTATCACCGCTGACATCGCCCTTAACCAGGGCCACATGATGTTCGCCGTTAAGCTTATTGACATAACCATAGGCCATAAAATCACCGTATTTGGTGGGCATTTTGGTGATCGTTACACAATCGACCAGTTTTTCATTTTGTTTGCGATAGTCCTGGAGATCCTTGATGGTGATAAATTTCATCTGATGGGTCTGGGCAAACTCAATCAATTCCGGGGTCCGCATCATGTTACCGTCTTCCCGCATAATTTCGCAGCACAGACCACATTCTTTCAGCCCGGCCAGTTTAACCAGATCAACGGTGGCCTCGGTATGGCCGTTTCTTTCCAGCACTCCGTTTTCCCGGGCGACCAGCGGAAACATATGGCCGGGTCGGCGAAAATCTTCGGGTCTGGCATTGTCATCGACACACTTGATGGCGGTAACCGAACGTTCTGCCGCGGAAATGCCAGTAGTGGTATCGACGTGGTCGATGGATACGGTAAAAGCAGTACAGTGGTTGTCGGTATTATCCGTGACCATTTGGGGAACGGCTAATTTTTTGACCAGTTTTTCGCTCATCGGCATACAGATCAGCCCTTTGCCATAAACGGCCATAAAGTTGACGTTTTCGGTGGTGGCAAATTCCGCCGCACAGACAAAATCGCCCTCGTTTTCGCGGTCATCATCATCGGTCACGATGATAATTTTACCGGCTCGTAAATCTTCCAGTGCTTCTTCAATGGTATTAAATTTAAACATAGTACCCTCTCTTATTTTAATTATATTATTTTTTTATTTTTTTCTTAAAACCCGGCCTCGGTCAGAAAATCAATGGTCAAACCAGCGGATTTTTCCATTTTTGGGGCTGGATTCAACAACAGCTTTTCGATGTATTTGCCGACCAGGTCGTTTTCCAGATTGACCGGATCGCCAGCCTTCTTGATGCCCAGAATCGTCTGCTTAACCGTATGGGGAATGATGGACACCTTAAAGCTGTCGGCGGTTATTTCGATCACCGTTAAGCTGATTCCATCAATGGCAATGGAGCCTTTTTCGATGATGTAGCGGAGTATTTTCGGCGGTGCCTTAATCTCAAAGATCACGGCGTTATCATCTTTGGTGATTTGAACAATATGACCGGTGCCGTCAATATGACCGGCCACGATATGTCCCCCGAAACGACCATTGGCGGGCATGGCTCGTTCCAGATTGACAGCTGAGCCGCCTTTTAGGTCGCCCAGATTGCTGCGGTTCAGAGTTTCGCTCATCACGTCGGCCATCCACTTATTGCCACTGAGCTGGGACACCGTCAGGCACACCCCATTCACCGCCACGCTGTCGCCCAGTTTTAAATCGTCGATGATGACCGCTCCCTGAACCCATAGCTGGGAAGACCGTTGCCCCTTGATGACCGCCGTGATTTTGCCAACTTCTTCGATAATTCCTGTAAACATGTTTTACCTCTTCACATACTCAAGGCAGATATCATCCCCGAATATTTTTATTTTTCGGTCCGTAAACTGGAAGGCCTCTCCTGGATCTTCCAACCCCGGGCCTTCCACCGGTGTTTTGGCTGCGGCACCGCCAAATATTTTGGGGGCCAGGTAAACCTGCAGCTGATTGACAATGCCACTTTTTAAAGCACTGAAGTTCAGGGTGCCGCCGCCTTCCAGCAGAATACTGTCAATCCCTTCCTGCCCCAATTGCGTCATCAGTTCCCGGAGATCAAGATGGTCCCCGGCTGGTGGAACAGTTAAAATTTTGCAGCCCATGATTTCAAACCGCTTTATTTTGTTCTGATCGCGAGAGCAGGTGGCCAGATAGGTTGGTATTTTCCGGGCCGTTGCCACGACCTGGGCTGTCAGCGGGGTCCGCAAATGGGTATCGCAGATAATCCGGCTGGGGTTTTTGCCGCCTTCAATCCGGCAGGTCAGTTGGGGATCGTCCTGTAAAATGGTGTTGACTCCTACCATAATTCCGGTAACTTCACTGCGGGTCTGCTGGACTGCCTGCCTGGCCTCCTCCCCGGTAATCCATTTAGATTTCCCGGTGTGGGTGGCAATTTTGCCATCCAGGGTCATGGCGTATTTCATTAACACATAAGGGGTTTTCGTTTTGATATAGTGAAAAAAAACGTTGTTCAGCTCCTGACACGCCTCTTCCCGCACTCCGGTTATCACCTTGATGCCCTGCTGTTTCAGAATTTCGATCCCCTTACCGCTGACTTGCGGATTGGGATCGACGGATCCAATGACCACCCGGCTGATTTTATTTTCAATGATGGCCTCGGTACATGGCGGCGTTTTGCCATGATGACAGCAGGGTTCCAGGTTTACATAAAGGGTTGCCCCGGCCGCCGACTGGGTACAGGCCGCCAGAGCCTGGCGTTCGGCATGTAGCCCACCATACTTTTCGTGATAGCCGCTGCCGATAATCACATCATCCTTGACGATCACCGCTCCCACCAGGGGATTTGGATTTACCTGGCCGCGGCCTTTTTTCGCCAGGTCGATGGCCAGATCCATATATTTTTGATGATTTTCCACACGTTCTCCTCTCTCAAAAAAGAAAAATACCCTGAACATTCATTCAGGGCAAAGGGTTTATTTACAGATTTACTTATTCTTTGTATAAAAAAAGCTCTGAAATGATTACCATTTCAGAGCTAAATAAACAAAGATATATGCAAAACAACATGCAAAACTTTATTATCTTCTTTCATCCAGACTTTAACTGTCGGCCTCGGAATTACACCGAATCATACCTTGCGGCTCGTGGGCTATACCACCGGTAGGGAAACTATCCCTGCCCTGAAGACTTCATAATTTAATTGATTAAACTTTAACATAATTGATATATTACTGTCAATACATTAAAAATTATTTTTCTTTATGATCTTTTTCGTTTATAATAGGAACATGAAAAAGCAAGCTAAAACTAACATATTTTATTTTGACAGAACCTTCAGAGAAAGGATGGACGCCAGTGCAGTGGTTTAAAAAAAGCCTGATCCGACGGATTGGAACAATTGTTATCGGATTTATTTTTGTTGCCTTTGCCGTTTATGGAATCATTTCCATCCAAATGCTGGGTGATTTTTTTGAGGCCAACAGTAAGGAAGCATTATCCCAGGATGCTCAACAGATTGCCACCGAAATTGACAAGTTTATTGAAAAAAATGTTGTCATCGTCGAACAGATGAAAACCAACCAGGATTATCAGGCAATTACCGAAGCCCTTAATACCCGGGCGGAAAAACGGCAGCATCCGCTCTTCAATGTGATAACCCAGGAACTCCAGGCGATTAAGGCTTCCGATCCTAATATTTCATTGGCTTACCTCGGCATCACCAAGTCCAACGATCTGATTTCTTCGACCCCCGAGTTTGATCCCAAACCAGATTATGACCTGAACAAGCGGCTCTGGTATATTGAAACCTTGAAATCCCGGGGCGTAACGGTCACCAGTCCCTATATTGATCTTGTCACCGAAAAGATGGTGGTTTCCATCACTACCCCGATCCTCAAAAATAACAACGTGATTGGCGCCATGGGCATTGATTTACTGGTATCGGATATTTCTGAGCTGATGAAAACCTATCAGGTCGGTACTAATGGTTACACCCTGTTGATTAATAAAGATGGTAGTATTTTTTACCATCCTGATGATCATCAGGTTGCAACTGTTGAGCAAACTGACCCCTATGCCTATCTCGAACCCTATATGAGCCAGATCACCTCCGGTGACAGCGGCGTCATTGAATACAGCCTGGGGAATAATGCCAAATATATTGCCTATGTGCCGACCCAGTCATCCAACTGGATTGTGGCCACCGTCATACCCCGCTCCGAAGTCCTGGCTCCGTTGAACCAGTTTATCTTCAGCCTCTTCTTTATTTCACTGGCGCTGCTTTTTTTGATCGCTCTGTTTATCAAACGGATGACCCGGCTTATTTCCGAACCGATTGTGACCATTTCGGACTCGGTCGAAACCTTCAGCCAGGAAGATCAGGAAATCAATCTGCCAGATGCGCTTTATAGTCGCGAGGATGAGATCGGTATTTTATCACGGGGGCTGAAAATGATGAGTCACCGGATCACCCAATATATTGAAGAAGTCCAAACCAACAATGAGGCTCTGAACGAAGAAATTGACAAACGCCGGGGCGTGCAATCCCAGCTGGAAATGATCCTGGAATTATTGTCCGGCACTGATGAAGGTATTTTTATCCTGAATGACAGTTTTTTCTGTATCTACCACAACGCCGCCTTTTCCCGGATGATCGGTATTCCGGAAGCGGAAATCCCGGTACTGAACTTATCAGAAAAAAATATTCTGATCGATCAACCCTTGATTGACAGCTTGCAAATGAATCCGGTCTGGTCCGGTGAAATTGAATATGCTCAAAATTCCGAGGAGACCCTGTTTCTTTTTCTGCAGATCAGCAAGGTGCAAAATGGCGGTACTGATTATTATATCGGTAATATCACCAATCTCACGGCCCATAAGCAAATAGAAAAAGATATTTACTATCTGAAATATTTTGATCATCTGACTAAACTGAACAACAAGGTATTTTTGGATGAATCGGGAGTGGAACTCATCAGCGGAGACACCGACAATGCCGGCAGCCATGCCCTGATCCTGATCAACATTGATAATTTCAGAATTATCAATGAGGCAAAAGGCTTTGATTTCGGCAATAAGGTTCTGATTGCCCTGGCCAATCGGCTTAAAAATCTGATCAGCGATCAGGATGTGCTGGCCCGTTTGGGTAATGACGAGTTTGGCATTCTGAAAGCCCATGTTTCTTCCAATGAAGATTTATATGAGTATATTCTGGACTTGAGCAAGGAGCTTGAAAGACAGATTGCCATTAATGCTGAAGAACTTATCATTGACGTCAGCATCGGGATCAGTCTCTACCCCAGTGATGCCAACCATTATGCCAAACTTCTAAAAACCGCCGCTTCAGCTCTGAATAATGTGAAAGCCAATAAAGGCCGCCGTTTTGAGTTTTATGACAAGGAAATCAACAGCCTCTCGATTCAAAAATATGAGATGCAAAACAAACTGCGAAATGCCCTGAACAACCAGGAGTTTATTCTCCACTACCAGCCCCAGGTCGATATGACCACCAATCAGATCATTGGTCTGGAGGCCTTAATCCGCTGGAACAGCCCCAATGGTATGGTTCCCCCGGGAAGCTTTATTGCCATTGCTGAAGCATCGAATCTGATTATCCCCCTTGGTGAATGGGTGCTGGAAAACGCCTGCGAATTCGGGAACAAACTGGCTGCCCTGGGTTATCAAACCCCGATTGCGGTTAATCTGTCGATGCTCCAGTTTAAGGCCCCGTATATCGGTGAACTGATCCAATCCATTTTGACCCGAACCAAGCTGCCACCAGAGCTGCTGGAGCTGGAAATTACTGAAGGGATCTTGATGGACAATGAGGATGAATGTGAATCCATCATCAGCGAATTCCACGGGATGGGGATCCAGGTCTCCATTGACGATTTTGGAACGGGTTACTCCTCCCTGAGCTACCTGAAAAAATTTGCCGTAGATAAGATCAAAATCGACCGCTCCTTTATTAAAGGAATTCCCCATCTTGATAACGGCACCATTGCCAAGGTTATCATTGAACTGGCTGGCAATTTCAATCTCCAGGTCATTGCCGAAGGGGTCGAGACCCCAGAACAGATTGACTTTTTACTCAAAAATAGTTGCCATATCGCCCAGGGCTTCTACTATGCCAAACCACTTGGCGAAGACGAACTGCTGGCTTTTATGGAACAATCAAAAAGGGATAATGGCTAAGCCATATCCCTTTTTTTATTTAAAACCGATCCTCTTCAATTGTTATGGCTGGATTAAAAACAACTTACTAAAAAACAAATCGCTGCGTCAGGGTTTCCGGGTGATCGGTGGTCATCGCTTCGCTCATGATGCAGACCCCTTTGGCACCGGCCATCAAGGCAATTTTGTAATTGACTTCGCTGATACCGCCGATGGCAAAAACCGGGATGCTGACGGAGTCGTATACTTCTTTGAGAAAACGCAGTCCCCGGGCTGGCAGGCCATTTTTGCAGTCAGTGGGAAAAACATGACCGGCAATTAAATAATTGGCTCCCCATGCTTCGGCTTCGCAGGCCTGTTCCACCGAGTGAACCGACACCCCAACCTGTTCAAAATTTTTGATTGCTTCACCCTTTTTTCGGAGATCGTCAATCGACACCTGAACAGCATCCACCTTTAATCGCTCCGCCGTTTCCAGATTATGATTGATGATCAGGTTCACCTGATGATTTTCACAGATTTCTTTCACTTTGCTAGCCAGCTCCTGATAGTCTGGTTCACCCAGTTCTTTTTCTCGTAGCATAATGGCATGGGGTTTGCCGCTGGCAATTTCACTGATACGATTCAAAAAATCATCCTGGCACAATTTCTGGTTAGTTATACAAATCAGCATAATAGGCTCCTTCATTCTTGTTGTTTATAGTCTATCATATTTGGGGAAAAAGAAAACCGCCAATTGGTTAGCTTTATACCCAAATGTAGTCACGATATACCGGCTGGAGCCCCCGGTTTAAAATCATCTGATGCACCTCGCTGACGCTGCGGGGATCAGAAATCTCAAATTGTTCATCGCCTTTATCTTCCTGATCATGACCACCCACCCCAACGCTGACGCCGGCGGATATTTTTGTGGCCACCATCCCGATGACATGATCCCGAAAACCGGCCCGTTCCCGGGTTGAAATGGTGATCCCCGCAAAGGGCATCAGCAAGCGGTAGGCCAGCATCACCTGCAGCAACTGTTTCTCATGGACGTCGTTGGGATTGTTATCGGCATTATTAATATACGGTCTGAGCCGGGGGGTGGAAAAGCCGATTTCAGCATGGGGATATTTTTGCTGAATATACAGAGCATGCAGTCCGGTGGCAAAGGCGTCTTTTCTGAAGTCACCCAAGCCCAGCAACGCCCCGAAGGATACCCCCCGCATTCCCCCCATCAGGGCCCGCTCCTGGGAATCAAAGCGATAGGGAAAGACCCGCTTGGAACCACTTAAGTGAACCTGTTCATATTTACTGATATTATAGGTTTCCTGATAGACGGAGACAAAATCTGCCCCACATTTTTTAAGATAAGCATATTCATCGACATTCAGGGGATAGATTTCAATCCCCACGGTGGAAAAGTACGCTGCCGCCAGCTTAACCCCGGCCCCGATATATTCCACCCCGGAATGATGCCGGGATTCTCCGGTTAGAATCAAAATCTCTTTTAATCCGGTTCTGGCAATGGCTTCCAGTTCTCTCTCCATTTCAGCCAGACTAAGCTTGCCCCGACGGATTTTATTTTTACAATTAAATCCACAGTATACACAGTTATTTTCACAGTAATTGGCAATATAAAGAGGGGTAAACAGACCAATGCTGTTGCCAAAATGTTTTCTGGTTTCTATATTAGCTTTTTTTGCCATTTCTTCTAAATATGGTGTCGCTGCCGGTGATAATAAGGCTCCATAGTCTTCTATTGATAAATGATCTTTTTTCAAAGCCGCTTCCACATCCCGAGCTGACACCTTGGAATAGTCATAGTTATCCACATTTGTTAAGACCTTATCCAGAATATCCGAAGCGATAATCTCCATCCCGGGTTGATAGTTCATCGGATCTGTTCGCATCGTTGCCATTCTAATCCTCCAAAAATCCGGTTAAGGGACTGGATGCTTCCGCCTGAGTTAAGACCCGGCCGAGTCCGGCCAGATAGGCATTTCGGCCCGATTCAATCGCCTGACCAAAGGCCCTGGCCATCAGTGGAATGTTTTTGGCCGTGGCCACCGCTGTATTGCACATCACTGCATCGACCCCCATTTCCATCGCCTCACAGGCCTGAGATGGCCGCCCGATGCCAGCATCGACAATAATCGGAACCGCGATTTCATTGACCAGAATCTCAATAAAATCCCGGGTGCTTAGTCCCTTGTTGCTGCCAATCGGCGAAGCCAGCGGCATTACCGCCGCCGCTCCGGCACTGACTAAATCCCGGGCTACGTTTAAATCCGGGTACATATAGGGCATCACGACAAAACCGTCTTTGGCCAGGATCTCTGTGGCTTTAATGGTTTCGTAGTTATCGGGAAACAGATATTTGGAATCCCTGATAACTTCGACCTTGACAAAGTTCCCGCAATTGATTTCCCGCGCCAGCCGGGCGATTTTAACTGCTTCCTCAGCCGTTCTGGCTCCAGAGGTATTGGGCAGTAGTGTAACATTTGGGGGGATATAATCCAGAATATTTTCTTCGCCCCCCAGATTGGCCCGCCGTAGCGCCAGGGTTACCATTTCTGCGCCGCCATTCTCAACCACCGCCTTCACAATTTCCAGTGAAAACTTTCCCGACCCCAAGATAAACCGGGAATTAAAAGGGTGTCCGCCAATTACTAATTGATCTGTCATTTTTTCTCCTTTGTGACTTTATTATTGTTATTTATAAAACATCTCATTCGAACAATTATTACCGGTGTTCAGTTGCCCAGTGACGATCAACCCCCACCCACAAAACGAACCACTTCGAGGATATCCTCCTCACCGAGCATCACCACATCATAGGTCGCTTTCGGGACGATTTCCCCATTTCTGGCCACCGCCAGGGTAGCCACATCAAACTGATTGACTTCCAAAAATTGTAATAGGCTCTGATTGTTACCCAGGGTCATTTCTTTTCCATTAACTTTCATTTCACTTTTCTCCTTGGCTATTTTAAACGCAAAAAAAGCACAAAACGCGATTACACCCTTTCGGTGGTGTACCCCATTTTGTGCTACTATTTATCTCTTGCTGTTCTGTATTTTATTACATCACATCGCTAAAGTCAAGCCCTGGTTTAAATCCGGATTCAGCTAGCGTCGGGTGTAGGCATTGAAGGCCGCCATTTTACTCTTATCTTCTTCAATTTCCTGGATTTCTTTTTTCAAAGCTTCCAGTCGGGCTGTCAGGGAACCAACTTCCTCTTCGTCAACCGAACGGTTGGTCACTTCTTTTTTAATCCCCAGTGCCAAAAGCTGATCGTCTTTTTCCTCATATTCTTTGCGGAGCAGTTCCAGCGTCGCTTCACAATTAATCAGCTGTTTTTTAATCATCCGCATAACACGCATATCATCATAATTTTTTAAGATTGTCTCCATTTGACTTCCTTTGCCTTCCTGAAATAGTATTTTCCTGTTCTTTGAGTTTATCACAGTTGCCCGTGCAAATACTTACGCGAAAACGAAAAAATTTTGCTATTCCTGATTTAAATCAAATTTTTACATTTATTTACATCTTTTTACATAAATTAACCTAATTTTTAAGATGAATCTCGCTAGAATAGGGTATAATAATGTAAATAACTGAAAATCAATTGGAGGTAAAAAAATGAATGAAGAATTATTAGCATTAATTAAAGATAAAAAAGGCTTTATTTGCGATATGGACGGTGTTATCTACCACGGGAATCGACTGCTACCGGGCGTAAAAGAATTTGTCAACTGGCTTTATGCTGAAGATAAGAACTTTCTTTTCCTGACCAATTCCAGCGAACGTTCACCCATTGAACTAAAAGAAAAGCTGGCGCGGTTGGGACTGGATATTGATGAAAGCCATTTTTATACCAGCGCCCTGGCGACCGCTAAATTTTTAAAAGATCAATCCCCTGGCTGTTCGGCTTATGTCATTGGTGAACCGGGACTGGTGAATGCCCTTTATGATGTCGAGATTACCATGAATGATGTGGATCCGGACTACGTTGTTTTTGGTGAAACCCGCTCTTATAATTATGACTCTGTCCTCCGCGCCGTGAAGCTGATTCAAAAAGGCGCTAAACTCATTGCCACCAACCCAGATTTAACCGGCCCCACCGAAGACGGCATTGTGCCGGCCTGTCGGGCCTTCGTCGCTCCGATCGAACTGGCCACCGGTAAGGAAGCCTATTACGTTGGCAAACCCAACCCGCTGATGATGCGTACCGGTATTAAACGACTGGGGGTTCATAGCGACGATGCCCTGATTATCGGCGACCGCATGGATACTGATATTATCGCCGGGATCGAATCCGGACTAACCACCTTTCTGGTTCTCAGCGGTGTATCCACCCGTGAAACGGTTAAAGATTTCCCCTACCGTCCTAACTATATCCTCACCGGTATTGATGAGATTGTCGCCGGACTTGGCTTACATTAAAACTCCCTAATATCGAAATAAGTATTTCTGATCGTTTCAATAGCTTAACAACAAAAAAGCGCGGCTCTGTTTTTTTATTTAAACAGAGCCGCACTTTTTTTAATTGTCTTGATCCTCTTTGGCTTCGATCTCATCCTTTTTGCATAGACATGACGGATCATCTTCTTTTCCAGCTTCTTCCCGATCTTTTTTAACCAGATAATAGGATGCGCCACCAGTCATGAGCAAAAGACCAATCATTACGATGATAATCGTTCCTATTTCCCAATGGAGCTGCTGGGTGGCTACCTGATAGGTGCCAATAAATCCAAATAACATAAAAGCCCCGGCGGATACCAACTTAACCGTCCGCTCAGGTATTTTTTTACATAGAACCACCCCGATGATAATTCCAATGGCATCGGCAATCAACATCCCGGTAGTCGTTCCCACCAAAACGCCAATGGCATTCTCGGGAAATTTGGTGGCCAGCGCAATCGTCGCCAGCTGGGTTTTATCACCCATTTCAGCGATAAAAAAGGCGATCGTAACGGTGATAATCGGGCCGAATTTAGTCGCCCTATTTTCCTCACCATTAAGCTTATCTCCTCTGATGGTCCATAATCCAAAAAAAATAAATGACAGCGAAGCAATTCCCTGAATCCAGATCTGGGCGCCATCAAAGCGGGTAATATAATTTCCCACTGCCACCGCCAGGGCATGGTTAAATACCGTGGCAATAAAAACCCCGATCATTACCTTGGAAGCCTTATACTTGGTGGCAAAGGCCATCGCTAACAGTTGGGTCTTGTCCCCCATTTCAGCCAGTACCACCGCCCCGACAGCAACTAAAAACGCGACAAAATTCAAATACATTTCTCTTTCCTTCCAAGCGTATTTAAGCAGCAAACCTTCTTCCAAATAAAAAGACTCTTAGCATAATCCACCCGCAAATGGACTACGCTAAAAGTCTCGCTACCAGAATTGGCTACAAAGCCAGGCGATCACTCACCAGCATGTTGACTTTGTATAACAACTACTCCCTCTTAATATTTTAATTTTACAATATCAGCAATATAATTGTCAACCTAAAAACATTTTTATGTGAATGACTGACTTGGATCGATGAGCCAAGTCAGCCATTCCTGATTTTATTTTTTCAATATCTCAATCAACTGATCAATCGTACTCTGGAGATTAATTCCCGTTAAAAAAGCACGGCCATTAATCACCGGGATATCGATATTTCCTTCCAGTTGACAGGTACACACAATCGCATCCGGATGTAATTCTTGATATTTTTTAAATGCATCAACCGCTTTGGCTTGAACTGTCCGACACTCAATACCATTTTCCTGAGCAATCTGTTCAATCTTTTTGGCAACCACTGTTGATGTTGCCAGGGCTGTTCCACACGCAACTAAAACAAGTTTCATCGTTTTTCCCTCTTTCAATTTGAGAATTTATCGCTGGATGATTTTTCTAAATTGTCCTATATTTTCTTTCATATCGCCTTTAAATAAACAGGATCCGGAAACGATCACATTTGCTCCGGCGTCCACCACTTCTTTTAAGGTATTAAAATTAATCCCGCCATCAACCTGAAGATCAATGCTCCGGTTACCAATCATTTTACGACAGGCTTTTATTTTTTCGGTACTGGCCGGAATATAGCTTTGTCCGCCAAAACCGGGATAAACACACATAATCAGAATCATACTGAGTTGATCAAGATATGGTTCAATCACATTTATATCGGTATCTGGAGACACCACCAATCCCGGTTTGACGCCTTTCTTGACAATGGCGTCAAGACACGTCTGGATATCCCCATCCGATTCCACATGAACGGTAATAATATCGGCACCGGCATCAGCAAACCGATCAATATACTTAAGTGGTTCGGTAATCATTAAATGGACATCAAAAGGAATCTTGACCACCTTTCGCAACTGTGCCAGCTGATCCGGGCCCATGGTGATATTGGGTACAAAATGACCATCCATAATGTCCACATGGAGATAATCAGCGCCATTTTTTTCTACTTCTTTTAGATCCCGTTCCAGATTGGCAAAATCTGCACTGAGCATGGAGGGTGCTATTTTAATATTCATTGGTATTCACTTTCTTTTTCTTCCAGTAATTTGATTATAAAAAGGTCTTAATGAGATTGTAAATGACTTGCGGTTCTTTTGCAGCTTTTATTTTTTTTAACATTTTTTCATTTTGAATAATGGTAATAATTGTCTGTAATATCCTGAGTTGTTTTTCAGGATTATTAATGGCCAATAAAAATACTATCTGAACCGGAATACTTTCTTTGGGGTTTCCCATGCCGGCAAAAACGATGGTATTTTTTAAGGTAATAATGGAGATGCTTTCTTTTAATACATATTTCGCTTCAGTATGGGGCAGAGCCACCCCTATTTTGGTAGGTAAGCCGGTGGGAAAGGTTCTTTCCCTTTCCACGGCAGCTTCAACAAAATCTTCAGTGATGCACCCTTGCTTAAGCAACGGTTTAGCTGCTAAAGCAATGGCATCAAACTGATCATTGACCGTACAATTGACTTGAATGCGATCGATATGGATTAATGAGTCCATTATTCTTTTTCAGTGGTGTCAACACGTGTCATTTGATTTTCGCCTTCGTCGTCGAGATCATCCACTGGATCCTCCTTATAAACTTTAGAAATGGTGGCAATGGATTCTTCAGGTTTTAGTTTCATCAGACGGACCCCCTGGGTATTTCGGCCAACGGCGGTAATATCGTTACCTTCCAGCTTGATCACGACCCCCTGATTATTGATCATCATAATTTCGCCATCCCGGCTGATCACGCAGAAGCCCACCAGCTCACCGGTTTTCTTGGTGACCTTATAGGTTTGGACTCCCTTCCCGCCGCGTTTCTGCGGACGGTATAAATCAGAAGCACTGAGTTTGCCATAGCCGTTTTCGCTGACGCAAAGGACAAACAGTTCTTCTTTGACAATATCCATCCCAACGACCACATCATCTTCGCGCAGATCAATTCCGCGAACGCCGATGGAAGTTCGGCTGATCGGTCGGACTTCTTCTGAGTTGAAACGGATCGCATAACCGCACTGGGTGCCCATGACGATTTCTTCATCCTGTTCAACCAACCGCACATTGATCAGCTCATCCCCTTCACGCAGGTTAATGGCGATGATCCCATTTTTACGGGAGGTGTCATACTCAGTTAAATCGGTTTTCTTGATAATCCCCTGCTTGGTTGCCATAATCAGGTATTTATCCGCCGTGAATTCTTTAACCGGAATCATGGTGGCAATCTGTTCGCCTGCTTCCAATGGCAAGAGGTTGACAATGGCGGTTCCTCTGGCAGTTCTTCCACCTTCAGGAATTTCAAAGGCTTTTAAACGATAGACCTTACCAAGATTGGTAAAGAACATCAGATAGTGATGGGTGGTCGTCGTAAAGAGGTGTTCGACAAAGTCATTCTCTCTCGTGCTGAGGGCGGTGATACCTTTACCACCGCGTTTTTGTGACCGATAATTATCAGCCGTAATCCGCTTGACATAGCCGATATGGGTCATCGTAATAACCACTTCTTCTTCTTCAATAAGGTCTTCGATTTCAAAGTCTTCGACATCAATATCAAAATTGGTGCGACGTTTATCGCCATATTTTTCTTTAATTTCGATCAGTTCTTCTTTGATGATATTCAGAACCAGCTGACCATCAGCTAAAATAGCTTTTAATTTGGCGATGGTAAGCATCAGTTCCCGGTATTCTTCTTCAATTTTTTCCCGTTCCAGACCGGTTAAGCGCTGGAGACGCATATCCAGAATCGCCTGAGCTTGTATCTCAGAAAGGCTGAATCGTTCAATTAACTGTTCTTTGGCGACTTTTCCATCAGCAGCCGCTCTAATTAACTTAATGACCTCATCAATATGATCCAGGGCAATTTTTAAACCCTCTAAAATGTGCGCTCGAGCTTCGGCTTTTTTTAGATCAAAAATAGTTCGTCTGGTGATGATTTCTTTTTGATGTTCAATATAGTGAAAGAGGATCTCTTTTAAATTAAGCACCTTGGGTTCATTATTGACCAAAGCCAGCATAATTACTCCAAAGGTTTCCTGGAGCTGAGTATGTTTATATAATTGATTTAAAATAATGGTTTCATTGGCATCCCTTTTTAAATCAATGATGATCGACATCCCTTTTTTCAGGTCAGATTCATCTCTTAAATCAGAAATTCCTTCGATTTTTTTCTCTTTAACCAGTTCGGCAATTTTTTCAACCAGCTTGGATTTATTGACCATATAGGGGATCTCAGTAATCACAATCTGTTTCTTGCCTTTTTTGGTAGTTACGACCTCAACCTTACCACGAACCTTAATCCGGCCCCGGCCGGTGCGATAAGCACTTTTTATGCCAGATTTGCCAAGGATAATCCCGGCGGTGGGGAAATCAGGTCCTTTGACATGTTTCATCAGATCGTCAATGGTAATCTCCGGATCATCAATAAAGGCTACGGTACCATCGATGATTTCACCCAGATTATGGGGTGGAATATTGGTGGCCATCCCAACGGCAATCCCCGAGGATCCATTAACCAAAAGGTTCGGGTATTTAGATGGCAGCACCGAAGGTTCGGTTTCCGACTCATCAAAGTTGGGAACAAAGTCCACGGTTTCCTTATTAATATCGCGCAGCAGTTCGGCGGCTATTTTGCCCATTTTCGCTTCGGTATAACGCATCGCCGCAGCGCTGTCACCATCGACCGAACCAAAGTTACCCTGGCCATTAACAATCAGATAACGAATCGACCATTCCTGGGCCATCCGCACCATTGCATCATAGACCGATGAATCGCCATGGGGGTGATACTTACCTAAAACATCCCCGACAATACGGGCTGATTTACGAAAGGTTTTATCCGGGGTTAAGCCCAGTTGGCTCATGGCATAAATGATCCGGCGATGAACTGGTTTTAAACCATCCCGGACATCTGGTAAGGCTCTACCTATAATAACACTCATGGCGTAGTCAATATAGGAAGTTTTCATTTCTTCTTCAATATTAATCGATTTTACCCGATCAAATTCAATTATTTCGTCCATTTAATTATTTACTCCTTCTTGACTAGATATCCAAATTCTTAACTTTTTTAGCATTCCGTTCGATGAACTCTTTACGCGGCTGAACCTTATCACCCATCAGAATGGTAAAGATTTCGTCGGCATAGGAAGCTTCCTCTATATTGACCTGAAGCAAGGTTCGCACACTGGGATCCATGGTGGTTTCCCAGAGCTGCTGAGCATCCATTTCCCCAAGACCTTTGTATCGTTGCAGATTGATCCGGGAGCGATCTTCCACGCCTTCCAGTTTCTTCTCCAGATCCCGGTCGGTGTAGGCATAATCGACCTGTTTTCCCCGGGTAATCTTATAGAGTGGGGGCTGGGCGATATAAACATAGCCAGCTTCAATCAGACCTGGCATATAGCGGTAAAAGAAGGTCAGTAAAAGGGTTCTGATGTGAGCTCCATCGACATCGGCATCGGTCATGATGATAATTTTATGATAACGTGATTTTTCAACATTGAATTCATCCCCAACTCCGGTACCAAAGGCAATGATCATTGATTTTAGGGAATCCGTGGTGAGAATCCGATCCAATCGGGCTTTTTCAACGTTCAGGATCTTACCACGCAGGGGTAAGATCGCCTGGGTTTTAGAGTCTCGGCCGGATTTGGCCGAACCACCCGCCGAGTCCCCTTCAACGATATATATTTCTGAAAGAGCCGGATCTTTTTCCCGGCAATCCGCCAGCTTTCCTGGTAGCGCAGTGGAATCTAAGGCACTTTTGCGGCGTGTAAATTCTCTGGCTTTTTTAGCGGCTTCCCGGGCTCGGGCTGCTGATAATGTTTTTTCAATAATACTTTTGGCAATACCCGGGTTTTCTTCCATCAGCGCTGACAGCTGATCACCAACAATGGTTTCAACAATTCCCTTGACTTCGGTATTTCCCAGTTTTGATTTAGTCTGACCCTCAAATTGCGGATCCAGCAGCTTGATGCTGACAATCGCTGTTAAACCTTCCCGAGCATCCTCGCCGGTGAGATTTTTATCATTTCCCTTTAAAAAGCCATTTTTACGTGCATAGGTATTAACCGTCCGGGTCAGCGCGCTCTTAAATCCATTAAGATGGGTTCCCCCTTCCGGGGTATTAATGTTGTTGGCATAAGAAAAAATATTTTCCGAATAACCGGTGGTATATTGAAAGGCGATTTCCAGTGAGTAATCGTCCTGTTCTTTTTCAAAATAAGTAATTTTATCATACAGTGGATCTTTATTCCGATTCATGTATTCCACATAAGAATGAATCCCACCGGTATAATAGTATGTTTCTTTCCGTTTAGGTGATTCTTTTTCATTTGCCAGACTAATTGAAACCCCTTTATTTAAGAAGGCCAATTCTCTTAAACGATGCTCCAAAATATCAAAGTCATATTCAGTTTCGTCAAAAATGTCCTTATCAGGTTTAAAATAAACGGTAGTTCCGGTGCGGTTGGTGGCGCCGGTCACAGTCAGATCACTGGTTGGTTTCCCTTTTTCATAGGTTTGAAAAAAGACCTGGCCTTTTTGTTTGACTTCGATGGTCAGTTTTTCCGATAGGGCATTAACGACCGATACCCCAACCCCATGCAGACCACCGGATACCTTATAGCCGCCGCCGCCGAATTTACCACCGGCGTGGAGAACCGTTAAGGCCAGTTCAACCCCGGTTTTACCCTGGGCATGGTTCATCCCGGTGGGAATTCCCCGGCCATCATCGACAACCGTAATGGAATCGTCCTGATGGATGGTGACACTGATATTTTTACAATAGCCGGCCAGGGCTTCGTCAATACTATTATCCACCACCTCATAAACTAAATGGTGTAAGCCCCGGGACCCGGTGCTACCGATATACATTCCCGGTCTTTTTTGAACAGCCTCTAATCCTTCGAGGACCTGTATCTGATCAGCTGTATAATTATCTGATTTGTTTTCTGGCATGTTTTCCTCCTGATTTTCATGGTTTATTAATGATTATTCCTTAATGATTACCTGGGCCTTGCCCTGAACAATCTCAATGATGTGTCGGTTTTTTGGGGCACCTTCGCCATCGTTTAAGATATCTTCAGTACAGGTTATAAAGGCCTGGGTTTTATTTAAAAGCGAGAGAATGCTTTTGCGGCGGTGTTCATCCAATTCCGAAAAGATATCGTCCAAAAGGACTACTGGATATTCTCCGGTGTTATCATAATATATCTCTATTTGGGACAATTTAAGGGAAATGGCAGCTGAACGCTGCTGACCTTGGGATCCATAGCGCCTGGCATCTTTTCCGTTAATTTGAATGATCATGTCGTCCACGTGAGGTCCATAAATCGTGGAGCCCCGTGAAATTTCTTCCTCCCGGCTGAATTCTAACCGTTTTTTGTATAAATTTTTTAATTCTGACAGTTCTTCCAAAGAATCGATGATATTGTTCAGATAGGATAATGAAAGAGTTTCTTTTCCAAGACTGAGTATTTGATGCAGATTATTTGCTTCCCGGTTAAGTCGATGCAGATAGCGAATCCGGTGATTCATTAACCGTACCCCGGTTTGAATAAGCTGTTCATCCCAAACATCCAGGGTCGTGATCAGACTGGGTTCATAATGAATATTTTTTAACAGGGAATTTCTCTGATTCAATATTTTTTCGTAATCTCTTAAAATATAATGGTACTCCGGCCGGAAACCGGAAATTTCCTGATTAAGAAACCGCCGTCTTTTATCAGGCCCTTCTTTGACAATTTTTAAATCATCCGGTTCAAAGAGAATGGTGTTAAAAATCCCATTGATCTTATCTCTTTTTTTTACCTTGCCATCCAGTAAAAATTGACGTTTCCCCTGATGGCTCTTGGCCGAGAGGGTATGTTTGACACCTTCACTGACAACCCGGGCATTCATAAAAAAATCATCATGATCCCACTGGGCAAGTTCTGCCACATTTGAAGCACGATGACTGTAACCTCGGGATAAAAAAAACATAGCTTCAATAAGATTTGTTTTTCCCTGGGCATTTTCGCCCATGATAATATTGATTCCTCTTTGAGGAATGATGCATTCATTTTCATAATTGCGATAATGAATGAGTTTTAATTCTTCGATAAACATGGTTTCCCGATCCCTTTTACTTGCAGGGTATCATAATCTTCAATTTCTACCAGATCGCCATCTCTTATTTTTTTGTTTCGCTGGGTACACAACTCCCCGTTCACCCGAATCAAGCCGTCTAAAATCATAAATTTAACATCACTGCCATTGCCGACAATGCCGGCATATTTTATCAGCTGATCAATTTTTATGAACTCTGTGTTAATTTCAATTATTTGCATATTTTTCCCCGCGCATTATATTTTTGGCAAAAATGAAAGAGCATTACACGAATCCCCTTTATTTATGCCAAAATTGATTAAATTTTTATATATTTATCTACGAATCAAACTATTATAACATAAAAATAAAAAATAGTCTAAAATTTCAACGAATCATTTACATAATTCTGATCTTTTAAACTACTTTTAATGCTATTTTAAAATCGATGTTTTCTTCACTATTTTAAATCATTATTTTAAATTAATTATTTAATTTTCTTCAGCAATCCGAACCGGCAGGATTAAATAGATAAAATCATTTCCTTCGGTCGGAAGTAAAACGCCGGGCCCCACTGAGGTTGTCATATCAATCATCAGTTCTTCCCCTTCAATGACCCGCAAAGCTTCAATTAAAAATTTCGAATTAAAAGCTATTTTTAGAGACTCGCCGCGGTTCTCAATCGGAATTACTTCAAAAACATCACCGATTTCGGCATTGGAGGTTAAAATCAGCTGATCCTGGTTAAAATCCATTTTGATTAAATTATTTTTACCTTCCCGGGCCAGCAATGCGGCCCGTTCGCTGCTTTCCAGCAGCAGGCGACGGTTGACCTTAACCTGAGTGGCTTTTTCAGCCGGAATAATCTGTTTGTAATTAATAAAGTCTCCTTCCAGCAATCGGGAGGTGAATTGGGTATTATCCATCTCAAAAAAGATCTGATTTTTGGAAAACTTAACAATCACATCACCATTATAACTGGCCAGCACCTTATTTATTTCAGATAAGGATTTAGAAGGAATAATCACACTGAGGTCTTCCGCTACCGGATTTTTAATTTTCCCGGATCTGAGAGCCAACCGATAGCCATCAAGGGCAATCAAATTGATGTTATCATCATGAAGCTCTATTTTTACGCCGGTCAAAACCGGAATATTCTCATTGGTGGCAACTGAAAATAAGGTGCCTTTGATCAGTTCTTTTAAAACAGCCGCATCGATGGTAAAAATATGGTCGTCGATCACTTCCGGGAAGTCCGGAAATTCTTCATCCGATAACCCTTTTAACGTAAAATTAGATAATAGACACTCAATTTTTATTTGATGATGCTCATCACTTTCAAAGAAAATATCAGAACCAGACATTTTCCGAATCAACTCACTAATGATGGAGGCGGTTAAAACGATCTCACCACCGCTTTCCACTTCAGCCGGAATTGTGACTTCCACACCGATTTCCAAATCGGTACTTCTTAATAATAATTTATTATCAGTGGCACTAAATAGAATACCCTCTAATATTTTCATTGTTGTTTTTGATGAAACTGCTTTTTGAGCAACGGACAACGCAGCCATTAAACTTTCTTTTGAACAATTGAATTTCATAAGTAATCGCTCCTTTTTGAATTTGAAACCGCTTTTTATATATAAATATATAGATTAAATTAATAGTATTAGTAGTAGGGGGTGTTGATACTGTTAATAACTCGGCAAATGAGTTGATAGTACAAAAAAAACCTAAAATAGTCGGGGGATAAATTGTGGATAACCTCTTCATACGTCCGGCAAAGAATGTTAGTTGTTAATTGCCGTTGATTTCCCGTTCAATTCGCAAAATCAGATTTTTAAAATCGGTATTGGTTTCCATTTCTTCAGCGATTTTCTGACAGGCATGAATTACCGTGGAATGATCACGGCCGCCAAATTCTTCGCCAATCCGGGGCAGGGAAAGATCTGTTATTTCCCGGGTAATAAACATGGCCACCTGACGGGGCAGGGAAATGGAACGGGTTCTTTTTTTGGAATTCATATCTTCAACCGTAATATTGAAGTATTTGGCGGTGACTTCCTTAATATATTCACCGGTAATGACTATATCTTCTTTTTTTCTAAAGATATCTTTTAAGGCATTTTTAGCTGACTCCAAATTAATCGGAACTTTATGCAGTTTTGAATAAGCGAATACGGTGGTCAAGGCGCCTTCAAGTTCCCGGATATTGGAATGGATACTGTCGGCGATAAAACTCAGGACCTCATTGGGGATCTCATCACTGAAGGATTCGGCTTTTTTTCTAATGATGGCGATCCGAGTTTCAAAATTCGGAGCATAAATATCAGTGATCAGACCGCTTTCAAAACGGGAACGGAGCCGTTCTTCAAGGGTTGGAATTTCTTTTGGGGGGCGGTCACTGCTGATAACAATCTGTTTATTTTCCTGGTGAAGCGTGTTAAAGGTATGGAAAAATTCTTCCTGGGTTCCTTCTTTTTTAGCTAAAAATTGAATATCATCAATTAAAAGGATATCAGCACTTCGGTATTTATTGCGGAAAGAGATGTTGGTTTTATTCTGGATCGCATCGATAAAGTCATTAGTAAATTTTTCACAAGACACGTAAACAACTTTTTTATGGGGGGCATAAGATAAAATATAATGTCCGATAGCCTGCATCAGGTGGGTTTTTCCCAGACCAACGCCACCATAAATAAAGAGTGGATTATAACGTTCTGATGGTGCTTCGGAAACAGCCACACAGGCGGCGTGGGCGAAACGGTTGTTTTCACCAATAACAAAACTATCAAAGGTATACTTGGGATTCATTGAGTTATTCTGATAGTTGGATATTTTATCCTCTACATTGGTGATGGAGATCTGTGGTGAAGCGTCATTTTGCGAGATCATCGCATCTTCTTCTTTTAAAACGATTTTCACTTGACCGGTTTTTCCGGTAACCTCGGCCAGAGCATTGGTGATTAAAGGAATATGCCGACTTTCCAGGATTCCTTTTTCGA
This sequence comes from Acetobacterium sp., assembly GCF_039830195.1. Taxonomy (GTDB): domain Bacteria; phylum Bacillota; class Clostridia; order Eubacteriales; family Eubacteriaceae; genus Acetobacterium. Next base: position 79,401 of record NZ_JBDODG010000035.1, on the reverse strand, counting down.
ATTCATTTTCTGATAAAAAATAGTAGGTATTGTTGACGTAGTTTATGGGTTTTATTTTTAAGAACCAGGTGTTAAAACTGGTTGGACTAATATCCGGTTTGATAATTTCAAGTGCGGCATCCCATATTTTTTTAAAGGAAGTGTCCATTAAATGAACCTCCAATTTCTAATAAATTTAAGTCGTGTCATTGTGGATAAAATATTAACTTATGCACAGAGAATCTATTTTAATGTGAATAGCCAAATAAATCAAGCAAATTATAAGAATAATTGTTGATAACTTAAAAAAGTTTTACCAACAAAAAAAGACGAAAATAAACGGAAAGTTGAAAAATATCGACAAGTTATCCCCAATTAATCCACAGAATCCCGAAATTTGTGGATTAATTGGACAATTTCAGTGAACTTATCCACATTTCGGTTGATAAACCTAGTATAACAAATTGCGATGAGGCATTCAATATAATTAAAATAAACATAAAGCTTGCGAAAACGCCCCAGATTTGATAATATAACTTGACATAAAATAAGCGAGATTATATAATTCTAGGGTAAAAGTCTTATTAGCTTATAAACAAATGAATATAAAGTATTAGTCAGGGGGTGTCGAAGTGAAAAGAACTTATCAACCAAAAGTTAGACAACGTAAAAAAGAACATGGTTTCAGAAAAAGAATGTCTGCCAAAAGCGGTCGACTTATTTTGAAGAAGAGAAGACAAAAAGGAAGAGAAAAATTATCAGCATAATCCTTTGTAGACCGTTTTTCAAAAGCGGTCTTTTGTTTAATAAAAATTAAGGAGAATTCCTTTGGTAAAAATAGAGTCCCTGAGTAAGGAAAATGAATTTAAACGTGTTTTTAATGCCGGGGATGTGTTCGGAAACAAAGTCTTTGTAATCTATTATATCAAGAACGAAGAGAATACCAATCGTTTGGGAATAATAGTCAGCAAAAAAGTTTCTAAAAAAGCTGTGATTAGAAATAAGGTAAAAAGACGAATAAAAGAGGCATATCGTCTTAATGAAGATTCTTTTTCAAAAGGTTATGATATTATTCTAATTGCTAAGGAATCCATTAAAGAAGTGCCATATAGTAGTTTGGAAAAATCGCTAAAACATTTGTTTTATAAGAAGAATCTCATGAGGCCATAGGATGTTCAAGAAATTCCTAGTTTTAATTGTTAGGGGATATCAGAAATTTATTTCACCGTTATTAGGAAATAATTGTCGTTTCAGTCCCACTTGTTCGGAATATTTTATTTTGGCCGTTGAAAAATACGGTGTCATAAAGGGATCCTATTTGGGTGGAAAACGTATTCTTAGATGCCATCCTTTTAATCCCGGGGGATATGATCCCCTTCCTTAGAACGTTAGGGAGAAAAACTTAAGGAGTTAATGAATGGAGTTTTTATACCAGATCTTTGGTTGGATGCTATTCCAGATTTATGGGATTGTCCATAGTTATGGATTATCAATCATCATTTTTACAATATTTATGAAGGTGTTATTACTGCCTCTTAATATTAAACAAACCAAATCCATGAAGGATATGCAACGCCTTCAGCCGGAATTACAGAAACTTAATAAAAAATACAAGAATAATAAAGAAAAATTAAATGAAGAAACCTTAAAACTATACAAAACCTTTAAGGTTAATCCAGCCGGTGGTTGTTTACCACTTTTATTGCAATTTCCAATTTTAATTGGGCTTTATCAGACTTTACTACATCCGGAAACCTGGGTGTTTGTCAATGGAACCATCAGCGGAATTGACATGTCCTTTTTATGGATGGAGAGTTTGAGCGTTCCGGATCCAATTTATGTATTACCGATCTTAGCTGCTTTATTTACCTTTATCACTCAGAAATTTACGATGGCAGCACAACCGGTCACTAATCCGGACGATCCCAATGCTAAAACCCAGAAAATTATGCTTTATGCCATGCCGATTATGATTGGATACATCTCCATTTCCATGCCGGCTGGGGTCGCGCTTTACTGGGTCGTTCAGAATATCTTTACCTTTGTCCAGCAGTTTATTATGATGAAAATTCCCGAACCGGATATTTCCATCGAAGAAGCTGAACGACGGGTTCGCGAAGCGGAAGAAGAACGAAAGGCTGAATTAGCGGCCAAACGGGCGGCAGCCAATCCGAATGCCCCTAAAGAAAGTAAAAAGAATCCGAGTGATGAGCCGAAAAAACCCTTAACACGGCCGGCTTCTCATAAAAGAATACAAAGTTCAAAATCCTATCAGCCAGCGGAGCAACAGCGAAAGAAACCATCAGTTGAAATTCCCGAGCGCGACGCGGCTCAGGAAGAAGCCTATCAAAAAGCCAAGGAACGTTATGATAACAAGTAAAAATGATGACTGAAAGCTAAGGAGAGGGAAAATGAATAAGACAGTAACGGGTACTGGTAAAACCGTAGAAGATGCTATTAATCATGGTTTGCAACAACTTGGTGTGACGAAAGAACAAGTTGAAACAAATGTATTGCAAGTACCAGACAGTGGGTTAATGAAGATTTTTGGAAAAAAAGAAGCCATTGTTGAGGTATCACTCATAAATAATCCTGAACAGCGGGCCCTTGATTTTTTAAATGATGTCCTTGACGCTATGAAAATCAACTGTAAAATCCATACTCGTCTCGAGGATAAAGTATTATTCATTGATCTGGAAGGTCAGGATATGGGCGTTTTAATCGGACGTCGTGGTCAAACTCTTGATTCTCTCCAATATTTAGTCAGTTTAGTTATCAATCGACAGCATGAAGAATATGTTCGGGTTATTCTGGATACCGAAAACTACCGGGCTAAGCGGGAAAAGACACTGGAAGATCTGGGTGAAAAAATGGCCAACAAAGCCGTTTATTATCAAAAGAAAATGCTGTTGGAGCCGATGAACCCTTCTGAACGGCGTGTCATTCATGCGAAACTTCAAAATCACGACAAGGTCTTTACCTTTAGTGAAGGGGAAGAGCCTTATCGCCGGGTTGTTATCCAATTAAAAGATAAAAACTAATAAATTAAAACAAATAGCAGGGCACTTTGCAAGTTAGCTTAAGAGTTAATTGTAAAGTGCCTTTTTATTGGGCCATACTTGTCAAGCTCGGGGTTTTATTATATTATAATAGATTAGGAAACGATTATTGAGACAGGAGAAAAAATTGGAAGTCTTATTACAAAACGAAGATACCATTGCCGCGGTAGCCACCGGAATGGGCGGCGCTGGAATTGGCATTATCCGAATCAGCGGATCTCAAGCAGTGGCATTGGGCAATAAGCTGTTTGTCAATCCCCGGGGAAAAACTCTGGCCGCAGCTAAAAGCCATGAATTAATTTACGGACGAATTGTGGATCCAACTGAAAGCAAAGATATTGATGAGGTCCTCATTTCTAAAATGATGGGTCCCCACTCTTATACAGCCGAAGATGTGGTCGAGATTAACTGTCATGGGGGAATTGTCCCGATGCGTAAGATATTAAAGCTGGTCATTCAAGCTGGTGCCCGATTGGCCGAACCCGGAGAATTTACTAAACGGGCTTTTTTAAATGGACGCCTGGACCTGACCCAGGCCGAAGCCGTCATTGATATCATCAATGCCAAAACCGAAAAAAGTCTGGAGTATTCGGTGGCCCAATTGGAAGGGCGACTGTCGCAGAAACTGGAAGAACTGGATGAGACGCTCGTCGGGATTTTATCCCATATGGAAGTCAATATTGATTATCCCGAATATGATATTGAAGAAATCTCCTATGATTTTGTCAATAGCCAGATCTTGGGACTACTTTCCAAAATCAAAGAAATTCTGGTGGTGGCAGAAACCGGTAAAATTTACCGGGAGGGTATCACCACCGCAATTCTCGGTGAGCCGAATGTTGGAAAATCATCGCTATTAAATACCTTATTAATGGAAAATAAAGCCATCGTCACGGATATACCCGGAACAACCCGGGATACCATTGAAGAATATATTAATATCGAAGGGATTCCCTTTAAAATTATCGATACCGCCGGGATCAGAGAAACCGATAACTTGGTCGAAAAAATCGGGGTGGAAAAATCCCGCTCGCTTTTAAACCAAACCAATCTGGTAATCTTTATGCGTGATATTTCAAAGGAAATGTCCGCCGGTGAAAAGGAACTGATCGAGTTGCTGAAAAACCGCAAAACCATTTATATTGCCAATAAGACCGATGCCATCAGCGGAACCGATATCGCGATCCCAGAGCCCTGGATTCCGATGTCGCTGTTGGAAGATCAGGGGATCGAAACGCTGCGACAGAAAATGCTGGAAATGGTTTTTGAAGGAACGGTTAATCAGGATGCGGACTACCTGATCACCAATACCCGACACATTCAATTATTAGAAACAACCCAAAAAAGTTTGGAAAATGCCATTAACACCATGGCCAGCCAAATGCCCCTGGAACTTGTCAGTATTGACGTCATGGAAGCGTTAGAGGCACTCCGGGGCATTACCGGCAAGGCCGTTGGCATGGATATCATCGATCAGATTTTTAAGAATTTTTGTATTGGAAAGTAGAGGAGAGAAAATGACATACCCTGGAGGAGACTACGACATTATCGTTATTGGCGCCGGCCATGCGGGTTCTGAAGCAGCACTGGCCAGTGCCAGAATTGGACTAAAAACCCTGTTATTGACGATCAATCTGGATTCGGTGGCGATGATGCCCTGCAATCCATCCATTGGTGGCACCGGGAAAGGACATCTGGTTAGAGAAATTGATGCCCTTGGCGGTGAAATGGGAAAAAACATTGATGCAACGATGATTCAATGTAAGATGTTAAATACCGCAAAAGGTCCGGCGGTCCACTCACTGCGGGCTCAGGCTGATAAAAAAGCCTACCAGTTCCGGATGAAAGAAGTGATCGAGAACCAGGTGAACCTTCTCTTAAAACAGCAGGAAGCTACCGAAATTATTGTCAAAGATGGAAAGATCACCGGTGTGATGGTTAATACCGGCGCGGTTTATAACTGTCAGGCCGCGATCATCTGCAGTGGCACCTATTTAAAGGGTCGCATCATTATCGGTGATGTCCAATACGATGGCGGACCTAATGGTTTATTTCCGGCCATGTATTTATCCGACAGTCTGGAGAAAAATGGCATCGCGCTTCAGCGTTTTAAAACCGGAACCCCAGCCCGGGTTGATGCAAAAACCCTTGATTATTCCAAAATGATTATCCAGGAAGGTGACGAACATATCGTGCCCTTTTCCTTTGAAACCGATCAGATTGACATCGACCAGGTACCTTGCTACCTGACCTATACCAATCCGGAAACCCATAATATTATCAATGCCAATATCACACGATCACCGCTGTACACCGGCGAAGTAGTGGGGATTGGTCCCCGTTACTGCCCTTCCATTGAGACCAAGGTGATGCGCTTTCACGATAAGGACCGACATCAGATTTTTATGGAACCGGAAGGATTAAATACCAATGAAATCTACGTCCAGGGGATGTCCTCCTGTCTGCCGGAGGATGTACAGATCGCTCTATACCGAACGGTGCCGGGAATGGAAAAGGTGGAGTTTATGCGCTCAGCCTATGCCATCGAATATGACTGCATTCATCCAACCCGATTAAAGGCGTCCCTGGAGTCTAAGGAGGTAGCGGGATTGTTTTTTGCTGGACAGATAAACGGTACCTCCGGTTACGAAGAAGCGGGAGCTCAGGGGCTGATCGCCGGCATTAATGCATCGCTCTATTTACGGGGTGAACAACCGGTGATTATCGATCGATCCGAAGGTTATATTGGGGTACTCATCGATGATATTATCACTAAGGGGATCGACGAACCTTATCGAATGATGACTTCCCGGGCCGAATACCGATTATTGTTGCGACAGGATAACGCCGATCTGCGCTTAACTGAGATCGGATATCGGGTCGGGTTGATCAGCGCGGATCGTTATCAGAAGTTTCTGGCGAAAAAGGAACAGATCAAACAGGAGATTATTCGTCTCAATCAGGTCATCGTCAAACCCAATCAGGAAAAAAATGAGGTGCTTAAGTCCTTTGGCAGCTCAGAGATCCAGCATGGATTATCGATCGGCGAACTGATCAGACGGCCGGAAGTTAAATACCTACAAACCGAGATCTTTGACCCAGAGCGACCAGCCCTGCACTGGAGCGTGGTTGAACAAGTTGAAGTTCAGATCAAATATGAAGGCTATATTAAAAAACAACTGCAACAGGTGGAACAATTTAAGAAACTTGAGCATAAACTGATCCCCCCGGAACTTGATTACACTAAAATTGGTGGATTACGGATCGAAGCCGCCGAAAAACTTCAAGAAATAAAGCCCTTATCGATGGGGCAGGCGTCGCGGATTTCCGGAGTTTCTCCAGCGGATATTTCGGTTTTATTAATTGCATTGGAACAGCGTCGCAGGAGTTCAGATAAGGATGGAACAGATCATGAATAGTCGTATCGAAAAGTTGATTGCCATGGGCAAAGAGGTTGAAATAACCATTAATGAAAAACAGGCCGAAAAGCTGATTGCGTATATGGATCAATTGCTGGAAAAGAATAAACACATCAATCTGACCCGGATTACCGATGAAGATGAGTTTATTAAGCTCCATTTACTCGATTCCCTAACCCTGCTTAAACTGATCAAAAACTCTCAGGCAAGCATTCTGGATGTGGGAACCGGTGGTGGGTTCCCGGGCATTCCGTTAGCAATTCTACTAGAAAAAGCGGAGATTACGCTGATGGATTCCACTAAAAAGAAACTGAATGTGGTTCAGTCTATTGCCCAGGAGTTAGGGATTAGCAACGTTCAAATTCTCCACGGCAGAGCCGAAGAATTAGGGCAGGACAGCGCTTATCGGGAAAAATATGAAGTTGTCACTTCCCGGGCAGTGGCAAATCTGACTCTTCTTTCGGAATATTGTTTGCCGCTGACAAAGGTCGGCGGGCAGTTTTTATCGATGAAAGGAAGAGACTATCAGGAAGAATTGGCAGCAGCCAGAAAACCAATCGCCGTTTTGGGTGGGAAAATAGTTGAAATAGAAAAGGGTTTATTACTGCAAAGCGATTATGTTCATGTTATAATGAATGTGGAAAAAATAAAACCAACACCAATTCTATTTCCGCGAATAAATGGCAAGATTAAGAAGGAAGCTTTCCCAGTTTAAGGGTTAAAATGACAAGAAGAAATAAAGGGTTATATGATACCATTTGACCTGGTTTTCGAGATGTTTCACGTGAAACATCTCGAAAAGGAAATGCGGAGAGAGTAAAACTTCGCATATGTTTCACGTGAAACATTAAACAGACAAAAATCAAGAGCATTAGAACTAAACGGGACAGATGCTTTTATGGCTGTTTTGTAAACAAAGAACGAGTGATTAAATTTAAGGAGTGGAATATGGCGAAAATCGTGGCAGTATTTAATCAAAAAGGTGGGGTTGGGAAAACAACCACAAATATAAATTTAACCACTGCCCTCAGTTTGGAAGGATACCGGATCCTGGTTATCGACATCGACCCCCAGGGGAATACCAGCAGCGGATTCGGAATCGAAAAGAACAATCTGGAAAAAAGCGTCTACAATGGTATAATCCACGGCGATGATCTTAAAGAGATCATTCTGACGACTTCCTATGAGAATCTTCATATTCTACCATCCCATCCAGATCTGGCCGGGGCAGAGATTGAATTGACCAATATGCCTCAGCGAGAGTTGCGCCTTAAAAATAGCATCGAAAATATTAAACCCTTCTATGATTATATATTTATTGATTGCCCGCCATCATTAGGATTATTGACCATTAATGCCCTAGCAATGACAAATACGGTATTGATACCGATCCAATGCGAGTTCTATGCTTTAGAAGGGGTGAGTCAATTGATGAATACCATTAGTCTGGTCAAACAGGGGTTGAATCCGCAACTGGAAATCGAGGGCGTGTTGATGACTATGTTCGATAGTCGCACTAACTTATCAAATCAGGTTGTGGATGAAGTGGTTGACTATTTTAAAGATAAGGTTTATGAAACAATGATCCCCCGAAATGTAAGGTTGGCCGAAGCACCGAGCTACGGACAGACTATTTTTGAATATGCTAACGCATCAAAAGGATCAAAAGCATATCTGGCACTGGCAAAAGAGTTTATACAGAGACAGGAGTAGTTATGGGAAAAAATACAGGTTTAGGAAAAGGTCTGAGAGCGTTGTTTCCCGAAGAAGCGGTGGTAACTTCACAAGAAGATGAATTGTTGGAGGTTGACCTTGAAAAGCTGGTTTTTTATGTAAAAACAAATAATATTCGACCAAACCCGAAACAACCCCGCAAAACCTTTGATCGCAATAAATTGGAAGAATTGGGCGCATCAATCAAAGAACATGGCATTGTCCAGCCACTGGTGGTCAAACCGGAAATAAAGGGTTATACCATTATTGCGGGAGAAAGACGCTGGCGGGCGGCAAATATGATCGGTCTGAAAGAGGTTCCGGTTATCGTCAAAGATCTACCGCCAGAAGAAGTGCTGGAGATTGCCATTATTGAAAATGTTCAGCGGGAAAACCTGAACAGCATCGAAGAAGCCCTGGCCTTTGAAGCTTTGATGGAGAACTTTAATCTGACCCAGGGAGAAATTGGCATCCGGATCGGAAAAAGCCGAACCGCTATTGCCAACACCCTCAGACTGTTAAAACTGCCGAAAAGCATTCAGGACCAATTGGCTCAGGGCCTGGTTACATCGGGCCATGCCCGGGCCATTCTGATTCTGGAAGACCCGGAAAGAATGGAAGCCTTTGCCAATGAGATCATTGAAAAAGGAATGAGTGTCAGGGAAACCGAAAATCGCATCAAAAAAATGCAAACCGAAGGTTTGGCAAAACCGCTGCAGAAGAAAAAAGAAGATACGAGCGGGTACATCATCGAAATCCAGGATGCATTGGAAAAAAAATTTGCAACAAAAGTGCATTTAAGCAGCCGTGGTAAAAAAGGAAAAATTGAGTTTGTCTATTCGTCACTGGAAGAATTGGATCGCCTGCTCGAACAATTGGGATATGAAAAAACAAACTAATGATCAGTCAAATTATGACAATTCAATTATGAAATGGAGATAATAATGAATCAAATCAAAAGAAAGAGACGATTGTCTGCTCTTGAAGCGGCAGTATTAGGGAATATTCTTTATATTGTGATTGTTCTGATATTTAAAAATGTGTTTGATGTGATCAGAACAAGCGATTTCAACTATTTGTTTAACGGCATCCAGTTATTGACGATTGGGGTATTCTGGATTACCTTGTTTGCAATCTGCTTTAAGAGTATCAGTGGAAATGAAAAACCAAAGGCATTCAGATATGTCCTTTACAGTCTCGTTCCGATTATCGTTTTAACGGTAACATTAACCGTCGTTTCCAGCATATTTCCAGGGCAGGATACGAACAGTATCTGGAACCAATTTGCCTTTATTGCCGCACCTACTATTTTCTGGTATCTGCCATACGGACTAATTTATCAATTAATTGGTAGTGAGATATCAATTTTTGCATTCTTTGGGATTGCATTAGCACTTACCATCGCATTTCAGGTGTTTGGGATCGTTTTAGGACGCGCCCTGGGTCGCAAGTACTGGGAAGAAACAAAAGCCGAAGATCAGCGGGATCTGGAGTATGATCTGGAAACGAAGAAAGACAAGAAAAAAAACCGAAAAAAATCGCGCACACCAAAGCGTGAAAGTATTGGTCTGGAAGGTCTTTCCAATGAACAGATTAATGAAGGATTCACCCCCGAGGCACCTGAAACGATGAACATGACTGAAGTAATCTTTGATGATACCGCTGCCGGGTCAGAACGGACAGATTACAAAAAAAGCCGCCGGATCAAATCGGAAACCGGACTTTTTGAAAAAATCAATCCGGTCGGAGAAGAAAGTAAATTTTCTTCAGAAAAGGTTCCACAATCCTATGAGACAGAAATAAAACCAGCTGCCATTCCGGAAATTAAAATAGAAACAGCAAGTAACAAAGCTCAGTCAGAAACAGTCGGCGATTGGAACCGGTCTCAACCCGTTGATCTAAAAAATCTGAATCAAGGGCTGAACCAACACGAAGAAACCGACGATAAGTCATTTTTAATGGAAACAAGTGCGGTGCGGATTATCAACGAAGAAGACATCGAAGAATATTACAGGAATAAAAAATGAGTCTTGGAGCATTGACATCACTTGATTACATTTACATCCTGATCTGCTTGTTTTCGGGAATTATAGGATTCAAACGAGGTGCAATAAATACCCTGATCAGTTTCGGGGGATTTATTGCATCTTTTGTAATCGCCTGGATTTTTTCACCGCTGCTGGCAGACTGGCTGATCCAGTCGGGAGTACTAGACAGCTTATTCGCAACCATCAATGTGGAAGCCGTTTCCCAGTCGCTGATGGATCTGGGTGCCCAGCAAAGCGGTTTAACCACCGCGCTGTTGGGATTCGCCAACATCACCGGTAGTGAAGCCATCATCGATCAGAGCCTTATCACCATGACTGAGCTGATTAAGCATGGTATTGCCCAAAGCATCGGCTTCGGAATCATTGTCTTGGGAGTTTCAGTTTTTTGCTGGATCCTGCAGATTATTTTTCTGGGAATAACAAAGCTTCCAATCATCGGAACCATCAATCGACTGGCGGGAATGGTGATTGGACTGATTTTAGGAGGGGCAATCATTGCGGTTACGCTGTGGGTATTTTCAGTCATCAATCTTTCAACCGGTGGCGTGTCAAATCTGCCAACGGCCGAAAACAGCAGCCTGCTACAGCTTGCCGCACCAATGGTATTTAAATATATGGGAATTCAATAGGAGATGATAATGGAATATCTAACAACAAGTTTAACATCCTATTTTAATCAAATCGACTTTTCACATCTTTTGCAAAAATGTCTGGTTTCGGGAATTGTCCTGATCGCAGTTGTGATCAGTTTAAAAATTACCTTTAGTGTTGTCGACCGGATCTTTGACGGGGAAAAGGCTGGCCTGGAACCCCGAGACTCCCGGCGCATCACGACCTTAAACCACGTCACCAAAACTGCTGCCAGAGCCAGCATCTGGACCCTGGCCGGGCTGATTATCCTGGGCCAGTTTATCAATGTAGGATCGCTACTGGCGGTAGCCGGCGTCGGAACCCTGGCGATTGGGTTTGGGGCTCAGGGCATTGTCGAAGACGTCATGAGCGGATTTGTGATTGTATTTGAAAATCAATTCAGTGTCGGTGATTATGTGATCATTGACGAAACCCATTACGGGATTGTCGAGACCATTGGCATCCGTACCACCAGCATCAGGGAATTTAATGGGGGGCTCTTTATCATTCACAACGGAAAGATTGATCGTTTAGTAAATTATTCCAAGGGGCATATGAAAGCAATTGTGGAAGTAAGTATTGCCTATGAGGAAGATGTAAATAAGGTAATGAAAATACTGGAAGAGACTTGTGAGGATTTATATAAAAATCATGAAGAACTATTTAAAACGCGACCGGAAATTCAGGGCGTAACACGACTGGATCCTTCAGCAGTTATTATTCGTGTGGTTTGTGATGAGGATGCATCGTCAAAGTTTGCAGCAGAAAATGCACTAAGGCAGCGAATCAAAGAAGTTTTTGATGAAAAAGGAATTGAAATTCCTTATAATAAAACCGTCATTTACAATCGTGATTCAGCTATAGACGTGAAGATAAAAGAAGCAGAGGTAAAACATGGAAGCTAAGGTTTATGCATTAGGGGATCGGGTAGAAATGAAAAAAAAGCACCCCTGTGGGAGTTTTGAATGGGAAATTATCCGGGTTGGAGCAGATATCAAAATAAAATGCCTGGGCTGCGGCCATATTGTGATGCTGCAACGGTCAAAATTCAATAAACAGATCAAGAAAATTCTGAGCGGCGAGAGCAAAGGAGAAGTATGAAAACTTTTTTTATGACCCAATGGCATGGCGCAGAAACCTACTTTGAAAAAAATCTTAAATCAACATTTTATTTTTGTCTGGCTTTTTTTGGCATTATGATTGTGTTAAATTCCCTGCTTTTTCTCAGTGATCCAGCCTTGAGTCAAAGCTATTTTAATGAGTTGCAGTCGCTGTTTAATCAGAAGGAATTTCTAGATGGTACTGGTATCGACCTCTGGTTCGGCATTTTTTTAAATAATGTTATTGCCAGTGGAATCAGCAGCCTTTTGGGTGCTATTCCTTTTTTGTTTTTGCCGATGTTTTCGCTGGCGTCTAATGCCATCATTATTGGACTGATTGGAGCCGTTTATCAAACCAACGGCATTGGCTGGTTTGCTTTTCTGGTGGGCGTTTTGCCCCATGGAATGATTGAGATTCCGGCCCTGGTTTTAGGAGTAACGCTGGGAGTTCATCTCTGTTACAAACTTTCGAAGACCATTTTAAGAAGAAGTATTAAAGGGGAATTAAAACAGGCAGTGATCGGATGTTTACGGATATATCTATTATGGCTGATACCGCTCTTTTTAATTGCGGCATTCATCGAAACATTTATGACGCCAATTCTATTTAATGCGGTTGTGCCGGTGTAAATAAAAAATAAAAAGAAAACCCTTGCATGAATTGTAAGATATGATATAATTAAAAGCTGTAATCCTTGCTCGCTGGAAAAGTGAGCCATAGTCCATGAGGAGGTGAAATGGAATGAGAGTATACGAAACATTATTTGTTTTAAAACCGGATCTTGAAAAAGAAGCGATTGAAGAATTAGTAGGCAAAGTAAAGGCTGTAATTGAAGCAGCTGGAGAAATTGAAAAAGTCGACGAATGGGGCAAAAGAAAATTAGCCTACGAAATCGATAAAAAGTATCAAGAAGGTTTCTACGTATTAGTAGACTTCAAAGCTGAGAACTCAGTACTTGATGCATTGGATCATTTATACAAAATTAACGAACAGTTTATTCGAAGCATCGTTATTAAAAAAGAGAAATAGGGGGCAGTTCTGTGAATAAAGTAATTCTAGTAGGAAGACTAACCCGAGATCCTGAGGTAAAAAACACAACAACGGGCAAAGCGGTAGCTACATTTACCTTAGCGGTGGATCGTCGTTTTAAAAACAAAGATGGTCAAAAAGAAGCAGACTTTGTGCCAATCGTTGTGTGGGGAAAACAGGCAGAATTTGCCGGACAATATTTGTCAAAGGGGAGCCAAATTGGCGTATCAGGACGACTACAAGTAAGAAGTTACGACGCACAGGATGGTCAACGACGTTATGTGACGGAAGTTGTTGCCGATGAGATTAATTTCCTGTCATCCAGCCGGAAAGATTCCAACGCCGGATTCCAGCAAACTTCAGCGCCACGAGTAGATAATAATAACAATATGTCAGTCATGGGACTGGATGAAGATTTTCATCTGATGGCCGATGATGACGATATACCTTTTTAAGATAGGAGGAAAATACAATGCCAAAGCCATTTAAAAAGAGAAGAAAAGTTTGTGAGTTCTGCGAACGAAAAGTAGAAAATGTAGATTATAAAGATGTAATCACACTGAAGAAATTCGTTTCTGAACGTGGGAAAATTCTACCAAGACGAGCCACTGGCACCTGTGCTAAACATCAGAGAAAGGTAACTGAAGCGATTAAACGTGCGCGAAACGTTGCCCTTTTACCATATAGCTCAAATAACTAAAAATTTTAAGGCTGTTTATTTCAGGAAGGACCTGAGGTGAACAGCTTTTTCTATGTCATGGATAATCAGGGTCCACCAATTAGGAGCTGGCACATTGAATAAAACCGGATCGATCACAATTACAACAGTCGCATCTGGTGACGAGTTTTACACCGAAATTCAAGATAAAGACAAACAAAAATAATGGGCATTTTCTTTTATTGTGATATAATGGTTCAGTAACTTTTTACGCATAAATAAACTGCGTATGGGAACAGCTAAGTTGCCAATTTGGAGGATCAATGAAAACACGTGGAATAACAGAAGGTGCCATGTTTTGCGCACTGGGAGTAATTCTTACTTTAGTTAGTTATTATCTGCCTTTCTTTGTATTGTTGGTATTTTTTATACCGGTACCGATGGTTGTGCTGGGAAAGCGCCAGGGACTGAAAGTAAGTGTACTTTCCAGTATTGCCGCCACTATTCTGATCGGTCTGTTTCTGGGACCGCTCAATGCGATTTCCTTCGGAGCGCTGATGCTCTTTGTGGGATGCAGTCTGGGGTTTGCCTATAATCGGGATTTGTCGTCATTCAAAAAAGTCGTTATCGGAGTTCTTGGTTTTTCAATTCTGTTGATTGCCGTGGTAGCCAGCTACGAGCTGGTAATGGGGATCGGTTTTACCAGTCTGCTGTTCCAGACCCTGGAGCAGAGCACCAGCGAGGTAATGACATTTTATGAAACCGCCAATCTCATGGATGCGGAACAATTGGCAATCGCGAAAACCACCATGGAAAAAAATATCGAAATGATGAAGCTGGTACTGCCCAGCGCATTTTTACTGCTGCCCGTTATTTTTGGGATGGTCAATGTTGTGGTCTCAGACATGATTCTAAAACGAATCGGGTATCCGGTCAAAACCTTTAAGCCCCTTAGCCAATGGGAAATGCCGGTAACCCTCAAATACTTTTTAATGGTGCTGTTGCTTGGTGATTTTATGGTCAGTATGTTCCAGTTATCCAGTATACCGCAGATATACATTGTGACAGTGATGAACTTTGTCAATATTATTTTCTTCGTTATGGGGCTGTCGCTGATGCTTAATTATATGGAATATAAACAACTGTCGAACAAAGGACTCAAAGTGCTGGTCGTTTTTCTGGGTTTTTTAATAAGTTCGATCGTGACCATTGTGGGGGTAGCTGATACTTATATCGGAATTCGCCGGATTTTTAGAAGGGAGTCCCAGATAAAATGAAAGAATCAAAGAAAGATATTGTCCGGTTCGCTATCGCGGCGCAGTTGATGGTTTCCATTGCACTTGGTTTTTATAATATCTTCCTGGGAATTGCCGGGGTTATAGTCTTTGTGATTCTGATTATCTACTATACCAAAAATACCAGCATCGACGAAATTAAAATCGATAAGGCCATTGATGAAATATATAGCGATCTCGATAAGATCAACCAGGAGCGAATGTATGAAATGCCCATCGCCATGGCCATTGTTGATAATGAAGGGATGATTTACTGGTATAATCAGGCCTTTGGAAAGGCCTTCAAGAAAGAAAAAGAAGGCTTATTCAAAAAGAGTATTATCGAAGAACTGGATTTTAAACTGGATGAAGCGGTAAAGGCCGATGAATTCACCTTCCATTACGAAGAACGGGATTATGGGGTGGTTACCAATGCCTTCTCGGACAAGGTTCACAGTTTTGAGCTGCTCCATTTTTTTGATATCACCGAACAAAGCAAGCAGCGGCAACTATATCGAAAAAATTCGCCCCTGTTTTGCTATATTGTGATCGACAATTATGATGATATCATCGAGCAGATTCCCAGTCATAAGCGCTCGGCGATTCTGGGTAAGGTCGATCTCAAGCTGAACGAATGGGCAAAACAGCTGGGCAGCGTTATTATTGAATACGAAAGTGACCGCTATCTGATGATTTTTGAACGCGGCAAAATCTGTGCGCTCGAAAAAGAAAATTTCAAAATACTGGATGAGGTCCGGGAAATTGAAAATGATGAAAAAGTTCCCATTACCCTCAGTATTGGTATTGGTATCTCGGAGAGTATTCTGGGAATTACTGAATCTCAGGAATTATCCCATTCAGCCCTGGATATTGCCCTGGCTCGCGGGGGCGATCAGGCAGTGGTCCGTCAGGATGAAAAAATGTCTTTTTATGGCGGCAAAACCGAAGCCACCGAAAAGCGAACCAAGGTCAAGGCCCGGGTTAAGGCTTACGGCCTAAAAGAGCTGATTAAAGAGTCGGACCACGTCCTGATGATGGGCCATCAAAACCCGGATATGGATTGTCTGGGTTCGGCAGTGGGGTTGCTGGGAGCTTGTAAATCGCTGGGGAAAGAAGGCAAAATTGTGATTCGGGAGATCAACTACTCGATTAAATCGCTTTTTGACTATCTGTTGGAAAATGAAGCCTATCAGGATGCCTTTATTACCCCCAAAGAAGCCGAAAGTTATGCCACAAAAAATACCTTGTTAATTATTATAGACACCCAAACGGTGAATTATCTGGAAATGCCAGATCTGGTCGATCAGATCCCTAAAATTGTCGTCATTGATCATCATCGACGATCGGGGAAAGCCATTAAAGAAACCCTGCTGACCTATACCGAAGCCTATGCTTCTTCCACCTGTGAACTGGTCACCGAACTGCTCCAGTATTTTGATGAGAAAAATCAGCTCACTACCATTGAAGCCAATGCCCTGATGGCGGGGATCTGCATGGACACCAAGATGTTTACCCTGAAAACCGGGGTGCGAACCTTTGAGGCGGCCTCCTATTTAAAAAGAAAGGGTGCCGATACATTAGTCAGCAAAATTTTGCTGCAGGATGACCTCAATACCTATACGGCCAAATCAGATGCTGTCAAGAACGCCAAAATATATTTTGATAACATTGCCATCTCAACCTTTGAGAACAACACCGATTATGGCAAGGTTATTGCCGCCCAGGCTGCTGATGAACTACTGAACATCAAAGGGATTGTGGCCTCTTTCATCATTCTGAAAAATGACGAGGGTCTGGCTATCAGTGCCCGTTCGATGGGCGAAGTCAATGTTCAGGTAATCTTGGAAACACTTGGCGGCGGTGGGCATTTGGCCATTGCCGGAGCACAATTCCCGGGGGAAAAGAATCTTGAAACCGGAAAAGAGCTGTTACTCACGGCCATTAAAACATATAAGAAGGAGAATGGATCATGAAAGTAGTTTTATTAGAAAATGTAAAAAGTGTTGGAAATAAAGGTGATATTGTCGAAGTGAAGGATGGTTACGGCCGGAACTTCCTGATTAAAACCGGCAAGGGTGTCATCGGCAATAAAGAAAACATTGCCATGGCTGAACAAACCAAGGCTGACGAAGCAAAGAAAATGGAAGCAGAACGACAGGCCGCGGTCGAATTGGCAAAAACAATTGATGAAACGGAAATTACCATTACCGAACGAGCTGGGGAAGACGGTAAGCTGTTCGGCTCGGTTACCAGCAAAGACATCACCGAAGCGCTGGAAAAACAAAAAGGTATCAAGGTCGATAAACGCAAGGTTGAGCTGGAAATGCCGCTACGCAATGTGGGCCGGGCTGAAGTTAAAATTAAAACCTATCAGGGCGTGATTGGAAAACTGACCGTGATCATCAAAGGCGAAGCCTAGGAGACCAAGTGGTGATGAATTCCAAAGTCCCTCCCCATAATATCGAAGCAGAGCAGTCTGTTTTAGGCGCCATCCTGATGGATGAGTCAAATATTGCCCGGGCTGAAGAGCTGTTATCACCCCATGATTTTTATCGCGGGGCCCATAAAGAAATTTACGAATCGATGTTGGATCTTCACAATGAAAGAAAACCCATCGATACCGTCACCCTGATCAACTCGCTCAGAAATCGTGGGGTGCTGGAAAAAATCGGTGGGATTGGCTATCTCAGTGAACTGATTGAGATGGTGCCGATTAATCGAAATTATCTGGAATACTGCCAGATCGTTCATGAGAAGGCAGTAATTCGCAATCTTATCCATACCGCGACCCAGATTCTGGAAGACAGCTATGGCCAATACGATAATATCGGAGATGTGATTGACCGCGCCGAACAGGAAATCTTTAAGGTTTCCCAGGGTCGGCGGACCGGTGATTTTCAGAGTATTCAGGAAACCCTCAGCACCACCCTGGCCCAGATTGAGGCCATTGAAAGTAAAAAAGGCAAGCTCACCGGCATCGAAACCGGCTTTACCGAGCTTAACCATATTACCTCCGGTTTACAGCCCTCCGATCTGATTATTGTGGCCGCCCGGCCATCGATGGGAAAAACGGCCTTTGCCTTGAATATCGCCCAAAATGCCGCCATCAAAGATAACCGCTCGGTGGCTATTTTCAGTCTCGAAATGTCCAAGGAACAACTGGTTCAGCGTATGCTTTGCGCCGCCTCGTTGGTGGACAGTAACAACGTTAGAACCGGTAACCTGAGCAAGGAAGACTGGGAGCGAATGGTCGTGGGGTACAATACTCTTTACGGGGCCAGTATCTTTATAGATGATACCCCGGGGATCACAGTTTCTGAAGTCCGCTCCAAATGCCGGCGGCTAAAAACAGAAAAAGCCCTGGATCTGATTGTGATTGACTACCTGCAGTTGATGAGTGGCGGCAGCCGCAGCGAAAACCGGCAAAATGAAATTTCCGAAATGTCACGGGGCTTAAAAGCCCTGGCCCGGGAAATGGAAGCTCCGGTGATTGCTTTATCCCAGCTCAGCCGGGCCCCGGACGCCCGAACCGATCATCATCCGGTCATGTCGGATTTGCGTGAGTCTGGTTCGATCGAGCAGGATGCTGATGTCATCATGCTGTTGTACCGGGAATTTTATTACGATAAAAACCCCGAATTAAAAAACTTATCAGAGGTAATCATCGCCAAGCAACGTAACGGTCCAACCGGAACCGTTCGTCTGGCATGGATTCCCGAATATACAAAATTCAACGATCTGGCTGTGGGTTATAATGAAGATGACTACGGCCCGGATGCGTTTGCATAAAGGAAGAATAACATGAAATATGATGTGATAATCATCGGGGCTGGACCAGGCGGTATTTTCGCGGCCATGGAACTGGCTAAAAAAAATAAGGAACTGAAGATCCTGATGCTGGAAAAGGGTAATTCCATTGAAAAACGGATCTGTCCCAAACGCCAGACCAACGTTTGTATTGGCTGTAAGCCCTGTAATATTACCACCGGTTTTGCCGGTGCTGGGGCCTATTCTGACGGTAAGCTGTCGCTTTCACCAGATGTTGGCGGCGAATTGCCGGAATATATCGGCTATAACACCACCGTCGATCTGATTAAATATGTGGATGACCTCTATATCGAATTTGGCGCCGACAAACGGGTCCATGGGCTGGATAATCCTGACAAGATCCGCGACATCCGCACCAAGGCGATCCAGAGTAATCTGAAGCTGATTGAATGCCCGGTCCGTCATATGGGTACCGAGGTGGGTTATACCATCTACCAGCGGATTCAGAACTATCTAATCAACGATCTGGGTATCGATATTAAATTCCGGACCCCAGTACAAAGTCTGGTGGTCGAGGATGATGCCGTGGTCGGCGTGGTGGCCAAGGGCGAAACCTATCGGGCTGACAAGGTACTGGTGGCCGTGGGCCGGGATGGCTCGGAATGGTTTACCACCATGTGCGAAGAATACAAGGTCGAAACCAAGGTCGGAAAAATCGATATCGGGATTCGTCTGGAAACCCGCAACGAGGTCATGCAGGAAATCAATGACGCCCTTTACGAAGGTAAACTGGTTTATTATACGCCAACCTTTGATGACAGCGTCCGGACCTTCTGTTCCAATCCCGGGGGCGTCGTGTCGACTGAATATTATGATAACCAGTTGGCGGTGGTCAACGGTCACAGCTACAAATCTGATAAATTAAAAACCCATAATACTAATTTTGCGTTGTTGGTCTCCAAGAGCTTTACCGAACCCTTTAAGGAAGCGGTCGCCTACGGCAAGCACATTGCCGGGTTGGGAAATATGCTCACCGGCAACAAGATCATGGTTCAGCGCTACGGCGATTTTTTAAGAGGCCGCCGTACCACCCAGGAACGGCTGATGCGAAATAACATCCGGCCGACTTTAATCGATGCGGTGCCTGGTGATCTTTGTTTAGTCTTGCCTTACCGGATTATGAAGGACATTGATGAAATGATTCAGGCCCTGGATCATATTTCACCCGGTCTGGCCAGCGACGAAACCCTGCTTTATGGGGTCGAGGTCAAGTTCTATTCCAATAAGGTAACCGTTGATAGAAACTTCCAGTCCAGCATCAAGAATCTCTATGTGTTGGGTGACGGCGCTGGGGTAACCAGGGGTTTGATGCAGGCATCCGCCAATGGGGTGTATGTCGCCAGAAACCTGTATAACGAATAGATGTCCGGAAAACTATATATTGTCGGTACCCCGATCGGAAATCTGGATGATATGAGCATCCGCGGCTTGCGGGTTTTGCAGGAGGTTGATCTGATCGCCGCCGAAGACACCAGACATTCGATTAAGCTGCTCAATCACTTCGAGATTTCCAAAAAGATGGTGTCCTATCATCAGCATAATGAACAACAGTCCAGCGAAGGACTCATTGAACTGCTGAAACAGGGCCAGAATATTGCTCTGATCTCTGATGCCGGGATGCCACTGATTTCCGACCCGGGATCGGTGCTGGTAAAAAACTGCGTCGCCAATGACATTGCTCTGGAAGTGGTCCCCGGCCCCAACGCCGGGCTCTGCGGCCTGGTATTGTCGGGTCTGGATACCCGCGCGTTTTTGTTTCTCGGTTTTTTAGGCAAAGAAAACAAAGCCGTTAAAGAAGGCCTGAAACGAATCGAAGCATCGGAGTTTACCGTTGTCCTTTACGAATCGCCGCACCGGTTACCAAAAACGCTGGAAATTCTTGATCAGCATGGCTTGGGCCATCGGCAGATGAGTATTTCGAGAGAAATTACCAAACGCTACGAGGAAACCCGCTATGGCACCATCGCAGAACATCTTCACTATTATCAGCAACAGTCTCCCCGGGGCGAATATGTGCTCTGTATTGAAGGCCGAACCGCCGATGAAGGCAACGCCGCGGCCGGTCTGGAACTGGAAAGCCTGAGTCTGGAAGAACACCTCGAATATTATCTGAATACGGGACTACCGGAAAAAGAAGCGATGAAAGCCGTGGCCAAAGACCGGAATATTTCAAGACGGGATGTTTATAACGCGGTAAAACGATAAAGCCCATAAAAATCTGGAATTAAGGAGAAATTTATGACAGAAAAAACATTTTATATTACGACCCCCATTTATTATCCCAGTGGAAACCTGCATATCGGTCATACCTACACCACGGTGGCAGCGGATACGATTACCCGGTTTAAAAAACTGCAGGGTTATGATACCTACTTTTTAACCGGCACCGATGAACACGGCCAAAAGATTGAGAAGGTCGCTGAGGCTGCCGGGGTCGCGCCCCAGGCTTATGTCGATGGAATTGTCACCGGCATCAAAAACCTCTGGGACACCATGAACATCAGCTATGATCAGTTTATCCGGACCACTGATCCCGAGCATGAAAAAACCATTCAGCGGATTTTCAAGCAGCTCTATGATCAGGGCGATATTTATAAATCCAATTACGAAGGCTGGTACTGTACCCCCTGTGAATCCTTCTGGACCGAAAGTCAGCTAGTTGACGGTAACTGTCCGGACTGTGGCCGGCCGGTTGAAAAAGCTTCGGAAGAGGCCTATTTCTTTAAAATGTCCAAATATGCCGATGATCTGATGAAATACATTGAAGATAACCCCCATTTCATTCAGCCGGAATCCCGAAAAAATGAAATGGTCAATAATTTTATTAAACCCGGGCTCCAGGATTTATGCGTCTCCCGGACCTCCTTTAGCTGGGGGGTACCGGTGGATTTTGATCCCGGTCATGTCGTCTATGTGTGGATTGACGCCCTGCCCAACTACATTTCAGCCTTGGGCTACCTCAATGATAAGCCCGACCTGATGGAAAAATACTGGCCGGCCGATGTCCATCTGGTTGGCAAAGATATTATCCGTTTCCATACCATCTACTGGCCAATTATCCTGATGGCGTTAAAATTGCCCCTGCCCAAACAGGTTTACGGCCACGGCTGGATCTTGTTAAAAGGCGGAAAAATGTCCAAATCGGTAGGTAACGTGGTCGATCCGGTGGTCTTAGTCGATAAATATGGCGTCGATGCCCTGCGCTACCATGTACTGCGGGAAATGAGCTACGGTTCTGACGGTGTTTATAACGAAGACCTGCTGGTCAGCCACATCAATTCCGACCTGGCTAATGACCTTGGTAATCTGCTCAGCCGCACCCTGGCGATGACCGATAAATACTTCGGCGGGATTATTCCCAATCAACGGAAAAAAGAAGAAATCGATAGCGAGATTATCGAACTGGCCGAAAAAACCCCGGCGATCGTCAGTGATTATATGGACAAGCTGGATTTCAGCCGGGCCCTGGAAGAAATCTGGAAGCTGGTTTCCCGCTCCAATAAGTATATTGATGAAACTCAACCCTGGGTACTCGGCAAAAGTCCGGAAAAACAGGCCCGTCTGGCTCAGGTTATGTATAACCTGACCGAATCGCTGCGAATCGTCACCGTGCTGATTTCGGCAGCGATGCCGGAAACCGCCCGAAAAATCGGCGAACAGTTAAAATGTCCTGCGGATAGTTTAACCTGGGACAGCATCCAGAAATTTGGCGGCTATCCGGAAGGTCTCAAGATCGAACGCTGCGACGCCCTGTTCCCGCGGATTGAGCTGGAAAAGAAAGCCGAACAGCCAGTCAAAGAAGCGAAAGTCAAGCCCGAAAAAGCCAAAAAAGAAAATGACAGCGCAAGTCCGGAAGAACTGCCGGAAGGCCTGATCACCATTGATGATTTTGCCAAGGTGCAGCTGCGGGTGGCCGAGGTAGTCGCCTGCGAACCCCATCCGGATGCCGACCGCCTGCTGGTCTTACAGCTGATGGTCGGTCAGGAAAAACGCCAGGTGGTATCCGGTATTGCCAAATACTATGCCCCGGCAGACCTGGTCGGCAAAACTGTCATCCTCGTCGCTAACCTGAAACCGGTCAATCTGCGGGGACTGGAATCCAACGGCATGATCCTGGCCGCCACCAAAGGCAAAAAATTATCCCTGGTCACCGTCGATGGCATTCCCTCCGGTGGAAAAGTTTCGTAATTAATGTGCTAAAATAAGATAAATAGAATAGCGTAAATAAAAAAAGCCTAAACAGAATTATAAAATTCTGTTTAGGCTTTTTAAAAGGGCCGGAATTACAGGCTCTTCATCGTATCGATATATTCATTTTTTTCACGAACACCGACAAAGCGGTTCACGGCCTCACCGTTTTTAAAGAAAACCACCGTGGGGATACTCATAACCCGGAACTGTTGGGCCAGGGTCTGGTTTTCATCCACATTGATCTTACAAACCTTCATATCAGCTCCCAGCTCCTGAGAAATTTCATCGATTGTCGGGGATAGCGCTTTACAAGGACCACACCATTCTGCCCAAAAATCTACCATGACAGCACCATTATAGGATAAAATCTCGGATTCGAAATTTTCCATATTGATATTAATAATTTTTTCACTGGACATTTTTCTCTTCACCTCATAAATGTATTTGCTCAAACATTATATAATAATTCCCAGCAAGTTAAAAGGACAAAAGTTAAATTTCTCAGTTTATAGGTAGGCAGTTGTGTTAAAATAAAGGCATGAAAAAAATAACAAAGATCGATATAAAAAAAAGTATCATAAAGAACGAACTCGATAGAATTAACAGCCACAACCAGTGCCGGTTTCATATGCCCGGACATAAGGGCCGGGGCGAAGCCTTTGCCTTATATGACTATGATATCACCGAGATACCCGGCGCTGACAACCTTCACGATGCCCAGGGGATCATTGCCCAGGCTCAGAAAAAACTGGCTGCGATCTATCAAAGCGATGAAGCGGCCATTCTCGTCAACGGTACCACCACTGGCATTCACAGTGCCATCCTGGGCAGCTGCTCCCCAGGCACTCAGCTGCTGGTACCAATTAACTGTCATCGGGCCGTCTTTGGCGCGCTGGGGCTGGGGCGCATTGAAGGCGTTTTTATCACCCCGGAGATTGACAAAAACTTGGGTTTTGCCCACTCGATCAGCGTCGCATCGGTGCACCAGGCGCTGGCCGAAAATCCCAAAATCGGGGGCATGATTCTAACCAACCCCAGCTATTATGGCACCACCAGCGACATCGCGAAAATAGCCGCAATCCTGCATGACCAGGGGAAATTCTTAATTGTTGATGAAGCCCACGGCGCGCATCTGCACTTTAGTGACAAACTGCCGCAAGACGCCCTGTCAGCCGGGGCCGATGTGGTGATTCAGAGCACCCATAAAATACTGGGATCCCTGACCCAAAGCTCGCTGCTCCATTTTCAGGGCAGCCGGGTCGACCGGCAGAAGATCAAATCCTATCTTAGCCTGCTGCAAAGCTCGTCACCCAGCTATCCACTGATGATCTCGGTGGAAGAGGCGGTAGACGCGGCTTATGAAAAGGGCGAAATTATTTTTAATACGATTGTGGCGGCCCATCGGGAATTCTGCCAGAATCAGAATGGGCAGGAACCCATTACTTTGTATGGCGGAAATGACCCGGCCAATGATTATGATCGCAGTAAGTGGCTTTTTCAGACCCGGGGCATCGCCGGAACCGAAGTGGCAGCCCAGCTGGCCAAAAAGTACGGCATTCAATGTGAGATGTCCGGCGATAACTACGTGCTGGCGATGACCGGGATGGGAACAACTCAAGCTGACTTAGCAAGAATAACCCAAGCTATCTGTGATATAAATAAAACCATCAGGCTGGATCAGTCTGAAGATAAAGAAATAAAGCCCCCAACCCGTTTTTGGGAAAACATTGATTTTACCGCCGCGGTACAAACCGAAATACCGCTGTGGGAAGCCCTGGCTTCCGAACACCGGGGTAAGACAACCTTGGACATGGCCGTGGGTCAGCTGGTCGGGGATTTTATTATTCCCTATCCGCCGGGTATTCCGGTATTACTGCCCGGTAGCCGGATCAGCCCGGAAATGGTGGTTTATTTAAACTATCTGCTGGATCACCAGGTGGCGGTGGTGGGGATCGATGCCAACAGAGCAGTAACGATTATAAAAAAGGAGCCGGTTATTATGGAAAAGAATCATCAGGGACAATTGATCGTCATCGAAGGGGTGGATGGCAGCGGGAAACAAACCCAAACCCAACTGCTCTATGACCGGCTGGTAAAAGCAGGGGAAAAAGTCATGAAAATTTCGTACCCCCGCTATGACAAAAAATCCTCAGCCATGGTAAAATTATACTTGGAAGGGGCCTTCGGGAAAGATCCCGGGACCGTCAGCCCGTATATTGCTTCCACCTTTTACGCAGCAGACCGTTATGCTTCTTATAAGGAAGATTACGAGGACTTTCTTACGCAGGGGGGACTGGTGCTGGTAGATCGCTATACCACCTCTAATATGGTGCATCAGGCGGGAAAAATAAAGGATCCTGAAGAACGGAAACGTTTTCTTGACTGGTTGTGGGATTATGAATTTAATCTTTATGGTCTGCCGATTCCGGATCGGGTGTTTTTTCTGAACATCCCCCCGGAGATCAACCAACAGCTGATCAAGAACCGAAATAATAAAATAACCGGAAAGCAGCAAAAAGATATTCACGAAAGTAGCCCCGAACATCTTAGGGATTCCTACCACAGTGCCTTGGCGCTGTTGGCGGAATACGGATGGACAGAAATAAATTGTGTTCAAAATAACCAATTGCGAAGCATCAAAAGCATCCATGAGGAAATCTGGGAATGCATTAAGGAGCGTAAATCAAATGATTGAAGATCAATATACCTATTTAACCATGGCCGACTCAGATATGGGTTTTATTTTGCTTAAGAATTATCTCAATGCCAATGGGATTCAGGTAATCACCAAAGAAAAAGGATTTGGCGGACCGATCCGCAGCATCTTCATGGGCAATTTTACACCGGCCCATATCGAGGTTTTTGTCAAAGACAGTGATTACGAAGCGGCTGCTAAACTACTGGATTACGAAGAATTTAGCGCCGAATTGGATGCGGAGCTGGGACTGGATACGGATGATTGGGATGACAATGATGATAACGAAAACAAAAAGAACAAACCGAATTAACCGCGGACTTTGAGAGGAAAACCATGTTTGAAAAGATACAGGGTCATCAAACCATCACCAATCATCTTGCCAAAGAAATAAAATCCAGTGAGGTAAGCCATGCTTACCTTTTTTCAGGAATCGATGGCATCGGGAAAAAGAAAACCGCCCGGGAATTTGCTAAGGCACTCTTATGTCAGGATCAGACTGGCAAGGCCTGTGGCCATTGTCCGGTCTGTACCCAGATCGACCATGAAAACTATCCGGATGTCAAAGTTATTGGGCCCAAAGCCGGGGAAGCCAGCATAAAGATCAGCCAGGTCCGGGAAATGATCAGTGAGCTCTCAATTAAACCCTACTCGGGAAATTGGCGGATTAATATCATCGATGGGGCCGAAAGAATGACGCCGGAGGCCCAGAACAGCCTGTTAAAGTCTTTGGAAGAACCGCTCAGCTATAATATTTTTATTCTTATCACCAGTCAAACCCAGTCCATTTTGCCGACGATCCGCTCCCGGTGTCAGTGCTATCATTTTCAGCCGCTGAGCATTTTCGATATGGAGACAATCATTTTTCAGGAAGGCGGGTTTGATAAGACAGCGGTGGCTGAGGCCGTCCGGGCCGCCGGGGGATCTCCGGGACTGGCCTTATATCTGCTGAATAACAGCGAGATCCAAAAAGAAAGAACCCATTATCTCAGGGAGCTGTACAGCCTTTTAAAAGGGGATGAAATAAAAGTTTTTACCCTGGCCGAGGTTTTATCCAAGGATAAGGCTACCAGTCAGGAGATGCTGGAGTTTTTAATTCACTGGTTTTATGAGATCAACCTGCTGCTGGAAGGTCATCCGCTACCAAACCATGGGGAGCCGAATCCCGCTCATAGAGCCTACCATCAATTGCTGAAAAATGAAAAAAATCAGGCCATTATCAAAACTTTATTTGAAATGATGGCTGCGATACAATATAATGTTAATTTAAGATTACAATGGGAAAAGTGTTTCATTAAGATAATGAAAATTCAGAAAGGATAAATCCAATGGGAAAATCAGTCGTCGGCGTACGATTTAAAAAAGTGGGCAAAATATATTATTTTGATCCCCTGGATATTGAGTTTGAACAGTTTGATCCGGTTATTGTGGAAACCGTCAGAGGCATTGAGTATGGCGAAATCGCTTTGACAGCCAGAGTTGTGGATGAAGAAGAAATGGTGGCGCCGGTAAAACCGGTGATCCGCAAAGCGACGGAAACAGATACCATGGAGTTTAATAAGCTCAAGCAAAATGAACAGGATGCCAAAGCGGTTTTTATTACTAAGGCCAAAAAACATAAACTGGAAATGAAACTCATCGATGTGGAATACACCTTTGATCAGAAAAAGGCGATTTTTTATTTTACCGCCGAAGGTCGGGTCGATTTTAGAGAGCTGGTCAAGGACCTGGCTTCCATCTTTAAGGTGCGGATTGAACTCCGGCAAATTGGAGTTCGGGATGAAGCCAAGATATTCAAAGGCTTGGGAGTTTGCGGGCGAACCACCTGTTGTGCCCAGTGGCTGGGTGATTTTACCCCGGTTTCGATAAAAATGGCCAAGGAACAAAATCTTTCCCTTAATTCTACTAAGATTTCAGGGATCTGCGGTCGGCTCTTATGCTGTCTGACCTATGAACAGGAATTTTATGAAGAAGTTTCCAAAAAGCTGCCAAAGGTTGGACAAAGAGTCATCACCGCCGATGGTGAGGGTGAAGTATTCAAGTTGAGCATTCTGGAAGAAACCGTTTTCGTTAAAATTCAGGTAAATAAGGATGAAACGGAAGTGAAAAAATATTTTCTGGAAGAAATTGAAGTAAAAAAATTCGAAAAAGTCAAAAAAGACAAATAATCATCTTGATTTCACAACAAAAAAGGATATAATAAATATGTTGTTAATGCTAAAAGGAGGGTTTTTTAGATGGCTTATAAAATTACAGACGAATGTATTGCTTGTGGTTCTTGCATGGACGAATGTCCAGTAGAAGCAATTTCCGAAGGCGATATCTATGTTATCGATGCTGCTAAATGTACTGACTGTGGTACTTGTGCAGAACAATGTCCAGTAGAAGCAATTGTTCAAGACTAGTTAGAAGTATTGAGAAAAGGCACCTTTCAGATTTTCTGGAAGGTGCCTTTAACATGTCATCACATTAAAGCTAACTTTCTATATTAAATCCATTTTATTTTTTTAAGTAGGGTGTTAGACCCGGCAAGACCTGGGTATAAATATATTCAAGAAATAAAGTCAGTTTCAGATGAATTCTGGAGGAGGAAGAAATGCAGAAATACATATGCGATATTTGTGGTTATGTTTATGATCCTGAAGTGGGGGATCCTGACAGCGGCGTTAGTCCGGGAACAGCATTTGAAGATATTCCGGATGATTGGGTTTGCCCTTTGTGCGGCGTCGGCAAAGAAGATTTTTCACCAGAAGACTAGAAAACAACAGTCAAAAAAGAGCTAAAGCTCTTTTTTTTATGAGTTCAATGGGTTATAATGAAAATGACTACAAAAACATGGAGGACATATGGCAGTAAAAGCACGAGAAACCCTTGAAAGCAAACAAATCAGCATCACCACCCTGGGCATCTTAATGGTGGTGGTTGTGGGATATACACTTCTCTATAATCAGTTTGCCAATACCCTGGAAGATTATCGGTTAAAAACAATTGTCGGTGTGATCAGTCTGGTTATTATGATGGGGGGATTTTTGATTTCACTTCGTTATATTACAACCGTTTATGAAATGGTCATCACCCATGACCACTTAATTATTGACCGAAAAATATTTTTTTGGAAAAAAACGGTCTTAACAGTAAAACTTGATCAAATCAAAAAAATTTTACCAATTGAAGAAGCAAAAAAAGTCGAAGGGCAAATGCGTAACTTTACTTTGACAAATATGGATGGAAAACGAAAATATATGATTCAATATGAAGAACAGGGAAAAATTTGCTCTGTAAAGATCCAATGTTCGGGGAAATTCCACGAAATTTTAAAAAAACAGGTCAAAATATAATAGCCTTAAGGAAAACTTAAGGGAAATAGAGTATTATTTAGCCATAACAAGTTACCCTCTTTCAAAGTTTTTAGAAAAAACCGAACGCTTTTCACACGGCTTCGGTTTTTTTCTTTTTTGAAATAAATTTTCCTAGCAAGTAATAAGATTTTTCTCCAAACGATTAGGTATTGTTAATGCTACAATAAATCGGGTATAATACTCCTAAATAATTAAAGGATCTACCAGGAAAGGAAAACCAATGGAAATTGTAGTAATTATGGGAAGTCATCGGAATGGTCAGAATACACAGAAGGCCATTGACCATTTTATCAGCAAAATTAAAGTTGAACATGAATTATTTGAATATAATGTCAATAAGATAGATGTTCAGGCTTGTATTGCCTGTGATTATTGTATTCCGCATCAGGGTGAATGTGTCATTGAAGACGATATGACCGAAATTTATCAGAAAATGGAAAGCTGTGATTTACTGATCGTGGCCAGTCCGGTTTATTTCAGTGCATTTCCATCAAAAATAAAGGCCCTGATTGATCGGACCCAAATGATTTATAACCTTAAAGATAAGTCTGCCATTAAAAAGAAAAAAATTCTGATCATTGGTATCGGTGGGGCGCCTTATTATCCGCGGCAGTTCCAGGCCATGGATAACACCCTGGAATGGTACAAAAAAACCCTTAGCTGTGATGAAATTGGCTTTGTCCAATTTTCCCATACCGATGAGTTGCCGGCATTGGATAATAAGAAGAGTCTGGCAGAACTGGAAGCAATTGCTGAGAATATAAATACGCCAATGGCGAAAAAATAGAAAAAATTAAGAAATAAAGGAGATAAAAAATGGCAAAGATAATCGATCAAACTGAATTTGACAATCTGGTATTAAAAGGAAAAGGCGTTGTTCTGGTAGATTTTTTTGCCACCTGGTGTGGACCATGTAAAGCATTGGCTCCCGTTTTGGAAGAAGTGGCAGAGCAGTTAAAAGACAAGGTAAGTATTTATAAGGTTGATATCGATCAGACCCAGAGCCTGGCCCAGCAATACCGGGTGATGAGTGTGCCAACCATGAAAATCTTCAAAAATGGCGAAGTGGTGGAAACCATCGTCGGACTCCAGTCCAAAAGTGTTTTAGTGGATAAGCTGAATTATTATGCCGGTTAATATACCAGGCCCGAGAAAAGGATCGCTTTATAATGAAGTGGTTCTTTTTTTATGGACGTAATCCTTAAAAAAAATAAGGAGACCGTTTTCATTTTCCGACAAATGACCCGTTTTGTCGGGATTTCGGACAAGTCCAGACAATCGTATAATTACAAGCGAAACTCGCAGTGCTATACTCCTTTAAGCAAACGAAAGGAGCGAAAAATGAATAAAAAAATAGTTAACAAAGCCAATACGGTTCGATTAATTGTCATTATCGGGGTTATTATTATACCCCTGATGTATAGTTTTTTCTATCTCAGTGCCTTCTGGGATCCCTACTCAAAACTTAATAACCTGCCGGTGGCATTGGTCAATAACGATACTGGTGCCACCATCAATAATCAGCAGCGAAATCTGGGGGACGAATTCCTCGATGAACTGATCAAGGATGGTACCTTTAAGTATGTGATAACGGATGAGGCCACCGGGAAAGCCGGTACCGAAACCGATGATTATTATGCCATGATCGTGGTGCCGCAGAATTTCTCAAACAATATTGCCTCGGCGGCGACGGTCAATAAGCAAACCGCCAGCATTATCTTTTCGCCCAACGAAAAACGAAATTATCTGGCCAGTCAGATCCTGGGAAAAGCTGAGATGCAAATGGAAACCAGCTTAAGAGAAAGCATTTCTGGCGAAATCGTCAACAATCTGACCGATCAAGTGGCCAAGGTGCCTGGTCAGTTGGGCACCCTTAATGATGGCTTAACCCAGCTTTCCAGCGGTTCAGCGCAATTGTTGAGTGGCTCTCAGACTTTAGCCAATGGCACTTATTCGCTGGCCGCCGGTTCCCAGGAATTGGCCTCCGGTTCGGAAACCCTGGCCTCCGGCACT
Organism: Acetobacterium sp.; assembly: GCF_039830195.1. GTDB lineage: Bacteria > Bacillota > Clostridia > Eubacteriales > Eubacteriaceae > Acetobacterium. Next base: position 48,405 of record NZ_JBDODG010000035.1, on the reverse strand, counting down.
CAGGCGTTAGCCGCCGGCAGCGAGACCCTGGCCTCCGGCACTCAAACCCTGGCCGCTGGAACATCACAATTTGCCGCCAAATTTTCTGATTTTAACGATGGTATCAGCACCTTAAAAAATGGTTCGGCCCAAGTGAGCAATGGTGCAGAAAGTTTGGCAGCTGGAACCGATCAGTTGAATCAGGGGATTCAAGCCTACACCGCTGGGGTGGATACTTTGATCGGTAACGTCAATCAGACCTCAGCCTTTATCTCGGCCTTTGTTGGCGAACATCCGGAATTGATGGCTGACCCGCAGTTTTCGGCCTTTATTTCGAACATGGCCTCCAGCGACAATGCCGATAGTATTGCCCAACTGGAAGCCGCCGGCAGTCAACTAAGCGGAGCATCGGATGCCATCGCCGCCGGGACCCAGGCATTGGCCGCCGGAACCAGCAATCTGGATGATGGGATAGCCACCGTCAGTGCCGCCGCCGGTCAATTAAACAATGCCGCCGATAGTATTTCGTCCGGAGCCAGTGCTGTTTCAGATGGTGCTTCATCACTGACAAACGGTGCGACCGCTTTGTCAAACGGAGCCACCACCCTGACCAATGGGGTTTATACCCTGGCCGACGGCGCCAACACCCTGGCCAGTGGTGCCACGACTCTGGTCACTGGTCAGCAGCAGCTTAACAACGGCATTACCACCACCCAGAATGGCGTTACCACCGCCGTGAATGACGCCAATGCCGACACTGCCAAATTAAATGGTTTGGGCACCTATGTCAGCGAACCGGTTACGGTGGACGAGGAGGTCATTGACCCGATTGCCAATTATGGCACCTACTTTTCGCCCTACTTTATGTCCCTGTCGCTATGGGTTGGCGGTCTGATTATCTTCTTCGGGATCTATTTTGATGCCGATCAGAAATTTAAGATCCTGTCCCGGGAAAGCAGCAATAAGACCGCCCGTAGCTTTATTTACCTGCTGTTGGGCCTGGCCCAGGCGGTGCTGTTGGGCAGCATCATTAAATATGCTTTAGGGCTGGAAATCGCCCATACCGGCCTGTACTTTGTTTCGGTTTGCCTGGTCTCGATGACCTTCCTGGCGATTGTCCAGTTCTGTATTATCCACATGGGCGATGCCGGAAAATTTGTGGCGCTGACGCTGCTGATTCTGCAGCTGACCTCCTGCGGTGGCACCTTCCCGATCGAAACGGTGCCGAAGTTCTTCCAGGTGCTTTATCCCTTTATGCCGATGACTTATTCGGTAGTGGTGTTTAAGGATACCATCACCGGTGCCATCTCCGGCGATTTCTGGCACAGTTTCCTGATTCTGGTTATTTATCTGGTGGTGTTCTTTGCCGCCACGATCTTATTGACCATGATGAAGAAAAAGAAGGCCGAGAAAGAGGATGTCACCGTTAAAGCCGAATTGAACTCGGATCAATTATTTTAAAACGACCAAGATCGAAAGAACTCTGCATATTAAAATGCGGGGTTCTTTTTATTTGGGGCGGATCACTTTGAAATAAGGAGCGGAAATGATATAATTATTTTCAAAAAAAGATCACGAGGAGTGTCCGCATGTCCGACGCATCAATAACCAAAAAGGCCATCGCCAAAGGCTTTAAACATATTCTTAATAATAAAAACTTTGAAAAAATCACCATTGCCGAAATTACCACCGAGTGCGGTCTGAACCGCCAGACCTTTTATTATCATTTTCACGATAAATACGATCTGATCAACTGGATCGTTTATCAGGAGGCGATCCTGGTGATCAGAACAGATCTCACCATCGAAAACTGGGACATCAAGGTGCTGGAGCTATTAACGACCATGAAAAATGATGGTCATTTTTATCAAACCACCTTAAAAGATATCAATGGCACCGAGTTCCAGAATTATCTGTTTACCGTCACCAAGGAAATTTTTATCGAAATGATTGAACACCTGTCCAGTGATCGTAAAATGAACCCGGATGTTGCCCCGGTCATGACGCCCGAGAAGAAAACTTTTACTGCCGAGTTTTTATCCTATGGGGTGGTGGGGATGATTATCGACTGGGCCCAAAACGGGATGAAGCAATCACCAGAGGAAATCACCATCAGCATCAAAGAGATTATCAACGGGGCCCGGATGTTTGCCGTTTCCCGTTATTTTCAGGAACTGACCAAAGCGTAACAGCGAAGACCAGCGGGATAACCGCCTCGCATAATGAAACAAAAAATTTAAGGAGTCCATATGAAAAAGAATGAAACAATTGAGTTAACGATAGCGGGATTTAATTTTCCCGGTAAATCCTGGGGCATGCACGGTGAAAAAAAAGTCGTCATGAAAAACGGCCTGCCCGGTCAGCGGGTCCTGGTGAACATTGCCAAGAAACGCAAGAAATATGAAGGCCGGATTCTGGAAGTGCTGGAAAAAGCCCCCAACGAAATCCCCGCCGCCTGCGATGTCTTTGATAAATGCGGGGGCTGTACCTATCAGAACCTGCCCTATCAAGAACAGCTCAAGCTCAAAGAAAGCTATGTCTTAAACCTGCTTAATCAGGCCGGGATCGCGGGTTTTGCCTATGAGGGGATTGTTCCCAGTCCCGAGGTTTTTGGTTACCGCAACAAGATGGAGTATTCCTTTGGCGATAACGAAAAAGATGGCCCGCTGATGCTGGGACTTCACGAACAGGGCAGTTTCTATAATATTGTCAAAACTGATGGCTGCCAGATTACCGACGCGGATTTTAACCAGATTCAAACGGCGGTGCTGGGCTATTTTGCCCAAACCGGGGACAGCTATTTTCATAAACGCAGCCACGAAGGTTTTTTACGGCATCTGGTGGTGAGAAAAGGCAAACACACCGGTGATCTGCTGATCAATCTGGCCACCACCACCCAGGGAACCCTGGACGAAGCGGCCTTTGTCAAATGCCTGTTGGATCTATCGCTTATCGGCCAGATCCGGGGAATTCTTCATACCCAAAACGATGGCATTGCCGATGTGGTTAAGGCCGAAACGGCCAAAACCCTGTATGGTGAAGACAAAATTGAAGATAAAATTTTAGGACTGACCTTTGAAATCACCAGCTTCTCCTTTTTTCAGACCAATACCTTAGGAGCCGAAAAACTCTATTCGGTGGTCCGGGATTTCGTCGGTCAGGAACAGAACGAAGTCATTTATGATTTATACTGCGGGACCGGTACCATTGCCCAGGTACTGGCGCCCGTTTCTAAAAAGGTGGTGGGTATCGAGCTGGTTGCCGAAGCGGTCGAAGCCGCCAAAGCCAACGCCACCAAGAACGGCCTGGACAATTGCCAGTTTATCGCTGGCGACGTGATGGTGGAGGTGGCTAACCTCCATGACCCGGCTGATGTGATTATTCTAGACCCACCCCGGGACGGCATCCATCCCAAAGCGATCTTTAAGATTCTCGATTTCAAGCCCAAAACTTTTGTCTATGTGTCCTGTAAGGCGACCTCGCTGGCCCGGGATCTGCCGTTTTTTGTGGCAGTGGGGTATGAGGTGAAGAAAGTGAAGTGTGTGGATATGTTTCCGCATACCGGGCATGTTGAGACGGTTGTACTTCTTTCCCACAAAAAAGCAGACACACATATCAACGTAAATGTGGAGTTTGGCGAAGGTGAAGGGAAAATTCCTGTGGGTAAGATAGTTGAAAAAACTGAGGAGCAAAAGCCAAGTGAAAGAGTTACCTATAAGATGATACAAGAGTATATTGAAAGTAAATATGGTTTCAAAGTGCACACGGCTTATATCGCAGAAGTGAAAAGAGACTTGGGATTACCCATGTATGATGCTCCTAATGCGGTGGAAGAATTGAAAAATACAAGAAAACATCCTACACCTGAAAAAGTAGAAGCAATTAAGGATGCGTTGCAACACTTTGGTGTAATATAAAAAACTAAGTAAAGGAACTACTTTGTATATGTAGTTCTTTTACTTAGTTTGCAAACGTGACTTATTGTATGTTGACTTATTGTATTCATCTTTGCTAATATTGAATATGAGGTGGTTTTCGGTTATGGATATTGTTAAGGTATTTGCTTCTAACGTAAAAAAATATAGAACTTTAAAAGGTTTGTCGCAAGAAGCATTTGCTGATAAAGCAGGTCTGCACAGAACCTATATTAGCGCGGTTGAGCGCGAGAAAAGAAGTATTGCATTAGATAATATTCAAAAAATTGCTGATGCTCTTGAAATAGAAACTTATTTGTTATTTATGGATAGTAAACAATATTAATAAGGTTTAGAAAGGGGGCATATTCATGAATAGAAGCCATTATTTTAACTATATTGATGAAAAATTAAGTTTTCTAGCGTTTCGTATTAATAAAAGAGGAAAAATTAATTTGCTTGATTTAAATATTTACTCTGAAACATTTTTTGCAGATACGTTGAATATGCTGCTTGGATATCGGTTAAAAAATCTTAATATTATAAAGCAGAACGTAGAGGGTATTGATTTGGTAGATACAGAAAGTGAAATCATTGCACAAGTCTCCTCAACATGCACAAAGCAAAAGGTAGAATCTTCTTTGGAGAAAGAAATCTTTAATGAGTACAGTGGTTATCGATTTAAATTTATTTCTATATCTAAAAATGCTGATAAGTTGAGATTAGCTACGTTTACTAATCCACATAACGCTTTATTTGACCCAGGAGTTGATATAATTGATATGACTTCTGTTCAAAATATTGTTTTAACTATGACAATAGATCAACAAAAATCATTTTATGAATTTATAAAAAAAGAGCTTGGTAACGACATAGATATTGTTAAAATTGATAGTAATTTAGCAGCTATATTAAATATACTGGCGAATGAAAACTTAGGAGATGGTATCGAGTCGCCTGAAATTAACTCTTTTGAAATTAATAAAAAGATAGGATTTAATAATTTGTTGTCAGTACAAGATACAATTGATGAATACAAAATATACTACAGCAAATTAAATGAAAAATATGAGGAATTCGATAAGCAAGGCGTCAATAAAAGCCTATCAGTTTTTCGAGTTATAAAAAATCAGTACACCAGGCTTTTAGCTACTGGAAAAGAATCGCATGATTTATTTTATGCCATTATTGATAGTGTGATAGACATTATTTTTAAAAGCAAAAATTACGTAGAGATACCCTATGAAGAACTGGAAATGTGCGTTCATATCTTGGTAGTAGATGCATTTATAAGGTGTAAAATATTCAAGAATCCGGAGGGCTATAACCATGTTATTACCAGATAATATGCATCCAGAACATAGTATTTATTATAATGGTTCTATAGTTATGCAGGAGTTGAAGCTAAAAGATAAGCAACCGGTTTTTGATTTGTATCAAAAAGTAAAAGCAATAAATGATATGTCATTTCCTACTTTTATGTTAAGTTTAGATTGGCTATATATCATAGATATTGCAAAAATAGATGAAAAGGGGTGGGTAGCGTTATGTTTATAAAATCTCTCATTATAGCCAGCCCAACCGAAACAATTAGGGAAATTGAATTTAAAGCAGGATTAAATCTAATTATTGATAAAACACCTACAACTGAAGTTAAACTTACAGGCAATAATGTTGGAAAGACAACTGTGTTAAAGTTGATTGATTTTTGTTTAGGTGGTAAACCGTCAATTATTTATACCGATACAGAAAACAAAAAGGAAGTTTATAGTCTAGTTAAAGACTATTTGATTGATTATGAGATAACGGTCACTCTAACTTTAGTCGATGATTTAAATAATCCTTATTCTAAAGAAATTGTAATTAAAAGAAATTTTTTATCAAGGAAAAAGGCTATACGTAGCATTAACGGAAAAGCTGTTTTAGATAAGGAGTTTGAGGATGAATTACTCAAACTATTAGTACCGCATCAGAAAGCCGAAAAACCAACATTCAGACAAATAATTTCTCACAATATAAGATATAAAGATGAAAATATAAATAATACGTTAAAAACATTAGATCGGTATACATCTGATGTAGAGTATGAAACTTTATATTTGTTCTTGTTAGGATGTACTTTTGATGATGGTGCTAAAAAACAAGCATTGTTTGCAAAATTAAAGCAGGAAGAAACATTCAAAGAGAGATTGGAAAAAAAACAAACTAAGACGGCATATGAAATTGCATTATCAATGCTTGAAGATGAAATAGCTGTATTAAACGAGAAAAAGTCCAGATTTAACTTGAATGAAAATTTTGAACAAGATTTGGAAATGCTTAATTCTGTTAAATATAGAATTAATAAATGTAGTTCGTCTATTAGCAAAATGAAGATTCGCAAGGAACTCATTGAGGAAGCGAAAAAGGAGTTAGAAGATAGTGCTTCATCTATTGATTTGAGGCAGTTAGAGATTCTATATTCTGAAGCCACAATGAATATTTCAGGTATACAAAAAACTTTTTCGGATTTAGTAACCTATCATAACAATATGTTAGTTGAAAAAGCAAAGTTTATTGCAGCAGACTTACCTTCTCTCATTGCTAAGATAGATGAAGAAGAAAAGAGAATGTCGGAGTTGCTAAATCAAGAAAAGCAACTTTCAGAGAAAGTTGCTAAGGGAGACTCTTTTGAAGAACTTGAAAAAATCATCGTGGATTTAAATGAAAAATATCGTTCTAAAGGTGAATATGAAAGTATTATATCACAGTTAGATGAGGTAGATAACAACATAAATGACTTAAATGAAGACATAAAGAATATAGATGAATTATTATTTTCTAATGACTTTGAAGAAATTTTAAAAGTTCAGATTAAAAAGTTTAATAAGTATTTTTCCACAATTTCTAAGGAGCTCTATGGTGAAAAGTACGCATTAAAATATGACCGAGTGATAAATAAAAATAATCAACAGGTATATAAATTTAGTGCCTTCAATGCAAATATGAGTTCCGGTAAAAAGCAAGGTGAAATTTTATGTTTTGACTTAGCATATGTTCTTTTTGCTGATGATGAAAAAATACCATGTCTTCATTTCTTACTAAATGATAAAAAGGAATTGATGCACGACAATCAATTGATCAAAGTGGCTGAATTCATCCAAGGAAAGAATATTCAATTGGTTGTATCTATCTTAAAGGATAAGCTTCCTAAAGAAGTTTTAGACCATGCTCATATTGCAGTTGAACTTTCACAAGATAATAAACTTTTTAAAATTGAAGAAACAGAATAGTTTTAATTAAGATGATTTTTATATCATTATATACATTTTAGAGGAGTTAGTTTATATGACTAGCTCTTTTTTTGTATCCAAAAATTGAAAGGAGGAACAAAATTGAACGCAAAAGTAATCGCCATTGCCAACCAAAAGGGTGGCGTAGGCAAAACCACAACTTGTGCCAATTTAGGCATAGGACTTGCTCGGGAGGGCAAAAAAGTCTTGCTTGCAGACTGTGACCCTCAAGGCAGTCTGTCTATTAGTTTAGGGCACTCCCAACCAGACGCTATTTCCACCACACTTGCTACTGTCATGGGTAAGGTAATTACCGATACACCTATTGAAAGGAAGGAGGGAATATTAAGACACGAGGAAAATGTAGATCTGCTCCCTGCCAACATTGAACTGTCTGGTATGGAGGTATCACTTGTTAATGCTATGAGCAGAGAAACTGTCTTGAAACAGTATCTTGATACAGTAAAAAAGCAGTATGACTATGTTCTTTTGGATTGTATGCCCTCTTTAGGTATGCTGACTGTCAACGCTTTAGCTGCTGCTGACAGTGTAATCATACCAGTACAGGCGCAGTATCTACCCGCAAAGGGCTTGGAACAACTCTTACAGACCATTGGTAAGGTGCGAAAGCAAATTAACACAAAATTAAAGATTGACGGTATTTTGCTTACAATGGTAGACAATCGCACTAACTTTGCAAAGGACATCAGTTCATTGCTTAGAGAAACTTACGGAGGGAGTATTAAAATATTTGCCACAGATATTCCCCACTCTGTAAGAGCAGCTGAAATCAGTGCTGAAGGGAAAAGTATTTTTGCCCATGATCCGAAAGGTAAGGTCGCAGAAGGTTATAAAAATCTGACAAAGGAGGTTCTTAAAATTGAAAAGCTCCGCAAAAAACATAAAGCTGACATCGGTAGATGATTTGTTTTCTACAGAGGAAAGCAGAGCCGATGAAAATAGGGAAAAAATTGTAGAGATTCCTTTGCACGAGTTATTTGCATTCAAAGACCATCCATTTAAAGTCATTGACAATGAAGCTATGTTTGACACGGTTGAAAGCGTCAAACGGTATGGTGTTCTTGTTCCTGCCATTGCCAGACCCCGTGATGAGGGTGGCTATGAACTTGTGGCAGGACACCGCCGAAAACGAGCCTGTGAACTTGCCGAACTTTCTACCATGCCCGTAATTGTCCGTAATCTTAATGATGATAAAGCTACTATTATTATGGTTGACAGCAATTTGCAAAGAGAAAACATTTTGCCAAGTGAACGTGCTTTTGCATTTAAGCTGAAATTGGAGGCTATTAAACGACAAGGTGCAAGGTCAGATTTAACTTCTACGCAAGTTGCACAGAAGTTATCTGCTGAAAAAGTTGGTCAAGATGCAGGGGTTAGTAAAGATCAAGTACGCCGTTTTATCCGTTTAACTGAACTTATCCCTGAACTACTTTCAATGGTAGATGAAAAGAAAATTGCTTTTAATCCTGCCGTGGAACTGTCTTATCTCAAAAAAGAGGAACAGACCGACTTACTTGAGGCTATGGATATGGAACAGGCTACTCCATCTCTTTCACAGGCACAGCGATTAAAGAAATTTAGTGCTGAGGGTAAGTTAAGCCTTGAGGTTATGAGTGCTATTATGAGTGAAGAAAAGAAAGGCGAAGTAGATAAGGTAACGCTGGCAGGAGATAAAATAAAAAAATACTTCCCTAAAAGCTACACGACACAGCAGATGGAGGCTACCATTATAAAACTGCTTGAAGGATGGCACAAAAAACGCACACAACAACAGGAACGATAAAAGGGGAACTATTTAATACGCTGATAATAGTCGCTAAACTGTCTGCGACTATTTTATTTTTCAGCATGAAAGGAAGTGATATGATTGGCAGTATTTAGAGTGGAAAAGACAAAAGATTATACAGTTATGGCGAATCACCACTTGCGAAACACAGAGATTTCCCTAAAGGCAAAAGGGTTGTTATCGCTTATGCTTTCCTTGCCAGATAATTGGGACTATACCACAAAAGGACTTTCCTGTATCTGCAAGGACGGAATTGACAGTATCAATGCTACAATAAAAGAGCTTGAGACAAGTGGCTACTTAGTCCGTAGGCGTATCCGTAATGACAAGGGACAGCTTACTACAACAGAATATACGATTTTTGAAAAGCCACAAAAGCTTGATACTACTGATGGTCCACCTAAACGGGATAAACCAATCTTGGATAATCCAATGTTGGAAAAGCCAATACTGGAAACTCCAATCTTGGAGAACCCTAAACAGGACAAACCTATTTTGGGAAATCCCCACCAATTAAGTACTAATAAATTAAAAATTGATTTATTAAATAAAGAGGGATTAAGTATCCATCCATCAAATCCGCATCCATCAAGTACGGAGATAAAAAAGAAGATGGGATATGATGAGATTGGATGTAATAGCGCAAATGAAGTAAAAGAGCTGGTATTAAAAAATATTGAGTATGAGTATATAAAGCATGACCATAACTGTGACCAGCTTAATGAAATTATTGACCTTATGGTGGAGACGCTTTGCTCCACAAAAGATACTATAAACGTTTCAGGCGATGATTATCCTGCACAGCTTGTCAAAGAAAAGCTGTTACGGATTAACAGCCTGCACATTGGATATGTATTTGAATGTCTGAAAAAGACGACCACATATGTCCGCAACATCAAGAGATATTTGCTAGCCACTCTATTTAATGCACCCTCAACCATAGACAATTACTATTCCGCGCTTGTAAAACACGATTTATATGGAGCAGATTAACGACGTTTTGTACCTGATTTACAGGAATTGCAAAGCGTCTTTTTTGTGCCTGAAAGGAGGCGATTATCATGCAAGAAGAAGTAGAAAACAGGACGGTAGCACTGGCTATCAACACCAGCAAACTGACAGCAAGTGTTCTAAAGTCAGCGATTCTTAAATACCTGGAAGCACAAAAGAATAAAGGGAGGGATAGTCCCAAAATCCCTCATGGAAAGCAGAGCGTTAAAGACCTTGCTAAGCAAAATCAAGGGTTGAGCAACATTGAGGTGACGGATAAAAACATTAAGAGCTTTGAACGTGTGGCAAAGAAATATGGTGTGGATTTTGCCATCAAAAAAGATAAAATCGTAAGCCCGTCAAAGTACCTTGTCTTTTTCAAAGGCAGGGATGCAGATGCTATTACGGCTGCTTTTACTGAATTTACAGCAAAGACCATGAAGAAAGCGGCAAGACCCTCTGTACTGGAGCAGCTTAAAAAGTTTACCGTGCTAGTGAAAAACACGATTACCGACAGGGTGAAAAACAGGGAAAAGGAGCAAAGCCGATGAATACAAAAATAAAAAAGCTCCTTATTTTGAATATTCCTTATCTGTTTCTTGCTTTATTCTTTACAAAGGTGTCTCAGTCATGGAGGTATGCTGTAGGCTTTGAGATAGCAGATAAAATTCTAAATTTAATGGACGGCTTTTCAGCTGCTTTTAAAAATCCACTGCCAAGTCTATACACCCAGGATTTATGGATAGGCATACTGATTGCTTTTATTATCCGCCTTGTGGTTTATATCAAGGGGAAAAACGCTAAAAAATATAGAAAAGGAGTTGAGTATGGTTCTGCAAGATGGGGCAATGCCGTGGATATCCGCCCTTTTGTAGACCCCGTATTCCAAAACAACGTGATACACACACAAACAGAACGTCTTATGATGTCAAACCGCCCCAAAAACCCTAAGAACGCAAGAAATAAAAACGCACTTATTGTGGGAGGTTCTGGCTCCGGAAAAACTAGATTTTGGCTAAAGCCAAATCTGATGCAGTGTCATAGTTCTTATGTAGTCACTGATCCAAAAGGCAGTATTGTTGTGGAATGCGGGAAGTTATTGCATCGTGAAGGATACAAAATCAAAATCCTTAATACCATCAACTTTAAGAAATCCATGCATTACAACCCTTTTGCCTATATCAGAAGCGAAAAAGATATCTTAAAGCTAGTTACCACCCTTATAGCCAATACCAAAGGTGAAGGAAAGGCAGGGGATGACTTTTGGGTAAAAGCAGAAACTTTGCTTTATACAGCGCTTATTGGATACATCTATTTTGAAGCTCCCGAGCATGAACAGAACTTTTCTACCCTCATTGAGTTTATCAATGCCTCTGAGGTGAGGGAAGATGATGAGGACTTTCAAAATCCTGTGGATTTAATGTTTGCTCAATTGGAGGAAAAAGACCCACAACACTTTGCCGTAAGACAGTATAAAAAATACAAACTAGCAGCAGGAAAAACTGCAAAATCCATTCTTATCTCCTGCGGGGCAAGACTCGCGCCCTTTGATATAAAAGAACTGCGTGAGCTGACTGCTTATGATGAAATAGAGCTTGATACATTGGGTGATAGAAAAACTGCCCTGTTTATTATCATTAGCGATACCGATGATACCTTTAATTTCCTAGTATCTATGGCATATACACAACTGTTTAATCTCCTTTGCGATAAGGCAGACGATGTTTACGGTGGGAGACTACCTGTACATGTTCGCTGTTTGATTGATGAGGCTGCTAACATCGGCCAAATTCCTAAACTAGAAAAATTGATGGCGACCATTCGTTCAAGAGAAATTTCCGCATGCCTTGTGTTACAGGCACAGAGCCAACTTAAGGCTTTGTATAAAGACAACGCCGATACCATTATCGGAAATTGCGACAGTATGATCTTCCTTGGGGGGAAGGAAAAAACAACCCTCAAGGATTTATCAGAAACCCTCGGTAAAGAAACCATTGATATGTTTAACACTTCCGACACCAGAGGGTCACAAAGAAGTTACGGGCTTAACTATCAAAAGCTGGGAAAGGAGCTTATGAGTATGGATGAACTTGCTGTCATGGACGGAGGCAAGTGCATCTTACAGCTACGAGGTGTTCGCCCGTTTCTCTCCGAGAAGTATGACATTACAAAGCATCCTAATTACAAATACTTATCGGATTTTGATAAAAGAAACACCTTTAATATTGAAAAGTATCTGTCCACAAAACTGAAACCAAAGCCTGATGAGGTATATGATGTTTACGAAATCAACCTTACAGATGAGAACCAAACCGCTGATTAGGCGGTTATTTTTTTACTAAAAAATAAATATTTAGGAGGATTAATTATGGCATTTTTTAATGAGGCAGTAAATGTATTGCAGACACTTGTAATTGCTCTTGGAGCAGGACTTGGTATTTGGGGAGTTATCAATCTTTTAGAGGGATATGGAAATGACAATCCCGGTGCAAAATCACAAGGTATGAAACAACTCATGGCCGGCGGTGGCGTAGCACTGATTGGCATTACCCTTGTGCCTTTGCTTTCCGGATTATTCGGTTAATTGGTAAAGCATTATGCAAAGCATCATCGACAGCATTACCGAATGGCTCAAAGAGCTTTTAGTCGGCGGTATTACGGAAAACTTGTCGGGGATGTTCGATAACGTCAACCAAAGGGTTGGCGAAATCGCAGGGGAAGTAGGAATGACACCGTCAGCTTGGAATGGCGGTGTCTTTTCCATGATACAATCCCTATCCGAAACCGTGATTATCCCCATTGCCGGCATTATCTTGACCTTTGTGATGTGCTACGAACTGATACAAATGGTCATTGAAAAAAATAATCTTCATGATATTGAAACGTTCATGTTCTTTAAATGGATTTTCAAAACATTTATAGCTGTGATGATTATCACTAACACCTTTAACATCATTATGGGGATTTTTGATGTATCACAGCACGTCGTATCCAATGCAGCAGGTGTAATTATTTCAGAAACCAGTATAGACATTACCACTGTCATAGCAGATATGGAAACCCGGCTTATGGAAATGGAGCTTGGTCCTTTGTTTGGCTTATGGCTTCAAAGTATGTTTGTAGGACTGACCATGCATGCATTATCTATCTGCATTTTTGTAATCATCTATGGTCGTATGATTGAGATTTATCTTATGACTTCCCTGGGAGCAATCCCTTTTGCAACTATGATAAACCGTGAATGGGGAACTATGGGGCAGAACTATCTGAGGGCAATGCTGGCTCTTGGCTTTCAAGCCTTTCTCATTATGGTATGCGTAGGTATTTATGCAGTATTAGTACAATCCATTGCCACTGACAGTGATATTATGGGTGCTGTTTGGACTTGTGTAGGGTATACGGTACTCCTGTGTTTTACCCTGTTTAAGACAGGCTCACTGGCTAAGAGTATTTTTAATGCCCATTAAAGCAAGACAGAAAGGAGGATTTTATGGCTTATGTACCAGTACCAAAAGATTTAAGCAACGTCAAAACAAAGGTCGTATTTAACCTTACTAAACGGCAGCTTATCTGTTTTTCCAGTGCCCTTTTGGTAGGACTGCCGTTGTTTTTTCTATTTAAAAATAGAACAGGAACAAGTGCTGCAACTCTTATCATGATTTTTTCTATGCTGCCTTTTTTCATGCTCGCCATGTATGAAAAGCATGGGCAACCCCTTGAAGTAATCGCAAAGCATTACTTGGAGCTGCATTTTTTAAATCCAAAACCAAGACCCTATAAAACAAATAATTTCTATGCCGTCATCATGCGGCAAGAAAGCCTAGATAAGGAGGTAAAGCACATTGTTACACGTAAACAAAGCAAACCGTTCAAAGCTGACAAAAGCAGATAGACGAGAAATTAACGCTGCTATATTACGGGCAAAAAATACAAATAAAAAAGAAAAAACCGCACAGGACAGTATTCCCTATTTGCATATGTTCCCCGATGGTATTTGCCATGTTAGGGATCGTTTTTATACAAAGACTATACGCTTTCAAGACATCAACTATCAGCTCGCACAAAATGAGGATAAGACCGCTATCTTTGAAAGCTGGTGCGATTTCCTTAACTACTTTGATAGTTCTATTAAGTTTCAGCTTTCTTTTCTTAACATGACTGCCAATGCAAAGGATTACGAAAGCAGTATTTCTATTAAACCACAACAGGATGATTTTGACACCATCCGTACTGAATATGCAGATATGCTCCATAATCAGCTTGAAAAGGGGAATAACGGTTTGACAAAAACCAAGTATTTGACCTTTGGCATTGAAGCAGACAGCATTAAAATTGCAAAACCAAGGCTAGAGAGAATTGAAAATGACCTGTGGAATGGACTAAAACGAATGGGGGTATCGGTGGAGTCTCTTAACGGAAAGGAACGGTTAAAGCTCTGCCACAATATTCTCAGAATGGACGGGAATGAGTCTTTTCGTTTTGATTGGAAATGGCTTGTGGCATCAGGACTATCTACCAAAGATTTTATTGCCCCATCTTCTTTTGAATTTCGTGAGGGTAGGACATTTAAAACAGATGGTAAATACGGTGCAGTTTCATTCTTACAGATATTGGCTCCTGAACTCAATGACAGGGTACTTGCAGACTTTCTTGATATGGAAAGCAACCTTTTAATTACCATGCATATTCAGTCTGTTGACCAAACAAAGGCAATTAAGACCATCAAGCGAAAGATAACTGACCTTGATAAAATGAAGATTGAAGAACAGAAAAAAGCTGTCCGTTCCGGTTATGACATGGATATTATTCCATCCGACCTTGCCACCTATGGAGGAGAAGCGAAAAAGCTCCTTGCAGACTTGCAGAGTCGAAACGAGAGAATGTTCCTTATGACGTTTCTTGTGATGAACACTGCTGACAGCAAACAACAGCTTGAAAACATTGCTTTTCAGGCATCAGGGATAGCCCAAAAACACAATTGTACATTGGTAAGACTGGATTTTCAGCAAGAAAAAGGCTTTATGTCCTCTTTGCCCCTTGGATTAAACCAGATAAGTATACAGCGAAGTCTGACTACTTCCGCTACGGCAATTTTCGTGCCCTTTACCACCCAGGAATTATTCCAATCAAGTGGAGAGGCACTGTATTACGGATTGAATGCCCTTAGCAATAATCTCATCATGGTAGACCGAAAAAAGCTCAAAAATCCCAATGGATTAATTTTGGGAACGCCGGGTAGTGGTAAGTCCTTTTCTGCAAAGCGTGAGATTACCAATATCTTTCTTATTACAACCGATGACATTATTATTTGTGATCCTGAAGCTGAGTATTATCCCCTAGTCAACCGCCTGAATGGGCAGGTAGTTAAAATATCTCCTACAAGTACAGACTATGTAAATCCTATGGATATCAACTTAAATTATAGCGAAGATGAAAGTCCTTTGTCTTTAAAATCGGACTTTATCCTGTCTTTGTGTGAACTGATTGTGGGAGGTAAAGAGGGATTACAGCCTGTGGAGAAAAGTATTATAGACCGTTGCGTCCGACTTATTTATGCTGACTACCTTGCCGACCCCGTACCCGAAAAGATGCCAATTTTGGAGGACTTGTATAATGCCCTTGAAAATCAGGAAGAAAAAGAAGCACAACATATCAGAGCCGCTCTTGAAATCTATGTAACAGGCTCCTTAAATGTGTTTAATCATCGTACCAATGTGGATATTACCAACCGTCTTGTATGCTTTGACATCAAGGAATTAGGTAAGCAACTAAAGAAACTAGGTATGCTTGTGGTGCAAGATCAGGTTTGGAACAGGGTAACGGTAAACCGTGCGGAGAAACGTGCCACCCGTTATTACATGGATGAGTTCCATTTATTGCTTAAGGAAGAGCAGACTGCCGCTTATTCGGTGGAGATATGGAAACGGTTTAGAAAATGGGGAGGAATTCCAACGGGCATAACGCAAAATGTGAAAGACCTCTTATCCTCTCGTGAAGTGGAGAATATCTTTGAAAACTCCGACTTCATTTATATGCTTAACCAAGCATCGGGAGATAGACAGATTCTTGCAAAACAGCTTAACATCTCTCCACATCAGCTTTCTTATGTGACTCAATCGGGCGAAGGCGAAGGGCTATTGTTTTATGGCAACGTGATTTTACCTTTTGCTGATAAATTCCCGAAAGACACAGAGCTTTATCGTATTATGACCACTAAACTGACAGAAATCACTGATTTATAAAATACTTTTGCTGGTATAAAAAACTTGCTATAATAAAAATACATTAGGGGGTGATTGCTGTATTTGGAACAATAATTTTAGATGCATACACAAGCGATGAAATAAAGAACATGGCTGAATATATAGAAGAAATATGTTCGCCACTTGACACAGTAGGTTGGGCATCTGCAGGAATATACTCATTCTGGAACTATAATACAAAAGAAATTCTTTATATCGGTTTAGCCTCGGATCTATATGTACGATTTAAACAACATAATGGAATGCTACCAATAGATGATAATGCTTGTAAATATCAGCAAATACAAAATTACTTCAAGGAACACAAAAAACTAGGATACACAATTTTAGTCCAATCGCCATTATCACAACCAATCGTACAACGAAACGAAAGAATGTATAGAAAATTTTTAGAAAAACCTAAAGGTATGCCTATCGGGAGTTATGTAGGTGAAGAAGGCTTAGAGCATATCCGGTTAGCAGAGGGACAATTGATTGAGTCATATAGAATGTCTACTGGGGATATTCCACCATGGAATAGAGTCGGTGGTGATGTCTATGCTCGTAAATTTGCTACTAAAGGCAACTTTCTTCAAATTATTAAAGCATTTTCTATGGGAGATACGCAGAATTTTCTTGTTTCAAGAAGTACTATACGAGAACTTGCAGGAAATCCAACATACGAATGGTTTGAAGTCCAATTACATGGCTTAAGAATGATGATGCTAACAATGGGTTTTTCATATAAAGATGCTTTGGATACTCAATTAGCATTTAATCCATGGTTTCAAACTATATTAGACCGGATTGAAGAAGAAAATTACATGAAAAAAGAACTAATTGTATAAAATAACTACTTTTGATTTACCCGTTAATTGTGACGGGTTTTTTTATATTCTAAAACAAGGAGGTATCCTATGAGTCAAAAGAGCAAACGCCCCTTCCGCCCTGCAGGCAAGGTATCAAGGCTTACCTTTACGGAGGAAGAACGTGCTGACCCTGAACTTGAAAAACCGCTGAAAAAAGTGGAAAAAGCAGCGGACAAATTAGAAAAGGCACAGGCGAAAATCCCAAAGAAAAAAACGCTGGTCACAGAACGCACTTTTGATGCCAAAACAGGCAAAGCAAAAGTGCGTTTATGTTTTGAAGAGAATGATAAACCCAAACCACCCTCTAAGCTATCTCAAACAGTTAAGACTGTTCCAGGGAGGGCGTTGCTTAATAAAATTCATAAGGAAATCCGTGAAGGTGAACAGGATAATGTGGGTGTAGAAGCAGCTCATAAGACGGAGCAAGGGATGGAATTTGGAGCAAGAAGGATACAAAGCGCCTACCGTAGTCATAAATTAAAACCTTATCGCCAGCTTGCAAAAGCAGAAAAGCAGACGGTGAAAGCTGAAGTTAATTATCTGTACCAAAAGAGTTTGAGAGATAACCCTACCCCTATGACCAATCCTTTTTCACGCTGGAAGCAAAAGCAGACAATTAAAAAACAATACCTTACAAGGCGTTATGGAAATGGTGTTAAGACTGCACATCAGGTTACTAAAAACACAAAAAAGGCGGCAGAAAAGACAGTTAGCGCCACATCAAAAATAACACAATTTATTGTCAGAAATCCCAAAGGTATATTAATCATTCTTGGAGTTGGAGTAGCGTTAATGTTTTTGATCAGTGCAATATCTTCCTTCTCCATAATGATGGAAGGAGGGTTGAAAAGCATAGTAGGCACTTCCTACACATCCGAGGACGAGGACATAGTAGCCGTTGATAAGGATTATGACCAATTGGAACGGGCATTACAGGAACGTATAGACAACATCCAAAATGAATATCCTGATTATGATGAATACCAGTATCATTTAGACGAAATCGGTCATAATCCATTTACGCTAGCGTCTTTTCTAACGGCAAAGTTACAGGTATATAAAAGGTCTGAGGTGCAGGCAGAGTTAAGAGGCTTATTTGACCAGCAATATACCCTTACTATTCGGGAAGAAGTACAGGTGCGTTACCGAACAGAAACATACACAGATACATGGACAGATGAGGATGGAAATTCTCAAAGCGACACCTATACGGTGGAAGTCCCCTATGATTATTACATTCTCCATATCACTCTGAAAAATAAGGACATTAGTATTCTTGCAGAGAGCCAGTTGACCGCTCAGCAATATGAAATGTTTGGGGTGTATATGGAAACACAGGGTAACAAGCCTTACTTGTTTGAGGGTAATATTTATGTCCATAACAAAGGTGAATACACAGATTATGATATACCGCCTGATGCACTGACTGATCCTGCTTTTGCTGCCCTTATTAGAGAGGCAGAAAAATATTTAGGGTATCCCTATGTATGGGGCGGCAGCTCTCCAAGCACCAGTTTTGATTGTTCCGGCTTTGTTACATGGGTATTAAACCAATCAGGAGTATACCCTATGAGCCGAACAACAGCACAGGGCATTTTCAACCAATCTGCTAAAATACCCCCGAGTGAGGCAAGACCTGGTGATATTATCTTTTTCACAGGCACTTATGCAAGTAGTGGTGCAGTATCCCATGTGGGTATCTATGTAGGCAATGGAATGATGATCCATGCTGGAAATCCAATACAGTATGCCTCTGTGAATACCCCTTATTGGACCGAACATTTCTATGCCTATGGGCGTTTAAATTAAGGAGGAAATCATGAGCAAAAAAAGAGAAAGACTTCTTTTGGACATATCAAAAACAAAAGAAAAAATTGTAGAGTTGCAAGAAAAACTTCATGAACTGGAACAGCAAAAAACAGAACTAGAAAATACTGAGATTGTGGCACTTGTTCGCAGTACCAAAATGAATACCAGTGAATTATCGGCATTTTTAAAGGCGTATCGAGATAAAAACGATACGTCTTTTTTCAATCAAAAACAGGAGGGAATAAACCATGAAGAAAATTAATATTCGGATCTTTACTGTCTTGCTTGCAGTATTCCTTTGTCTTACCATCTTTCCAGCCACAGCTTTTGCAGGAGGTGGGGAAGAAGAAATTCCACTCATTCCAGAAGTGACAGAACCGACAAGGTCTGCCAATGTCCCACTTACTCCCAATGGAAATTTGACCCTTGGAGATGATATTGAAGGGGAACAAGCCGAGGACAAACAGTTTGTAACCCTTGTATCAAAGAATGGCAATTACTTCTACTTAATCATTGACCGAGCAGGCGATAAAGAAAATGTCCATTTCTTAAACCTTGTAGATGAAGCAGATTTGCTTGCCTTGATTGAGGGAGAAATTCCAAAACAGCCACAAGCAGCAACACAGTTATGTAATTGTACCGACATTTGTGAAGAAGGAAAGGTAGATACGAATTGTCCTCTTTGCAGAAATGATCTGACTAAATGCACAGGAAAGACCTCAACCTCTACACCAGTTCCTGAGCCTACGGAAGAAAAAGGTAATGGTACAGGTGGAACATTGCTTCTTTTACTGATTGTGGGCATGATAGGCGGGGGTGCATTTTACTATTTCAAATTACTAAAAAATAAGCAAAATACGAAAGGTAATACAGCCCTAGAAGAATATGATTTTGAAGATGATGAGGAGACTGACGAGGACGAATATGAAAAAGAGTATGAAACCGATGACGAGGAAGAAAGCGATGCTGATAGCCGATGACCTACTTTACTGTCAGTGTTTATGAAAAAATGATGATGCAAAAGCCTAAGAAGGTGCGGGAGAAAAAACTCCCGTCCCTAATGAGAGAAACTGGGAAGAAAGGGATGAACCGAATAAAGAGCCTATCCCCAACACTAAAGAAGGGAGCATGAAAGTATGAAGTTAGTGATAGCAGAAAAACCGTCCGTGGCACAAAGCATTGCCACGGTTATTGGTGCTAATGTTAGAAAAGACGGATATATGGAGGGTAACGGCTATATGGTTTCATGGTGCGTGGGGCATTTAGTAGAACTTTCCTCTGCTGATCGCTACGATGAGAAGTATGCCAAGTGGCAATATGAAGATTTGCCAATTCTGCCCCTTAATTGGAAATATGTGATTTCAAAGGGTAAAGAAAAACAGATGAAAATCATCGGAGAGCTGATGAAACGCGCCGAGGTTACGGAAATTATTGCCGCCACCGATGCAGGACGCGAGGGAGAACTCATTTTCCGATTGGTCTATGAAAAACTCTTCTGTAAAAAGCCTGTCAAAAGGCTTTGGATTTCTTCTATGGAGGAAAGTGCAATTGTAGAGGGATTTCAAAATCTTCGCGATGGGGCAGATTATGAACTGTTGTACCAGTCTGCACTTTGCCGAGCCAAAGCGGACTGGATTGTTGGAATTAATGCTACCCGATTGTTTTCTGTTTTATATGGCCAGACCTTAAATGTGGGTAGAGTGATGTCCCCGACCCTTGCCATGATGGTAGAACGTGAAGAGGAGATCGCTACATTTAAGGTAACACCATTTTATACGGTGCAGCTTGATTTAGGTGGATTTATTTTATCCGGAGAAAAGCTACAAGAAAAGCAAACGGCAGAAACCTTACGCAATGCTTGTGATGGTCACAATGCAACCATTGATAGGGTGGAGTACAAAGAAAAATTAGAAAAACCGCCCAAACTTTATGACCTTACTACATTGCAAAGAGAGGCCAATAGACAGCTTGGATTTACCGCAGAGCAGACCTTAGAATACGTTCAAAGCCTTTATGAAAAGAAATTTGTCACATATCCCCGTACAGACAGCCGTTATGTAACGGAGGATATGAAAGATAGTATTCCTGCTGTGGTAGAAATCGCCGCAGGATTTTTTTCGCTACACAATCCACCTGTGAGAATGGAACAGGTCATAGATAACAGCAAGGTATCCGACCACCATGCTATCATCACAACAATGAGCGTAAAGGATTGTAATATTCACTCTCTGCCTTTTGGAGAACGGGAAATTCTATTGCTCATTGCCTTGCGCTTGGTTTGTGCTGTTGGTAATAGCTGTCGATATGCTGAAACTATTATAGCAGCAAAGTGCAACGGTTCTGTGTTTACTGCGAAGGGAAAAACTGTCCTTGAGGACGGCTGGAAAGCTGCTGAAAAGCTCTATCTGATAAGTAAAAAGGAACAGACACAAGTGGAGAAAGACACAGCCCTGCCACCTGTTATCCAGGACGAAGTCTTTTCTGCTAAAGCAACGATTAAGGAGGGCAAAACCAGTCCGCCAAAGCATCTTACAGATGATACCCTGCTTTCTGCTATGGAAAATGCCAATAATGCAATAGAGGAAATGGAGCGTAAAGGTATTGGTACTCCAGCTACTCGTGCAGGAATTTTAGAAAAACTTATCAAAACGGGACTGGCAGAGCGTAAAGGAGAGAAGAAGACAAAGTATTTTATACCGACACAGAAAGGCAGTTCCCTTATCGCTGTTTTGCCGGAGGCGATAAAATCAGCACAACTTACCGCTGAATGGGAGGAACAGCTCAAACAGATTGAGTGTGGGACACTTTCTTCACAAGACTTTTTAGCGGATATTTCTGATATGACAAAGGACCTTGTATCTACCTATGAAGTCATAAAAGAGGCGGATACTCTCTTTCCATTGAAAAGTCAGAGCATTGGCCAATGTCCTCGTTGTAAAAGTCAGGTTACAGAGAATAAGAAAGGTTTTTGCTGTGAGAACAGGGATTGCAGTTTTGCTTTATGGAAAGATAATAAGTTTTTTACTGTAAAGAAAAAGGTTTTGACTAAAGCCATTGCCACAGACCTATTAAAAAAAGGAAAAACCAGCCTTACAGGCTGCTATTCCCAAAAGACAGGTAAGACCTATGATGCCGTTATTATTCTTGATGATACGGGCAGTCAGTTTGTGAACTTTACAATGGAGTTTCCTACAAAGAAAGGAAGGTAAATCATGAGTATCAAAAATTTTATTAAGATACTTTTAGACATAGAAGTGAACACCGTGGACATATTAGAGCTGCGTGAAAATCCTAAGGAATATGTCACTAAAGTAGAGGATGCTGAAAAGCTAAATGATTTGTTCTTGCTCATGGATTTGGCAAAGAGACAGGAGGTGGATGAAGATGACAACCAATGATGAGCTTCGTTATATTCAAGCATTTTCTAGAATTATCGGCGTAAAAGAGGATGATGCCATAGAGTATGCCGAAAGAAAGGGATTAAATGCATTGGTGGACAATGCCGCACAGCTCCTTGCCACTCCAGTTCAACGGGAAAAGCATCAAGCTTTTCTCGATCTGTACCGAATGAGTAATGCCATTAACCCTCGAAAACCTATAATCAATTCGCCAGAAAAAGCATCCGACTTTTTTCATTCAGTGATGGATAAAATTCACGATAAGGAAGCCTTTGTAGTGGCATTTCTCAACACCAAGAATCGTGTCATCGACCATGAAGTTGTATCCGTTGGAACTATTAACAGTTCTATCGTACACCCTAGAGAAGTTTTTAGGAATGCAATCATCAATAAGGCAAATTCCGTGATTCTCTGTCATAATCACCCATCGGGAGATCTACATCCCAGTAAAGAGGATATTAGCATTACACAACGCCTTAAAGATACCGGAAATCTGTTAGGCATTCAAGTTGTAGACCATCTAATTATAAACGGCATCAATCAGCATGAACACTATTCCTTTAAAGCTCAAGGCATACTGGAAGCCACAGGAGCCTATAGTATCACGACATCAGTTCTGAATGAGGAAACTAACTATAATTTTTCAAAGGTTGCAAAGGAGCAACACTCTGATTTAAATGTGCCAATACAAGAGCATACCTATCCTTTGCGTGACCCTGATATAAGCATTTCAGACCGCAATGCCTATGGTTATTTTGATGATGAGATGTTGCCCTTATCAAGGGAACGTGCTGCAGAACTGTTTGAACAAGACTTAACGGTATATCTACTTTATGAGGACAATACCGAGGCGATGGCATTTGATAGAGAAGATATAACTAATCATGACGGTATTTTTGGCATAAAGTATACCGTTTGGATTGCTTTTAAAGACTATGAGGTAATGAAAGAGGCTGAAAAGTTTTCTATATCAGAGCTGGAGCAAAGGTTTTTAGACAGCCCTGCCGATTCTTTTGCTATTTATCAGCTAAAAAACGGTGAAGAATTGAGGGATTATCGTTTTGAAGGGTTGGAGCGATTACAAAAGGCAGGACTTTCTGTAGAGCATGATAATTATGAGATGGTTTATACTGCACCTCTGATCGATTTTAAGGGAAGCCAAAGCCAAACCCTTAACAGGCTCTATGAACAGTTTAACATTAACCACCCTACCGACTTTAGAGGACATTCCCTATCTGTCAGTGACATGGTTGCTCTAAAAGTAACTGGTAGGCTATCCTTCCATTACGTAGACAGCTTTGGTTTTACTGAACAGCCTAACTTTCTTCCTCAAAAAAACTATTTAGAAACCGCCGAAAAGTCTACGGAGCAAAATTATAATCAGATTGACGGTATTATCAACAATCAGCCTGCAGTGGTAGAACTTGAACAGACCGTAAAGACAGGGAGGCAGATTTCAGGTTTAGATCCCGTCCCTCCATTAAAAGAAGAAAAAAAGGATAAGCGAACTTCCCTGGTTGAGCAGCTTAAAACCAAAGCATCTGTAACCAAGGAACAACAAAAAACAGCACCTAAAATGGGGGCGGAAATGGAGCGGTGATTATGATCAAATTTACTGTAGAAGAAACCAATTTAATGTGTATCTATCATAGTGGCACGAGGGCAGATTTGATTACTGAGCTGTCTGAAATGCAGAGGCATTTAGAACAAGACGAAACTGAGCTTCTAGAGCTTACAGAGTCTGTTGTAAGGAAGCTGAGTACCATGAGCGACAATGAGTTTGACAATATAGTAATAGAATTGGTTGCGGATTTTGAATAGTACTTGTTGCGATTGAACTATCTTTGTGATAGCATTTTAAATGCAAACAAAATTAGAAATATGACAGGTAAAATTACTTAGATTAATATATTTGGAGGAGAAATGGAAGAAAAAATAAAAAGATATTATTCAATCATTGATTTAATTGATGATCCAAGTGATAGAATGGGAGACGGGCGATTGACATTACTATTTAATTACTTGGATAATCAAAATGTTAAAGTGGTTCAAGGTTTTTCTAAAAAAGAAGAATTAGAAAAGTACGGAATTTTTATTATTAATAACTCTTATATTGCTTATACTTTTATCTATCCAGTTGATATTAACGGGGAGTTAGATAGATTATTAGCAATAGAACGGAAAATAATTGAATTTGCCCATAAGAAGTGTAATTTAAGAGTGGAAGAAATAAAAGCAAGATTAGATTATGAAAATATACAAACGAGATTATATAGTAAATGTATTTATTTGACAGAAGATGTTCTTATTCCAGATAATTATACAGATTACGAAGCATACATTGTTACTTATTTAAATAATTTAACACCAGCTAATAACACTTTAATTATAACTGATCCATATCTATTCCCTAAAAATAGCGATTCAAATTATGAAAGAATGATTCAAAATATTTTAGAGGCAAGTCATTCGAGAAAAATAATTACTTATATTCCAAAAGCCAAATTAAATATTGAACTATTTAGTAGTGTTTGCCGTTATTTAAATACAATTGGTATAGAATTAGAACACAGAGATAGAGAAGATATTCATGACAGATTTTGGATTTGTGTGGAAAATGTAAAAGGATTTATTATGGGAACTTCATTAAATGGCATAGGGAAAAAAATTTGTAGGGTGGACAATTTAATTGAAGAAGAAGTAGAAATTGTTGTAGCAGAAGTTTCTTAATGATAGTAATTTATTTTCGATTAAAATCAAAATGAAATAATGCATTTAATGGGCAACGCTGTCTTTCTTGATGGCGTTGCTTTTTGCTTTGAAAAATAAGGAGGAGCGTTATGCCTACAAAATTGCAATTGTTGTCAGAACTAGCAGAGGAAACAGCAAAAAGGGTAACAAGCAGTATTGAAAACTGGACAAGTTTTCTTATCACGATAGGACGGCTGTATAAATACCCCTATCATGAACAGCTCATGATTTACGCACAAAGACCCGATGCAACGGCTTGTGCGGAATATGACTTGTGGAACAATACGATGAATCGATATGTTCGCCGTGGTTCAAAGGGAATTGCGCTGCTTAACCCCACAGGCGATACACTAAAATTAAAATATGTTTTTGATGTTTCTGATACAGGCGGCAGGGAAAATTCCCGTCGCCCTTTTCTTTGGGAAATGCAGGAGTATCATAAAGAACCGGTTTTGGAAATGTTAATGGACAGATATGGAGCAGAGGATATTACCCTTGCTGATGCTTTTTATAACATTGCAAGAAATATGTCCAAAGAGTATTATAATAATCACAAAGCCGATATTCGTTACCTTATAGAAAACAGCTTTTTAGAGGAATACGATGAGGACAATCTAAGATTAGCTTTTGAAGATGCTGCTACTGTTAGCACCGCATACACTTTAATGAAACGGTGTGGACTGGATACAGAAGGATATTTTGCACATGATGATTTTTCAAGTATTTATGACTTTAACACTGCCGACGCCGTTGCCCTGTTAGGAACGGCAGTAAGCGAACAATCGGAGCAAATATTTAGGCAAATCTCTATTACCATTATTAAAACGGAACGTGAAAGGAGTAAGTAAAATGAGCGAAATCACTTACAGCAGGAACGGGGATTATCTAATACCCGACCTCACATTAACACATTCAACAGTCAGCAAGGATCAGAGTCCCTTGGGCAAATATGGGAGAATGAGGAAACAATATCTTCAGGCACACAGGACACCCCTGTTTCATTCCCTTCTCCTGTCGGAGAAACTGTTTCCTCACCTGTTGGAGATCGACCAGACAGCCAACAGGAGGCTCACACAGATTATGACGAATCTACAGAAAACACAGGTACCACCCGACAAGATGACGCATCAGATGGAATGGGTAGGCTACATGAACAACCTCAAAGCACAGGCGGAGGAAATCTTACTGACGGAACTTATATACAGCTAACTATGTTCCCCACGGAGCAGGAGCAAATACAAAATATAGCGGAGAAGGATAGGCTTGATAAGCCTTTTCATATCTCCGCTTTTTCTATGCCACAAAAAGAGATTGATAACATTTTGAGAACAGGGAGTAATAGGAATGACAGTTTGCTACGGATTGTTACTTTTTATCAAAAGGACAAAACACTAGAAGAAAAAGCTGATTTTTTGCAGAAGGAATATCAAGGTGGAAAAGGACTTTATCTTGATGAAGAAAAGGTATCTGTATGGTTTCATACAGAGGGTATTCATCTTGCAAAAGGAGATACGGCCCTCTATGCCCATCCTAAGCAAGTGATTAGTTGGGCAGATGTGGCGAATAGAATCGAGGAACTGTTAAGGGATGGACAATTTGTTCCTCAAGATACTTTGGATGCGGCAGAAGGATATGAAAAGCTAGAGCTTGCAAAAAGGCTTTGGTATCTACATCAGGATTTTTCTGATGAAGCAGGAGAAGCTTTTTTTGACGAGGAACTTTTTAAGGGCGGTTTCCCCCATGCTACTAGCTATATTGCAGAACAGTTAAATGACCCCCAAAAGACAAATTCTCTCATAGATGCATTGGGGAAATTTACCGTTGCTTACCAGAAGGACAGGGAACTTTTACGCTTTCATTTTCATAAACCACAAAAATTACTTTTGGATTTTATGGAGTTGAATTTGCCTAGACGAGATTTTACTTCTACAATATCTAATCATTCTGATCTAAAAATGTTCATCACACAAGATGAAGTTGATAAGGAACTTGCAAGAGGAAGTAGTTTTCAAGACGGGAAATATCGTATTTATGATTACTTTACACAACCTCATACTCCAAAAGAAAAAGATGATTTTTTGAAAAATGAATATGGAACAGGAGGGAGAAGTCATGCGCTTTCCGGAGCAGACAACAGCAATCAGCAGCATGATGGAAAAGGAATTTTATACAGCCGCAGAGATAGTGATGATAAACTACTATTAAATTGGAATAAAGTGTCTAAGCGTATTGATTATCTGATTTCCGCTGATCGTTATCTGACGGCTGAAGAAAAGGAACGATTTAACCAAATGAAAAGAGAGAAAGCAGGACTTGTAGAAACACAGCCTGTTCCCTCTCTTTCAGTAGATGAAAAAGAACATCAAGCCGAAGAACAGGCAGAAAATAAAATGATCCCATTTGAAAAGGGCGATACCGTCTATCTTGAAAACGGTACGCCTTTTTTAATTGAGGAAATCACAGATTATCAAGTTACCTTGCTTGATCCATCTCTTTTTTATCCAATCCTTAGAGCAGAAAGCAAAGAGAGGTTTTTAAGGCTTTTGGAACGTTACCCTCAATCTGAAGTCTCACAGGAAAAGGCAGAGAACTTCCGAATTACAAATGACCATATAGGCGAAGGCAGTAAGCGTGAGAAGCTTGTAGGAAATATATCTGCGATTACAACCTTGCAGACTATAGAAAGAGAGCACCGCATCGCTACAAAAGAGGAACAGGAAATCCTATCTCATTATGTTGGCTGGGGCGGTTTGCCTGAAGTTTTTGAGAAGGATAACAGTAGTTTTAGCAATGAGTATGCACAGTTAAAATCTTTGTTGTCTGAAGAAGAGTACAAAATGGCAAGGGCATCCACCCTCAATGCCCACTATACAAGCCCTGTGGTCATCAAAGCTATTTATGATGCAGTAGAGAATATGGGATTTACCACAGGCAATATTTTAGAGCCTGCCTGTGGAACGGGACATTTTTTCGGTATGCTCCCTGATAGTATGAAAAGTTCCCGCCTATATGGTATTGAACTAGATAGTATTACGGGAAGGATTGCAAAACAGCTTTATCCTAATGCTAACATCGCCATTGCTGGTTTTGAAAAAACAGAACTTCCCGACAATTTTTTTGACCTTGCTATCGGAAATGTACCCTTTGGAAACTACAAATTAAGTGAGAAAAGGTATAACAACAACAATTTTCTTATTCACGATCATTTCTTTGCAAAGGCGTTAGATAAAGTTCGCCCAGGAGGTGTGGTAGCTTTTGTTACCTCAAAGGGAACGATGGATAAACAAAGTACTGATGTTCGTCGGTATCTTGCACAGAGAGCAGAACTACTTGGTGCAATTAGACTTCCTAACAATGCTTTTCTAAAAAATGCAGGAACAGAAGTTACAAGTGACATTATCTTTCTACAAAAGCGTGATAGACCCATTGATGTGGATGGAGATTGGATTCACCTTAATACAAACGAGGACGGCATTGTTCTAAACAGCTATTTTCCCGACCACCCTGAAATGATTTTGGGAACAATGGAAATGAAAAGCGGTCCGTTTGGAATGGAAAGTACCTGCATACCAATTCCTGATGGCGACCTTGCAGAACAGCTAAAATTTGCTATCCAAAACATTGAAGGCAGCATATCCGAAACAGCGCTGCCCGATATGGAGGTCAGCACCGATACTGCAATTCCTGCCGACCCTATGGTAAAGAACTTTTCCTATACCCTCGTAGATGATGAAGTTTATTATCGTGAAAATTCCCGTATGGTAAAGCAGAATTTGAGCCAAACAGCAAAGGAACGCATTATGGGAATGGTAGACATTAGGGATTGTGTGAACAATCTTATCTGTTATCAGCTTGAAGATTACAGCGAAGAAACCATTAAGCAGGAGCAGGAAACTCTAAATAGACTTTATGATAGCTTTACGGCAAAGTACGGCTTGATTAATAGCCGTTGGAATAGCCTTGCCTTTAGTGATGACAACTCTTATTATCTCCTTTGCTCTCTTGAAGATGTGGACGAAAACGGAAATTTAAAAGCCAAAGCTGATATGTTTACCAAACGTACTATCAAAAAA
This sequence comes from Acetobacterium sp., assembly GCF_039830195.1. Classification (GTDB taxonomy): domain Bacteria; phylum Bacillota; class Clostridia; order Eubacteriales; family Eubacteriaceae; genus Acetobacterium. The sequence continues at coordinate 19,301 of NZ_JBDODG010000035.1, read as the reverse complement.
CGTGTGGCTGTAAATTCTGTAGATACAGCAAGTGAAGCACTGGCACTATCCATCTCTGAAAAAGCAAAGGTTGATATGGAGTATATGGGAAGGCTGACAGGTCTTTCAGAAGAACAGCTTGCTGGTGATTTAAGGGGCGTTATTTTCCCTGTTCCCACGCCTTATGACAGTAGCACGCCTACACGCTATGTAACTGCTGATGAGTATCTTTCCGGAAATGTAAGGGAAAAGCTGCATACTGCTAAACTGGCGGCACAAACATCGGACAGATACATTCCTAATGTGGAGGCTTTAGAGGCTGCCCAGCCAAAAGACCTTGATGCCTCTGAAATTGATGTCCGTCTTGGGGCGACTTGGATTGACAAGGAATACATTCAGCAGTTTATGTATGATTTGTTTGATACTCCTTACAGGCAGCAAGTGCAAATTGAGGTAAAATACGCAGCTTTTACCGCTGAATGGAGTATTACCAATAAAAATGCCATTGGGTATAATAACGTGGCAGCGTATGTCACTTATGGTACAGACCGTGCCAATGCCTACCGTATTTTAGAGGATACCTTAAATCTTCGTGATGTGCGTATCTATGATACTGTGACAGATCCAGATGGTAAGGAAAGGCGTGTTCTGAATAAAGATGCAACCACTTTGGCACAACAAAAACAACAGGCAATCAAGGACGAATTTAGAGATTGGATTTGGAAGGATGCCAACAGAAGGCAGAACTTAGTAAGAACCTACAATGAAAAATTTAATTCTATTCGTCCCCGTGAATATGATGGACAGCATATCAACTTTGTGGGGATTAACCCAGAAATATCACTTCGTCCTCATCAAGTCAATGCCATTGCACATATTCTTTATGGAGATAATACATTGCTTGCCCATGAGGTAGGGGCAGGTAAGACCTTTGAAATGGTAGCCGCTGCAATGGAAAGCAAACGGCTTGGTTTTTGCCAAAAGCCTCTCTTTGCTGTACCAAACCACTTAACCGAGCAATGGGCAAGTGAGTTTTTAAGACTTTACCCTGCCGCTAATATTTTGGTAGCTACGAAAAAAGATTTTGAAACAAAGAACAGAAAGAAATTTTGTGCGAGGATAGCCACAGGCGATTATGATGTGGTTATTATTGGACACAGCCAGTTTGAGCGTATTCCCATGTCCTTTGAACGCCAGGAACGACTGCTTCGTGAGCAGATTGATGAAATTATAGATGGTATTGGGGAAGTCAAGGCAAGCGGCGGAGAAAAGTTTACCGTCAAGCAGCTGGAACGGACTAAAAAAGGATTAGAGCAAAGGCTTGAAAAACTAAAATCACAGGAAAGGAAAGATGATGTTGTAACCTTTGAACAGCTTGGGGTTGATAGGCTTTATGTAGATGAAGCACACAATTACAAAAATCTGTTTCTATATACGAAAATGCGTAATGTGGCAGGACTGTCTACCACCGATGCCCAAAAGTCCAGTGATATGTTTATGAAATGCCGTTATATGGATGAGTTGACTGGGGGAAGAGGCATTGTTTTTGCTACAGGTACGCCTGTTTCAAACTCCATGACAGAGCTTTATACCATGATGCGGTATCTACAATACTCTACGCTCCAGCGTAACGGACTTGTTCACTTTGATAGTTGGGCAAGCACATTTGGAGAAACGGTGACAGCTATTGAGCTTGCTCCTGAAGGGACAGGGTATCGGGCAAGAACAAGGTTTTCAAAGTTCTTTAATCTGCCCGAACTTATGGCAATGTTCAAAGAGGTTGCTGATATTAAGACAGCCGACCAGTTAAATTTGCCTACCCCAAAAACCTACTACCATACTATTGCAGTAAAGCCTACGGAAATACAACAGGAAATGGTTAAGGATTTATCGGAGAGAGCCGCCGAAGTTCAAGCAAATAAAGTGGACCCTTCTGTTGACAATATGTTAAAAATAACTTCTGACGGACGGAAGTTGGGGCTTGACCAGCGGATCATTAATGCACTTCTTCCAGATGATGAAAGCAGCAAAGTAAATGCTTGTGTCGATAATATTTACCGTATTTGGGATAAAGGTACATCGGAAAAGCTGACACAACTTGTATTCTGTGATATTTCTACACCAAAAGGAAGAACAACTCAGGAGCAAAGGGTAGCAGAAGCAGGAAACAAAACGATTAATGGTACGGAGCTTTATGCTTTGGAGGACATATTAGCTCAGGAGGAAGCTGATTATATCGTTACATTCAATGTTTATGATGATATACGCGATAAACTGGTTAAAAAAGGTGTACCTGCCCATGAAGTAGCTTTTATTCATGAGGCAAATACTGAAGTTAGGAAGAAAGAGTTATTTGCCAAAGTGCGTAGTGGTGATGTCCGTGTACTAATTGGGAGTACAGCGAAATGCGGTGCGGGCACCAATATCCAAGATCGTCTTGTGGCTCTCCATGACCTTGACTGCCCGTGGCGCCCAGGGGATTTGACCCAGCGTTCCGGAAGAATTGAACGACAAGGAAATTTAAACGAGGAAGTGAATATTTATCGCTATGTGACAGAGGCAACTTTTGACGCATATTTATGGCAGACAGTAGAAAATAAGCAGAAATTTATTTCGCAGATAATGACATCCAAAAGTCCTGTCCGTTCCTGTGAGGACGTAGATGAGGCAGCGTTGTCCTATGCGGAAATCAAGGCTCTTTGTGCCGGCAATCCAAAGATCAAGGAAAAAATGGATCTGGATATTGAGGTGTCAAAGCTCAAACTTTTAAAAGCAAGCCACCAAAGTAACCAGTATCGACTGGAAGATAACCTTTTGAAATACTTTCCTGAAAACATTGAGAAGAACAAAGGCTTTATTAAAGGATTTGAGCAAGATTTAAAGACACTTGCTGAGAATACGCCTGTTGAAGGTGCTTTTTTGCCGATGATAATTAAAGGCAACATATTGATAGATAAAGAAAATGCGGGAGCTGGTCTACTTGAGGCTTGCAAAGAGATAAAAGGTAAAGAACCTGTAGAAATCGGCAGTTATCGAGGCTTTACCATACACCTATCTTATGACGGCTTTTACAATGAATTTCAGCTTACATTAAAGGGAGCAATGAGTCATGCCACAAAGCTGGGTATGGACGCAAGAGGAAATCTTACCCGGATTGACAATGTCCTTACTGCTATGCCTGATAGATTAAAAGCCGTTACGGATCAACTTGATAATCTATATAAACAGCAAGAGGCAGCCAAGTCTGAGGTTGGCAAACCGTTTCCGCAGGAGCAGGAATTAAAAGACAAGGTTTCCCGTCTTGCGATTCTTGATGCTGAGCTAAACATGGGTGTTTCTATGCCAAAGGAGCAGGCTGACAGGCAAGTTTCTAAAAAAGAACGACCATCGGTATTAGATAGCCTAAAGCAGCCCGCAACTGCAGGTATAGCAACCAAGGAAAAGCAAAACAAATATGTGGAGGTTCGGTAATGGCGAAGCGAAAAAGGGATATACAGTTACATTTTATGGTATCAGAGCAGGAACGAAAATTTATAGATGAAAAGATGGCACAGCTTGGCACAAAAAATATGGGAGCATATCTTCGTAAAATGGCAGTGGACGGTTATGTGATACAGCTTGACTTATCTGATATTCGTGAACTTGTTACACTCCTGAGACGCACAAGTAACAATCTTAATCAGCTTACCAAACGAGTTCATGAAACAGGACATATCTACGGTGAAGATTTGGAAGACTTACAAAAAAGCTATGATAAGTTATGGGATATGGCGGGGGAAATTCTCTCCCGCCTTGCTGCAATATAAATATTGGTATCATGGACTACTTTTTCGGATTTTGATATGCTTTTTTTATAAGAGAGGATTGCAATGAAAAGGAGGTCTGTACCATGAGAATACTGCTAAAGATAATTTTATTTCCAATTACCTTGCTATTTAGCGTTATGTTGCTGATTTGTGAGTTTATATGTCTGTTTGGGACAATGCTGCTTTCGATCTTGGCATTGCTTCTATTTACCTTAGCACTAGGCATTATGATTTTCTTAGGCGAAGCACAGGACGGATTAAAAGCAATGGTATTTGCCTATCTCATTAGTCCTTATGGAATACCTTTGCTTGCTGGAGGGCTTATCGGAAAACTACAGGCAGTCAATGAACGGTTAAAATCTATTTAATGATGAAAGGGGCGAAAGCACTTTTAGGCTTTTCCCCTTACTTGCCACAAAGCAGGAGTGCTAGCATAGAACAAGGGCGGCAAAGCCGTTTATCTCGACCCTTGTGCTGTGTTGGTACTCCTGTTATTTTTCGATTGTTGCTATTTTTATATAGCACAGTTATAATTTACTTAATTATTAATTAAGTACAATATGGAGGGATTTTTATGGATACATTACAGAAAATAGCTATTTCCAAAATAGCAGATATTTTATCTAGTACAAATTTAATAATACCACAAGTTGACATTTGGAAGAAAATTTTTAATAATGCAGGGCTATCAGAATTATATGAGAGTAGAGCACCACAATTTACAACAATAGTAGAGGTATATGGATACGGATCAGATGATAAAAACTTATACCATAATGAGAAATGTTATAATGGACTTCATGAGTCATTTAAAGAATTAGAGTATAACAGAGAGGAACTATTGAAACTTTTTAATAATATTACAGAAAAAATATCCATATTCAACGTATTTATCGAAAATATTGAAAAAGAAATAAAAAAAGAAGTTCCTAAAATCAAGGATATGTATATAGACGAATACTTAAAAAAAGTAGAATTACCTGAGAAAAACATACTTTTAAATAAATATAGTAATAAGAATTTCAAACTACTAAGAAATAATTTTAATATATTAGCATTAGATATATGTTTTGACGAAGAAGGATTGTGTGTTCTTCCTTTTACAGGTAGCATAACTGAAAAAGATTTTGATAATTCAATTTTGATGCAGTGGTTGTCATTAAAATACCCTAATATTGCAATGAGTTATACTGATGCAATTAAAGCATATAGCAATAGCGATGATGCAGCTTGTATTAGCCATTGCAGGAATATAATAACAGGTATTTTTACTTACAAAAAAGACGAACAAAGAAAATGGTTAGATGGACTTAAAAAAGTTTGTTATAAGGATAAAAACATCATAAATGTACAGGCTAATAAAATAGGTGAATATAATTATAATGCTAATAGCCCTGATGTTAACGCACGATACCAGTATCCAAGATTTAATTTTATATATAAACTATATTCATTCACTTGTGCATTAGGAGCACATATAAATGAAGGTAATGTATCCGATGCAACTGTTGATTTTGAAGATGTAACGCTCGAAGATGCTTTCATGGCATTAAAAGCCACAGAAGCTGTTTTAATTTGGATTTACCAAACAAATGCACTTTAATATAAATAATTTACATTAAGAGTTACCATGTGGTAGCTCTTTTTCATGTTATGAGGAGGTGTTTTTCATAGCAACTACACGTTTAATTTCTATGCACCAAAATAAAGGGAAGTCCATTGCTGACTGTCTTGCAGATCGTACAGATTATGCAAAAAATCCTGACAAAACAAATGATGGTGAATATATTAGTTCTTATGAGTGTGACCCCAAAACTGTACAAGGAGAATTTCTTTTATCTAAGAGAATTTACTCCGACATTACAGGCAGAGAACAAAAAAACGATGTGATAGCTTATCAGATACGCCAGTCTTTTAAACCGAGGGAAATTACACCGGAACTTGCTAATCAAGTGGGCTATGAATTGGGTATGCGGTTTACAAAAGGTAATCATGCTTTTTTTGTTGCTACTCACATAGATAAGGCTCACATTCATAACCATATAATTTTTAATTCTACCTCACTGGACTGCACCAAAAAATTTCGTGATTTCTTAGGTTCGGGCAGAGCTATCCGTAAAATATCTGACCGTATTTGTCTTGAAAATGGATTATCTATTATTGAAAATCCAAAGCGAGGAAAAAACCATTATGGCAAATGGCTTGGGGATAAGAAGCCTGTTTCCCATTCCGGAAAATTAAGGCTTGCTATAGATGAAATTCTTAGAAAAAAGCCTACCGATTTTGAAGCGTTTTTATCAGAAATGAAACTGGCAGGCTATGAAATCAAGACAGGAAAACATGTCAGTTTTAAGAGTGAAAATCAAAAGAAATTCATTCGCCTGCGTTCTTTGGGAAAAGGATTTTCTGAGGAAGAAATCAAGAATGTTATTGATGGGAAAAGGCCTTTTGCTGATAGAAAAAAAGTAAGTGAAAAACCGCAATTTCATGTCAACCTTTTAGTAGATATACAAGCAAAATTGCAGGCTGGAAAAGGTGCTGGTTATGAACGGTGGGCAAAGATTTTCAATCTAAAACAGATGGCACAGACAATTAATTTTCTAACGGAAAAAAATCTGCTTTCCTATGAAGATTTGGAGAAAAAGGCACAGGCTGTTACAGATAATTTCAATCAATTATCGGCTCAAATTAAAGCTGCTGAAAAGCGTATGAAGGAGATAGGAAACCTTAAAGCTCATATCATCAACTATTCCAAAACCCGTGAGGTTTATACTGCTTATCGTAAAGCAGGATACTCTAAGAAATTCTATGAAGAGCATACTGTGGATTTGCTTTTGCATAAAGCAGCAAAGGCGGCTTTTGATAAATTAGACAGTAAGAAATTGCCCACTGTTAAGGCTCTGCAAGCGGAATATTCTGTACTGCTTTCTGAAAAGAAAAAAGCTTATGCAAATTACCATTCAGCAAAAAAAGAAATGCAGAATGTACTAACTGCAAAGGCAAATGTTGACCATCTTTTAGGTCGGGATATGGTAAAGAAAGAAAAAGAAAAGACACAGGAACAGAGATAATCTTTCCTGTGTTTTTTTAGCTCCCAAAGGGAGCGTAGCCACACAAGTTATTGTGTGTTCAATGGGGATTGGGGATACTCCCCAACAAGCAAAAATGCAAGGTGTGTACCACCTTGCCCTGCTTGCCACGTTACTTTATTATTATAGACAGAAGAGTGAATACCTTGGTGACAGAGATAAGAAAAAACGCTGCAAAGCAATATTGGATGCAACGTTTTTCAATCTAAACTCGATTGTGTATTAGACATTCATTCGTTCCCTGTTTCGACTTCCTTAATCTCTTTTGCTGTGGCGGCAACAATTCGCAATCCTATGTCGCTTATATCATCAAGTAAGCTTTCAATTTGTCTGCGTTGCGTAGATTTATATATATCTTTTTTTGGAAAAAAGAATTGATCTACCGATACATCTAAAAGAGTGACAAGTTCATAAAAGATTTGTAAGCTTGGATGTTGTCCACTGTTTTCAATGGACGCAATATATCGAGGAGCAATACCTATTTGATCTGCTAATTGATTTCTTGACAATCCTTTTTCTTTTCTTGCAGCTTTTATGGCTTGGCCGAAAGCCTTAAAATCATATTTTTCAACTTTACGTATCATAATTATTTCACCCTACTACATTTTACTGTTCGAATTTTGGTTTGGATATGATTGTACATATCATAGTGATGATTGCAATAGATCATATTGGTTATTGGTGGAGGTTGACGGAACACCATTTTTTGTATATAATGAGTATAAATTTAGAGGAAGAGGAGTAATTACTTATGAGCTACGATTACATTTAAAAATATAGGCAATAAAAGAAGCAGTTTCCATTTTTATGTGAGCTTTTTTTGTCATGCCTATTTTGCGAATGTATGAATAGCAAACAAGTAATTTTTGTTTAGGTATAATTTATAAAATTATACCTATGTTTGTTGTGTTAATACTCGCACTATATATGCAGGTCAATGCTCACATTGAGAATTGACCTGCATTTTTTATTGCCTTTTTTATATTCCATTAAAAAAATCAATTGATAAGGAAGTGAAGTTAGTGAATGAAAAGTATTGGATTGTGTGTCCAGTTTGCAATGGAAAAACTCGTGTTCAAATATTTAAGAATACATTATTGAAAGATTTTCCTCTTTTTTGCCCCAAATGCAAAAAAATACACATTATAGATGTAGAAGAACTGAAAATTGTAATCAAAAGTGCCAGTCGCTAAGTCGCAGAGCTTATATTTTACCCTTTGCGGAGAAAGGACTTGGAAAATGAAAAATTTACAAAAACATAATCCTGTAGATATTTGGAGTGCTCCATATGGATTTACCTACAAAGAAATGGTGGAAGTCATTGGTGAGAGAGAAGCGAAAAATTTATACTCGTCACTATATAAGCATTCACCAAAAAAAGAATACCTAAATATGTCGCTAAAAACAGTATACAAGGATGGTGATACCGAAAAATATGTTTATGAACTGTTGGATGGCAAATACATTGAAACAGTTTTTATTAAACGTCGAGGTGGCGGAACGGTTTGCGTGAGTACACAAGTCGGCTGTTCCGTTGGTTGTATTTTTTGCGAATCTGGGCGGAATGGATTTGTTCGTAATCTGACACCAGCAGAAATCGTTCAGCAAGTTATACTACTACGGCGAAAGGTAAACCGTATCATTTTTATGGGTATGGGAGAGCCGCTATTCAACTATGACAACTTTATAAAGGCAATTCACATTCTACGGGATAGAAACGGTATGAATTTTCCCACGGACGGCATCACTGTATCAACCGTTGGTCCGGTTAAACAATTAAAAAAATTGCGTGAGGAACATCTGAAAATTCAACTGACAATATCTCTGCACGCAACAACACAGGTTGTAAGAAATCGTATTATTCCCAATATGCACCTATCGCAAATCAGCGATGTTGTCGATGGAGCATTGTCTTACGCCAAACGGCATAATCGAAAAGTCGTGTTTGCGTATTTGATTATACCTGGAATAAATGACCGACCTTCTGATGTGAGGCAACTAGCAAATTGGTTCCGTGGCAAAAATGTCATGCTCAATCTACTTGAATACAATCCTACAAGTAATACGCAAATTAAAAAGCCAGTAAAACAGGAAATGGCTGTATTCAAACAGCAGTTGGAACGAGCTGGGCTTGAAGTTACAATGAGAATTTCTCATGGCAGAAATATTAAGGCGGCTTGTGGACAGTTGGCTAGTAAATACAATGAAACAAATGAATAAAAAGTGCCAGTTGCAAGGTCGCAGAGCCAATAACTATGAGTAAAATCACAGTTATTGGCTCTTTATTTTTTTATGGCAACGAATGCAAAGCCGCTGTTTTCTTTTCAAGAATAGAATTACGGGGGGATAATAAAGTCGCCCTTTTTAAGGATATGGCGGTATCTTTGGGAGGTAGCGTCGTGTTCATTTTATTTCGACACAATTCGATAATTAGTAGTATCTTGTTAAAAAAGCCCTTTACTTGTCAACGGGATATTATGGCGGCGAATATGAACACACACATCAACAAATAAAGGTAAATAGCTCTATTTATGTCCGACTGTATTTTCAGTCGGGCATTTTTGCGTTTTGTATAAGTTTTTTTCAAAAAAGTAATTTTGAGTTTTGCAATTTTAAGATTCTCACCGTAATAGTGGCGAAAGGGGAACCGCGGAGTCACCGCCCGAAAGGGGGTGAGAATGTGAAACTCAATAACCACGAACAAAGCAAAAAACATGCCTTTGACAGTTTCTGCAAGAAGATACTAAAGCACGAGGCAAGAGACTACTACGATGAGCTGAAACGACAGCGTAGTCGAGAAGTATCCTTTTCCGAGTTGTCGGCAAAGCAACTGGAGCAGATTTATACAGAGGATCAATACTTTGCTACTGAGCAGATTTTCAATGTTTTAGGTCTTGATGTCGCTGTGACAGATGAGGACATTGCCGAGTCATTGAAGAGTTTGTCGGAGATAAGACGAGATATTATTCTGCTTTCCTACTTCCTTGATCTCAACGACCGAGAAATTGGGGACAAGCTTAATATGCTCCGTGCCACTGTCCAGTACCAAAGGACGAGAGCGTTGCAACGGCTAAAAAAATTTATGGAGGGAGATGCCAATGAGTAATAAGACAACAGGTAATCCTCTAGTTTCCTACCCCGTCATTGTATTGGCTGCAAGTGGTGATGTGGATGCTATCAATGCTGTTCTGAAATATTATGAAGGGTACATTGCTGCATTGTCCACAAGACAGCTTTTAGATGAAAGCGGTAATCCGCACTTATGTGTGGATGAGGCATTAAGGCGCAGATTGGAAACCAAGCTGATCACCAAAATTTTGACTTTCAATGTCGCTTAACAGGTAAATCAATAAGGGAAGTACGCACCCCTTTCGTTCTTCCCATTTATAGTTTTCTTGCTAAGGTGAAACTGTTCCTTGACAAAGAACGCAGGTCAGATAACGACTTTGCAGTATAAAGTAAAACGGATACATTCCATTTATATCGAGCCAAGCTGCGTATACGCCATGACCTCTTTTCAGAGCGAGCGAACAATATCAAGCGGTAAAGTAAATGTGGCAATTTGCGGGCGATGACATATAGATGGGACAATGATACTCCCTTATAGCCACAGTCCGAGCGTTAAAAGCGTCGCAGGCAATGGATAGGGTTTCGGCAGACCGCCGATAGGGTTAAACTCCCGTGGAGCTGTGCCAACAGCCGTCCGATTTTACTGAGAATTTACTTATATAGTTATTCCCTATTACTTGGAAAGGAGATGGGAACATGGATAACTGCATTGTGCGTGGGGATATTTTCTATGCTAATTTGAATAATCGGATTGGCTCTGAGCAAAGAGGATATCGTCCGGTTCTAGTGATTCAAAACAATATAGGCAATCGGTTTAGTCCGACGGTCATTGTAGCTGTAATCACCGGGAAAAGTCATTATAAAGCCAGACTACCAACGCATTGCCTATTAAAATATCCTTGCGAACTATCAGATCCATCAATGATATTGCTAGAACAGATTATTACAATAGACAAAAAGCGGTTGAAAAGATACGTTGGTAGAATAAGTGAGGAAGAAATTTTTTATGTCAACAAGGCTCTCACAATCAGTGTAGGATTGAAGGGCCTATAATTATACCCTTTTTTTCATAATATTAGCTTACATGTGAAATCGACACATTTCACATATACTTAAAACCTATTTATAATTGAGTAATGTAATCACGGAGGTGCTTACAGATGGAAAATATCAAAACGGTATTAGAAGATACAACTACTAACAAGGCTGCTCCAAAAGAAAAAGATTTTCAGCTACAATCTCAAGAATACAATGCCTTTATGAACACATTGGCAAGTGTGGTAGAAAAGCATGGAGCTGAGCTTTTAAAAGAATTAGATTGTGTTGTGTAGTTTACACAGCACATTACATAATGATATTTTCCATCTATAAAATTATGTCAGGAGGTAGGATTATGAATAGGAGAGGGAAGAAATGTGTTCTATATCCTCGTGTTAGTACAGAAATGCAGGTGGACGGATTTAGTTTGGATGGTCAAATAAACAGCTTAAAATGCTTTGCCGATAGAGAAGAAATGTTGGTGGTGGACATCTATGAAGATGCCGGAAAGTCGGGGAAATCCATTGAAGGTAGGCCTGCTTTTAAAAAAATGTTGTCAGATATTGAAAATGGCTTGCAAATTGATTATATTTTAGTCTATAAACTATCCCGATTTGGAAGAAATGCTGCTGACATCTTAAATTCATTGGAATTTGTGCAATCCTTTGGGATAAATCTAATATGCATTGAAGAAGGGATTGATTCATCACAGACAAGTGGAAAACTACTTATATCAGTGCTTTCTGCTGTATCTGAAATTGAAAGAGAAAACATCATTGAACAGACCATGAATGGTCGCAAGGAAAAAGCTAGGCAAGGTGGTTGGAATGGTGGCTTTGCGCCGTATGGCTACTATTTGAAGGATAAAATGCTATTTATTCAAGAGGTAGAAGCAGAGGTGATTCGCTTAATATATGATAAATTTGCAAATTCAGATATAGGGTACGGAGGAATAGCAAAATATCTTAACTTACAAGGTATTAAGAAAATACAAAGACAAAACGGAACACTAAAAGAGTGGAGTGGTCATTTTGTAAGGATGATTTTAGACAATCCTGTTTACTGTGGAAAAATTGCTTTTGGTAGACGAGCAAGAGAAAAAGTGAAAGGGACAAAAAATGAGTATCGTCAAACTAGGCAAGAAGATTATATTTTGGCGGATGGGCAGCATGAAGCTATTATTAGTGAAGAATTATGGAATAAGGCTCGTGAAAAAAGAATTGAAACAGGAGTAAAACAGCCGTCAAAGGTTGGTAAGGATCGAGCACATTTATTGACAGGTATTTTGAAGTGTCCTGGGTGTGGCGGTCCAATGTATACCAATAAACATGCATGGACAAATAAGGACGGTACATATAAAGAAGTATATTATTATGTATGTAGCCGTAATCGAGCGGTACGTGGCAGAAATTGTGATTACAAAGCTATGCTTAAGAAAACGGACATTGAGCCTATTGTTATTGAGGCAATCAGAGAATTGGTCAGTAATGAAACATTTGCAAAGGAAGTAAAAGCAAGAATTGGTACTCAGATTGATACAACAAATATTGATAAAGAGATTAAAAACTATGAAGTTAAGCTAAGAGAGGTAGATTTAAATAAAGCTCGGTTAGAAAATGAAATTGATACGCTGCCAGAAGATACCCGTTATCGTGAGAGAAAATTGCATGATATGACTATTCGATTAGATGGTCTGTATGATATTATTGTGGAGTTAGAAGAAAAAATTGAAGATGCAAAATTAAGGCGACATTCTGTTGAGTGTGATGCAATCACATTGGATAATGTTTATAAGTTAATGATTAATTTTGAAAAAGTCTATCATAGAATAAGCGATGAAGAAAGAAAAGCTCTCGTATCTTCATTAATCAAAGAAATCCAGATATATACTCGTAAGGAGGCAGAAGTACCTTTAAAATCTATATCATTTAACTTTCCAGTGTATAAAGATGGTCATGAAATTCAGGAACTTTTGTGGGACAAAGGTAATACCGTTGAAACGGTGGTATTGGTAACGAGGGTTTAAAGATGGTTAAAGATCATTTAGGAAAGAGTTATCAGAGCGTTAAAGAGATGTGTTCAGCATACAATATCAGTTATGCAGTTTTTCTTGATCGGAGAAGTCTAAATTGGTCTTTAGAAGATTGTTTAACGGTTAGGGTCGTAGACCATAACGGCAGAGGCTATAAATCAGAAGAAGAGATGTGTAACTATTGGGGTGTTAAGTATTATGTGTTTAAAGATAGACTTTCTGAAAATTGGACATTGGAAGAGGCTTTGGAAAGTAGACAACCGGATAGCATTAAGGATCACCTAAGCCGGGGTTTTAAAACAAAGTCTGAAATGTGTTTATATTGGGGTGTTAAGGAGTATGTTTTTAATGATCGGATAAAGGATGGGTGGTCATTAGAAGAAGCGTTAGAAGGTAAAAATCCGAATGCGGTAGTTGATCATTTGGGTAAGAAGTTTGACACCGAGAAAGATATGTGTGCTTATTGGGGAATCAAAAGCTATATCTTTAAAGATCGAATAAAAGAGGGTTGGAGTTTGGAAGAAGCGTTAACGATACCGTATAAGTTGTAGTAGATAAGCGTTGGATTATAGCTACGGTGCAAATTTTCACATTGGTTCGGACTGGATCGATCGATTTTCATGAATAGCTGAATAAAGCCAGAGAAATTGCCAAATTAAAACGACAGGGAGGAAGACCGATGAAACTCAACGATTTTGAGAACTATATCGACGAGACGATCCTGGATCGGGGCTATGATTATTATGACGAGGGACGAATCAGCAAAGTGATCAAGCAGGGAGATCGGGATTATCTGTTTATAATAGCAGGAACTGAACTCTATCAGGTTTTTGTTAAATTCGATGATCAGGGCGAAATTATGCAAACGGGTTGTGACTGTCCTTATGATTTTGGGCCAATCTGCAAACATCAGGCGGCGGCTTTTTATGCGCTAGCTGATATTGTTGATAACAGACAAAGTGAAGGTCTAAAGATTGAACGGGCAATTCATCAGAGTTTCCTTACAGAAGCACTAGATCGACTCTCAAAAGAACAATTAATTACGATTGTCATCGAGATGGCAGAAAAGGATGAAATCTTAAAAAATAGTCTGATGATGAGATATTCAAAGGGGAATACGAAACAGGAACTACAAAAATGCCAAAGGCTGATGGAATCGATCGTCAGAAAATATCAGGGGCGGAGCGGCTATATTGAATACAGGGATGCTGATGAATTCGCTGCTGAAATGGAAGAACTGCTGCAAGCGGCAAACGATACCGAAGATCGCTGTCTAGGTATGGATATTGCATCGATGCTACTGATTGAGGCGGTTGATGCGTTTCAATATGCCGATGATTCGGATGGTAGCATTGGGGGATTAGTATCAGCATCCATCGATACCATCGCAACAATTGTTACCAATAACCCGGATCTTGATATTGGTTTAAAAATTGAGTTATTTGAGAAGTTGCTTAAACTGTCTGATGAGAACGTTTTTGATGGCTGGGAGGATTTCAGAATCGAGCTGCTTAAAATCGTTATTGAATTTGCGGATGTTGAAAGTCTGAGAAACAAGTTAAATCAGAAAATTGAAACGATGATCGGTAAAATATCGGGTGATGTGTATAAGCAATACACAGTTGAAGCTTTGCTGCGGATCGAGTTGGAAATAAAAAGTCGGTATGGGACGAAAGCAGAGGTTGAAGAATTTATCAGAAAAAATCTCAAGTATTCATCGTTTAGACAAGCCCTGATTGATAAATATACAAAGGAAAAAGATTTCCAGAGTGTGATTGAGCTGGCATTGGAAGGAGAAAAAAAGGATCGGAATCATGCCGGTTTGGTCGCCCGATGGAAAAAGATCAGATATATGGCTTACAAGCGACTCGATCAGGAGAAGGAACAGCAGCAGCTGGCGAAAGAACTGTTTTTCGACGGAAATTTTGAGTATTATCAGGAACTTAAAGTATTAAATCCCGGGAACGAAACCGAACTCTACCACAGCTTAAAGCAGGAGTTAAAAGCCCTTAAAGACTGGCGTGGCAGAGAGTTGTATTGCAAACTGATTGTCGAGGCTAAAGATTTGGATGCGATCATGGATTATGTCAGAGAAAATCCCCAAAGTATTGAAAGTTATGCCGAGATGTTGAAGAAAAAGTATAAAGATGAAGTCATTGAAATTTATCAAGCCGATATCAAAAGAGCTGCCGGAGTGGCCCGAAACAGGCGAGATTATCAGGGCATTTGCAGAATCATCAAGCAGTACAAAAAGATCGCTGGTCAAAAAAATCAGGACAAGATTATTCAGGAGCTAGTCGTTTATTATAAAAAAAGGCCAGCATTTGTCGATGAACTCCGTAAAGTATAAACGATAAGGCGGGAAAAGCAAAAACTTTAAGTAGCGACTGGAAGCAAAAGTTAAAATGAGTGATCAAGGGCCAAATTTTATTAGGGTGTAGGTAAAGGAGAAATTTGATATGAACAAGACAAACCCAGAGCAGGCAATTAAAGAGTTGACAATGGTGTTGATGTATTTAACACGGTTTAATGAAAGCGACCGTTTTGGCTCGAGTCTGGATATAACCTGGAAAGGCTATGATTTTAATATCATCAATGAACTGGATGATGAGGATTATATCAGACAGGGAAAGCATCGTTCCAAGTCAGTAGCAATTACTGAAGAGGGGCTAAAATTGTCACAAAGCTTATTGAATAAATATAATATTTCGGATTGGGAGTAGAATGACGAAAAGTCGCTTGTTATGAGAAATAAGCAGATTCTCTGGAAGAAATTTAAAGTATATGCGGAGCTTACTGAAATGCTAGACGAATTATAAATTTTTGTAACGTATCGTTGCATAAATTCCTTGGTGAAGCAACCCGAAATAGAAATATTTCGCCGGTCATACATTCAAAATAGAAAAATTAAATTTATTGGAGGCAAAAGGATGAAAACGCTTAATAAACAAATAGCGGCGTATACGCAGCAGTTGCAGCTGGGTGAAATCCAAATTGCGTACAGAGGGATACTGGCGTTTACCGGTAAATTAAGAGTAGACTTTGTCAAAAAATATCCACATTACGATGTCAGCAACATCTATCAGGGATATCTGGATATGTCCTATTTTTCTGTCAGTACGAAGCCATTAAAAGAAAAAGGGTTAAAAATTGCGATTGTATATTTACATGAAAAAGGATCCTTTGAAGTGTGGCTTTCGGCGCGGAATCGCGATATTGCCAGGACCCATCAAGCGATACTTGATAGTCTTTCAGATGAAATCAATGTTTTTCATGATGGGAATAATCAGGATGCTATCGCCGAGTGCGTATTGATAGGCACACCTGATTTTGAAAACCCGGCGCAATTGATCAATACGATTGAACAAGGTGTCGAAAAATTTGTCGCGGCGATAATCAATCACTTATAATAAAAGTTTGTGTTGACGATGCTAATAAAAAGGGGAGTAAATATGCCGAAAATGAACAAAGTAATCAAGATCAGGAATGAAGAAGAAGCCTAGCGCTTTGGTGCCGATTAGAAAACCTGGAGAAAAAATACCAGCCTAGTCAGGAAGAATTTTACATTCTTAGCCATTCCGTTATCGACTGATGTGTTATGTGAGCTGATGCAGTTAAAAAGAGAGGAAATCATGGAAATAAAAAAAGTAGCAATCATTGGCTTGGGTGCTCTGGGTATTCTGTTCGGAGCCCAGATTGCCCAAAAGATCGGGGATGATTTGACCATCATCGCCGATGAAAAGCGGATTAAAAACTATCAGGATAACGGCGTATCCTGTAATGGGGTACCCTGCCGGTTTCATTATAAAACCCCGGAACAGACTGAAAAAGTTGATCTGATTATTTTTGCGGTTAAAATAAACGGGTTAAGCGATGCCATCGAGGCCGTCCGGCCGTGTGTCGGGCCGAATACCCTGATGCTGTCGTTATTAAATGGGATTACCAGTGAATCCATTATCGGGGAAGCCTATGGAGAAGAAAATCTGATCTGGTCTTGTGCCCAGGGCATGGACACCCTTAAATCAGGCAATGCCCTGAGTTATACCAATGCCGGGATGATCTGTTTTGGCAATCGGGCCGATGATCAGCCCGCTGAGAAAGTAATGCGGGTTAAACGGTTTTTTGATCGGGTGGGTATCGCCTATCAGATTGATAACCGGATGGATCGTAAAATCTGGTCTAAGTTTATGCTAAACGTTGGGGTTAATCAGGTGGTTTCAGTTTATGGCCAGAACTTTGGCAGTGTCAAAAAACCTGGTAAGGCCCGGGACTTGATGATTGCCGCCATGGCCGAGGTCATTCCGGTGGCGAAGCAGGAGGGGGTTGCGCTCAATGAGGCGGATATCACCTACTGGCTGGGCGTGGTGGATGCCCTGAGTGATGCCGGAAAGCCTTCCATGCGGCAGGATATCGAAGCCAAACGACCCAGCGAGGTAGCACTTTTCTCCGGAACGGTGGTGGCACTTGGGAAAAAGCATGGGATCAAGACCCCGGTAAATGCCATGCTTTATGATAACATCATGGCAATTGAAAAGGACTATATTTAATTGTTCGACTGAATTTTATCCCTTTGTCACGTGAACTAGATTTCTGGAGCATCCCCGCAATACCCGGGAAGGAGATCAATATGAAAATCATAAAAGCTGGAAAAGCAGATCTTGAAAAGATTTTATCACTTCAGTATTTAGCATACCAGAGCGAAGCGAGACTGAATAAACATGTCAAAAACGAGAAAGATGTTTAATGATTGGGACACACCATACATTCAATCGTTGCGGAGATTAATCGAAACCCAGAGTAAAGAAACCCATGCAAACTGGGCCATTACTTATTGTGAAGCGGTGATGTAGCCATTGTGGGAGCGGGACTATCCGGATGATCTGCGACCACAGCAGGCTTTTTTTTATTTGCAGAAGTGATATGATAAACATGACATACTGTTGACACGTTTGCTGTGATAGTATTCTAAATAGGAGTATGAAATGAAGATAGACAGACAAATCGGAATCCTTTCTGTTTTGCTGCAGCAGGAAAGTAGTACCGCTCCGGAACTAGCTGAGACCTTTGAAGTATCTAGAAGAACAATTAACAGAGACATTGAAGATCTCTGTTGTTAGGAGGATTTTCAAGGGCTACTTGTCTGGCCTTGCCTACGTTGCAGCAGCTGAAGCAGTGGGGATAAAGATTTCTCACCCAAGTGTAAAAAGAATCCTGCAGAATAAACGCTACCTTGGTGACAAGTATTATCCTGCCATTATCGATCAAGAGACTTTTGAAAGAGCTGAAGCAGAACGGTTCAAGCGGCAGCGAAAATTGGGCAGAATTTTTCCGGATAAGCCGGTAGCAGAATGTAGACCAGCTACGAAATTTATCATGCCTAAAGCAGGAAAGATTTTCAACGATCCATTCAAACAGGCTGAGTACGCTTACAGCTTGATCGAAAGTGAGGTGGAAAAATGATTTCACTTGCCAGCAATGTAACTGTCATACCAGCAAAGAAAACGGTAGGAACGCAAAAAGCAACCGATAAGAAGCAGAAAACCAGAGTTGCAGCTTACTGCCGGGTCAGTACGGATAGTGAAGAACAGGAATCCAGCTACGATGCACAGATTCAGCATTACACTTCATACATCGAAAGCAATCCTGATTGGGTACTGGCAGGAATTTATGCCGATGACGGTATATCTGGTGTGAATGCAAAGAAGCGTGATGAATTTCAGCGTATGATAAACGACTGCCATGATGGCCAGATCGATATGGTGATTACCAAGTCCATCAGCCGGTTTGCCAGAAATACGGTGGATTGCCTGAATTACACGAGAGCCTTAAAGAGTAAGAACATCGGAGTGTTTTTTGAGAAGGAGAACATCCATACCCTGGATGCCAAGGGCGAGGTCTTGATGACCATCATGGCATCGCTTGCCCAGCAGGAGAGTGAGTCTCTATCGGCAAACGTAAAACTTGGATTACAGTTTCGATACCAGCAAGGCAAAGTCCAGGTCAACCATAACTGGTTTTTGGGCTACACCAAGGATGAAGATGGACACCTCATCATTGATCCAGAGCAGGCTGAGGTGGTGAAGCGTATCTACCGGGAGTACATCAGCGGGAGGAGCCTTCTTCAAATCAAACGGTCGCTGGAGGCTGATGGAATTTTAAACGGTGCCGGTAATGCAAAATGGCATGAAAGCAATATAAAGCAGATACTTAGAAACGAGAAGTACATCGGAGATGCTTTGCTTCAGAAGACCTATACGGTGGATATTCTTGAAAAGAAGCGTGAAGCTA
>NZ_JBDODG010000034.1:0-128424 GCF_039830195.1 Acetobacterium sp. | reverse complement strand
TTATCATCGATTCCAAATTTAATTTCGCCGGTTCGATAGTTTGCAAATGCGCTCACGGTCTTTAAAAATGTATTTGTAATATCCTTTTTATATTCCAATGTTCTTGATTCTCGTAACCCCATCGTAATAACCGCTCCTTTAGATTTATAATTCTAATTTTACCCTATAACGAACGAAAAATCAAACGTAAATATTTGCGTTCGCAAAGGAATCGGTTACTGGGAGGTAGCGGAGCCACTCTCTTATTGAATGTCAAGTAAAATTTTACTTGACATTCAATACGGTGCTAGACGTTATACTTATAAACTTATCTATCGGAAATAAATTGGGCCTATAATTTTGATCACGAACCTAGTGCTTGTGAATGTGTCTGTTTCTTAGCACAAGGGGACGGTTCTTTTGTGTTGGATTATTTCAGCTTCGATGCTAAAATGAATGAAGCAAAGCTAGGAGGCCAAGAAGAATGCCAAGATGTTTATTAAGTAGCGGTGCCACTCTCTTAATAAACGTGCTCGATTTCTGCTAGTAAATTTCCAGCTGCCTGTGAATTTTTTAATTGATTAACCAGATAATTTACAATATGATCAACTAATTCCTCGGCACTTTCCGTTATAATGAGGTTATATTGCATATTTTTTCTTTAGATTATCAAGAGATTCTCTTGCATCCCTTGTTTTACCTGTATCAATCTGGTTTTCAGATAATTCCAGTTGACGATACATGTTTAATCTTTTCATTGTAATTTCGTACATTTCAACACTCATGATTACCATATCGCCATATCCGTTTTTGGTAATATAAATTGGTTCTTCAGCAACATGACACATTTCTGAGATTTGTGATGTGTTTTTCAAATCCTTAATTGGAATAATTTTTGGCATAATAGCTACCTCCTTAAATTATGTCTTAATTATACCATTATTAGCCCATTGCATCAATAGGGGTTAAGAGATTAGCGGGACTACTTTCTTAAGTAGCGGTGCCACTCTCTCACTCTCTTGTTGTTGGACTTAACTTATTTAAAAACAGAAATTTAGGTATTTAAATTGAATACTGAACCTGTTCTGATGATTTAGAGCACTGCTTTAATAAATCTCACTTCGATGACCCACGTCAAGGATAATGATATTTATCTTATTATCTTCGATTAAAGCAAGGATTCGATAATCACCAACGCGATATCGCCATTTTCCTTTGTGATTAGCCGTTAATGGTTTTCCATGCAACCTAGGATCATTGCAACCTTCAAGGTTCTTTTCAATCCAGCCAATCAATAAGGATGATTGATAGCGATCCATTTTCGTTAACTTTTTAAGAGCAATGTCAGAAAACTCAACTTCAAACATGTTACAAGCCTAATTCTTTTTTTACGTCATCAAGTGAATAGGTCTTTTTCATATTAGCTAAAGCCTCATCAAAGTGCTTTAAATCAATTTCATCCTCAATTTTCTCGATCACGGATGCTCTGATTAAATCAGAAACAGATAAGCAATGCATTTTTGCGTAGTTTCTAACCAGTAAGTCTTCTTTTTCAGAAAGACGAATTGAAATTGTGCTCATTTGTACCACCTCCGAATAATTTTCTTTCTGTAATACATTGTATTGCAAATTTGTGTGTTTGTCAAGGTTTAGCACAAGGGGACGGTTCTCTTGTGTTGGATTATTTCAGCTTCCATGCTAAAATGAATGAAGCAAAGCTAGGAGGCCAAGAAGAATGCCAAGAAAAGCCAGGATAAAAAGCCAAACGGGAATCTATCATGTAATTTTGAGAGGCATCAACCGTTTAGCGGTGCCACTCTCTTAACTTTTACAGCTTAACTTATTAGCTGGACTTATTGAAAATGAACCTATCGCTTGTAAAAGTTGCGAGTGTCGGTTTCTGTTTTATTTTGCTAAACATACCTTGCTACAATGATAGAATTATTATATAATAATAGCAGAATAATTAATGAAAGATGAGGAAGGAATGATGATTATAAAATCTTCAACCGCATTGAGAAACGATTATGGAAAAATTTCTTCTCTTGCTCATGAAACAGACGAACCAATTTATATTACGAAAAATGGGGAAGGTGATATTGTGGTGATGAGTATTGAAGCCTTTGAAAAAAGGGAACAAATATTAAAATTACGTTCGAAAATCATGGATGCAGAATTGTCAAGAATAGCTGGTGAACCAACAATTACCTTAAGTGAAATGCGAAAAGTAATGAAGGAAAAATTTGATGTCGCCTTATAAGGTGGAATTACTTCTTCCGGCCAAAAATGAACTAGAGGAAATTGCGGAATATCATTTATTAATGGTCGGTTCAAATTCAGCACGTAAAATTGTTGAAAAGATAATTAAGGCGATGGAACGGCTTGAGGAATTCCCGTTATCCTGTCCACTGGTACCTGATGAAGAACTAAAAAGTCAAAACTATAGAATTTTGGTTTGCGATCAATATATCTGTATTTATCGGCTACTGGGCGATACTGATACTGTATTTATTTATCATATTGCATCTGGGTCATCAGAGTATGGGAAACTATTTAGGTCTTAGCAGAGCAGGTTCTTTCGTGTAGCGGTGTAGTAGTAGTGATGCCACTCTCTTAACTTTTCAGCTTAACTTATTTAGCAGGTCTTATTGAAAAATGCGGATTGCATATTATGCAAAATGACGGTCTCTGACTATTAAATAATTCACTTGAATACGATTCTTATAGAGAGTATGATATGATCAAAGGACGTATTGATATAGACTAATAACAATTCAGAGGAATATGGAAAATGAAAATTGAAGATTTACGAGAACTCTATGAAAAAGACGTCGTCTTTTTTACTCAACACGTAATTGAGCGTTGTAAGCAGCGTAATATACGACCAATGCATGTGAGGCTAGCAGTGATGACAGGTGAAATCATCGAAGATTATCCAGATGATTTTCCGACACCAAGCTGTTTGATACTCGGCTTTCTATCTATTGATGTACCCCTTCATGTTGTGGTTGCCAGTAATGGTGAATCCGCAAAAATCGTAACAGCATACTATCCAGACAAAGATAAATGGGAATCAGATATGAAAATAAGAAAGGATGGTTCTTTATGAAATGTTTAAGCTGTAAAAATGGAGAAATGGAAGCTTCTGTCACAACCTATTTTGCAGATTTGAAAAACTGCATGATCATCATTAAAAATGTACCTTGTTACAAGTGTGAGCAATGTGGAGAAGTTCTTTTTTCTAGCTCTGTTGCCGAAAAATTGGATATTCTGATGGATAAGGCCGAAACTCTGGCAAGTGAATTGACCATTATGGAGTATGATCGAATTGCATAGGTAGCGTAGATAGTAGCGGTGCTAGTAGCGGTGCTGACGTGAAACCTCCGCAAATCGATGGTGTGTAGCTGAGCTAGTAGTAACGGTACCACTTCTCTTGAATTGTGTTTATTGGACGCTTACAATAAAAGTTCGAAAAATGGAAATTTGCGTATGATGAACCCTAAATCGTCGAAAAACTCAAGCCTCTATAAATAAATGTTTTTTATAGAAGGAATACAACTTGTGCGGTATAATAATATACAAGTAATTTTAAAAATCAACTTTATATTTATGAGGTGAAAATAAGCAAATGGATTATATCCCGCCATATACGATAACAGATAAAACCGTTAATTTAGTTTCAGATATTACAGAAATAATTACACATATAACAATCGCTGATAATTTGGATAGTAATCCAAGACTGCGAAGAGATAATCGAATTCGTACCATTCACGCATCTTTAGCAATTGAAAACAACTCTTTATCTTTGGATCAGGTAACAGATATTATCAACGGAAGAAGGATTCTTGGTGCGCCTGATGAAATATGTGAAGTAAAAAATGCCTTTGAGGCATATAACAAACTTTTAGAAATGAATCCATTTTCGATTAATGACTTATTACGGGCTCATAAAATTTTAATGAACGATTTATCAAAGGAATCTGGTATCTTTAGAAGCGGTGGTGTCGGTATATTTGCTGGAGATCATCTGGTTCATATGGCTCCACCGGCTAATCAGGTGCCACACTTGATAAAAGATCTGGTTAACTGGGCAAAAGAAGCTGAGGTGCATCCATTAATCAAGAGTTGCGTATTTCATTATGAATTTGAATTTATTCATCCATTCTCAGATGGGAATGGTAGAATGGGAAGAATGTGGCAAACTTTGCTACTTTATAAATGGAAACAACTATTTGGTTGGTTGCCAATTGAGACGCTCATTAGGGAGCGCCAGGATGAATATTACAAAGTACTTGGCGAGTGTGATCATCGAGCAGATTCGGGGCTCTTTGTTGAATTTCTTTTAGAGGCAATTTATGATGCGCTTAATGATGTTTTAAACACCGGACAAGTGACCGAACATGATACCGAACAAGTTAAAAGATTATTAAATGCGATCGGAAATAGTGCTTTTTCGACAAAGGAATTGATGGAATTATTAGGCTTAAAACATCGGCAAACCTTTAGAGATAATTATTTATTGCCTGCGATGGAAAAGGGGCTGATTGAAATGACAATTCCGGATAAACCAAATAGCAGCAAGCAAAAATATAAAAAAATTAAAAAGTAGCAGTAAAGTAGAGTAGCGGAGCCACTCTCTCACTCTCTTAACTTTTGCAGCTTATCTTTGTAGCTTTTTAAAGAATCTTTCTGCTATGGGTGTATAGATCACTGGAAGCATTTTTAAGACTCCAGTTCATCAGTTCCAAAGATTGCATCAGTTGGATCAATATAGTTATCCGAGCTTGCTTTTGCAAGGGCGTCCGCTTCTTCGATCATTTTTTCTATCGCCGGACGAATCTGATGTGTTATTTTTTTAAATTCAGAAAGTAATTTTTCACCAGCATAGCTTTGATCAACTAAATCGGCAAGTATTTCTTCCGAGAAAGCAAGTTCATCTTTTTTAACAGGAGTAAGAATAATCATACCATTATTAATCGGTTTTATTCATCATTCAGTAAAAATTCAAGGATATTGATTATCTTTATGCCTTCAAAATCTGAATAAAGAGTGTTGTCCATGGTAAGGATTATTTTTGGATAATGATCGGTGATTGATTGAAGAGGTTTTAGTTCGCGTTGCCTTGTTGCGTCATCTATAATGCTTGCAGAAACCTGGTAGTAAATTTTTTTGTTTGATTTTGTTGCGACGAAATCTACTTCAAGTGTTCCGATTTTTCCAATAGCAACAGCGTAACCGCGTCGCAGTAATTCTAAATAGATGATGTTTTCGAGCACATGTCCGTAATCGGTGTTTCTAAGACCTGTCAACTGATTGCGAAGGCCAATGTCAACCATATAAAATTTTTCAAGAGTTTTGAGAAACAGCTTACCTTTCAGATCATAGCGGTTTGCACGGTAAATGATAAAAGCATTTTCAAGCATTTTCAGATAGTTATCAATGGTGTCACTGGTTGTTTTTCTTCCGCTGCTGGTCAGGTAGTCGCTAATTTTTTTAGTCGATACGACACTTCCAATGTTAGCTGCAATAAATTTTAGGACGCTTTCCAGCAAAGCGGCGTCTCTGACATGATTTCTCTGAACAACATCCTTCATAATCACTGTATTGTAAATGCCGCTCAAAAATGGGGCGATCGTATCGGGATGGTCTTTTAGCTCAACAACGGTAGGGAGACCGCCAAATTCTAAGTAATCTTTAAAAATTGCATCCACATTGTTACCTTTTTCGAAATCAGTAAAATCAAGATACTCTTTAAAGGACAACGGCAGCATTTTTATCTCTACATATCGACCGGAGAGAAGGGTAGATAACTCTGAGGACAAAAGATAGGCATTGGAACCAGTGATGTAAACATCAACATTAGAATCCACTAGAAATGAATTGATGGCCTTTTCCCAGGACTCAACCTGCTGTACTTCATCAAGAATAATGTAGTATTTTTGATTTGGGATCGTCATTCTGTTATTGATATAGTTATATAAGTGAACATACGTTGTAATCTCATCGAATTCAAAGGCTTCAAAGTTCATCCGGATAATATGATCATCGCGAACACCACTGCTACGTAAGTGTTCCTCGAATAATGAAAGCAAAGTTGATTTACCGCAACGGCGTATACCAGTAACAACTTTTATCAGCGGTTTATCTTTAAACTGAACTAGTTGAGTTAAATAAAGATCTCGGTTTTTCATAATAATCACCTCACAATATTGATTATACCAGAAATAAAGAGATGATCAATGATTATTTCGATTATAGTCGAATAAAACAGATAAATTAAATTAAACCTGAGTATAGACGAATAAGTTGCTTAGGTTGAAGTGTTGGGTAGCGGTGCCACTCTCTTGTTGGACTTCAGAGGTTGGAGGTACCACTCACTTGGAAGCGATTCATATAAACCAATTGGTCCTATAATTTTGATCGTTGCAATACGGAGTGCAACGATTAATGAAAACTTCATCAAAAGTGCAACGATTGATGAAACGAAAAATATATCGTTTCACGATTGGTTCTATGGAAAAATTATCCTATAAAGAACAGGGAGGCTTACCAGTGAAAATGAAAGAAAGCTATAATTTGGAATTTAAAGAAGAAATATCAAGAACTTTTCTAAAAACGGTCAGTGCCTACGCTAATTATAACGATGGTTATTACAATCTTGCCGGAGAATTACTGGCGGATCATAATGAAATCAGTTTTTCGGGGATTGATGTTGTGAAATTCGGTAAAGACATCAGTCAGATCCAATTCAGAAAAACCATCACCAATCGATCTTTGTTAACCCAATTTGATATGGCAATCGAACTTTTTGAACAGTATTATATATTTGAAGAAATTGATGGTTATAACCGAGCGAATATTTGAAAAAATAATAGACAAACTTAGGGGCCTGGCTATTAAACATTTCCCGGGTCACCTTGCTGTCTAAAAGCTGATCCGGTTGGTAGCTGGAGCTGTCTGAGTAACTGACGTAAATGGGTAAATCTTTAAAGGTGTGTTGGAAGGCCAGCAGCCCTCGTCTTGATTGGGGCGGCGAAAAAACCACCAGCATCGACTGAACCAGGTGGTCTTTAACATAGGCCTCCTGAAAGGTAGCGTTTTCAATGGTGGAGGTCGCCTGATCGTCAATGGTGTAGGTCGTCTCCGCAAGGCCGGCGGCGGTCATGGCCTCATGAATCATCTTATTATTTTTATCGTATCCGGAAAAGATAATAGAATCGCTGTAACCGGCTTTTAGCAGCTGGATGCCTTCAGCGATGCGCAGCGCGTCTTCTTCACCACTGGTCACAACGATGACATCGGCGGGCTGGATGTTTTTCTCAACCACCAGATACCGGGCAAACCCCTGAACAGCCCGATCGGTATCGGCAAAAAGATAAATACCCAGACAAACGACGCTAAAAAAAAGCAGCAGCTGGGTAAAGTAAAGCCCTTTAACAATTATCTTCAAAACAGTTTTAATCTTGGTCATCTGGCGTTCCTTCCGGGGGGTTCATGTGATCTGAAACTCTTATTCTTAATTGTAACAAGATTAGGGTAACACGTCCAGTGATAATGAAGTTCATCTTTAAATAAAAAAATACCTTCAGTTTAGCTTTGCAATGACAGTCGAAATGATTGTTGTTGTAAAGCTTTTTTAATGCGGAAAAATCAGCTTGAGTACAGAATAAAAGTCGAAAATCTAAAAAACGAAAATAGTTGTGGCACACAACATGCCACACGTTGTTTTGTGTTCATTACTGTGTTAAAATTCCTTAAATCATTTATTTCAGGAAAAAAGACATAAATTCTAAAATAAATTGTGGTGAAGGAGGTAAACGCGACTAAAAATTGAGCGATTCAAGACATCGATTTGGCTTTATACATAAGTTCATACCCCACTCAAATAATTTGTAATGCGAAAGGGAAATTGTGAAGAAAGCGATGGAAAAGAGATTTAAGAGTAAAGTTACGACTGGTTTGCTGTTATTATTAATGGTACTATCAATTATTTTCGCCACCGGTGTGTTTGCTGCAAATGAGGATGCAACCAAAACCGCAACGGCAGAAATTGGCGTGGCCTACCGTGGCCATGTTCAAAATCAGGGGAATATGCCAAAACCGGAGGGTGATATGGTAGCCGGGCCAGATGCACTGGGGACCAGGGGTCAGAGCCTTCGGGTTGAGGGATTCTGGATCGCACTGACCGGCGATGTGCCTGAGGGGGCTAACATTGTTTATGAAGTACACGTTCAGAATGAAGGTTGGATGATACCGGTCAAAAACGGTACCTTTGCCGGAACCACAGGTGAAAGCCAACGGGTGGAGTCGATCAAAATCCGGCTGGAGAATTTACCGGGTTATGATGTTTACTACCGCGGTCATGTTCAGAATGTGGGGGACATTCCTCAGGTAGATGGCGAATGGGGCTGGAAGAAAAATGGTGAAGAACTGGGTACCACCGGTTCAAGCCTGCGCTTAGAAGAACTGCAGGTTAAAATCGTCAAGCAACCAGAGACGACCATCGCCTATAATAAGGCTGGCACCTATGGGCCCAAGACCGGTACCGAAGTGATCGAAAACGATGTTACCATCGATACCCCGGATGTGGTGCTGCAGAATCTTCACATCAAGGGGAATCTGACCATCGCCACCATCGCCGCCGTCAGGTCCTTCAGCTGAAGAGTTGAGGGTGGCAGAGTTTAATAATGCTAAAAATAATAGCGCCATGTTGGAGCTATTATGGAAGAATGCACTAAGACTGGATCTGACTGGATTTGATCAACTGGATTACATGGAGGAATGCATTGTGGTTCAGACCCTTCTTGACAAGAATAGGTTCGCAAATAGAGCAGCTGTTCAGACGGCAGTAACCGAAGGCATTAAGCTTGCCCAAGACGATGCTCAGGCAAATGCATATATGAAAGCATTGTTTTCCTATACGCCAGAATTGAGTGTTGAAGACAATATTTGTACGGTAACCTACCCAGATGAATTGACAACGGCTCAGCAGAGTCTTTTAAATGGATTGTATGCAGATTTGGTAATTCTGATCGATACGCCGTTGTCGAATGGTGAAGTTTTTGAATTAACGGTAGGCAAAACGACAATACCGATAACAAATAGAGACCTCTCTGGTAAAGAGATTTTATTGTCTAAACTACTGGGCCGTAAATTGGTGGATGGTGATCTGATTCAGAATCAGAAGTCGACAGTTACGATTACCGTCAAAGATGTCAGCACAAAAGTCGAACGATATGTTACGGTCTGCCCCTGTACCAGCAAAAATGGTGATGAGTATATCAAGAATTTCACCAATGCCTATGCCCTCAAACTATCACCCTCTTGGTTGGTGGCCTATACCGATGGGTTAACCATTGATTACCAGAATTCCGAATTCTTATTCAATTATGCTGGTAATTTGACCGATGAGCAAAAACAAGGTTTAGCCGATTATTATGCCGACACAATCATTCAACTTGCACGACCGTTGGCAGCAGACGAATCGATCAAAATTTCGGCAATGGGAAAAGAGGCGACCTTGACCAGCAGTACGGTTACGGAGAATGAAGACAAAACCGAGATCCGCTTATCCAAACTAATGGTGGCTACGTCGAACTTGGCAGTTGATCAAAAAGATGAAAAGGTTTGTCTAACAGACATCAATTTAACTCGCAGCAATGTCATATTTGTTAATCCAGTCCTGGTTAAAACCAATGAGGCATCAATCTATGCTGGTAGTGGAGCTGGTGCTGCCCTTTATCCAACCTGGATAGATGAGTATCGGGACTCGGTTTCTTTAACGGCTGAGAACTCACAAATAATTGTGAATTACAAAGGGGGGTTATCCCCGGCTGCGGTGACGGGGTTAAAAGATTATCAGGCTGATGTGATGATCTATTTAGATCGTGAGCTTGAAGAGGGAGAAACGATCGCCGTTTCAGCATTTAAAGATACAAAGCCATTAACAAAAGGAAAGATGGATGGAACACAAATCAAATTGTCAGATCTGATGGATATTACCCAGAAGGCTGCCGGAAAGTCTGGTGATGATGTGATTGAGTTCTCGGTTGATGGTTTAAATCGTAATATTCGTGTCTACGCCAATCCGATTCTGATTAATACCGCCACTGATGGTATTGAGTATCTCAATTATGGTACAAGTTTGTCACTTTATCAGCCTAGTTTTAAAGCCTACAGTGACAGTATTGAATTGAGTTCTGAGGACAACAAAATTTTGGTGAACTACACAGGTAGTTTATCTCCTGTAGTGCAGGCTAAGCTGGCGGGCTACTATGCCGACACTATGATATATCTGGACAAAGCCCTTGAAGAAGGGGAAATAGTGACGGTAAAGGCATCTAATCTTAACGAGCCTGTAGTTATTACAAACACCTCACCGGCTGAAGACAGCGAAAAGCAAAGTTACCGCCTGGCAAAATTGTTGGATATTGAGCGGGATGAGGCAAACCTGGCCGTAAATCAGACGGGTTCATTTGAGATTGCCGTTGATGAAAATACCCTAAAAAAACAGATGTATATATCAGCTACGGCAATTCTTGTCAAAGACGATCAGATTGAGTATTTAGATCACTATACTGGAATGTCAATCAATCCACCTAGTTTTGAGGCCTATGATAAATCGGTGGAGATCCTTACCGATACCAACCAAGGTTTTACAGTTACCCATAAGGATGAATTGACTACCGTTGATGTCAATAACCTGGTTGGTCTTTACGGCGATACTCTGATTTCCTTTGAACGACCACTGGCAGAAGGCGAATCAATTAAAGTGCATGCTTACGGAGAGGAAGAGGTCATTACCAGCAGCTCTTTTAAAGAATGGAGCGATAACCGAATTGGGTTGACGGAATTGTTGGGAATTTCTTCTGATAATGCCCCGCTGGCAAAGTATCAAGGGGATGACATCAAGATAAGCTTTTCAGACGTAAACCTAAAATCGTCAAACAGTATTGCGGCTTGGAATGGACTTAACAAAAGTGATGGCACCTGTGTATATCGTGGTAATTCAGGTTTTGGTATTTTTATTTATCCATCGTTTATGGATGCATACAAAAACAGTATCAGCCTAGTACCAGGTGTGGATAAAATTTCCGTAACGTATTTGAATCAGTTGACTCCAGAAGACAAAGAAGCTTTAAGCGGTTATTATGCTGATACATTGATTTACCTGAGCCGGCCATTGGTTGATGATGAAACGGTAACCATCAATGCTTTCGGAATACCTGTGACAGTGGACAGCTCGAAGGTAACAGAAAATAATGGTACCCAGATCAGATTATCTGATTTGCTGAATCCCCTGGATGAAGAAAAACAATTGGCGGCGAAACAAACTGGATTTGATATCACGGTTACAGACAAGAGTCTGAAATCAGATCTGATGGTAACCGCAGAGGCCATTCTACGGAAGGGCAAAGTAATTGAATACCTGCATCAATCAACAGGCATCGAACTTAAAGCGCAAACTATCCAAGACACGGAAGATCCTTGCATAACCAACGCGATTATTGAATTAAGTGATGGCGACAATGTTCCACTGGACTTGAAGAGCGGCATACTTACCCTGGAGCGCTATGCTATTACTAAAAAAATAGAATTTGATATGAACGAAGCTGTCGTTTTAAGTGCGAATCCAGTTCTGCAAATAAGACTCGACAATCAGTTGGTTGAATATGGCAAAATCGAATATGCGGATGAAAACCATCAAAAGCTAATTGTTACACCAAATTCAGAAGCCCTTGGAACAGCGGGCAGACTTGGTTATTTTGCCTTTACGCTTCCTGACGATACGATAACAGATATGTCAGGCAATGAAATAAAAGGAATTAATGGAGATTATCTTGATCAGATATTATTGAAAGTTGTGGATACAGCAGTACCAACCATCGAAGGGATCACGGCAATGGTTGATGATGTTGAGATTGAAGCAATCAAAAATAATGAAGTTTTTGAAATGAATGTACTCCAAAATTCAGTAACCAGCGAAATTCGCGTAAAAATGAGTGAACCCGTAACTGTAAAAGATGGTGCAACAATTTTGATACATGGAACCAGTACATCCTATGGAAGTATTGAGGTTGATAGCAATGATTCGACGTTCGTTGTGATTAAGCCGGCTTCGCCTGAGATTGGAACAGCGGGTCAATTAGGACTGACAACTTTTTCAATTCCTGAAAATTTAGTGTGTGATCTGGTTGATAATGATAGCAGTAACATCCAATCGCCTTCCAGCATCGCTTTTGAAGGTGGTGGACTGGGAAATGCACAAACATCATTTAATCTGAATGTCTTGGCACCAGATACCGAAAAACCAACGATGACGGCATTGACTGCGATATTGAATAACAACTCTGACACCACAGTTAATGCGACAGAAAACCCGTTGAAACTGGTTTTGGACAAAGATTCGCTGACCACTCAAATTGTGGTTGAGCTAAATGAAAATGTCACGTTTAAGAATGGGGCAATATTGGATGAAGGGGCAGTAGTGACAATGTCCGGCGAGGGAGTTCAAGAAGGAACCATATATGGCAAGATCTATCGGGAAGGTTCTATTAAGAATCAATTGATTATTGTGCCAAATGGTACTAATGGTATTGCAGGTTTAACAGGTACTTTCACATTTAAAGTAGCCGCCGATACCATTTTTGATAGTTCAAACAATGGCAATGCAGAGACAAGTTTCACATTAGAAGTAGTAGAACCAGTAGTTTAAGGACATGGTGTACACTTATTGCTTCCGTATTCTTTGTGGGTAGCTAATAACAAACAAAAGGGTCGGTTTATCTGCATAAAAACAGAAAACCGACCCTTTTTTACATTTATAATTCAAACTTGTTGTTCAATCAGCGTCAGAGTTGTCATTAACTGAATTGCCACAGATTGATCGCCATGGTGGTATGCTCATGCACATAAGCTACAGCCGATCGACTCTTCAATTCTGCCAACGCTTTATCCGCCTGCACCAAACCATGCCCGTTTGCGGGCCCGGGTGTAGTGAAACTCAGGGCGGTTTCTGTTAATAAAGACTCGACTTCAGCCGCCGTTAAGGAAGGATCCTGGGCCAGTAAATCAGCGCAAATACCAGATACAATCGCGGCTGAAAAAGAGGTGCCATCCTCCCAACCATAGCTGTCGCCGGGGCGCAGCACCATCAGGCTCTCGCCTGGCGCATAGAAATCAACGGCATCATTGTACTGCGAAAACGAGGCAATCTCGCCGCTTATACCCAACGAACCGACCGAGATAACCCCGGGATAAGAGGCCGGATAATAATAAGGATCAACCCCGGCGATTTCTTCACCATGATTTCCGGCGGCGGCAATAATCAGCTTGCCTTTGCTGATTGCATAGGCAATGGCTGCGGCCTGGCTGGCATTATACTCGTAGGAACCAATGCTTAAATTGATAATCCGCACTTCTTCGCGGTTGGCGGCATCCACAATGGCGGCATAGATCGCATCATTATTAAGGGTTGCATCGCCAATCCGATAGGGGGCAATTTTGACGTTGGCCGTTCCTGCTGCTCCGGCAATCCCGATCCCATTATTGGCCACGGCGGCAATGGTACTACTGACCATCGTGCCATGTCCCTGGGTATCAATCATATTAGAAGTATTATTTAAAAAATCATAGCCGGTCGTGATTCGGTCCTCTAAATCAGTCAGATTGACATCCAAACCGGTATCCAGAACTGCTACCACTATTTCATTGTCGCTATTAATCGCGTCCCAGGTTTTATCAATCCCGACTTTGCCATACTGCCAGGTAGACCCCAGATAAGGATCATTCGGATAATGATCGTAATTGGCGGCCGATACTAAACCAGTTGGTAAAAAGCTGATTATAAAAACGGCACTGACCAGTATATTTCTTAATTTCTTGATATTTTTCATTTTCGATCTCTCTTTCTAATAAAAAAAGCAACGTTATGCCACGTTGCTTTTAAAGTCACTAAAAAAAGAGACTGTTTTGCAACTGGCTGCCATATAAATCTACTTAGGCCCTTTAGCTTTGCGTCCTCACTTTTCAATGAGTTTGCCAAATATTAAGTTTTTTTCAAAATAAAAATGTGCAACGCATTACTACATTGCACACTTATCATCTAAATGTATTTATGCAACTGGCTGGCTTTCCATCAGGTTAGGCCCCTATAGCTTTGCGTCATTACCTTTCGATAATTTTGCCGAAATTTTATTTAATTATTTCCAACTATTATTATTAGCATATTATTATATTGCGATTATTTATCTGAATTATAATCGATCTATTCTAGATAGTCAAGCAAGCAAACAGGCATTAAGCAAAAATTAATAATTGAGGAGCTGGCGGCACCGCCCGGTTAACGTTAGTTGGGCGTTTGACTAGAAAAGATAACAGCCTTAAGGTACTGTAAAAAAATAGTACTGGAAAAAAATTTTAAAACGGTTAAAATGGTAAGGTGCGAATTAATTTGGGACTCGCTCAAAAAATAAAATTGAAATAGAAACGGTGGGAGGAATTGGTGTGGATAAACGCAGTGAGTTTTCAAGTAAAATAGGATTTGTGTTGGCCGCGGCCGGGTCGGCAGTGGGGCTGGGGAATATCTGGCGGTTTCCCTATTTGGCGGCTAAATATGGTGGTGGGCTCTTTCTGGTGATCTACCTGTTTTTTGTATTAACTCTGGGGTTTGGAATCATGACGGCAGAATTGGCAATCGGTCGAAAAACCCAGCTTAGCCCGGTGGGGGCTTATCGGGCCCTGGATAAACGCTTTAGTTTTGTGGGGATTATTGCCTCATTGGTAGCTTTTCTGATTCTGCCTTATTACAGTGTCATCGGGGGCTGGGTGATTAAATATTTTATGGTTTTTGTAACCGGCGGCGGTATGGCCACAGCCGGTGGGGACTATTTTTCCGGCTATATTGCCCAACCCGTTGAGCCGATTGTCTGGCAGTCCATTTTTGTGCTGGCCACCACTTTTGTGGTCATCCGCGGGGTCAAGGACGGCATTGAGAAAGCCAGTAAAATATTAATGCCGATTTTGATTGTAATGTCGGTTTTTCTGTCAATCTATTCGATCATGCAGCCCGGGGCGATGGCCGGAGTTTGGTACTTCCTTTACCCGGATTTGGCCAATTTCAGCTTTCAGGCCGTTCTGGCCGCCATGGGGCAGATGTTTTACTCCCTATCCCTGGCTATGGGGATCATGGTAACCTATGGTTCTTATCTCAGCAAAAAAGAGGATCTGGAAGCTTCGGTTAAGCAAATTGAAGTGTTTGATGCCGGCATTGCCATATTGGCGGGATTTATGATCATCCCCGCGGTTTTTGCCTTTTCCGGTGGCGATCCCGCCGCCCTTAACAAGGGTCCCGGGCTGATGTTTGTCACCCTGCCCAAGGTGTTTGAAACGATGGGCTTTGGAAATGTAATGGGGGGCGCCTTCTTTTTGTTGGTGTTGTTTGCCGCTCTGACATCGTCTATTTCGCTGATGGAAGCGGTGGTAGCAACCGCTTGTGATCAGTTTAAGTGGGAACGAAAAAAAGGGGTGCTGATTGTCGCCGTGCTGACCGTTCTGATTGGAATCCCGTCGTCATTGGGACAAGGGGTATGGAGTGAGGTGCTGATATTTGGCTTCAGTTTTCTGGATTTCTTCGATTTTATCACGAACTCCATTTTGATGCCGGTCGGAGCCTTTTTCACGTGCATCCTAGTGGGTCATGTTCTGGAAACTAAGCTAATAACCGATGAGGTCAAACTGTCCTCACCCTTTAAACGGGAAAAACTCTTTATCATTATGATTAAATATATTGCCCCGCTTTGTATTGTTGCGATTCTGATCAGTTCGATTTTAGAGGCCCTGGGCGTCATTAAATATTAAATACTAGGTTGTTTTTTTGACAGTCTGAGCAATCCTTAATCAGGGTTGCTTTTTTCTTGCGCACAGTTTTGGTTTTTAGGTTCAATTGGGGTATAATATGTTTTAACAGGACTTGTACTCACACAAAAAATAGTTTCTAATCAATCAATGCTGCACAGAAATAGGGGTGATTTTTATTAAAACCATTCGCGCTCATTTTGAAGAACTAATTAATAACATTGCCGAAGCTGATAATCTGGAAAAAATCAAAGCAAATGAAACGCTTTTGATGTTGTCACTGCTGGGACCCATGCTAATGCTGGCAGCAGTAGTCAGTGGGATCATTGGCATTTACTGGCAGGAGAGTCTGGTGCGGGTTGTCAAAGTCACCAGCAGCCTGTTTTTCTGCGGCCTTTTTATGATGATTCTGATTCGCCTGAAACAGTCTAACCAGTTCAAAATTCATTTAATGAGTAGTGCGCTGTTGCTGGGTTTGCTGGCAACCTATCTGGCATATTATCAGCGGTTAACGATCATTTTCTGGATGATTATTCTGATCATGGTCATCATGTCCAATATGATGGTTCAACGGACTTTGTTTAACTATATGATTGGCGGCGGGGCGCTCTATTTTATGGCGAGTCTGTTTTATTATCCGACAGCAACCATCCAGATCGATCATGCTTTTAACCTGACCCTGATGGCGGTGCTTTTGTGTATTATTGTGGCCAGCATTGTCACCAACCGGATCTATCGACAGATCCTGAGCAAAAAATCGGCCATCTATGCTGATACCGTCAGCCAGAAGGAAGATCTCAATCAACTTTATGACGATGTGATCGCTCACCAGCAGCAGCTCAAAGCTCAGAATGAACTGCTGGTTCTCTACAATACCCAGATTGAAGCCAATCGCGAGCGCCTGGAATTTCTGGCTTATACCGATACCCTCACGGGAATACCCAATCGGAAGATGATCATGGAGCAGATTGACTTGTTGATTGATCTGAATAAGGGGAGCCCGCATCATTTTGCCCTGGTCTTCATCGATCTGGATAATTTCAAAAAAATCAACGATTCAATGGGACATGGTGCCGGTGATTTACTGCTGCAACAAGTCACCAGCCGGTTAAGAGAGGCGATGGACGACAAGGATCTGCTGGGTCGTCTGGGTGGGGATGAACTGGCGATTCTGATCCGCCGCCAGATTTCTGACGAAAAGATCCTCGGCGATACCCAAAAACTGCTGAACCAGCTGGGCAATCCCTTCTACCTGGAGGACAAAGCGGTGATTATTACCGCCAGTTTTGGTATTGCCATTTGGCCGGTGGATGCCAGAAGCAGCAACGATCTGTTAAAAGCCGCGGATACAGCGATGTACAAGGCCAAGGAAATGGGAAAAAATTCGATCCAATTTTATCGTAAAGAAATGAAAACCGAAGTGCTCTATAAGATGGAACTGGAAAACCAGATGATTGAAGCCTTTCAAAAAGAACAGTTTTTTGTCGAGTATCAACCCATTGTCGATCTGACGGATCGGAACAAAGTCAGTTTTGAAGCGCTGATGCGTTGGCAGGCACCGGAGCGGGGGCTGGTTTCACCGGCGGAGTTTATTCCCCTGGCCGAAGAGATCGGCCTGATTGGCGATCTTGGCGAATGGGTGCTACGACAGGCCTGTGAAAAAATCCGCGAAGTCCGGGAGCAGTTTGGCATTGACATCCGCATTGCGGTTAATGTTTCGGCCGTTCAGATGAAACGGCCGGGTTTTCTGGCCGGGGTTAAGGCCGTGATCCGCGAAGCCGGTACGCCCCCGGAACAACTGACCTTTGAGATTACCGAATCGGTGTTTATTGGCAATATCGAACAGGCGATTGAAATCATCACGGAGTTAAAAGCATTTGGGGTATTGATATCCCTGGACGATTTTGGAACCGGTTATTCTTCGCTGAGTTATCTGTTGCAATTACCCATTGATGTGCTCAAAATTGATCGTTCCTTTATTGCGGCGCTGGAAAAGGGTGAAAAAAACAATCGGATTGTCGGCAGTATTATTGAGATGGTCCATGGTCTTGGCATCCAGGTGGTGGCTGAAGGGGTGGAGGAAACCCTCCAGTTTGACTTTCTCAAAGATAAACAGTGTGACTGGATTCAGGGCTACCTGATGAGCCGGCCACTGGGAGATGTGGCCATGGCTGAATATTTATTGCGGCAACAAGAGCAAAAATAGCCGGCCATAAAAAATGATGAAGTGAGGTAAAGGCGATGGATCATGGCTTTTGTTATCAAACCCTGCTGGGGAAAATAGTGATTATAGAAAATGGTGCCGTCATTACCGGGGTTATTTTTGCGGAGTCATTGCCGGATGGGGTTAATTGTCGCGAAACAGCACTGATTAAAAGCGCCTATCAGCAACTCCAGGAGTACTTTGCCGGAAAACGACAGCGCTTTGATTTGCCGCTGTCTCCCCAGGGCACCGACTTTCAGCAAAAGGTCTGGCACGCCCTCCGGCAGATTCCCTACGGCACGGTCTGCAGCTACCAGGATATTGCCCGGGCGATCGGCAATGATAAAGCCTGTCGGGCCGTGGGGGGCGCCAATAACAAGAACCCCATTGCCATTATCATTCCCTGTCACCGGGTGATTGGGGCTAATGGCAGTCTGGTGGGCTATGGCGGCGGGCTGTCGCTCAAAAGAAAGCTATTGGCGCTGGAAAAACCGGATCAGCAGTGAGAGTTACGCAAGAAGCAATCTCTGAACAAGGGGTTGCTTCTTTTGTGGTTCAAATTGCCTACGTCATCAAAAAAATCAATTCTACTAAAAAAGTAGTGAACAAAAATAATAAAACGGTTAAAATGATAGCAGTGTGAATTAAGCAGTGTGAATGAATATAGTTGCGACTGTAAAAAGAGTGAGGAGGGAGCAGATGAAACGGATCATTACCACATATTTGAAACCATTTTACGGCCGGATGGCTTTTGGCGTATTCTTTAAATTTACCGGTTCGATCATGGATTTGATTATTCCTTCGATTCTGGCCTTCATTATTGATCAGGTGATTCCGTTAAATGAGCGGTTGCCAATTTTTTATTGGGGCGGTGTGATGGTGGTCTGTGCGATCATCGGGATGGTTTTTAATATTATTGCCAATCGGATGGCCGCCAGGGTGGCCAGCGATGCCACCGAGGTGATCCGCCATGATCTGTTTGCCGGGGTGATGTATTTTTCCAATCAGCAGATGGACACCCTGACCAAACCGTCGGTAATTTCGCGGTTAACCGCGGACACCTACATTATCCATCAGATGATCATCCGCATCCAAAGACTGGGGGTTCGGGCCCCGATTATGCTGGTAGGCGGGATCATTGTCACGATGACCCTGGACCCGGTGCTGGCAACGGTGCTGATTGGAATTATGCCAATTATGGCGGTGTTGATTACCCTGGTTTCGAGAAAAAGCATGCCGCTTTTTGCCGGGCTACAACAGGCCTTTGACGGCTTTGTCCGAGTGGTCCGCGAAGACATCAACGGTATTAGGGTGATCAAGGCCTTATCTAAAACGGACTATGAAAAAAGGCGTTTTGATGCCATTAACATCAAGGTGGTAAACCAGGAGAAAAAAGCCCGGATGACGGTGGCGGTGATTTCGCCGGCGATGAATATCTGTCTGAATCTGGGTTTGGTCGGCGTGGTGGTAGTGGGGGCCTATGGCGTCAATAACGGTAGCTCCGAAGTGGGCATTATCCTGGCCTTTATGACTTATTTCACGATCATTCTCCATGCCGTTGTGGCGATTTCCAAATTATTTGAGATGTGGCCAAAGGCCACAGCTTCGGCCGAGCGGATCGTTCAGGCCCTGGATAGTGTTGATGCATTGACCGTACTGGCAGCGGCGGAAGCTGGTGAAGTGGCGCAAACGGGTGCTTTTATCGAATTTCAAAATGTGACCTTTTCATATAATAAAGAAGAACCCAACCTGACCAACATTTCTTTTGCCCTGACCAAGGGGGAAACCCTGGGCATTATCGGCGAAACCGGGGCCGGCAAAACCACCCTGCTCAACCTGCTGATCCGGCTTTATGATACCGATGAGGGGACCATCACCATTGCGGGTCGGGATGTCCGGTCCATGAATCCCCGGGAATTGCATCAAAAATTCGGGGTGGTCTTTCAAAATGACATGATTTTTGAAGCTACCATTGAGGAGAATATTGATCTGGGCCGAAATCTGTCCCAAGCGGCCATTGCTGCGGCGATTGATTGTGCCGGTGCCAAAGGCTTTGTGGCTGAAAAAGCTGACCAGTCCGAAGAACAGCTGACCATCAAAGGCGCCAACCTCAGCGGCGGTCAGAAACAGCGGATCCTGATTGCCCGGGCGCTGGCAGCCCGCCCGGAAATACTGGTGCTGGATGACGCCTCCAGCGCCCTGGACTATCAAACCGATGCCGCCTTTCGTAAGGCGATTAAAGAGAACTTTGATGAAACCACCATTATTATCGTCGCCCAGCGGGTCAGTTCGATCCGCCATGCCGATCATATTCTGGTGCTGGAAGATGGTGCGGTCATCGGCTACGGCAAGCATAAGCATCTGATGAAGAGCTGCGAAGTTTATCGGGAAATCAGTCATTCCCAGATGGGGGTGTCCTGAAATGCGACGATCACAAAAATTTGACAAACCACAAAACCGCAAAGGCACCTTGATCCAGTTGGGCGGCTACCTGATGCGCTATAAATGGCGATTGTTTGCCGCCATTGCCTTAACCATCGGCAGCAACCTGCTGGCCCTGGTGGGGCCGCTTCTTTCCGGCTATGCCATTGATGCCATCGAACTGGGCACCGGCCAGGTCAATTTTGGGCAAGTATTTTATTACGCCGGCTGGATGGTCGTCTTTTATATCGGCGCAGCCGGACTGACCTATGTGCTGGAAGTGCTGATGATTCGGGTCAGCCGTCAGGTTACCTACGCCATGCGCAAGGATGTCTTCAACAAGCTGATGGATCTGCCGGTGGGTTATTTTGATCTGCACCAGACCGGCGATGTCATCAGCCGGATTACCTATGATATTGATACGGTTAACAGTTCAATTTCCAGCGATCTGATTCAGGTATCCTCAGCGGTGATCACCGTGCTGGGCTCGTTTTTGATGATGCTGGCGATCTCGCCAAAACTGGTGTTGATTTTTGCCTTTACGGTACCGGCGTCGATTTTGATGTCCCGTTACCTGGTTAAAAAGACCCGCCCGCTGTTTAGCCGGCGCTCCCGAAAACTGGGTGAACTCAATGGCTTTGTGGAAGAAATGGTATCGGGTCAGAAGACCCTGAAAATCTATGATCAGGAAGAGCATACGATTGAAAAATTCAATATTAAAAACAAACAAGCGGTGGATGCCTACTACAATGCTGAATACTATGGCAGTATGATATTTCCGACCATTAATTTTATCAACAATGTCTCGCTGGCCTGCATCAGTGTCTTTGGGGCCCTCTTATATCTGGCCGGGTCGATGACGATTGGGCAGATTTCCTCCTTTGTGCTGTACTCCCGGAAGTTCTCCGGGCCGATTAACGAAATGGCCAATATCATGAACGATCTGCAGTCGTCCCTGGCGGCCGCGGAGCGGGTCTTTGCCTTACTGAATGAACTGTCAGAGGCCAAGGACACTGAAAAGATGACCGCGCTGACCAGTGTCAAGGGCGATATCGTGATGAATAACGTCCGCTTCAGCTATGATACCAATCAGGTGATCATTAAAAATCTCAGTCTGCAGGCCGAAGCAGGCAAGCTGATTGCCATCGTCGGTCCCACCGGGGCCGGAAAAACTACGATCATCAATCTGCTGATGCGTTTTTACGATACCGAAGCCGGGAATATTTATGTGGATGGCAATGAAGTCCGGGAGCTGACTCGGGACAGCCTGCGAAAATCGTTCGCCATGGTACTTCAGGATACCTGGATTTTTCATGGCACGATCTATGAAAACCTGACCTATGGCAAAGAAAATGCCACGATGACTGAGGTGGTCCAGGCGGCCAAGGCGGCCCGTATTCATTCGTTTATTGAGCATCTGCCCCATGGCTACGAAACCATTTTGAGTGATGAAGGCACCAATATTTCCAAGGGACAGAAGCAGCTCTTGACGATCGCCCGGGCAATGCTGCTGGACGCCAAAATGCTGATTCTCGATGAGGCCACTTCCAACGTGGATACCCGCACCGAGAAAAAGATTCAGGAAGCCATGCGTCAGCTGATGAAAGATAAAACCTGTTTCGTCATCGCCCACCGGCTGTCCACGATCCAGAATGCCGATCTGATTCTGGTGGTGGAACGGGGCGATGTGGTGGAACAGGGAACCCACGAAGAACTGATGAAAAAGCGCGGCAGTTACTGGCAGATGTATCAGGCGCAGTTTGAGTAGGTGCATAAAAAAATGCCAAATGAGTTGAATGATCACAGATGTATGATACAATAAGTGTAGGAAGGGCGCATATTATGGAACGTAAGATAGAAAAGTACTTAATTAAAAGGTAGAGATGATCACCCTGTATCCCCTTGATTTTGAAGAGTTTCTATGGGCGACGGATAATCGTAAAATCAGGGACCTTATTTATGAATCATTTGAAACGTTTGCCCCTTTGTCCCTCCACGAAACGGCAATGGATTTGTATAAGACATATTTGGTGGTCGGTGGAATGCCCCGGTCGGTAACAGAATACATTGAGACAAGAGATTTTGATTTTGTGATGGTTGCTCAAAAGACGCTTAATGATTCGTATATCGCCGACATGGCTAAATATGCAACACCACACGAAACAACTAAAATTATGGCGGCGTGGTCAAGTGTTCCGGCTCAACTGGCAAAAGAGAACCATAAATTTCAATATAAAATTATTAAATCCGGGGCAAGAGCTTACGATTATGAAATTCCTTTGGACTGGTTAAAAGCCGCAGGCATTGTTAATAAGTGTATTCGCATTCAAGAAGGAATGATGCCGCTATCCGCTTATGCAGATAATGGTTCGTTTAAGCTATACATGGCTGATACCGGCCTGCTGTGTTCCAAATTTGACATCAGGGCCAATATTATTTTAGATAGCCCGGTAAGTTTTCATGGTTTTAAGGGCGCGTTAACAGAAAACTATGTGATGCAGGCTCTTGTCACCACTGGTTTTATGCCCTATTACTGGAGTTCGCCGGGTAAAGCGGAGTTGGATTTTGTGTTTCAGGATCGTCAGGGAAATGTCATTCCATTGGAAGTTAAATCGGCCGAAAACGTCAAAGCTAAAAGCTTGAAATTGTTTATGTCGTTGTATAAACCGCCTTACGGTATACGTGTTTCTGCTAAAAATTTTGGCTTTGAAAACAACATTAAAAGTATACCGCTTTATGGTGTGTTTTGTTTAACTCCTTGTTGAACTGCAGTATCTTCATTACTTAATGAACGCGCTTATTACCAAGTGGCATATTTGCTTGCAGATGAAAGCGTTGTTGATCGAGAGTTTGGCGCATATAAATCGGTTAAGGATAATTATCCCAAATATGTATTGTCTTTAGACAAGTTTGATTTTTCAAGGAATGGAATAAAGCATCTTAATATTATTGATTTTCTGTTGGAAGAGGCTTAAAGAAATGGAAGAAATATTAAAATTAAGAGAAGCGTCGTATTGGGAAACGGTTTGGGACAAGGCCAAGCTTTACGGTAAAAACCCCGGCAGTGAGGGACCAGCCCATAGTGTTGAGCTATGGGAAAAACGGGCTGAAAAGTTTAAAAACAATGTTAAAGGTGAGCGGGGGAAAATTCTCGTCAAGTTATAAACGCCGCTCATTTGAACGATAACCAGGACACCGGATCGGAAATTTTTATTTTCAATTCGGTGTCTTTTTAGTTGAGCGATTCACTGGGCAAAGGGATTAAAAATAATGATTGAAACAAATCAATAAAGGGTTTGGAGTGGTAACATTAGCTTCACCAATTCGGAGGCCTTGCTGAATTCGCTAAACGTGTTATAATAACACCAAAGATAAAAACACAGTTCTGGTTGGTAGTCCAGACGCGGTTGATGCCGTCAGTAACCTGCCTCCTAAGGTTGTCCGTTCTTTGTCACTATTTTCTAGGAGGAATTGAATATGGACAAAGTAACAGCCAAATTGACGGTTTTTTTTGACGACCCCTTTTGGGTTGGCGTTTTTGAAAGCGTGGATGGCGACATGCTGAAAGTGGCCAAGGTAACCTTCGGTTCGGAACCCAAGGATGGGGAAATCTACGAATTTCTGCTTAAGAATTACAATCAGCTCCGATTCAGCCAGCCGATTACCGATGAAAAAGCGCCGGAAAAGCGGATTAATCCCAAGCGGATGAGGCGGGATATCAATCGGCAAATGGCCGCGAAAAGCATTGGAACCAAGGCTCAGCAGGCATTAAAAGAAGAACAAGAAAACAAAAAGATAATCCGGAAAGCGTTTAACCGGGAGAAAACGGAAGCAGAAAAACAACAGCAATTTGATCTGCGGCAGGAGAAGAAAAAGCAGAAACATCGGGGGCATTAATCAGGTGCTGGCCTAGTTAAGTAACGTAAAGAAATCTGAAACTCTGTGATCAAGTTACGGAGTTTTAATCCCAAATGGTTATAATAAAGATATACAAATTAACGATTAAGGAGATTAAAGATATGAGCGCAGTAACAATTACCAAAGATAATTTTCAACAGGAAGTCATC
Organism: Acetobacterium sp.; assembly: GCF_039830195.1. Taxonomy (GTDB): domain Bacteria; phylum Bacillota; class Clostridia; order Eubacteriales; family Eubacteriaceae; genus Acetobacterium. The sequence continues at coordinate 103,896 of NZ_JBDODG010000034.1, read as the reverse complement.
AATTCAGATAAACCGGTATTACTCGATTTTTGGGCACCCTGGTGCGGTCCCTGTAAGATGGTATCGCCGATCATCGATGAAATTGCCGATGAGGTGTTCACTTTGAAAGTCGGGAAAATAAACGTCGACGAACAACAGGAACTGGCCGCTGAATTTAAGGTCATGAGCATCCCGACACTGGCAGTAGTCAAGGGCGGCGTCGTCGTGAAAAAAGCCGTGGGCGCAAAATCCAAAGCAGATATTTTAGATTTAGTAGCTGAATAACCACAAAAAGAGCAACTGAGAAATTGGTTGCTCTTTTAAATTTTTTGGGTGGTGCTTTGTGTTAAGCGTTTGAGCCGTTAAATTATTTCTTTCAATTGTACCTTATCAATCACTTCAATCTTACCTCGGGACAGGTTGACGTAGCCTTCGTTTTCAAAATATTTCAGCATTCGGGAAACCACTTCCCGGGCGGAACCGACATATTTGGCAATTTGTTCATGGGTCATGACAATGGTGTTGGAACCGGTGCGGGCAACCTCATCCAGCAGGAAGATGGTCAGCCGTTTATCGAAACTCATAAAGAGAATCTGCTGCATCGCCCACATCACGTCGGAAAAACGATCGATCATCGATTTATAAGAAAAATTTTCGGCATAGATGTTTTCGTTGCAGATCTGCTGGAAGACGGAGGACTTGAGCAGGAGCACCTCACAATCTTTTTCGGCATCAATATGCACATCAAAGGTAATATTTTCCAGGATACAGGAGGCGGATAAGATGCAGACATCATTGGGCCCCAGTCGGTAAAGGGTGATATCCCGGCCATCTTCGGATAAAATATAGGTGCGCAATTCGCCGCTTTTGATCAAGAGTACCCCGACGCAGTCGTTTTCGCCGCGGTGAACATTTTCACCGCGTTTATATTTTACCGGCATGGCATTTTCCAAAAGCATGTTTTTCTGGTGTTGATTTAAATGATCCCAAAAGGTCAGGACCGTTTGGATAAAGGTAAGATCGGTTTCTTTTAACATTTTTATACCTCGTCTACAGTTTAGGTAATAGTATAGCATAATTGTTTTGATTCTACTTTAAAAATTAGGGTATTAAGTGGTACTATAAAGCATCGATATAAGGAGAATTTTATGAATAAAGAGATAAGAAAAGATCTGGAACTAAGGCGGCTGGAAGCCAAAAACTTAACCCAGTTTAATGATATTTTGAGGTACGCTTTTCAGGTGACCGATGAGCAGCTGTTAAAAGTTGGTTGGAAACACGATGAGATTAAGCGGTCGAAATTTCCGATTCTGGAAAAAGCCGAGGTCATCGGCTGGTTTGAGGATGAGCGACTGGCGGCTCAGATCGCCGTTTATCCGCTGCAGGTCAACATCAGCGGCAGTATCTATGAGATGGGTTATATTACCGGAGTGGCCACCTATCCGGAATACATGGGTCTGGGTCTGATGTCCGGGCTGATGAAAAAAAGTCTGGAAACGATGTACGGACGCAACCAGTGTATTTCATTTTTATTTCCCTATTCACACCCGCTCTATCGTCATAAGGGCTGGGAGGTCGTCTCGGATAAGATGACCTTCCGTATCCGCGACAATCAACTGCCCCGGGACATCGATGTGCCGGGACGGGTAAAACGGGTCAAAGAGAACAGTCCGGATCTCATCGCCCTTCATGACACCTTTGCCAGACAAACCCATGGCTGTCTGGTTCGTAATGAACTGGTCTGGGAGGAATACTGGCGCTGGGATGTGGAAGATGTCACGGCCGCCATTTATTATGGCGAAGATGATCAGCCCCGGGGTTATCTGGTTTATCTGATCGAAAATGATGTCTTTCATGTCAAAGAGATGGTGTATCTGAACCAGGAAGCCCGCAAAGGGCTCTGGGGCTATATCGCGGCCCATGAATCGATGATCAATGAGGTCGTCGGCAATAATTACAATAACCACACGATCTCGTTTCTGTTCGGCGACAGCGATATGAAAGAAACCATTCGGCCTTATATCATGGCGCGGATTGTGGATTTTGAAGGGTTTTTCAAACAGTATCAATTTTCCAACACCGCAATCAATGAGTCGGTGACCTTTGACATTGTCGACACCGTGCTGGAGTGGAATAATCGCAGCTTCACGGTCAAGTTCAGCCCGAGTGAGGCCCCGGTTTTAGTTGATGAACCCTCGGAAAACCGGGTCAAACTGGAAATCGGGATTTTGACCTGTATGCTACTGGGTTATAAGCGGCCCACCTACCTCCAGCAAATTGAACGGCTGGAGGCCAGCAAAAAAACGGTGGCCATTCTGGAGAGTGTCATCGCCAATGAAAAAATTTATTTCTCAGATTATATTTAGGCAAACAAAAAACGGGCATAAAAAAAACAGCCGGTCCGGATGACTGCGCTGTTTTTTTTATATTAGGAATGAAAAGAAAAAGAGGAGATGTTTATCTCTTGTCTTTATCTTAGGCCGCGAACCTTTAGTCAAACTTTGAAAGAGGTTAAGTTTAAGTTAAATTAAGGTTTTGATGGGCCAATTCAATGAGTCAATTAAGAGCGGAACACCGTTGACAAAAATCTGGCGGTATGATAATCTTTATCACAATTAAAGAGTTGGGGAGCTTATGCATTTAGGCTGAGAGGAAGTAAAGCGCTGCTTCGACCCATGCACCTGATACGGATAATGCCGGCGTAGGGAATTTATGTCAAGCTACTGTGCATTCGTGTACAGTTTTTTTTGTTTAAATCAGGATCGCCAAGATCAGGAATAAGATCACGAAACAGTATTTTATTAATGGAAAGAGGTAAGCTTATGTTTAAAAAAATCCTGGAAAATGTCAGTAATCAGCCACCGCTGGTTCATTCCATCACCAACTATGTGACGGTGAACGACTGTGCCAACATCGTGCTGGCCTGCGGTGGGGCCCCGATTATGGCCGACGATATCAATGAGGTGGAAGAAATTATTGCTATCTGTAACGCCCTGGTCATCAATATCGGTACCCTTAACGAACGGACGGTGGCAGCGATGATTAAAGCCGGGAAAAAAGCCAACCGTCTCGGCCGGCCGGTCATTCTTGATCCGGTCGGGGCTGGCGCCTCGACGCTGCGGACCAACACCGTTTTTAAGTTGTTAAAAGAAGTACAGTTCAGCGTGATTCGCGGCAATGTCTCGGAAATCAAGACCATTGATCAGGGCAGCGGCACCACCAAAGGGGTCGATGCCGATATCAGTGATGCCATCACTGAAGGAACATTGGATCAGATGATTGCCTTTGCCAAAGCCCTCAGCGCCAAAACCGGGGCGGTTATTGCCATCACCGGCGCCATTGACATTGTCGCTGACAGTCAGAAAGCCCTGGTAATTCGCAACGGTCACCCGATGATGTCACGGATTACCGGCACCGGCTGTATGCTGACCACGGTCATTGGCAGTTATTGCGGGGCCAATCCCGATCAGTTGCTGCTGGCGACCGCTGCCGCAGTCAGTTGTCTGGGCTTGTGCGGGGAGCTGGCCTATGCTAAGGTTCAGGCTCACGGGGCCGGAACGGCCTCCTTTCGCACCTACCTCATCGACGCCATGAGCCGGATGGATAGCCAAACATTGGCAGGAGGAACCAAGATTGAAACTCGATAAAAATACCATGCTGTTATACGCGGTGACCGACCGCAGTTGGTTGGGCGACCGGTCCCTGACCGATCAGGTTGCAGACACCTTAAAAGGGGGCGCGACCTTTATCCAGTTGCGGGAAAAGGATCTCGATTTTGATGACTTTGTCAAGCAGGCCCGGGCCATTAAGACATTAACCGATGCCTACAAAATCCCCTTTGTCATTAATGACGCCGTCGAGGTGGCTCTGGCGGTTGATGCCGATGGGGTTCATGTTGGTCAGGACGATATGGATGCCGGGGAATTGCGAAAACGGATCGGTGATAAAATCATCGGTGTCTCGGCAGATACGGTGGAACTGGCCCTTAAAGCTGAAGCCGACGGCGCCGACTATATCGGGGTGGGGGCGATCTATTCCACCGCCACTAAAACCGATGCCGAGGTAGTGGCGTTTGAAACGATTGCGGCCATCTGTCAGGCGGTATCGATTCCGGTGGTGGCCATCGGCGGTCTCAACGAAACCAATATTCACAGCTTGGCCGGAACCGGAGTGGACGGGGTGGCACTGGTATCGGCGATCTTTGCGAAAGCGGATATCGTCAGTGCAACCCGGGAACTGCGGTCTTTATCCGAGGCGATGACAAAATCATGAACCAGGCAATTTTGAATATTAAGGGGATGATCTTTGATCTGGACGGGACTCTGATCGATTCGATGCCGGCCTGGGAAAATATCGGCAGTAATTTTTTAAAAAAACACGGAATTGTGCCCCCGGATGATTTAAATGAGACCATTAAAACCATGAGTTTTGCCGAATCGGCCCGCTATTTTATAGAGTTTTACGGGGTGGATATGACAGAGGATCAGGTCGGCGATGAAATTAACGGCATGATCCGGGAAAACTACGCCAAACATATTGTCCTAAAACCCTATGTTAAAGAGACATTGGATCACTATTTAAACCAGGGCATCAAAATGGGCATCTTAACCGCCACCCACAAGACCCTGACCGAATTGGTCTTGCGCCGTTTTGGCCTGTTGGATCATTTTGAGTTTATTCTTACCTCGGGGATGGCTGGTTTACCCAAAAGTCAGCCGGAGATTTATCATCAGGCGGTGGCACAGCTGGAACTGCCGGCGCAGCAGATTGCCATATTTGAGGATGCCTTGTATTGTATCCGGGCCGCCAGAGCGTCGGGCTGTCATATTGTCGGCGTCTTTGATGAAGCCTCTAAGAATGATTGGGAAGCGATCAAGAACAGTTCAGACTGTGCGATTATGAGTTTTAAGGAGTTGTTGCGATGAAAAAGGTCTTATCTATAGCCGGGTCGGATTCCAGCGGCGGTGCCGGTATTCAGGCTGATATTAAAACCATTATGGCTCATGGCAGCTATGCGATGACGGCGATCACCGTGTTGACGGCGCAAAACACCACCGGGGTTTTTGGAATTTCGGAAGTGGCACCTGAATTTGTGGAAAATCAGCTGGATTGTGTTTTTACCGATATTTTTCCCGATGCGGTTAAAATCGGCATGGTCTACAGTGCTGCCATTATCGGTAGCATTGCCCAAAAACTAAAACAGCACCAGGCCAGAAACATTGTTCTGGATCCGGTGATGGTGGCCACCAGCGGCGGCCGGCTGTTGAGCGATGATAGCATCGAAAGTTTGAAAACAGAGCTGATGCCCCTGGCCGATCTGATCACCCCCAATATTCCCGAGGCTGAATGTCTGTGCGGATTTGGGATTCATTCCCAGTCGGATATGGTCAGAGCCGCCAAAAAAATCGCGGCAACCTATGCGGGCAGTATTCTGATTAAGGGCGGGCATCTGTATGAAAGCGCTGATGATTTTCTGCTGGTTCAAGACCACAAGGGCAGCGAAGAAGTCTGGTTTCCCGGTGTGAAAATTGATAATCCCAACACCCATGGCACTGGCTGTACCCTTTCCGCGGCGATTGCCTGCAATCTGGCCGCCGGCGCTGAGATGAAAGCGGCGGTAAAAAATGCCAAGGATTACGTGTCCGGGGCGCTGTCGGCCAATCTGGATCTGGGACAGGGTAGCGGGCCGCTGGATCATGGCTTTCAATTGACCCGGAGATAAGCAAAACCGAAAGTAAGAAAAGGCGAGGCGCAAGCCAAGTCGTCAGTCAGCTCAGAAAAGCCAATTGATTCCCAACCAGGTGTTTTAACCGTTGGGTAATCAATTGGCTTTTTAAGATTGGGGCCATTCTTTATGCAGCACTTTTTCAACAAAGAGCCGGGCCAGATTCTCATCAAATTGAAGGCCGGAGCATTTTTGGATTTCATTTATGGCTTCGTCATCGGTGAAGGCCCGACAATAGGGGCGCTCGGTGGTCATCGTGCAATAGGCGTCGGCAATGGCAATAATTCGTCCCTGCAAGGATATTTCATCGGCTTTCAGGCCTTTAGGATAGCCGCGGCCATCCCAGCGCTCATGATGTTCGAGCACAAATTTGGCAATTTCCGCCAGTTCATTAACCGAGCGGAGAATATGGTAGCCGATTTCGGGATGACGTTTGATTTCCGCCCATTCGGCATCGCTTAATTGTTCAGACTTGGTTAAAATCGCTTCATCGATGGCAATTTCGCCAATGTCATGCCGTAAACCGGCCAGACCGAGCTGGTTGATGGCTTCCGTTTCAAAACCCAGTACCCGGGCGATGGCCTGGCAGTATTCACTGACAGTTTGGGAATGAAGCACCTCCAGATGGTTGCGTTCGTAAATGGACTTGACGATCAGGTCGATGGTAGCTCTTTTAATACTGGGACTGATGGTTAGCTTGTGTTGGTACATGGCATCTTCGGCCCGTTTAAAAACATCGTTGAGGTCATCCATCGGGTTTTCTTTAAGGGCAAAACCCATTGAAACAGATAAAATAGTATGGTCAATGCGAACGTTGGAGATGGCGGCATTAAGCCGCTTAACAATGCTTTCCAAACTTTGCTGATCAGTGTGCGAAAATAAAATCACAAACTCATCGCCGCCAACCCGGGAGGCAATTTCATCATGGCGGCATTCGTTTTTTAGGATTTCAGCAAATTCTTTTAAGATCTTGTCCCCCACTTGATGGCCATAGGCATCATTAATCAGCTTAAGTCCGTTAACATCTGCCATAAGCAGGGCAATCGGCAGGTTGCGCGGGGTATCGAGACGGAGTAACTCTTCTTCATAAAAACGACGGTTGTAAAGTCCGGTTAATTGATCATGATAGCTTAGATAAAGAACTGCTTCTTCGTCCCGCTTTCGGTCCGTAATATCATGAATGATACTGATGACATGAGGGGTCGTGTTTAAGGTGATAAATTTTGCCGAAACTGAACAAATCCGGATATCATTATTTTTATTTCGGAACTTCAATTCAAAATCATCAACCGACTGATTGGCGGCGATCTCATTCAAAAGCTTTTCCCGATCCGCGGGGTTTACATAAAGATTTAATTCCAACAAGCTCTTATTAAGAACTTCTTCCCGGGAAAATCCGGAAAAATTTAAAAAGCCGAGGTTGAAATTCACAATTGTGCCGTCCGGCAGGGTCGTGATCAGGCTGGCATCGGGACTGAGATTAAAGATTTGCTCAAACTGTTCTTTGGCCGAGCGGATATCGGAACTCATCCGTTCATTAATCATCACGATAAAGGTAAAAGTGACAATAATACTGGCGATAAAGGCGCCGGTAAAAGAAATAATTTGAAAAAGAGATGGCGACAGGGCACTGTCAATCGGCGGCGAAAATAATCCGTGGATAGCTTTCACAACGGCAAAAATGCCGGTTGCAACGAATAGTAACAAGAGCAGTTGGGTTTGTCGTGGGAGAGGTGCACTGTTTTTTTGCGTGAGGGTCCTGGCAATTAGCAGGGCAATCAATCCAATGGCGAGATTAATCGAAAAAATCCGGATAGAGATTGAGTTGAAAACGAACTGAAAATAGATCAGCGCTAAGAGGCAAAATCCGAAAACAAGCGGCGGAAACCATCTGTTTTCCGGCAGCTCTAAAAAGCGGACCAGGCCGATATATTGAAAAATCAACGCCAACAACAATAGCGCATTACCGATAACAACAGTGATCAGATCATAGGCATTGCTGCCCTGGAGCATGACAAAAAGAAACCCCAGGGCATAAAAGGAGCAGCTGACTCCAAAGTGATCAACGCCGGGATATTTGGAAGCCAGGAGGAGTATAAAAACAGCCTGAAAAATACTGGAAATAACTAAAATCAGGGCAATGGTTGCAAGATCGATGTTCATGGCGGCCTCTCATTGGGTGACACTTATTAACCTGAAAAAATTGGTGCCCGCATTTTGATAAAAGATAAGCTATGATTATTATATCCCGATTTGAGAAAAAGAAACACGAATTATAAAAAAGACCAATATGAAAATGATTTCCAAATTACTTTGACAGGGCAGTGTTTTTGAGGTAATATGAAAATGATTTTCAAATTCATTTTGCGGGGTGAACCATGGGAAAACCGTCTTACTACAAAACAAAGCAACAGGATACGATCCTGAAATATTTAATTGCCAAAAAAAACCAGCATATTACCGTCAATATGATTGCCGAATTTCTGGAAAAGCAGGGCACACCGGTGGGCGTGACCACTATTTATCGTCATCTCGATAAGCTGGTGGAGCAGGGTGAGCTGCAGAAATACATCATTGATGGGGTAACCAGTGCCTGTTTTCAGTACATCGGGGAAGAAGCCCATTGTCATGAGCATTTTCATCTGAAATGCGAGAACTGCGGAACTCTGATTCATCTGGAATGTGGCTACATGAAGGATCTGTACACCCATGTATTGAAGCACCACGCTTTTGACATTAATACATTCAAAACTGTTTTTTATGGGTTATGTAAAAGCTGTTCAGACAAAGAAAACAAGCAGGAGGCATTGTGATGAAAAAGATAGTTGTTGTGTCAGTAGTGTTACTGATTTTGGCGCTGGGAGTAACCGGCTGTTCCCCAAATACGGCGGCTAAAAATGCTGATAATCAGGGAAAAATCAGCATTGTCACGACCATTTTTCCGGTCTATGATTTTGCCAGAGCCATAGCCGGGGATCAGGCCGAGCTGACGATGCTGGTAAAACCAGCCGCTGAGGTTCATTCCTACGATCCCTCCCCGGCAGATATTATCAAAATCCAGGAGGCGGATGTGTTTATCTACATTGGCGGCGAAAATGATACCTGGGTCAGCACCATTCTCGATTCCATGGATACCAGCAATAAGAAAATTATTCGACTGATGGATGCGGTAAAACCAGTGGCAGAGGAAACCGTAGAAGGGATGGAGGCTGAAGTGGAGGAAGTGGCTGCTGAAACGACTCAAAATGAAGCCAAACCAGCCGAGGAAGAAATTGAGTACGACGAACACATCTGGACATCGCCTAAAAATGCCATCTTGATGGTCAATGAAATTGCCACGGCATTGGTCGAAATAGATGCTCAAAATACCGCCACCTATACCAACAATGCCGCCGCTTATACGGCTCAGATCCAGGCTGTGGATGATGAAATCGCCGGGATTGTGGCAGCGTCTCCCAATAAACTGTTGGTCTTTGGCGATCGCTTTCCGTTCCGCTATTTTGTTGATGAATTCGGTCTGGAATATAAAGCCGCATTTCCGGGCTGCAGTACGGATACCGAGGCCAGTGCGGGAACTTTGGCCTATCTGATGAACACGATCCAGGAAAAAAACATCAAATACGTCTATTATCTTGAGCTCAGTAATCAGAACATTGCCAGAGCCATCAGCGAACAAACCGGTGCCCAGCTGCTGTTGCTTCATTCGGCCCATAATGTGACAAAGGACGATTTTGATGCCGGCGCAACCTACGTTTCAATTATGCAGCAAAATGCCGAAAACCTGCGAAAGGGGCTGGCCAACCAATGAAACTAATTTCCTGTGAAGGGGTCACAATTGGATATGATGGACAACGGGCCGTGAACAACGTCAGTTTTGATCTGGAACAGGGCGACTATCTGTGCGTTGTGGGCGAAAACGGCTCGGGAAAAAGCACCCTGGTGAAGGGCCTGTTGGGACTGATTAAACCTCAGGAAGGTAAGATTACCTTTGCCGGTATTAATCAAAATGAAATTGGCTATCTACCGCAACAGACGGTGATTCAGCGGGATTTTCCAGCCAGCGTTACTGAAGTGGTGATCTCCGGCTGTCTCAATCGCCGGGGACTGCTGCCGTTTTACTCGCGGTTGGAAAAAGAGCGGGCGATGGATAAGATGAAGCAGCTGAATATCACCGATATCAAAAAGAAATCCTATCGGGACTTATCAGGCGGTCAGCAGCAGCGGGTGCTGTTGGCCCGGGCCCTTTGTGCCACCGAAAAATTGCTGCTGCTGGATGAGCCGGTGGCCGGTCTGGATCCAATGATAACGGCCGATTTGTATCAACTGGTGGCGGAACTCAATCAAACCCAGGGGATTACCGTACTGATGGTTTCGCATGATATCGACAGTGCCATCAAATACGGCAACAAGATTCTTCACATGAAAACCGAAACGGCCTTCTTCGGTTCAACCGCAGATTATCTGAAAACGGAGATGTGTCAGCGGATGATGGGGGACCCAAAACATGATTGAGTTGCTAACTGAACTATTGTCTTACGCCTTTGTGGTGAGAGCGCTTGTCGTGGGGGTTCTGGTTTCTTTGTGTGCCGCCCTTCTGGGGGTGAGCCTGGTACTGAAACGCTATTCGATGATCGGCGATGGCTTGTCCCATGTGGGGTTTGGGGCCCTGGCCCTGGCCATGGCGTTAAACCTGTCACCGCTGGAAGTGGCTATTCCGGTGGTGGCTGTGGCCGCCTTTGTGTTGTTGCGCATCAGTGAAAATAGCCGGATCAAGGGGGATGCCGCCATTGCTCTGATTTCCAGCAGTGCCCTGGCCATTGGGGTGATTATCATTTCCTACACATCGGGGATGAATGCCGACACCAGCAATTATATGTTTGGCAGCATTCTGGCTATGAGCGAAAGTGACGTGTTTCTCAGTGTGGCGGTTTCGGTTGTGGTGATTTTGCTGTATGTGTTATTCTACAATAAAATTTTTGCCGTCACCTTCGACGAAAGTTTCACCCGGGCGACGGGTACCAATGCTGGCCGTTACAATACCCTGATTGCCCTGTTAACGGCGATGACCATTGTGGTGGGGATGCGGATGATGGGTGCGTTGCTGATTTCCAGCCTGATTATTTTCCCCGCCCTGACCTCGATGCGGCTGTTCAAAACCTTTAAGCAGGTGGTGATCAGTTCGGCCATTTTGTCGGTGTTCTGCTTTGTGGCCGGAATTGTACTGTCCTTTATTTTCTCCTTTCCTACCGGCGCCAGCGTAGTGGTTATTAATCTGCTGATGTTTGCTACTTTTTCGGCGATCGGGCTGGTCAAAAAAAACTAAAACGGCTCGCTGCTCAGGGAACCGATCACATTTTCATTTTTAATAGTCATTGTCATCTACCAGACGTATCACCATCGCCATATGCACTAAGATGGACGATGATTGCGATTTACAAAAAAAAGAACTTAGTCTGCACTGATAACAACAGCGTGACTAAGTTCTTTTTTGTAATTATCCACGAAGATAAAAAATCGCGATTAGACAACCTGAAAATAAGGTTTGATTTCAAAAGGGATCAATTGTAAAACCCGTTTGCTTTCATCAATGATTTCATCAATGCGGCTTTCTTCAATATGCATCAGAACAAAATGAAGACTGGTCAGATAATCCAGACATTCTTCCTGGGAACAGTCAAACTCGCCATTAGCATAGGCTAATTTTACCGATAATGAAGAGGCCATGGCAGAGCGGGCAATCATCGATATTTCATCAGGACATCGTTTCAGTTTTAATTTGTATCGTCGGTCATGGATTTTATAAAGATGAACAACACTTTGAGAAAAGGTATCTTCATGCTTTTCATCAGCATGTTCTTTAATAAAACGCATGACATTGGGATCACATAGATGCAGCATGTCATATAAACGGATTTCCACTGCGGTACTCACCTGCAAGTCGGCCGGTTTGCCTTTGAAATATTCTAAATAGAGTCTAAAAGCAACCCTGTTCTTATGTTCGACCAGGAATTTCTCGGTCACTTCCCGGGCTAAATTAGATTTTGATTTAAAATAATAGGTGATTAAAGGTTTGGTAATCTCACAATCAGCGGCAATTTGATCTAAGTAGGTATTTTTATAACCTTGTTCGTAAAAAAGTTTTGTGGCAACCTGGATAATATTTTCTTTCTGATTTTTCATATCTGTCTCTCTTTGTTTTCGATGCTGTTATTGTATCGTTTAATCTTCTCGATATCAAGGCAAAACATCTGTGCTGAATAAAAATATTTTACCGGTAAAATTTATGTTGACAATTCGTAAAAATAGGACTATACTGCAATTACTTTACCGGTAAAATAAATAACGGTTCAGGGAACCTGGTGCGGGTAAGAATGCTGGCGATTAATCAGGCCAGCCGGAAAATGATGACAGCGTTGTCAGTTAATGACTGTAAACGATAATCATATCGGGTGATTGAGAATCAGAGAAAAGTGGCATTTAAACGAAGAATCGTTTCAAATATAAACAAGATCGAAAAGGAGAAAGAAAATGATAATTATTGGCGAAAAAATTAACGGTGCTATTCCCTCAACCGCGAAAGCGATAGCGGCAAAGGATGTCGAATTTATCCGGAACCTGGCGATTAAGCAGGCCGAAGCCGGAGCAAATTTCATTGATGTATGTGCTTCAGTTGACGATGATATCGAACTGGAAACGATGAAATGGTTGATTGACATCGTTCAGGATGCTACTGACGTGCCGATTGCAGTGGACAGCCCCAATGTTTATACCTGCATTGAATCGATGAAATACTGCAACAAACCAGGACTGTTTAACTCCGTGTCATTAGAAGGGGACAAGGTCGATGTGGCCTTTAAGGTACTGGCCGATACCAAGTGGGAATGTGTGGCTTTGCTAAACAGTGACAAGGGCATCCCTAAAACCGCCAAGGATCGTCTGGAAGTGTTCACTGACTTAATGGCAAAATGCCAGGAATATAAGATTGACCCCTCCCGCATGCACATCGATCCCTTGATTGAAATGCTGTGCACCTCGGAAGATGGGATTACCATGGTCACCGAAGTCATTCGGGAAATCAAAAAGCAATATCCAACCATTCATGTCACCGGTGCCGTCAGCAACATTTCTTTCAATTTACCAGCCCGCCGGATTGCCAACCAGGCCTTTGCCGTTCTGGCCATGAGCGCCGGCATGGACAGCTTTATTCTCGATCCCCTGAACAAGGATATGATGGGAATGCTGTTTGCCACCGAAGCGATGATGGGTGAAGATGAATACTGCATGGAATATATCGGTGCTTTCCGGGAAGGTATTTTCGTAAAATAAGTTACAACCAAACCCGGCACTCACACAGGTTCCGGGTGATTAAAATAAAAATTAGTATAAAAATCAAAGGAGAAATTGAAAATGTCAAAAATTGAAGATGTAAAAGTATTGGTCGAAACCGGTAAATCAAAGAAGGTTGCCGCAGCCGTTCAGGAAGCTCTGGATGCCGGTGATAAAGCGCAGGATATTCTGGATGCAATGGTTGCCTCCATGGGCGTGGTCGGGGATAAATTCTCATCTGGAGAAATCTTTGTTCCAGAAATGTTAATTGCCGCCAAAGCGATGTCCAAAGGGGTAGAAGTGTTAAAACCAGTGATGGCCGGCGATGGCGCCAATTCACTGGGAACCTGTATCATGGGAACTGTAGCCGGCGATCTGCACGATATCGGTAAAAACCTGGTTGTGATGATGCTTGAAAGCGCTGGCTTTGATATGGTTGACCTGGGCGTTGACGTACCGGCAGACAAGTTTGTAGAAGCGGTAAAAGAAAATAATAATGTTGTATTAGTTGCTTGTTCTGGTCTGTTAACCACTACCATGCCAGCGTTAAAAGAAGCCGTTCAAACGATTAAAGCAGCTTATCCGGATATGAAGGTCATTGTTGGTGGGGCTCCGGTTACACCAGAGTACGCTACAGAAATCGGCGCCGATGGTTATGCACCGGATGCCGGTAGTGCTGCTGCTAAAGCCAAAGAACTGATTGGCGCTTAAGCCGCTACAAGAACAGTAACAATTATCCCAAATAAAGCATAAGAAGGAGAAGTTATGTTAACAATCAGAGAAAATTTGCTGGAAACAATGAAGGGTGGCAATCCGGATCGTTTTGTCAAACAATATGAATTTATTGATCTGATCATGGAAGTACCAACTGGTACAGAATTTAAATATGGTCAAACATGGAAAGATCATTGGGGTATTACCTGGCAATGGCCAGAAGGCCAGTTAGGCATGTTCCCCATTCACCACGATGGGATGGCTGTTATTCAGGATATCACCAAGTGGAGAGATGTTGTAAAAAAACCGGCCATTGCGACTTCTGATGAAGCCTGGGCGCCAGCGATTGCTCATGCCAATGCAGTTGACCGTAAAGAAAAGTATGCGACGGCCTTTTTTGCACCGGGCCTCTTCGAAATGACCCATCATCTGATGGGTATGGAAAACGCCCTGATGGCGCTTTATGAAGAACCAGAAGCGATGCAGGAACTGATTGACTACCTGACCGAATATGAGCTGGAGTTTGCGGCCGTGATGATGGAAAAACTGAAGCCAGAAGCTATTTTACATCATGATGACTGGGGCAGCCAGATTTCTTCCTTTATTTCGCCAGAAATGTTTGAAGAATTCTTTGTACCATCATACAAAAAAATCTATCAGTTCTATAAAGACAATGGCGTGGAACTGATTATCCACCATAGTGACTCCTATGCGGCTAATTTAGTGCCTTACATGATCGAAGTAGGCATTGATATCTGGCAGGGGGTTATGAACACCAATAATATTCCTGAACTGATCAAAGAGTACGGCGACAAGATCACCTTCATGGGCGGCCTTCACAGCGGTACCGTTGATTATCCCGGTTGGGAAAAAGAAGTGGTTAAAAAACAAGTTGAAGAAACCTGTAAAGCCAATGGCCACAAATATTTCATTCCTTGTCAGACATCTGGTCTGCCAATTGAAAACTTCGAAGGCGTTATTGCTTATATCGATGAATGCATTGATGAAATGAGTAAGGAACTGTTTTAAATTTCACGCACTAATTGAAATAAAACCTGTACCGCTATGGTGAATTTTGCTGAGCGATACAGGTTTGTTTTTTTGCCATAATGAAGCCGGTCTGGCTGATCAGGTCGATCAATTGCTAAAAAGATTGGCTGGGAGCAGGAGGGAGTGATCCGCTATCACGAGGAGCAGTTTTATCATTTTTATGTGGTACTCGATGGATACCGAAAGTAAGCAGGTTGATCATTGATCGGAAATAACGAAATAACGCGAGAAATCAGAAACGTCTTGTAACTAATTAGGCGTTTCTTTTATTTTTACTCTAAATCAAAAACCATGGCATGATCTTTAACACCGTCACATTGAATTGATTGCATGTCATATGCTTTTTAAAATAATACGATCTTATAAATATTTCGAAAGATGCTTTGGAATAGCATTTTCAAAATAGGCAACGGTTGTTTGCGGATCTGGTATGTCATTTTTTAAAAAAGCATCTTCTATATGTGCCAAACATCCCATCAGAAAAAAAGTAAGTGATTCATCTATATCAGGAGTAATTTCATCATGATAGACCTCTTCAATTAAACGTAGGTAGAGCTCTTTTAAAGGGGGGACAACTGAAATTCGAACATTGTTTTGGTATCTGGTTTTATAATCATTTTTCTCCTTAAAGTTCACAATGCGTTTCATATGTGAATCTAATTTACAAATGAGAATATCTGTGAATTTTAAAAAAGTATAACACATTTTAAAATGGAGAACAAGAAATGTATTGATGATTCAGAAAAATGAGCGGCACCGTTTGCAGGTCATTTTATGATAAATTAAGGGGGGGTAAAAATGAGTGGTAAATATAAATCATTAATCGAAAATACCAAAAAAGAGGGGGGATTTTTGATGTGCTCCTGGCAATCCAAAAGGAAAGTAATTATGTGACAAAGGCCGGGATAGTGGAAACGGCAGAAGCCTTTGGCATGTCACCGGCTCATGTGTATGATGCGGCATCATTTTACAGCATGCTGAGATTTGAACCACCGAGTTTGACCGAGATTTTAATCTGCCGCGGGGCACCATGTCATGTGGCCGGTGCAGTCGACGTGATTGCCGCAATTGAAAAGGAGCTTGGTATCAAAATCGGAGAAAAAACCGAAGATGGAAAATACTCCTTTGATTATACCGAATGCTTGGGTCAGTGCCAGGCAGCGCCGACTGTTTTGGTAAATGGAAAACTATATACGGACATTACACCGCAAGACATACCTGTTTTACTTGAAAAAGGGGGGACCGAAGAAGCATGGAAGAGTTAAGAATTACATTACGTAATGCTGGAAAAATAAATCCCGAACTGATCGAAGATTATATCCAAGTTGGCGGATATACGGCGCTAAAAAAAGCAAGCGAAATGGAGTGGCGCGGCTAATGCCAAAGGGCCGGTAAAATATGTGGTTTGCAATGCGGATGAAGGCGAACCGGGGACATTTAAAGACCGGATGATTATCGAGTCGGATCCCCATACGATTCTGGAAGGGATCTTAATTGGTGCATATGCCATAGGTGCAAAAGAGGGTTACATTTATTGTCGCGGCGAATATGAAAACAGTATCCGGATTCTGCGAAAGGCAATCGCACAGGCTGAAGAAAAAGGGCTCTGCGGGGACGTAAAAATCCGCGTTCATTCCGGGGCCGGTTCTTATGTGTGCGGCGAAGAAACAGCGCTGTTAAATTCGCTGGAAGGCAAGCGGGCGGAACCGAGATTAAAACCACCATTTCCGACCGTCGCTGGCTTTAATACCAAGCCGACAATTGTAAATAATGTTGAAACCTTTGCGACCGTGCCCGTTATTATCGATAAAGGAACCGATTGGTTCTGCTCAATAGGTTCAGAGAAATATCCGGGGACAAAAGTATTTTCGTTAAGTGGGGATATCACAAATAAAGGGTATTTTGAAGCGGCCACTAATGTAAAACTTTTTGATATCGTCGACGGTTTTGGTGGTGGCGTTGCAAATGGTAAAAAGCTAAAGGCCGTCCAACTGGGCGGAAGTTCCGGTGGCTTTTTAAAACCGGAACAATTAGATACCCCGGTGGATCTGGATTCGATGCGCGCAATCGGCGCTACGCTCGGTTCCGGAGCGGTGCTCGTCATTGACGACAGTCACAATATGGTCGACATCCTGGTCGGTATTGCGAAGTTTTTTAATCATGAGTCATGCGGAAAATGTACGCCATGCCGTGAAGGCACGCTTAGGGTTGCCGAACTGATCGAAAAAATCGCCGCTGGAAACGGAAGCAGCAAAGATTTAGACGAAATTAAATTATTGTCTGACTATATGAATAGGTCGGCCTTCTGCCCGTTGGGCCAGTCCGCGACCGCAGCAGTAACCAGTGCAATGGCACTTTTCCCTGATGATTTCAGTGCGAAGATGGCTAAGGAGGTGTAAGGGATGGAAAATATCGATATTAACATAAACGGAAAAGTTCTTTCTGTGAAGGCAGAAAGTACCATTCTTGAAGCTGCAACTGCAAATGGCATCGCTATTCCGACATTATGTGCCTTAAAAGGAATCGACTCCAGGGCAAGTTGCCGAATGTGCGTGGTTGAAGTAAGTGGTGCAAGAGTCTTTCAGCCGGCGTGTGCAACTAAAGTCAGCAAAGGAATGGCAGTTAATACGGATACGGATGAAATCCGTCAGTCCCGAAAAACAACCTTGGAGCTTTTGCTTTCGCGTCATGCAGTCGATTGTCATCATTGTTTGAGAATTGGGAACAGCAAATGTGATGATCTGGATCCTAATTTTTGCGAGATGTGCTTTTTCTGCGATTGTGTCAGAGATGGATTTTGTGAACTCCAGGCATTGGCACGGGAGTATCAGGTCGATGTGCTGCCATATCCCCAGGAGAATATCGAGCAGAAAATAGATGTAAGCACCGGCTCGATTATCCGCAATCCCAACAAATGTATAAAATGCCGCAGATGTGTGGATGTCTGCAATGAGGTTCAGACCGTCCATAACTTAAGTATCATCAACCGAGGATCCAGCACAAAAATTGTCCCGGAAATGGATAAAAGCATGAAAGATAGTCCCTGCGTACAATGTGGTCGTTGTGTGGATGTCTGTCCGACGGGGTCTATTTTTATCAAAGAACATAAGGATGAGGCTGTTTATTATGCGCACAAGTATGGTACCGATACCGCAGCATTTATTTCATCAAATGTACTGAAAAAACTGGCGGAGCTGTTTAGGATGGACACCCCTGTTATGGATGCCGGGCTTGTTGTTGCCGGGCTTCGCAAAATTGGCATGGACTATGTCTATACGGATGAGGTTGTCAATCAGCTTTCGGCTCAGGATGGCAAACGGGCATTGTTAAAAGCACTTGATACAGAAAAAGAAACAGTGATTATTACCGACAGTTATGCCGCAGAAAAATTCGTCAAACAGAATTTTGCAAAACTGGCTCAAAAGCTCGTTACTTATGACTCGCCGCAACGGATCTTTGCCAAAAATATCAAACAGACCTTTGCCCGAAATCAGAATCCTGACTTTCGCCTGATAGCAATTACCGAGGGTGGCGAAAATGCTGCTGAGGCGTACGAAAATAAAAGTGTGGATTTCGTCATTCCAGCCAGAGAATTATACCGTATCTTCCTGAGAACTGGCGTGGATCCAAAACAGAGAAAGCCTCTAGAATCTGATCGATTTGAGGTATCACGGGATGTGTTACCACCAATGGCATTCTTTGCACCAGTAGAATGGTCAATGGAAAAAGAAATAAAGCAAACAGAAATCGTATTAAATGGAAAAAATATGAAAGCCGCAATCAGTACAAACCTAGGTCAGGCAGGGGTATTGCTGGAGCAAGTGCAAAATGGGAATTCTCCCTATAAAGTAATTCGAATTAATGCATGAGTATTATTTGAAAAATTGTTAAAAAGGAGTTTTTTATGGTGGAATGGAAAAAGACGCAGTGTAGTCTTTGTGTTTTAAGCTGTGGCCTGGAGATGGAAGTTGCGGACGGTAAGATTGTTAGTATCCGGCCTGATCCAACTAGCCCCAGATCACATGGTTATTGCTGTCGTAAAGGTCGATCGGTGAAACGATTTCAAGACCATTCGGACAGACTGGATTATCCCCTCAAAAAAGTTGGTGATCATTTTGAACGAATTACCTGGGAACAGGCATATAAAGAAATAAGTGAAAGGGCAAATCAAATCATTGAACAGTATGGTCCCCGGAGCTGCGCCATGGTCGGCGGCGCAACACCGGGTTCCCAGGCTGAGCTCGTATTTGCGCGAGCGATGATGTCAGCCATTGGTTCGCAATATCAATACAACGCCATCGGTATTGAATTTTGCGGGAGCTGGTGGAGCCATGGAAAAATATTTGGAGATCAAATGCATTTTCTGGAACCGGATGATGATAATTGTGAAGTACTGATGTTTTGGGGGAGCAATTCTTATGTGTCAGGACAAATTTTAAATGCCCGAGAAAAGATTCGCAGTGCTTCACAAAATCCCGACAGGCAGGTGATTGTGGTCGATCCGCGCTTGTCAGAAACGGCAAGAATTTCAGACATGCATATTATGTTAAGATCCGGGACTGATGCGTTGCTGTTGCGGGCGATGATTGCATTGATAATAAAAAAAGGCTGGCAGGATCAGAACTATTTAGATAAATATGTGAAAGATTTTCAGCTGGTAAAACCCTGGTTTAAAGATGTTGATATCAAAGAAGCAATTCGGGTCTGTGGATTACCATATGAACAGGTCGAAGCGTTCTGCAAAATATTAACCACAAAAAAATGGGGTGTTCATCAGGATCTTGGTCTGTTTATGGGGCGCCACAATACGCTGAACAGTTATTTGCTTTTGACCCTGGCCGTTGTTACCGGGGTAGCTCTTATGCCGGGAGGATGTATCGTCAATGATTGTGTCGTAACCAGAGGAAAGAGCATTGATGAAAATGACCCCAAGGTATGGCGCACCGTTGAAACAAATCGATTTCCAATTATGGAGACCTATCCGTCAGCAGTGCTGGCACAGGAAATACTTAGTGAGAAACCTGAGCATCTGCGCTTGATCTTTTGTTCCGCATCCAATCCGCTTAGGTCTTATCCAGATACCAACGCAATGGAGAAAGCAATGCGCAAGTTGGATTTACTGGTAACCGTGGATGTGTGTATGACAGAGACCGCTCGTATTTCGGATTATGTTCTTCCAGTTAAAAGCACCTATGAGACCTATGACTTTAATGCATTTCAGATGAATTACCCAGAGATGACGGCGCAGATTAAACATCCAGTCATTACAAAACAGATTGGCGAGCGTAAAGAGGGTGGCCAAATATGGATTGAGATGCCAAAAGCGCTCGGAAAAATGCCGCAACTGCCAGATCGCCTATATAAAGTAGCCGAAAAAGCGGTTCAGAAAAATGACCGGATTGCTTTTTTTAGAAGTTTGATTCTATATACCATTAAAAATAAAGTTCAGGTGGATTTGCTTCCCGCAGTTGTTGGAGAGGTTCTGGGGAAATATATGGGTTCGCCGACAAAAGCCGTATTCTGGGCAGCGATGATGACATCTCCGATAGCCGGCAGTGGAATGGTCGAACGTGCTGGTATTAAACCAAATGGAAAACATCCGATTATGGAAAAACTTCCCAAAATGAAAGATATTTGCGTGATGGATGCAGCTTATCAACTGTTGCTTGATCGCCCGGAAGGCGCTGTCATTGGCAAGGTCGATCCGGATACGATGATTAATCGACATATTGTTCATAAAGACAAAAAGATTCATCTATACTGTGATGAAATAAATGAATACATCAAGCGGATTACGCCAGAGAAGGAAGCGGAAATTCTAAATGGTAATCAGGAATTCCCAATGGTTCTCAGTTCCGGTAATCACACCGATTATGGGGTTAATATCGGGATGCGAAACCCGGCAACATATAAATATCATAATCCATATAAGCTTGCCGTCCATCCAGATGATGCCAAACAAATTGGCGTATCAGAAGGTCAGGAAGTAACGGTAACAACAAAAGCTGGTTCCATTAAGATTCCCGTTGAATATACATGGCAGACCAGTCCGGGATATGTATTGGTTCCGCATCATTTTGGAATTGAATTTAATGGGCAGAAAATTGGTCAATCGGCAAATACCCTCTCCCATAGTGAGGATTTGGATGAACTGACGGGTAATCCAATGCTGCGCCATATTCGCTGCCGCATTGAACCCAGTAAAACACATAATAAACCTGCCCTTTGAGCAAAAGTACCAAAGCTATCGGGTACTGCCTCGGCTGTTGTCGCTGGGGCAATGGAAATATTTAACCTTCCAATATGAAAAAAGTACCGTTCCCTTTATTGTCAGAAATAGTTTTCGTATTTTAAGCAGAGAAGCTATGAGAATAGCCCGATTGTGTCGTTTAAACAATCGGGCTATTTAATTTACGGGACATTAATGGTATAATTTCAACCCGTCTTTTTTCACTGGACCGGAAGTTGTTTCTGTTTGATCTGACCAATACTTATCTGGAAGGCAGCGCAGGGAAAAGGATTATCTCGCCGACTTTGAAGAACTCAAGGGTATCCTTGAAGCGGCCACAACGGTCTCAGTCAACGCACCAGCTTAAAGACTTGGTTCATGGTAACCGGTAGCGGTTGCGGTTGCCATATTTTTGGCTTTTTAAGAGCCCCAGAGCGCTGAATTTCAGAACAAAACTGCGGATGGTCGCATAGGCGGCATTGCGAAAATCTTTTTCAAGTTGTTTGGTTGAGAATTCATGCTGTCCATAGGCAGTCAGCACAAAGCGAAACAGATCGTTTTCCTTTTCCGTGAAGCGGCCTTCCGACAATAATTTTTCATAGGTTTCCAGATATCGCCTTTGCATTGGTTCATCAGAGGACAGGTGGGCATAAACATTTTCAATAAAATAGGTAAAGAACGGTGTGATATCGAGGACTCCACTGATTTTGGCATTCGCCTCGACCAGAGAAAAAGCCCGATAATACTTATTTTTACTGGTTTCAATATGGTTTGAAAAGGGAGTAAACATTGTGGCACCATACCCGCAGGTAACGAGATACCACAACTGCATCAGTCTGGCCATTCGGCCGTTTCCATCGAAATAGGGATGTAAATAAGCCAGATAAAAATGGATGACGATGGCTTTGAGCAGATCATTCATGGGATCGTTGTTAATAAATTTGACCAGTTCTTTCATGTATTTCGGCAGCTGGTCGGCAGAAAGGCCCTGATGTTCGATCTTATCGCCAACCAGATAGACAGCGTCATGACGATAGTAAGAGCCGGGTAGCAGTTTATCTTCATCTTCCAGATAATCACCGATCGCCAACTGATAAAGCTGGTGAATTGATGCTTCAGTAATCCGATTGGTCGGAACGCTGATAAAATCCATGCCTTTCTTCATTCCAAAGAGCTGGCTGTCTATTTTATTCTGGGGAGCATAGCCGTTTAAAATATGACGGATGCTTTCCCGGGAAGTTTGAATATTTTCTATCATTAGGGATGACTGAATTTCATCGACCATCGCCTGATAACTGTAAGGCTCACTTTCTGGCCGTTTCGCCAGCAGGGTTTTAGACGTATTAAGGCTGATCTGGGTGTGGCTTTCAAGATAGACCAGCGGATTTTGGTTGAAATCCGGAAGGGGGATTTTTTTGTAAAAAAATGTCTTTACGATCGAAATAAATTCGGAAACCTGTTCCGGGGAATATTTGTGCTGCATTTTTTTTAAATCGGACATGCTGTGATCCGTAAGCATCGTTGTAAAAATAGTTGCTTCCATCGGTTGGCTACCTTTCATTGATACAAATTAGTATCAATTAGTATCAGTATACGAGATAAGTACAATTTCGTCAAGGTGTTAAGATTAAAAATTGTTCCGGTTATAACTGAAAAAATTTTGAACAGTCCTGATCCCAAAAGCGTGTGTATTTTTAAAATAAGGATAGAATCAACCGAAAGATCAAATTGTCAAAAAACCGGTATCGCTGCCAAGTGACACCAGTTTTTGCTTTTTATGGTCAAGCGAAAAAATATCCCAGACCCATCGACTCTTGAGGTAATAAAATTAATTCTTGATTGATCGTTCTAGAAATGTTAGCATACTATTCAAGAGGAGGTAATGCTATGGGCAGAAGTAAAGAATTTGAAGAAAATACCGTTTTAAAGAAGGCCATGGAATTATTTTGGCAACAAGGCTATGAAAAGACTTCGATGAGCGATCTTGTCAAATGCATGGGAATTCACCGAAAAAGCCTGTATGATACCTTTGGCGATAAGCATGCATTATATCTAAAAGCGATTGATTTATATGGAGAATATACTACAAACAAACTAAGATCGGAAACGCTTAAAGCAATAACCGCACATCAGGCGATCCAAGGTATCTTTGATTATATGATTGAAGCAAATGAGGATAAACATTGGGGCTGTCTGTTTGTCAATGCGGCGACTGAAATGGGGCTAGGGGATAAAGAAGTGGTGGAAAAGTCGGAAGCGGCTTTTCGCATGACCGAAGATTTTATCGTTAGTATCGTTCGGGAAGGACAAGAATCGGGTGAGTTTTCCAACAAGTATGATGCAGAAATCTTAGGTGAAATTTTGCACAATACCCTGATTGGATTACGTGTCCTGGCGAGAACTTCGGCGACGAAAGAAAAAATGCACCGCATCGCTGATTTTTATCTGAATTTATTATACGATTAATTTTTTTACCCAAAGTAGAACGATCATTCTAGAAAAAATAAAACAAATTAAATCTGTGATGCATTTCAATAACAAAGTGAGGTAGAAAGAATGAAACTTAATATTCCCATTGAGGAAACGATTAAAAAGAGAGTGAGTACAAGAACGTATGATTCAAAAAATCTTTCGAAAAATGACAAAGAAAAATTAATGAATGAGATCAGTCAGTTGACAAATCCATTTGGAGAAAATGTTCGAATTCATCTGATTGAAAAAGATACCTTATCAAATGGCGAAAAACTCGGGACATATGGTGTGATTAAAGGAGCCAATACATTTCTGGGTGTAACGGTTGATAAAAGTGAGTTTGGACTTATTGCCGCCGGCTATCAGTTTGAGAATCTGGTACTGATTGCCACCGATATGGGACTTGCAACGGTATGGCTGGCAGCAACCTTTAGCAGAGCGCAGTTCGAAAAAGCCATGGACATACAGAAAGATGAACTGTTTCCGGCAATATCCCCAATTGGATATGCAACCGCGAAAAAAAGCATTACGGAAAGTCTTATGCGAAAAACGATGAAGTCGGATAAGCGCAAATCATGGGATGAAATTTTCTTTGAGAGTTCATTTGAGAATCCACTTTCAAGGAAAGCTGCAAATGAGTATGCCAGTCCTTTAGAAATGATTCGCGTGGCGCCTTCGGCGACCAATGCCCAACCATGGCGTGTGGTAAAAAAACAAGGCGCATATCATTTTTTTGAAACACATAAAAGCAATGCCAGCGAAGATGAAAAAATGATTAAAAAGGTGGATCTTGGAATTGCTTTAAGCCATTTCCATCAGACAGCCTTAGAACATGGCTTAGCAGGATACTTTGAAAAATGGGAGGATATAGGAATAGCTATTCCCGATCATACAAATTATATAATATCATGGAACATTGAAGAAAAGTAAAACGATAAATGCCATAATATCTGTTAAAAATATAAATAGGAAATAGCAAAACCTGTATCGCTATCAAGCGACACAGGTTTTTGCTTTTTGTTGAATTAAACGTAAAAAATACTGATGCACAGTCAGATCCGCGGTCAGCTCCGGGTGAAAGGAAGTGACGATCATATTGCCCTGTCGGGCGGCCACAATATGATTGTCAACCCGAGCGAGAATGTCCACATCGGCGCCAACCCTTTCGATATAGGGGGCCCTGATAAAAACCATCGGGATTTGGCCGCAGGCATCAAATTCAGCCTCGGTCTGAAAGCTGCCAAGCTGGCGGCCATAGGCGTTTCTGCGGGCTACCATATTCATTGTGCCAAAATGAATGGTGTCATCTTCGGCAATCTTGCCCGCCAGCAAAATCAGTCCGGCGCAGGTGCCCAGCACCGGAAGGCCTGCTTCAATGAGGCCTTTCAGAGGTTCAAAGAGCTCCAGCTCCCGCAATAGCTTACCCATAACGGTACTTTCGCCCCCGGGAAGAACCAGACCATCTAGGGGATGGTCGGTCAGATCTGCGGGTTTTCTAATTTCGATGCAGTGAACATCCAATTGCTCCAACGCGTTGATATGTTCTGCAAAAGCGCCCTGAACGGCCAGCACCCCAATTATTTTCTTCATCAATAGCCCCTTTAAATGCCGCGTTGGGCCATTAATAAGTCGATTTCCTGCTCATTGATGCCCACCATGGCTTCACCCAGGTCTTCTGAGAGTTTAGCCAGCAGTTTGGCATCTTTATAATTGGTCACCGCTTTGACAATGGCTTGGGCCCGTTTGGCTGGATTGCCGGATTTGAAGATGCCCGAGCCGACAAAGACTCCTTCAGCCCCCAACTGCATCATCAGCGCCGCATCAGCCGGGGTGGCGATGCCACCAGCAGCAAAGTTCACCACCGGCAGTTTGCCGGTTTCATTGACCAGCTGCACCAGCTCATAAGGGACCTGCAGATCCTTGGCCACCTGGAAGAGCTCATCTTCTCTGGTGTTTTGAATCGTGCGGATCTGCTGATTGATCAGACGCATATGGCGAACCGCCTGAACCACGTCGCCGGTACCCGGTTCACCCTTGGTGCGAATCATCGAAGCGCCTTCGCTGATCCGTCGCAGGGCTTCGCCCAGATCTTTGGCGCCGCAGACGAAGGGCACCGAAAAACCGGTTTTGTCGATGTGGTAGGTATCATCGGCCGGCGACAGCACCTCGCTTTCGTCTATATAATCAATTTCGATGGCTTCCAGAATCTGGGCTTCGGCAAAGTGACCGATCCGTACCTTGGCCATCACCGGAATGGAAACCGCGGCCTGAATACTCTTGATCATTTTGGGATCACTCATCCGCGAAACCCCACCGGCCGACCGGATGTCCGCGGGAATCCGTTCCAGGGCCATCACCGCACAGGCGCCGGCTTCCTGGGCAATGCGGGCCTGTGCGGCCGTGGTGACATCCATGATCACCCCACCTTTTAACATCTGGGCCAGGTTTTTGTTTAATTCATAGCGATTATTCATTTGCTTATCTCCTCGGTTTGATTTTTAGTTCTGCAACGTGGTTTGCTTTATTGTAATACAGTTCTGATATCATTAGAAGTATCAATAAATATTAAAGTGATAGGATCAGAGTGAAAATACGGAAAATTGATTGGCAAGACAGTATCGTGGGTATACTGAAATAGAGAGAAGTTTTGCTTATGGCAAATTGCGGAAAAATAAATAAAAAGAGGGTGATTGATGATGCAGCAGACAGATGTTGAAGCGCTGGGAATGGTGTTAGAAAAGCCCATCGAAAACTTATCCGTTGCTGATGTTTACATCGAGCTGAAAACAAGTGCCGAGGGTCTGACGTCTGAAGAAGCGGCAGCACGATTGGCACATTTTGGTGAAAACAGCATTCAGAAGAAGAAGGGCAAACCGCTGATCTGGAAATTTCTGGCCAATTTTACCCATCTGATGGCGATCCTTTTATGGATTGGCGGCGTGGTGGCCCTGATTGCCCAGCTGCCCCAGCTGGCCATTGCTATTTGGTTGGTTAATGTCATTAATGGATTATTCAGTTTCTGGCAGGAGTTCCAGGCCGAAAAAGCGGTTGAAGCTCTGGGACAGCTGTTGCCGACCTATGCCCGGGTCGTCCGGGATGGCAAAGAGATCAAAATTCTGGCTGAAGAGCTGGTTCCTGGAGATCTGATTATTCTGGCCGAGGGCGACCGGATTTCGGCCGACAGCCGCCTGGTTGAGGACAATGATTTCAGAGCCGATCAGTCTATCCTGACCGGGGAATCCCATCCGGCGCATAAAACAAAAGATGTTGGTCATCGTACTGACCTGGGACGTTCGGAACAGCCCAACCTTATTTTTGCCGGAACCAATGCGGCTTCGGGGGCCTGCAAGGCCGTGGTGTTTGCCACCGGGATGAATACCGAATTCGGAAAAATTGCCGACCTGACCCAGAATATGGTGGAAGTACCCAGTCCGTTGCAGCTGGAAATGGGACGGATTACCCGGCTGGTTTCAGCGATGGCGATCAGCATGGGGGTACTCTTTTTTGCCTTGGCGGTACTGCTTGCCCATGTCAATATTACCGAAAGTTTTATTTTTGCCATGGGGATGATTGTGGCCTTTATCCCCGAGGGGTTATTACCAACAGTGACCTTATCCCTGGCCATGGGGGTCAAGCGGATGGCCAAACGGAATGCTTTAATCAAACGCTTATCAGCGGTCGAAACCCTGGGCTGCACCACGGTTATCTGTACTGATAAAACCGGAACCCTGACTCAAAATGAAATGACCGTCAGCGACTGCTGGATGGTCAATCAGCAGATTAAGGTAACCGGGGTTGGTTATGCCCCAGAGGGGGAGATGCGTTCAGGCGAGACCGTTATTTCACTGACCGAAAACAGTGATATGCGCACATTATTGTTGGCCGCCAGCCTCTGCAATAATTCACGGTTATTGCCACCCTCCCCGGAAATAAATCATTGGAATATTCTCGGTGATCCCACTGAGGCCGCCCTGGTGGTAGCCGCGCGGAAGGGGAAAATTGATCTGGACGAGGAGCTTTCTCACAGCCCCCGCCTGCGGGAGCTGCCATTTGAGTCGCATCGTAAGCGGATGAGTACCATTCATCAGGTGTCCAACCAAATATCAGATCTGGAAAAGCTGGCCTATATCAAGGGGGCGCCCAAAGAGGTTTTGGATTTATGCACCCACTATCTCAAAGATGGTGAAGACGTGGCAATGGATGAGGATACCCGCAAGAAGGTGATGGCGGCCAATGATGGCTATGCCCGCAAAGGACTCCGGGTATTGGCGGTAGCGATGCGGATTCTCACCAGAGACATGGGTTTGCCCGAGCGCCTCAGCGACTATACGCCTGATCACATTGAAAACAACCTGACCTTTATAGGTCTCACGGTGATGGCAGATCCACCCCGGGTGGAAGTGGCAGCAGCGGTTAAAAAATGTAATCAGGCCGGGATAAAAATTATTATGATCACCGGGGACTATGGCTTAACGGCCGAAAGTATTGCCCGGCGGATCGGCATTATCCATGGCCCGCAGCCCCGGATTGTCACCGGCGTTGAGCTGGACGCAATCAATGATGAGAGTCTTAAAAAAGCGCTGTCCGAGGAAATCATTTTTGCCAGGGTGGCACCGGAACAAAAACTGCGGGTGGTTACCGCCCTTCAGGAAATGGGCAATGTGGTGGCAGTCACTGGTGATGGCGTCAATGATTCGCCGGCCCTGAAAAAAGCCGACATCGGCATTGCCATGGGAATTTCCGGAACGGATGTGGCCAAGGAAGCCGCTGATATGATTCTTACCGACGACAATTTCGCCTCGATTGTCAATGCGGTGGAAGAAGGCCGGGGGGTATACAACAATATCCGTAAGTTTGCCACCTATATTTTAAACAGCAATGTCCCGGAGGCGGTACCCTTTATTGTGTTCTTGTTTGCCAAAGGCCAGATCCCGCTGCCGTTGACGGTGATGCAGATTCTAGCGGTGGATCTGGGTACCGATATGATCCCGGCGATTGCCTTGGGGGTTGAACTGCCGGAAGAAGGGGTGATGCAGCGTCCGCCGAGGTCGCAGCAAGAACATTTGCTCAATCGGCCCCTGCTCATTCGCGCGTTTTTGTTCTACGGGATCATGGAAGCGGCCATTGCGATGTCAGCCTTTTTCTTCCTTTACTGGCAGAATGGCTGGCCGGGGATACCGATGGCAGACTCGGGCGTGATTTATCGGATGGCCACGACCATGACATTGGGGGCGATTGTCGTTACCCAAATCGGGATTGTTTTTAATTGTCGAACCGAACGAGCCTCGGTGTTTAAGGTGGGGCTGTTCAGTAACCATATGATCTTAATCGGGATTGTCTGTGAGCTTACAGTCTTCAGTATTCTGATCTACACGCCGTTTTTGCATGGGATCTTTAATACCGCCCCAATCGGGCTGGTTGAATGGGCCTATCTGTTTATGTGGGTACCGGTGGTGATTTTCATTGATGAACTGCGAAAGGCCTTCCTGCGAAACTGGGATAAACGACGTTTGCATGAAAAAAATACGAATAAAACAGAAATTTGAAAGGGGATAGCTAAATGAAAACCATCATCGTAGGCTGTGGGCGAATTGGATCGGGTTTAGCCCTTAAGCTGAATCAAAGTGACCACGACATTACCGTTATTGATCAGGAACCACTGACCTTTAAGCATTTGGGAACCGGATTTAAGGGAAAAACCATCGCCGGAGTGGGGTTTGACCGGGATGTGCTGCTGGCCGCCGGAATTGAGCGGGCGGATTCTCTGGCCGCGGTTACCTCCAACGACGAGGCCAATGCCCTCACGGCCCGGATTGCCAGTCAGATTTTTGGGGTGCCCCGGGTGGTGTCAGCTCTACATGAACCCCGTAAAGCCGAGATTTATCGGCGGCTGGGACTCCAGGTCTTTGATCCGATGTCCTGGGGCGTGAACCGGGTAGCCGATCTGCTGAGCTTTTCACCGGTCAATGTGGCTATGAGCATCGGGAACGGCGACGTGAATATTATGGAAATTGAAATACCGGCATTATTGGTGGGCCGACGGGTCGGGGAACTGACGATTCCCGGCGAAGTCAGCGTCGTTTCGATCAGCCGCGGGAACCGCTCGCTGATACCGGTGATTAATACGGTGTTTGAAAACCGCGATTTGGTCCACCTGGCGGTGGCCACGGCCTCAGGGGAGCGTCTTAAATCGCTGTTAGGATTAATATAGAAAAGGGGATGTCAGACTATGAAAGTAATAATCGTAGGCGGCGGTAAGGTGGGATGCTATCTGACTTCGCTGCTGCAAAATGGCGGCCATCAGGTCAAGCTCATTGAAATCCGAACCCATCAATTGGAACGGCTGGCATGTGATCTGCCCGAAGAGGCTTTGGTGTTGGGCAACGGCACTGATCCCAGTGTTCTGGAAGCGGCCGGGATCCGTTCGGCCGATGTGCTGGCGGTGGTGACTGGAGCAGATGAAACAAATCTGGTGGCAGCCACCATTGCCCGCCTGGAATATCAGGTGCCCCGGATTCTGGCCCGGATTAAAAATCCCAAGAATGCCTGGTTGTTTACCCCGGAAATGGGGGTGGATGTGGCATTAAATCAGGCTGCGCTGATGGCGACGCTGGTGGCCGAAGAAATGTCAGTGGGGGATATGATGACCCTACTTAAGCTGAACCAGGGCCAGTTTTCGCTGGTGGAAGAAAAGGTTCATCCGGAATCGTTGGCAGTGGGTAAGATGGTGAGAGAGTTGGGTTTGCCTACCGAATGTGTTTTAGTGGCAATAATCAGAAATGGTGAACTGCTTGTTCCCCATGGTGATACCAGGTTATTGCCGGCCGATGAGGTGCTGGCGATCATTCACGCTGCAGACTTACAAGATCTGGCCCAAATATTGGGGCCACCCCACTGAAGCGGCAATCGATTAGAGGCAAGTCGTTCCAAAGTGTCTGGAGATTTTTGAAAAGCCCTTAAATGGTCTAAGGATTATGTTAGAAACCGGTTAAATTTGTAAAAATTTCTTGATTTTGACAATCTTTTATAGTACAATTCGAGACGAATGATAGAAATAGATTTATGTCTATTTGGCGTGTTCATAAACAGGATTTATGAAGACAGCAAAGAATTCTTTTGACCATTTCTTTATCGGATTTAACCTGGTGATAAAGAAATTGAATGCCATACGGACAGCTAGGTCAAATGCCGATTGGCAACTTTCGTTGCCTTATTGATTGAGCATCAGCTCAAATTTTATAAGTTGGTTACTTAAAACCGTGTGCGTTTTTGCACATCACACTTGTGAAACAATCAATAAGAGTAGTAAAAGTAAGTTCTTGCTATATAGACTCTAATTTCTACGTTTGAAATCATGCATAGACGGTGCGATCATACGCTCGTGTAAATAACAAATCAGTAGAAATAAACTCAAGTGGATGAACAGCAGATGCTGAAGGATCACTTGAGTTTTTTGTTTTATTAAATTAAGATAGCTAAATTACAATGCGAAAAAATGGAAATGGGGTGGATTAATGGATAATAAATTAAAGTTGAATGGTTTTAACAATCTGACCAAGTCTTTAAGCTTTAATATTTATGATGTGTGTTATGCCAAAAGCGAACGGGAGCAACGGGACTATATCGCCTATATTGATGAGCAGTATAACTCGGATCGCTTGACTAATATTTTATATCATGTTACGGAAATGATCGGCGCCCGGGTACTCAATGTATCCAAACAGGATTATGATCCCCAGGGGGCCAGCGTCACCTTTTTGATTGCCGAAGAAACTTTTTTGCGGGAATACCGGGAAGAAAATGTTGAAAAGACGAATTTACAGGGCGATACGGTAGTGGCCCACCTGGACAAAAGCCATGTCACGGTCCATACCTATCCGGAATATCATCCCGACACGTCCATTGCCACTTTTCGGGTCGATATTGATGTGGCCACCTGTGGCGAAATTACCCCGCTGAGTACCCTGGACTTCCTGATCGGCAGCTTTGATTCGGATATTATTACCATGGATTATCGGGTCCGGGGGTTTACCCGGGACGTCAGTGGCAAAAAACTGTTTATGGATCATAAAATTACCTCGATTCAGGATTACATCGATGACAAAACCCTGAAGGAATATGATGCCATTGATATTAATGTGTATCAGTCCAATCTCTTTCACACCAAGATGTTATTGAAAGAAATTACGCTCCAGAATTATCTGTTTAATACGGATGCCTATGAGCTGCCGCCGCGAACCCGGCTGCAGATTACCGAAAACCTGCGCCGCGAAATGATCGAAATTTTCAGCGGCAGTAACGTGTATTAATCACGTGCATTAATTTGGGAAGGAAAAAAACGTGCCAAAATTAAATCAACAACGAATGCCGATTATGGAGGCACTCAACGAATTTAAGCGGAATCGGCTGGTGCCCTTTGATGTGCCCGGCCATAAACGGGGCAAGGGGAATCCGGAATTAACGGAATTTTTAGGGGAACGCTGTATGACCCTGGATGTCAATTCGATGAAGCCGCTGGATAATCTCTGCCATCCGGTTTCGGTGATCAAAGAAGCCGAGGAGCTGGCTGCGGATGCCTTTGGCGCCAAACAGGCATTTTTTATGGTCAATGGCACGACGTCAGCGGTTCAGACGATGGTGCTGTCAGCCTGTAAAAAAGGGGAGAAGATTATTCTGCCCCGGAATGTCCACCGCAGTGTCATCAATGCGATGATCCTGGGCGGGGCGATTCCAGTTTATGTGAATCCCGAAACGAATCATGAAATCGGTATTTCCCTGGGGATGACCCTCTCCGCAGTAGCCAAAGCGATTCGGGAAAATCCGGATGCCAAAGCGATCCTGGTCAACAACCCGACCTATTATGGGGTTTGTTCCAACCTGAAAGCGATCGTCGAAATGGCGCACGCAGCTGGGATGCTGGTACTGGCCGATGAGGCCCATGGCACCCATTTCTATTTTGGCGAAAACATGCCGATCAGCGGGATGGCAGCCGGTGCCGACATGGCTTCGGTCAGTATGCATAAATCCGGCGGATCGCTGACGCAAAGCTCTTTTTTATTGGTGGGGGCGGGGATGAACCCCGGTTATGTCCGTCAGATCATCAATCTGACTCAGACCACCAGCGGGTCCTATCTGCTGCTTTCCAGTCTCGATATTTCCCGCAAAAATCTGGCTGTCAATGGCAAGGAAATCTTTGCCAAGGTAACCGCCATGGCCCAATACGCCCGCGATGAAATCAATCAGATCGGCGACTATTACGCGTATTCCAAAGAACTGATCAATGGTGATACGATTTACGATTTCGATGCCACCAAGCTGTCGATTAATACCCTGAACGTCGGACTGGCGGGGATTGAAGTTTACAATATTCTCCGGGACGAATACGACATTCAGGTGGAGTTCGGCGACGTGGGCAATATTCTGGCTTACATTTCAGTGGGCGACAGCCAACGCAATCTGGAACGGCTGGTCTCGGCGCTGGCCGAAATCCGCCGGATCTATAAAAAAGACAAGGCCGGGATGCTGCAATATGAATATATCAATCCCGCGGTGGCAGTGACCCCGCAGGAAGCCTTTTATGCCGAGAAGGAAGCCCTACTGCTGGAAAAAAGCGGCGGCCGGATCTGTAGCGAGTTTGTGATGGCTTATCCGCCGGGGATTCCGATTCTGGCCCCCGGGGAAATGATTACTGAAGAAATTCTTGACTCCATTGAATACCTGAAAGACAAGGGCTGTTTTTTAACCGGCCCCGAAGACATGGAAATAGAATATCTCAATGTGCTGAAGGAGGATTGATTAAATGGAATTATGGTTTTCCGAAAAACATACCCCCAGTGTCAAATTTTCCATTCAGGTGGATCGCCAGCTTTACTGCGGACAAAGTGAATTTCAGCGGATCGATATTTTTGATTCCAAAGAATTTGGCCGTTTTTTAACCCTGGATGGTTACATGATGCTGACCGAAAAAGACGAGTTTATCTACCATGAGATGATGGTGCATATTCCCATGGCCGTTCATCCGGCGGCCAAAAAAGTGTTGATTATCGGCGGCGGTGATGGCGGCGCGATTCGCGAGCTGGTACGCTACCCGCTGGTGGAACACATCGATCTGGTCGAAATTGACGAGCTGGTGGTGGAAGTCTGTAAAAAGCATCTGCCCCAGACGGCCTGCTGTTTTGGTGATGAGCGGGTAACCGTCCATTACCAGGATGGCCTGAAATTTATTCGCCGTTGTGAAAATGAATACGATCTGATCATTGTCGATTCCACCGATCCCTTTGGTCCCGGCGAAGGCCTGTTTACCAAAGAGTTCTATGGCAATTGTTATAAGGCCTTAAAAGAAGACGGAATTATGGTCAATCAGCATGAAAGTGCTTTTTATCTGGATGATGCCGTGGCGATGCAGCGGGCTCATAAGCGCATTGTCGAGTCCTTTCCGATCAGCCGGGTCTATCAGGCTCATATTCCCACCTATCCATCGGGACACTGGCTGTTTGGTTTTGCCTCGAAAAAATACCATCCGATTGAGGATTTAAAGGCGGTGAAGTGGAATGCACAGGGTTTTAAAACCCGCTACTATAATACCCAATTACATGTTGGCGCCTTTGCGCTGCCAAACTATGTGGAGGAACTGTTAAAAGATGTTGAATAAAAATATTGAGACCTTTTTAGGTTGTGACAACGAATATGGGGAATCCGGGATTGTCGTTTTTGGGGCGCCCTTTGACTCCACCACTTCCTTTCGTCCCGGCACCCGCTTTGCCAGCCGCACGATGCGAGGGGAATCCTACGGACTGGAAACCTACAGCCCCTACCAGGATAAGGATCTCGAAGATCTGGCCATTTTTGACGGCGGTGATCTGGAACTCTGTTTTGGCGATACCGAAAAGGCCCTGGCAGCGATTGAAAGCTATACCACCAGGGTATTAAGAGATAATAAGCGGCCGGTGATGATCGGCGGCGAGCATCTGGTGACCCTGGGTGCCGTCCGGGCGGTGGCCCGGAAATATCCGGAGCTTTATGTGGTGCATTTTGATGCCCATGCCGATTTGCGGGATGACTATCTGGGTATTACCTTGTCTCATGCCACAGTGCTGCACCGGGTTTGGGATATCATTGGCGATGGCCGGATCTATCAATTCGGGATTCGTTCCGGCGAACGCAGTGAGTTCCAGTGGGGCCAAGATCACGTCACCACCCAGAAGTTCAATTTTAAGGGCCTGGCCGAAGTGGTCGAAAAACTGCAGGGTAAACCGGTCTATTTCACCCTGGATCTGGATGTATTAGACCCATCCGTTTTCCCCGGTACCGGCACCCCGGAACCCGGCGGCGTCAGCTTTATGGAGCTGCTTGAAGCGATCCAACAAGTCAGCCAGCTGAATCTGGTCGGCTGCGATATCAACGAGCTTTCGCCAATCTATGACCAGAGCGGCGCTTCCACCGCCGTCGCCTGCAAGCTGCTACGGGAACTCTTATTGGCGATGGCCTAAACGAGTAAGAAATTTACAAATGACAATAAAACCAAAACGCCGTACCGACAACAGATTAACAATTGATCGGTACGGTAGTTGAGAGATAACCTAAAGTATTAGAGAAAATATTAAGGAGGAACAAATTATGGGAAAAGCATTAATTATCGGTTGCGGCGGTGTTGCCAGTGTGGCCATTCATAAATGCTGTCAAAACAGCGACGTGTTTACCGAAATCTGCATTGCCAGCCGGACCAAAAGCAAGTGCGATGCCTTAAAAGAGAAACTGGATGGCGGGGCGACCAAAATCACCACCGTCCAGGTCAATGCCGACAATGTCGATGAGCTGATTGCGCTGATTGAAGAAGTCAAGCCGGATGTGGTCTTGAACCTGGCCCTGCCTTATCAGGATCTGACCATTATGGACGCCTGTCTGGCCACCAAAACCCATTACGTCGATACTGCCAATTACGAGCCGGAAGATACCGCCAAATTTGAATATAAATGGCAGTGGGAATACCGGGAACGGTTTGAAAAAGCCGGGATTACAGCGCTGCTGGGCAGTGGCTTTGACCCCGGTGTGACCGGTGTTTTTTCAGCCTATGCGATGAAGCATCAGTTTGACGAGATCAATTACATCGATATTCTCGATGCCAACGCCGGCGATCATGGCTATCCCTTTGCCACCAACTTCAATCCCGAAATCAATATTCGTGAAGTCACCGCCAACGGCAGCTATTGGGAAGATGGTCAGTGGATAGAAACCGAGCCGATGGAAATCAAGCGGGTTTACAATTTTCCGGAAATCGGCCCTAAAGATATGTATCTGCTCCATCACGAAGAACTGGAATCGCTGGGTCAAAATATCAAAGGCATCAAACGGATTCGTTTCTTTATGACCTTTGGACAAAGCTATCTGACCCACCTGAAATGCATGGAAAACGTCGGCA
The DNA here is from genome assembly GCF_039830195.1 of Acetobacterium sp. GTDB lineage: Bacteria > Bacillota > Clostridia > Eubacteriales > Eubacteriaceae > Acetobacterium. The sequence continues at coordinate 67,983 of NZ_JBDODG010000034.1, read as the reverse complement.
TGACCTCGATTGAACCGATTGAATATGAGGGCAAGATGATTGTACCGCTGCAGTTTTTAGCCGCGGTATTACCAGATCCTTCAACCCTGGGGCCCCGCACCAAAGGAAAAACCAATATCGGTTGTATTTTCCAGGGCAAAAAAGATGGCCAGGATAAAACCTACTATCTCTACAACGTCTGTGATCACGAAGAATGTTACAAAGAAGTCGGTTCCCAGGCGATCTCCTATACCACCGGGGTACCGGCGATGATCGGTGCGATGCTGGTAATGACCGGCCAGTGGCAAAAACCCGGGGTTTACAATATCGAAGAGTTTGATCCCGATCCCTTTATGGAAGCCCTGAACAAATGGGGACTGCCCTGGCAGGAAAGTTTTGAGCCGGAGCTGGTTGATTAAGCATGGCGGAAATGGAATTAACGGACGCTTTCAAGGAATTGCCGACGCCCTGTTTTCTGGTTGATGAAAGCCTGCTGATTAAAAACTTAAAAATTCTGGACCGGGTCCAGCAAGCCACCGGGTGTCGGATTCTGCTGGCCCAAAAGGCTTTTTCGATGTTTTCGCTGTATCCCCTGATCGGTCGCTATCTGGCCGGCACCACAGCCAGCGGGCTCTTTGAAGCGCGGCTGGGTCATGAGGAAATGGGTGGCGAAACCCATGTGTTTGCCACCGCCTATCGCGATGATGAGTTTGACGAAATCGTCGGGCACTGCGACCATATCGTTTTTAACTCCTTCAATCAGTGGCAGAAATTTGGGGCAAAAGCGCTTGCCGCCGGCCGGGAATGCGGCATTCGGATCAATCCGGAATGCTCCACCCAGGATCACGCCATCTATGATCCCTGTTCTCCAGGGTCAAGGATGGGGGTTACCCGCAGCCAATTTGTTCCGGAGCTGCTGGAGGGTATCAGCGGGCTGCATTTTCATACCCTCTGCGAGCAAAATGCTGATGCTTTGGAGGAAACCCTGAAAGCGGTGGAAGACCAGTTTGGCGAATTTCTGCCGCAGTTGAAATGGCTCAACTTTGGGGGTGGCCACCATATCACCCGGGATGATTATGATATTGAAAAACTGATTGCCTGTATCAAGCGGATTCAGGAAACTTATGGGTTAAAGGTCTATCTTGAACCCGGCGAAGCCGTGGCTCTCAACACCGGATTTCTGGTGGCGACGGTGCTGGATTTCGTTGATAACGGCATTCACAATGCCATCCTCGATACATCCGCTGCCTGTCATATGCCGGATGTGCTGGAAATGCCCTACCGGCCCAACATTATCGGGGCAGCATTACCGGATGAAAAACCCTTTACCTATCGGCTGGGTGGGCCGACCTGTCTGGCCGGGGATATTATCGGCGACTATGCCTTTGAGCAACCACTAAAAATTGGCGACCGCCTGGTGTTCTGCGATATGGCCATTTATTCGATGGTTAAAACGAACACTTTTAACGGTATGAATCTCCCTGCCATTGCCATCTTTAGCCAGGAAAAAACAATTCGGATTGTTAAACAATTTGGATATGAAGATTTTAAAAACCGATTGTCATAAAAGACAGTCGGTTTTTTAGTGGAAATTTTTGCTGTTATCCGATGCTGCCTTTATGGTATAATGGCCCAAATTAATGTTAAAAGACAAAGGAGAAACCCGTGATACATAAATTTAACCCCATCAATAAAAATAAATTGGATAATGAGTGGCGCAGAGAAAACCTGCCGCCGGTTGAAACCCTGGAAAAACTGGGCTTGAAAGCGGGCGATATTTTTGCCGATATCGGCTGCGGCATCGGCTATTTTACTATCCCGGCCGCACAGATGATAGGGGACAACAGCGCCTATGCGCTGGATACCTCGCCGGAAATGCTGGCGGAGGTTGAACTGCGCAGCAAGGCAGCGGGCGTAAAAAATATTGAAACGCTAAAAACTGCAGAACTGGATCTGCTGATTCCTGACGAGTCCGTCAGTTTTGGTTTGATGGTTAATGTGATTCATGAAATTGTCGATAAAAATCAGTTTCTGGAAGAAATCAGCCGGATTATCAAACCCGGTGGCAAGCTGGCTGTGATTGACTGGGAAAAAGCCGAAACCGAAATGGGACCACCGATCGATCACCGGATTGCAAAAGAGGACGTCGTTTCGATGCTCGAAGAATTGGGTTTTTACTGGCAGCAAACCCTTTCTTTTACTGAAAACTTCTATGGCCTGGTGCTGGTAAAGAACAGTTAAGACTAGGTAATTGCGAAATTGGACACAAAGCTCACTGCTGTCATGCAATTATCAAACAGTTAAGACATCAGAAAGGGAAAACGATGGAAAAAGAGAAGATTACGATTATCGAAAATGATCAGTTTGCCAAACTGGTCGGGCTGGAACTGGTCAAGGTGGAACTGGGATATGCCGAAGTAAGAATGGCGATCCAGGAAAAGCACCTTAATGGGGTTGGGATTGTCCAGGGCGGTGCCATCTTTACCCTGGCTGATTTTGCCTTTGCGGCGGCAGCCAACGCCGGCGGAAAAGTAACCGTCGGCATCAATGCCAATATTAACTATTTCAAACCGGCTAAAGGAAAAACGCTGCTGGCCAAAGCCTCCGAAACTTCTTCCGGCCGAAGTCTTTGCAACTACACTGTTGATATTTTTGATGAAGACAATGCGGTGCTGGTTGCCAAATTCACGGCTACCGGCTTCAGCAAAAACTAATACCCGGATCGAAAATTAGCAGCTAAGCTAAATTCAGGAAAGGAAGAGAAGATGAAGATAACCGTAATCAATGGCACCATGCGTCATGGTAGCACCTGGCATTGTAAAGATTTACTAATTAAAAAGATTGCCCAATTGGAAGAAACCGAGGTCCGGGAGTTTTATCTGCCCAAAGACATGTCCAATTTTTGTAGCGGTTGTTTTTCCTGTTTTTTAAATGGGGAAGACACCTGCCCCCAGGCCGATCAGATTCAGCCCATTGTAGCCGCTCTGGAAGAGGCTGATCTGGTGATCCTGACCTCTTCGGTTTACGGGTTGGATGTTACCGGTCAGTTAAAAGCCTTACTGGATCATCTCTGCTTTATGTGGCTCAGCCACCGACCCAATCCGAAAATGTTTAATAAGGTTGGGATCAGTTTTACCACCACTGCCGGAGCAGGTCTTTCCCACACCACCAAAACGATGCAGAACAGTCTGAAATTCTGGGGCGTAAAAAAACGATTTGCCAGCAAACAGCGAGTAGCCGCCATGAAATGGAGTGACATATCCGACAAAAAGCGTGGTCAAATCGAAAAAGATATGGAGCAATTGGCAAAAAAAGCCACCGCATCGGTGGCTAATATTGAACACAGTGCAGCGCCGTTGTTTAGAAAAATGATGTTTAATATGATGAAGCAGGCCATGATAAAAAATGACTGGAATCCCACCGATCGCAATCACTGGGAAGCTCATGGCTGGTTAAGCGGGACGAAGCCCTTTTAAAATCAGACCACTTCAAGGGTGGTGGTCAGGTTGAGAATCTGGGCCAACCGCTCCCGGGGTAGCGCCCTTAGATAAGCGTCCAGATTTTGCTGCATCCGGATTTCGGAAGCCGAATAATCAATGGCGTCAATAGCCGGATGGAGGGGATGACGTTTGGTCAGCACTGCCAGTTCAATGTCCTCCAGCAGATCAAAGATCATGGCTGCTTCGGCGGGCTCAAGTTCGCCGGCGATGAGCAGGTCTTCCATATCGGCCAGGGTTTTAATGTGTTCTTTAATGATGGCCAGCTTATCCTCGAAAAAGCGGCAGGACAAAAACTCCGTAATCATTTCCCGATAGGCTTTGTCATCGATTTTAATCCCCATATTGTAGTGAATAAGTGGCTTGATATTGGGATTATAGCGGGGTACAAAAACCTTATTAAGAGAGTGGGTGGCCAGTCCCTGATAAACCGTGGTGGTGATTTTCGGGAGACTGGCGAGCAGGTATTTTTTCAGGGTCGGATTGGTTAGTTCCAGATCAGTGATCAGCTCCTGGGCCGCTGTTTTTAATTGCATTTGGAGTTCCAATTGGTTATGGCTGCGTAATTTTTTGTCCAGGGCGTTGAGATCGGCCGGGCTGAATTCCAGCCGGTCCGGGGGCGCATTCAACAACTGACAACCCAGCGCATTTTGAAAAACTTGCGCACAGATATTATCGAGGAGATTTTTGTAAGATGGATCATAACCGCTCATCACTTCATGGATGATATCGGCATCAAAATATGAACAAAACAAGTTTTCATAATACAGGCTTTCCAGATACTTGATGACGAACTCAACCCCGGCCAGATCCGTGACCGGATGGATCAGTTGATAGTCGATGTCACTGGGGATTTCATGAGCATGAAAATTGATTTCATAATTTTCAAAAAAGGGCTTAAAACCTTGGTCAATGGTGATATTGTAGGCTTGATTGACGGTTTCTAGCTTGCTTTTACAAACCCGGTTATAAAAATAATGGGCAACATTTATTTTTCGCTTCAGTACCGCTAAACCATATTCATAGAGTTTTTCAAGTGGTTCATTTTGGATATGAAAGATGGCGGTGTCTAGATCGGGCAGTGATTTAAGGTAGATGCCGATGGTAAAGAGGTTGGAAGCCATAATGCCCTGGGCGATTTCAACCCGGACCGAGCTGCTTTGGCCCCGGGTAAAGCGCTCAGTACAGTCAGCCAGCAGTTTGAGACATTCCAGTTGAATACGCTCGGATTCTTTGGAGCTCAGTGCGCCCTTGACATAGGCTTCCTGAAGCAGCGACTGAAAATAAAATTCACCACTGAGCTTGTCGCCATCGATCACAGACTGTTTTTTGATCTTATTCTTCATCTTCATCCTCATCTTCCATCAATTTTTCACTATCATAAAGATCGTTATAATCGGGATCCAGTCCCAGCCGCACGTTTTTAGGCATTCGTTCCAGTTCCCGAAATTTAAGCTGATCCAGAGAACCCTGACAGACTCCGTCAAAATATTTTTTCATATAGTTGATGAGATCATCATCGCTCATTAAATCCAGGGTTTCATTTTTGAAATAATAAAAAATCTCAACCAGCTCGTTTATGATTTCAGCATAGCGATATTGGGAGATGTAGGGGCTGTTGGCAAAGGTCAGGATGACTTTTTCAATGATTCCACCACCAAATTCGACCCGGCCTACATTTTTTAGCGAATAGGATCGGGTTTCGACCAGTTCCAGCGCCTGCTCTTCGGACAACACCAGCGAATAATCGGCCGTAATTTTATTGCATAACAACACTTCCGAAACGGCCTGTTTTTCAATCATAAAATTATCAAACAGCATCAGTTCAAATGACATATGGGTACCTCCCTGGCAAACAAAAAAATAGATTACCTATTGACAAAACTGACAAGATGTGGTATCATTTATTTGTAAAATAGTAAAATGGGTTATTTGCGTGTATGTTATCAATAATATCACGAAAAATTGAATAAATCAATAATTTTTAATACAAAACAGGTGTCGTTTAAGAAACGGCACCTGTTTTTTGTGATATCAACTTGGTAGTCAGAAGGAACAAAGATCTTGATTTATATTAAATCTATTGACGATCAATGCCTAAAAATGGCATACTAGAAGAGATAAAAATTCGAAAATAAAATCGATAAAAATTGAAAAGTTGTTAAGAAAATACAGGAAGAGATCAGGCAGGTTGAACGTTGGCCGATGATTGAAGAAGGAAAAATATGAAAATAACAATAATGAATATTGCAATCATCCTGATTATTCTTTTTTTGTTTGGTCTGGGGCTGTACTTTATTCTCAAAAGAGGCAGAAAAAGAAAAAAAGAACGGGAAATTCGTCGCTTTAATGAGCTGGTTCAGACCTTCATTGAGTCCGAAGAGATTCCGGTTTCTTTGAAAGATGATCAGCTTAATTATATCTTTGTAAATTTGGCGATGGAAGATTTTTATGGAATCGGTTCAGAAGACATCATCGGGCTGGATGATTTCGAAATTCTGGATGAAAAGATAGCTTTAAAAGAAAGAAAAACTGATAAAAAAGTATTAGAAACAAAAACCTTTGTAACGGATGAAATGCTGTGGCGAGGTAAGATTTTCAAAACCACCAAATTTCCGGTTGACCTGCTTAATGGAAAGTTTGGCGTCGGGGCCTATATCCGCTCTGCGTCTGAGAAGAACCGCGAGAAATACCTGAAAACACTGATGTCAATCAGTGACGGCGTAATGATTGTCGATCCGATGGGTAAGATTGAAATGTTGAACAATACGGCCGAGGAAATGACCGGCTGGACAGCCAGAGAAGCCCTGGGAAAACACTATTCTCAGGTTTTTGTATTGGAACATGATAATGAAAATGGGGTCGTTCCGGATCCCATTGAGGAAGCCTTTCAAGATACCAACATGAAGGAATTTGACAGCCATGCGGTACTGGTTTCCCGGGATGGCCGAAAATACCACCTGGAAGACAGTATTGCGCCCATTAGTGACGACGAAGGTCATATGGACGGTGTGATTGTCATCTTTAGAGACGTTACCGAAATAAAAGAAAAAAGGGCAGTTATTGAGTACAATAGTTTCCATGATTCCTTGACGGGTCTATACAACCGGCGCTTTTTTGAAGAAGAGCTGGTGCGATTGGATACCGAAAGAAATCTTCCTCTGTCAGTCATCATTGGCGATGTGGATGGACTGAAACTGACAAACGATATTTTTGGTCATGAAGCCGGGGATGAGTTGATTAAAAAAGTATCGGAAATATTTAAGAAGGTGTGCCGGGCAGATGATATTATAGCCCGTTGGGGCGGGGATGAATTCGCCATTCTACTGCCACAAACCGAAAAGAAAGATGCTCAAAAACTATCGGATCGAATCAAAGATAATTTTAGCAAAGAAAAAATTAAATCAATCCAGGGAAATGTGTCACTGGGCGTGGCAACAAAGTATGAACTGGAAGAAAAAATCGAAGTGATCATTGCCAGTGCTGAAGATACTATGTATATGAAAAAAACCCTGAACCAGGGAAAAAAGAAGGAAGATACGTTTAATATTATTCTGGATAAGTTATATGGCGATTTACCGCAAGAAGCCGAACATGCCAGAAGGACCAGTGAGATTTGCAAAAAAATTGCCCGGAAAATGAATTTGCCGGAAGCTGAAATCAAGAAGGTCGCAAGAGCAGCTTACCTCCATGATATCGGAAAAGTGGCTCTGGATATTGAGGTGGCCAGCAAAAATGAATACTTGATTGATGATACTTACAAAGAAATGAAAATGCACCCGGTGGTTGGCTATCGGATTTTGAATGCCTTTGATCATACCATGGATCTGGCCAATATTGTGTTGGGACATCACGAACGTTGGGACGGAACCGGATATCCCCAGGGGCTCAAGGGTAAAGAAACGCCCAAGCTCTCCCGGATTATTGCTGTCGGCGAACGCTTTGATGATATGACCGCGGATTCGAATTATCGTAAGGCTATCAGTAGCGATGAGGCCCTGGAGGAAATGAAACGAAACGTGGATACTCATTACGATCCTGAGGTGGTAGCGGCTCTGGAAAAAGTGATTATCGAAGAAAATACCTATACAACCAAGACAACCCGATAAGTGTGAAAAGCATAAAGTGAAGGCCTCAGTAATTTTATATTACTGAGGCCTTAAGTGTTGTTCAATGACTTTGCAGAAAATTTTCACCATCCCGGGGTCAAATTGGGATCCGGCACAGGAAATAATCTCGTTGATGGCAGTTTCAGGAGAGAGTGCGCACCGGTAGGGACGGTCATTGGTCATGGCGTCATAGGAATCTACAATGGCTAAAACGCGACACTCAATCGGGATATCTTCGCCGGCGAGCCCTAACGGATAGCCGGTTCCGTCCCATTTTTCCTGATGTTTTAAAATCAGATGGGAAATTTCTTTAAGTTCTGAGGACTCATTGGCAATCCGCTCACCAATGGCACAATGGGTTTTCATCACATTCCACTCATCTGGGGTTAAAGAACCAGGTTTTTTGAGAATACTGTCGGGAATGCCAACCTTGCCGATATCATGGAATTTGGTTAGTAACTGAATCCGATCCATCATATTCTGGGGCAAGTGTAGCGCCTGGCCGATGAGGGTAGCCAGGGTGTCCATCCGATTGGTATGGCCTTCCGTGATATAATCTTTAGCTTCCAGGGCTTTCATCAGGGTTTTAACCAGCGTGTTCCGGACGCTGGATTCTTTAAGCAGTTTATTCTGATACATATTATTGTCAGCCTCCTGAAATAGAAAGCCCGTGCTGACTAAACCGGCAGTGTGGAAGGAATAGCCATAGGAAAGCGAGATTTTAAAGGTGGCATCGGGTATCTCATTCAAACATTCTAAATGTTTGTTCATCTTTTTTAAGACTATTTCAATGTTCTCGGGAGAGTGATTTTTGATAATGACCCCAAATTCATCACCACCAATTCGAGAAACAATTCCCATCGCTTGAAAACAGCGGCTGATGACCTGGCTGGCAGACACAATCACCTGATCGCCCATTAGATGTCCCAGCGTATCATTGACAAATTTAAGGCCATCAATGTCCAGCAGCAGAATGGTTAGGTTTTCAATGTTCCGGTTGTCTAATTGGTCCAACTCGGCCTCGAAATAACGACGGTTATAAATACGCGTCAAGGTATCTTTATCAACCAGTTCCCGGAGTTGCTTTTCCATAACGACCTGTTCGGTCATGTCCCGGATCATGATCAGGACTTCGTCAAAGGTTGAAATTTGAACCCGAACTTCAAAATAATGAAGGGATTCCTGAAACGGCATCGAAAAATAATAGTCGGACAAAACCCGGGTGCACATCACCAGTTCAATGACCTGTTTTAAATCCGACATCAGAATTTGATTTCGCATGATCTCCAGAAGGGCATCAGAGCCAGTGTTCAAAGAAGGATTCAAGGGCGTGATCTGACCCTTCCCATCACTGATCAGTAAAATATCTGGAATCGTGGCGATTAAAGCCCTGGTTCGGCTGTTGACCCGTTCCAGATCCTGCAATTTGGTTTGAAGTTCGGAGTAGTAATTTTTTTTAAAGGAGTTTTCGCCCAGTCCGATAATGGATTCCCGGGTAATCTCTTTTTTGTTTTTAGGGTTGTAATACTCGTCCATAAATTATTCTCACCTCTTCTTTTGTCAAAACCCTGGGATTGGTTACCATACAGGGATCATTCAGGGCGTTGTTCACCAAATAGTCCAGTGTGCTCTTATCAAGCGCAGCCACCTTAATACGGGACGGAATATTTAAATTTTCGCGCATCGAAACGATCCGGTCGATAACCATATCAAGCAGCAGATGATCACTGACGTTATCCACCAACAGGCCTAATTGTCGGGCAATGTCGCGATAGCGGTCGGGAACTGTGTCAAAATTTATCCGGATAATGTGCTCCAGCAGGATGCTGTTGCATTCGCCATGGGGTAAATCCAGAAGGCCCCCCATGGAGTGTGACATGGCGTGGACCGCACCGAGGCTGGCATTGGAAAAAGCCAAACCGGCCTGGAGGGAACCAAGCATCAGTTGAAACATGGTTTCGATATTGCGCTGAGGCGTTACTGATTTTTCAATCGCCTGATTAATCAGACGGATGGATTCCAGGGCATGAACGTCGGTCAGGGCTGAATGGGTATTGGATACATAAGCTTCAATGGCATGGGTGAGCGCGTCCATCGCGGTACAGGCGGTTAAATAGGGGGGCATCGACATGAGTGGAACCGGGTCGATGAGAGCCAGGTCCGGCACCACCTTTTTACTGATAATCGCCCGTTTAATATTGGTCGTGGTATCTTTGATAATGGCAAATTGGGAAACATCGGCAGACGATCCGGCGGTGGTGGGAATACAGATCAGCGGTGGTCCCGGCATCTTAACTTCGTCAACCCCTTCGTAGTCCAGAATATTGCCGCCATTTGAAGCCACGATGCTGATACATTTAGCACAGTCGATGGCACTGCCCCCGCCAATGGCGATGATCAAGTCACAACCCAGCGATAAAAAAAGATCAGCGCCGAGCATCGCTTCGATATCTTTGGGATTAGGGGTGATGTCATTAAAAAAGAAGAGCTTTTCAACATGGGGACGGATCAGATTGATGGTTTCATGGAACCATTCAAAGCCCTGAATATCTTTATCGGTTACAATCATCGGTTTTTTGGCATTAAAATGAGATATATACCGACCAATTAAGAGTCTGGCGTCGACGCCGATAATTATTTCCGGGATTACAAATTTTCTTAGTTCCAATAGGGTTTCAGTCATAACAATAACCTCTCATTTTCATAAAAAATCTGTTGTCTTAGTATAACAGTTGAATTTGGATCTGTAAACATTGCGGTGGCTTGAAATATTGTACTCAAATAAAGGGATTGTCTATACTAAGTACCCGCGTCCGATGAAAATTAACGCAAATTTTACACGTTGATAATATTAATCATTGTCTCCCTTAGTTATAATTTGTGACATTACCAACAGGGAGGAATGTGCTTGAATATCAATCATAATAATGAAGAAGAGCGGTTGAGAGGGGAGCTCTTAGAAATACTTTATCAGAAAAAAATAAAGACCGTTTTTCAGCCCATCGTTTCATTGCTGGATGGAACCGTCCATGGTTATGAGGCGCTCAGCCGGGGACCGGTTGATTCGCTGCTCCATGCACCGGATATGCTGTTTAAATGTGCGCAAAAATTTAATAAACTCTGGGAGTTGGAATTTCTTTGCCGTTCAAAGGCCTTTGAAGCGGCTTTTAAAATAGAAAGTGAATTCAAACTTTTTTTAAATGTTAATCCGAATATCATGCAGGACGTCAAATTCAGAAAAGGATTTACCCGGGAGTATCTGGAAAAATTTGCCATTGATCCCAAACGGATTATCTTTGAAATTACTGAGAGCGAGGCCATTAATCATCTTGCTGATTTTATCAAAACCATTGACAATTACAAGGAACAGGATTATCGGATCGCCATTGATGATGCCGGCGCGGGTTATTCAGGACTTAATTTAATTTCGGATATTCATCCCAATTATATTAAGCTGGACATGAAACTGATCCGGGATATCGACAAAGATATGACCAAACAATCGCTGGTAAGATGCTTAAACGAGTTTTCCGAATATACCGAAACTTCGCTGATTGCCGAAGGGATCGAGACAAAAGAAGAATTGCTGACACTGATCGACATCGGCGTTCAGTATGGACAGGGATATTTCATTCAAAAACCCAATGGAATTCTAAATTCAATCTCAAAGGATGTGGTTGAAATCGTCATGGAAGAGAATGCCAATAAAAGAAAACTGCTGGATAACCGGGTGCTGGATGACCGCATTGAGTCCATCTGCAAAATGGAGAAAACCATCACGCCGGATATCCTCGTTTCTGAGGTTCATGAAATGTTTAAAGAAAATGAAAGGCTGTCCGGGTTTTGTGTGGTGGAAGACCGGATTCCGATTGGGGTGATTACCCGAAATGCCCTTTATAAAAGGATTAGCGGACAATATGGGTATATTCTTTATGCCAATAAACCGGTTCGCAATATTATGGCGACGGATTTTATGCTGGTGGATTACCTGGCTACCATTGATGTCGTCGGCAAGAATGCTATGCAACGGGATTTCGATAAAATTTATGACTTTATTGTCGTTACCCGCCAGGATCAGTTTCAGGGAACGGTGACGGTCAAAAACCTGATGGAAAAATTGATCGAAATTGAATTTGTCTATGCCAAGCATCTGAATCCGCTGTCCGAACTGCCTGGCAATCTGATGATTGAACAACAGCTGGAAAAGGCACTCAAATCCAAAGATAAACGAACCATTCTTTATTTCGATCTGGACAATTTTAAAGCTTACAATGATCTTTACGGGTTTGAAAATGGGGATCGGGTGTTAAAGGAGTTTGCTGAAATCTTAAAAACCCGGATCCCGCCCGAACATTTCATTGGTCATATTGGCGGCGACGATTTTATTGCCATTGTTCCCAAGAAGAAAACCGAACAATTGTGCAGTAGTATCATTAATACTTTTAATGACGCCGTAGTAAAATATTATCATAAAGAAGATATAGACAAAGGCTATATCACCTCCAAGGACCGGAAAGATGTGGAGGAGAACTTTCCTTTTCTCTCGGTTTCAATTGCCGGGGTGGCCAGCGACCACAGTAAAACCATCTTTGAATTGGCGGAAACCGCGGCAAAAATAAAAAAGAAATGCAAGAAAAAACTGGGCAGTAACTACCTGTTGAATTAATTTTGCAAACAAAAAAACAGATGCGCATGGCGTGTCTTTTTTTGTTTGGGAGCGGTTGCCGGGGCCCGGCTGATTGAAGCTTTCCGAAAATGGGTAAGAAGGTTACAAATCAAGTAAGCGAGGAGAGCGAAAATGAATCAAGAATTAAGACCCCAGGTTGTGGTCAGTAAATGTATGGGCTTTGATGCCTGCCGCTATAATGGTCAGACCCTGCCCGATAAGTTTGTCGAAAAACTGAAAGATTATGTGGATTATGTTCCGGTTTGTGCTGAGGTGGAAATTGGCTTGGGGGTACCTCGCAACCCGATTCGCCTGGTGATGGAAAACGAGCAGATTGTTTTGTATCAACCGGCATCGGACACCGAATATACCAAGGAAATGATCGCTTTCAGTCACGATTTTTTTGACAGTCTGAAAGAGGTGGATGGTTTTATCTTAAAAGGACGCTCACCGTCTTGTGGAACCAAGGACGTTAAGGTTTATCTGGGCAAGTCTAAAACCACCGGTTCGATCAAAGGGCAGGGCATCTTTGCCACGCAGGTTTTTAAACGGTATCCCTACCTGGCGATTGAAGAAGAGGGTCGGCTAACCAATTTTAGAATACGGGAGCATTTTCTGGCCAAACTTTATACGCTGTGTCGCTTTCGCCAGGTGGAAAAAGCTGGAACCATGGCAGCACTGGTTAAATTTCAGGCCATTCATAAATATTTGCTGATGGCTTATAGCCAGAAGGAACAAAAAATACTGGGGCGCATTGTGGCCAATCATGAAAAGCTGATCGTTGAGATGGTCATCTACAACTATAAAGAGCATCTGGGCATTGCTTTTTCTAGAATTCCCCGGTATAGTAACTATATTAATGTGATGATGCATATTTTTGGTTATTTTTCGGAACATCTTTCCAGTGGCGAAAAGACTTTTATTCTGGACAGTTTTGAAAAATATCGAAACGGAAAAATTCCGCTGAGTGTTCCCATTAATATCCTAAAATCATATGTCATTAAATATAACGACCCCTACCTGTTGGAACAGAGTATCTGGGACCCCTTTCCGGAAGAACTGATGGACATCAGTGATTCTGGTCAAATGGAAGATCTGATCAGCAAATAAATGAAATTTTCTTTGGTTGAAACGTTTCAAATTTATAAGCAGAACTTTTTTCCAGTCCAATTCTATGATATGATTTATCAATGAGGTAAAAATGAATATTTATGAAATGCCCAAGTTACCGATAGATGACGAAGTGATATCGGTTCTGGCCCAGAATGAAAGGGTCCGGATCGAACGGATCATCAGTACCGGTCAGCAATCTGACTGGTATGATCAGGAAGAAAGTGAATATGTGATTTTGTTGGAGGGAAGAGCGCAACTGGCTTTTGAAGAAGGCCGGACAATTACGCTGGAAAAAGGCGATACGCTGCTAATCCCGCCCCACCAGAAGCATCGCGTCACCCATACCTCGGCCGAGCCGCCCTGTATTTGGCTGTGCGTCTTTTATTGAGAATAACGGTAAGGTCAATAACCTAAACTGCAAAAATAGATTCAATACGATCGGATAAGCACGGAGATTGATAATGGAGAAAGAAATAATCGGAAAAATTAAAATTCTAAAAGATGGGCCCTATGTGGTTACCGGGAATATCAAGCTGTCAGAGAAAATTATCGCTTCCCAGGGCAAGGGCTATGTTTATCGGGTCGGGCGAAACCTTCCCCAGGCCAAAACCTATACCCTATGTCGGTGCGGAAAGTCAAAAAATCCGCCGTTTTGTGATGGTGAGCATACAAAATGTGATTTTCATGGCGAAGAGACGGCGTCGAAAGCTGATTTTGAAGATCGCGCCGAGTTTCTTATCGGAGCGGATCTGGATATGATGGATGATCATCGCTGTGCCTTTGCCAGATTCTGTCACCGCAACGATGGTACTGCCTGGGAGTTGATTAGACAGTCAGATGATCCCAAACTCAAAGAAGAAGCCATTAAAGCGGCTAACGAATGTCCGGCCGGTCGTTTAGTGGCGGTCGAAAAAAACGGAACCGCCATCGAACCCGATTATACCCCGGAGATTGTTATTCTTCAGGATCCTGAGCGGGGGGTGAGCTGCGGTATCTTTGTCAAGGGCGGTATTCCGCTGCAATCGGCAGATGGCAGTTTGTACGAAAGTCGCAATCGGATGGTTTTATGTCGCTGTGGCGAATCGGTTAACAAGCCCTTTTGTGACGCCACCCATGTTCACATCAAATATCTGGATGATCAATAAGCCGGGGACGGAAATACCCGGTACCGTTAAAAATTCATACCAGACAAAGGTTCGCTTAACCTTTGTCTGGTATGATGTTATTTCAGCCAAGAATAGTTTAGTTGTATATAGTATGGGTTGATCTGTGAGGGGGCATAATTTAGCGGCTGCTCTCCGGAATGAGGAAGTGTATGAACCTTCAAAATGTTTTGTTGAATTTTATCGTGTATGCATTGCCAATCCTGGCTATTATTTACATTTTTGTGGGAATCAAGCTTGTAAAACAAAAAGTGGATGGACGGTTTAACTATTTTTCCGTACTGATGTTTTCCGCGGCCATTTATGCATTTGGTTATTTTCTTTCGCTCAATTCCCAAAATATCGAAATGATGATCTTTGCCCGGAACTTTGAGAATCTGGGCGTCATCTTTATTCCCACATTTGGGATATTATTTGTTGCTCAATTTGTAAAAAGAAAAATATCAGAGCAGATAAAATATTTATTAGTTGCCGCCTCCGGTTTCTTATGGATCCTTTATATCACCAATCCGATTCATTATTTAGCTTTCCATTGGGTGAAATTGACAAAGGTTAACGGCTTTTCGGTAGCCAGTACCTCAAAAAACATCGGGTATTACCTGATTCTAGCTTACTATGCAATTTTTATTTTATTTTCAACGATTGAATTGGTAAAAGGGCTTAAAAAATCAAAGTCCCCGAGTCTGAAAAAGAGCTATCGCTTTGTGCTCTTATCACAACAAGCATCCTGGATTGCGGTGTTCGTGATTCTCAGCGGTTATGACAAATTTATTGACCCCACCCCAATCGTGATTCTGTTTATTTTAGCCATGATTGGGATGAATGAAGTTAAAAATGATCTGTTTGAGCTGGAAATCAATCGCTGGAAACAAACTTTCTGGAATATTGGTGAGGTGGCATTTTTAATTAATGCCGATCATGAAATTATTTGCATGAATCCGGCAGCAAAACTGTTTTTTGACGAGCAAAAACAAAGTGTTTCAGAAATATTAAAGATTCTTGATCGGGGCGATCACAAGCGCAGTCCGGTAAAGATCAGGGCTGATGAAGCGGCGCACTGGTTTTATGTGAATAAAAATGATTTTGATCTCAAGCGAAAGCTGGTCAGTTATATGTTGGTGGACTTTACCGATCGCCACCAGGCTGAAATAGCCTTAAAAGAAAGTGAAGAACGACACCGGTTGCTGATTACGCAAATGGCGCAGGGGTTGGCGGTGCATGAGGTACTCTTTGATCAATCTGGAAATCCGGTGGATTTTCGGTATCTGGATGCCAATGACAGTTATGAGAAGTTAGTTGGTTTGAAACGGGCAGATATCATCGGCAAAACAGCCCTGGAAGTCGCTCCGGAAATGGATAAAAGCTGGATCGAAAAATATGGACAGGTGGCAATGACAGGGCAGCCGATCCATTTTGAGTTTTATGATGAGCATGTGGATAGATACTTTGAAATAGTTGCCTATTCACCCAGATTCAAACAATTTGCGACCATTATTTCGGAAGTATCGGAACGAAAAAAAGCAGAACAGGAAATTCTTTATCTAAGTTACCATGATTATCTTACCGGCCTTCACAATCGACGGTTTTATGAAGAAGAATTGGGACGACTGGACATCCCCGTTAATTTACCTATTACCCTGATTATGGCGGATGTCAATGGCCTGAAACTCATTAACGATTCCTTTGGCCATGCGATGGGCGATAAACTATTAAAAAAATCGGCTCGGCTGATTACTGAAGCCGTTCCTGAAAGCAGCATTGTTGCCCGGTTGGGCGGGGATGAATTTATCGTGATTCTGCCGCAGACCGATATTTTTCAAGCCGTTGAGGTAATTAATAACCTGAAAGCCAAAACAGCAAATGAAAAAATTGGCGCTTTTGAAATTTCAATCTCCTATGGCTATGAAATCAAGGAAATGGAAGATCAGGATATTCAGGAAATCTATAAGCGGGCAGAAGACGATATGTATCGGCATAAACTCTATGAAAGTGCCAGCATCAAGAATAAAACCATTGAACTGATTATGAATACCCTTTATGAAAAGAGCAGCCGGGAAATGCTTCATTCCCGACGGGTGAGTGAGATTTGCAAGACCATTGCTGTTGAAATGGAGCTGAGCAAGGATGCCGTCAATCAAATTGGGGCGGCCGGTTTGATGCATGATATTGGGAAAATGGGTATTGATGAAAAAATTCTCAACAAAGAAGGGCTCCTTAATTTTGAGGAATGGCAGGAAATCCAGCGCCATCCTGAAATTGGTTATCGGATTTTGAGTTCATCCAATGAATTTTCTGAGATGTCCAAATATGTTTATGAACACCATGAAAGATGGGATGGGAAAGGTTATCCCAAAAAACTGAAACAGGAAGAGATATCCATTCAGGCAAGAATTATCGGCGTGGCGGATGCCTATGACGCGATGACCTGTGATCGCACCTACCGTAAAGGACTGAGTCGGACGGAAGCCATTCGCGAGCTGAGAAAGAATGCCGGAACCCAGTTTGATCCCGAAGTAACACGCATCTTTGTGGAAAAGGTTCTGGGTGAAGAGGTTTGAATGCCCCCCCCGCAATAAGAACCGAGCATTTAATGAAAAACGTTCGAAAAAAGATTAATAACTAATCCTGTCGGGAATTGTCCGACCAGCTGAAGGAGTCTGAAATCAGGCTCTTTTTTGTTTGGAAAATTAACCGGGATGTCATTGATTTTACGACCAATTCGCTGTATCTTCAGATTCATTTCTGATATAATGAACAAAACCATTGGGTATTTCGTATCGAGCTGATTTTATGCGTGTAACATAAGGGGATGTTGGATGGAGATTTGTGATAATGGTTATTTTTTAAGGCACTGATGATCAGGTCGTAAGCGAAAAAAGTGATTAAATTGTGTGAATGGATAGGAAAGAAGGTTGTTATGAGGATAGGATATGCATGTTTAACGGTAGGGGTGCTGAATACTGAACTGAAAACGTGCTTACTTAAAAATGCGTCCGATGAAAAATTGACTGAATTGATCAAGCATAATTTGAACGCGCTTGAAAATATGATTGATTACAATATTGACAATAAGGTTGAATTGTTTAGAATCAGTTCAGCACTGATTCCTTTTGGATCAAATCCGGTTAACCGGATTATCTGGTGGGAAGTGTTTGAAAAGCAGTTAAAAAAGATTGGAAAGAAAATTGCCAAAAGCGGGATGCGGGTTTCCATGCATCCGGGACAGTACACGGTGTTAAACTCTGCAGATGAAAATATCGTGACAAACGCCATCGCTGACCTGAATTATCACGCCCGTATCATGGACAGCCTGGGGCTGGGTCCGGAAAATAAGATTATCCTCCACGTGGGTGGGGTTTATAACGATAAGAAACAGGCAGTTAAACGGTTTCTGAAAAATTACGAACGGTTGGATGAAACCGTCAAGAAACGACTCGTCATTGAAAATGATGATAAATCCTATACCATTAAAGATGTGCTGATCATTGGGAAAGCTCTGGATATACCAGTGGTCTTTGATAATCTTCATCACCAGGTGAATTCCGGTGATGAAGATCAGCCGGATTGTTATTGGATTGATATCTGTAAAACCACCTGGAAAAGCCAGGATGGCAAGCAGAAGATTCATTACTCCCAACAAAACCCGGAAAAAAAAGCGGGATCTCATTCCAAAATCATCGGGATTAGCGAATTTATGGCCTTCTATCAGGAATTGCACGACAGGGATCTGGATATTATGCTGGAAGTCAAAGACAAGAACCTGTCAGCGATTAAATGCATTAATTGTACAACCACGAAAAAAGAAATCAATCGATTGGAACATGAGTGGAGCAAGTATAAATATGCCGTGTTGGAAAGATCACCTTTGGATTATCTGGAGATTCGCAAACTGCTTAACAATAAAGACAGCTACCCGAGTATGGAGTTTTATAATCTAATCGAAACGTCTTTTCAAAAAGAACCGACGATCGGGAACTCGATTAATGTGGCGCAGCATATTTGGGGATATTTCCGAACGCTTGCATTACCCAGCGAAAAGAAGTATTTTTTAAAACTCCTGAATCAATATGAAAAAGGAGAGGCTTCCATCAAAAAGGTGAAGAAAAATTTGTGGAAAATGACCGTTAAATACGAACAGACCTACCTGTTGGACTCATACTATTATGTTATTATTTGATTAAAATGAAGTGGATGGGATTATTGAAGTTGTTTTTCAATAAACAATCAGAAAGTGGTTAGGAAAGATCATGGTAAATGTCGAAATCAGAGAATTGATTAAATATCTGAAAAATATTGTTGCGGACGAGAAGCCAGAGAATGATGTTTTAGAAAAATATGGGAAAGATCCCGATTTTGTTGAGCTCGATGGGATGGTGCGGGGCATTCGAAGTGCCTGCAAAAAGCATTTTGAAATGATTTTTGACTTATTTCCGGATCCGACCATTATTACCACCATGGAAGACGGGAAATTATTTGCCTATAACCGGGCCTTTTTAAAAATGATTCGGACCAGGGGAAAGACCATCATTGATGAATCTTTTAATATCCACGATTTATATTTCGAACTGGATAAACGAGACCAGTTAATCGCCGAATTGAAACGAACCGGTGTCAGTGAGAATATGGAAATCATGGTGAATGACGAGAATAATGAAATGTTTGTTGGTCTGGTTTCAGCCCAGGCCATTAATATTGACGGCGAACCCCATATCTTAAGCGTGATCCGGGACATTACGCAAATCAAGCGATTAGAAGAGGAAATTGCCAAGTTGTCGATCATGGATAAGCTGACCCAGGTATTTAATCGGCCAAAACTGGATGATTTTCTACAATGCGAACTGGAACGGTCCGAACGGACAAAGGCTACCTTTGCAATTATTCTGGTGGATGTCGATTCACTCCGAAGTATCAATGAGTCCTACGGAAATCCGGTGGGTGACGACCTGCTCGTGGCAGTCGCTGCGATGCTTCAAAACAATGTTCGGGTGACTGATATTGTCGGAAGATGGAGCGGTGAAGAATTTTTAATTATTCTTCCGGATACCGATGAAAAGGGTGCCGTTACACTGGCAGAAAAAATCAAGACGATCGTTGAAAATACAAATTTTAAGATAGTTGGGAAATTGACCGCCAGCTTTGGGGTATCCGCCTATCGCAAAGATTTGCTACCGGCAACTCTAATTTCCCGGGCGCTTGCGGCCCGAAATCGGGCCAAAGAAAAGGGCCAAAACCGGGTTGAATGTCAGTAATGAAAGATATGAAGGAAAAATGAGAACGAGGTGACCTGTGGAAACGAGACAATTAAAGATTTTAGTGATTGATGACAACCGGGATAATGTGATTGTCTTAAAAGCCATGATCCATGATGCCTTTCCGGAGGCTCTTGTTTTGATGGCTTTTGATGGTAACAGCGGATTTGAAATGGCCGTATCCGAAGAACCGGATATTATTTTTATGGATATTATTATGCCGGGGATGGATGGTTTTGATGTGTGCCGAAAATTAAAAGCCAGAGTCGATCTGGCCGATATCCCGGTGATTTTTGTGACGGCCTCCCGGGGCGATCGGGAACATCGGATCCTCGCCCTGGAATGCGGCGGAGAGGGCTTTCTTTCCAAACCCATCGATGAACAGGAGTTGATTTCTCAAATCAGGGCCATGGAAAAGATCAGATGGGCCAATATTCAAAAACGCAATGAAAATAAGCGGCTTAACATCCGGGTCAGAAAACAGACCGAGGCATTAAAGGCAGCTCATGCCCGGACCCTCAAACTGCTGAAATCCCTGGAGAAGGAAAATGAAGCCCGGAAAAAAAGCGAAAAAGCCCTGGTTGAAGCTCAGAAGCTGGCTCATTTGGGGAGTTATGAGTTTGATTTTGAAAATGATAACGTCAATTGCTCCGAAGAAGTTCTGAATATCTTTGGGGTTGCGTCCATCGCAGCCGTGAATACCAAAGAACGGCTTCTCAAATTTATTCATCCGGATGATATTCCTGGCGTTCTGGAAAATATCGAAAGGGTCATGGCCGAAAAAGCCACGGCCGATTTTATTTACCGGATCCTCCGTCAGGCTGGTGAAGAGCGAATAATCAATATGCGGATGATTCCTCAATTTGACGAAAATAAAAAGCATATCGCTAATTTTGGGACGATTCAGGACATCACCCGAATCAGAAAGACCGAAGAGGAAATCCGTTATCTGAGCTATCATGATTATCTGACCGGCCTGTTTAACCGGCGCTTTTATGAAGAGGTTCTGATTAAACTGGATACTGAAGAAAATTACCCCTTAACCCTGGTCATGGCCGATGTCAATGGTTTAAAAATGATCAATGACTCCTTTGGTCATGCTGTCGGCGATCAACTTTTACAGAAAGCTTCAAATGTCATTAAAAGCGGCTGTCGGGAAAATGATGTGATTGCCCGACTGGGCGGCGATGAATTTGTGATAATTTTGGCCCGAACCGACGCGGAAACAGCAGCACTGATTATCAAAAGACTGGAAATGTTGGCAGCCCAGGAAAAAATTAGAGGACTGAAACTCTCCATTGCTTTTGGCAGCCGAACCAAAACCCGGAAAGAAGAGAATATTCAGAAAGTGCTTAAAAATGCCGAGGATGACATGTATCGACATAAGCTCTACGAAAGCGCCAGCATGCGGAGCAAGACCATTGAACTGATTATGAACACCCTTTATGAAAAGAGCAACCGGGAAATGATGCATTCAAACCGGGTGGGTCTGATCTGCGAAAAAATCGGTATGCGGATGAAGCTGGATCAGGATGAAATCAATCAGATCCGCACCGCGGGACTGATTCATGATATCGGCAAAATGGGGATTGACGAAAAAATCCTGAATAAACCGGGATCCCTCAGTGATGATGAATGGAAGGAGATTCAACGACATCCCGAAATCGGTTATCGGATTCTCAGTTCGGTCAATGAATTTTCAGAAATGGCCAACTGTATTCTGGAACACCATGAGCGCTGGGATGGTGGAGGCTACCCCAAAGGTCTGAAGGGCGAAGAGATTTCGCTGCAGGGCCGAATTGTGGCGGTAGCAGATTCCTTCGATGCCATGACCAGTGATCGGACCTATCGCAAAGGTCTGGCTCAGGAGGATGCGGTTGCCGAAATCAGGCGCTGCGCCGGAACCCATTTCGATCCGCTGGTGGCCAAAATACTGGTCGATGTGGTCCATTCGGAAATGATTCATTAGGAAGTACCGGCAGGTTACGACAACCAGCCGGATAGACAAGGGGATACTAATGGGAACGCAGATAGATTACTTTACATTCGAGATAATCGGGATTATGAAAGAGACTTACAAAAAAGATCTGACCATTTATGATGACGCGTTTCTGGTAAAATCGCTGGAGCGGCGGATGACAAGCATCAATGTCAGTAAGTCGGACTACCCGTTGTATTTACAGGAAAGCCTTCATGAAGCAGATGGTCTAATGGCATCTTTTCAGATTACCTATAGTCAGTTTTTCAGAAATTCCCTGACGTTCGCAGTGCTGGAGCAGTTGGTTTTACCGCATCGGCTTAGCCAGAAACCGGAAAACGGCGAAATCAGAGTGTGGTCGGCAGGCTGTTCCACCGGTCAGGAAGCCTATTCTATCGCGATCCTGCTGGAAGAGTTGATCCAGGCATCATCAAAACCGATGCGGTTTCGAATTTTTGCCACCGATCTTTCCCGGGATGCCCTTGAGTCAGCCCGAACCGGTATTTATGACGAGGACAGCGTTGCCAATATCCGGTTAAAATACCTGAAAAAATATTTTACAAAACAGGGGAACGCCTATGCCGCTGCCCCCGGATTAAAAGCAAAAATTGATTTTTCAGAGTATGATCTATTGGATCCCCACTCCAGTAATCCACCGGAAAGTATTTTTGGTGATTTTGATATCATTTTTTGCTGTAATCTGCTTTTTTACTACCGCGGTGATGTCCGCAGGGCAATTGTCAGGAAGCTGAAACGTTCGCTGGCTGAGGGGGGCTATTTAGTCACCGGTGAGGCTGAATCTATCATTATCGGAAAAGACGAGGAGCTAAAGATACTGTCATCAAGTGCTCCTGTTTTTCAAATCAATCTGTAGCGGAGTGGGAATCACGTGTTTTGAACTCATTAAATTGACGCATGCAAAAAATGCATACAATAAACTAAAAACAAACAACCATTGTGCTGTGTTTCCAGAATTGTTGCACTTCATATAAATGGTCCAGGGAGAAAATATGAACATCAAAAATTTAAAGGTAAAAACACAGCTCGTGATCGGTTTTTCGATCATTCTTTTTTTAGTTGCATTATTGGGGATTTTGGGTTATATCCAAACCAATACCATTGTTAAACAGGCCGAAACCATGTACAATCACCCTTTTCAGGTGACCAATGCAATTGACCGTCTGGAGGCCGATATTCTGACGATGCGGGTGGGCGCAAGAGATCTGATTTTGGCCAACACGCCGGAAGACCGGGACAAAGCGATCGAATTGATGGAACAATATAATGCTGATATCCAGATCCAATTTGAGATCTTACGGGAGCTGTATCTGGGCCCGGAACAGGATGTCGATGAGGCCTATAAAGCTTATATCAACTGGGAAACGGCCCGGGCTGAAATTGTCGCACAAACTCTGGCCGGGGATCTGGAAGCGGCAAAAAAAAGTTTGTTGCCGGGAGAAAAGGTCGGAATTTATCGCGAAACATTAAATGAAAAAATGGCCGAAATAAAAACCTTTGCCGGTAATAAAGCCGATGAACTGTATCAGGGTTCACTTGACTTATATTCAAAAATTAAATTGCAGTTGTCGATGCTTGTGATCGGGATTATTGTTTTATCGGTGCTGATCAGTTTTATTACCCTGAGGATGATTCAGGAACCTTTAAATGAGCTCACCAGAGTAACGGATGCATTTCAAAATGGTAATCATAATGCCAGGAGCAACTATGATTTCGAAAATGAATTTGGAATTTTATCCAAATCCTTTAATGCGCTGGCTGATAATATTCAGAAAAACATCGAGCTCAATGAACAAACAACCAATTTTATCAAGATTATGCTGGGTGAAGAAGACGCCCGAAAATTCTTCAAAAAAACCCTCAATTCCCTGTCCCGGTACACGGATTCTCAGGTTGCCGCCGTTTATCTGCGCCATGCCAATAACAATCAGTTTGAACATTTTGAATCCATCGGTCTAGCCGAAAAAGGCCGGGCCGCGTTTGGCGGGGATACCCTGGAAGGAGAATTTGGCGCAGCGGTAGCCAGTGGCCGATATACCCATATTAAAGATATTCCGGAGGATTCGCGGTTTGCTTTTTATACGGTCAGCGGTAAGTTTATCCCCCGGGAAATCATCACCATTCCCATTATTTTCGGGGGCGAAGTCGTTGCGGTGGTGTCCCTGGCATCGATCAGCAAATATAATCAAAAAGCCATTGATTTTATTGAAAAAACCATCAGTACAATGAGTACCAGAATTGAAGGAATTCTGGCCTATCGTACCATTAAAGAGTTTTCTGAAAAATTGGAGCACCAGAACCGGGAACTGGATGCCCAAAAGAACGAAATGGAAGAGCAGTCAGTGGAACTGATCCATCAGAATATCGAACTGGAAATGCAGAAAAAAGAACTGAATGATGCCAATCAGCTAAAGACCAACTTTTTGTCCAACATGAGCCATGAATTGCGCACGCCGCTTAATTCGGTCATTGCACTGTCTGGAATTTTAAACCGGCGACTAAAGGATGAGATTCCCGACGAAGAATACAGCTATCTGGAAGTCATCGAACGCAATGGCAAGAATCTATTGGCGCTGATTAATGATATTCTGGATATATCCCGGATCGAGGCCGGCCGGGAAGAGGTTGAGATCACTACTTTTAATGTCAACCAGTTGATTAATGAGGTGGTGGAAATGCTGGCACCCCAGGCCAATGAGAAAAATGTGAGCTGTATCAACAGGGTCAAAGACACCGCCGTTTATATCAACAGTGACAGTGATAAGTGCCGGCACATTCTGGAGAATCTGGCCGGGAATGCTGTTAAATTCACTGAAAAAGGTCAGGTTGAGCTATCGGTAGGGCAGTCCGGTGAGAACATTGAAATTCGCGTTAAAGATACCGGAATCGGGATTGAGGCAAACTATCTGCCCTTTATATTTGATGAATTCAGACAGGGGGATGGCAGCACCTCCCGTAAATTTGGCGGAACCGGACTGGGCTTGGCGATTGCCAAAAAATTTGCCAACCTGCTGGGTGGAACTATCAGTGTAAAAAGTGTGGCGAATGCGGGCTCGGAATTTATCCTTTCACTGCCGATCAATTATTCCCCCGAAAACAAGGTCATGGAACCAGCATTTGAAACAGAACGGGCCGAATTTAAACAAGCAGTAAAAGCAGCAGTACCGAATTTGTCCGGTAAACCAGCGTCTGATCGCGCGGCCAAAACCCTGCTGATGGTGGAAGACAGCGAACCGGCAGTGATTCAGATCCGGGATCTGCTGGAAGAAAGCGGTTATACGATTAAAGTGGCCCGGGATGCCAAAGAAGCCTTTAAAATCATGGAAGAAGTCATTCCTGATGCCATGGTTCTGGATTTAATGATGCCGGGAATTGACGGGTTTGAACTGCTCCATACCCTCCGGGAAGCCGAACCTACTGCCCATGTGCCGGTGTTGATCCTCACTGCCAAACATATTACCAGAGATGAACTGAAAGATTTGACCAAAAACAATATTCACCAATTGATTCAAAAAGGTGATGTCAACCGAGATGAACTGAAAAAGGCCATCGCTTCCATGCTTTATCCGGAGACCCGGGAGAAAACGGTCAAACGCTGGGAAGCCCGAACCGATCAGCACAAGCCTCTGGTCCTGGCAGTGGAAGATAACCCCGACAATATGATTACAGTAAAAGCTTTGCTTAATGATCATTTCCGGGTTCTGGAAGCGGCTGACGGTCAAGAGAGTATTGAATTGGCAAAACAATTTAGACCCGATCTGATTCTGATGGATATTGCGCTGCCGGGAATTGATGGCATCCAGGCCTTTAAAGCGATTCGGAACCTGCCGGGGTTGGAAAATACCCCGGTTATTGCATTAACAGCCAGTGCCATGACCCAGGACCGGGAAGGGATTTTAGCCCAGGGGTTCGATGCGTTTATCCCTAAACCGATCATTGAACGGGAGTTTTTGAAAGTAATTCAAGAGGTGCTTTATGGTCGATAGCAGGTTGAAAAATAGGGCCAATTAATTAAAAACACAGGAATAAATAATACACTATGAAAGTATTAGAGGATAATCATTTTCCTGAATTAAAATTATGATAGGAGAGTAAGCTTAAATATGCGTAAAATAGCGATCAATACGATAGAAGAGGCTTTACAGGCGCTGATTCAGGGAAATAATAATTTTGTAGCGGCTCAAAAAAGCGGTAGTGTTTTAAAAGAAATAAACCCCATATCAGCAGCCGACGGCCAGCAGCCTTATGCTGTAATTGTAACCTGTTCAGATTCCCGAGTGCCAGCAGAATATGTTTTTTCGGCGGGGATCGGCGATCTTTTTGTGATTCGGACAGCGGGTCACGTGATTGGCGAATTTGAATTGGGCAGCATTGAGTACGGGGTCAAATACCTTGGAGCCAAAGTGGTGTTGGTGCTTGGTCATAACCATTGTGGAGCGGTGCAGGCCGCCATGGGCAGCCATGGACATGGCTACGTAAAAAAAATATTGGATGAGATCATTCCGGTGATTACCGGCGAAGATGATGTGGAAATCTGCGAGCGCTTGAACATTGATAATAGCATCCGTCGGATCATGGCCAGTGAGCTGATCAAGGATGAGGTTGCTGCCGGGCACTTGCGGGTTACTTCGGCAAAGTACGACATTGAAAGCGGCCGGGTAGATTTTTTTTAGGAAAGCGGCTGAATAATGACTGGTGAGACCCTTAGCCGGGTATGAACAAGATAATCAGAATTAATTCAAAGGGGGTACGATATGAAATTGAAACGAACAATTCTGGTGGGATTATTGATTTCATCGTTAATGCTGACGGGATGCCAGTATTTTGTAAACCAGGGTCAGACCATTCCCAAACCCGATGACAGTATTTTAGACGCTTTCCAGGTTGCCATCGTCGAGCAGGGTAATGATTTTGGCTTCGAGACATACAAGCTGCTGGCAAACAGCCAGGAAAACATGATGATTTCACCAGTCAGCATCGGGATGGCGCTGGACATGACCTATAATGGCGCTAAGGGAGAAACCCGGGAAGCCATGGCTGCAGCGTTGAAAATTCAGGGGATTGATATTAAAACCCTGAATCAGAATAATCAGGCTCTTTTATACTTATTGAGTACTGCCGACTCCAAGGTGACGTTGGACATTGCTAATTCACTGTGGCTGCGGGATGGTTTTGAATTGAATCAGGAGTTCAGCGAGCGGGTCGAAACCCATTACCTGGCTACCCTGCAGACCCAGGATTTCAGTGATCCCAAGGCGGCGGCAGTGATTAACAACTGGGTCGACGAAAATACCAGGGGCATGATCGAAGAGATCGTCACCCCACCGATTGATCCGGCAGCAGTGATGTTTCTGATCAATGCGGTGTCTTTTAAAGGCGAGTGGACCAGCCCCTTTGATAAGGAACTGACCAGTGAGCAGGACTTTAAAACTGGTGCTGGTCAGACGGTTCAAGTTCCGATGATGTTTCAGCGGGGCTCCTTTGACTATTTAAAAGCCGCCGACTTTCAGGCCGTACGGCTGCCCTACGGTGAAGCAGACCGGATGGCGATGTACCTGTTCCTGCCCAACGAGGATGCGAATCTCGTACAATTCCAGGAGCAGTTGAATCAGGTCAACTGGAAAAGCTGGTTGACGCTTTTTGAGAGTGGCGAAGGCAGCGTGATGCTCCCCCGTTTTACGATGGAATATGAGCAATCGCTGAATCCGGTATTGACTGATTTAGGGATGGGCATTGCTTTTGAAGCCGGAAAGGCTGACTTTTCTGATATGACGGCGGTTGAAACCAGCGATCATGAACTCTATATCAGTGAGGTGAAACACAAGACCTATATTCAGGTGGACGAGGTGGGCACCGAAGCCGCAGCCGCAACCTCGGTGGAGATCGGGCTGACGAGTATGCCGATTTATGATTTTGAACTAAAATTTGATCGTCCGTTTTTCTATGCCATTCAGGATAAAGAGACGGGAGCCATCCTTTTCATGGGTTCGGTCGGAGATCCGAGTCAATCGAAAAAATGAAAAATTGTGGCTGACAAGCATCAATAGGATTGAGAGTTATTTCTTGGTCCTATTTTTTATTGCCGGAAATTTGATTTCTGCAATCGTATAAACAGAGGAATTTGGCCAGATGGCTTGACAAAAAATAAAATTGCACTATGATGAATAGGGACTACCTAACGATAGGTAGGTAAAAGGGGGAGCAAAATGGAAACAAAGCAAAAAATTATGAACTCAGCCTTCAGACTATTTGCCGAAAAAGGAAATGAATTTTCATTGACTGAGGTCGCCAATGAAGTGGGGATCAAAAAAGCATCAATCTATGCGCATTTTGCCAGCAAAGAGGTCCTGCTTTATGAGGTGATTGATCAGGAAATTTACGAGTATTTTTTTGAGATCGACGAAAAACGCCGCGATTTAAAGAGTACCTTCGATATGATATTGAATTATTACAGCCGCTCTAAAACGAAGCGTTATTTCTGGAAACGGCTGCTGCTTTTTCCGCCAGCAGCTTTTGAAATGACATTGATGCAAAAAATAACCCGGTTGACTGAGCAACGTTACGAAATCATCAGAGACCTGATCCAGTCGGACATGGACAATGGCATGATCCGGCGGCAGGCTCCGGAAACCGTGTTATATTCTTTTCTGTCAATGATTCATGGGTTGGTATCCATTACTATTATTTATGAATCGGAGGATTTGAAAATCAATCAGGATGATATCTGGCAAAATTTTTGGAATGGGATTAAATAAGGAGATTAAATGTTACTTGCACTAAAAAACATCGGCGAACAAAATAATTTATTTCTTGCTGCGGTGCTACTTTATCTTATCGCCGCGGTACTGGCTCTGGCCTTGATGAAGCATCACAAAATGGCCAACATTGTCACCAATACTATCTGTATGGCAGCAGCGCTGACCGGGATCGCAGCCTCAATCTTAAGGCTTTCAGCTGAGACCATGCTGGCACCGGTCACGATTTTTCAGTCCCGGATTCCCTTATTGTTTCTGGAAATAAAAATTGATCATCTTTCAGCCTTCTTTGTCCTCTGTCTGTCAATCCTGGTCTTATGCGTTTCAATCTATTCCATCGGCTATAATGCCCACTACTATCAAAAAAGAAATGTCGGCTTTTTCAATTTTCTATACGCCTCATTTATTATGTCGATGTTGCTGGTGATCATTTCCGGGAATGCCATCTTTTTTTATCTGGCCTGGGAAGCGATGGCACTGGTTTCTTATTTTCTGGTTATTTTTGAGTCCGAATATGAAGAAAACCGGCGAGCCGGTCGGTTGTATCTCATTATGACCCATCTAGGCACGGCCTTTCTGCTGATCGGCTTTATGATGATGTTTGCCTATACGCACTCCTTTGATATGTTTGGCAGTTCCGAACTGATTCCTGCAACCGCCAAAAATCTGATCTTTATTTGTTTTCTGATTGGCTTTGGAACCAAGGCTGGCGTTATTCCGCTGCATATCTGGCTGCCTTATGCCCATCCGGCGGCACCCAGTAATGTTTCCGCGCTGATGTCAGGCTTTATGATTAAAACCGCGATCTACGGTCTGATCCGTTTTGTGTTTTGTTATCTGCAGGTTCAACAGGTGTGGTGGGGCGCCGTCATCCTGGGGATTGGGGTCGTTTCAGCGGTATTGGGGGTTGCCTACACCCTGATGGAGCATAATATCAAAAGACTGTTGGCATTTTGCAGTGTTGAGAACATCGGCATCATTCTGATTGGCCTGGGAGTATCCTTCATTGCGGCGGCGCAGCACAACGATTTTCTCAGTGGCCTGGCGCTGGTGGCGGCGTTACTGCATACCTTCAATCATGCGCTATTCAAAGGCGGGCTGTTTTTGGGAGCGGGATCCCTGCAATATGCGACCCACACCAAAGACATCGAAAAGCTGGGCGGACTGATTCACAAAATGCCGGTCACAGCCGTGCTGGTGTTGTGCTTCTCGCTGGCAATTTCGGCCATTGTTCCCTTCAACGGCTTTATCAGTGAATGGCTGATTTATCAGTCCTTATTTTTAAACATTAATATCGGTACGGCGGGGTTGAATATTCTGTCGATTCTATCAATCGCCGCGTTGGCACTGTCCGGAGCTTTAGCAGCGGCCGCTTTTGTCAAACTATTCGGGATTTCATTTTTAGGGCTGCCCAGAAGTGACGCCGCGGCCCAGGCCCAAGAGGTGCCAATGGCCATGAATATCGGCATGGGAGTCTTGGCTGGGTTCTGCCTGATCATCGGGATTTTTCCGGCCGCTTGTGTGAAACTTGCCGATCAGGTCGCTTTCAGTATCCTGGGGTCGACCGTTGCCGCCACCCTGGAGTCCGGTTTTATGGCAGCGACGATGCCGCTGGCTGTTTCCGGCAACAGCATTGCCCCGGGAGAAGTTCTGATTGCTTTGGCGGTGGTGATTCTGGTGCTGCTGCTGATGCTGCGGTTATTTTTTGGTAAAGTGCAAACCCGGAAATACGGAACCTGGGATTGCGGGTTTGAAAATATTAATGCTCGAATGCAGTACAGCGCCACCGGTTTTTCCAAACCGATCCGCATCGTTTTGAGCATTTTGTACCGACCCGGCAGAAAAGTTGTCATTGAAAAGGGCGATTCGGATTATTTCCCTAAATCCGTCAAATATCAGATCTGGACCGAATCGATTTTTGAAAAGTACCTGTACAATCCGGTTATCCAGGTGTTGAAAAGGGGATCGGAAAAAATGATCTACCTGGTTCAGACCGGCAGCGTCCATGTTTACCTGTTGTACATTTTCATATCAATCCTCGCATTGATGTTTTATAACCGCGTGGTATAGGAAGGATTCAGCTATGAGTGACACGATATTATTTTTCATTGTTCAAACCGGTTTTGTTATTTTAGCGGCGCCGCTGGTCAACGGCATCATTAAAAAGATCAAGGCCTTGACCCAAAAAAGAACAGGCGCACCGTTACTACAGATGTATTATGATTTGTTTAAATTATTCAAAAAAACCAGTGTCGTATCGGATGTATCATCCTGGATTTTTCGGGTGACACCGTACATTGTCCTGGCAACCGCGTTAGCGGCAGCACTGATCGTTCCGGTTACGACCCAGATTAAACCGGCCTGGAATAATGGCGATGTGATTCTGCTGGTCTATGTTCTGGCCCTGGGCCGATTTTTTATGATGTTGGCAGCGTTGGATACCGGCAGCACGTTTGGGGGGATGGGTGCCAGCCGCGAGGCGATGATTTCAGCCTTGATTGAACCCTCAATTCTGGTGTCACTGATTACCGTGGCCTTGATTGCCAAATCGACAGCGGTGTATGCGATGATGACCTTTATGCAGACGGTTCACAGCCCCTTGATTCATCCGGTTTATCTGCTGATATTTTTCGCGCTGGTGATTGTCATTATGGCAGAAACCGCCAGAATCCCGGTTGATGACCCAGCAACTCATCTTGAGTTGACAATGGTTCATGAGGCTATGTTATTGGAGTATTCGGGGCGAAGTCTGGCGTTAATGGAACTGGGAGCAGCGATCAAACAGCTGGTTTTTATTACGCTGCTGGTCAATTTATTTCTACCCCACGATCAGCTTATCGGCAGCTCTGGCGTTACTGCTATCGCGATTTCGCTGCTGCTCTATCTGGCCAAGGTTGTTATGGCGGCGGTTCTGATCGGGATTGTGGAAGTCAATACGGTTAAACTCAGACTGTTCAGCATTCCCAATCTGGCGGCCTTATCATTTATCCTGTCCTTTATCGGATTTTTGCAGTTTTTTGTATTTGGAGGTTGACGATGACAAATTATCTTGACGCACTATCGGTATTATTATTGGTATCAGCCTTTATTCTGATGGGAAATAAAAGAACCGGATCTTACATCAAAACCTTTCAGTTTCAATCGGCACTGGTAGCTTTGTTGACCGGGATGATTGGAATAACCAGTTTTACCGCAGATGGACGGATCGATGTGCTGATCATCTGCGCGATTGTCGTTGGTATTAAGGTGGTATTTATTCCGTATTTGCTGAAAAAAACCTATGCCAAGGTTGCTCATCGGGTTGAAAAAGACTTTTTTTTAAATATCCCGCTGCTCGTCATTATCTGCTGTTTCATTGTCGTTTTCTGCTATTTTGCGATTGCCGAAACGACGGGAATCAACGCGGGAATCATCAATAATCAGATTGTCAATTCAGTTTCGGTCATTATGATCGGCCTGTTCTTTATGATCAGCCGGAAGAAAGCGATCGGACAGATTGTCGGATTTCTGGTGATTGAAAACGGCATTTTTGTAACCGCCCTGTTTGCCACTCACGGGATGCCATTTATCGTGGATATCGGAATCCTGATGGATATTCTGGTGGCGGTGGTCATTATGGGGATGATGGTGTTCAGAATTGATGAAAAGTTTGGCAACATTAACGTTGATAAAATTAAAGATTTGAGAGGATAGAATAATGGGATTTGTTTTACTGGCAGTACCAATCATGGCAGTGATGCTGTTTTTTGTTTTAACAAAAAGGCCGCTTCAGCATGCCGTCAGTATTGCCGCTTCCGTGACCCTGATGATTGCGGCCGGATTTTTAACCGGGGCCGTTCTCCAGAGTGGTTTTGTTGAATATGCAACATGGGGCGGATTTTTTCGCGTTGATGCGCTGAGTATCATTGTGATCGATATTGTCGTGATTATCAGTCTGATGACCAGCATTTTTTCGATCGGTTATCTGGAAAACGAGATAAGTCATGGCAAACTGACAACCGACAGAATGCGGATTTATTATAGTTTAATGTATGCGTTCATCTTCACGATGCTACTGGCTTTAACGGTAAAAAACATCGGCATCATGTGGATCGCCATTGAGGCGACGACGTTGGCATCAGCCTTTCTGGTGGGTTTTTACAACGGCAAGGAAGCCATCGAGGCAGCCTGGAAGTATATCATCATCTGTTCCGTGGGGATTGCCATTGCCCTGCTGGGCATCATTTTTCTGCAGTTTTCATCACTTACCGTGCTTGACAGTGCGCAATTTTTGGATTGGCCGGCAATGATTGATCGGGCGACGGAATTACAGGGTCCAACTTTGCGGTTGGCATTTATCTTTATTCTGGTTGGCTTTGGGACCAAAGCCGGTTTGGCACCAATGCATACATGGCTTCCTGATGCCCACAGCCAGGCACCTTCGCCAATTAGTACGCTGATGTCAGGGGTACTGCTGAATGGGGCCATGTATGGGATCATCCGGATCGTCGCGATTGTTAACCGCAGTTTTGGCAACAGCGAGTTTGTCGGCCGAATTCTGATCGCAGTGGGGATCCTGTCGGTGGTGACGGCAGCGGTTTTTATTTTTTCACAGAAAGACTACAAAAGGCTGCTGGCCTATTCCAGCATCGAGCATATGGGTATTATTGCCATTGCGATTGGATTTTTTACGCCGGTCTCAGTTTTCGGCGGACTGCTGCACATGATCAATCACTCGTTTACCAAGTCGATGCTGTTTTTAGCCACCGGAAATATCCTGCAAAAATACCATACCAGAGAGATTTCTAAAATCAGCGGCCTGTTTAAAATGCTGCCGGTTACCGGTGTTGTTTTTTTGCTGGGCTTGTTTGCAATTGGCGGAACTCCGCCGTTTAGTGTTTTTGCCAGTGAAATTGTGGTGATCTCGGCCATCTTTCAGGAACAGCGTTTTTTTGTGGGCGGACTGCTGATTTTGCTGCTGGCGATCATTTTTACCGGCCTTGTTGTGACCCTGTTCAAGATGTTTTACGGCAAGAACATCTCCAAGGAAACCCCGCCGGGAGAATTGAATATTCCCGGTCTGGTAGTAATTGCCATTTTGCTGGGAATCATCACCGTGATGGGGTTATACATTCCCGCAGAATTAAGAACATTGATCGACCAGGCAGTGGAAATTGTAATTGGAGGATAAACTATTGACAGCGATTGAAATGGAAAAAAAGCTGATTGAAAATTTCAGTGATAATATCATCAAAACCGTGAAAGCAGATAGAAGTGAACTAACCATCGAAATAAAACCCGATAAAATACGGGTGCTTAGTGGCTATATCAATCACGAAATGGGGTACCCCCTGGTTTCGCTGTTTGCCAACGATGAAACCTCATTGACCGGCATGTATGCCATCTATTATGCCTTTGCCGACCGTGTTTCCGGCGTCTTACTGAACCTTAAAATTGGGATTGAACCCGAGCAAATGACTTTTAAGTCGATTACCGGCACGGTTCATGCGGCGGCACGATACGAAAGAGAAATTAAGGATCTATTCGGGTTGAACCCGGTCGGGCATCCTAATTCCAAGCGGTTGGTCTTTCACAGCAACTGGCCCCGGGAGACTTTTCCCTTGCGCAAAGCCTATGATTTTAAGCATCAACCCGTTTTTGCCAAAGAGAAAATAAATTTTACGAAAGTGATCAGCGAGGGCGTCTATGAGATTCCGGTTGGTCCGGTTCATGCCGGTATTATCGAACCCGGACATTTCCGCTTCAGCGTTGCGGGTGAACCGATTATCAATCTGGAAGCGCAATTATATTTTGTCCATAAAGGGATCGAAAAAATGTGTGAGGGCGAGAGCCTGGAAAAAGGACTCTTTGTGGCCGAACGCATTTCTGGAGATGAGAGCTTTACTAATTCCCATGCCTATTGTCAGGCCATTGAAAAGATTGCCGGGCTGAAAATCCCGGAACGGGCCGAGTATATCCGGGTTGTTTTTGCTGAGCTGGAACGATTGACCAGTCATCTGGGCGATCTTGGGGGAATCTGTCTGGATGTGGCCTATGGATTTGCGGCTTTCCAGTTTCGAATGATGCGGGGCTGGGCCTATGCCATCGCCGATGAACTCTGTGGGATGCGTTTTCTAAGAGGAGTGAACCGGCTGGGCGGGGTCAGAAAAGACTTTGTCGCGGGAAAAGAGGTCTCCCTGATCGAACAGCTTAAAAAAATCCGCTCAGAGTTAGAAGATACGGTGGCAATCATAAAAACCAACAGCCTTTTTATCGACCGGGTCGAAAATACCGGCATCCTCAGTGCTCGAATAGCGGCGGATTTAAATGCGGTGGGGCCGCCGGCCCGGGCGATCGGAATCGAATGGGATGTGCGGAAAAGTTTTCCCTACAGTGCTTACAACCAGCTGTCATTTGCGATCCCCGCCCATCATAATGGTGACGTCAACTGTCGGATGAATGTAAAAATTGAAGAATGTTATCAGGCCATCGACTTGATGCTGGCCGCCATTGACAGCATGCCAGCCGGCCGGATCAGAGAACCGATCCCAACGGTGGCACCTTATCAGTTTGCCTTTGGCATGACGGAGGCACCCCGGGGCGAAAATATCCACTGGGTAATGACCGGGGAAAACAATACCATTTTCCGCTATAAAATCAGAACCCCTTCATTCTGTAACTGGCCGGTACTCTGTCATGCGGTCAAGGGCAATCTGGTCCCGGATTTTCCACTGATCAATAAGAGTTTTAATCTGTCCTATGCAGGAAATGATTTATAAGGAGCGACAATGTTCAATACCATTAAAAAGATAATCAAGTATCCGAATCTGACCCAGAATTATCCCCGGAAAGCACCGTTGTCCTTGCCGAACACCGGTAAAACGGTCATCGATATCGAAAAATGTACCGGCTGCGGCGAATGTCTTAAGCGCTGCCCGTCCCAGGCGATTGTCCGGGATGCCAATACCGGAGCCCTGGGAATAAACCTCGATACCTGTGTGTTTTGCACCCTCTGTGAAGAAATCTGCCCATCCGGGGCAATTGCGATGACCAATCAGTTTGAGCTGGCGGAGCAAGAACGGACAGCGCTTCGCAGCAGCCCCCTCATCATCGCCGCAGATCAGAAAATTGCCATGCCTGATGAGGCAATCTGTGCCGAACTTGTCAAGCGGATCGGCAAGACCTTTGGCAGAAGTCTGAATATCCGCGAGGTCGATGCCGGATCCTGCAATGGCTGCGATTATGAAATTAACGCCCTGAACAACCCCTTTAACGATGTGGAAAGACTGGGGATTCATTTTGTCGCTTCGCCCCGGCATGCTGATATGCTGTTGGTGACGGGAACAGCCACCCGGAATATGCAACTGGCATTGATCAAGACCTATAACGCGACCCCCGATCCGAAACTGGTCGTGGCGGTTGGTGCGTGTGCGTGTAGCGGCGGCATCTTCAGAGATTCATACGCCACCAGTAACGGGATTGACGGCATCGTCCCGGTTGATGTCTATGTTCCGGGATGTCCCCCGCGACCTCAGGCAATCCTTTACGGTATTTTAAAGGCCATCGAAAAGCTGTAAAAACAGAATGGCTGGTGCGTGAAACTTCGCTGTGAATTCAGAATAAAAGTCTTAATTCTGCGAAAAAAAGTTGTAATTTAGCCGGATTAAAAGTAAGATTAATACTGAACGTGATCCTGACGGAGCATTAGGAACGATCGGCATCAAAGGATCACGGAAGACATTAATTTTAAGGCAAAAGAGAGGGTAAAATGGGATTTTTGGAAATTTTAAAAGCAATCGTTCTGGGGATTGTGGAGGGTGTAACCGAGTGGCTGCCAATCAGCAGTACCGGGCACATGATCTTGGTGGATGACATCATTAAATTGAATATGTCGGAGCCATTTATCGAAATGTTTTTGTATGTTATACAATTAGGGGCAATTTTAGCGGTTGTTTATATTTACTGGCATAAACTGGTGCCGTTTTCCTTTAAAGATAAAAAAATAATGATCCGAAAAAACACCGTGATTCTGTGGTCGAAAATTGCGGTCGCCTGTATCCCGGGGATATTAGCCTATTTGCTGCTGGACAGCATTTTTGACACCTACTTTATGAATTCAATAACAGTTTCTGCGATGCTGATTCTGTATGGGATTCTTTTTATCGTGATTGAAAATTACAATAAAAAACGCAAGCCGGAGGTCGTCAAGTTATCGGAGCTCAGTTATAAACGGGCCCTTCAGATCGGAGCATTTCAGGCCTTGTCAATTGTACCGGGAACATCCCGTTCTGGGGTAACAATCCTGGGTGGAATGATTTTGGGAACATCGCGAACCGTGGCTGCCGAATTTACCTTCTTTATGGCCGTGCCGGTGATGTTTGGGATCAGTTTATTAAAATTGATCAAATTCGGCTTTGCCTTCACCCTTTGGGAAGTAGTTATTTTATTAGTTGGGATGATCGCAGCCTTTATCACCTCGGTTCTGGCGATTAAGTTTTTAATGACCTATATCAAAAAGCATGACTTTAAAATCTTCGGTTGGTACCGGATTGTTTTGGGTGTGATTGTCTTGCTGTATTTCTTTGTCACCGGGAACTAGGCGGCTTTGAAATGCAGCTTAAATTGAAAGGAAGAAAAAATGATTAAAATTGATCAGGAAAAATGTATTGGCTGTAGCGCCTGTGTTGATGATTGTTTTACCCGGGATCTTGTCATTGCCGATGACAAGGCCCAAGCCCTTAATAAAACATGTATTAAATGTGGTCATTGCATCGCCATCTGTCCAGTTGATGCCGTCAGTATAACCGACTATGATATGAACGAAGTGAAGGAGTACGAAGCCGCAGACTTTGATATTGAACCGGAAAAACTGCTGAATTTTATAAAATTCCGCCGGTCAGTCCGTCAGTTTAAAGATCAGCCGATAGAAAAAGAAAAGCTGGCAGCAATTATTGAGGCCGGCCGTTTTACACCAACTGGGGGAAACCGCCAGCCGGTATCTTTTGTGGTGGTACAGGAGCAACTTTCAGAGTTGACCGGGCTGGCCCTGGAAAGCCTTAACAGTCTGGGTAAAACGTTGCTGGCTGATACCGAAAAGACCCCGCCTCTGATTGCCTATTATGCGAAGCGATGGCTGCAGATGTATGAAGGCTATCTGACCAATCCGGAAAAACCCACCGATTTGTTTTTTAATGCCAAAGCCGTGATGATCGTCATTTCCGAATCACCCATCGATGGCGGCCTGGCTGCGTCCTCGATGGAACTGATGACCCATGCCCAGGGATTGGGGATGTTTTACAGTGGCTTTTTTGTCCGGGCAGCGGCCAACAGCCCGGAACTGAGACGTTTTCTGGGGATAGCAGACACGAACAAACAGGTCATTGCCTGTCAGGTGATGGGATATCCCAAGGTTTCCTATCAGCGCACCGTGCCCCGAAAAAAACCGGAAGTATCCTGGCGCTAAGGCCATCAGTCTGGCATGATACGGAATTTAAACATGAGGTGAAAGATGGCTTATCTGGAATTCCGAAATATTCAGTTGAAATATGATCAGCGGCAGATTTTTTCAGGTTTCAATCTGGAAATTGAACAGTATGAAAAGGTTCTTTTTTGTGCGCCTTCGGGCCGGGGAAAGACCAGCCTGGTTAAAATGCTGCTGGGCTTTGTGGTGCCGGAGGCCGGTGAAATATTTGTCGATGGGATGAGTCTGTCCGGAGAAACAGTGAATACCATTCGCCGCAAGATCTGCTATGTCAGTCAGGATGCTGATATTCCCAAAGGGATTGTCAGGGATGTTTTTGCGGCGGTTTTTAAATTTCCGGTTAATCGTCATATCAACTATCAGGAAGCGGTTTTGAGGCAATGGCTGGAAACCATGGCGCTGCCACAGGACACCCTGGAAAAAAGCGTCGACGCCCTTTCTGGCGGCGAACGGCAGCGGCTGGCCCTGATCATGGGGATCCTGCTGGATCGCGAGATCTGGGTCCTCGACGAAATCACCACCGGGTTGGATCTGGCCCTCAAGACAAAAATGGTGGAACTGCTGTTGAGCTATAATAAAACCATTTTAGTGGTTTCCCACGACGACGTTTATCAAAAGCGGGGACTAAGGGAGGTGAGCTGGTAATGGGCGTTCAGGAAATACCTTTTTATACCCCGTTTTTGCTGCTGATCTTTGTGCTGCCGATGGTGATTATCAACTATAAGCTGGGAATTGGGCTCAATAAACGGATCATTTATTCTTTGTTCAGAATGACGATCCAGCTGGTGCTGGTGGGCTTTTTTCTGCAGTACATCTTCTTGTTCAACAACCTTTGGGTCAATTCGGCCTATGTTTTGTTTATGATTGGGGCGGCGGGATTATCCACCGTTAAAACCTGCGGATTGACCATTAAAAATCAGCTTTTTCCGATTCTGATTGGCTTTGGCGTTCCCAATCTGGTGATGATTCTCTTTATCAATCAATTTGTGATTGGTCTGGACAATATCTTTAATGCCCAGTACTATATCCCCCTGATGGGTATGCTGTTGGGCAACAGTCTCAGTGGCAACATTATCGGGATCAATACCTTTTACAACGGCTTAAGGCAAAATGAACGGCAGTATCAGTATCGGCTGGCGTTGTCAGCCAATCAGTGGGAGTCCACCCTGCCCTGGTACAAAGAGGCTATCATCGCCTGCATGAATCCGATTATTGCCTCCACCGAAACCATTGGTCTGGTTTCCCTGCCGGGAATGATGACGGGTCAGATTCTCGGTGGTTCGATGCCGATGACCGCGATTGTCTATCAGATTGTGATAATGGGTGCGATTCTGATTTCCCGTTATTTTGGGATCCATTTTTCGATTCTGTTAACCCGGAAGCAGGCTTTTGATCCTTATGATCGCTTGATCCTCTAGAGAAACGCAAAAAATTCCCGTTACTCAAATAATTAGTTCATTTATTTCTACTTATCGTCGTGATAAAATGTAAAAATATGAAATCCGTTTAAAAATCGCGAGGTAGAAAATGTCCTTTAAAGATCTAACCCCCAGTACTGTCATTGAATATATCAAAGCATCCACGGATATTTTTCCGGCCGCGGCCCGGCTTGAGGTTTATGAGGTTGGTGGTGGTGAAGACGACGGCGATGGCTTTGTCAACCATATTTATCGGGTCTGGGATGAAACCGGAAAATCGGTTATTCTCAAACAGGCCAAACCCTACCTGAAGCTATTTGGTGAAGGGGTACCGCTGACCGCCAAGCGCAATCAGCTGGAATCCGAAATCATTAAACTGCGATCGGCTATCACCCCAGAGTATCTGCCGGAGATGTATCACCTCGATCCGGATAATAATCTCTTTATTTATGAGGATTGCGGACGGCTGAAAATTATGCGTTTCGAATTGACTAAAGGCAAACGATTCCCCCAATTTCCCAAACAGATGGGCGAATTTTTGGCTAAATCAAATTTCTATACCTCCGAGATTTATCTCGACCAGATTGCCCATAAAGGGTTGGAATGCAAATTTATGAATCCCGAGATGCGGGTGATTATGGAGACAATCCTGTTTTTACGGGAGTCTTTTATTGAAGGCGAAGTCGATTTACCGGCGGGTGATCCCAATCATCTGGCGATGAGCGATCTGCTCTGGGAAAAACGGGAACTGCGGGTGGAACTGCTGAAGCTGCGAGGCATTTTTATGAAGAAAAGCGAATGTCTGGTTCATGGCGATCTGCATACCTCCAACATTATGATTGACGAAAACGAGATGAAAATCATCGATATGGAATATCCTTTTATGGGCCCGTCCTCATCGGATACCGGCTATCTGCTGGGCAACCTGGTTTATGAATATATTGCCTGGTTTCACCATGAAGAAGGAAGCAAAGCGTCCCGGAAAGCCTATCGTCAGGAAATTCTGGACTATATCCGTGATTTAATGAGCGAATATCAGCGGGTTTACTGTGCGTGCTGGGATCAGGATGCCAAGCCGATGTATCGTGAGTACACCGAGTATCGCGATGATCTGCTACGAACCTATATCAAAGAGGTCTGCGGCTTCACCGGCTGCCAGATTGTCAGTCGGGTGGGCGGGATTGTGCCGTTGCCGGATTTTGATGTGCTCAAGAATCCGGTCAGCCGGAACTGTGCCCGGCGGCTGTCGCTGCTGATTGCCGATGCGTTGGTTATGAAGCGGGAAGAGATGGAATCGGCGGACGACATCATTTCACTGATCGAAACCATTACCTATCGCTATTTTGACGTGATGAAGGCGTTAAAAAACCGGAATAAGGCCAGTGAGACAAATTAGGAAGATGATAAAAACTCAAGTGATTTTTTCGCTTGAGTTTTTTGTTTGTGAAAAGCAGAAGTTTGGATGTTTATTTAAAAAAAAATGTGGTAATATAACTACAAATCTAACAAAATTATCATTCAGGAGGAAAAAGGTCATGAAAAAAAATAAATTAATGCTGTATCTTTTGGTCATAACCATGATGATGGTTTCAGTGCTCTTTATGGGGGCCAGTTGCAGTTCAACCACCGCCAATGTCAGCAATGCGGTGATGACAACCGGAGTGGATGACAGTTCCATGCCGATTGATGAGGTCACCTCATTTCCGGTTAATACTGATGTTTATGTGGCTGCTGAATTACATAACGCCCCGGATGATACCGATATTACCTTTATCTGGTATCTGGAAAATCAGGTAGTCGACTCTGTTA
Source organism: Acetobacterium sp. (assembly GCF_039830195.1). Lineage (GTDB taxonomy): Bacteria > Bacillota > Clostridia > Eubacteriales > Eubacteriaceae > Acetobacterium. The sequence continues at coordinate 26,769 of NZ_JBDODG010000034.1, read as the reverse complement.
CCATCAATAACGGTGATGTCAGTGATGCCCCACTGTGGGGGATTCTCCCGGCCGAATTGGTAACGACTCCGGGGAACTATGCTGTTGAAATTTATATTGATGACCGCGAAGATCCCGATACCGTCAGCGAATTCGTCGTTAAATAAAGCAGTGGCAGTGAGGAAACGAGTGAATTATGGAAAAAAATGAAATCATTTACAGTATTGTCAGACAGTATGAAGAAATCGGAATTACTTGCAATGTTGGTGGGGCAACCGATATTTCGGTAGATCAGGAATTGCTGGATGCCAAACACCCAACCGGTAAAATAAAGATTCATTATGAAAATGCCATCCTGATGAGTGAAAAGGATCAGACCATTTATTTTTGGGAGTTGACCAAAGAAATTAAAAGCGGTTTTTCCCTCGGATTCAGCAGTGAGAGCTTTTCTCAAAGCGGGTCAACCTTATCCCGTAAGGTAAAGGCGGTTCAATACAGTACCGATGGGAAGGCTTATGAATATGATTTTGATCTGGGTAAGTTAAATCAAATCGTTAAATCAACAGCCAAAGAAAACGGCTGGAAATTTAAGGTTGTGCTGTCAAAGAAAAAAGCATTATATTAAAATAAAGAAGCGCAGGCAAATGCTTGCGCTTTTATCATGGCCTTAAAAGGCTGCTTCAGATAATTCAAACGGTGTTTCCTGATAAACGTAGTAATTCAGCCAGTTGCTGAATAACAGGTTGGCATGGCCCCGCCAGCGCACTACCGGGGGTTGGGTGGGATCATCATTGGGGTAGTAGTTGATCGGGACATTAATGGATTTACCCTGGGAAACATCCCGGTCATATTCGCCTTTTAATGTTTCGGGATCGTATTCGCTATGACCGGTGACAAATATCTGCCGGCCGTTTTGAGCGGTGGCGATATAGACCCCGGCATCATTGGAGGCGGCCATGACCTCCAGATCCGGGTGGGCATCAATTAGTTCCCGGTGAATCCCAGTGTGCCGGGAATGGGGAACGTAGAAGGTGTCATCAAAGCCCCGGAAGAGTTTGACATAAGCTTTTTCCAGGTGGTGTTCAAAAACACCAAAGGCTTTTTCTGGTAACAAATACTTTTGAATCCCATAATGATAATAAAGACCGGCTTGGGCACCCCAGCAGATATGCAGGGTAGAGAAGACGTTAGTTTTGCTCCAGTCCATGATTTGGGTGAGCTCATCCCAGTAGTCCACCTCTTCAAATTCCAGGGTTTCAATGGGGGCGCCGGTGATAATGAGGCCGTCAAAGCGCTGCTCCCTGATATCTTCAAAATAGCAATAGAAGGAGCCCAGGTGTTCGGAAGAGGTGTTCTTGCTCTCATAGGTTTTGGTTTGCAACAGGGTCACCTCAATTTGCAGCGGGGTATTACCCAACAGACGCAAAAGCTGGGTTTCGGTGGAAATTTTGGTGGGCATCAGGTTAAGGATGGCGATTTTCAAGGGCCGGATGTCCTGGTGACTGGCCCGGTCGGCATCCATCACAAAGATGTTTTCATTGGTCAGAATCTGACTGGCCGGCAGGTCGGTGGGTATTTTGATTGGCATCGGTTCACCTCCGGGTGATTGATTAAAAAATTAAAGGGCTTTGGTTAAGGCCTGGTCGAGATCGGCGAGGATATCGTCGCTGTGTTCCAGACCGATGGATAAACGGATCATATCTTCGGTGATGCCGGCGGCAATCAGGTCATCACCAGACAATTGCTGGTGGGTGGTGGTAGCCGGATGGATCACCAGCGATTTGGCATCGGCGACATTGGCCAGATGCGTAAACAGGGTCAGACTGTCAATAAATTTCCGGGCTGCGGCGATACCGCCTTTGATGCCAAAGGTGAAGATCGAGCCAGGGCCTTTTTTAAAGTACTCGTCTGAAAGGGCCTTGTAAGGGTTGTCGGGAAGTGACGGGTAGTTTACCCAGGTAACTTGAGGATGATCGCTTAAAAAAGCGACAACTTTTTGAGTGTTTTCGAGATGGCGATCCAGGCGCAAGGACAGGGTTTCCAGACCTTGTAACAGCAGGAAGGCATTAAAGGGACTGATGCAGGCGCCGGTATCCCGGAGCAGTTGCACCCGGGCCTTGACAATAAAGGCCGCAGCGCCAATATCGGTGGCGTAGGTAATACCGTGATAGCTGGCGTCCGGGGTGGTAAACACCGGGAAGCGGCCGCTGCCGGCCCAGTCAAAGGTGCCGCCGTCAACGATGATGCCACCGATGGTGGTGCCGTGTCCGCCAATAAATTTGGTAGCCGAATAAACGACGATGTCGGCACCAAAATTCAGGGGTCTGAATAAGTACGGGGTGGCAAAGGTATTATCGACGATCAGCGGTAAGCCATTATCGTGGGCGATTTGAGCCACGGCTTTAACATCAACAATATTAATGGCCGGATTCCCCAGTGATTCGATATAGATGGCCTTGGTATTCTCGTTGATGGCAGTGCGGAAATTTTCGGGGTCATCTGGGTTAACAAAGGTTGTTTTAATGCCGAGCCGGGGCAGCGTCGCGCTTAAGAGATTATAGGTACCGCCATAAAGGGTGGATGCCGCAACCAGTTCGTCACCGGTGCCGGCGATATTGAGAATGGTGGCGGTAATGGCGGCCGAGCCGGAAGCAAAGGCTAGGGCGCCAACGCCGCCTTCCAGAAGCGCCATCCGTTCTTCCAGCACACTGGTGGTGGGATTCATGATCCGGGTATAGATATTGCCCGGTTCTTCCAAGCCAAAAAGCCGCTGGGCGTGTTCGCTGTTGTCAAAAACATAAGAGGTGGTCTGATAAATGGGAACCGCAACTGCATGGGTAGTGGGATCAGGGGTTTGTCCCCCATGGAGCTGGAGCGTTTCAAATTTTCGGGTATCCTTCATAATCGTATCTCCTTATATCATTATTAATAAATTACATATCATTCCAGTAGGAATTATAAGTAATATAACATAAACGATAGGATCTTGTCAATACGTAAAGCAAAGAATGAAAAATTAACACTCTTTTAATAACTATTCGTTTGACATTGATAAAAATTAGGTCTATAATAAATCAAAATACACGTTACAGTTCAACAAGGTTGTGGAGAAGTTCATTTTCTCAGCTGCAAGGTGTCCTGAGAGGAATATCATGGAAGAGTTAAGAAGAAACTTAAATGAATATTATTACGTTAACACCCAAAGCTATTGGTTCTTTAGCTTTGGTTACTTTGCGTGCAATCAATTAAGTTCCTTTGAGAATCCCAACCCATGAGAAATTTTTAGCGATACAAGTGTATTGAATAAAAGTTGATTTTTAGGAGGCTTCTTAGGAAGTCTCCTTTTTTTTTCGCAAAGCAAAAGCCAAGAATCATGCTAGCAAATTGGCGGCTGCCTGCGAATCACGGGAAATGCAAGGGCAGATTCTTGTGGTCTTCGGTGCACAGAAGATAAAAAATGGGGCTGAGTGGTCAGTGATTAAAATAATGGAGGAAGAAATGATAATAGTAGTTAAACCCAACACCAAAGAAGAAGATATTCAGAGGTTAATCAAGATGATTGAAACACAGGGATTAAGCATTCATTATTCAAAAGGTGTGGATCACACCATTCTAGGAATAGTAGGGGATACAACCTTGGCTGATGTGGAAAAAATCCGTTCGAATCGTATTGTGGAAAATGTGCTCAGAGTACAGGAACCCTATAAAAAAGCCAATCGTCTTTTTCATCCCGATGACACCATTATTACTGTCAAAGGCCGCAAAGTCGGCGAGGGTACTATCAGTGTTATGGCCGGACCCTGTTCGGTGGAAAGCGAAGAACAGATTGTCTCGATTGCCAAAAGCGTCAAAGCATCCGGCGCTACCTTTCTGCGGGGCGGGGCCTTCAAGCCGCGAACCTCACCCTATGCTTTCCAGGGCCTGGGATATGAAGGACTGGAATTGTTAAAGATCGCCAGAAAAGAAACCGGACTGCCAATCGTCAGCGAGCTGATGTCATTGGAACATCTGGCGGCCTTTGAAGACGTGGATATTATCCAGGTAGGGGCCAGAAATATGCAGAATTTTGATTTGCTTCGGGAATTGGGGAAAATTGACAAGCCGATTCTGTTAAAACGGGGGATGTCATCGACGATGCAGGAATTTCTGATGTCGGCTGAATACATCATGAAAGAAGGGAATGATAAGGTCATTTTGTGTGAACGGGGAATCCGGACCTTTGAAACCGCCACCCGCAATACTCTGGATATCAGCTGTATCCCGGTGCTCAAACAAAAAAGTCACTTGCCGATTATTATTGATCCCAGCCATGCCACCGGACTGTCCTGGACGGTTGAAGCTTTGACTAAAGCGGCCATTGCCGCCGGTGCCGATGGGGTGATGATCGAGGTCCATAATAATCCCGAAGAAGCGCTGTGCGATGGCGAACAGTCAATTACGCCGGAACAATTCCATAAAATCATGATTACGGTCAAAAAATACGCCGAATTTGAGAACAAGGTGATGTAATGAAAAAACGTGAAGACTCCATCGTTGGCTTTATCGGCCTGGGTCTGATGGGCGGGGCGCTGGCCATGGGACTCAGGAAACAGGGGCCCAGAGAAATCTGGGGCTATGATTTAAACCCGGCGGTGATCGAAACCGCCCGGGTTCAGGGTGTGATTGATGAAGGGGTCTGGGATTCGGCGGGGCTTCAAAAAATGCTGCCCCAATGCGATCTGGTGTTTATTTGCCTGACCCCGATGGACACCCTGGCTTTTTTAGCCCTTTATATGGAAGACTTCAAACCGGGAGCCGTTGTCACGGATATTATCGGGGTCAAAGAAGTGGTCTTTAAAAATCTCGGTAATCTGCTGCGCAAAGATATTGATTATATTCCCGGTCATCCCATGGCAGGCAGTGAAAAAGAGGGGTTCGGCGGGGCTGATGACCGGATCTTTAAGAATCGGAATTATATTCTGACCCCCTTACCTTCCAATCAACCAGAAAATATTCAGTTAATCCGGGACATCGTGACCGATCTGGGATTTAACCATATTGTCGAAACCACCACCGAAATTCACGACCAGAAAATAGCCTTCACCTCCCAGCTCTGCCATGTGATTGCGGCAGCCCTGGTGGATTGCGAGGATGATCTCTCGATCACTGATTTTGAGGGCGGCAGTTTTGGTGATTTGACCCGGATCGCCATGATCAACGCCCCGATGTGGACCGAGTTGTTTATGTGTAACCGTAAAAATCTACTTGATCAGATCGAAAAATTTGAGGCCAGTCTGGAAGCGATGAAGGAAATGATCCGTTTGGATGAAAAGGAAGAATTGATCGACCGGCTTAAGTCAGTTCGCGAAAAACGAGTTGCCATGGGGGAGATCCGGGAGGCGAAAAACTTAAAAAATCTGTGAGTTTGCTTAAGAGATGCGCTGTGAAAACAGTTACATCAGTCTGAAAATGATTACGCTATTGACTTAATTTTATATGGGAGTATACTCTAGATAAAGAAACATTTTGAATCACGATTTTTGGTGGGAACAAAATGATGAGGGTAAAAGTTAAATAAAAAATTGGAGCAAAAAGATCATGAAATTATGTCATCTGCCATCTCTTGGTATGAGAAACATAAAAACGGTACTGGCAGTATTCATCTGTGTGATGGTATTTGCAATGATGGGACCGGAGTTTAATCCACTGTTTGCTGCAATTGCAGCGGTGCTTACCATGGGGCCGAGCATTGAAAATTCCATCGAAACCGGCTGGAATCGGATATTGGGAACCATCTTTGGTGGAGCAGCGGGACTGCTGGGCATTTTTGCCGCTAACTTAATCCCCTATGAATTTGCCTATGTCGCCATTATTCCTCTGGGTATTATGACGCTAATTTACTTATGTAATAATTTTAATAAGGCTGGGGCCATTGTCATTACCTGTGTGATGTTTCTCAGTGTCATGACCACCTATCCCCAGGACGCTGGCAGCTACATGCTGGCAATGTTAAGACTGCTGGAAACAGCGTTTGGGATCATCGTAGCGTTTTTAATCAATCGTTTTATCAAGGTGCCGGAATGCACCAAAAAAGCAACTGATGAGGGATCAGAAACGGAAAAAGAGCTGATCACCATGGCAGAGAAGCCGGTCAACGGCCATCAGAAATTTAAAGTATCAAGCATTCTTTATATGATATTCAAACCCTAGATTTTACGTTTTTTCTGGATTTTTGTGACGTCTGGACAAACTAAAATATAATTACCCCTCCCCTTAAAAAAGAGACCACCGCATACCAGGTGGTCTTTTTTTAAGGGGATTTTTAATAACGGGAGAAGCTTTATCAAGAAAAAAACAAAGCAGGAAAACAAGCCTGGGGATTGGGGGTAAATTATGGAGGGACAGAACCCCGAAATAAACCGGATCGACCGAAAATTCAAGCCAAATATTCCAGCTATAATTCATTGTACTGGACCCTTGGAGTATGATACAATACAGCTCAAAATGATTAATACTATGAGGTATAAAAATTGATTCTAATGATCGACAACTATGATTCTTTCACCTATAATTTAGTCCAGTATCTGGAAGGACTCAATGAAACGGTGATGGTAAAAAGAAATGATAAAATCACCCTTGACGAGATTGCTGCGATGGCGCCGTCGATGATTGTTTTATCACCGGGGCCATGTACCCCCAACGAATCCGGCATCTGTCTGGATGTTGTCCACCGTTTTAAGGGTGAAATCCCGATCCTGGGTATCTGTCTGGGCCATCAGATCATCGGCCAGGCTTTTGGCTGCAAGATTACCAAAGCCCTGGAGCCGGTTCATGGCAAGGTCCATGCCATCGCTCATGACAATGCCGGGGTCTTTGATGGTCTCAATAATCCCCTGAAGGTGACGCGGTACCATTCACTGGTGGTCGAAAACCAGGAAATTCCCGACTTTTTTGAGATTACCGCGCGAACCGATCAAAATGAGATCATGGGGATGCGACACAAAGATTACCATATCGAAGGGGTGCAGTTTCATCCCGAAGCGATTCTCACCGAAATGGGTATGGAATTATTGGACAACTTTTTTCAAGCGACAAAAGAAAATGGTGTAAGATGCTGATACAAGAAATAAAAACCGACTTAACAAGTTTTGAAAGCTATCTTTTATTTAAAGATGAGCCCTACAGTTTCTTCCTGGACAGCGGAAGAGACCCGGACAGCCTGGGACGCTATTCATTTATCGGTGGGAATCCATTTCTGGTCTTTACCAGCAAAGCGGATGCCATCACCATTACCACGAAAACCGCAACGAAAACGGTTACTGGTGATCCTTTTGCTGAACTGCAAAAGTTATTAAAACAGTATAAGATGGACTATCCCTCGCCGTTTCCGTTTATCGGCGGGGCAGTGGGTTATTTTGGCTATGACCTTTGTCACCATCTGGAAGAGTTTCCCCGCAGCGCCGTGGATGATGTCAATATTCCCGACTGTTTTATGGGTTTTTACGATGGCATTGTGATCATCGATCACAAAGAAAATAAAACCTATGTAGCCGCCCTGGGGATCGAGGAAAGCGAAGCCGATATTGTCAGCCGCTTAGCCGTAAAATTTACCGGTGATCCCAAGGTCGCCATCCGCTCGGATTTTAAAATCAATGAAAATCTGGAATTCCGGGGCAACTTTACCAAACCCGAATATCTGAAAGCCCTGGATGCGGTTCACGAATATATTTTGGCCGGGGATATTTATCAGACCAACCTGACCCAGCGGTTTAACGCTGATTTACAACTTAGCCCGTTGGAATTATATAGCGAACTACGAAAAATTAATCCAGCTCCCTTTGCCAGCTATATCGATTTTGGGGTTGGCCAGATTGTCTCCAGTTCACCGGAGCGTTTTATTCTGGTGCAGGGCCGACAGATTGAAACCCGACCGATTAAAGGCACCATGCCCCGGGGCAAAACCCCGGCCGAAGATGCCGCCAATCGGGAGACGCTCGTCAACAGCGAAAAGGATAAGGCGGAGCTTTTGATGATTGTCGATCTGGAGCGGAATGATCTTGGGAAAATTGCCAAAACCGGCACCGTTAAGGTTCCGGAATTGTTTAAGCTGGAAACCTATCAGACCGTGTTTCACCTGGTCTCAACGGTTACCGCCGAGCTGAAAGACGATCTCGATGCCATTGACTGTGTTAAAGCCACCTTCCCGGGCGGTTCAATTACCGGGGCACCAAAGATTCGGGCGATGGAGATTATAGACGAACTGGAGCCGACTCAGCGAAACATTTATACCGGTTCGATCGGCTACATTAGTTTCAACGGCGATCTGGATCTCAATATCGTCATCCGCACGATTGTCTGCAAGGATGGCAAAGGTTATTTTCAGGTCGGCGGCGGGATCGTTTGGGATTCTGACAACGAGTCTGAGTATCAAGAAACCTTCGATAAGGGTCGCGCCCTGATGGATGCGTTGAAACGATATTAAAATGGACTACGTCAGTTATAACGGGGAAATTTCAAGAAAGCCCCAAATACCTCTGGATCAGGGCTTTCTTTATGGCTATGGGGTGTTTGAAACCATCAACGTGGCCCAGGGGAAACCGGTTTTCTTTGCGGATCATATGGAGCGATTGAAGCAGAGTGCCCTGGTGATGGGTCTTAAGCTGACCAGCCATCCCGATCAGATCCGGACCGAGTGTTTAAAGATTATCGCCAAAAATGAGATGATTCGGGGCGGCCTGCGGGTCACCCTCAGCAAGGGGCTAAAAGCGGATAACCTGCTGATCACGGCCCGGGAAAATCATTATGACCGCCAGATGTTTGAGCGGGGCCTGAAAATCTGCACCAATGATGGGGTCCGCAATGAAAAATCCCGGCTGGTGACGATTAAGTCCAACAACTATCTGGAAAATCTGCTGATTTTAAATGAGGCCAAAGCCCGGGGTTTTAGCGAAGCGATTTTTTATAACACCCAGAGCCATCTGGCTGAGGGCTGTATGACCAATATCTTTCTGATCAAAAACGGCAGGGTCGGCACCCCGGCAAAGGATTGCGGGCTGCTGGCTGGCGTTGTCCGAAACCGGGTGATCCAGCTGCTAAAAGCCAATCACATCCCAATCGAAGAGGGTCACTACAGCAGCGATCAATTGCTGGCAGCTGACGAGGTTTTTATCACCAATTCGCTGATGGAAATCATGCCGGTGAATCAGGTCGATGAATGGTGCTACGGGATTGGACCGGAAACGCTGACCGCTCGGATCGATGTGCTATTTCATCAAACCTGGGGCCAGCGTTAAAACTTTGCATAAACTGAATTCGCATAATCGGAATTAACAATAAACGAAAAATTAAACACCAGCCTTGCCATGGATCCAAAAATCTGCGGCAGGGCTTTTTGTGAGCGGTGAAAAGCCGAAGAAATTGAAACAGGCTTTGTCAGTGAACGGCAAACTGTGTTAGAATACACATAATATAAAGAAGATAATTCGCGAAACCGACAGCAAAGCAATTTTAGTTTTTTGATAATAAAGTTGCAAGCTGCTATTAATTTAGAAGAAGAACGAGGAGATATAATGAGTACACAATTGGATCGAGAAAAAGCATTGGCATTGTTGAAGGAATATAATGAAAGCGAATCCCTGGTCAATCATGGCCTGGCGGTTTCGGGCGTGATGGCGCATTTTGCCAGGCTGGAAGGAGAAGACCCGGACTACTGGGGCATTGTCGGGCTGCTGCACGACCTGGATTATGAAAAATATCCGGACCAACACTGCGTCAAGGTGGTCGAAATCCTGGAAGCTAACGATTACGAGAAAGCCTTTATCAATAGCGTCGTCAGTCATGGTTTTGGTCTCTGTGCCGATGTCGAGCCCACCCACCAGATGGAAAAAATTCTCTATGCCACTGACGAACTGGCCGGATTGATTACCGCCTGCGCCTATATGCGGCCTTCCAAAAGCGTCAACGACCTGGAACTGAAATCGGTGAAAAAGAAATTTAAAACCGCCAGTTTTGCCGCCGGGGTTAATCGTGAGGTGGTCACCAAAGGTGCCGATATGGCCGGTTATTCCCTGGATGAGCTGATGCAGGAAACGATTTTGGGCATGCGGGCCGTGGCCGACGACATCGGCTTGGGAAGTAATGAAGCTTAATCTCCCGGTTCCGGTAGAAAAGGCCTTTAAACAACTGGAAAGCTGTGGATTCTGTGGATATCTGGTGGGCGGCTGTGTCCGGGATTTTCTGCTGGCCACCCCGCCGACAGACTTTGATATGACCACCGACGCCACCCCGGATGAAATTATCGCCTGTTTTGCCGGCCATCGGGTTGTTGAAACCGGCATCCGCCACGGTACTGTGACGGTCATGATTGAAGGGATGGCGATTGAAATAACCACCCACCGGATCGAAGGCGATTATTCGGACAATCGTCGTCCGGATACGGTTGCCTTCACCCGAAATCTGGCCGATGACCTGGCTCGGCGGGATTTTACCATCAATGCGATGGCCTATCATCCCCACAAAGGTTTGATTGATCTGTTTGGGGGCAGTCAGGATATTAAAAATAAAATCATTCGCTGTGTCGGCGATCCTTTCAAAAGAATGGCCGAGGACGCCCTGCGAATCCTCCGTGGTCTGCGTTTTGCCGCAGTTCTGGGCTTTGATCTGGATGGGGAAACCGGCGCCGCAATCCGGCAGAATTGTGGACAACTCCGTCATATTTCAGCGGAGCGAATTGCCGCCGAACTGGATAAACTGATTTGTGGAAAAAATGCCAAAACGATCATCCTGGCCGAAACCGCCGTGCTGGGGGTGGTGATCCCCGAGCTGTTACCGGCCAAAAACTTTGATCAGATGAATCCCCACCATTGCTATGATGTCTTGACCCATACGGCGGTGGCGCTGGAAACCCTGGTGCCGGTGCGGCGGTTGCGGTGGGCAATGCTTTTTCACGACCTGGGGAAACCCCAGACCTTTACCCGGGATGCTGCCGGTGTGGGCCATTTTAAAGGTCACAGCAAGTGTTCGGAAGCGATGGCCCGGGAGCGCTTAACCGCCCTGCGGATCAGTAAAAATACCATTGATCAGGTCTGTCTGCTGGTGAAATACCACGATACCCTGATTGCGGCCGATAAAACCTGCGTCAAGCGCTGGCTGAATCGCCTGACAGAGCCACTGTTTCGCGATCTGATCGCAATAAAGCGGAGTGATAACCTGGCCCAGGCGCCGGAGTATCGTGACCGGTTGGCGTCGCTGCAAAGACTGGAAACGCTGCTGGATCAGGTGATTGCCGAAAAGGCCTGTTTTTCGCTGAAAGATCTGGCTGTCAACGGCCATGATCTGATTGGCCTGGGGATCACCAACGGAGCCGAAATCGGCCGGATTCTTAAGTTGCTGTTGGAAGGCGTCATCGAGGAAACATTTCAAAACGAAAAAGATATTTTAATTGAAAAAGCAAAGGAGATGCATAGATGTTAATTGACAGCCATGCCCATATCGACGATCAAAAATTTAATGAGGACCGCGAAGCGGTGCTGGAAAACGCTCGGGCCGCCGGGGTGGAGCTGATTATCAATCCCGGCGCCGATGAGGCCTCCAGCTTCCGGGCCGTGGCAATGAGTGAAAAATACCCGATGGTTTATGCCACCGTGGGGATTCATCCCCATGATGCCAAGGATTACGATGCCCACAAACATGACGCCATGTTAACGGAATGGGCCAGCAAAGAAAAGGTGGTGGCCATCGGCGAAATCGGTCTCGATTACCACTATGACTATTCCCCCCGGGATGTGCAGCAGGAGGTCTTTATCCGCCAGCTGATCATCGCCAAAGCGGTGGCGCTCCCGATTGTGATCCATAACCGGGAATCGATGGAAGATATGGTTAGGATCTTAAAGGAATACTTTGTGCCGGAGTACGGGGGCATCATGCACAGTTACAGTGGCTCGGTGGAAATGGCGAAGGTTTTTCTGGAGATGGGTTTTCATCTGTCGATTTCCGGGCCGCTGACCTTCAGCAATGCCCGGAAACTGCCGGAAGTCGTCGCGATGATGCCGTTGGACCGGTTGCTGATTGAAACCGATAGTCCTTATCTGACGCCTACTCCTCATCGCGGCAAACGGAACGAGCCGGCCTATGTGCGTTTCGTGGCCGCCGAAATTGCCCGGATCCGCGGAATCGCGGTGGAAGAGGTAGCCGAGATTACGACTGCGAATGCTAAAAGAGTGTTCAGTATCAGCGAAAAGACAAAATAAATAAAAAATGTAAATCAATTATTCATTTTCCTTGACAATTAATACAAATTTAGATAAAATATTTAGCGTACCTTCGGGACAGAAAATGAATAAAGGGGTATCGCCAAGCGGTAAGGCAATGGACTCTGACTCCATCACTCGCAGGTTCGAATCCTGCTACCTCTGCCAAAAGAATATTTAACCTGCTCTTTAAGATCTCTTAAAAAGCAGGTTTTGTCATATCTGCTTATGTTGATGACAACAATCATCAAATCGTGAAAAAACAGGAGAAAATCATGTCGGATCAGGAAATCAGCGTCTTTGATATTTATGAATACCTGCCCCATACTAATTGTAAAAACTGCGGCGAAAATAACTGTATGGCCTTTGCCGAAAAGTTATTGCAGGGAAAAAAAACCATTGGCGGATGCTCAGCCATCAGAGAAGATATCTATGAAAAGAATCGCCAGGAAATTCAGGAATTAATGGGTAACAATCGGGACTAAAGAGTAGGCAGACAATAACGACTTGTTTGCCTGCTCTTATCTTTTTTATAGTATAATGTAATCAAATGGACGACAGAAGCCGGTTGCAAGCTGGAATGGCAAATCCCGGAACAGTCAATAAATGGAGAAAAAAATGGAAGCCACAAAAACCCGAATTTTTATCGCGGATGTTCGTGTATTGAATGAACCCCACCGCTTGGCCGCGGCAATGCAAGTGGTCTCCCGAGCCCGGCGGGAAAAGGCCGAGCGGCTTAAAACACCGGAAGCGAAAGCTTTATCAGTTGGCGCTGAAATACTCCTTCAACAAGCGGTGGAACGCGTCCATGGCATCAGTGGATCGCTGAGGATAGCACCAGGAGAAGATGGCAAACCGATGTTGTCAGATTATCCGGACATTCATTTTAATCTGTCTCATTCGGGCCACTATGTAGTCTGTGGTCTGGGGGTACAGGCGGTGGGGGTGGACATCCAAAAAATGGAGCGACCGAATCTAAAACTGGCCCGGCGATTTTTTGCTTCCTCAGAGGCCGATTGGCTCTGGGCGCTGCCGGCCGAGCAACAGATCCGGGGTTTTTATGATCTCTGGACCCTTAAAGAAGCTTATATGAAGTACACCGGGAAGGGATTCAGACTACCACTGCATTCATTTCATGTTGACTGTCACCATGGAGAGTCAATCAATCCTGGGACGGCCATCATCTTAGACGAAAAAAGTGTGCCGGTGGTGATTAAAAATTATCCCGATCTGGAAGACTATGTTATATGGAGTGTCACCGATACGGTCGGTTTTCAGGAAAAATTGGAATGGATCAGCTTATAGGAGGGAATCAAGTGGAATCGACGACGAGTCAAAAGGAAAAACTGTTAACCGTATTTATCACCTTTTTTAAAATTGGCCTGTTCACCTTTGGCGGCGGCTATGCCATGATTCCGCTGATTGAATATGAAACTGTGGAACGACATCACTGGATTGACGGTAAGGATATCCTCGATATCTTTGCCATTGCCGAAGCAACCCCCGGGGTCATTGCCATCAATACGGCGACCTTTGTGGGCTATAAGGTGGCCGGCTTCTGGGGGTCGCTGTTGGCCACCCTGGGGGTGGTGATCCCCTCACTTACGATTATCAGTTTGATTGCCCTGTTTTTCCAGGAGTTTCAAAGCCTGGAGTGGGTGAGCTATGGCTTTCGGGGAATTCGGGCCGGCGTGATTGTTTTAATCCTGGGAGCCGTGGTTAAAATGGGCAAAAAGGGAGAATACACGCCGTTAACGGTACTGATTTTATTGCTGGCCTTTGGGCTGGCTTCATTCACCGAGATCAATGTCATTTATCTGCTACTGGGTGGTGCTGTAACCGGTCTTTTTTATCAGCTTTGGCAGAACCGAAAAATTTCGAGCAAAAAAAAAATCGGGGAGGATAAATAATGTATCTGGAGCTATTTATCACCTTTTTTAAAATTGGCTTATTTACCATCGGTGGTGGCTACGCCATGATTCCGCTGATTCAGCAGGAAGTGGTGGCCCATGGCTGGTTGACCCTGCTGGAACTGACCGATTTTATTGCGGTGGCTGAGTCAACCCCCGGGCCATTTGCGGTGAATATTGCCACTTTCGTGGGGATGGAAATGGGCGGGTTTGCGGGAGCGCTGGTCGCAACCACAGCGGTGGTGCTGCCCTCATTTATTATCATCCTTTTCATTGCCAAAGCGTTTACTAATTTTCAGCAGAATAAATGGGTACAGGGAGCCCTTTATGGCATGCGACCAGTGGTGATTGGTCTGATTGCCTCGGCGGTGCTGCTGTTGATGTCCACCGGGTTTATTGGCGAGGGGGTCAAAATCCACTCGGTGGGTGATTTTTTTGCCAGTCTCCAATATCTGGAAATTATTATTTTCATCATTGGCAGCTTTGTCTATTTCCGGTTCAAACTACATCCGATTAAATTAATTCTGATTTCAGCCGCTTTAGGGATGTTGTTTTTTGGCGTATTGCCGATGTTTTATTAATTGATAGGATCTATTTTTCAATAGATCTTATTTTTTTTATTTTAGAGAGAGAAATGTAAAACGCAAAGACTTCTTTTTAGGAATCAGCTTAAATAATAATTAAGCGGGTGGTCTCGTCACACGATCATCACAAAAGGATGATAAACTGATAAAAAAATGACACCAAGATGTCATAATCGTCTGCTATGATAAGAAAAAAAGGAGGGATTGAGATGACCGTTATCATTAACGTAATGACTGCCTGGTTAAGTGTCATTTTTGCCGTTTTACTAACAATCATCTACTTATTGCGAATCGTCAATAAGGGAACCAGAAAAAATAAATTCATCGCCAAGATAAACCGAAATTTGAGAAATTCACATAAAACAATGGGAATCGCTTTTGTGATCACCGCCTGCATCCATGGTATCTTTTCCTCAGGTGCCATTCTGTCATTTAATTATGGAACCCTGTGTATGGTAACGGGGATTTTGTTGGGACTTACTTATCTGCTCAGAAAATTGTTGCCCGGAAAATGCACCTGGATCAAACCACATCGCTGGTTAACCGTGGTGCTGATCGTCTTTCTGGGTATTCACCTCTGGGAAGTTGGCGGAATCATGGGGCCGGATGTTTTTTTTAACAGTTCGTTAAAGGAAGTGGAGGCTTCGGTAGAGAAATTGTATGGAACCCAAACGGTGCCAGCAACAGCAGTAGCAGAACAAACCGAACCAGTAACTGCTGAAAGCTCAAGTACTGCCACGGCAGAAAGCGCACCAACAACAATGTCGGATTCAACCGTGACTGATACGGTGGTAACCAAAGCCAATCTATTTTTGGGCAGCGTCGATCTGAAGGATGGGACCTATACCGGGGTGGCCGAAGGTTACGGACCGGAGCTGACGGTTAGTGTCACCGTGACTGAAAACGTGGTTACCGCTGTTTCGGTGGTCTCTCACAACGAAAATAATGTAAAGTATTATGGCAAGGCCATCGATGCGGTACCGGCAGCCATTGTCGCCGCCCAGAGCCCGGTGGTTGACACGATTTCCGGCGCGACCTATACATCAAACGGGATCATGCAAGCAGTCATTAATGCCCTGGCACCAGCAGTGATTTCGGGAACCCTGCCCAGCCTGTAAAATTTCAGAGCATCATATTAAACGAGTATCTTGACAAAAATGTGGAATCAAGATATGCTATTTCGCTCATTGAAACATTTCAATGATGTTACTGAACGATTAGACGCCCATACCGGTAAATTTGCCTGCGAAGTCAAATTTACCGGTATGGGTGTCTTTTTTTAGGTTAATAAACATTGATTCAATATTTGGGTGAAAAAGGGGTAGAATACTTAAAAAGCCAGTTAGTTTGTGATGGATTTAAACGATTTGATTCAGGTGAATGATTAGATGTTGTGTCGGTTCTCAGATCAAAATTGTCAGCCCGCATGTTGCAGTCAGGCCAATCATCGGCAGATGTCAGGTGTTCGGTTTGACAGATCATGACTTATTCTATACAGGAGGAAGAAAGATGAAATTTGAATTAAGAGATTGGAAACTGGATGATGCGGAAAATCTTGTGCGTTATGCCAATAACCCCAAGGTAGCCTGTTTTTTGCGAAATACGTTCCCATCACCCTACACCTTGGACGATGCGCATATGTTCATTGACAAGTGTATGCACCGGGACCAGACCAAACAGTCAATTAAAGCCATTGTCATTGATAATGAGCCCATCGGTTCGGTAGGATTGTTGCTTCAAGACGATGTCAGTTGTAAGACGGCCGAGTTGGGATACTGGCTGGGTGAACCATTCTGGGGCAAAGGGATTATGACCAAAGCGATTATTCAAACCTGTGAAAACGGCTTTGCCAATTTTGATATTTTCCGAATTTATGCCCGCCCCTTTGTCGATAATATCGGCTCTCGAGCAGCATTGGAAAAAGCCGGATTCCAACTGGAAGGAATCTGCAAGAAAGCGATTTATAAAAATGGAAAGATCACCGATTATTGTATGTATGCACTGATTAAGTGAAAGTGAACAATGAAAAAAGCAGCTGGATGATCTAAAAATCATTCAGCTGCTTTTTGTCATATCATCCGGATCGCCTCCATCGGGCAGGCTTTGGCGCAGCGGGTGCAACCGGTGCAGCGGTAGTACTCATCCAGCACCGGGTAGGCTTTCTGGTAGCGGTCGATATCGGTTTTGCGCAAAACGATGCAGCTCAGGGGACAATCGCCGGAGCAGATACCGCAAGCCATGCAGAGCTCATAATCGATGACAGGTTTTTTCTGATCAGCCATGGGTTACGCCCTCCATTTCCAGATCGCAGAAGCCCAGGTCCGCCAGGGCGGTTTTGGTGGGGATGCCGGTTTTTTTGTCCCAACCCATAAACTGGTAGTGAATACTCATCATCGCATCCAGATCAAAACTTTTTCCTTTCAGGGGACCTGCGGTCAGGGGCGGGTTGCCACTGAGCCGTTCATTCATTTTAAAGTCCCGGGGGTTGATTCCTTCCCGGACATTAAAGGCCTGGCGCAGGGTTTGCATCCGCAGACCGATGGTCATGTATTCGTTGGCGGTTTTCTGCCAGCCGGTGGCAGCATTGAGATAATCAAAAAGCTTAAAGTGATTGAGTCCGCTGACCAGCGCAAAAAAACAGCCGCCGGAGCCATCGAGAATCTGTTTGATGCAGGCATTGATCATGGATTTCAGGCCGACCTGATTGGTGGCCTCGTAGTCGTCGTTTTTATCTTCCCCCAGTTTGACCTTGGGCGCCCAGGTCACATCTTCCCAGATCCGCATATAGGTGTAATAGTTGCCGGCGCCGATGGTGTGGCGGCCGGGGGTGGGGTCGCAGGAATAGTGGATACCGAGGATCGGATCCAGCCGGGGGTCATGCATGCCCGGTTCCTGTCCGCCGGCGTGGATGGCCAGGGGCGCGGATTCAATCCCGAGAATGGCACTGGCTTTTTTAACGCCGTGCTGCAAAACAGCACCAAAGCCGACTCCGGCAATCATTTGTTCGACCAGAGTGATGATTGCCTCGGCATTGCCCCAGGTGAGCTCCAGTCCACCGGTGACTTCCGGGCTGAGCCAGCCTTTTTCATAACACTCCATGGCAAAGGCAATGGTATTTCCGGCCGAAATACTGTCCATTCCGCCGCGGTTGAGCAGTTCGTTGATCATAAAAATGGCATCGCGATCTTTATTTAACAGCAGTGACCCAAAGGCGGCGACGGTTTCGTACTCCGGCTTGTGAGTGTGCGGAAAACGGCCTTTTGAGATGGCGCTGATATCGCAGACCCCGCCACAGCCAATGACGCAGGAATAACAGTGATACTTTTTGGTTTCGTGTTTCTGGATCTGGTCGGGATTCATATGGCGGTACTGGCGATAGGGAAAATCGGCCACCGAACCCTTCCAGTTTTTGACCGGGGTATCACCCATGGTCATGCCCATGGTGTTGGTAAAGCCGGTGCCCCATTTTTTGATGATGGCCGTGGATAACATCCCGTCAATGGGGATGGCCTTATCAGTCGCCACCATCGATTTTCCCATCATCGGCAGCATCGCCCCGGTGGCCAGCGGGGGCAGATTGGCAGCCTTGACTTTTTGGGCGTAGTCCCGGCTGATGGCTTTGATGGCCTGGGGATCCTGAGAACGGATCATTTGCGAACCGGCCAAAACCACGGCTTTGAGTTTTTTTGAGCCCATTACAGTGCCGACCCCGGAGCGGGCCGCCATCCGGCCGCCATCGTTGGAAATTCCGGCGATCAGCGACTGGTGCTCACCGGCCGGGCCGATGGTGGCAATGGCCAGTTTTTTGTTCGTGGTGATTTTCTGATTGATGGCGGCTTCGGTGACCACTGTGTCCAGACCCCAGAGATCAGTGGCATCCATCAGCTGGGGACCGTTATTATCGATAAAGAGCATTTTGGGGGTGGGCGCCTGGCCCTTTAAAAAGATACCGTCATAGCCGCTTTGCTTGAGCGCTGGAGAAAAGGTGCCGCCGCAATTGGCATCGCCGAAGCCGCCGGTCAGGGGCGACTTGCAGACGGCCAGCCAGCGTCCGGTCATAAAACTGCCGGTGCCGGTGAGGAGTCCGCTGACAAAGCCGAGGATATTATCCGGCCCCAGGGGATCGGCGCCCTGGGGAATATATTTATAGAGGATATAGGCGCCCAGACCCACCCCGGAAAGAAAATGTTCGTAAATCACATCGGGGATTTTGATTTCGTTAAAGGTGGAATCGGAAAGATCCACCATCAGTATTTTGCCGCAATAGCCTTTCAAAAAATTACCTCTCATCCTCCAGCAAGGGGGAGCATAAAACTGATCACATCTCCATCTTTTAACTGGGTATTCAATTTCACCCGCTGGTAGTTGACATGGCAGATCACCAGCGGCTGTAACACCAGAGGGATTTTCAGCCGTCGATAAACGGTGAACAGCCGGGCCCCCGGAGTCAGTACCATCATGCCATCCTCGTCCAGATTGGTGAGGCTAGCAAAGGTTGGGGGATAGACCTGCACCTTCATTAAGCTTCGGGCGCTGTTTCCGGACATAGCTGGGTCAGGATCTCGTAGCATTCCTGATAATGCATAATCCGGGGCACCGGGTAGGTGGGGTTGCCTTCTTTAAGAATCCGTTTGGCCAGTTCGGGAATATCCTTTTCCTTCAGGGCATAAATGGTGGTGGGAATACCCATGTTGGCATTCATCGTTTTTATTTTTTCAATCAGCAGCTCAGCCAGAGTTTCATCGTCGTTCATGGCTTCGCCCAGACCGGCATAAAAGGCCAGCTCAGCCATTTTTTTCTGGGCGGCTTTTTTAGAAAATTCGAGCACATAAGGCAGGATAATGGCATTGGCCAAACCGTGGGGAACCCCGTAAAAACCACCCATGGCGTGGGCGATGGCATGGACATAGCCAACATAGGCCCGGGTGAAGGCCAGTCCGGCATCAAAGGCGGCCTGGGCCATTTTCAACCGGAGCCCCAGGTCCTGGCCGTTGTGATAGCTGTTTTCCAGATTATTGATAATAATTTCGCTGGCATTGAGGGCTTTTTCTTTGACAAAAGCAGTATCATATTTTCCGATATAGGCTTCCACCGCATGGGTCAGGGCATCCATCCCGGTAGTGGCTGTCAGCGAAGGCGGCAGTCCGACCATCAGCTCGGGATCGAAAACCGTGGCCAGAGGCACCAGCTTGGGATCGTTAATGGCAAATTTTTCATGGTTTTTAAGGTCGGTGATCACAGCGCAGATGGTTGCTTCAGAACCGGTTCCGGCGGTGGTGGGGATGGCAAAAAAAGGCGGCAGCCGGCGGGTCAGTTTAAACAGTCCGCGCATCTTTTCGATGCTTTTGCGGTTGGTGACCTTGGCGGCAATGATTTTAGCGCAGTCGATTGGAGAGCCGCCACCGAAGGCCACCACGCCCTGGCAGTTGCTGCGGTAATACAGGGCCAGACCGTCTTCCACATTTTCGAAGGTGGGGTTGGGCTGAACCTTGTCAAAAACGATGGCATCGATGCCGTTGGTTTCCAGAGCGCATAAAAAAGAATCGAGTAAACCCATGGAATAGAGGGGTTTGTCGGTGACAACCAGAACCTTGGTTACCCCGGAAATCGCAATGATTTCGGGAAAACGGCGGACCATGCCAGGGCCCTGAAGAACCGGGGGAATCGGCAGTGGCAGCACCTGGACGACTTGCTTCATCACTAACTGGGAACTGCGGTAGGGAACATTTTGAATGGTCTTAAGTACTCTTTGCATCAGGTAACCTCCATTTTGTTACAGTAGCATTGATTAGATTATTCGGGACAGGTAAGCACAAGGTCAAGTTTATTATCGTTCATGAATCATCCTTTTGCTTAAATGTTTTATTCATTATATCACAACTGAAAACAAAGAAATTAAAAGGCTGAATTTTAAGTTTTTATAAAGATTTTTGCTGATTACCGCATAAGGCCCCGGGATCTGGTCGGTTGTAACCCAGAACCCGGGGACGCAAGATCAGCCGTAACGCCGGAGCAAGCGGTCCACTTATTCAATACAGCCCTGGGGGAACTCTGGTGAGCAGACCATTTCTTCGTAATCCAGCTCGGCATTGTTGACCATCCAGAGGCCATGGACATCGCAATAGGCATAAACCCGGACAACATCCAGCGGTTCCACAGAAAAGAACGTTTCCGGAGCATTTTCCGGGGTCAACTGAACATATTGGCCGCCGCTGCGGGTCTGGACAAAAATCCACAGAATCGAGTGATCGGCAGTCATCGGGTGGGGCACGCTGCCGACTTTAACCTGGAGCTGGTGGTCGCTAAAAACAAGCACCGGGACGTGTTTTTCTTTGGCGGCATCCGCCGTATTCGGCTGTAACAGGGCCTGGGAATGATGGCAGTACTCGGTCAGGGTACCGTTCAGTTCCAGCAGCACGGAGTTACAATCGTTGCACTGGTAAAATAACCTGGGATCCATAAGATTACCTCTTTTCATATTAATTCTTATTAGATATAGCTGTTAATCAAGGCCTGGACAGCACTCAGGGGAACCTGTTTATCAACCAGGGGGACGGTATCGAACAGTTCGGGGCGCTTGGCGGCGTAGGTTGGAGCCGGTGCCTGATAGAGGATGCCAATCGGGATGATGTCGCCGAACTGCATCGCTGTTTCGATGGCGGCCAGTTTATTGGTGGGGTCATAGCGATCATCCAGGGGTTTAACCCGCTGTTTGTAATAGGCAAAGGTATTGGTCTTATTAAAGCTGACGCAGGGCTGGAGGATATCCACCAGGGCGTAGCCGGGATGGCGGATGGCCGCGGCCATAATTTGGGCCAGATGGGCTTTGTCGCCGGAAAAGGAGCGGGCCACAAAGGTGGCGCCGGCGGCAATGGCAATCAGCAGCGGATTAAAAGGGGCCCCTATATTGCAGGCGTTGGTTTTGTGGCGGAGATCGCAGGGATCGGAGGTGGGTGAGGGCTGGCCCTTGGTCAGGCCATAAATCTGGTTGTCATGGACAAAATGGGTGATATCGACATTACGGCGGATATTGTGGAGAAAGTGATTGCCCCCTTCCCCGTAGGAATCGCCGTCGCCGGTATTGACAATCACCGTCAGGTCATCGTTGGCAATTTTAATGGCAACCGCCGCCGGCAGGGAGCGGCCATGGAGACCGCTGAAGCCGTTGGCGGTGAGATACTGGTTGGTTTTGGCGGCCTGGCCAATGCCGCCGACCAGGACAACCTGATGAGGCGGTGTTTCCATTTGGTTCAAAACGCCGGTGAGGGTTTCGAGAATGGCGTAATTACCACAGCCAGGGCACCAGGCCGTTTCAGAGGTGGTGAATGGTGAGTTGTTCATATTAGAAACCTCCCTTGAGATTTTTTATGCCGGTTAGGATATCATCCACCGATAATTGCCGGCCGTCGTACTTGAGAATGCTGTGTTCGCAGCAGATCAGGGCTTCCTCCCGGAGCAGTGCCGCCAGCTGACCGGTGGCATTTTGTTCGACGTTGATAATGTCTACCACCTGGGCGGCAAAATGCCGGAGTTGTTGGGTGGGCAGGGGGTAGATATCCCCGAACAGCAGGGCGCCGTAATTTTTATCTTCCTGGTTGAGGATGTCAACGGCTTCTTTGATGGCGCCGCTGGTGGAACCGAAACCAACCAGTAAGGACTGACATTGCTCGGCTCCCCAGAACTCCGGTTCAATCAGTTCCGCTTTCAAGCCTTCCAGCTTGTTCATCCGTTTTTCGACCATCTGGTTGCGGACAGCGGCAGATTCGGTAATCTGGCCCCATTCATCATGTTCATCACTGTCGACCCGTACCAGGGCTTCCGATTTGCCGGGGATGCGCAGCGGTGAGATGCCGTTTTCGGTGAGGGCGTAGCGACGGTAAGGCTGATCTGGGGTTAGAGCCGCCGCTTCCGGTGCGCTGAAGCGGACAATTTCACTGGCATCAAGCAGCGGGATGGTGGTGGTCGCATCGGCCAGATATTGATCGCTTAAGAGGATCACCGGGAGCTGATATTTTTGGGCCAGGGCCAGACTGCGGGCCGTCTGGTAGAAGCAATCGGCATGATCCCGGAGGGCAATGACCATCCGCGGGAATTCGCCCTGGGAGGCGGAGATCACAAATTTCAGATCACTTTGTTCGGTTCGGGTGGGAAAGCCGGTGGCCGGTCCCGGGCGCTGGACATCCACTGCCACCAGCGGGATTTCGGCAATGCCGGTAAAGCCCAGGGCTTCCACCATCAGTGAAAAACCGCCGCCGGAGGTGCCGGTCATGGCGGTGGCCCCGGCATAGGAGGCCCCAATGGCCATGTTGATGGCAGCAATCTCGTCTTCAGCCTGTTCCACGGCAATGGCCATGGTGGTGCTGTGGGCGTTAAAGAAGTCCAGCAGGCTGGTTGAGGGGGACATCGGATAGGCTGAATAAAATTTCAGGCCGGCGGCGACAGCCCCTAAGCCAATGGCGGTATTTCCGGAGAGGAGCAGGTGTTCGGAAGTTTGGCTCAGTGGAAATTCATAATTTGAGTCCACCAAATCGTAGCCCCTGTTAAAGGCCGCTATATTGATCTCGGCCAGGTCAGCCCGGAGCTCGGCCTGGATAATAGCAGCGGCGTGAGCCAGGGGGATATTAAAGAGCTTAAGCAACGCTCCGGACGCCACACTGCTGATCACTTTGGGGTTGCCAAGCTTGGTGGCGATCGCTTTCAGGGGCAGTTTGATGGCCCGGAAATCGTCGATCGGCAACGACTCGTCACATAAAATAAAACCATCATAAGAAAGCTGGGGCTGGTGTTCCCGATAGGTTGTTTCATCGATGGCAAAGAGACCATCGAGGGTATCCCGGTGGGCGTGCAGCGGTTGGTTACCGAACCGGATCTGGGTAAAATTATGGCCGCCGCGGACCCGGGACATAAAATCACGGATTGTAAAAAGATGGCAACCCGATTGTTTCAGCATTTTTTCAAGTAGTGCGGACATTGTTTCAATGCCGTCTCCGGCGGCTCCGCCTAAAAGGATGTTATACATACAGAACCCTCCATTCAAAGATAATAGCCAGGAATTGACATGGCTCTTTAATACTTACCCAATTAAAGACAATTTCATCTTTCTTAAAGGATTTATTTTTTCTTGTCAATTATAAATTAATAGGCTATAATAACTAAGTCGTGCTAGACGGAGAGTTAGCGGTGCTTTGTAACCTGCAATCCGCTGTAGCAGGGTTGAATTCCCCATCGAGGCGCCAGGGTTTGAGGTCAGCCAGAGGAAAGTGGCGTTGAGAGTTGGACCCTTCGCAATAGAAACTTATGAACCCCGTCAGGTCAGGAATGAAGCAGCGGTAAGTAAGACCTTCTATGTGCCGGAGGATCATCTGATTTGAGCTAACTACCTGTGTAACGCTTGGAAGTTGGTAGTCGAAGTGGGGTGCACGACAAAAAAGTCTATTGAATGCCAGACAGAGTTTGGTATTCAATAGACTTTTTGCGTTGCGGCAGAATCATGATACTTAATGGTCATCATGGAATAAAAATTAGGGATAATCTATATTTTAACAAGGATTCTTGCTATAATGAAAAAAGTTCAAGGATTATCCAAATTTGGATATTACCTTGGCGGAAAGAAACATTAAGCAAGTTAAATTTAGAATGTGAGGAAAAACCCATGCGATTTTTTCAAGTGAAGCCAGCAATTTATTATGGGGAAGGTTCCCTGAAACAAATTGAGAAACATAATTTCAAAAATGTCTGTATTGCCACTGACCAGGGGATGGTCAAGTTTGGCTTATTAAAAAAATTAACCGACGAACTGGATGCCAAAGGCATCACCTATCACGTTTTTGCCGATATTGAGTCCGATCCTTCCACTGAAATTGTCGAAAAAGGACTGATGCATATTATTATGAATAAGCCGGATGCCCTGATTGCCATCGGCGGTGGTTCGGTTATTGATGCGGCCAAGGCGATAATTTTCTATTGTGTCAATTTCAAACGGATCTTTTTTGAAGACCGCTATGTTCATAAACCAATGTTTATCGCCATACCGACCACTGCCGGAACCGGCTCTGAGGTTACCGAATACGCAGTAATTACCGATAAACAGAAAAATACCAAGATTCCTTTAACCGATATCCTGATGATGCCGGATGAAGCGATCCTTGATCCCCAGTTGATTGAAAGCGTCCCGGCTGGCGCCACCGCCGCCACCGGCATGGATGTTATGACCCATGCCATCGAAGCTTTTATTTCCACCAACAACAATCCCTTTGCCCGGTGTTATGCCAACAAGGCCGTGGAACTGGTCTTCCGCAGTCTCTACCCCAGTTATATAAACGGCTCAGATCTGGAAGCCAAGGGCAGCATGCAGATTGCTTCCTGTATGGCCGGGATCGCCTTTAACAGCGCCGGTCTGGGCATCACCCACAGTATTGCCCATGCCTTTGGCGCGATGTTCCACCTGCCCCACGGATTGGCCAATGCCATTGTCCTGCCCTATGTGATCCGTTTTAACGGTCAGGACGAAAAGGTTCAGCATCAGTATGCCCGGCTGTTAAGCGGTTCTGGGATCTTGAATGTCTCCGGCAACGCCACCGAAACCTTGTATAGCAGTGTGGTCGCCCTGAGTGCGTCACTTAATATTCCGGTTTCGCTACAGGCTTCCGGTGTATCGGAAGCTGATTATCTGGGGGCCCGGGAAGAAATGCTGGATAAGGCCATGGCCGATATCTGTACCACCACCAACCCGGTGGCCGTCACCCGGGAAAAAATGCAAGGCGTGATGGATCAGGCCTACTACGGCGTCTAAACGCATCTTAATAATCAAACTTGAGCTCCGGTGTTTTGCACCGGGGCTTTATTTTTGTTATAATAAATTACCGGATTTGCTGAAAAAAAGAAATGAACTAAGAATAAAAAGAAATGAGGAAAAAGAGATGACGATGACAATTGTTTTTTACGGATTAGCGGCCATTGGACTGATTTTTTCCTTGCTAAAAAGCCGGGAAAAAACAATAATGGCGTTAAAAAAAGCCTGGAAAGCTTTTGAAAATATTTTGCCCCAGTTTTTGGGGATCATTCTGCTGATTGGGGTAATCCTCAGTGTGCTGTCACCGCAGCAGATTTCCCAGCTGATTGGGGAGGACTCTGGCTGGGTCGGTGTGGTCATTGCCACGGTGATCGGCTCGATTACCCTGATTCCGGGCTTTCTGGCCTTTCCGCTGGCGGCGGCGCTGCTGGAAAATGGTGCCGGCTACATGCAGATTGGGGCTTTTATTTCCAGCTTGATGATGGTGGGGATCGTAACCATACCGGTGGAGTTTCTGTATTTCGGCAAAAAGGCGACATTTTTACGAAATGGCATGGGACTGGTCTTTTCGATTCTGGTGGCGCTGGTCATCGGTGGGGTGATGTCATGAAAAAGAAACAGTTGGAATTAGTGAAACGGTATCGTTTTTTTGCGATCATGATCGCGGTCACCCTGATTATTCTGGCGGTCAAACCGGCCATGGGGGTTCAGGTCTACAGTTTAGCCATTAGCAGTGTATTAGAAATGTTGGGTGTGCTGCCGCCAATTTTTGTCTTGATCGGACTGTTGGATGTGTGGGTAAAAAAAGAAACGATGGTCAAATATATGGGCAAAGATTCGGGAATTGTCGGCGTGTTACTGGGCTTCTTTCTTGGTGCGGCGGCGGCCGGTCCGCTTTATGCGGCCTTTCCGGTGGCCGGGGTTTTTCTCAATAAGGGCAGCCGGCTGGCCAACGTTTTTATTATTGTCGGGGCCTGGGCATCGATGAAAATCCCGCTGCTGCTGTTTGAAGTGGCGGCGATGGGCTGGCAGTTTACTCTGATCCGGCTGGTCATGGACATCCTGGGGGTGCTGGTGATTGCCTATAGCATGGAAAAAATCCTCACTGATGAGGATGAGCGGCAGATTTATGAACTGGCCCGTAAGATGAATCAATAAGTTACGGCTGTGCTGCAGCATAAAAAAGGCACCCATTCATTAAGATGAAGGGTGTCTCTTTATTTGTGCGCCCGGCATGGGCGCAATCTAACGGGTGAAAGTCCCGAGCACGGGTAGGT